>NZ_LMPX01000001.1:0-1607500 GCF_001424005.1 Sphingomonas sp. Leaf198 | reverse complement strand
GAGGCAGCAAAGCTGCCGCGCACGTCCCCAAGAACGGCCAGCGCTGCAAAGCGCGCCCACAAGGCGCAGCTTCGCTGCGACTGACGGGCTCGCGAAACACGCACCATCAGCCACAACCTAGAGATGAAGAGAAACGGTTCGCCGTGCGAGAGCACGGTGATTGGGTCAAGACGACCCGTATTTGACATTGTGAATGGGTTTTTTAAAATCGATGCCGTGAGGTGCTCGATTTTGGAGACGAGGATTGCTTCGGCGGTTCGCAAGGCACTTCTGTGCAGGGCGATCTGGACGAGCAGTTCGAGGCTCCAGATATCGACATCATCATACTAATAATCTGGCTGAGATTATAATCATCCGCACCTGACAAAGGCCAACGCGCACTGCTCTGCCGAGTTGGTGACCTCTTCGGAGGCACCCAGTGATGTCGTTGGTGGTGTGGACTCTCAAGCGTGAGGTAAGGGCAATTCGTGGATGCCTTGGCACATACAGGCGATGAAGGACGTGGCACGCTGCGATAAGCGTCGGTGAGCTGTGAGCAAGCTTTGACCCGACGATTTCCGAATGGGGAAACCCACCTATCCCGATTAATTCTACTTGAGCAGCAATGCTGGGGTAGAGTTAATTAGGTTAGGTATCACTTAGCTGAATACATAGGCTTCGTGAAGCGAACCCGGCGAACTGAAACATCTCAGTAGCTGGAGGAAAAGACATCAACCGAGATTCCGTTAGTAGTGGCGAGCGAACGCGGACCAGGCCAGTGCCTGAATTTCAACTAGTAGAAGTCTCTGGAAAGTGACGCCATAGCGGGTGACAGCCCCGTATACGAAAGTGAGAATTCAGGACTCGAGTAGGGCGGAACACGTGAAATTCTGTCTGAACATGGGGGGACCACCCTCCAAGCCTAAATACTCGTATGTGACCGATAGCGAACTAGTACCGTGAGGGAAAGGTGAAAAGCACCCCGATGAGGGGAGTGAAACAGTACCTGAAACGGATTGCCTACAAGCAGTTGGAGGGCTTTTATGGCCTGACAGCGTACCTCTTGCATAATGGGTCTGTGACTTAATGTATCAAGCAAGCTTAAGCCGATAGGTGTAGGCGCAGCGAAAGCGAGTCTGAATAGGGCGCCAGAGTTTGATGTATTAGACCCGAAACCCGGCGATCTAGGCATGACCAGGATGAAGGTGCAGTAACATGCACTGGAGGTCCGAACCGATTAACGTTGAAAAGTTACCGGATGAGTTGTGTTTAGGGGTGAAAGGCCAATCAAGCCGGGAAATAGCTGGTTCTCCGCGAAAACTATTGAGGTAGTGCCTCGCACGAACACCTTAGGGGGTAGAGCACTGGATGGGCTAGGGGGTCGCGAGATCTACCAAACCTAACCAAACTCCGAATACCTAAGAGTGATATGCGGGAGACAGACGGCGGGTGCTAAGGTCCGTCGTCAAAAGGGAAACAGCCCTGACCTACAGCTAAGGCCCCCAAATCGTATCTAAGTGGGAAAGCATGTGGGACTTCCAAAACAACCAGGAGGTTGGCTTAGAAGCAGCCATCCTTTAAAGAAAGCGTAACAGCTCACTGGTCTAAACAAGAGGTCCTGCGGCGAAGATGTAACGGGGCTCAAGATACGTGCCGAAGCTTAGGGTGTGCCACTTATGTGGTACGCGGTAGCGGAGCGTTCCGTAAGCCTGTGAAGCGATCTGGTAATGGGTCGTGGAGGTATCGGAAGTGCGAATGCAGACATGAGTAGCGATAAAGAGGGTGAGATGCCCTCTCGCCGAAAGACCAAGGGTTCCTGCGCAAGGCTAATCCGCGCAGGGTGAGCCGGCCCCTAAGACGAGCCCGAAGGGGGTAGTCGATGGGAACCACGTTAATATTCGTGGGCCTGGTGGTGTGTGACGGATCATGTGTGTTGTCATCCCTTATCGGATTGGGATGGCTTCGAAATGGTTCCAGGAAATAGCCCCACCGTATAGACCGTACCCGAAACCGACACAGGTGGTCAGGTAGAGTATACCAAGGCGCTTGAGAGAAGTGTCCTGAAGGAACTCGGCAAATTGCCTCCGTACCTTCGGAAGAAGGAGGCCCTCACTATGCGCAAGCACTTTGAGGGGGCACAGGCCAGGGGGTAGCGACTGTTTAGCAAAAACACAGGGCTCTGCTAAGTCGGCTTCAAGACGACGTATAGGGCCTGACGCCTGCCCGGTGCCTGAAGGTTAAGTGGAGGGGTGCAAGCTCTGAAATGAAGCCCAGGTAAACGGCGGCCGTAACTATAACGGTCCTAAGGTAGCGAAATTCCTTGTCGGGTAAGTTCCGACCTGCACGAATGGCGTAACGACTTCCCCACTGTCTCCAGGACATGCTCAGCGAAATTGAATTCTCCGTGAAGATGCGGAGTACCCGCGGTTAGACGGAAAGACCCCGTGCACCTTTACTGCAGCTTCAGAGTGGCATTAGGAAGAAACTGTGTAGCATAGGTGGGAGGCTTTGAAGCATCGGCGCCAGCTGATGTGGAGCCATAGGTGAAATACCACCCTGTTTGTTTCTGATGTCTAACCTCGTTCCGTAAGCCGGAACAGGGACCCTCTGTGGCGGGTAGTTTGACTGGGGCGGTCGCCTCCTAAAGAGTAACGGAGGCGCGCAATGGTGGGCTCAGGACGGTCGGAAACCGTCTGTTAGAGTGCAATGGCATAAGCCCGCCTGACTGCGAGACTGACAAGTCGAGCAGAGACGAAAGTCGGTCATAGTGATCCGGTGGTCCCTCGTGGAAGGGCCATCGCTCAACGGATAAAAGGTACGCCGGGGATAACAGGCTGATAACCCCCAAGAGCTCATATCGACGGGGTTGTTTGGCACCTCGATGTCGGCTCATCACATCCTGGGGCTGGAGCAGGTCCCAAGGGTTTGGCTGTTCGCCAATTAAAGTGGTACGTGAGCTGGGTTCAGAACGTCGCGAGACAGTTTGGTCCCTATCTGCCGTGGGCGTCGAAATTTGAGAGGAGTTGACCCTAGTACGAGAGGACCGGGTTGAACATACCTCTGGTGTACCAGTCGTTCCGCCAGGAGCGCAGCTGGGTAGCTATGTATGGACGGGATAACCGCTGAAAGCATCTAAGCGGGAAGCCTCCCTCGAGATAAGATTTCATAGAGCCGTCGGAGACCACGACGTTGATAGATCGGATGTAGAAGTGCGGTAACGCATGGAGCTAACCGATACTAATTGCTCTATTCGCGCTTGAGAGTCTCACACCATCAATGACAACACTGGGTTCGCCCAGCTAGCCATTCGATAGTGCGGATGATTAAGACGACGCCAGATTGCCAATCCCCTCGCCGTCGAGGGATTGGTCACAAATATACCACGACCTTGCACGGTATCGATTTTAAAACCCCACCAAGCGTTAAGCGCGGTGGGGTATCCCAGATATGACGCACACGCATGTCGCACCGGCTCCATTGCCTGGTGGCTATAGCGTCGGTGTCCCACCCGATCCCATTCCGAACTCGGCCGTGAAACCCGACTGCGCCAATGGTACTATCGCTCAAGCGATGGAAGAGTAGGTCGTCGCCAGGCATTGAAGCCCGTGCGACATGCATACACGCACATATCCAAAACCCATTCACAATTTCTTCTACCCAACGCACGCTAGCCGTGCCGTCGCGGGGTGGAGCAGCCCGGTAGCTCGTCAGGCTCATAACCTGAAGGTCACAGGTTCAAATCCTGTCCCCGCAACCATCTTCGACGACACTCCTGTCAGGCTCATAACCTGAAGGTCACAGGTTCAAATCCTGTCCCCGCAACCATCTTCGACGACACTCCTAGCCCCGTTGCGCAAGCTCCGGGGCTGTCGTCGTTTGTGGCCCAGGCTAGCAGGTCCGATACTTTGGCGACCACCTCCGCCTCCGGGCCGCCGGGTTCGTCGGGGCAGATCGTCACGCTTTCGATGAGCGTCGACATCACTGCCGCAGCCTCGGTCCGGATCGCTTCGTCGTCGAGCGACTGGCGGAGTGCCGCAACCTTGCTGCGGAAGCGGCCCACAAGCACCGGGTGGGGCAGGGAGACTACGATCGGTTTCCCGGTAGTTGTTGCAACTCTTTGTGCCTCCAGCCGCTCCTTCTCCGCCTCTCGCTCCGCGATCATCGCCCGGAGCACCGGACTGGCAATGCCAGCGAGCAGGTTCTGGTACAGATTGTCGAGTTCAGTAGTGACCTGCTTGAGGCGGTGTTGAGCTGCGTGCTCCATGCCCGCGTCCTGGCGGCCCAATCGCTGCATCTCGTGCTCGAATTCTTCTATAAATAGGCGCACATGGTTCTCGGTCAGCAGATGCTCCTGCAGAACCGCCAGCGTCGCGGCCTCCAGAGGTTCCTTGCGCACGGAAACACGATTACCGCACGTGCCTCGCTCCTTCTGACCAGCGCAGCGGTAATAATCCTTCCCGCTGATCGTATAGTTTGCCCCGCAGCAACCGCAGCGGATGAGCCCGGACAGGAGATGCTTTGCGCGCTTGCTGCCGACCGTCGACGATGCGGTTGCCGGGCGCTTGCGGCGTTCGATTTCATCGCGCGCGGCCTCGAAGACAGTATCGTCGATGATCCGCAGGTCAGGGACCGCAACCTCGACCCACTCAGACTGGTCACGGAGCCGATAGCGGCGTTCGCGCTTCTCACTGTCGGGGTTCCTGCGCCACTCCCGGCGCCCCCATACTAGGCGTCCCACATAGAGCGGGTTGTTGAGGATGCCGACTAGTTTGGCGGGATCGCCTCGGATCGTCGAGGCGTTCCACTCCCCACCACGGGGGCCCGGCACGCCCTCGTCGTTCAGCCGGGTGGCGATCTGAATAGAGGACAACCCCGCGGCGAACCATGCGAAGATGCGGCCCACCACCTCGGCCTGCGCTTCGTCAATTTCGAGCAGCCCGCGTTGAACCTCTCCGCTCGCATCGAGCCGCACCATCCGCTTGTATCCATATGCACGCCATCCGGCGAACCGCCCCGCAAGCACGGCTGCCTCCATGCCACGGAGCGTCTTGTCGACGAGATGCTTCAGGAAGATCGATCCGAGTAGCCCTGCCACTGCGAATTTGATCTCGTCGACATGGCCTTCGCTAACCGTGTGGAGCTGGACGCGGTGATAGGCGAGCTTCTTGCCCAGCCAGGCCACGTCTTCTGCATCACGCGCCAGCCGGTCGAGCGACTCGCAGACGATGATGTCGATTTCGCCAGCTTCCGCTGCGCGCAGCAACAGCTGTAGTCCTGGGCGATTGCGGCGATAACCTGACAGCTGAGGATCAAGCTGGGTCGCCACGACGTTTCCGCCCAGAAAGCTGACCAGCGGTGCACAGGCCGCAACCTGATCAGCGCTTGATGACGCGGTCTGCATGATGGTCGAGTGACGGCCGTAGAGCGCGATGCGGCGGGGTAGGGGAGTCAGCATGACTTATTCTTTCATAACTTCGAGGCGCCGGGAATCCTGCGCTTCCCGATGAGCCTCTCTTGCTGCTTGATGCGCGAGCAGCCGGACGAGATCGGCAAGCGCCTCCTGCGCCTTCTCGTCTTCCACCCACTCGATTTGCACAGCGACCATGCTGACGTTTTGGGATGGTCGTTATCTAGCGTGCATCAACGATACAAAATCGGTAAATGCCCTCAATGTCTTGCGCACGTCCGCGTCCCCGCATGCGTCTGCCTGCAGGCTTTGGCGCGCTTCGTGCCGATTTGGGTGAGATCATACGGAGCTATCGACAAGGCGAGGCGGGAATGGGCGAGCCGATCGCGCCGAAGGTTTTCGCGGCGCGGGTCGGGATCGGTCGGGTTGCGCTGTCGCGGATCGAGAACGGAAAAGCGTGGCCCCGTTCCGAGACGCTCAAGCGAATGATGGCGATCTTTGAATTGGACTGGGCACAAGTGGCGGAGGTTGGATCAAACACGGGGTCTCATCCCCGGATGCCCGACACCCCCCAGGATGGTCAGCAAGTTTATCTTTGCGAATCTCTGCGATGGGGACGCCGACGGCTTGGTTGGACGCTCGCCGAGCTTGCCCGCCGTAGCGGCGTCTCCGCGTCGCAATTGTCCCGGATCGAGCGCGGTCAGGTTGCACGCTCCGCGGTGTTCACCTGGCACCCGGAAGACGGAAACATCGTTCGTGAGGATCGGAGGATTGTGTTCGGCAACCCGCTCCTCGCTGCGGTCGCGGGGGGCAAATTGCGCCGCGCCTCATTCTGATCTTGGCGCCGATCGTTCATGCAATCTCTGCACCGTGCGTTCGAGCGGGGCGGGGTCATCGCTGATGCCGACACCGACCCAATCCGCGTTTCTTGGTTGCTCTGGATCGGCGATCGTTGTGATGAACCAACCGAAATGATGGTCCAGCATACAGATCGGCGATCTGGACGAGGCAGGCGAATATGGAGAACAATACGTTCTCATCGCGCGACGGATCAACGCGCGATGCGGTGGTCGGGCTGATTAGCCAGACCGTTTAGCTGCAACCATTCGTCGATGGAGATGACCGGCTCCGTGGCGCCTGTCCGTGGCATCCCGATGCAACCCGCAGCCTCCACGCGACTGACACGGCATGGCAATGCTTTGCCTGCCGCGCTGGTGGTGATGCCGTCGATTGCAACATGAGGCGGGACGCGGTGGACAAGAGACAAGCGGAGGAAAGATTTCAGGAATTTCGCCGTTCAAAGCAATGAAGTCGGTCGTGGCGGCGCATCGTCCAATAGCATCAACGCGCACGGGGCCTTGTCTGATCGATCGGGCGTGCGGATATCAATTGTGTGGCGGATCGCCGTGACGAAACACGACCGTCCGCATTCAAAATTGGTGGAAAGCGGACTGTCCGGTTTGGAGCAGTGGAATCGGCTAAGCCGCCGTTCGTTCACCATTCAGATGGTGCAGGACCTGCGTATCCGCGAAGTCGAGGCTCAGCGCACCCTTTTACGTTCGCGGCGCCGCAGCGGTGGTGACGGTCGTACGCGCGAGCGGCGCGGTGCGGAGGTGCCTGGGTGCTCGCTTTGACAGCGGCGCAACAGGGTTGGCAGCAGCTGGAACCATCGAGGACACCACCCGGTGATGGGCATGATGCGCATCACCTTGCTCCTATTGACAGGCGTGCTCTATTCATTCGACGGGCGAGCCGATGCTACGGGCATGCCGGAGACGGCAGCAACCCGCTTCGCAGATCTGGGAACCATCCGCCGGCCCTACTCAGGTGCCAATTTTGCCCGGCAAGGTACCGGAGGCGCTGCAGAATCCTAACCAATCACCAAGGAGCGATCCTTAAAATTCCGCTTCTTTCTGACGACCATACGCTGCTGGGTCGCAATAACAGGTAATCTCCCGACTACCGCCGACGAACGCGAAGATTGAGGGCTCAATAGCAGTTTCAGGTTCGTTCGGGCGCGCGACACCCTGCCTTTTACCGTCCCGACTGGAGACCCAATCCGGTCGGCAGCCTCATCGGGTGTCATTCCGGCAATAGCGACGAGATGGAGTGCTTGCCGCTGCCCTTCCGGTAATAATGCCATCGCCGCCGTTACTTTCGCAAGGTCGACTACATTGTCTTGGTTGCTACCGGTGGCAATGATAGCTTGCGACGAAACTTCGTCATATGGCCCATGGAATCGGTCGCGACGGCGTGCGGAGAAAAACAGGTTGCGCATAATCGTGAAGGTCCATGCGCTCAGGCTTGTGTCCGGGACGAACTGCGCCCGCGCTTTCCATGCGCGCAGCAGCGTCTCCTGCACCAGATCTTCCGCCGCATCGGCATTCTGTGCGAGCGACCGGGCGTAGCGCTGTAACCGCGGGCTGATTGCGATCAACGACGACTCGAACGTCGCGCTCGCAGCGGCAACGCTGCTGGCAATGGACACGGGCAAAGAACTTTGCATATCGGTAGTTGCAGAAGCCATGGATGACCTGTGATATCGACGCATAACCGGACAATGTGTCCGGTATATGATGAGTGATAAAACCGGCGCCCACCAATGGTTCCCAATTTCTGGAATAAATGTGGCAAATGGCAGGAGACAATCTTGGTAGGCTCGAAGTGACGAAGTTGACTCATTCCTGTCGCCAAGGCTCGCCGTTCGATGCGGCGTGATGCGAAGGTGCGGCGAGACGCGCTGATCGTTGCAGGGGCAGAGATCTTTACCGAGCGTGGCTATAAGGTTCCGCTTGACGAAGTTGCCACGCGAGCGGGAGTCGGCCGGGGGACTTTGTATCGTAACTTTAAAGACCGCGAAGCTCTTGCGCTGGCGATATTCGAGTCGGAGATAGAACGCATCCAGCAGACCGTGGCGGCTGGGCATGATCTGCGGAAATCGATGATAGACGTTGCGCTGGTAACCGCCCGCGGCACGTCCCTGTACGCCCGTATCGCAGCGGATCTGGTTGCCGATACCGCGAACATGGCGGCCTTCAGAGCATTGGGTGATCGATTGGCGCAGGCGTTGGCGCCACTGGCGGATCGCGCGAGAGCGAGCGGCGATGTGGGCAGCGACACGGACGGATGGAAACTGAGCATCGCGCTTCGCATGGTGAGCAATGTTTACCATGATTTTGACGATGAGGCGGTGGCGTTACGCAATCTGAACGATGCGCTGGACCTTCTGCTCGACGGACTCCGTCCTCGCTGACGTAAACGGACATCTTGTCCGCTTACGGAAAATGTCTTAAGTAGCCCTCGACACCGGCATCCGGCCCGGCCGGAGCAGCGACGAGGCAGACCGTGACAGAGCATGAAGACGCGCACCGCGAGCCGGACGCTACGCTTGGCGAGGATGCGAGCGCGCAGCATGACGACGAAGGCGCGAAGAAAGGCCTGAGCCTGCGCGCGAAGATCATTCTGACCGTGCTGGGCCTGGCGGTGTTGGTCGTCGGGGTCATCTGGTACGTGCGGTACGAATCAACCGGGAAATATCTGCAAGATACCAACGACGCGCAGGTTATGGCCGACATGGTAACGGTGTCGCCGCGGGTTGCAGGCTATGTTGCCGAGGTGCTGGTGCGCGATCATCAGGATGTGACGGCCGGACAGCCGCTCGCGCGCATCGATTCCCGCAGCTCAGAGGCGCAAGCAGCTCAGGCCAAAGCGCAGATCGCCGTGGCTGCAGCTCAGGCGGACAACGCTCGTGCGCAGATCCGCGAGCAATATGCGACGATCGATCAGGCCCGCGCCCAATTGGCGGCGGCGCGCTCCAAGGCGGCCTATGACGCTGGGGAGGTCGCCCGGTATCGGCCGCTTGCGGCGTCGGGTGCGGAGAGCCGGCAGCAATTGGTTCAACTCGAAGCGACCGCGCGTCAATCCGCTGAGGATGCGCGCGCGCAGGCGGCCGCTTTGACGATGCAGCAGCGCCGCGTGGCATCGATCCAGTCCCAGGTGCGACAGGGTACCGCGCAGGGGCAGGCGGCGCGCGCGCAGCTCGACGCGGCCGATGTCGACGTCGGCGCGACGCTGATCCGCGCGGCTACCGCCGGCCGGATTGGCGACAAGACCGTCACGGTCGGCCAATATGTCCAGGCTGGAACGCGGCTCATGTCGATCGTGCCGCTCGACCGAATGTATATCACGGCCAATTTCAAGGAGACGCAGCTTGCACTGATGCGGCCGGGCCAGCCGGTCTCGATCGAGGTCGATGCCATCGACGGGATCGCGCTGAAGGGCAGGGTCGAGAGCGTATCGCCGGGGACCGGGGCGCAATTCTCGTTACTGCCGCCGCAGAACGCGACAGGCAACTTCACCAAGATCACGCAGCGTGTGCCGGTGCGTATCTCGATCGAAGCGTCTCCCTCCGCCAAGCGCCTGCTCGTGCCGGGTCTCTCGGTCGTCGTGACGGTCGATACGATCGGTGCCAAGGGTGAGCTCGACCGGATCCGCGACCAGCAAAAGCAGCTCGACCGCAAGGACCGCTGAGGTGACCAGCGCGGTATCCGCTCCATCCGTCGCTCGCGCGGGCGGTCGTTCGGACGAACGCGCCGACCTGTCGGCCTGGCTCGCCGTGGCGGCGGGCACGCTCGGCGCGTTCATGGCAACGCTCGACATCTCGATCGTCAATTCGTCGCTGCCGACGATCCAGGGAGAGATCGGGGCCAGCGGCACCGAGGGGACGTGGATCGCCACAGCCTATCTCGTATCGGAGATCATCATTATCCCGATGGCGGCATGGCTGGAACGGATGCTGGGACTGCGCACGTTCCTGCTCATCGCGGCGGGCTTGTTCACTGCGTTCTCGGTGATCTGCGGTGTTTCTACGTCGCTAGGGATGATGATTGTCGGACGCGTGGGACAGGGCTTCACGGGCGGCGCGATGATCCCGACGGCGCAGGCGATTATCGCGCAACGTCTGCCGCGATCGCAGCAATCCGTCGGCGTCGCCGCATTCGGCGCGACCGCTATTCTAGGGCCAGTCCTCGGGCCGCTGATCGGTGGTTGGCTGACCGAGAATATAAGTTGGCATTACGCCTTCTTCATCAACGTACCGATCTGCGCCGTGCTCGTTACGCTCCTGCTGATCGGTTTGCCGCACGAGAAGGCCAAGCTGCATCTGTTCGGTGAGGCGGACTGGAAGGGCATCGCCGGCCTGGCGCTGGGCTTGGGTGGCCTTACCGTGTTTCTCGAAGACGGCCAGCGCGAGCAATGGTTCGACTCCGGCATGATCCGGGCGATGTTTGCGACAACGCTGATTGGCTTTGCTCTCCTGTTCTGGGGGCAGGCAACCGCGAAGCGCCCGATCATCAAGCTCAAGCTGCTGCTCGATCGGCAATTCGGCTCGGTGGCGCTGATGGGCGTCGTGCTCGGCATCGTGCTGTACGGCACCGCCTATGCGATCCCGCAGTTTCTGTCGTCGGTCGCCAACTACAACGCGCTCCAGTCCGGCAAGGTGGTGCTTCTGTCGGGCGTGCCAAGCCTTTTGATGATGGCGATCGTGCCGCTGATGTTGAGCCGGGTCGATATCCGGCTCGCGGTCGGAGCCGGACTGGCCATCATGGGGGCCTCTGCGTTGATGGACGCGAACCTGACGTTGTCGTCGTCGGGCGGCGACTTTACCATCAGTCAGTTGATGCGCGGCGTAGGCCAGATCCTGGGCATGCTCTTTCTCAGCCAGGCGGTCGTGCGCGCAGTGCCGCCCGACGATGCCGGCGATGCTTCCGGCCTTTTCAATGCGATGCGCAACCTTGGCGGGAGCTTCGCACTCGCGGGCATCTCGATCTTGCAGGAGCAGCGGACATGGCTGCATTCGCGTCGGATTGAGGAGTCGCTGAACGCCAATGGCCCAGCGGTGCAGGACTTTGTCGGTGGATTGTCGCGCCAGTTGGGTGACACGTCGACTGCACTCCGCATCCTCGGCCAACAGGTTCAGGGCCAGGCGGCCATCATGGCCTATAACGACATTTTCTGGATCATGGGCCTCGGTACGCTCGCCGCATTGCCCCTCGTCCTGTTCCTGAAGCCCCTGCCAAAGGACGCCGAACCGGCGATGGTGCATTGATGCGGTATTCCCTGCCTTTTCTGGTTTCCCTCGTGACCAGCATTGCGCTGACGGGGTGTACCGTCGGCCCCGATTATAGCGGGCGCCCCGCCGTCGCGGCGGACGCCATCGCCCGTGGCACCTTTGTGCGGGCGCAGGACACGATGCTGATGGCATCACCGGGTCTCGCCCGTTGGTGGGAGACGCTGGCCGATCCAACCCTGAACGTGCTGGTCGACGATGCGCTGGCGCATAGCCCTTCGATCGACGAGGCAACCGCGCGCATCCGGGAGGCGCAAGCCGAACTCAAACAGCAGCGCGCGTCGCAACTGCCCAGCGTCAGCGCGAACGCCACATATCTTCACGCGGCGCTGCCGGGAGTCGGGATCGGTCAGAGCAGTAGCGCCGATACGGCTGCATCGGGCGGATCGAACACCCTCGATTTTTACAATCTTGGACTCAATGCATCGTGGGAACCCGATCTGTTCGGTGGCGGGCGGCGAGGGGTCGAGCAGTCACGCGCGACGATCGACGCGCGCGGCGCCGATCTAGCGGATACGCAGGTGACGCTGTCCGCTCAGGTTGCTCAGGCCTATGTCAATCTGCGCGATGTGCAGGCAAGGATCCGGCTGAACGCCGCGTCGACAACCCTGCAACGACGCCAGGTCGAACTGGCGCAGGTGCGCTATGCGGGGGGCACCGTCTCGCTGCTCGCCGTCGAGCGGTTGCGCAATCAACTGGAAAGCACGCAGGCCAACGCGATACCGCTCGGCACGCAGCGTGATGAATATCTGAACCAGCTTGCGGTGCTGACGGGGCGGACGCCCGGTGCGCTCGACGCAACGCTTGCGCCGGTCGTCGCCGTGCCGCTGCCGCCTGCGCAGGTTGCGATCGGCAACCCGGCCGCGCTGATCGCGCATCGGCCAGACATCCGTTCGGCCGAACGCCAGCTGGCAGCAAGCACCGCCGCGATCGGCGTCTACAAGGCGAAGGAGCTCCCGGGGATCCGCTTCCTAGGTATTCTAGGACTTGGCGGCACCAGCCCCGGCGATGTTTTCGATACCGGCAATCTGACCACGCTGCTCGCGCCATCGCTGAGTTGGTCCTTCCTCGATTTCGGTAAGAACCGTGCAGCGACCAGGGCGTCGGAGGCGCGACGTGATGGAGCCGATGCCAAGTATCGCCGCACCGTGCTGGCGGCATTGCAGGATGCGGAGAATGCGCTGTCCGGCTTTGGCAACACGCGTGCGCAATTGCGGCAACTGGTTCTCGCTGAGGCGACTGCGATGCGGTCCGAGCGGCTCAACGCGCAGCGTGTTCAGGCGGGGACAAGTTCGGTCATCGATCAGCTCGATATCGAGCGTCAGCGCCTTGCAGCAACGATCGCGGTACAGCAGTCGCGTGCGCAGCTTTCGCTCAGCTATATCGCGGTCAACAAGGCACTGGGACTGGGATGGTCTGAACCAGCCGGGGCCGCGCGGTGACCGGGCCGAGACGTCACGCTTCAAGCCGCCTGGTATCGCTCAAGCTCGCCTTGGCGGATGCACGATCAGACGGCGGGCAGGACATGCGATCATGAGCATCGCTGCGGCGTTCGAATTGCACGATCGCGACGGTCGGCGCTCGTTGGTCCTGCATGGCGACTGGATCACCATGCGGCTCAACGACGCCGCGGACCGGCTAAGGCGCGATATCACGGGCATGACTGACGATGTCGAGGTCGATATCGACGTTGAAGACCTGGGCCGTCTGGATACTGCGGGCGCGTACGCGATCGTCCGGGCGCTGGGGTTGGTCCGTAAGGTTCACCTCCCGCAATCGCTCCGACCGGACCTCGCGACACTTGCCGATCTCATCAGTCCTGCGCTTGAAAAGCCTCCCCTGGCTGCGCCGCGCGCCGGTGGACTCAGGCAGATTTTCGATCGGATCGGGCGCGCGACGGTCGGTATCGGGCAAACCGCCTACCGCAATCAGACATTCTTCGGACAACTCGTGGTTGCCCTCGGCCGAACACTGGTCCGTCCTCACCGGCTGCGCCTTACGCCGTTCGTCGCCACGATCGAACAGGCCGGACTGGGTGGTCTGCCGATCGCCGCGATCATGACGTTCTTTATCGGGGCCGTGCTCGCGCTCGTCGGCAGTACCATGCTCCAGTCGCTCGGCGTGGCGGTCTATTCGGTCGAGCTGGTCGGCATCGGTATCCTGCGCGAGTTCGGACCGGTGATCGCTGCAATACTGTTCGCCGGACGATCCGCGTCGGCTTTCACCGCGCAGCTCGGGTCGATGCGGATGAACCAGGAAATCGACGCGATGCGGGTGATGGGGGTCGATATTTTCGACGCTCTGGTCGTGCCCCGCGTTCTGGCGGCGCTGCTGATGCTGCCGCTGATGACACTGGTTGCGGACCTCGGCGGTATCGTCGGTGGCATGCTGGTGGCGCGAACGATGATGGGGATCGAACCAAGCTTCTTCTTTCAGCGGCTCGTGGATGCCGTCGGTGCCCAGCAATTCTGGGTCGGCATGGTCAAGGTCCCGGTATTTGCGCTTGCGATTGCAACGACCGGCTGCCGCCAGGGGCTCGAAGTGAAGGACGACGTCGAGAGCCTGGGCGCCAACGTGACCGGATCCGTCGTCCAATCGATCTTCCTGATCATCATGTGCGACGCTCTGTTCGCGGTCCTCTTCAAGCAGGCCGGACTGTGACGACGGCCCCGCCAGCATCCTCCGATGGGCACGACGACGTCGTCGTTCGCGTCCGTGGCCTGCGCACGGCGTTCGGTAAGGCCCTCATCCACGACAACCTCGATCTCGACGTGAGGCGCGGCGAGATCATTGGTCTCGTCGGTGGATCGGGAACGGGGAAATCCGTCCTTCTCGAAACGATCCTCGGGCTGAAGACCCCCGATGCAGGGAAGGTCGAAGTGCTTGGCTATGACATTCACGACGATGTCGGTCGCCTTGCCGTGGTCAGTCGGATCGGCGTGATGTTTCAGAACGGCGCGCTGTTTTCATCGCTGACGGTGCGGGAGAATGTCGAGGCACCGCTGATCGAGCATACCCGGTTCCCCGCCGACTTCATATGCGGCCTTGCCGAACTGAAGATCCGTCTCGCCGGGCTGCCGGACGATGCCGGTCTCAAGAAACCGTCCGAACTGTCCGGCGGCATGCGCAAGCGCGCAGGCGTCGCGCGGGCGATCGCGCTGGATCCCGAGCTTCTCTTCCTCGACGAACCGACCGCCGGGCTCGATCCGATCGGCGCCGCGGAATTCGATGACCTTATCCGCAGGCTTCGCGATGCGCTGGGCCTCACCGTGCTGATGGTCACGCACGATCTCGACTCGCTGTATGCGATCTGTGACCGTGTGGCGGTACTCGCCGACCGGAAGGTTGCTGCGATCGATACGGTCGCAAGGCTCGAAAAGTCTGACCACCCCTGGATCAAATCATATTTCGGCGGCCCTCGCGGGCGCGCCGTGCAGGAGAAGATCGACTAATGGAACGCCATGCGAATTACGCGTTGGTCGGCGTGCTGACCACGTTTCTCCTGATTGGTGGCATCGTCTTCGTCCTGTGGCTCGGGAACTTCCAGGCCGGCGACAAGAAGGACCCGTACCGCATTATTTTCCAGGGCCCGGTCCGCGGCGTCGGCAAGGGCGGGGATGTGCAATTCAACGGCATCAAGGTCGGTGAGGTCACCAACGTTCGGCTTGCGCCCCAGGATGCCAACAAGATCCTGGTGGATGTCGAGATCGATCACAATACACCGGTGCGGACGGACTCGCTCGGCAGCACGGAAATGCAGGGTATCTCGGGATTGAACGCGGTTTCGATCAGCGCAGGGTCGACCCGGATGCCGCTGTTGCGCGACGTTTCCAAGGACAAGGTCCCTATCATTCCGTCGAAACCCAACGCGCTGGCCTCGTTGTTGCAGAGCGGCGGGCAGATGGTCGAAAGCGCGACGACCGCGCTCGATCGGGTAAACTCGCTGCTGACTGATCGTAACATCGCCAATCTGTCCGGGGCGATAAACGACCTCAAGCAGACTACGGGCGCACTCGCGGCGAACCGCGCAATGTTCGGCAATGCCGCATCCGCGATCGCAAAGCTTGATGCCACCGCGGGCGATGCACGGGTCACTATGGGCAGCGTGCGGTCGCTGGTCGAGGGCGACGGCAAACGCGCGGTCGCCAACACCGCCGATGCCGCAGCCGAACTCAAGGCGACACTGGCAGAGGCGCGTACCGTGCTTTCGACTTTGGCCGTGCAGGGCAAGACGGTAGGATCGTCGACGCTCCCGCAGATTACCGACACGATGCGCAGCCTTCAGGAAACCTCAGACGATCTCGACACGCTGGTCCGGAGTATCCGACAGGATCCGCGCGGAACGCTGCTGAAGAGATCGAGCCGGGAACGGGAACTCCAGAAATGACTTATCGAGCTACATCACGTGCGACCCTGGCGATTGCTGCGGCGCTGTCCCTGACCGGATGCGTCGGTGCCTTGCTGGGGGGCGGCAAACCCGACACGCTGTATCGGTTCGGACCAGTGGCGGCGGGGACGGTCCCTCAAGCCACCCCAGCGCCACGCCGGACTTTGGCGTTGCCGGTGCCGCAATTTTCACCCGCAACTGCCGGCGACCGAATCCTGACCACGCAGGGTAGTGAGATATCCTACATCAAAGGCGTTCGCTGGGTATCGCCCGCACCAACCCTTTACGCGGCCGCGCTGGACGCCACCGTCGCGACACGCGCACCCGACATCGCGGTCGCCACGCGTGCGTCCGGGGCGGCCACCGCCATCCTGACGGTTTCGGTCAACAGGTTCGAGGCCAGCTATCCGGGCGCCGGCGCAGGCGCGCCGGTGATCCATGTCGACGGCGTGGCATTCCTTGCTGATCGCGCAATGAATACCATCGTGGGACGACTGCAATTCTCGGGAACGGCGCCCGCCACTGCCGATACCGGTCCAGCCATCGCTGCCGCGTTCGATGCCGCTACGATGCAGAGTGTCACGCAGATCGTCGACTGGGCCAACGTGACGATCCCCGTTGCAAGTAGGTGACGGGACATCCCAACGCGCCTGATGAAATGAGGATACCGGCCTTTTTCGGTCATAACGGCACGTCGATGAAGGCACCGGCCGTTGCGGCAGCGCCCGCTCGACTGCGGGTTACATAAGCTTGATACCCGCGGTTTACCAAGATGAACGAAAGGCCGCAGTTGGGAAGCGGCAAACAGGTCCTGAATGACCGGGAATGGGTCGAACAGGACGAGCTCAAGCCGGCTTGACCAGCCGAACTTCGTCTGGGTCCACGTCCTTAACAGCGCACACGGTGATCAGGTCCGGTTCGTCGGGGAGCGCGATCGCAATCATTGCCCTCGCTTGATCAACGGCAGCACCGATCGGTTGGGCCGCCGCGATGCCTCCGTAGAACTGGGTTGCGAACACCGCCGCGCTGGCGTCGCCCACGGTATCCGACATGGCGATAACCATTGGAGCCGCGTCAAGTATTTCCTCCGCTCCCTCCAGCGTCTCGCAGGCGTTCAAGACGACCAAGGTGACCGGGTGGTCCGTGGCGGAGAGCAGCCGTGCTACAGCCTTGTATCCGACTAGCTGCTCGCCCGCGTGGATCAGGCTCGCGTTGTCGAAGAGAAGGCCTCCGCCTGCATGCCCTGAAAAATGCACGACGTGCGGCCGGTGATCATTCAAGCCATTTACGAGGTCTTCGACCGTGGCCGCCGGACGATGCTGCAGATCCACGAGGTCTCGATACTTCGCGCCACGCAGCACCTTCAGGACATTGTTGACCTCTGCGTCCACCCGCAGCGGCGCGGCGCCGTCGGTCGCCGGGCTGGCCGTTAGATAAAGGACGCGCAGTCGTTCCGGCTCTGGCTCGCGCACAATCACATGATGCACCGTTGGTCTAGACAGGCGGGCTATGTCGCGGGCATGATTTTTCTCGAGATCACGTCGTTTCGCGTCCGCCTTCGACCGGGCGTCGTCCTCCGCCTTGACCTTGCGGCGACGGACCTCCTCCGCCCGATCGGCGGACGACTGCTCATTCTTTAGAGCGGTGCGCAAATTGGTCTCCTTGGATACACGACCCAGCTTCGCGCATCGAGGGGGGCATTATGATCATTCGGTTAGTCGCTTAGCGGGCGATTGCGCCACCAGCGTACGGCGGTCGGAGGCGTAGCGATATTTGCCGCGTTCTGCTGTCGTACAGCACGTCGTACGAGAGATAGGGCATGATGCCCGACCTGATAAGCGACGTGTCGACGCGCTCCTCGTGCTCGATCGAGAAACGCGACCCCTGACTGCGCTGATCGGTTTCGAACCGAATTTCGGGAGAACTCGCGCCATCCGAGGCGACGAACATGAGCGTCATCTGGGGTGACGCGCCACCGCGCCTCAAGGGGCCGTTCACGACCGCGACACCGGGCGCGCCAGTATCCAGGATCGTCGGCGCGCAAAGACGCTGTTCGGCGGTCAGCTGGAGACATCCACGCACCGCGTCGTTTCGGCGATGCTCGTTGTTCGATGCTGACTCGAGGGGCTTGAATCCGCGCAGTTCGGACTCGTCCGGATTGAGAATCAAGGCACCATCCGCTGTTTCTCCCGGCCGAGGCAATCGGATGATCCAGCGCCTGATCCCGAGCGTGATCAGCGGATTTGGGGTATGGCTCGCGAAGACGCCGATGCCGAAGATTGCGCGGAACCCTTCGTCCGGGAGTCCGTCCCCCTGGATGCGGAACGCGCCGAACGGAATGTTCGACGCGGGGCAGTTGCGTTTCAAGGCGGTGCACGACGCCTTGCGAACCTGCTGAAGTTCGATGCGTGTCCTGACGCCTCCGACAGTCACGACGCCTATCGCGGCGGGACCTTCCAGCACCGTACCCACGCTGAAACCATAGCTTTGCCAGCCTCCGGGCTTCGCTTCGAGCGTGTGGTCCAGGCGATCGTCCGAAATCACCCGTAGGCCTACCGAGCCGCTATCCAACCCCGCGTCGATCGCCTCTCCGCCTACCTCGATTGGCACGGCGTACCGTCGCGTCCCGTCGCTGAGGACGACCTGTCTGATGGGAACCTCTGATCGCTTGGCCCCGTCAGCCCAAGCGGCGGTGGAAGACAGCGCAAACACCAGGCACGCCAAATCCAATATCCTGCCACGCATCTCAAGCTCTCTCCTGTGACCGTTCGGCGATTCCGCGGGGCGTTGCGTCGAACAGGTAGGTCAGTATCGGCGACGTCACGTCGCGCGGCTCGCCGACGCTGGGGGCGAGATGCATCCGCAGTCCCGGCGACGCGTTGACTTCCAGAATCACCGGCGGCCCGTTCTCGGGAACGAGCAAGTCGATCCCCGCGATATCCAGGCCGACGATGCGGGCGGCCTGGCACGCCATGTCACTTACCAGGCTGGGAATGACATCCGTCCGATCGATCGCGATACCGCCTCGCGACAGATTGGCGCCCCATCCGAGCCGAACGACAGTCCCTGCACCAGGCACCGTTTCGAGCGTGAGATCCTGCGACGTCAGCAGCGCCCTCAGATCTTCGCAGTGTACGTCGACCGTCGACAAAGCTCCGCGATGCGCGCTCTCGCGCGAGTCCCCGCCGTTGAAGGATCGGATCAGGTCTCGGACCGACCGGACGCCGTCCGCCGAGGTTTCCGCCGCCCTCCGTTCAGCTGCGGCGACCGCAACCCCGTTCACGACGAGCACTCGCACGTCGCAGCCCGGATGATGCCGCTCGATCAGCACGCCGCCTGCTCCGGCGGCATTGCGGAATGCTGCTGCGACGGCGCCTTCGTGGGTCACCCCGGTCCTCACGCCTCGCCCCTGCGCACCAAGATTAGGCTTGACCGCGACCGCGGAACCGAGGCGCTGCGCAACCGACAGCGCAGCGTCGACGTCATGCACCAGCGCCCCGTCGCAAACCGGCAGCCCAACACCCGCAAGACGCGCCTTGGTAACCGCCTTGTCACCCGCAATCTGACACGCGATCGCGCTCGTCCGATGCGAGATCGTCCCGTTAAGCCAAGCCAATTCCTCTCCTTTGGCGAACTTCAGGAGCCGCCTCCAACCCACGGCGCGAACCTCGATTCCGGCACGCTCGGCCGACGAAACCAACGCCCTTTCGGCAAATGTCAGTCGAAACGGAAAATGCTCGGCCGCACGTGGATTTGGCGAAGTCCTAGGCGACATGTCGGGCCGCGATAGCGGGCTCGGCCCAGAACGGGCGATCGCCAAAGCGCGAGATCAAGTCGGGAGGCAAAGCGGGTGTTCGAACCTTCGCTTCGACGACCCGACCGACGCGGTGGAGGTTGGGTAGGCCCATCTTCACGTCAAACTCGTCCGCGTCATACGCGACGTCGCTGAAGTTATGGGCGAATCTCTGCTCGCCGATAAAGCCGTAGATCCGGTCGAGGACAGCTTCGGGATCGCCGACGAGCTTTTCGTAGGGGACGATCAGCAACCTGTCCGCCAGCGGGCTGTAGCACGCCTGCTTCAGTCCCTGCAGCGCGCTGCCGATCACGCCTTCGGGACGGAGCATTTCGTCAACGCGACTGTAGACCGAACCGGACGCTTGGTATTGAAACATGCGCGATGGTTCGAGCGGATTGGCCTGCACCAGGCGTTCGAAGCTGTCGATAATGGACACCATCGACCGGACGCAGCAGACCATCTTGGCATCGGGATAGAGTTGGGAAAGCGCCGCCAGCTTACCGCTCCATGCCCGGTTGGTGTCGAACACGACCTCCTTGTCGTCGTCACCATAGAAGCTGTCGAAGAGTCCCCTGAGAATCGCCTTGCGCTTGCGTTCGGTGATGAACACGCTGAACTCGTTCTTGCCGCTCAACACTGTCTGCATCGCGCCGAACATCCCGGCGACCGGGCTGCTCATCGCGGCATTGACCCGCGGATTCTGCTTCAGGATGGCGGCCAGCAGCGTCGATCCCGACCGTGGCAGACCCGATATGAAGTGCAGGGAGCGCATCACGTTTCTCCTAACGCTCGTGCCCGACCGCGGTGGCGTTCTCCATCAACGGCGAGAGAATGTAATCGATAAGCCGCCGACGCCCGGTCTTGATCTCGACCGTCACGTTCTCGCCTGCGGACAGATCGATGTCTCTGCCGTCGACGTTCATGGTCGATCGGCCAAGGTCGACGTGAACGGGATAGACGAGCTGCCCCGTCTTTGGCGTTGCCGTGGCGGCACCCGACTGCGCCTCGACCGGCTTGGTCTCGGTGTCCTCCGCCCCGACGGCCTCCGTACTCGTCACTGCGTCCCGGGAAACGCGCGCCACCCGACCTTCGATCGTTCCGTAGCGGGTGAAGGGAAACGTATCGATCTTGATCGTCACGGGCTGCCCCTCGCGGACGAAACCGATGTCCTGGTTTTCCACAAGCGCCTCGATCTCCAGATGCCGACCGTTGGGAACGATCGTCATGAGCTGCTGGCCGCTGCCGACGACCTGGCCGACCGTGGTGATCGCCAACTGCTGCACGGTGCCCGCATTGGGCGCGTAGATCTTGGTATGCTCGAGCTTCGCCGTAGCGCCGAGCAGATCTTGTGCCGTCTTTTCACGATCCTGCTGCAGCTGATTCAAGACCTTCGCATCGTTCGACAGGAACTCCGCGCGGGCCTGCAACACGGCCTCGGCCGCAGTCGCGGACGAGGCTTCGGCTTCCAGCGCGGATCCTTCTTCGGACACGATGGTGCCGATCTGCCGATCGCGATCCTCGCGCGCGTCGATGACGCGAGACTTGGTGTTCCAGCCCTGCTTCAGCAGGACGTTGTTGATGTCGACGCGTTCGTCCAGCGTCCGCCGCACCTGCTCCTGCGCCACAAGGTTCTTCTTGATAGCCAGAGATTGCGCTCTGCTCTGGTCGGCGCGCGCGCGCAGCAGCCGGACGTTGGCGAGCAGACCGCCGAAGTTCGCCTCGAGCACGGCCTGCTCGCGCATCGCCACGGCGGACGAGGTCGCATGCGGCAACCGCAGGCGTGGCATCGTCTCGCTCCCTTGCGATGCTGCGTCCATCTCCACCATCACGCGGGCGATCTCCGCGTCGACATCCGCGAGATGAAGGCTCAACGTGGTCTGCGTGGCGCGCGCCGTCGTCGCGTCCAGTTCGACCAGTAAGGCGCCCGCGCCGACGTGATCGCCCTCCTTCACCCTGACGGATACGACACGCCCCTCGTCGACGGGCTGCACGACCTTGGATCTTCCGATCGGCTGGATACGCCCACGGGCAACCGCATAGATGTCGAAGTGACCGATGCACGCCCACCCGAGCGCGCAGGCAAACAGGGCGCATATCCCGATGATCAACGCCAGCCGGATCGGCGAGGGCGGCGTCGCGGCGATCGAGCGAGCGGGCGGCAGGAACTCTCGCAAAGTGACCGAGGGAGAGACGCTGAAAGTACGAGCACCGCCGGGCTTCGGCCCCGCAGGACGCTTCGCGGCGAGCCTCATGCGGCACTTCCCTGCATTGCCCACAGCCGACCGAACAGACTGTTCTCGCGCGCAAGAAGCTGATCCGGCGAAGCGTCCTCGACCACCCGGCCGTCGACCATCCCGATCACGCGATCGCAGTGCCTGACTGCTGCGAGGCGATGTGCGATGATGATGACCGTCCGCCCCTTGACGATCTCCTTCATGTTCTCCTGGACGATTCGCTCGCTCTCATAGTCGAGCGCGCTAGTAGCCTCGTCCATGATGAGGATCTTCGGATCGCGGGCCAACGCGCGCGCGATCGCGATGCGCTGGCGCTGTCCGCCGGACAGGTTCGCTCCCCGTTCCTCGATGCGCGTGTCGTACCCGTGCTGCATGCGTCGAATGAACTCGTCCGCACCGGCCAGCTGCGCCATCCTGATCACCCTAGCCCTCGGGAGTCCAGAGGATGCTAGGGCGATGTTCTCGTGAACCGTCCGGTTGAACAGGAGGTTCTCCTGCAACACCACGCCAACCTGGCGACGCAGCCACGCGGGATGCGCGCCGTTGATATCGATGCCGTCGACCGATACCGTACCGGTTTCCGGCACGTACAGCCGCTGGAGTACCTTGGCCAAGGTCGACTTGCCTGACCCGGATGGTCCGACGATACCGACAACCTCCCCGGCCTCTATGCTGATCGTCACATCGTCGAGCGCCAGGGGGCCATCGGCGGAGTGCCTGAAACTTACGTTGGAGATGTCGATCTGCCCCTTGATCGGTGGCAACTTCATCACTTGGCCCTGGCTCGTCTCGGACGGCGCATTCAGGATATCGCCGAGGCGCTCGACCGAGATCTGCGCCTGCTGGAAGTCCTGCCAGACATTTGCCAGACGGAGGATCGGCGCCAGCACTTGTGCCGATATCATATTGAACGCGACGAGACCGCCGACGGTCATCGTTCCGTCGATGACGTAGATCGCGCCGAAGTACAGCACCAATGCCGTGTTCACCTTGGTGACGTACTGGATCACGTTCTGACCAAAATTTCCGACCATTGAGGATTGGAAGGCGGATTTGACGTAGCTGGCGAGCTTGTCTTCCCATTGCTTGAGAACGTCAGGCTCGACCGCACTTGCCTTCAGCGTCGGGAATCCGACGATCGCCTCGACCAGAAACTGCTGGCTTTCCGCGTTACGAACGAAACGTTCGCGGATCTGCGTGCGAAGCAGCGGCCTGACCAGAGCCACGACCGCGATATAGACGGGTATGAACGCGACCACCACGAGCGCAAGCGGCGCGGAATAGAGAAAGAGCACCGCGAGGAAGACGAGCGTAAAGAGCACGTCGATCAGCGAAGTCAGCGCCTGGCTTGTCAGAAACGTCCTGATGTTCTCGAGTTCGCGGAAGCGTGCAATCGTCTGACCCGCGGGTCTTGTTTCGAAATAGCTGAGCGGGAGCGTCAGCATTTTCTTCATCAAGCGGGAGCCGAGTTCGACGTCGATGCGGCTGGATGTGTGCGCCAGCGCGTAGGTTCTGAGGTACTGAAGCCCGACGTCGAACAGACCGATCACCATCAATGCCACGACCACGACGTTCAGCGTGGAGATGGCCTTGTGGACCAGCACTTTGTCGATGATGATCTGAAAGAAGAGCGGCGTCACCAATGCGAACAGCTGGATGAACAGCGATGCGATCATGACGTGCACCAGCGGATGCCGGAACTTCAGGATCGTACTCGTAAACCACCCCAGGCCGTTCTCGCCGTCCGTCGTGACCGGCGGCAGGCGGCGCTGGATCAGGATGACCTCGCCGGTCCACGAATCTGCGAGACGCTCGGGCGTCACGCCGACGAGCCCCGGCGAGAGCGGATCGCTAACCCCCAGTTTCCCTCGCCCGGTCGGACGCGACGTCACGAATTTTCCGTTCTTCAATCTCAGGATGAACGGCGGAGAAAGATGGAACAATGATGCACGCGTCTGTTTCGTCAGCAAGGTCGCGGCAAGGCCGGCCTGCTCCGCGACATTGACGAGATCGAGCGCGCCGAGGGGCGCGGATCCCAGCGCCAGCTCGTGCCTCAGCGTCGCGGCATCGATGTCCACCCTGCGCACGCGCGCGACGTGTTCGATTGCGGCAAGACCCGACCGGACCGACAATCCCCAGGGTTCATCATGCGTGTGCTCGAGACCGGGCGGGGGCTTCACGCGATCACGATCGGAAGTGCGTAGTTCTCGGGGACGAGATAGCCGAAGGAGCAGATGATCCGTGCCCTGTCGCCGCCTACTACCTCCGAGCGATGACGGCGTTCGCTGGGGAAGAAGGCCAGCATGTCGCCCTCGCCGAGCGGGCGCGATTGCCCCTCGATGACCGGAAAGCCTCCCGCTTGCGGCAACTGAAGAAAGAGATTGCACCTGAGATGGCGACGACCGGGACGCGTGGGATCGAGGTGACTGTGCACGGCCCCGCCGCTTTCGATGACGCTGAGATACCATCCGAACTCGGGCTCTCGTTCGGCATCCGCGAGACGCGCGCTTCGCTCCAGGCGTTCGCGAACGGTCGTATACACCTGCGGCAATTCCGGCAGCGTATCCGTTTGACGGTATTGCCGATTGGCGAAGTTCGCTTGCAGATGCGGCCTCATGCGCACGGCCCATGCGACGAGCTCGTTCCGCTCGCGTTCGGAGATGAAGTCCTGCCAGACCTGAAGGTCGGCTTCGGTCATTTCGGACCGCAGGTGATTGTACAGTGGCGCCAACGGTCGCAAGCGCGCGTTCGCCGCCTTCGCGGCGAATGGTGGATCCAGCGGTCGCCGCGCAGCCTGCTCCGGCGCACTGTCACCGGCGACCGGATTATGTCGCAATATGGCGACCAGTTCGCCATCCGCTCCGGCCACGTACACATGGTCCTCGGTGACGACGATGTCGCTCGTTATTCTGAAGTCGAGATCGTGAACCGCCGTCGCGCGGAAATCGGCGATGCGGATCCGCACGAGCTGACCACGCGACGATCCGACGAGTAGGTCATCGCCGTCGACTGCGGGTGTCGCGACGATCTTGCCGCCGAGCCGTTGGCGAGCAACCTCCCTGCCGGTCTGCGCGCATAACTTGTATAGAATTCCGTCGGCGGACGGGGCGTAGAGAAACGCCCCGCGCAGCAGAGGCGGCGCCCCGACCTCCCCGTTGGTCTGGAAGCACCACGCGATCCGTCCGGTATCGACATCGATCGCCCTGACGCCGCCATCGTCGCTCCCGACGAACAGTCGCCGCCCCGCGGGCCCGAATACCGCCGCCGATCTCACGGCGCCGCCGATGTCGATTGTCCACCGCTCTTCGCCCGTCTCTCCGATAAGGCAAAGCAACGTCCCATCGTTCGATCCGCATAGGACGCGACCATCCTTCGACAGGCTCGGCGTCGCATGGACGGGAGACGGAACGTCGCGGTGCCACACCACGCGCCCGGTCTTCGCGTCGAGCGCAACGATGGCGCCGCACCCGCCCCTCAGAGCGTATTCGAGACCCACGAAGATGCGCTCGCCGTCGGTGGCGGGGGAAGACCCGATCCAGTCAGCATCATCGAACGTCCAGACGGTCTCGCCATCCTGAATGTCCAGACACGACAGCGTGCCCTCATACGATCCGATGTACACGCGATCGCCGAGCACCAGCGGCGTCGACCAAAGTCCCTTGGACCGTCGCGCCAATTGCCGCTGCCACATTTCTGCGCCACTGCTTCGGTTGATCGCCGACAGTCGCCCCACCTCCGTTGCGTGAAGCACGACTGCCCCAGCGACGACCGGCGTCGCCTTGCGTGCGACATGCCGGGAATAGCCTCCTTCGGAGGGCCGATGCCATGCGACCTGCAACGGCCGACGATCCAACGGCTCCGTTCTGCGCGACGCCGGGAGACCGAGACTTCGGAGCGGCAGGACGAACGCGTATTCCGGCGCGGAGTCGCCAAAATCGCGCCGCGGGTTCTCGAAGTCGAGCAGGCTTATCACCTTGGCTACCGAACCGCCCAGATCAGCGATGATGCGGATCGCTCTGGCGATCGATCTGCCGCTGTTGACGATGTCGTCCAGCAGAATGATCTTCTCACCGTTCAGCCGGCCCTCGACCAGTCTCTGCCGACCGTGAAGCTTCCGGTCGCGCCTCACGATCAGGCCATCGATCGGCAGACCTTCGCGCGCTCCTTTCGCCACCATGCCGCCGAGCAACGGCACTGCAGCAAGCTCCTGCGCCGCCAGCTGAAACGGCCATAGCGGCCTGGCACGCGACCAGAGTTCGTCGACGATCCAGGCAGATGCATCCGCATCCAGAATCGCAAGCCGGAGATCGAGCATCCACGCCTGCGGATCGCCGCGGGAATTGACGAGGGCGCCCTCGTCTCCCTTCACGATGCAGTGGCGTACGAGGAACGCCGTCAACTTCGTTACGGCGTCGCTGCAATCGATAGGCTGCAACTCACTGACTGCGTGCATCGCCGGCTTCCTCGCAAAGCAGGATCGTGAACAGCCCAGCCGAGATGTCCATGCATTTGCCACCGAGTGTCAGCGCGCCACGGTAGAGGAGCGGTGGCGCATCGGAACCTTGCAGGACCTCGCGCGCGGAAACCGTCCGGCCCTTTATGTATCCGGTCAGCCGGTATTGTTGGGAGAAACCAGCGCCTTGGTATGACAGCGTCGTCGAGAAATGCCCGGAACCGTCCCGCGACAGACGGGAAGTTCCTTGCTGCACCCGCCACGCGTCCTCCCCGGGAGATCGATCTTTCGGCTCGATCCTTATCCAGCGCCATGATCCGTTGGCCGACGCCGCCGCAGGAGGTCGCGCCGCGGCAGATGGTGCAGCCAAGTTGGCGATCAGCATCGGTGCAATAAGTGCGTTTGAACAGCGCATCGACGAAGATCCTCGGCAGAGTTGCAACCAGGAATGTTTGATCAGTGATGACCGGGGTCGACGAAGCCGTTGAAGCCCTGGCTGTTCCAGAAGGCGCCTCCCTGCGACTCCTGTATATGCACATGGATTCCGGTGCTCATCCCTTCGGAGCCTACCACGCCCAGCGTGTCGCCGACGCTCATGTTATCCCCGACATGGACGCTCGCACTCGACATGTGTCCGTAGGTTATGAAATTGCCGTCAGACCCTTGCACTACGACCGTGTTGGAACCGAAGCCGCTGACGTTGCCGACCTTGACCACGGTTCCGTTGCTGATGCTTTGTATGTGCGCGTTGGCATCCACACTGCCGTCCGCGTTCTCAGGCACGATGTCGATTCCGCTGTGGACCTTGGATCCGTCCGCGCTTCTCGACGCGTCATACGGACTCGTGACCACCTGCCGATCCGCATCGGTCGCGGATCCGGACGTGTCATTTCCCGCTTTCAGGCTGCCGTCCGCGTTGCGTGCGATATGCGATGACGCCGTACCGTCTCCGCCGGTCCCGTAGCCGCCATTGGTATACGTGCCACCGCTAGCAGGATCGGGATCGTACCCATAGGATCCGCCCGCATAGCCATACCCGCCGTTATCGGAATACCCGTAACCGCCGCCGCCATAGGTTCCACCGGCATAGGTCCCGCCACCACCGCCACCACCGCCATCACCGCCATCGTAGGTACCATCGCCACCACCGCCGTAGCTACCGCCGCCGCCATAACCGCCGCCGCCGTAGCCACCGCCACCACCGCCGTCCTCGATCGGCTCCTCCTCTAGCGCGGACTGTTGGGCTGCCCGGTATTGAAGACTAGATGTTGCCATTTGGATGCCCCTCGGGTTTTGGAGTTTTCGGTCTGTCTGGCGACTTGTTACCGGCCGAAGCGCAGTCGCAGCGCCTGGACCATTCCGGTGCCGTCCTTCTGTGGCTCGCCTCTGGCCTCACCGCCGACGAGATCGGCGGAGCGTTCGGCGATGTCGAAGCCCTCTATCGTCGTCCCTTCGTCGTCGGTGTGGATGGCGATCGGCAGCGCGGGATAGGATCGGTAATCGCCAGCCCGGCTGACCTGAGGCCGTCCGAACAGCGTGTCGGCTCGACCAACGGCGTCTCCTGCCTTCAGGCCGGCGAACCCCAGGTTCGGCGCGAGACCACCGCTTTCGTCGCGGATCGATACGATCCTGCCATTGCGTGCAACGACATAGACCACCCCGTATTTCAGCTGATGCGCGGTGACGGGGCGGCGTTGCAAGGCGTGGTTCAACGTTCTTGGCACGATCCATGCCAGCGTCTCCGCCCCGTTGGCCGCCATCGTCCTGGCGTCGGGCGCACCCAGGACGCTGGTGGCCAATCCTATAGGCTCGCCCAGTCTTAAGCGACCCAGCGATCGACACGATGCCGGGAGACTTGCCCTGGAGTGACTGTGGATCAGGTCAGTTTGACATCGCGCGTCCGATGTCGAGGCGGTCGCCGGTAGAAGGGACAGTGCTAACGACAACAAGGTAATCATCTCGATACTCCTGATTACGACCCTATGCTGACGACCGCCATCGACATCAGTGGTGATACCCCTCGCGCTGGGCGTAGGCGTTCATGAACGAGGTCTGTTGCGCCGACGTCATGCTGCTCCACTCCGTATTCGCGCCGACGCCCGCGGCGGAACTGATACCGCTGATCATCCCAGCCGTGTCGTTCTCGCTCGGGGGCGACCATGTCGTGATAAGATTGTCGACCGTGGCATGGCCCGCATCCCATGTTTGACCAGAACCGTTCGATGTTCGATTGTTGATGTCGTTCATCAAATCATGTGCGGCCGACATGCCGTCGTCCCCTGACGAGAAGATCGCGAATCGTCCGTCGGTACCGATTGTCCCATGATTGTTGGCAAAGCTCCCGGCGCTGATATCGAGCGGGTTGTTGTCGCGATCCGGATGACCGCCGCTCTGCGTGAAGGTCGTCCCGTCCGAGTTGGTATAGGTCACGACCTTGTTGGAAACGCTTGCGCTTACCGGGTCGCCGGACGTGTCGGGGTCTGCCTGATTATCGCCGGGCGCGTAATAGCCAGATGTTCCGCCACCGTACCCTCCACCGGCATCGTAGGCGCCATAGCCGCCGTTACTGCCGCCAGCACCATAGGTGCCGCCGCCATAGCTTCCACCGCCGCCACCGTAACTGCCGCCGCCACCGTAGCCGCCGCCACCGCCGTAGCCTCCACCGCCGCCGTAGCCGCCACCACCGCCGCCGTCTTCGATCGGCTCTTCTTCCAAGGCTGACTGATTCGATGGTTTATATTGAAGTGAGGAGGTGGCCATCTGCGCTATCCTTCACAGAGATCGCCGCGATGCCGGCGACAGCAGGACAAGGTCCACACGAAGTTATGCGACTCCAATCGTGACGCGTTGTTATCGAAAAGATGAAATATTATTAATTATGATAGGAGCTATATAGTGAATCGTAGGGAATATTATTTTCCTGTGATGTGAACATTACATTTCTTAATATTCAGATACGTCTTCTTTTAATCTACAAATAATGATAAAAATTTCTAATTCAGGAGAGGCTTGGGCGTCTGCCCCGCCGCCGTACGACCCGGTATCTTCCATCGCGGACGGGGCGAAACTGGCGATCGTCTAGCCGATCTCGGCGAAGGTCGTCTGGCGCTAATGGACGAGCAGGGCGTGGACATACAGGTGCTCTGCGGCCGGCGGTTCCGCATGCTCAACGTCATCGACGACTACAGCCGGGAATGCCTGGGATGCATCGTCGACACCTCGCTGTCGGGTCGGCGGGTCGTTCGCGAGCTGAGCGCCATCGCCGAGCGTCGCGGGCTGCCGTGCATGGTGGTCAGCGACAACGGCACCGAGCTGACCAGTCATGCCGTCCTCGCCTGGTGTCAGGACACCGGGGTCGAGTGGCACTACATCGCCCCGGGGAGGCCGCAGCAGAATGGCTTTGTGGAATCGTTCAATGGTCGCTTGCGCGACGAGTGTCTGAACGAACACCTGTTCCCCTCGCTGGCTGCGGCGAGACGGATCATCGAGGCATGGCGGACGGACTACAACACCGTACGTCCGCACAGCAGTCTTGGCGGGATGGCACCCGCCGAGTTTACGAACCGCCCCCGCCAGGGGCATATAGATACCGAAGCTAAGTTATCAGCGGCCTGAAAACGGGGAGCAGGTCAAATTGCTCCAATCGCGGACGTTGCGAGCGGGCCCATTAATCCGCATAGACTTCTCGCATGTGGTTATATCGGACGAACTGGGAAGCGCTCCCGCGCTGGTTGCAGCGAACGACGATACTGATTGGCTTGCCCGCCTGGTTGGCCTTCATGGCGATGATTTTCACCGGCGCGATCTTCACGATGCCGAACCTAACCATGGTGACCTTCGGCATTTTCGGAGCCGTTGCGGTCTTTCAAACTCTCTTCATCGCGCGCGCATTCTGGCGAAACGATCTATAGCGAGCGGTGGCTGGCCACGACCCTCGGTCCGTGATGCAAAACTCACAGATTGCGCATCAGCTCAAGACCGGTAGGAAACCGCGGGCTCCGGCGATGCAAAAGACTGATGCATCTGTGATACCCGTTCAGTGGTCGGATTCTTGCGGGGTGGCCCCTAAAGCGGAAGGTCCGCTTTCCTCACCGGATGACGCGTCAGCTTCGAACGTCTCCGCCCCCGAAGACGACCTGATTGCGTACGGCAGGGGCGAACAGGCCGTAGAGAAACGGCAGCTTGTCACCGCTCACCGCATCGAGCGCAGCACGGTGCTCGGGTGGCAGGGTGAGGCCGAGTGCGGCGACATTGTCGGTTACCTGCTCCGCCCGGCTCACGCCCATGAGCGTCGATGCGATGCCGGGCTGCCCGACCACCCAGGACAGCGCGACTCGCGCCGGCGTCTCGTCGATCTCCGCGGCGACGCGCTTCAGTATTTCGAGGATTTGCCAGTTGCGCTCGGTGAACAGCGTGTCGCCGAACGGATTGTCGCCATCCAGCCGCTTATCGTCGACGGGCCGCGCCGTGTCGTCCTGTCCGGCCTGGTTGGGGACGCCGCCCGCGCGCTTCGGACCCGCCTCGACGATCGCGCGGTCGTATTTGCCGGTGAGCAGGCCATAGGCGAGGGGGCTCCAGGGGACGAGGCCCATGCCGGCCGATCGGGCGAGCGGCAGGTGCTCGGCCTCGACCCCGCGTTCGACCAGCGAGTAGAAATATTGCAGGCCGATCGGCGCCGGATCGCCCTGTACTCGCGCCAGCGTCGCGAGTTCGGCGACGTACCAGGCCGGGGTATTGGATATGCCCCAATAGCGAATCTTGCCCGCTGCGACGAGCGCGGTCATCGTTCGCAGTAGTTCCTCGGCCGGGGTGACGCCGTCCCAGACATGCACCCAGTACAGGTCGATGAAGTCCGTCCGGAGTCGGCGGAGCGATCCTTCGATGGACGCCAGGATGTGGCGCGCGCCGTTGCCGCCCGCGTGATAGCCGCGACCGGTCGCGAACCCCGATTTCGTCGCGATGACCAGCCGGTCGCGCGACGATTGCGCAGCGACGAAACTACCGACCATCTCTTCCGATCGCCCGCCCGCATAGACGTCGGCGGTGTCGATGAAATTGCCGCCGAGGTCGGTGTAGCGATCGAACACCGCGCGACTGCCGCTTTCGTCCAGTCCCCAGCGCGGCGTGCCGAAGGTCATCGTACCGAGCGCAAGCGGGCTGACGAGCAGGCCGGAGCGGCCGAGCGGGCGATAGGTGTCGAGGTTCATGGTGGCATCCTGCAGTGTGTCACCCCCAGATGGACGCCGGACAGCGCGAGGATTAGATCATCTGCGGCGCATGGGTTGATGAAGGACGTTCAGGAATGGATCGTGATCTCTGGTCCGGCCTCGCGGTGTTCGAGACGATCGTCGAGGCTGGCAGCTTCGCGCGAGCGGCGACGCGGCTTGGATTGTCGGCCTCTGCGCTCAGCCATGCGATGCGATCGCTGGAGACGAAACTGGGTGTGCGGCTGCTCGACCGTACCACCCGGTCGCTGGCGCCGACGCCGGCGGGCGAGGAACTGCTGGCGCGGTTGAGACCGGCGATAGCCTCGGTTGCGGGCGCGCTGGCCGATCTCGACAATGCCCGCGAACGGCCGGCGGGGCGGATCCGGGTCAGCGCGCACCGGGTTGCGGCGATCTACGCCATCCTGCCGCGGCTGGCCGACTTTGCGCGCGCCTATCCCGACATCGCCGTCGAACTGGTCGTCGACGACGGGCTCGTCGACATCGTCGCGGACCGCTTCGATTGCGGGATCCGGCATGCGCAAACGCTGCAAGCCGACATGATATCGGTCCGTATCAGCGCGCCGGTGCCGCTCGTCTTCGTCGCCGCGCCGGCCTACCTCGCCGATCATCCCGCTCCCGTCGATCCCGACGATATCGCCGCTCATCGTTGTCTGTGTTACCGATACACGTCCTCTGGCGTCGTACACCGCTGGGAATTCGAGCGCGATGGCCGGACAGTGGAACGGTCAGTCCGCGGCGACTTCATAACCAACGATATCGACGTGATGCGCGACGCTGCAGTGGCAGGGCTGGGGGTGACTTGCCTGCCGCTGCCGCACGCCGCGATGCAACTGGCTGCCGGTACTCTGGTCGAAGTGCTTACTGGCTGGGCGCCCACGCTGGCCCCGAACCACCTCTACTATCCCAGCCGACGTCAACCGACTGCGGCCTTCCAGGCCTTCGTGACGGCGATGCGCGTGTGATCGCAAGCATGCTTTGGCAAGGATGAAGGCGGTGATGTTCAAGATTTACGCTGGCGCTCGGTGGGGGACGTTGGCAATAGCCTTGGAAGGCGCAGGCGCTTATGAATGAGTGTCTGAAGTTGGAAAGCGTGGAAGGGCGCGCGGATGGCCGACTATGGGTCTGGCTGGAAGCTTTAAGGGCAAGGACGCCTTTGCCCAGCAGCGACTTAAGGTTAGGGCCAGTGCCGAAGCACTGGTCCACCTCGATGTCAGATCAAAGAACAGCCTCTCTGGCTCGCTTACGCAGCAAAGTCGACTGTAAGGCGCTCAGTTCGCTGTCTCATATTAAAATGCAATCTTGAACTGACCGCCAATTATGCGTGGTTCGTTAATCATCCCCGTCAGGTTGTTGAAGTCGATCGCGCTGACGCTGCGATACTGGTTGGTGATGTTGCGGACGAATGCGCCGACGTCATACCCCTGCGGCGATTTATAGCCGACCTTGAGCCCGCCTTCGAGCGACGACTTGCCGGTGAACTCGACCGCTTCGTACAGGAAGAAGTTGATGCGGCTGCGATAGACCCAGTCGGTGTACGCGTAGACCTCGCCGCCGTTCGCGAGCGGGATGCCGTAGCGCGCGGTCCAGTTGGCGATCCAGCGCGGGGCCTGGGGAAGGTCGTTACCGTCGATCACCGCGAACCCGTTGACGATCGGATCCAGCACGGTGCAGGTCGCGCAAACGCCGACGCCGATGCCCCGGTCGCGGATCTCGGTGAAGTTGTAGCTGCCGCTCGCGGTCAGCGTCAGCTCGGGAAGCGGACGCGCCTCGAATTCACCCTCGACGCCGTAGCCGATCGCCTTGTTCGCGCTGATCAGCCGCGCCGAGTTGCTGCTGCCGCCGACCGCAGTGATCTGCAGGTCCTTGGTGCTGTACCAATAGGCATCGAGCGAGAAGTTCACCTTCCGGTCGAGCAGCGTCCCCTTGAAGCCGCTTTCTCCCGAGAAGGTCGTCTGCTTGGGCGCGGTGCTCTGGACGCTGCCGAAGGTCACGCGGTCCTGGATCGCCGGTCCCTGATAGCCGGTCGCCAGCCGCGAGTAGACGTTGATGGCGGGCGTCAGTTCGTAGGTGGCACTCGCATCCCAAGTGACGTTCGAGCCGCGGACGACTGCGCGCGCGGGCAGCGTGTCGCTGATCCCGGTGCCGGGGATCGGCGCGGTGACGAGATCGTTGCGATAGTCGTGCGAGTAGCGGACACCCGCGCGCAACGTCAGCAGGTCAACGGGTTTGGCCTCGATCGACGCGAACGCGCCGTAATTCTCGTTGCGGTTGTCGTGGAAGATGTCCTGGTCGAGGTCGGTCGCGCGAGATCCGGTACCGCCGAACGCATAGTCGTACTGGTGGTACCGCAGCGTCTGGTGGAAATAATACAGCCCGCCCTGCAGGCGGATGCCGTTCATGTCCTCGCTGGCGTAGCGCAGTTCCTGGCTAAACTCCTTGGGCTTGGTCAGGCCACCGGTGTTCGACGGGAACAGGCCGACGCTGATCGCGCCGATCGTCCCGCCGAGGAAGGTGTAGTTATTGCCGCCGTCGACATCGCCGGTGCTCTCGACCTTGGCCTGTTCATAACCCGTGACCGAGTAGAAGGTGCCGATGCCGTCGAGGTGATAGTCGAGCCGGAGGTTGGTACCCCACTGCGTGAGGCTCTGGCTGGTATAGCCGTCGAGCGTGACGTGCTTGGGGTCGAACCCGGTGTTGAAGTCGTTGGTCCCCGGCTTGAACAGTCCGGCGCGGAAGATGCGCGGCGATCCGGTCAGGTCACGGACATGGACGTTCAACAACGCGTTGAAATCGCTGCTGATATAGCCGAGCTGGAAGCGGCCGGCGACGTCGCGATAGCCCTCGAGCTTGCGATCCGCATTGCCTGTCGTGGAGTCGTTCGTGACCCAATCGTCGCGCGACTGGATGATGCCCGACGCGCGAAATGCGAAGCCGTTGCCGATCGGCAGGTTGAGCGCCGCATCGCCGTTGATCGTGTTGTAGGTCGCCCATGATCCGGTCGCGTAGCCCGACACCTTGTCCGGGTTCGGCTTGGCCGAATCGATTTTCACGACACCTGCCGGCGTGTTGCGCCCAAACAGCGTGCCCTGCGGCCCGCGCAGCACTTCGACGCTTTGCAGGTCGAACACCGGGAAGGATTTCAGCATCGGGTTTTCGAGCGCAACGTCGTCATACACCACCGACACCGGCTGTGCGGCGTTGGGATCGAAATCGGTGTTGCCGAGACCGCGGATATAGAAACGCGGGAAGGTGCGGCCGAACGATGATTCGACCTGTAGGCTCGGTGTACGACCGGCAAGGAACCGGATATCGAGGCCGCTCGAATTGAGCACGTCGAGCTTTTCGCCACTGATCGCGGTAACCGCGAGCGGCACGTCCTTCGACGACTCCTGGCGGCGGGTCGCCGTGACGACGATGTCGCCGAGGCCCTGTTCGGCAGCCGGACCGCCGACGGCTTGCCCGGTCGGCGCCTGATCCTGTGCGACGGAGGGTGTGGCGAAGACGAGTAACGGCGCGCTGGCAGCCAACAGCCGGGCGATGGCAGACGTACGAACGGGCAAGCGAATCATGGATGGTCCCCCCTTGTGCTTCGAACATCCTCCTGCGTCGATCCGTGTGACCCGAATTCGTCGCCGACCGGTAACATCACTGTAACGCGCAGCAATAGACACGATCGGGGGCGATGCATTTTTGCCGGGCACCGCGACATCTTTGCCCCAGTTGGCCCCACTGACACGGTTGCCTGCGGCACACCCTCACCTCGAACATGAATGAGTGTCGGAAGTTAGGAAACGGGGACGGACGCTCGAATGGCCGACTATGGGTCTGGGGTCCGCTGGACTGCAAAACGACCCAGGGCCGGATGCGGGTGCTGGCTTGGTCTGCGGTGGCGAAGGACAAGCACCGCTCGACTAGCCATTATGGGATGCTACCGATCCCCGTAGGCATTGGCGCAAACGGGCGTATACTGGTGGGCAATCGGCCACGCCGGACGAGGCCGAGCGGAGGACCGCCGTGCTGATCACGATCTTCGCCCCCGATAACGTCCATCTGCTCGAGATCGCCGGCGTGCGCGACGCGCTCTTTGAGGCGAACTGCCGGGCGCCGACCGATAGGTCGTATAGGGTCCAGCTGGTCACCGAGCACGGTCTTCCGGTTCGTAGTGCATCCGGCGTGACCTTCATTCCGGATGCCGGTATCGAGGAAGCGACCGAGCCTTCCGACACGCTGATCGTCGTTGGACCGTACGGCGTGCCGGATCGGCCGACCGTCGGGGTGGCGCAGTGGCTTCAAGACCAGGCCGAGCGGTCGCGGCGGTACGGGGCGACCTGTACCGGCGCCTTCCTGCTAGCTCATGCCGGGCTGCTCAACGGACGACGCGCTACCACGCACTGGCAATATGCCGAGTGCTTGGCTGCCACCTATCCCGACATCTCAGTCGAGCCCGATCGCATCTTCGTTCGAGACGGTCCGGTTTTCAGTTCGGCTGGCGTGGCCGCGGCGATCGATCTCACCTTCTCGTTGATCGAGGAAGATCATGGCCGTGCTCTCGCCCTCTTCGTAGCGCGCCGGCTCGTCGTGTTCCTCAAGCGGCCCGGCGGGCAATCACAGTTCAGCGCCGCGTTGACCGCCGAATTAGAGACGAGCGGCTCGATTGATCGGGTCCGCCTGCTCGTCCTGGACAATCCTCAACGGGATTTGGGTCTTGAGACGCTAGCCGAGGAGGTCGGTGTCAGCCCCCGGCACCTGTCGCGTCTGTTTCATGCCGAACAGGGGAAGAGCCTGGCAGCCTATGTGGAACGCACTCGAGTAGACATCGCCAGGCGGCTGCTTGAAGAAAGCTCCGCCCCGATCAAGGCGATTGCCTTTGCGGCGGGCTTTGGTTCGACCACGACCTTGAGGCGCGCGTTCATGCGTGGCCTCGGCATCACGCCGCAGGAGTACCGCACGCGCTTCCAGACGACGGGCTACGCCAAGCCGGGCGACGACGAAAGTGCAGCCGTTTTGTCCTGAACCGCCGCACGCTTGACGTTGGGGCCGAGCGCTCTGTCCGGCACTGTCGGAGTCGGGGGTTCATTGCATGCAGCCGACTTTTTTGACGTTTTCGAAATGCTCGTTCGAGTTACGGGGCCTCTGCCTCGTGCAGCTTTTCTACGCGGCAGCCGGCCGCGGTCTTCCGCGATGAAACGCGTAGAGGGGCTTCCGTACGTTGGTGAGGAGCAATCCAGCTTGGTTCGCAGCCTCAACGTCCTCAAGTCGTCGCCATGCCTCTCGCCCTTCTACGAGGGCGGAGGCCGGCATGGCGCCTGACAATGTCTTCCCATCCGAAAAGTTGCGCGTTGTCATCGTCGATGACTCGCGAACCATCCAGGCTATGTTGGACAATGCTTTCAGCAAGCGGACTGACTTTCAGGTAGTAGGCTTCTCCAGCGATGCCGCTACCGCGGTTGACATGATCCGGAACCTGATGCCGGATATCGTGACGATCGATCTGACCATGCCCTACATCGACGGGGCCACCCTGCTGCGGATGATCGCCGACCTGGACACGGTGTGCAAGATCGTCGTCTCTGATGCACCGCTCAAGAACCTGGCGTTGGCGGCGAGCCTGAAACAGGCCGGGGCGGCGCTGTGCCTCGGCAAGATCGATTTCGCTGCCGATCCGGACGCCTTCTTCGCCAAGGTACGTGCTGCGGCGAAGGGGACCGGTAAAGGCAAGAGGCACCGTCGCGCCACCGCCGAGGGGGCCAGCCGTTGGGACATCGCTGCCGCACAAATGTCACCGGTCCGCGCGGATAAGCAGTTCCCCGTGCCGGCTGATGAGAACGAGCGCTTACAGTTTCTACGCGGGAACCAGCTGGCGAACAACGAACGGGAGCGGCGGTTCGATCTCGTGACCCGTCACCTGACAAGGGTAACGGATTTCCCGGTGTCTCTCCTGACGTTCATCGACCGGGACACGCAATGGATAAAGTCCGCAAGCGGTCTGGAGATAGGGAGCACGCCTCGGAAAGAGGCGTTCTGCAACTACACCATTGCACAAGGCGGGGCCTTCGTCGTGGCCAACGCGGCGAGCGATCGACGGTTCGCTCACTTCCCGTCCGTGACGGACTCGTCGAGCGTGCGGTGCTACGCAGGATATCCTGTGATCACGAGTGACGGCATCAATGTCGGCGCCCTTTGCGTGATCGATAACCGCGTCCGCACAGTACCGAAACATGTGCTCGATCAGCTTGCGGGAATGGCGGATATCGTCGCCGAAATGATCGATCAGGGTCCAACGACGGGTACTTGATATAGACGGTAAAGGGTTTTCGCAGTCCTTGCGAGCCTATCGGCCGATTTACCAAGCAGCGGTCATGCCTTTTTCCACGTATTGGAAGCGTAACGATGCACCGCCGTACTATTATAAGTAGGCTGTCTTTGCACAATCTTCTGGGTAGGTACGCGATGCAAGATTGCTTCAAATAGAGTCAGTTTAGCTCCGGCATATCGGTTTGAAGATCGGGATGAACGCGCGTCAGTCTTTGAGAGCGGCGAAGCTAAAGTCGAGTGCCCGGATGTGGGTCCATTGTTACAAGAAGCCTTCGCCCGCGTACCCGGTGAACCGCTCTCAATTCCGCACATATTAGCTAATTGCAGACATTCGCGCACTGGCTCGGAGTTGTTACCCCTGCATAGGCTCGTCAGGCTTAGCGTCGAGCCACATTCTGGCGGCGTCGTTCGAGATAAAGAAATTGAGCGTGTTTCCTTGCGTAAAAGCGCGACGCATCTGCATCTTAACAAGGCTCGATGACACATGAAGCGCTACGCGATCACCCGCCCTGTAGATCGTTCCTGTTTCCCTCTGAATGTGTGCCTGACACTCGGTGGAATGAGGTAACAAATTAACTGCATCAATGAGAACCCGGATCGGCCGATGCTCTGCACGCCAGCGATCAACCACTGCTGTTTCAGCCCTAAAATGCCTTTTTAGCGTGGCAAGATCGAAGAAGCCTTCGATCTTAATATAAATTAAGCCCCTCGCACGATCCTCTTGAATCGAGTGGGCGGGTTGCAAGTAAGAAACACGTTCGGTCATTTTATACGACCTTGTCAGCAAATTCGGCGTGAGAAGTACAACTCGTTTGGCCCGCTCAATGGGTCACGGTGATCGACGTCGCTAAAATGTAATTGCTTATCGGTGACATAGTCGCCTCGCTGCTTGGGGCGCGAGGAGCCAGTCCCCGCCGCCAGCGCCCGAATAATCGGCCAGCGATTTAATCATAACACATGAATAGCAAGAAGGATGCTTATTTAAGGGTAGGCGGTGGGATCGAGATATGTCGCGCACGTCCGCTAACCAACTATTTATTGCCATACAGTCGATACGCTATCGGCTTGAAGCCAATCTCGAGATCGAGATCAACAAATGGCAGAAGTTACAAAACAAGAAGGGCGCCGCGAACGTCCGGATCTGGGTCAGCGCTACGACAGGCCGGCGCGACAGCCCACGCGTTTCGCTTTCAATACCTGACAAAAGTTTAGGAACCGGCATCCTTGCATTTTCTCGGGCGATCGCGCGACATGGTTGCGGTGTTACTCCCCGCGCTGATACGTTTGCACCTCACCTACCTGTGGCAGCACAGACGTGTCTTAAATTTGAGGTCGCCGCAGAGATTCACCGAATGGGTGCAGCATCGCAAACTCTGCGATCGAGACCAGCGGCTGCCGGGACTGGTCGACAAGGTCGCGGTCAAAACGGTTGTTGCTGCGGCTCTGGGTCCTGAATGGGTTATCCCTACGCTGTGGCAGGGCCCCGTGCTGCCGACCCACCCGCCAGCGCCGTTGCCGTTGGTTGTCAAGGCGCGGCACGGCTGCGGTCATGTGGCATTTGTCCGGACGCAAGCTGAATGGAATGCAGCGCGTTCGCAGACAGGCCATTGGGGTGGCATGCGCTATGGTCGTTGGCTTGATGAGTGGGCCTATGCAGGCGTACCGCCTGGGCTGCTGATTGAACCTTACCTCGGACAAGAAGAGAAGTTGCCCGTCGATTATAAGCTGTTCGTATTCGGTGGGCGCGTGGCGTTCGTGCAGGTTCATTTGGATCGAGCAACGGCACACCGATGGATCGTCATGGACCGCAACTGGGCCCGTGCTTCGGTCCCGACCTGTGATCCCGATCCTGCTTGCCCCGCTTCGCTCGACCTGTTGATTGCCGGAGCTGAGCGGCTTGCCACTGATTACTCTTTTCTACGCATTGACTGTTACGAGGTGGCGGGAAGGCCCCTGTTTGGCGAAGTGACCGTCTATCCGGGCTCTGGGCTGCTGCCGGTTGTGCCAGCGTCTCTAGACCGGCAAATGGGGAGTCTGTGGCGGCAGGCAGACAGCGATCAGCGGCGCAACTGAACGAGCGTCCGCAACCGGGAAGCGATCGGGTGCCATCTAACGTCGGGATGTGGGTCAGTCACCCCCGACAATCGTTGGGTGTATGGCATCTCGCCTGAAACGGTACTTGGAGGCGCGTGCAAATGAATAGACGACCGTTGATCGTATTCGACGTCAATGAGACGCTGCTGGATATCGAGTTTCTGGAACCTCTCTTCACCGACATTTTTCCGGTTCCCGGTCGGATGCGAGAATGGTTCGCACAGGTCATCCTGTATTCGGAGGCGCTTTCACTGGCCGGACCCTACGTTCCGTTCGGCAAGCTGGGCGGCGCCGTATTGCGGATGCTTGGCCAGATCCACGGCATCTCGGTTACGGACGAGCACGTTCGTCAGCTGAGTGCGCTGATGACGGAGATGCCGGTACACGCCGATGTCTTTACCGGTCTGGCCGTGTTGAAAGACGCTGGGTTCTCGATCGTCACGCTTACCAACTCGCCGAAGAGTGCCGGGCCCGATGCACTCGACAAGGCAGGTCTGGGACCGATGTTCGATCAGCGGTTTACGGTCGATACCGTGCAGCGCTTCAAGCCGACGCCGGCAACCTATCAGCTGGTACAGGACACCATGGAGGCCGTACCAGACAGCACCTGGCTGATCGCGGCACATACATGGGATACGATCGGCGCGCAGTCGTTCGGATGGAAGGCCGCCCTGGTCACGCGCGGTGTGAACGCGCCTCTCGTCCTGGACGGCATTCCGCAGCCGACGCTGGTTGCTCGTGACGTCGGTGAGGCAGCGCGCGCGATCGCAACCAGACGATAGCGGTCGGCCACAACACCTAGCTCGAACGTAAGGTGTCTTTCATCATTGCGGCGACCTTTGCCGTCAGAGCATCCAGCGTGAACGGCTTCGTCAATAGCTCCATGCCGGGTTCGAGATGGCCGTTTCCGACTGCGGCATTCTCCGCGTAGCCGGTGATGAAGAGCACCTTCAGACCTGGTCGCAACGATCGCGCGGCATCGGCGACCTGCCGCCCGTTCATGCCGTTGGGCAGCCCGACGTCGGTAATGAGGAGTTCGACCTGAGGCCCCGCCTGAAGCATCTTCAGTCCGGCTGCACCATCGGCCGCACCAATCACGGTGTAGCCTGCTTCGCCAAGAACTTCGTCGATCAGATGGCGGATGGTCGCTTCGTCGTCGACGACCAAGACGGTTCCTCTGCCAACAGTCGTCGAAGTAGCGCTCAGGGCCTCATGCTCCGGCAGAACGGCATCGCCGTGGTGCCGCGGCAGATAGATGCAGATCGTCGTTCCGATCCCCAACTCCGAATAGATCCGGACCTGCCCCTCGGACTGGCGGGCAAAGCCGTAGATCATCGACAAGCCCAGGCCGGTACCCTCGCCGAGTGGCTTGGTCGTGAAGAACGGTTCGAAGGCGCGCTCGATGGTTTCAGCACTCATCCCGGTGCCGGTGTCGGTGACGCAAATCGACAGATATTGGCCGGGCGGCAGATCGCGTTCGCGGCCGGAGCGATCGTCGAGCCATTTGTTGGCGGTCTCGATTGTCAGTCGCCCGCCGTCGGGCATGGCGTCGCGAGCGTTGATGCTGAGGTTGAGGAGAGCGTTTTCCAACTGGCCCGCATCGATGCACGCAGGCCAGAGGCCGCCCGCACCGACGACCTCGATATCGATCGCGGGGCCGACCGTCCGGCGAAGCAGGTCTTCCATGCCTGCGATCAACCGGTTCACCTCGGTGGGCTTCGGATCGAGCGTCTGGCGTCGCGAGAACGCCAGCAGGCGCTGTGTCAGCGACGCCGCGCGCCTTCCCGCGCCCTGCGCCGCCAGCACGAAGCGGTCGAGATCGTCGAGCCGCCCACGCGCGACGCGCATCTGCAATAACTCGAGATTGCCCATCATGCCGGTCAGCAGATTGTTGAAATCATGCGCGAGCCCGCCGGTAAGCTGACCGACCGCCTCCATCTTCTGCGCCTGGCGGAGTTGATCCTGCGTATGCGCGAGTTCCGCCTCGCGCTCTTTCTCCGCGGTGATATCCCGACCCGTCGCATAGGTCAGGTCGCCGGCGGGCGCGGCAACCCACGCGATCCATCGGAACGAGCCGTCCTTGTGGCGATACCGGTTCTGGATATGGAGCTGCTCGCCAGCCTTCGCGGCCTGATAGGCGTCAACCGTGTCCCGGTGATCGTCTGGAAGGACGAATTCATTGACATGACGTCCGACCAACTCGTCGGGCTCATACCCAAGTACCGTCGTCCACGCAGGATTTACCCGACGAAAGACGCCGTCGAAATCGATGACGAGCATCAAGTCGGGCGAAGTATCCCACATGCGATCGCGTTCGGCGGTTCGCTTGTCGACTTGATCCTCGAGCGTTTCGTTGAGGTCGCGCAAGGCCTCCTCGGCCGCACGGCGGGCGGAGATGTCGTTGAACAGGATCGCGACCCGACGATCCGTCACATCACCGACGCGAAAGGCATAGACGTCGAACCAGCGACCTAGCGCCGCGGAGCCCTCCTCGAAGCGAACCGGTTCGCCGGTCCGCGCGACCCGTCCGTAGATCTCGTAGAAATGCTCCTCCAGATCGGGGACCGCGTCGCGCAACCAACGGCCCCGGATCGCCTCGACGAAGCCGGTCTGGCGATAGAAGGCCGGGTTCGCCTCGATGACGCGGTAGTCGATCGGTGCTGCTGCATCGCCAAGGTCGACCTCGACGATGCAGAACCCGGACTCGATGGAATCGAACAGCGTACGATAGCGCGCGTCGCTGTGGGTCAATTGCTCCCGGCTGACCTGAAGCTCGTCGTAGCGGCGATCGCGGTCTGCGACGGTGCGGCGCAGATCGAGCTGAGCCATGACCTGCCGCGCCAGGACGAGCAGCGTCTCCTGCTGGAGTTCGGTGAATTCCCGCGCTCGGTGATCGAGGACGCAGAGCGTCCCGATCGCCAGTCCGTCCGCGGTCTTGAGCAACGCGCCGGCATAGGCTCGGATGTGCGGGTCCCCGATGACCAGGGGGTTGCAGTCGAACCGGCGATCCTTGGTCAGGTCGGGGACGACGAGGAGATCGTCTCCCAGCAGCGCCTTCACGCAGAACGAACTTTCCAGCGGCGTCTCGCGCACGCCAAGGCCGACCTCCGCCTTGAAAAACTGCCGGCCGTCCCCGACCAGGTTCACGACGGCAATGGGGGCATCGCAGAGCTTGGCAGTAAGCGCCGCCAACTCGTCGAATGATCGTTCGCGTGGCGAGTCCATCACGTCGTAACACGCCAGCGCCGCCTGCCGGTGCTGCTCACGATCTTCGAACTCGTCGAGGTTTGCCAATGGTCTAGTTTCTGTACTGAGAGGTGCGCCAGCGGTGCATTATCATCTCCCTGCAAACGGGCAACGCACAGATTTTGCCCGCGATCGGAACCTCTTGCGGACGCGTGACGCGGTGCTGGCATCACGCTAAACGAACGTCCGAAGTCTGTGCGGGCTTCGGAGTCAGCTGGCGGCGGCGTTAGAGCAGTAAGGTCACGCTGCCAGTGCCCGACGCAGCGCGGAGACTTCTGCATTGAGCTTCGCCAACTGATCGTGCGTCATGCCCGTGCGTTCGACAATTAAGGGCGCGAGGCACCCGGTTTCGGCCCAGCGTTCGCGACCCAACACGGTCAGTTCAACGCGGACCTGACGTTCGTCGGTCGTGCCACGGCTGCGATTGACCAGCCCGGCTGCTTCGAGACGCTTGGCCAGCGGGGTGATCGTGCTCGGCTCCAACGCTAGCCGTTCGGCGATCGCGCTGATGCCGCATCCACCGGGCGATTCATTCAGTACCTGCAGCACGAGGAACTGCGGATAGGTAATGCCAAGCCGGTCCAACACCGGCTTGTAGGCGCGATTGATCGCGATCGTCGCGGCATAAAGCGAGAAGCAGAGCTGATCGTCGAGCGGCAGCGGGGCGGGATCGGTCATGCGGTGTCTCCTGACTGCATCGTTAGCACGGCGATGATTATCGCAGCAAATAGTTCTTGCCCTTCACGACCACTACGCCTAACTAGTTATCGCGATAAGCAAAAGGAGAAGCATCATGTCCGTCGACGTCAAATACAGTACCGCTGCAACTTCGACTGGGGGCCGCGACGGCCATGCTCGGTCGGACGACGGGCGGTTCGATGTAAAGCTGTCGACCCCAAAGGAACTCGGCGGCGCGGGTGGCGATGGCAGCAATCCAGAGCAACTGTTCGCCGCAGGTTATTCAGCGTGCTTCATCGGTGCGCTCAAAGTCGCCGGCCAGCAGCTCAAGGTAAAGCTCCCCGATGACATGACGGTCACTGCCAAGGTGGGCATCGGGCCGCGCGCAGCCGGTGGTTTCGGCATCACCACCGATCTGCAAGTCGCACTGCCCGGGATCGAACGTGAGCAGGCCCAGACACTGGTAAATACTGCACATGAAATCTGTCCGTATTCGAATGCCACGCGCGGCAATGTAGATGTCGGACTGACGCTCGTCTAACCGCGAGGGTGTCGCCGGATTACGTCCGGTGACACCAGATCAGTACTTTAAGGTGACGCCATGCGCATCGTTCAATTTACCGGGGAAGAGCGCGCATCGCGAAGGTGAATGAACGTCCGGTACTGGAAAACCATGATCCTGCGCTGAACGTCCGATACTGGGTCTGGGCGGAAGGTGTCGAACGGGGCGCGTCCGCCCACACCCGGACGTTCAGGCTGGCGATCCGGGCGCCCAATAACGGCCATTCGTTAAGCGCGATGTTTCCCGTTTCTCCGTCTCCGATTGGCCATTTCGGGAAAGAGCAATTGGGAACAGATTTTGGGAAAGCGAAACCCGCAAGCGTCCGTCGGCGCGATCGAGGCGGCGAGATACCCGCCAGACGCTCGTAATTGGGAAGGGCGGGATGCGGCGATTGCCACTGGACCATAGCCAGTACATTTGGCATCCTGTCATCATGACCTTCGTGTTTTATATCGCCATTGCGAGCAGCGGACGAATTAACCGCCCGGCCTGATGCGTCGGGCCGGGTTTATCCGCATTTGAATGTCACGATGCCAAGCGCATCTGCGAAGGTCCTCGATTATGTCCTTAGAACAACCGACGCTGCACCTAGTGTGCGGCAAAATAGCTGCTGGAAAATCTACCCTTACGAGTGTCTTGGAGCAAAGGCCCAATACGGTTTTGGTGAAAGAAGACTATTGGCTGGCGCAACTCTACCCCGGCGAGCAAAACAGCCTCGCGGATTATGTTCGTAACTCAACGCGGCTGCGTGATGCCATGACCGCGCACTTGGTAGGTCTTTTGCGATCCGGATTGTCGATAGTATTAGACTTTCCTGCGAACACGCCAGTAAGCCGAGCATGGATGCGCTCCCTGTTCGAACAAGCTGAGTGCGCTCATCAGCTCCACTTTCTTGATGTAGCGGACGATGTTTGCAAGGCCAGGCTTCGTAAAAGGAATGCCAGCGGCATGCACGAGTTCAACGTCAGCGACGAGGATTTCGCGCTATTCACCAAACACTTTGTTCCCCCTGCAAGCAGCGAGGGGTTCAATGTGGTGTTACATCGTCCATGATGATTGCCCCTTCGCTATCGCACCTTGCGTCGATAGCGAAGGAGCAGCTTGCTGGTTTCCCGTTTCTAGATCGATTCCGGGAATGCCTGGCCTTCTCGATCGCCGTTCGTTTGCGGGAATGTCTTTTAGGTCTGGATCGAGACCGGTTAGAAGCCGACCCACCCGCTTGGATTAGGTCGAAGGCAGAGCACCGTGACGGAACCACATGATTGCATTTTCTGCAAAATCGTTGCGCGCAAAGCGCCCTCGCATGTCATTTGGGAAGACGAAAAGCATCTCGCCTTCCTGTCCATATTTCCGAACACTGAGGGATTTTCGGTCGTAATCCCCAAGGCTCATTATTCGAGTTACCTTTTCGACCAACCGGCTGAGGTGATCTCCGATCTGGTATTGGCAAGCGGGCAAGTCGCGAAGCTGCTCGACAGCCGACTGGCCGACGTAGGCCGGACAGGAATGATATTTGAGGGTTTTGGTGTGGACCATCTGCACGCCAAGCTGTTTCCCATGCACGGGACTAAGGCGTCGGAGTGGACGCAACACAAGTCGAACGTCTCGAAGTATTTCGATCATTATGAAGGCTACATATCGTCGCACGATTTTGAGCGTGCGGATGACGATGTGCTGGGGAAGCTGGCTCGCCAGCTTCGCGCTGATCCAGCGGCATAGTACGCTTTCCCGATATTCGATCGAGTTTCGAGAATGGCTGGAGGGCGGTGGGACAAGACGGACTTTACCGCCCCATCAGACTACTAACTTCTTCAACTTTTCCACCTCTATCTTAATGTTGGGAGGCGGATCGACGTCCGGCATGTAAGCGTATGCGCGAAGCATCGTCTCTATAGGTGACAAGCTGCTTTCGCCTTCGCGCCATTCGAACGTCTGCAGCCAGTTCATCGCTTCGACAGCTAGGCCCCCGGCGAGCCAACGGGGTGACATCGATTGCCGCATATAGCTTCTAGCCTTTTTACGGGCCGGAGACTTTGGGTCGTGCAACTGGGCAGGATCTGCGGCCAGCATCTGCCCGATCCGGTGTCCGGCATTCCTCGAACGCGGGTGGCCACCTGGGTCGGGCAGATTGCTCAACGCCTGGATCTGCGGCCAAGCGGACAGAGGCATGATCTCGTGCTCCCCCATAACTCCTTGGACGGCCGGAACTTGCATCGGCTGTGAGAACATGTGGGCGACTCGCGCTTGATTGATCGTTCCAGTGTCCAGCCAACAATTGTGGAGCAGTACCAGATTGGGCGCTATGAACGCGTTAGGTCTATCGGGGTGATCGATCTGATGGCGCCGCCCCCGTTTCAGATAATCTTTTTCAGGCACGATCTCGATCCAGCCCCGCCATTGTTCGGCGTCCAGGCTATAGGCAGCAAGATAATCGGTTGAGCTACGAGCAGCTACGATCAAGTCTCGGTCGGAGCCGGCGATGATCCCCTCTACGACCGTCGCATAGCCTATTCTCGCCCAGTTCCACACCATGCGAGACTGGCTATTCAATTGTTCGACATCGCCGATGACTCTTTTAAGTCCATGCATGCTCTCGTTGAGAAGGTGTTGGCTGGCTAACGGATCGAATACGCTTGCACCCACAGACTGCTTTTTCCTGGCAAATACGGAACGTCGTAACCGTTATGCGATCATCACCCCGCTCCTGTCGACCGACTAAAAGCGAGCGTAAAATGAAAGACGCGGATGTTAGTAGGTTCCGAACGTCCGCGAACAGGTAGGGCTTGACCGACAACGCTATCAATCAATGGCCGGGTAAAGGGATTATCGCATGGTGACGACGCGTCAGAAAGCGGACCATTCCTGCCGCCCCTTCTCAAAAGGAATCCTTTTCGGGAAAGGCCGCAGCGCTGGCGACGTCCGCTAACGCTATCTGCCTTCCCAATAGCGGACGGTCCGCATTCCTCTCCAACCCAGACATTCCCGAAATTCGATCCTTCGGGAATGCCGTTGAGCACGAGGCCGACCCTGCTAGCATAAGCCCATGAGCATTGAGGCCCCCGCAAAATTAGGATCGCTGCCGCCCTGATCGATGACGGTGCAGGCTGTTTGCTACTGGTCCGCAAGGCAGGGACCGAATGGTTCGTGCAGGCCGGTGGTAAGATTGAGGAAGGTGAAAGCGCCGTCAGTGCGCTTCGCCGGGAATTGGTCGAGGAAATCGGGCTGATTTTGACCGATAACGACGTGCGCTATCTCGGTTGCTATTCCGCGCTGGCCGCCAACAAACCTGACCATACCGTGGAGGCCGAAGTCTTCCATGTACGAATGCGGTAATCGGCGTCGCCGCATCACTCGTCTCCATCTGCCGAGCTAACTTACCAATGGCATGAATTCTGGGGAGCAAGTTACCGCCTGACAGCGGCGTCGTGCCCGAAGAGGAAGGTGAGCGCAGCGGGGAGGCGCTTTGCCCACGCGGCTTCTCCATGATGTGCGGTCGGATCGATGACCAGCTTCACCACTGGCGGTGCCAATGCGTCGGCGAGCCGATCGCGTAGCCGCCGCGCTCCAATGACAAGCCCGTTATTGATGTGTGCTATCCGCTCGCGGATCGGCACTGGAGCGCCGGGAGGAATTGCCGCTTCCTCGCCGCCCATCCCGATATAAACTCGATCGGGTAGTGTCGCGGCATCGGCAGCGTCGCGAAGCATTTGCCCATTGCCAGCCTGCAGCGACGGGCTCTCGATCAGCGCCTTGCCGAATAGTTGCGGATTAGTCAGCGCCAGATGAAGCGTGGCGATACCGCCGTATGACGAGCCGCCAACGCCGATCTCGGACGGATCGCTCGAGACGCGGAACGACGCCCCGACTGCCGGCATGACGTCGCCGGAGAGGAACGCGGCCATTCGATCGCCCTCCAACTTGCCGTTCGCCGGATTGAACGGGTCGCCATAAGGGAGGTACTCGTTGGCGCGCTGGGCCCCGGCGTTATCGATGCCGACGATGACGATGGGTGGGATCGCGCCGCTGGTGATCAGCCGGGTTGCCACTTCGTCCAGCGTCCACTCCTGGCCAAGATAGCCGGTGCAGGTGTCGAACGCGTTCTGCCCATCAAGCATGTACAGCACCGGATAGCGACGCTGCCCGGAGGCTTCGTACCCGGGCGGCAGCCAAACCCGTAGCTTACGCTCGCCGGGGAACACCTTGCTCTCCAGCGTAATCGTCCGGACCGTCCCGACGATGCTGGAGTGACAGGCAGCGGCCATCGGCACGGCAGGGGGCGTCTGTGCGAGGGCTGAACCAGCGGCGGCGATCATAAGGACTAGCATTAGCTCACGTCTCCTTGCTCGAGCGTTGTCGCTGCCGAAAAGCCGATCGTGCCATCCGCAACCTCGCTTACGGCGGTAAAAAAACATATGTAGATTTGTGAGTCAAGTCAGTTTGCAGAGCTTCGCCCTGTCTCCTGACATTGACGGATGCCTATGATCTACCAGGTTGGCAGCTCCCCGACTTGCGTCTTTAGTGGCGACAAATCGAGCATCGATAGGCTCCTTAAAAGCGACATCGTAATTATTGTCGCCCCGGTCAGCGTGTCGCACTCTGATCCAAATCGTCCCAAGGGGTGTTGTTCATCGCGCTTCTTGATGGCAGTCTGCGGCCGATCCACCGAACCAGTGTCGACAAGCCGCCCCCCAGATCTTCTGCAACCTCACGCTGCGTGCGCCCGCTCGTCGCCACCAGTCGGACAGCCTCGTTCTCGAATTCCTTCGTAAACCGCCATTGCTTCGTCATCGAGTTCGCCTTTCACCTCAGGGAAGTTTTCCACTTTTCTGAAGCAAGTCCAGTTGACAGAAAAGTCTACTTAGGTTGAGGAGAGGCATGGGCCGTAATCGTCGACCATCGAAGCAAATGCTGCTCTTGTTGGAGGCGCTGGCGGCGCACACGCAGCAGTGGCGCCACGGCTACGATCTGATGAAAGAAACGGGGCTTCTGTCTGGAACGCTGTACCCGCTACTGATCCGCATGACCGACCAGGGGCTGGTCGAGGCGGAGTGGCGCGAACCGGAACATCTTGGCCGTCCTGCTCGACATGCGTACCGTCTAACGAATGCTGGAGTCGCATTTGCGCGGACGGCGACACCTGCCGGCCCAATGGCCTTCACCAAGGCCACCTTCGCGTGACACCAGCTGTGTCGCGGGCTTTGCTTTCATTGGCCAGTCGGTCTCTCGGCTCGGATCGCCGAACGTGGGCGATGGCCATGGAAGCGGAGTTCGAAGCCGCGGTGGAGGATCGGCGTCCACTCCTGTTCGCTCTCGGCTGCCTTTTCGCAGCGTGGCGCGAGATCGGGAAGCACAGCGAAGGGCGCCTGACCCTTGCGAACTACGCGCTTGCCCTGGGGTTACTCATCCCGATGGCAGCTCTGCAGTTCCAGCAGGCGGTCGGCTTCCTGTTCTGGGCAGGAGGTACGCCTTTTGCCATCTCAAGTGACGGCGACGGACCGAACCTCTATTTGATCTGGTCCCAGAACAGCGCCATCCCGGTCTTGCTGATGACGTGGCTTCTGCTTGGTATGGCGCACCTTTGTCTTGCATGGATGCTCGTGGAGGGGGATTGGCCGCGCATCGTGAAGTGCGGCACGCTGATTGGAGCGTCAATGATCACGATGTCGCTGTTCATGAGCGTCTTGATGCTCGATTTGTCGTCATTGAAAACGCAGGTCGTGGAACTGGCAATCGAGTTTGTGGCGATGGTATCTATGTCGCGGTGGCACATTCGAGTTCTTGCAGGCGCCTCGTGCGATTGGCTCGCTCGGTAGCTTTTAGGCACCCTTCAATAATCCTGCGACTGGCTGGAACTATTCGGATCTACTTGACTCTTAGATCTACATATGTTGCTATTTGCATGGCTTGGAGGTGGCGAGGTTCAATGTTGAGGGTCAATGAAACGCCGAAGCCTTGTACGGGCTGAGAGGAGACAGCGTCAGACATGCGAAAGGGAAAGAGACAATGCGACGTGCAATTAGCATAGGTGCCGTTGCGGCTGGTACTGTCTTGTTAATTGCTTTATTTTTTTCCTACGAAAACCTGTCGTTGACGCCGGCGCGAACGGCCTGTTTGCAAATGACTTCTGCGGCACGATAAAGCTCGCCGACGGAGAAATGCTACTTAACGATCAACAAACCATATCTTACATTGTCGGAAGAGATGCGTATGGGCCGTACATCTTGCCACGCTTTGACGTTGGCGTAGTATCCGATCAAGGGCTCGACGTGGACGGAACGCGGTCGGTGCGCAAGCTGCGCCTCGACAGACTACCTTCGGCGACAAAGCTTACGCTACATGAGGGTTTGACGCCCTATGTGTTTAAAATGATGACGCCACATCTTCATAAATAATCTCAAAGCATGTATTAATTGGCTTGAACGATCTGATCCGAGTGAACATGGCCAGACTGATAAGTGCCTATATATGCTTTAGCGCGGCCGTCTCGCCTATGCTCCCGATCCCACTGCTCCCTGATCCTTCCGCACACCCGCCAGTCGTTATAACCCAAGGCTTGCTGCAAACCGTTCCATTTTTGGCACCAAGATGACAGATGGCGATTAAACTCGGTTATTCTCAAATTAAGATCGATTCCGAGAAGGCAGCCGGCTTCTCAATCATCGTGCGTTTGCGCGTGCGACATTCGCCTAACCAAGTCCGGTGGCTATGGGCGACCCTTTGCAAGGATGGCCTTCAGGATCGCTTCTGAACGGCGCTGGCCATAGCCATGGCCATACGCGCTGGACGTGATCGCGACGACCATATGGCGGCTCGGGACCACATATATCTTGTTACCGCCGTTGCCCGACGCGAATGAGACCGGGACCGGCTTGCCATTGATTTGCTGAACCTTCGAATACCAGAAATAGCCATAGCCCTCGGCGTAAGGGTCGCTGGCGGAGATGCTGACCTTCGGAGCGAGCGCGTCTCGTATCCAGCCCGCGCTGACGATCCGGCGTCCTCGATACAGGCCTTCTCCACGCACCATCTCGCCGATTGCCGCGAAGTCGCGGGTCGTGAGGGACAGGTTGCCTTGGCCTTTGGTATAGCCTGCGGCATCCGATGCCCACTCCCAGCGGCGAATACCCAGCGGCCGGAACAGCGAAGTCCGCGCAAAATCGGCCATCGATTGTCCGGTCGCCTTCGCGACGACGAGACCGGCGGTATAGGCGGTGAGCGAGTTGTAGCGATATCGCGACCCCGGCGGATCGACGCGGGGGACCGAACGCAGAAACGCCAGCGAATCTGGGGCCTCATCGAGCTTGTCCTCGTTGCCCGGTGACGCGGGATCTTCATCGAACGCGGCCAGCCCGGACCGCATCGTCAGGACGTCCCGGATGGCAACATCGCCGATCGCGCTGCCCTTGGATTCCGTCCAATAGGTGGAAACCGTGTCGTCCACCCCGTGCATCTTGCCCCGGTCGATCGCTATTCCGACCATCAGGGCGGTGACGCTCTTTCCGGCTGAGCGGATGTCGTGAAGGGTATTAGCCGTCTCGCCATTGTAATAGCGCTCCGCAACCACCCGGCCATCGTGAAGCACTACGACTACGCGCAGATCGGGATGGTCGTCATGCTTGAAGGCCGCAAGAACCTTATCGAGAGCGGGATCGATATGCGGCGCAGGAGCCGTAGCGCACAGCGCGGCAGCGCCAAGCGCGAGGATGACAACTTTGACTGAAATCACTGGCCGGCTTCCTAAAGGGCTTTGACCGGCCCCTGCGGCATGGCGGCGTCTGCGTCTTGTATCCGCGCAACATACCGTGATTTCTTGCGCCACTGTGCAGGAGTGGTGTCGAGACGGGATCGGAAGGTTCGGGCCAGATGGGGCTGATCGACAAAGCCTGCCGATTGCGCGACGTCCGCGAGCGAGGCGACACCCTTTCCAAGCATCGCTGCGGCTCGTTCCAATCGATGGCCACGCAGGTATTCGCCGGGCGAACATCCAAGAAAACGTTTGAACACACGGGCAAGATGAACAGGATGGACCCCGACAGCTACTGCGACCCTGACAACTGAGATATCGGGATCGTCGCTGGTGAATATCATTTCGACGGCACGGGTTAGCCAGCCCGGAGGATGTTTCGCCTCTTGCGCCTCGTCGGATGATAGCGGCAGCACGATGCCATGAAGTTGCAGGGCACAGGCTTCCAACCTGAAAGGTGGCGCCGCGTCGATCTGATGCGCGATGTCATGGGCAAGTCGATAAGCATAGGGATCGCGCATGCAGAGAGCAGCGGCCTCGGAGCCCGTCCCGCCGGATATGGCGAGAAAGCGCCCCCTGCCGCCGTGAAACCGATCCTGATGTGTCGTGCCGGGTGGGTTGTAGATCAGAACCGGTGTGTCGGACACCAGTGGGGCGCCGCCCGCCGACGACATATAGCCTCCAGCAAGCACGAGCACGAAATGTGCTTCATCATGGCTATGTCGTCGAACTTCCTCTTCGGGCGCGTTCGCGTTCAGTACGTGGAAGCTGAAGCCCCCGGCCTGCCGGCCCTCTGGGCCACTGCCCCAGAAATCCATTCTTCCCCGCCTGAGAACCATGAAATACGTTTGCACAACATTGGTTATCGCGCCAGCCAACACCGGGCAGCACACATCGCTTCTCATTTTTGCAAGCGGGACAGTTTCGGGAAGCTCCCGGCGTTCCTGAAACTCGATCCTCAATCGGGAAGGCCGTCGCTGGCCGGGCAGTGGCGATAGAAGGTGGATAGGCCGACTTGGAGCAGCTTCGCTATTTTGGCAGGCTTGTCCCCGGCTGCGAGAAGCTTGCGCGCAGTGTCGATCTTGTCGGGCGTCATTGCTGCTTTTCGGCCACCACCGGTGCCGCCCTTCGCGCGAGCTGCCGCCAAGCCCGCGATCGTGCGCTCCTTCACCAGCTCACGTTCCATCTCTGCGACTGAAGCCAATATGTGGAAAAGGAGCCGCCCAGAAGGAGTGGCTGTGTCGAACCCATCGGTGAGAGATCGGAAGTCCACGTTGCGAGCGGAAAGGCCCGCTGCTAGCTCAATGAGACCTCGGATCGAGCGGCCAAGCCGATCGAGCTTCCAGATCACGAGGGTGTCTCCTGCGCGTGCGAAATGCAGCGCTTCCGCCAAGCCCGGTCGATCGACTTTCGCGCCGCTCGCTTTGTCGGTGAACAGTCTCTCACAACCGGCCTTTGCCAAGGCGTCGAGTTGCAGCGACAAATCTTGGTCGGTCGTCGAAACACGGGCGTAACCGATCAGCATGGGTGCATCCTACGTGAGAGGGGCGACTCTTCGACTCCAAGACAAGGATGCGAGCCGCCCTCCGGCAGGCTATTTGAGCGGCAGGAACAGCTCCGCGACCGCCTCATGCTCCGGCACCTCCGGGAAGAAGGCGATGCGCTGGCAGTAGAGCGGAAAGTCGCGTGCCTCCTCACCGCTGGTGGGTAGCCAATCGCGGTAAAGATACAGGGCGGCAGGCTCTAAATTGTCGGTGTTGCCAACGACGCGCAGCACTGCACAGCGTCCGCCGGGGATGGTGCCGGCCTCGATCCGCTCGCCGTTCGCCTCGATGGGTCGATCGGTGCCGACGCACAGGTCCATGCGGTATTCGGCCGGAGGAGTCGTGCGCGGATCGGAGTGGAAGACGTTGAAGGTCGGGCTGACCTTGGGTGACAGCCCAGTCGCTTTGCGCCAAGCGATGAACCGCTGGATGGTAGCGCCGATCGTCGCCGGGTCGCCGCGATGCTCCATGATCGCGACGGATGTCGGCGATTCGTCGCGGATCGTTACATCGTTGATAGTGTAAGTGGTCTGCATGAGCTTGCTCCTCGCGTTGTCGAGAGGCCCGAAGGCCGCAAGCCACGGCTCCCAATCGGGAGCCTTCCTGAACGACGAGGGCGACTGCCCGACCCGTTGCCGAAAGGCACGGGCGAAGGCATCCGGGGCGTCGTAGCCGGCATCCATCGCTATGTCGGTGACGCTCTGCGCGTCCCTGTAGGCCAGCCGGTAGGATGCCCGCTTCATGCGGGCGAGCTGGACGTAGCGATGCACGGAAAGCCCGAAGGTCGCCGTGAACTGCCGGTGGAAGTGGTATTTCGAGAAGGCGGCGACGCCGCTCACCGCATTCAGGTCCAGATCGTCGTCCAGATGCCGGTCAATGTGATCCAGCACCCGCTGCATCCGGGCATGGTAGTTGTGAACCACCGCCTTCATCGTCCTGTCCTCCGTGGCGGCGCCAGTTAGACGTACTTGGATCGGAGGCGCTCGACCGATCTTGCGGTTCTGCGTTCGATCCATGCGTTCTCGCAAAGGCTGCTAGTCGAGAACGCCCAAGCCGTCTCGCATGCCCTTCGTTTGCGAGAATGGCGTATCGCGCTAAGTAGCGGTGTCGGGTCAGCGGTTGACTTTCGCACAATGCGAACGCCTACCTGCCCGAAGAAGGCAAAGGACTGCGTGACGTGCAAAACAAGGTCAAAATCTTCTGCTGCTGCGTTATGCTGATTGGGGCGCTCCTGACAGAAGTGATGAGCATCGTTGGTCGGCTGCACGACCCCCTCCGACAGGGGGTGGCGATTTTCGCGGGTATCTTGGCCGCTAGCTTACTGCGGGCCGAATTTCGTAAGCCGGTTGCGCGGGGTGGTTGAGGGATACCCTCTCTACATCGCATACCCCTGAATCCGGCCACACCGCTGATTAGGCGTCCAAGCAATTCCCATCTCTCGATCCTTTTTGGGAATGGCGGCAGCTGCCCAATGTCGGCTATCGCCACCCGCCCTCCCGAATGCAGCCGGTCTGGTTTCCTTCCCATTCCGGTCATTCGTGGTGCAAAAATCAAAGATTTTGCATCAATTTGGCGCATACAAATCTGGTCCCACTTCCTGTTCAGGCTGTGACTTACCCCCTATTCCCGTCATTTTGTCCCGTGCCCAGACAATGCTGAGTGTCCGCGCCATTGAACGCCCTCGTTAGGCGTAGGGTCGCCCAGCGGCGGTAATGAGCACGTCGTGATCGAGATTGCATCCAATCGAAACTCTATCCAACCATCCAAGACCAACAAGGGCACGGTCGATCTTCGAGCGCTCAACTGCGGAAAGGCGATGTGAAAGCCCGTTGATGTCAACAACCCTTACTGTTCCAGCGCGATATTCGAACTCGGCATTAACCTCGCCGATGGTGCGACAAAGAACGCGTTCGCGTTTGGCAAAGGAGACCGGCTGAAGTGAGCGCCAGTAGGCAGACGTCTCACCAATTGAGGGCGAAGGAGGAGCAGACGGGCGCGAGGCGGCGACTTGAAGCAGCAGGGCGACGACGAACAAGGCAGGTCTCCTTCGATCTGTCGTCTATGACATATGATTTCTGTTCGCCATATCCTGCTTCCTGATGCGACATTCACGGATTGATGCATTTTTGGCGAGCGCATTCGATGGCAGGTTTACCAGGGTGCGGCCCCGAAAGCCGCCCGGCCGCTTTCCTTCCTTATCACGACATTCGCGAGCGGATAGCCGGGCTTCAAATCGATCATGCGCAAAGATGAACTAGCGTCCGAAGTTGGGAAGCGAGGGAAGGGGCGTGAACGTCCGGTTCTGGGTCGGAACAGCGATCTACTAAGCGTTCTTTGCTGGCAAAACGCGCTTTGCATCAAATACGGCACCAAAGGCATCGCGTCCGACCCGTCGAACCAGCCAACGCGTGCCAACTGTATTGGCCGCCGTGGGATCTGCATTGATAGGTCGGCAGCACTAACGCGTTGTTAACCATGCGCCTTCTTTTCCATGCCTGCAGCAGGATTGTGCAAGATATGGAAAGGAAAAATAGAATGAGATCAGACAGATCGAAGCGGCGCGAGCGCGCGCCGTCAGCGTGGCCCGAAAGCCACAAGTAGAAAAAAAGATGCGGGCAGCAGCGCGTCTTTACCGATCGGTAACTTCCGATCGGTACTTCTCTCGAAGAGATCTTCTATTTTTCCTTTCTCCATTCCTTACACCTGTCCTTCTGACGATGTCCGCGTGCCTGGAGAAGCGCGGTTTACGTGCCGCGGCTCCGGCGCCGTCTGTAGGACGACGCCGGACGTTCCCAAGGCCTGACCTCAGGCCGCTCGTTTCTCCAGCCAGACCGGCGACGACAATTCGACGCAGTTCGCAAGCTGCTCATCTGCGATATCTTTGAGGCGTCGATATGCGCGGATATAGCCTTTCTCGGCGGCTTTGCTTCCGAAGCGCACCGGCGGGCGCGCGTGATGCTCGAGCGCGAGGTCGGCGTTGACGCGGTATGCACCCCAGCCTTCGCCGTCCGGGATGATCCAGCACTGGCCGCCGCTCTGCGAGAGCCAGAGCCAGCAGCTTTCTGCGATGAGGGCGCGGTCGCTCTCGTCGACGACCACCATCGCGATGGTTGGGAGCGGCGAGTATTCCTCCGGGAACGAGAAGTGGAGGATGTTCCGCTTCGAGCAGCGGACCCAGTCGGCCCAGTGGAGCAGATTGAGCGTGTCGATGGGGCTGCCGACCATAATCGCGAGGGTGCGATTGAGTTCGTCCGCTCGGCCGGGCTGGCCGACGAGAAGGTGGGCGGCTGCAGCCATGATGTTAGCGGCCTGTTGCTGCGGGGTACGTTCGGTCATGTGTTGCCTTTCTCTGATCGATCAGCCCAGGCGGATGCCTGGGCCGATCTTCTTGTTTTCCGCCCTCCAATGGGCGTACCTTCCCCTTTTGTTCAGTTTTAGTTCTCGGCGAGGGCATCGAGCTTTGCCGTTTCTGACGTCATGACGTCATGAAAGAGCTGTTCGCCGTAGCGGCGCCAGTCCGCGGCATAGCTGCGATGGTCGCAGTGCTCGACAACGAAGCCGGTCAGCCGGCGCATGGCTTCGAAGACGGAAGTACTTGCGCCGGAAAGGTGCCGCCGGCGCATCAACAACGCCGCGCAGGACAGCACATCCCCCTCGCAGACGCTCCGCACCGATGCCCACTTGCCATGTTCCATCAGTTGGCTGACGAGGTTTGGCCGGCAAGTGAGCTTGGCCGGGATGTTCAGCCGAGCTGCAACCTCCGCGAGATGTGCCGGGGTCGCGCCGCCGCAGATCTCGGTGCACAGATCGAGGTGGCCGGAGGCATCGCGACGCCATGGCGTCATAAGGCCGGCCAGTGAGGCAGGCAGCCGCAGACCGGCATCCATTGCGGCGATCAAAATCTGCGGCAAATCAGTGTGAAATCCGCCCCAGGTGACTAGCTGAACGCTGCCGAGCTGCTCCATGTCATCGAAAAAACTCTTCAGAATGGACGCTTCATCTTGCTCGGGCAGGCTGCGGGTCTCCAAACGCACCGGGCGCAAGCCGTCCTCTGCCTCGGTCATTACCAGCCACGACAGGGTCGTGATCCGGCGGCAGGGCCAGCGCGGGGTAGCGCGCGGGTCGTGACGTCGGTCGCGCGGATGAAGATCGGCGATGTCGGCGGGCGTGCAACGCTCGGCCGCCAGATAGCGGCCATGTGCTTCATGGTCATAGGCGCATTCGGCATCAAGGACGACGACGAAGCGAGGCGAGGTGCTCTTCCAGAGCGAGGTGATATCGTAGTTCATGGTGGTTCTCCTGCGGACGTTCGGTCCGCGATTGAGGAAGGCCGGGATTAAGGCAGGGATCAGCGCGCATTGGGCTCGCCTGCGCGCCACGCATCGAGGTCGCGCAACGCAGCTTGCGCGGGGTGGTCGGCGTCATCGAAGTTGCCGAAAATCCGCGCCCAGGCCTGCCAGCCGGCAACCGCTTCGCTGATTAGCGCGGTGGCCGTGGCGACCGGGTCCGGCAGCAGGACAGCGGGCATAGCGCTATCGCATTCGTCGATGCGGGCATTGGGTCCGCACAGGCAAGGCAGGTGGCATGCGCGAGCCTGACGCAGGGACCAGGTGTGACCTGTCGGCATATCGCGCCAGCGACCCCCTATATCTTGCGTGGCCGCGACGATCTGCGGATGGCGTGAAGGGTCAGCGAGGGCACGCAGACGAAATGGAACCGAACCCCAATTGTGCCAGCTGATTATGTGCTGATCGGCCGGCAGATGGGGCTCTAGCCAGTCCATTAGGTCGGTGACGGTGTCGCCTTCACGGAGACATCGCGCGTCGGCAGCGAAGGCAACGCCGTACTCGGCGTTCGGTGTGACGGTAAGCACGCCGATCCCGGTGACAAGCCGACCATCAGGACGATGGCAGGCACCGGGGCAGCACGCGATGGTGCGCACGGCGAGCGCGGTCGAAGCAGGCACAAAGCCGCGCCGCTCGACCGATATGTCGATAAGATACATTGGTAATTCCTTGATGGGGCCAGCTGCGAGGCGCGACCGGAGTGGGTCAGCTGGCGGCGGTGCCGAGATCGATGACATGCGCGCGCGCAGCGGCATTGGGCGAGGCGCACAGCCAGGTGGTGAAGTGCGCGGACATAGCGGCGGAGATTTTGCGCTCCATCGGATCGAGTGCCGCGACCCGGCGCAGCACGAGGCGGAAGGCCGCGATCACATCGACCTGCGCGTGATGATCGATGCGATCGGTGTCGGACCGGCACCATGCGGCGAAGCGTTCGTCCGGATCGGCAGGTGCGTACAGGATGCGCGAAAGGCCGCATGCCTGCCCGAAGGTCAGCGGGCCGTCATGGCTACGGCCTGTGAGGTCGAGAATAGGCTGGACGCCGCATCCGGAAAGAGCGCGCAGGGCCGGTGACCAGTCGGCACCAGGTAGCCGGCTCAGCAAACCAGCAGCCTCAGTCAGCCGATAGCCGCAGATCGTCGCATCTGGTGAGGTCAGATGTTGGTCGAGCCAGAGCACCAGATTGTCCGCTGCGTCGGAGGGCTGCAGTATATGGCTGGCGATCGAGAAGCGGACGCTGGCGCCCGTGAGGCGGGCGGTGAGTACGGCGGCACCGACCGGAATGGCGCGGTCGAGGCCAAGGTTGTGCCCGATCTCGAGCCGCGTAACGGTCAATGTGGTGAGGACAGGTGTGGGAAGCATGGTGAGCTCCGAAGGCGCGCGCCGACCGGCCGCGCCGCTGATGCGGCCGGCTGGGAAGCGCGACTTGGTTTGGGAATGACCGGCGGTAAACCGGTTGGTGGCGATGAAGATTCTGACCTGGGACAGCCGGCGTATGCCGATCTGTTTTTCCCTTCTTCAAAACCTTCGCTTCACCCCTTCATTACGATCAGCGCCGTCGGCGCTCTTTTCCACGCTGCCGACATGGCAGCACCGACCAAGATGCTGCGGGCTGCCGCTTTCGGATAAGGATTGCCCCTAGCCGGAGGTGTTTCACGTTGATCTGGACGCGTATGTCTAGGGCGCCCTGCTAAAGGCGCCCTCGCCAGTTTTACGGTAGGTTTCGAACATATGATTTCCCGGGTCGACAACCGCTATCACACGGTTTGCCGTAAGCTGGTCACGGTCACGCACTTTGGGGACGGCTCGGTGCAGCGGGGCACCGGCGAAGGCCGCCGCATCGATAGGGAATGGTAAATCACGACGTGACGGATCAGCGCGGCTCGTAAGACTGCGGGGATGATCATGAACGTTGCCACGGATCGGCATTGTTTCCGAAATGCCGGAGCTCGGCCGGGCGGTTGCTCTTACCAGCCGGGTCGCGTGGTTTATCCCGGTCCGGAGACAGAGGCGAGGGTGGCGCTTCTGCCGGTGAATGTGGTGGCACAGGCATAGGTGAGATGGCGGCGGAGGCGGGTTGACTCGCCTGACCCTTGACTGCGTCTCGTGTCTCCTGCGCCCTCCGGCGTTGGTGGGCGTCGGCTTCACGGTTGGCCCGCGCCTGCATCTCCGGCGCGAGAATTGCGAGATCGTCGCTGGCGATAAGCTGCGCTGCGAGGGCTTCGCTATGCCTTCGGCGGGTCGGGTCGGTCTCGGCCGCTTCCGATGCCCTCAACCACTGTGCGATAAGCATCGCTTCTTGAGAAACCATGGCCCTGGCTTCGGAAGCGGGAAAAGCTGGCGTCGAGATTGGCGCTTCGGCCGTGGCGGGTACCCTCGCGCTCGGTTTGGTATTTGGTTGCGGCGTCACGACCGGCGTCGCGGGTTGCGGCGGTGTCGCCCGTGCCTTCTTCAGAGGCTGGCCCCCGTTAAATGCGGGACCAATTGCTACCGGTGCGGATGCGCCCTTCTCGGGCTGCCCGACGTCCTCGCCATTAAGCGGCGGCGTGGTCACCAGTCGCTGCGTTCTCATCATGGCCATAGCTTCATAGATATGGCCATGGTGGGGCGCCACAAAAGGCGGGGATGGGAGGGCTGGCTGGTGGGCGTGAACGGCGGGTTGCGGCTCCGGCGGGACCGTGTGGAGCGGCGGATGCCTCTCCGCTTTGTTCGGTGGAGATAAAGGCGGTGCAGGTGTGCCCGCAGCCAAGTTGATCAGCGCAGTTGTTACGATCTGCGCAGGTCGTCGGGGCATGTCATCGTCTTGCGCCTCCCATCCACGGCGAACCGCAGCATCTTGCGCCGGCGTCAGCCAACGGGTGGGCTGTGACCCCTCGAAGATGCGCTGCAACCAGGACGCCGGGGTTTCGCCGCTGCGCTGAGGTATTCCTTCGGCACAGTGGATGGCGATGGCCAGACGTCGTTCTTCTTCGATCTGCGCGGTATGAGTGGCCTGCGCGTGATCCAGCACGGGGTGGGGTAATCCAGTTGCCCGCACGGTCATCATCGTTTTGTCGTCGATCCGCACTTCGTCCGGCGTGACATGCACCCGTCGGTCCTGCCGGTCCGCGTCAAAGATGAGCTTGACGCCGATGGCGTCCAGCCGTTCGGTAAGCGCATTAATGATGCGGGCCTGCTGCAGTATCGCCGCCGCAGCTAACAGGGCATTGCCCTGACGCATAAGGTGCTCCTGCTCCGCCACGATCGCGGCATAGTCTGCCGGCGACAGACGCGCGGGTGGGGCCGGCTCGGTGCTTATCGGCGCCGTGGACGCATTGGGTATGGTGGATGAGGCGGCAACGGGGGAGGGGAGCATTGCCGCGCCACGCTTGCGCAGTGCTTCATAGTTACGAGCAGCCGCCGGATCGGTCTGCCCCTCGATCGCAAGCCAGCTGATAAAATCTTTCCGGCGTACCCAGGCGGCGTCGAGCGCTTCACGCTGCCTGGTGGCTTCAGCGTCGATCTGTGCGCGTTGCTGGTGGTAGCTCGCGGTTGCAGCGGCTCTTAGGAGTCGTGCGCTTCTGGTTGCAGAGGCAGGAACGGCGGCTTTCCTTCGTGCCAATGCCTTGGCACGTTCACTCTTGTGCCACGTCGCCAGAGCGATGCGCGCTTCGCGTATCTTACGCTGTTGGACCGCGACGTCGCACGTGTAGTCCTGGTACCGCGTCTGGAGCGGTTCGGCCTTCGCAGCTGCTCGATCCGGAACATCTGGCGAGATCGAGGTTTCGTTGCGGTACCAGCTTGCGAATGCGACGGGCGACCGCTGGTCGAGTGCCTTTAAACTGTAGCGGCCGCCGAGCGCGGATACCGGGCAATGCAGGCGCAAATCGGAGATGCGGTGAAGGCGCAGTCCAGCCATGTCTCCGTTCTTTCGAATAAAGGGGCGCAGCGCGAGGCCGAGTCTGGCGAGCGCCACGGCACGCGCGTCGTAGTCGGCCTCGTCCAGCGCTTCTTGGGTCGCCACCGTGTCGAGCAGATCGGCCAGGGGCGGAATGCCGGTGCGGCGTTGACGGTCGCGCCCGCCCTGGCTGCTTTATGCCTTGTCCGGCACCGGCTCGGCCTGTGCTGCACGGTCTCGCGCCAGCGGACGCAGACACAGTTCGTCTTCGAGACGCCGTGCGGTTGACATCAAACGACGCCGCAACTGGCTATCCCAGGCACGGCTACTGACGTCGCCGCGGGGAAGCGCGTCCGCTTCCTTACGGGTCACGCGGCGCTCGAGCGATTCTGACCGCAGAAATCGCGGCGGCGGATTACCCTCGCGATCCACCGCAACTGCTGCGATATGCATGTGGTCGCCTGGGTCATCGTCGTCATGATCGTGAAGGAAGGCAATCCACCTATGGGCCGACAGGCCAGCTTCGTCTAACACCGCGATCATGGCGGTATTCCATTCGAGATCGCTGAGTCCGCGCTCCGCGCGGATGATGAGATGCACGATTGCGTTCTTGCGGCCGCTCTTTGTCGCTAGCCGATCCAAGACGGCTGCCGCATTTTCGACGTTGTGAATGCCCTGCTTCGCGAAGACGCGAACGCCGGCCTGCTCTTCCGGTGTTCCCTTCAGGCGACGCTGGTATTCCAGAAGGCCTTCGGCGGAGTCACCTTGCTTGACCTTTATGATCATTGCCCATCGATCCGGGCGTGCATGAAGCCGATGACGGCATCAGCCTTTGCGAGGATGGCGGCGACAGTTTTGGGCAAGGTGTCGCGCAGTCTGTCGGGGTCTGCGAAACGCAAGGTTCCCGTTACAAGGCGGTCCACCAGCAGGTGAATATCGGCCAGTTCGTTCGCCAGCCCGTCAATGGCAGCAATTGTATCGGCCCACGGATTTGCCGCTGGTGGAGCTGGCGGCGGCGTAGGCCGGACGATGACGCCGGGCAGATGGCTGCGTAGCCAGTCGCCGCGCGCATGGGGGCCGTAAAAGCCCGCGTTTTTCACGTGCCGATCGAACTGGTCCAGCTCATCTTCATTGCGCAAGCGGATGCGCACATCACGGTGCCGCTGACGCTGTTCGGATCCTGAGGTGCTGCTCATCGAGCATCTCCCCGAACCTGAGTTTGAGGGCGCGGGCCGGGATGAGGGGCATGTATAAACGTCGGCTTGTGCTGAGAGGGTGTGGGAAGGGGGCTGCCTCTTCCCGTCAAGTCCCGTCGTTCCACCGAGGGCCGGACAGACCGAAGCGACAGACGGCCCGGCGCGAAGCGCGGTGGACACGACACGACTTGCTGTACTTTTCCATGCCGGGCGCACGGTTCCCGGCATAGCGTCCCCGGAAATGGGACTGAAATATTCTCGTGGCACCCTAAGTGGCTGACGAAGAAGATTAAAAGTTTTTTATCCGCGTCTTCCGGGAAATGGGATGCTTCCCCAAAAATGGGGGTGAAAATGAGCCCCTCATTTCTAGCTTTGCAGCCCCCTGGCGGCACCCGGTACATTTTGATTCCCATTTTCGGGGAAATCGGGCGTTGCAAAATTGGGGTGTCCGGCATCGAGAACGATGGAAAGCGGGGGGCAGGCAACCGGTAGTTTTCGGCGGAAGGGCGAGCGGGCATGCAATGCTCCATCAGCAGCAGCACATTGGACTGCGGTGAAGGAGAAGGTTCGGACCCTTTCCGGTAATGCTCGAACGAGACATCCGCCCCGCTTCGAACCAACAAGCCCGCACCGCTTGGGCAGCTTGCCTATGAGCAGCATCCGACATGCCGCAGCGTTTTGATCAGCTTCGCTGCTCGGGGCGAAGCACCGCACATAATCGTGCTGACTGCAGACTTCTTATAGGGAGAGACTGCCATCCTGAGAAGGGGCAGTCGACAAGACGCGCCCAATCGAAGCGGTCGCAGAAAAACTTTACGTACCTTCTGGCGCTGGCTTGGTCGCCGTCCTAAAATACCTTGGGTGATCAAGCCCAGCTGCCATGACCTCCCACTCGATGGCGACGTAAGCGCGACGGTCGCATGCGGCGGAATGTTGCCGGAAATCTTCGGTCTGGTTGCCCAGCTATTGAGCGCGGCCATTGGCCGGTCAAAATATTACTTTACGCTGCTGTGGTTGGCGACGTTGCACCGTCTATATTATGACGTTACCGTGGACGCAGTGGATTGGACAGTCCTCGTTCGAAGGGAGCCGACGCCCTTTCAGCGCCGGATGCTGGTGGCGCCTCCACAGCATTGGAGCGCGCCTTAGCGTTGCCTGCCGGCAGAAGGCCGACTCGATTGCGGTGATTTCTCGCTGCTTAAGGCAATGCGTTACCTGACCCGGCGCGCCGTACAGGCGGTACAATCCGTACGGTACGTACATGTACATCGTCGTACAAAGATACTGGCGACGTACCGGCAGGGACCAGATCTCTGGTGAATAATATGAAGAAGATGTTTCAAGAAGACGTTGACGGACAGTGCAATGCGTTGCGTGTAGCCGGTGTGCCTATCCGCGGCATCACCGGTTCGCTGGTGTGGAAAAACCTTGGCGGGATTGGCTCGCGCACTACCGCCTATGACATGGTGCGCGACTGGAAAATGCGCCTGGATGACCGGTCTGCAGTTCAAGTGCTGGTGTTCTCCGACACCGCACGGCAGCAGATCGTCGCAATCTGCGAGCGTGTGGCCAGCACCGAGCTGGAAACCGAGCGGCAGGCAACCGCGGTGGAGAACGCTGCATTGCAGGACGAGCTCGAAGCCGTTCGCGGCGAGCGTGACGACCTGGTAAGAGCCGTAGCAGAACTGGAGACAACGAACGCCGACCATGCCGACGCTTTAAAATTGATCCGCGGAGAATTCGCGGAGACGAAGGCGGCGCTGGCGACGGCGGTCGTTGAGGTGAAGCTCCTGAAAGCAGACCGTGCGCAGCTGCTTGCCGGCTTTGCCGACCGGGCTGTGCCGGAACCGGGTGCACCGTTGGCGGACGATAGCCAGCCGGGCTTGTTCGACAGTACCAGTAGCAAGGATGATGGAGCTTGTCAGCGCTGATGAGTCAGGCGTGCGGGCTCGCTCGGCGAGCCTGCCTGCGTAGGCGGCGTGTCAGAGACGGAGTTGACGGCCCGACCTTGGCCTTCCGTTTTCCTCGTTACGGCGATGGATTTTGTCCGCGATCGGCACGACCATTCCATTTCAATCTTTTGAAGGTCCCCTGTTTATAAGTCCATTTTGAGCGAGAGTTTTCTGAGGTTGAGAAGCCTTCGGTCAGGGAGCTGGAAATGAAGAAATCTAGGTGCACAGACGAGTAGATTCTCTTCGCGCTCAAGCAGGCGGAAACCGGTACGCCGGTGGCTGAGTCATCCGGCGAATGGGGATTTCGGAGCAGACGTTCTATCACTGGAAGAAGGTGTACCGCGGTCGCGGCGTTGGCGATTTGAGGCGCCTGAGGCAGCTGGAGGACGACAGCCGGCAGCTGAAACAGCTGGTTGCGGACCTCAGCCTCGACAAACATATCCTGCAGAACGTTCTGGGCAAAAAGCTCTGACGCCTGGACGACAGCGCGAGCTCGTCGCGTACGTCCAGGCGTCCAATGCTTTAAGTGAGCGGCGCAGTTGCTCGGCGCTGGGCGTCGAGCGGTCGTCGGTGCGCTACATTTCCCACAAGCGGACCAGACGGCGCTGGTGATGCGCATCCGTGATCTGGCGGCGACGCGAACGCGCTATGGTTATTTCCGGATCTAGATCCTGCTGCGCAGGGAAGGATGGATCGTGAACCACAAACGCTTCTACCGGCTCTACCGTGATGATGGACTGAGCCTTCGGCTCAAGAAGCCCCGGCGCAACGTCAGCGCTGCCAACCGTGAGCGGCAACCTGCGTCGTTGGCGGCGAACGAGATGTGGTCAGTGGATTTCGGCTCGGACGCCCTGGTCGACGGTCGGCGGTTACGAGCGCTGACCGTGGTCGACGCCTTCACGCGCGAAGCTCTGGCAATTGACCTCGACCAGGGCATCAAGGGCGAACAGGTGGTCGAGGCGATGGCACGAATCTCGTCGATCCGCGGCGCGCCCAAGACCATTCGCGTGGACAATGGTCCGGAATTCATCTCGAAGGCACTCGACCGCTGGGCGTACGAGAATGGCGTGACGTTGGACTTCAGCCGACCGGGCAAACCGACGGACAATGCCTTCGTAGAGTCGTTCAACGGTCGCCTTCGCGACGAATGCCTGAACGCGCATTGGTTCCTTTCCATCGCCGACGCTCGAGCCAAGATCGAGGCCTGGCGACGGGACCATAACGAGAGGCGCCCTCACACATCGCTTGGCTGGATGACGCCGGTCGAATATGCTGCTGCAGCGGCCATCAAAGCGGCTGAATGAACGCCGGAAACTCACCTTCACGTTGGATGAGAAACCGGGGGACCCTCAAACAACGATCGATTCTGGTCGCTGCTGGATAAAAAGCGGGGGGTCACGTTAGCCCACCATCAGGCGCCCCTCGCGACATAGCCGACCCGGCAATTCAGCCCCATCCCCGTGCCGTCGTGGGCCTTCGGTAAAATATACTTAAGTTATTGTAATGGATGGATACGTAATATTTAAGTTATAATTATGTTTGTCGATTAGACCGATTGTCCATGTCGGATAAAAATAATGTCTTTGCGTGGCTTGCCGATCGCAGCGCGGCACCTTTATCGTCAAAGTTGTTGTATAGGCGCTCATTGGCTATAGCGTTGATGCTTGCTGATAGACGGAATCTAGTCGACAGTCGTTGTCTCGGCCTTTAGAATCCGCGTATCGCTGACAGAAAGTCTGCAGCTAATATCGAGAATAACGATGTCAGACGCCCGCCCCGCGGGAACGCCGCATATCGCTACGGCGGATATGCCGGTCCCAAACTGGGGGCGACAGGTCATATCTGAATTCGGTACGGCGTCGTGGAACCGGCGAGACGCTGACGAGATCAGCCAGACGATCCCTCACCATATCGTGCTGCTGTCGTTCAAGCCGATCAACAACCGTGAGTCGCGACTTGGCGGAACACGGCTGCGCACCGCTTCGGCTGCAAGCGGAGCGTGTGAAATCATCCCGGCGGGCGCGGACCATTGGGCGCGCTGGCATGACCCCAAGGAGGTGGCGGCGTTCTCGCTGTCGCAGGTCTGGCTTGATCGTCTGGCACAGTCCGACCTCGACCTGCCGGGCGCCACCGTGAACTCAGACGCGCTGCCCCTCGTCGACCGTCGCGTGGCATTGCTGGGCGCCATGGTCCGCGACGAACTTCGTGCAGGTTCACACGCGACGATGTGCGGCGGCACCGTCGGATCGCGCGACGCGAGCTCGAACGACCCGATCGATTTCGGCAGCGTCACCGCCGCCGCCAGCACGATCGCGCCGCCGGTCGGGCTCGCCTTCGGATCGATGAAGTGGGTGGCCGATACCTGAAGATCGAGATCGCCCCGGGCGGCACCGGAGGAACCGGTCCAGGCCAACGCACCCGCGGCGGGCAGCATGCCTTTGTCGAGGGTCTTGAGCGCGTAGACGTTGTAGAAGAACGGGTGGTCCTGGAGACGCCGTCCGACGGGAAGGTCGGCGATCACCGGGATGCCGAGCGCGCGAAGATTGGCGGCGGGCCCGATCCCGGAACGCATCAGGATCGCTGGGCTCCCGAAGGTTCCACCGGACAGGATGATCTCGCCGCCGTCGACGATCTCGCCGGACACGAGGCGCGCACCGGTCGCGCGTTTGCCGGAGAAGATGATACGATCGACTTCGGCACCGCCGCGGATGGCCAGGTTCGGTCGCGCGCGGACCTCCGCCGTCAAATAGACCGTGCCGGTGTTCATCCGGACGCCACCCACGACGTTCAGCGGATACGCACCTGCGCCATCGCCTTCAGCGCCGTTGAAATCATCGACGGTCGACAGCCCGGTTGCCCTTGCTGCAGCGACGAAGGCGCGTGACGACGGCGTGAGCTCGTCGAGCGAGCGCTGGCGGATCGGAAAGGGACCGGTGCGTCCATGCCAACCGCTGGCACCCGACGGGGTGTTCTCCATGGCCTTGAAGGCGGGCAACACGTCGTCCCAGGACCAGCCCGCGATGCCGCGCGCAGTCCAGCGCGCGAAGTCCGATGGCTTGGCGCGCATCGCTACGGTTCCGTTCACAGCCGAACTGCCGCCAAGCACCTTCCCGCGCGGCAGCGGAATGTCATGGCCCAGCCGGGCCTCGTCGTCGCTGCTGTATCCCCAGTCGAAGTCGGGTGTCCCGACCACGCCGGGATTGGTCAGCACGTCGGGGTAGCCGTCCGGTGCGAAACTGGGGCCAGCCTCGAGTAGCAGGACGCGGCGCCGGGGATCGGCACTCAGCCGGGTAGCCAGAACTGCGCCCGCCGAGCCGCCGCCGATGATCACGACATCGGCGATCAGCCCCGCAGCGAGAACGCGTCGATCGGCCAACGATGCCGCTGCCAGCGCGCCCGTTCCAATGAGGGTTCTTCGTGTCACGTCCATGATCTTTCCTTCGTTGCGCGGGGGACGGGCCACTCGATGGTCGACCGGATCATGAGTTGATCCGGTCTCGATCCGCTGGGTCACCATGCTTCTCGGTTTTTGACGGCGAAGAAGTAGCTCAGGGAACTTCGTTCGCCTTTCAGGATGCACGCACGCCTGTCAGAAAATGCGCATGTCGGTAGGCGACGGTGACGTTGGGCGGCACCCGAGACTGCCGCTGGATCGACGCGGCGACGGCGACCCAGTTAATGAAGTCCCGTGTCAAACCCCGGATTGTTTTTCGCTACAATCGCGACGCCGGCCTCTTCCGCTAGAAAGGGTGCTGCCGGACGGTGACAAGCCAAGGCGTAGAGACGGTACGGCTGGATCCGCTATTCACGGCGCTCGACCTTCAGCTTCACGCTAGGGCATTTAAGCAAGCCCGCCGCCCTCACCGTCTGACTGAGCGCTTGGTGTTCACGAACGGACACCAGCGTGTCCGCGAGCGATACCAAGGTCGAGGCCACGGACCTGAATGTCTTTTATGCCCCGTATCGGCTTATCCATGGCGGCACAGGGAAGTGGCACGGTCCCTGCAGAACCAGTCTTGTCCGGCAACGAGCTACGCCCCTGCAAGAGCCGCACAGATGCAAAGCCAATCATTGTGGTCAAAAAACAATCAATATCCTCGCGGAGGGCTAGATATCGTAGCGCCGTTTCGATGTTAGTCACCGGCCGACAATAGTGCTGCCGAATAGCGGGAAGCGAGTTCTGCAGCGGTAAAATCCTGTCCCCGCAATCAAAATTCCAATTATGACAGTCGCTTACCAGCTACCCCCTCCGCGAGTTGGGGGCTTTTTGCGTTAGCACGCCGCTAGCACAAATTTGACTTTTGCCGGCAGTTGTAAAAAACTGTGCCCATTGGTCCGCTACGAACCGGTAGCGTCGTCATGCAGCGGCACGAAATCCTCGGCAGAAAAGTCCAGATCTACAGGCGGGCAGAGGGCGGAAGCTGGCATTGCTCAGCCTCGGTCGGCAACAAGCAGCGCCGCTCGAGCACCAGGACGGATAGTCTGTCGCTTGCCAAGCAGGTGGCGGAAGACTGGTATCTCGGGCTGCGGGGCAAACTTCATGCTGCCGTTCTGAAAAGCGAGAAGACCTTCAGAGAAGCGGCCTCACAGTTCACCCGCGAGTATGAGGTGATTACCGAGGGTCAACGCAGCGCGCGCTGGACCCAGAGTCATGCCATCCGCTTGCGGATCCACCTAGTCCCGTTCTTTGGCGACATGGGGCTCTCGGAAATTACCGCGGGCAGGGTACAGCAATATCGCGTGCATCGTATGTCCTCACGCGGCGTGGCCAACCCTCACTCGCTCGGCAATCGGCCGGTGACCGACAAGGCGCCCGCCTGGAAGACCGTCCACAATGAGATCGTAACTCTTCGACAGGTGTTGCATACCGCGGTCCGTCACGGCTGGATGTCGCACGTGCCGGACATATCCAGCCCGTACCGCGCCTCCAGCAAGGTCGAGCATCGGCCCTGGTTCAGCCCTGCCGAGTACAGGCAGCTCTACAATGCTACCGGTGCCTATGCGAAGGAGCCTTTCCACGAGCACTATTGCTGGAATGCCGAGCAGGTGCATGACTATGTGCTGTTCATGGCCAACACCGGCCTGCGCCCGGACGAGGCATCCAATCTCGAGCACCGCTATGTCGAGATCGTCATCGACGATGAAACCGGACAGCGCATTCTCGAGATCGAAGTACGGGGCAAGCGCGGCGTCGGCTTCTGCAAGAGCATGCCGAACGCAGTTCGCCCCTATGAGCGTCTGCTAGGACGTCCGGAGCCGGTTCGGGGTGAAACCCGCCGGCAGCGCAGGCGTCGAGAAGTGGAGGGGGTCACGCAAGCGCCGGAGACGCCGGTGCCTGAACTGCCTAAGCCGACCGACAAGGTCTTCCCCGACAATCATGTGAAGCTCTTCAACGGCATTCTCGACAAGGTCGGCCTCAAGCTCGATCGCGATGGCAAGGCGCGTACCGCCTATTCGCTCCGCCATACCTATGTCTGTCTCCGGCTGATGGAGGGGGCCGATGTGTATGCCGTCGCCCATAACTGCCGCACCAGCGTCGAGATGATCCAGAAGCACTATGCCGCTCACATCAAGAACATGATCAGCGCAGCGTCCGTCAACGTGCGGCGCGCCAAGCCCAACGCTCGGCGCAAGCCGCAGCCGGTCCAGTTTGAAGACGACGACCGGAGCTGACCGGGAACCGGTCTCTCCATCAGGGCGCGGGCCGTTCACCGGTCCGCGAGCCCTCCTCGCGGGGGCGTACGAGCGTTTTCCTCTGATTTGTTACGGCCTTTCGGGCAGATTTGGCCACGTTTTAGGCTTCGATGTGACCGGTCTGGTGAATGCAGACCATCTGCGTTTCGGCGAAATTGGTGGAAAACCGCCTGTCCGTTTTCGGATGTCGATCGACGTAAGTTGCCGTTCATTCATGAGGCAGTGCAGGGCAGGGCATTTAAGTGGCGACGATGCCCGCCGGGATCGACCGCTGGCTCGAGGACGAACAGGAGGCAAACCGCAATCTTAAGAGAATGTGAGGAACATCTGCATCGACGTAGCCAATCTGCTAATGCAGATCATCGGGGTCCGAGTGAACGGGAAAGGAGGAGTGATGGCTGGTGCAAAGCAGGTGATCGCCCTCCTGTCCGGACAGGTCGAAGGTGATGCAGAACGAGTCTACACGGTTGCCTTGCAGATTGCGGCGTCGGAAGCTCGTCAGGGACACACCAAAACCGCCGAGGCGTTGCGCAGGCTTGTCGACACGGCTCGGGAGAGCGGGGCAACAACTGCGCCCACTACGCTGCCTCGAATTGCCATAGCGACGCCGCTGGTCAAGCCGCGGGGCGACCTCGAAGGATTGGTCCACGTTACTCACAGTGAGACGCGGCTCGATGACATGACCTTAACCGAGGCGGTGCGCACTCGTCTTCTGCGCCATGTCGTGCAGCAAAAGCAGCGTGGTCGGCTGCGCGAGTACAATCAGCGGCCGAGCTCACGCCTTTTGCTCGTCGGCCCACCAGGATCACGCAAGACGCTCACCGCGAGCGCGCTGGCGGGCGAGTTGCACCTCCCGCTGTTCACAGTCCGACTGGACGGTGTCATCACCCGTTTCCTGGGGGAGAGCGCATCGAAGCTGCGCCTCGTGTTCGATCAAATCGCGCAGATGCGAGCAGTCTATCTCTTCGATGAGTTTGACGCGATTGGGGGCAAGCGCGGGGCCGCGCTTCGGTTTGACCTGCGACGACGCAACGAAACACAAGCGCGGTTCGAAGCGCGCGTTAACGCGCTGGCGGCCGTGGCGGCCGTGGCAGCCGTGGCGGACGAGGAGGACGATCTGTTGGGTGACGTCGCCGATCCGGGGCGGCTGCTTGGCGAGCGGTCAATATCTGCGGGTTCGCTCCATCTTGACGAGTGGCGCTGCTCGGCAGCAGATCTTGCCGATCGCAATGGCATTGCGATCTTCCCGGTCGGCGGATGGTGGAAGTCCAGTCGCGACCGAGACCGCACGAATGGCATGATGCGCTATGCGCTGATCCTCACGATCGACGCGGGCGATGTAGAGCAAGATCTCTGGGTCGAGACCGCGATCGCTGCTGGCGTTGAGGTCGAGGCGCAAGTTGAAGTCTGACGGGGGTCATTCCGGCTGAGGGCAAATTGACATCCTAAGCGGTGGTATCTTCGGAACCGAGGTATTCGCCGGTAAGTAGGCTATGTGCGATCCTAGCGGTGAGACATGCGGAGAAGGTGGTCAGCCGTATCCAGCCCCCGGCGTCGTCGGACCGAACAGAAATGCTGTCGATTGCGGTCCCGAGTGGCGGACGCGGTTGCTTGCTGGCGGTGCTCGGCAACATGAACAAACGACCGAAACTGTGCGCTGCATGGGAGGCGCTGGATGACCACGTGTGGGTCATCGGCCAGAAGCGCCATGGAACTTGGTTCAGGATGAACCATGCGTAAATTTACCTCGTGATATCAGGCAAACGGTTCGTCACCCCCAAGCTTCGTCCGCAGCATCAAACGGCCGCACGCGGGGTCATAAGGTTCGGCACGGTGCATCGTTCCGGTGTTGTCCCACATGACGAAGTCGCCGGTCATCCAGTTGTGACTGTAGCTGAACTCCTCGCGCGTCGCCCATTCGCGCAAGCCGACGAGTAGTGCGCTGCTGTCCTTCGGGGCCAGCCCGACCACGTTGAGGGCGGTGCAGCCGAGGATGAGCGACTTGCGTCCCGAGGCGTGCGTCCACACCAGTGGCAACTCCTTCTCGCCGAGCGACTGCATCGCCGTCAGCATGTCGAGGCTGGGTTCGGGGCGGTAGTAAAATAGCGACGCCCAAGGTGCGTGGATGACGCGCAGAGGATCGTACTCCGCCTGTCGGCTAGCGGGCAGAGCGTCATAGGCCGCATAGGTATTGCAGAAGCCAGTATTGCCGCCGCTCGGTGCCGGCACGACGCACGACAGGAGCGAAGCGAGGATCGGCACGTCGCTGTTGGTGCCGTCGATATGCCAGTAGAGCGATCCCTTCAGGAACTCCGCCGTCTCCGGGTTCTGCTTTGCATCCAGCGAAATCTTTGCGGTGGTCTTGCCATCGCTGCCTTCCGACGCGGGCATCCCGAGCGTCCGGGTGAACGCGATTTGTTCGGCTTCGGTAAAATCAATCTCAGGGAAAACCAGGACGCCGCGGGCCTCAAGCAGCGCCCGGATATCTTTGGCGAGATGACCCGCAAGTAGGTCGGTCTTGTCGTTGAGGACGCGGCTGGCGATGGCGTCCTTCACGATCTCGGTGCGTAGCGTCGTCATGTCATGCTCCTGCGATGCGGGGGGTCAGCGGGCGGGCTGCCACGTCGGTCCACGGCACAGGAATGCGACGCATCCCTCGACCTTCAGCGTGCCGTCGGGGTTGCGGGCGAGCTTCGCCGTGTAGGTCTTGCCGCTGTCCGGATTGTAGATCTTGCCCTTCCAGACCGATCCCGCGTCGGTGAACCCGGTCAGGATGAAGCTGCCTTCGATCGGGTTATGCCGTTTCGACGGGTCGGGGTTGGCGATGTCGGTGGTCGGCTTGCCGGGCTCGTGCTTGAGGATCTTGACGATCCTGCCGCAGACCGCCGGGCCGCACGGCTCGATCCGCACCAACGCCTTGCCCTCGTCGGTGATCCAGGTGCCGGTCACCGGCGTCGCGGCGATCGCGCCCGTAGCCGAGCTGATCAGGAGCGCCGCGAGCGTGCCAGCGCCGAGCGTATGAAATATCGCCATCATTCTACCTCCCAAGCGCCGCCGCCCAGACTAGCCAAAGCGAGGCACGCCGTTTGTCGACCGGGACGATCCCGGCGGTCCGTACAAAGCAACGGGTGATGGAGGCGCGATGGAGCGACGATGTCGAAACCGCGAACGTGTCAGGTCAGAGGGGTAGCCATACCGAGAAGCAGGCGCCGGACCGGTCGACACGGTTCTTCGCCATGATACGCCCGCCATGCGCCTCGGTGATCTTCGCGGCGAGCGTCAGGCCGACGCCGCTGCCGGGGCGCCCGGCCAGTCTGTCGCTGCCGGCGCGCCAGAACGGCATGAACATGCGCGCCTCGTCGTCGATCGCAAAACCGTCGCCCTCATCGGTCACGCTGACGATCGCGTGGCCGGACGCGCTGAAGACGACAACGTCGATCCGGCTGCGATCGGGGGCGTGCTTGATCGCGTTGGTGAGGATGTTGGTCATTACCTGCATCAACCGGACCGGATCGCCGTGCGCCATTACCGTCTCGTACGACTCGACGATCGTGACGCTGCGCTCGCTCGCCGATCCTCGGAGATCGCCGACCGCCAAGCCGAGCAACAACGCCAGATCGACCGGGCGCCGGTCGAGATCGAGTTCGCCCGCATCGGCATGCGCGAGCGTCCTCAGATCCTCCACCAGATGCGAGAGGTGTTCGACCTGGCGCAGCAGCCGATCGGCCTCGCCGGTCGCGGGATCGATCACGCCGTCGGCAAGCCCGTGCAATCGCCCCTTCAGGATCGTCAGCGGGGTGCGCAGTTCGTGCGCGATGCCCGCGGTCAGGACGGTGCGTTCGCGTTCGTATGCGTCGATGTCCGCCGCCATCCGGTTGAAGCTCTCGATCAGTTCGCCGGTTTCGCCCGAGGTACTGCCGCGCTCCACCCGCACCGACCGGTCTCCCGCGGAGACGCGCGCGGCGGCGTTCGCGACGGCGGTGATCGGTCGGCTGATCCGGCGCGCGAAGACCATCGCCACCCCGCCGCCCACCAGGATCGAGACCAGCGCGATCGTCGCGACGAACCCCAGGTCGGTGAGCGCGGGGGCCTTCGCGCCATAGCGGTTGAACAGGTCGAAATAGCGATCGCTACCCTCCTGATGCGTCCGCACCAGCAGTTCCAGTTGTTCGCGTGCCTTGGGCGGCATGTGGTGCGTGGTGACGCTCAACCGGTAACGGATGGCGGCAACATAGGCGATCATGCCAAGCAGCATCGTGATGATCGTCGTCGCCGCGGCGAGCACGACCATCCGCGTGACGATGCGGTTCAGGAGGCGGGCCATAGGCGATATCCTATTCCGCGCACCGGTTCGATCATGTCGATGCAGCCCGCCGTCGCCAGCTTCTGGCGCAGTTTCGACAGATGGCTGTCGACGACGCGATCATAAGCGTCGCTGTCGGGTGACGCCGCCTCGAGCAGTTCGGCGCGCGAGAAGGCGCGGCGCGGCTGGCGCGCCATGTGCGCGAGAATCTCGAACTCGCTCGGTGTCAGCGGAATCCGAACAGCCTCGTCACCCTCGGCGTTGCGGCAACTGACGACGCGCGCGTCGAGTTCGATCAGCAGCGTGCCGACCGACAGCGTCCGCCGGTTGGTCGCACCCTGAGCCCGACGCAGTACCGCACGGATGCGCTCGACGACTTCCGACGGGTTGAACGGCTTCACGACGTAATCGTCCGCGCCGATCCGCAGCGACGACAGCTTGGTCACTTCGTCGTCATGCGCGGTGATCATGATGACCGGCGTGTCGGCGCGGCGGCGGATCGTGGTGAGCACGTCGAGCCCGTCGCCACCCGGCAGGCCGATGTCGAGCAGCATCAGCACCGGGTTCGACTGGGCATGCGCGCGGATCGCGTCCGGTACGGTGCCCGCCTTCACCACCTCGAAGCCGGCGCGCTCGACATAGGCCGCGAGCAGCTCGGCGATCTCGCGTTCGTCCTCGACGATCAGGATACGGTCGGTCACTCGATTTCCCTTGGCTCACTGTTTGTCAGGGCTTTGCCGCGAAGTGTGGACGAACGATGGAGGCGGCGCTCCATCGTTCGTCCATCATACCCACGACGCGTCTTCATCGCCGTCCGCCATCAGCCTGTTCGACCCCGCCAGCCCAAGGCGGGAACCACTCGAAAGGCCTTATCCCATGACTCGCTTCGTTTTCGCCAGCCTGATCGCTCTTGGTGCGGCTGCGTCGCTTTCGTCCGTCGCGCAGGCGCAGGACGAACCCGCGCGGGGCATCTATGCGGTTGCGCGCGCGGGTGCCTCGGTCAATTCCGAGCAGAAGTTCGACGTCGACTCGCTGCCGTCGCAGTTCGACGACAAGACCAAGTACAAGACCGGACTGACTGGCGAAATCGGCGGCGGCTACGACTTCGGGATGTTCCGCGTCGAGCAGACGATCGGCTACAACAGCAATAGCCTTAACCTGAAAGACCTCGGCACGAACAATCTGCCGGCGTCGGGTCGCACGCGGTCGTACAACGTCAGCGTGTCGGGCTATGTCGATATCCCGCTCCATGCCGTGTTCGTACCCTATCTCGGCGGCGGCATCGGCGCGTCACGGGTCGACGCAAACCTGTCCCGGACCGGCGCCAACGGCTTGAACAGCAGCTATTCCGGCAAGGACTGGGGCATGACGTGGCACGGCGACGCGGGCATCGGCATCAACGTCGCGCCGAAGACCACGATCGAGGTCGGGGGCCGGTATTCGCAGACCAGCAAGCTCGCGTTCGAGGGCCAGGATGCAGGCGCCGCCACGCGCTACGAACCCAAGCTGCGCACGCTGTCCGGCACGATCGGCGTCCGCCACATCTTCTGAAATACCGAAGGTCTCGCTCGGCTCGCAATCGAACGCGAGCCGGGGCCGTCGTCCGTAATATTCCGATTTGAAGGATGAAGCGTATGCTGATGCCGATCCCGCTCGCCTTGACGGGCGCGCAGCAAGAACCGGTAGCGACGATCCCGAACGCGGCCTCGCGCGTCTCCGTCTCCGACAGGTCGTTTCGGTAAAGAGCAATCGGGAACAGGTTTTGGAAAAAGGGTTGCTTCGGACGTCTGTCGGCGCGAGCGCCGAGGCGACTGTCTCGTTATGGTTTCGTTTTGGGAAGGTCTCTTTAGCCACCCCGCCGACATCACTTTTCCTGTTGAGCGCCTCGCAGATCGGCATTGATCAGGGCCGCAACGTCGGTGACCGGAAGACCCTGCCGATCATTGAACGTGCCCGCCTTCGGCCACGACACACCGCGACCGATCGCGAAGGCGGCGCGGTATTTGCGCATCATGTTTTTCGGATCGTTCGTTAGCTCTTCCATCAGGAAAGGCACGGTCCAAACCGACCGTTTGAAGGGCCGGCCCAGTGCCGCCTCCAACTTGTCCGCGACCTCGCCATAGGTGACGGTGTCACCGGCCAGGAAGACGATCTCGTTGCGGATCATCGGTTCGAAGAACACGATCTCGGCGGTCAGCACACCGATATCGTCCGGCGTCGTCAGCGTCACAGCGGTTTCAAGGCTGCCGAGCGCATGAATCTCGCTATTCTCCAGATCGACGACACCAAAGTCTGGCTCGAACAGGTAGCTCATGAACATGCCCGTGGAGATGATGACCCACTCGGTCTTGTTCTGCGAGCGTAGCAGCTCGCGCACGTCGAGCTGCGCGTCGAAGATGTCCTGCGGCCCGCCGCGGCCAATCGCCTCGAAGTCGACGCCGAACTGCCACGGGAAATAGCGCGGGATGCCGGATTGCAGCACCGCCTTGGCGAGCTTCATCGGCGTGTTGATCCCGGCTGCATAGCCTGCGCAGCCGATCACCGTATCGTAGTCCGAGAAGAGCGATGCCAGCTCATCGATCGTGTCGTTCACCAGGTCCCCGAGGACGATCTGGATCCCCGCTTCGCGGATTTCAGCAATGTCACGCTGCTTGGAAGGATCGCCCGACTCGACGGCACTCTCGCGGAGAAGGACGCTGATCTTGGCACCGTCGATGCCCTTGGCGCGACGCGCCAGATTGCGGAGCACTGGCATGCCAAGCTCGCCGGCACCCAGAACGAGGATATTGCGTGATTTCATGTTGGAGACTGTATCGTTCATCGTTCCAACTCGTTTCACCGTGGATGACGGTGATCTGGCAAGCCAGGGGCAAGCGTGAAAGATGGGTACATGCGTGATACTGCCGTTCAATCTCTAAGCGAGGAGGACATCCTTCGATATTCGCAAACGGTTTGCGATGGCCTGCGGGACGATGACGACGGGGTTCGCCGTGAGGTGTTGGCCCATGCCGGCAACCGCTGGTCGCTTGGTGTCATCCATACGCTCGGCGTGTACGGCCAGCTTCGCCATGCGGAGATCGGCCGACGGATGCACGGTATTACGCAGCGGATGCTGACGCGCACGCTGCGCCACCTGGAGCGGGATGGATTAGTGGTGCGTCACGACTTCGAGGAGGTAGTTCCTCACGTAGAATATGCTCTGTCCGAAACCGGCCTGAAGCTACTGGTCAGGATGGTCCCCCTGTGGACGTGGATCGTCGAGAACGTCGACAGCTTTCGCACATCACGGGAACTGTTTGATCGGGAGCACGCGGGAGAAGAGCCCTGAAGACGTATCGGCTCACAGGCTTAGCTTTTCGATATACCATCCCTTTTGGAAAATTGGCTGTGGTCAACATTGATCGTTTTCACATGGTCGGCATGTTATCGACGTGCATCACGTGGGGCGGTCCCGAACTGACGCCGGAAGGCGCGACTGGCGGCGGTTCGAGATAAAAATCCGTTTTGCGCTGCGATATCGGCAAACGCCCGGTCGCTGGTAGCGAGCGCATGGCGGATGCGTTGCATTCGCCATGCGCTCACATACGCCATCGGCGTCATACCGACGCGGGCGAGAAAACGCTCACTGAACGCCGATCGGGACATGCCGCCAGCCTTTGCCAGTCTATCGACTGACCAGGCTTCACCTGGAGTGCTGTGGAAGTTTTCCAGCGCGCGAGCGATGCGAGGATCGGACAGGCCGGACAACCATCCAACAGTCGTCCCACCGGATTGCAAATGGGCGCGCAGCGCCTGGACGAGAAGCACATCGGACAGTCGTTCGCTGATGAGCCCCTGCCCTGGTCCGGCATCAACTGCTTCTGCCGCCAATAACGCCAGCGTAGCGCGGATCGGGGCCGCGGCAGGCATATGTGCGGCGATATGAATAAGGTTCGGCACGCTTGATCGCAGCCATTCCAGCCCAATGGTATCAAAGACGAACCGGGCTCCGATCACTATCGTCATCGCCAAACCGCTACCCCAGCGAACCACACCGTCCGCCCCCTTGTTCGCTGCAAACAATCCCGCGGCATCGATGTCATCAAGGGGGTCGGCACTGACAGAAGATGTGCGATAGGCGCGACCGTCCGTCAGCAGGTAGCAATCGCCTTGTTCGATCCGTACGACTTCTGACGAGCCGACGATTTGCAGATCGAACGCACCGTCGATCGCGGCGCCGATCTTGACGTGGTCATATGCAGGCATTCGAAGTGCAAACGGCTCGGCCGCCTCAAAGCGCGCCGAGACGACGCGTTGCAGCGTGAAAGTCGTCAGTACCTCGGATAACGGATCGATTTTGGACTGTGAGCTACGCATAGGAGAGTTTTGGGCTCTTATGCGCCGGCACACAACAGCCGAATAAGCGTTTTGATGGGACGCTATCGCCTTCTCATACCGGGGACCCCACTATGAACCCTGTCATTTCGACATTCTTCGGTAACTACGGTCTGCTGCCCGACGTCGATGCCTTTCGAGAGGCACAGAGCCAGTTGATGCTGCCCGACGTGCATGTCGAAAGCCACGACCATCGCGGTTGGCAGGTGCTCGATGGCGTCGATGCCTATGTCGAGTCGGTTCGGGAATGGTCGCGATCCTATGACAACAGCGACGACCGCGGATTTGAGCAGGTGCTCGATAACGGCACCGATGTCGAGGTGAAGGTGACGGGTACGATCGTGTTTCGCGAGCCGATCGCAGGCGTTTCGCGCATCGCCGATTCTAACCACGACTGGCGGGAACACTTTGTCCTGCGCAATGGGCGCATCGCCTCTGCCCGTATCGATATGGGTATCGAAAAACTGGCGTGAAACCATCTCGGGCTGCGGCCAATTAAGGAATTGACGATGCAATATGAACAACTTGGCCAAACCGGGCTATTCGTGTCCCGGTTCTGCCTCGGCGCCATGACATTTGGCGGCGCAGACAATCCGGCCGGCAACGCGATCGGTCGCCTGTCGGCAGGCGAAGCGGACGCCATCGTCGGCATGGCGCTCGACGCCGGTATCAACTTTATCGACACGGCCGATGTATACGGCGGGGGTGGCTCAGAGACGGTGCTGGGTGAAGTCTTGAAAAAGCGGCGCAGCGATGTGGTTCTCGCGACCAAGGTCAGCAGCAAAGCGGGTCGCGGACCGAACGATATCGGGCAGTCGCGCGGGCACATCATGGCCTCTCTCGAAGGAAGCTTGCGCCGCCTCAAGACCGACCATATCGACTTGTATCAGGTACATACGTTCGATCCATTCACGCCGATCGAGACGATGTTGCGCTCGCTCGACGACGCCGTGCGGCAGGGCAAGGTACGCCATATCGGCTGCTCCAACTTTGCCGCGTGGCAGCTAATGAAGGCACTGGGCGTATCCGCGCGCGCGGGCCTGGAACCGTTTGTTTCTATCCAATCCTTCTATTCGATCGCAGGCCGCGACGTCGAAGCCGAGATAATTCCAGCGGTGACCGATCAGAAGCTGAGTCTGCTATGCTGGAGCCCGCTTGCGGGTGGTCTGCTGTCAGGCAAGTTCGATCGGCATGGCAACAGCGATGCCTCGGCGCGCCGGGCAAAGATCGCCTTTCCACCCGTCGATGAAGCACGCACATTTGACGTGATCGACGGACTGAAAGCAGTAGCGCAGCGGCGGAAAAGCGAACCCGCTCAGATCGCGCTGGCGTGGCTGTTGGCGAAACCAGCCGTCACCAGCGTCATCGTTGGCATCAAACGTCCTGATCAGCTGGCCGCGAACCTGTCGGCTCTCGACCTCGTTCTTGATAAGGAAGATCTAGATCAGCTCGATGAGGCCAGCCGAATTCCGGCTTCCTATCCAGGATGGATCCAGAGCTACAACGCTGCAGGCCGTGTTCCGGCTGGCTATCCCTTCGACGGACCAAATTGGACGCTTGGCGAGCGGCCGCGTTAAACGGGATTGCCTTGATCGTTCACAGACCCTGCCGGGAAACACTCCTAATCGCCTGTTTTCTGGAAGCTGCCCTTTAATCTATTCGAACTCGACATTCCCAAAGCGCCAATCTCTTTCAGGAAAGTCCCCACCGTCAGGTGGCGTCAGCTAACGCCATCTGCTTCACAATAACGGACGGTAAACTTTCCTCTCATCACGCCATTCGCGACTTGATAGCCAGACTTCAAAATCGGTCATTCGCAAAGATGAACCAACGTCCGAAGTTGGGAAGAGAGTTAGGCGGCCTGCGGCCCGGAACTGGGTCACCTGGCGCCAGGCCTCAGCGTCTTCGGTCCATCTGTAGGAGACGGACATAGTCCTGCTCTGGTTGGCCATATGTATCGCCTGCCAGGGCCATAAGCTTTGTCCGATCGTGGACCAGAACCTTGGCCCGGACGGCGCGGATCGCATGCTCCTCCTCCAGCCGGTGGAGTGCGTCCGTAACGCTGCTGCGGCGAACGCCGAGCATCAGCCGGAACTCCTCATGCGTCATGCAGATCTCGTCGGCCTGGACACGGTCGTGATAGAGCAGGATCCACCGGGCCATACGGCGTTCGATCGAATGCGCCAGCGACGACACGACGGTCCGGCCCATCTGCAGCATGAACACGTGCGCGAACCGCAGCAGCGTCAGGTGCAGGGCAGGGCTTCTGTCGATCGCGGCCAGCAATGCCTTGGCGGGAATGCGCAGCGCCTGGCCGCGCTCGGCGCGCATGGTGACGTCGTAGGGCGAGCGATCGTCGCCCATGACCAGCGGCCAGCCGATGAACCCCTCTGCGCCGACCAGACCGACTGCGTAGCGACGATCGTCGTCGAGCGAATCCAGCACTCCGGCAATACCCTGTTCCAGAAAGCAGATGCTTTCGATCGGATCGCCGGCTCGCGTGATGAAATCGCCGACCGCGAACGATACCGGCTCGAGGTGCGGCGCCAGCAAGCCGAAATCTTCCGGGGAGAGGCTGGCTAGCAGCCGATTGCCGACCATTCTTTCGACAGGAGCGTCATCGCGATCGACCGTCGCGCACGGCGTTGCGCCGGTAATGGACACGATCGTCGACACCCAGTTCTCCTTCTAACCTCAGGACTTTGCACGGTTCCGTACAGCAACGTTGGCCATCCTGCTTTGTTCATGAGCGATCAAACAGGAGGATCACATGGTTTCCATCTCGAGGCGCCCGGTCGCGCGCAGCCTTTTCGCGGCGGCGCTGCTGACCGCATCGGCCGGCGTGCTCGCGCAATCGGCCCGCTCGCCGAGCGCACCGCCGCCCGCCGCCCCGCCGGCAAGCGCGACGCAGCCCCCCAAGGCCGCACCCGACATGCAGAAGGTGCTCGACGCGCTCGCCGGTCTCGGTGGCAAGCCGATCGAGACGCTGACTCCGGCCGAGGCGCGGATGCAGCCTTCGGCCGCCGATGGCGCCAAGGCGGCGATGGTCCAGCAGGGCCTGTCAACCGCGCCCGACGCTTCGGTAACGACGCAGGACGTGCCGTATGGCTCGGACGCCCAGCAGTTCGCGCGCATCTACAAGCCCGCGGCAGCGCGCGCGAATGGCAAGCCGATGCCGGTCGTCGTCTATTATCACGGTGGCGGCTGGGTGATCGCCGACGTGAACACGTATGATTCGGCACCACGCGCGATGGCCAAGGCGCTCAATGCGATCGTCGTGTCGGTCGAGTATCGCCATGCACCGGAGTTCAAGTTCCCGGCACAGCATGACGACGCGGCAGCGGCCTATCGCTGGACGTTGCAGAACGCGGCGAGCTGGGGCGGCGACCCTGCGAAGATCGCGGTCGCGGGCGAGAGCGCGGGCGGCAACCTTGCAGTCGCGACGGCGATCTACGCGCGCGACAATCGCCTGACCGTGCCGCGCTACATCGTCTCGGTTTATCCGATCGCCAACAGCAGCATGACGCTGCCGTCGCGCAAGGATTCGGCGAACGCCAAGCCGCTGAATGCAGCGATGCTGAAGTGGTTCGGCTATTATTACCAGACCAGCGCCGCCGATGCGCAGGACCCGCGGCTGAACCTGGTCGCCGCCAACCTGCGCGGCCTGCCGCCGACGACGATCATCAATGCGCAGATCGATCCTCTCCGCTCGGACGGCGAGACGCTGGCAGCCGCGATGCGGACCGCCGGCGTGAAGGTCGAGCAGAAGACGTTCCCGGGCGTGACGCACGAGTTCTTCGGCATGGCGAAGGTCGTTCGCGGTGCCAAGGACGCCAACGAGCTGGCGGTCGCGCGCCTGAAGGCAGCGTTCGCAGCGGCGCCCCGCCGCTGATCGGTTCGACGGGGTGGCTGGTGCCGCCCCGTCGAGCAATTCGTGACCGGCTTCGCGCCGGCGCGGCCTGACAACGGAGAGCAAGCGATGCGTACCCCACCTTATCCGCCTGCGGACATGCCGGCGGATTTGCGTCCGCTCCACGACGAGATGGACGCTTACATCACCGAGCATCTGAAGGGCTTCGTCTCGCACCGGGCGGATGGCGCGCTGGTCGGGCCGTTCGCGCCGATGCTGCGCTTTCCTGCGTTCGGTCGCGCTGCCTGGACCTACACCAAGGCACTGATCGACAACGCGACGCTGCCCAAGGCGGCGCATGAGGTTGCGATCCTGGCGACCGGCGCGGTCTTCAATTCGCGCTACGAACTCTACGCGCACGAGCGGGTCGGCAAGGCGGCGGGTCTGTCGCCCGAGAAGGTCGCGACGATCGCAGCCGGCCAGCGTCCCGCCGATCTGACCGAAGAGGAACAGGCCGCCTACGACGTCGCGGTCACGTTGGCGGGCGGACGGCAACTGCCGGCCTCGACTTATAACCGTGCCGTGCGCGCGTTCGGCGAGGATCGGACCGCGGAGCTGGTCTATCTGGTCGGCGGCTATTGCCTCGTGTCGCTGCTGCTCAATGCCTACGACATGTCGGTCCCGGGCCGCGAGGAGGGCTTGCCCGACGATCCAAAGGAAGAGGGAGAGCGCGCATGAATGGCAAGCGGATGGCCGGCGCGATCGCCGGTGGGTTGGTGGCAGGCCTCGGCATCACCGCGATGATGCTGGCGGGCGAGAGGAAGAGCGGCACGCCGTCCGAGCTCACCGATCTCGAACGGGCCGGTGTGCGGCAACTCGGCGTCCGCGCCGTACCGCCGAGCGATCGATTGCCCGATGCCACCGAACAGGTTGTGGTTCAGGGCAGTCACCTCCTGCTCTCCGCCGCGGCCGGCGCGGTCTATGCGGCGACCGTCGACGAGGATGCCGGCGTAGTGTCATCGGGGATCGTGTTCGGCTTGGCGTTCTACGCCGCGATGCACTGGATCACCGGGCCGCTGCTGGGGCTCAAGAAGCCCGAATGGCAGGCGGACGCGGCGACGATCGGCACGCACACGATGGTGCACCTCGTCTTCGGCGTCGCCACTGCGGCCGGCGCGAAGGCAGCGGCCAACGCCTGACCGTTCCGGAATACCGACGCCCCAAAAGCGCGAACCGCGCGTTACTGCGCTGAACCAAAAGGATTTCCCATGTTGAAGAACCCGATCCGCTACAGCCCCGACGTCGAGACGATCGGTCCCGACGAGCAGGAAACGATCGATGGTCTCAACAAGACGTTCAGCTACATCGTCGAGAAGACGCACGAGGACCTCGGCCACGCGCAGCGCGGCGTCCATGCCAAGAGTCATGCCTTGCTCGAAGGCGAAATGGTCGTGCACGACGACCTTGCGGACGAGCAGGCGCAGGGCATTTTCGAGCGCGGGCGTGGCTACCCGGTCATCATCCGGATGTCGGCGATCCCCGGCGATCCAATCCGCGACAGCGTGTCCCTCCCACGCGGCTTCTCGATCAAGATCATCGGCGTCGATGGCGATCGGCTGCCGGGTGCCGAGGACGAGGTGACGCAGGACTTCCTGATGGCTTCGGGGGTCGCCTTCTCGAACCCGACGCCGGTCGGGTTCCTCCGCAACACCAAGCTGCTCGCCGCGACGACCAACCGCGCGGAATGGGCGAAGGCGGCGCTGTCGAAGGTGTTGCGACCGATCGAGCAGGCTTTGGAAGCGGTCGGCGGCGAGAGTGCATTGCTGAAGGGCTTTGGTGGTTATCCCGACACCAATCCAATCGGCGACCGCTATGGCACGCAGGCGCCGCTCCGGTTCGGCGACTACATCGCCAAGTTCGACATCGTGCCGGAATCGCCCAACTTTCGCGCGTTGACCGACCAGAAGCTCGACGAGAGCAAGAGCCCCGACTCGATCCGCGAAGAATTGATGGCGATCTTTGCGAACGAGGGTGGTGCCTGGACGCTGCGCGCGCAGCTCTGCCGTGACCTCGAGGAGAACCCGATCGAGGACGCCGCGACGCCGTGGCCCGAGCAGGGCAATCCCTACATCCCGGTCGCGACGATCACGGTGAAGCCACAGAAGAGCTGGTCCGAGGAGCGCGTCACCGTGCTCAACGAACAGACCGCATTCCGCCCCTGGCACGGCGTCGAGGCGCATCGACCGCTCGGGTCGGTCATGCGAGCGCGCCGTGCGGTGTATCCGGTGATCCAGGATCTGCGCAGCCAGCTGAACGGCTGTCCGATGCACGAGCCACGGTCGCTACCCGCGCTCGACTGATCGGGTCTGCACGGAACCGTACCGAAACGTCGCAGGGCATTCGGGTGTTAACATCCTGATCCAGCAGGAGCTTCCCATGCCCTATCTACCCTATCGCGACGACATCGAGACGCCTGAGCCCGTCGAACAGGAGAGTATCGACGGCATCATCAAGGGGATGACGCAGGAGAGCCAGACGGTCGAGAAGCGCGACGGCCATGCGGTACGTGCCAGCCATGCCAAGAGCACGGCCTGCGTCATCGGCAAGATGGTCGTGGCCGCCGATCTGCCGCCGGAACTGGCGCAGGGGCTGTTCGCGAAGCCGGGGACGTTCGACGTCGCGGTCCGCTTTGCACAGGGGCCGGGCGAGAAGCTTGGAGACCGCGTATCGACGCACCGCGGCATGGCGATCAAGGTCTTCGGGGTCGAAGGCGCCAAGCTGCCCGGTCACGACGCGCCGACCCAGGACTTCGTACTGGCGAGCGGCACGACGTTCCCGGCCGGCACCGCCGCCGGGTTTCTAGCGCAGGCGAAGAAAATCGGCATGACCGTGCCGATGCCCGAAGGTATGAAAAGCGCGGCCGCATCGATCGCGCGCAACATCAACAAGGTCCTGAACGCGGTCGGTGCCGAAGCAAGCCCGACGCTGGACTTTTATGGCCATCCGTTCAGCCACCCGCTCGTCGAGACCTATTTCAGCCAGTGCCCCATCCGCTACGGCGATCATGTCGCGAAACTCGGCGTGTTTCCGGTCGCGCCTGAGCAGCGTGCGCTCGATGATTGGCGGCTCGATCCGCATCAGGATGAGGATGGCTTCCGTCACGCCGCGATCGCGTATTTCGACGGCAACGACGCGGTCTTCGAACTGCGTGCGCAACTCTGGGTCGATGCCGAGACGCAGCCGATCGAGGATACGTCGGCCGACTGGCCGACGCGGGTCAGCGAATACCGCACGATCGCAACGATCCGCCTGCCGCGGCAGACCGCCTATGGGCCGAATCGCGTCCGCTATTTCGACGAGGTCATGACGTTCCGGCCAGCGCACGCCCTGGAAGCGCACCGCCCGCTCGGCGGCGTGATGCGCGCACGCATGCAGGTGTACCGCGCGCTCAGCGATTTCCGCCACCGCGAGACTGGCATCGCCGCCGCCAACACCGCGGCGATCACCGATATCCCGGCCTGACGCCGCTCACGCTTATTCAGATTTCGAAAGGACGATCATGAAGCTCCAAGGCAAGAAAATCGCGATCCTGATCGCACCCCGCGGCACCGAGGAACCCGAGTTCGCGCAGCCCAAGGCGGCGGTCGAGCAGGCGGGCGGCGCAGTGACCGTCATCAGCCTCAAAACCGGCGACGCGGAGACGTTCAACAACGACCTCGATCCCGGCAAGACGTTCGCCATCGACAAGGCGATCGACTACGTGTCGGCCGCCGACTTCGATGGCCTGGTAATTCCGGGCGGGTGCGTCGGCGCTGATACGCTGCGGTCATCGGACAAGGTCGTGGCGTTCGTCCGCGATTTCTTCGCCGCCGGTAAGCCCGTCGCGGCGATCTGCCACGCGCCGTGGACGCTGATCGAGGCCGATCAGGTACGCGGTCGTACGCTCACGTCGTACCCGACGCTCGCCACCGACATCCGCAACGCGGGCGGGACCTGGGTCGATCAGGAGGTGGTCGTCGACCAGGGGCTCATCACCAGCCGCACCCCGGATGACTTGCCTGCGTTCTGTGCAAAGCTGGTCGAGGAGTTCTGCGAGGGCCAGCACGAGGCGCAGGCGGAGAACGCATGATGGCGCGTTTTGCCGACAAGGTCGTCGTGATCACCGGTGCCGCCTCGGGCATCGGCGAGGGGGCCGCGCGCCGCTTCGCCGAGGAAGGCGCGATCCTGGTGCTGGGCGACATCGACACCGGCGCGCTCGGCAGGTTGGCAGCCGAACTGGGCGGCACCGTCGAGACGCGGGAAACCGACGTTACCGACCGCGCCGCGTGCGAGGCGCTGGTCGAGGCGGCGATCGATCGCTTCGGTCGGATCGACGTGCTCGTCAATGACGCCGGCGTCGACCATCTGGGCAAGCTGGACGAAGGCGACTTTTCGGAATTCACCAAGGTGATCGAGACGGACCTGTACGGCGTCGTCCACATGAGCCGCGCGGCGATCGCACATCTGCGTGCGTCGAAGGGCTGCATCATCAACGTGTCGTCGGTGTCGGGGCTCGGCGGCGACTGGAACCATAGCTTCTACTGCGCGGCCAAGGGTGCGGTGAGCAATTTCACACGCGCGCTGGCGATGGACGAGGCCAGGAACGGCGTGCGCGTCAATGCGGTCAACCCGTCGCTGACCTATACCGCGCTGACCGCGGGAATGAAGGAACAACCTGACCTGATCGCCAAGTTCGAGGAGCGGATCCCGATCGGACGGGGTGCCGAGCCCGTCGACATCGCCGGTGCGATCGCGTTCCTGGCGAGCGACGACGCGCGCTTCGTGACGGGCGTCAACCTGCCGGTCGACGGCGGACTGACCGCGTCCAACGGCCAACCCCCGCTGTCCTGACATCGCGAGAGCGCAGTAACGCGCTGTCGGTCCTTTTCGGAGTCCATTCGGCAATGACAACCCCCGTTACCCTCCGCGCGCAGATCGGCGCCGTCGATGTCTGACGCGCCCATGGTCGCTATCGTCACCGGTGCCTCGCAAGGCTTGGGGGAGGGGATCGCAGACGCGTATCGCGCGCGCGGCTGGCGTGTCGTCGGCGTGTCACGATCGATCGCAGCGTCGCAATCGGACGACTGGATCACCGTTGCGGGGGACGTTGCCGATCCCGAAACCGCGAGGCGCGTCGTGATGGCCGCGCGCGACCGGTTCGGGCGTGTCGATACGCTCGTCAACAATGCCGGCGTTTTTATTGGCGAGCGCTTTACCGATTACACGGCGGAGCAGTATCGCCAGATCACGCAGACCAATCTCGACGGCTTCTTCCACATGACGCAGGCGGCGCTGCCGCTGATGGTCGAGCAGGGCAGTGGCCATATCCTGCAGATCGTCACGACGTTGGCGGAGCACGCCAATGTCGAATTCCCCTCGGTGCTGGCGTCGCTGACCAAGGGCGGGCTGGCTGCGGCGACGCGCAGCCTGGCGATCGAATATGCCTCCCGCGGCGTACGCGCCAACGCGGTGTCGCCCGGCATCACCGAAACGCCAATGCACCCTCCCGAGACGCGCGCCGGGCTTGGAGCGTTTCACCCGCTCGGTCGGATGGGCACCGTCGCGGACGTGGTCGGCGCGGTGCTGTACCTCGAGGATGCCAGTTTCGTGACCGGCGAAATACTCCACGTCGACGGTGGGCAGGTCGCCGGTCACTGACAGATCAGAAAGGTACGATCTCTGAGGGGGTCAGTGGGCGCCGAGCCCCCTGACCCCCTTGGCGCTACTGCAAGACGTGTTTGGCGCATCGGCGGACGAATGCGGCGCTGGCATGCGGATGCGCGACCGGGAGCATATGGCCTCCGTCGGTCATTTCCAGCGTCGCGCGCGGAATTGTCGCTACTGTCTGCTCGCCATCGATCGAAGGGGCGATTACCTGGTCGTCACGGCCGTATAGCAGCGCGACCGGAATCGTCAGTTTAGGATAGCGGCTGACAATTGCGGCAAGGTCGACGTCGGCGCTGGCCAGTTCGAGCAGCGCAGCATTGACCGCAACCGGGCGATCGCCGAGCCCACCGCCGCCGCGCGTGGCGAAGTCGGCCGGGACTGGATCGGGCGCGAAGATCTTGCCCCAGCGCAGGCCATACGCCGCACGGCTGATCGGCGTACCGATCAGATTGGCGAATATCGAGCGTGAGCGCGGGCTGCCTTCGATCGCGTTTGCCACCGAGGCGGGCATCGATCCAGGCGGCTGCGTCATCGGCGCCAGCAACGCGAGGCCGGCGACCGAACCGGGATGGTGCGTGGCCACGCCGAGGGCGACCGCACCGCCCAGCGAATGACCGACGAGCAGCGGCGGACGATCGAGCGCGAGCGTGTCGATGAGGCTTGCAATGATCGCCGACTGGCCAAGGACACCGGGCTGTTCGCCGGTCGGCACCGAATAGCCCGAGCCGGGCCGGTCGACCAGGATGACACGGTACTCGTCGGCCAGCGCATCGGCGACGCCGTAGGAGAAGTTGCGGAGCTGCGCGCCTAGCCCGTGGATCAGGACGATCGGCGGTCCCGCACCGCGATCGACATAGTGGATCCGTGCACCTGCGACGTCGATGAAACGGCCGTCGGCGGGCACGTCCTGCTCGATCCGCTTGGTCGTCGCGCGGGTGTAGACCGCGGCTGCTGCCAGTGTTGCAGCGATGATCCCAGCCGAGCGAAGTGCGATCGAGCGTTTCGGGGCGTCGTCGGCAACCGATCTGGACGCGGAGAAACGGCGCATGTCGGCGAGCAGCAATTCGGGTTGCTCGAGCGCGGCGAAGTGGCCGCCCGCGGGCATCTCGGTCCACTGGACGATGTCATAGGTCTTCTCCGCCTGCGAGCGCGGCGGCGGCGGAAAGACCGGGTCGGGGAATGCCGCGACTCCGGTCGGTACGGTAATCCGCGCTCCCGCGGGGAAAGTGCCCGAATCCTCCAGCATGCGGCCACGGTACATCCAGGTCGAGGTTACGAACGATCCCTCGACCAGATACAGCATGATGTTGGTAAGGAGCAGGTCCTCGTCGAACGCCTGCCACAGGTCGGGGCGGCCGCGTGCGTCGCGTGGCACGTCGGCCCATGCGCCGAACTTCTCCAGGATCCACGCCGCGACGCCGACCGGGCTGTCCGACATCGCCACGCCTAGCGTCTGCGGGCGCGTGCCCTGTTCCTGCGAATAGCCGGTTTCTTCCTTGGCGAGCTTGGCGCGTTTCGCGGCCCAGGCGATCTCGTCGGGCTTTTTCGGCACCGCGTCCTTGGCCTGGAGCAGCACCATGTTCAGATGGAGTCCGGCGATCGCATCGGGATGCGCGTGCGCCATCCAGCCACCGATCGCAGAACCCCAGTCCCCGCCCTGCACGAGATAGCGTCGCGTGCCGAACAGCTCGACCATCAGGCCGTGCATGAGTTCTGCGGTCTGCTTCGGTCCGATCGGGGACACGGGGCGGCCCGAAAACGCGTAGCCGGGGAGCGAGGGAACAACGACGTCGTGACCGTCGGCGACGAGCGGCGCGATCAGCGCCTCGAATTCGAGGAACGACCCCGGCCAGCCGTGCAGCAGCAGCAGCGGGGGACGTGAGCCATCGCCCCGCGCATGAATGAAGTGGAGGCGCTGCCCCTGCACGTCGGCCGTAAACTGCGGCAGCATATTGAGCCGCCGCTCCTGCGCGCGCCAGTCGTAGTCCGCCAGCCAATAGTCGACGAGCCGCTTGAGATCGGCGAGGCCGACGCCTGACTGCCAGCCCCCCGCGTCCGGCATGATGCTCCGGTCGAACGCCTCGACCTTGGCGCGAATGGCGGCGAGCCGGTCGTCGGGTACCGCTATGATGAAGGGTTCTGCCATGTGTCGATCCTGCCGAAGGGGGTAAATCTTGCTTGCCCGATTGAAAGCCTAACGTCGAACCCGCGAAAGCCGCCGGAAGGCGCTTCGAAGCGGGATGAACGGACGGCTGCTTTTGGGAAGCGGGTACGGCGGTTTGGACGTCTGGAATTGGGTCTGTGTCCTGTGGTTCGCGTAAATTCGCGATCGTGTCGTGGCGCGGTGTGATCAATCGCAACACCGCCAAGACGGCGTTAATGATTGCGTGAGCCAACGCGCTAGTTGGTAGCTCGGACCTGCTTGAACAGGATCGGCAATTTTGGGAATCGATACCTTTTCTGGTACGAGGAACATGATATGTGGTAATTTATCTCCTGGTGATTTGATACAATTGTTGGATTAAAAGTACGGGTAGGCGGGGCATGGTGTTCAGCCAAAAAGCGGCATCGGGAATTTCACGTTGTTGTGTTAGCTCAGGACGGCGAAGAGTTCTTCTAAGGGTAAGTTAAATGACCTCGGATGCGCTCTTCAGAGGTGAAGGTTGACATAGGCAAGCCTGCGGCATTGTAGAGGCTGCCGGGTACAACGTTGCTCCAATTGTAGCGAACGTAGCTGGGCTTCGATATCGCACCAGTTACGACCACGCTCTCGCCATCGATCCGCGCTGTAGCCGTAACAAATCTTCGATCGGGCCCGGCGATTTCGAAGCCCACGACGGCTGCGCCCCGGCTCGTCAGGCCTTCAGCATGATCGAACCAGATGCGCTTTCCACCCGGTTCGCCACTCACTTGGCGGAACAGCGGGCTTTGATACGCTACGCGCTCGCCATACGCGACGCTGCGGGCCGCGAGTGCAAGTCGGGCGGCGACTGTCTGCTTGTCGCCCGGATGGACGTTGCCGGGATCGCCGACGTCGGTCGTCACCACCATGGCGGTGTCGGTCAGCACAAGCGCACGACGTTGCGCATCGCGTACCAAACCCCATTCTTCCTCGGGTGAGTTAAATGAAGAGATCTGTGCAAAGAGGAATGGGAAAGCACCTTGCGCGAAATTGTGTCGCCAGTCGGTGATCAGTCCCCGGAAGAGGTCGGCATAATATGGCGCCCGCGCGACATTGCTGTTCGTCTCGCCCTGGTACCAGATGACGCCCTTGATGCCGTAGCCGGTGAACGGCGCAACCATTGCGTTGTACAGCGATGACGGCCGGTACGCATCCTCGGGGGGGTGCCAAGGGTGTGGGGGAGGCTTGCCGCCCGACGCAACGATGGCAGCATCCTCGCGCGCTTCGGCAATGGTGGCGAGGTCGGCGTCGGTCTGGTCCTGCTGGAATCGAGCACGGGCGTCGATGGCCGGCGCCAGCGCTGCGTCGGACGCGAGCGCGTCGGTGGACACCCAGCTGTCAGCAGGTGTGCCGCCCCAGGTCGAGTCGATGACGCCTACCGTCACGTGCTCGCGCGCCGCGATCTCGCGCGCAAAGAAATAGCCGATCGCCGAGAAGTCGATGGCGGTAGCGGGCGTGGTGGTCGTCCAGTTTGCATCGATGTCACGTAGCGGGATGGAGCTGCTCTTGTGCTCGATCCGGAGAAGCCGAACTTGCGGGTCGGTCGCTGCCGCGATCTCCGCAGCGGCATTCTTTAGCGGCGCGCCGTCGAAGCCCTTGAGCGGGAACTCCATATTCGACTGGCCCGAGGCGAACCAAACGTCGCCGAGCATCACATCCTGTACCTGGACCTTACCCTCTGCTGTGCCTCCATCGACGACGAGGACATAGGGTCCGCCAGCAGCTTCGGGCTTCAACCACGCATTCCATCGACCGAGGCGGTCGGCGACTGCCATTACGCGTTGGTTATGCAGCGACACGGCAACGTTCGCGTCCGCACGCGCCCAGCCCCAGACGTGCAGTGGCCTGTCACGCTGCAACACGCTGTGGTCGCTGAACGGACGAGGCAGCTTAAGCTGTGCGGCCGCAGGTGACGTTGCCGTGGCAGCGAGGAGGGCGGTATAGAGCAAAAGCTTCATGATCGGCATTATCCCTGACGTGCGGCGCTGACTGTCGCGACGTCTTAGCCACAGAATATCATCAAAGAAGCGCATGACCAGTTGGCATGCAGCTAGCAGTCGCACCTGCCCTGATGCGATGGCAACGGCGCGGCGCTTCGGCAATCGTGACATGCGCATTGGCGCAGCGAACGGTCTTCAGCTTCGAGGGAACCGACGCTAGAAGGCGGCGAGGAGAGCCGGTTATGACGATTCACGCCCAGGTCGATGAAACCGGCCCCGTCGATGCGGCCCAGTTCGCAGAAGAAATCGCGACGCGGGACCGGCCCATCGTGTTGCGCGGTCAGGCGAGACGGTGGCCTGCCGTTGCGGCAGGGCTCCGCTCCAACGAGGCACTGGTCGATTACATGAAGGCGATGGACCGTGGACGTCCGGCCGAAGTGCTGATCGGTCCCCCTGAGATCGATGGTCGATTCTTCTACGATGCGTCGATGCAGGCCTGCAATTTCCAAAAGCGGTTCGGCTCGCTCAGCGGACTGCTCGACAAGCTGCTGTCGCTTCGCGGGGAGGCGGAGCCGGCCGCGTTATATGCAGGCGCTGCTGCCGCGGACGATCACCTGTCCGCCTGGATCGCAGACAATCCCCTCTCGTTCTCGTTGCCGGGCGCCAAGCCGCGGATCTGGGTCGGCAATCGCACGCACGTCGCGACGCATTTCGATGAGGCGAGCAACGTCGCGGTGGTCGTGGCGGGTCGGCGGCGTTTCACGCTGTTTCCGCCCGAACAGGTCGGCAACCTCTATGTCGGCCCATTCCACTTCACGATCGCGGGGCCGCCGGTCAGCATGGTGGATCTCGAGAAGCCCGACCTCGAACGCTATCCCAAATTCGCAGACGCCATGGGCTACGGGCTCGTGGCCGACCTCGATCCCGGCGATGCGCTCTTCATTCCGCCGATCTGGTGGCACAGCGTCAAGGCGACCGCCGCGTTCAATGTGATGGTGAATTATTGGTGGGCCGAGCCGCATGCGCTTTCGCCGATGGGCGCGCTGAGCCACGCCGTCCTCGCGATCCGCGATCTTGCGCCGGCTCAGCGCATGGCATGGCGGCGCTGGTTCGAACATTATGTGTTCGACGACGCGGCACCCGATGCCGGCAATCACCTGCCGCCGCATGCTCGGGGCGTACTCGCGCCGCCGTCCGAAATGCGGAATGCCCACTTTACGGCGCAGATCGCCGAGGCGCTAAGTCCGCCGCCAACGCCCGCAGCGCGCAAAACCCGCTAACGCGCGCTATTAGCCAGGCCGCCGATGGGTCGACCCAGCGTGCGAGGTCGGCGCAACCGAGGTTGCGCCGACAGGTCGCTATTGCGCCTTCCCGGTACCGCCGTTTTGGGGGGAGAGCGTGATGAAGCGATTCGACTGCGCGACGTTCCATCCGCGCAGCGTCAGCGCGGCCGCCGTCTGGCCGGTGGCTTTGGGATAGCGGATGTCGATGCGCTTCTCCTCGCCGGGCAGGAGCGCGACGTAATTGTCGCTGTAGAATGCGGGCAGGACGCGTTTGCCCTGTGCATCGACCAGCGTCAGCTTGGCGTTCAGTGCCGGAACCGCGGTTCGATTGGCCAGCGTCACCGTCACGACGTTGTCCTCGCCGTCGACCGCCTGCGCCGCGACGGAGCCGGTCAGGGCAACGCTCTGCAGCGTGTTCAGCATCCGGTAAGCGGCTTCGTCTTTTCCGCGCCAGTAGAAGTTGTCGGCGACCGTCTTGCCCGCCGGATCTATCAATTCGAGCTTGACCAGGAGCATCGGGTTGGACGCGAACAGGCGATCGAGCGGGACCGCTGCGAGCGGCGTCGCCATGTTCGCACCCGCATCGACTCGGTCTTCACGCGTGAAGAGTTCGGCGTTGTCGAGCCCGACGACACGCGTGCGGACTCGCAATCCCGGTTGCGCCTTGCGGGTCGTATTGAGAACGACCAACTCATTGCCTGGCAGGTTGAGCTGGATGTGAAGCGGTTCCGCAGCCTTTTTCGCACCGTAATAGGAGGCCTGGGTGTCATAGTCCCAGCTGTAGATCTGCCACGTGTTGGACGGCCATGCAGGATGCGTCATCCACAACAGTCGACCCGAGTTCTTGGTCCACAAATGACCGAGAAACCCTTCGTACATCGCCTTGTGCGTCTCGAGATTCATCATCTGCGACTTGCGCTCGAAATCCGCGAAGCTGGTCCCCGGCCCGAACATGGTGTCGAGCGTGGACATGAACGTCTTTGTGTCCCCGTTCCCCGCAAAATGCCAGTCATGATAGGCCAGCGTGTCGCTGAGCGGCCAGGTTTCGCTATCGGGCATGGTCGCCCGGACGGATTCTAGGGTGGAGAGTGAGGGCGTTCCTGTCTCGACCGAGAAACCGGTGGCGAGGCCAGTGAAATAACCGACTGGTGGACGATAGTTATACGGCCCCGATCCTTGCAGGTTGACGACGTTGGAGCTGCCCGTGAACCAACGCGTCCCATCCTCGCGCGCGATCAGGTTGTCGAGGCCTTCGTTCAAGGCCGGGTAGGGCACCCCCTCATTGCGGCCGAACCACAGGATGATCGACGGGTGGTTGCGGTAGCGGCGAACCACGTCGTCGGCGTTCTTAAGGAACAGTGCCGGATCTTCCGGCTCGACCTGGAAATTCTGCGTGGATTGCCAGAAGTCGTTGAGGATCATCATGCCGTTCTCATCGGCCAGGTCGTAAAACTCCTCTTCGGTATTGTTGCCCATCCAGTTGCGGATGACGTTCATGTGCGCCTCCTTCTGGAGACGGAAATAGGGAGCGAGGCGTGCGCGTCCGATGCGCTTCATCGCATCATCCATGCCCCAATTGCCCCCGCGCGCGGCGATCTGCACGCCGTTCACCCGGATCGTCATATGCGGTTCGGGCATCGTCGCTTCGACCGATGTTACCGCCGGGGAACGTTCGCCCTGCAATGTCAGCGATTCCGCCCAGCCATTGGGCGACTGCTTGATGGCCTGATGGCGAACATCGATCAGTCGCTCTCCGCGCAGGCTGCCATCCGTGAACTGGAGGTTGACCCGGCGCAGGGCCCCTGCCGCATCGAATAGCGACAGGTCGTAGCTGACTTCGCGAATACCGAACTTGTCGGTGCGCGTATCCGAGATCTGGCCGTCAGCCAGCGCTTCGAGCGACAGTTGGTAGAGAGCCTGCTCGCCATAGCCGTTCGGCCACCAAAGTTTTGGATTGGCGACGTGAAGCTGCGCGAACTCCTTAGGGTTGAAGACGACCTTCGTCTCACCGGGCGGCGCGATGACCGTCTTCTCCACTCGGACGCCGCCAAACGCTGCACGCACGGTCACGCTTGCGGCTGTCGCACCAGCGTTCTGGACCGGTACGGTGATATAGACGTCAGCACTGTCAGTACGCGGCAGAGGGAGATCGGTGACGATCTTGGGATCGAGCAGCCGGACGGTCCCATGCGCGAGCAGTTCCACGGGCCGCCACAGCCCCGTGTTACGGTCCCGAATACCCGGTATCCAGTCCCAGCCTTCGGTTGCGACGAAGGTTGGGCCGTCGATCGCGAGCTGGCCCCCGTTCTCGCCGACGCCGCCGCTGATCGACTGCTCGTGCGGGATGCCGGGATGGGGAGGCGGCGAAACGCGGACCGCGACCACATTCTCGCCGGCGACAGGTACGAGATCGAACTGGCCGCGGATGAAGGCGCCGTGGGTGTCGCCCAGCTTGCGGCCGTTTGCCCAGACGTCAGCGGCGTAGTTGATGCCGCCGAAGACCAACGTCAGGCGCTTGCCCGCGGCGGCTGCCGGCACCGTAAAGCTGGTGCGGTACCAATAGTCCTGACGTGCCAGACTCTCGGGAATCTTGAGGTTGTTGAGCCCGTAATAGGGATCGGGATAGACGCCGCGGTCGACCAGCGTCGTCAAGACCGTGCCCGGCACGGTCGCCGCACGCCACGTGCCCGTGGCGGGGCCCGGACGCGACAGAGTGGCGGCATCTTCGCGGACCTCGGGTTCTGCGGCGAGCTGCCAGCCGTTGACCAGCCAGCGACCATCGCTTTCGCGCGCCAGTCCCGTCGGGGGCAGGGGCAAGTGCGCGATCGGCGCCGTGGTCGCGCTCACGCGCGCCTTCGGCAAGGTCCAGGCATCCTGCTGCTGCGTAAGGCCGATATTGGCCTGCTTCTGGAACGGCCAGCCGACGCCGACCTGCCAGAATTGCACGAGATCGAAATCCGGCCGCGCTCGGATGGCAGCCGTGATCTCGCTGGCGCTCAGCGCCGCGCCGTTGAGTTGCGCCGCAACCAGCGATCCGCCAAAATGGCGAGGCGCTTTAGCGCCGTTCGTCACCGGTGCGACGGCGAGGCGGGCGACGACTTCGCTCGGGCGGTTCGCGACGGACGCGACGACGCGACCATCGACATAGAGGGTCAGTGTCCGTCCGTTCGCCACAGCGGCGACATGCGTCCACTTGCCGGCGGCCAACGCCGGTCCGCCGGTTACCCGTGTCGCTCCGTCCACGGCAGACGCGCGCCCATTGGTAAGGTCGAGGCAGCGACAGGCCTTTAGCGGATTACCGACTGCCAGCAGCGCACCATCCGCGCCGGCAGTGCTGGGGCGGACCCAGGCGGAGAGAGTCCAGGGAGCGTCTGCACGGACCGCTGCCTCGGCGCCTGTCAGATCACGCTCGACCCCGGTCCCGCCTGCTAGGATGGCGACGTTGTAGGGGCCGGCATTCGCGATCGCCGGCCGCATGGTCGGCACCACGGTTTGTGCAGCCAGCGAGGAGGAAAATGCGGCACCGAGCAGCAAGGCGGCTGTTAGTGGCAACGATCGCATGGATAGATCTCTCCTGAGTTCCCGGCTCGATATTCTACCGGCCGGTCGGTTCTTATGTTCGTCTTGCCGGACCTTGGGTCGGTCAGGCGTCCCCAGTCCACAATCGTGCGGCGCCGCGCACGCCTGACGCGTCGCCCCAGCGCGCGGGCACGATACGACCCTCCCATAGGTCCGAGAAGGCATAGCGGCGGACGATGGACGGAAGTTCTTCATAGATTTCGGCGACGTTCGACATGCCTCCGCCCAATACGACGACCTCGGGGTCCAGCAGGTTGGCAACCATGGCCAGTATGCGTCCCAGCCGGTCGACATACGCATCCAGTGCAGCTCGGGCGGCGGGATTCCCGGCGCGGGCGGCTGCAACGATCTTTGGCGCGCTGAGCGACAGACCATGTTCTGTCCTGGCGGCACGCGCGAAACCCGTGCCGGAAACCCAGCTTTCGATACACCCCGTCAGGCTGCACCAGCATGGCGGCGGAGACAGTTCGTCGCTGCGCGGCCAGGGTAGAGGTAAGTGCCCAATCTCGCCGGCAATGCCGTGGGCGCCGTCGAGACAAGCTCCCGAGAGTACGATGCCGCCACCGACGCCCGTACCGATCACCAGCCCGAACACGCTGCGCGCACCGGTCGCTGCGCCATCGGTGGCCTCGGACAGCGCGAGGCAGTTCGCGTCATTGACCAGCCGCACCGGTCGGCCGAGAACAGCGGTGAGGTCTTCGGAGAACGATCGACCGTTCAGGTAAAGAGAGTTGCTGTTGCGCATCACGCCGGTACGTGGCGACGGCGATCCGGGTGCGCCGATGCCGACGGTACATGCCGTGCCCCCCGCGATGTCGGCAGCCACGACGAACTCGGCGATAGCGGCTACCGCGGTATCATACGTGCCGGGATTGGGAACCCGCTGCTGCCAAAGCGTCTCACCGTCTGCACCTAGCAAGACGGCTTCGATCTTGGTGCCACCAAAGTCGATTCCTAAAGCCGGTACAGATGCTGGCTGCGGCCCGATAGCCCGAGCAGCGATACTGTTTTGCAAGGCAATGCTCCCCTCTTTACTGGCGTGACCGCTGCTCGGCCATCGTCAACCAAGCATGCCAGCGATCGTTATAAACGCAAATTGATTTTGTTATTGACCGGATCCACCGGACGATTAAACACGCGATGTCGAGACAACGGAAAGTTGCGACTGGCAGGCAGGAGAGGGTGGGGCGGTAAGTCGCCGATCGGCTCGATCTTAGCATGCTAAAACGTTCGCCAGTTCCTGGCGATTTCGGGTGCTGAGGGAGACGGTCGAAATGTTGCGTGCACGTTCCAAGAATATGTTGATGGTCGCGGCGTCAGTTACGGCGCTGGTGAGCAGCGGCACCGCACTTGCCCAGCAAACGTCGACAACACAGGGGGTGTTGCAGAACGCACCTACCGATCAAGCCGCATCGCCCTCGGCTGCTGCTGCCGACCAGACGAGCGAAGCTCAGAACCCGACAACGCCCGCGAGCGACGCGGCTGCTGAAACGCAGGACATCGTCGTCACCGGCATTCGTGGATCGCAGCAGCGTGCGGTCAACCTCAAGCGCGATGCCGCGTCGGTCACCGACTCCATCTCGGCCGAAGACATCGGCAAGCTGCCCGATGTGACGATCTCGGACTCGCTTCAGCGTATCCCCGGCGTGCAGATCCGCCGTGATGCCGGTGAGGGCGCGGCGATCAATATTCGTGGCCTGCCGCAGGTTACGACGTTGCTCAACGGTGAGGCCTATCTCGGCGCTCAGTCGATCACGACGATCCAGCCGAACTTCAACGATATTCCGTCGCAGCTGTTCGCTGGCGCGGACGTCATCAAGTCGAGCACGGCCGATCTGCTCAACGCCGGCATCACCGGCACCGTAAACCTGCGCACACGCCGCCCATTCGATCTGAAGAAGGGCTTCACCGTCGCTGCCGCTGCCGAGGGCGCCTACGGCGACAAGACCAAGGAGTTCGATCCGAACCTGAACGGGCTGTTCGGCTTCCGGGGCGAGAAGTTCGGGTTCCTGGTGTCGGGCGCTTATTCGAACCTGCATCTTTCGAACTCCCACAACGGGATCCAGGAAGGCTACGGGGCCGCGCTGCACAACGAGCAGTTCAATACCGCGGCCAACCCGACTGGCGACGTCAACCTCAGCAACGGCTTCTCACCCGCAAATCGTCCCAAGGGGACGATCGTGGGGACGGGCCGCGACGTAAATGGTGACGGCGATGCCAACGATGCTTTCATCGTTCCTCAGGGCTTCACCGCCTGGGACAAGGTCAACCAGCGCGAGCGGATCGGCATCAATGCCTCGGCGCAGTGGGAGATCAGCGACGCCCTGACGCTGAATGCCGATGCATTCTTCACGCGCCAGAACGAGAATGATCGCACAGCCGGCATCCAGATGCAGAACGTCAACTGGCAGGCTGGCGAATTCGTGCCGGGCCAATCGCGCAACACCGGCTCGACCGTGTCGCTTAGCAATGGCGGCGTGACGCGCGATTATGATCTGAATACGACCCAGATCTATAATTACGACCTCGGCAATTTCGACTCGTATGCGCAGAATGACAAGTTCAAGTCTCAGTCGCAGAACTACAATGCCGAGCTGAAGTACGACAATGGCGGCCGGTTCAAGGCAAGCCTGCGCGGCGTCTACGGCAAGGCCTATTCTAACTACGACCAGAGCTATCTGCAGTTCAGCCCATCGAACGGCGCGCAGTGGCAGCCGGGCGGGATCGGTCATTATCCGACGGGCGACGTCGCGTTCAATCCGGGCGGGTATGCGGTCAACACGATCGCCGGATCGGCATCGTTGCCAGCGACGGTCGATTTCACCGGTAACCAGCCGGTCTTCACTCTGCCGTCGCAGCTGACGACGGCGCTCGGCAACATCGACAGCTACGCGATGAAGACAACGTCTTCGGAGGGTAACTATCGCCGCAAAGGCGACCTGAAGATCATTCGCGGTGACGTTTCGTACGATGCCAATGACAATGTAAGCCTGAGCGCTGGTGGCCGGTACAGCGAGCGCTCGGTCGACGACTTCGAATTCGATCGCGCCGCGCCGCTATATTCGGGGCAGGCGTCTCAACCTGGTGGGTGCCTGGTCAAGTGGAAGGCGTTCGACGTACCGCTAAATGATGCGTCCTGCTATGCGGGTACGGGCACGTTCGGGACGGCAAATTTCAGGCCTTACACCTCTGGCGTTGTCCGCAAGGCGAGCGATCCGATCTTTAACGGGCAGGTCAAGCAGTTCAACCTGCCGGGTGCCGGCTTGCCGCCGATCTACGTGCTCGACCCAAAGGTCATGGACAACGCGCTCGCATTCCAAAACAGTTTCTACCCAGGCAACGTCGAGATTCAGAACCCGGGCGCCTCGTTCAACGTCGGCGTGAAGCAGATCTCGGGCTATGCGCAACTTAACGTCAAGGGTGACGTGTTTGGCATTCCCGTATCCGGCAACGCGGGCCTAAAGGTCATCAACACCAAACTCGACATCACCCAGTTCGTGACCGGTTCGCCGCGCCCCTACGGCGTCGCAAACACGGTCAACGGTACGGTCGAGACCAAGCGGAGCTTCACCGACTTCCTGCCGGCATTCAACTTGGCGTTCAATTTCGCCGACAACCTGAAGCTGCGCCTGGCGTATTCCAAGACGATGACACTGCTGGATCTCAACCAGTGGGGTGGTGGACTTAATCCGAACTACGCGATCGACACGAGCAATCCAGGATCGCCTGTGTTCCGCGTCACTGGCGGTAGCTCCAACGGCAATCCGCAGCTGGATCCATGGCGCGCCACGAACGTCGAAGGCTCGCTCGAATACTATATCGGACGCAGCAGTCTGCTGAGCTTGGGTGCCTTCTACATCGACGTCGCCAGCTTCATTCAGTCTGGCAACATCGTGCGAACCGATCTGCCGGACAATGACGGCGTGGTTCGGAACCGGACCGTGTCGATCAGTACCCCGGTTCAGGGTGACGGCGGTACGCTCAAGGGTGTGGAAGCCGGTGCAAAGCTGTCGTTCAACGACTTCGGCTTCATTCCGACGGTGCTCTCCAACTTCGGCATAGATGCGAACATCACCTATTCGCCGTCCGACTCCGGCGCGGTAGATTTGAAGGGTGACTCGATACCGTTCCAGGACAATTCAAAGATCCAGACCAACCTGGCCGGCTTCTACCAGGACAATCATTTCCAGGCTCGCGTCGCCTGGAACTACCGTTCGAAGCGCGCAGTCCAGCAGGATTTCGGCGGCATTCGGGGCCTCGAACTGTATCAGCAGCCGACGAATTATATCGATGCATCGATCAGCTACGACTTCACGCCAAACCTGACGCTGTACGCGCAAGGGTCGAACCTGACCGGCGAGTATGAGAAATACTATCTGACCTTCCCGGATGAGAAAGCGTACAACAACATCTATGAACGCCGGTTCATGGCGGGCGCGCGTTTCAAGTTCTGATCTGCGGGTGAGACTGTAAGCGCCCGCCATCCTCTTTGCGGGGTGGCGGGCGTTTGCGTAGCTACGCACAGGATGGGGAATTGAGCGTGACAGATGGAGCAGGAGCAACGCGTAACTCAGGACCGCTACGCTCGATCGTGATCGTCGGCGGAGGCACGGCGGGGTGGATGGCGGCGACGCTCCTCGCGCGCAAACTTGATCGTCAGTCCGTGACCATCACGGTCGTCGAATCCAGCGATATCCGGACGGTGGGGGTCGGCGAGGCGACCGTGCCTGGGATCCGCGATTTCTTCCGGGAAATCGGCGTCACCGAGCAGGAGGTGATGGCGGCTGCGCAGGGCACGGTGAAGCTCGGCATAGAGTTCGTGGACTGGAAGCGCGAGGGTGAACGGTTCTTTCATCCCTTCGGCCTGTACGGGATGCGATCGCGCGGGGTGGCGTTCCATCATTACTGGCGCAAGCTGAACGCAGCTGGGCAAACTACGCCGCTGTCGGATTTCTGTCTCGCAACCGCGCTTGCCGAGCGTAACCTTTTCATGCGACCGACCGACAGTCCGGTGCATGATCTGCTGTTCTTCGACTGGGCGGTACATTTCGACGCAGGCCTGTTTGCCAAGTTTTTGTCTAAAAAGGCGGGCGAATGGGGCGTCAAGCACATCGACGCCACGATCACCGATGTTCTCGTCGATCAATCCACGGGACTTATATCCAGCGTCGATACGCAGTGTGGCAAAACGATCGCGGGAGACCTCTTCATCGATTGCTCGGGCTTTCGGTCGCTCTTGCTCGGCGATGCACTCGGCGTACCGTACGAGGATTGGACGAACCTGCTTCCGTGCGATCGCGCGGTCGCGATGCCGTGCGAACGAGCAGGACCGCTTACCCCATATACGCGCAGCACGGCACTGACGGCCGGATGGCAATGGCGGATTCCGCTGCAGCATCGGGTCGGCAACGGCTATGTCTATGCGAGCCGCCACATCTCGGATGACGAGGCCGTTGCGACTTTGAAAGGTCGGCTCGAAGGCGAAGCGCTGGCCGAGCCAAACATGATTCGTTTCCGTACCGGTCGCCGGACCGAATTCTGGAAAGGGAACTGTGTCGCGCTCGGGCTTGCTGCGGGATTTATGGAACCGCTAGAATCGACGAGTATCACGCTCATCCAGACCGGCTTGGAAAAGTTGCTCGCGTTGCTGCCTGATCGGGGTTTCGATCCGGCGCTGGCGGATGAGTACAACCGGACCACGGGCCTCGAATATGCGCGTATCCGCGACTTCCTGGTCCTGCATTATTTTGCAAATGGCCGGCAGGGTCAGCCGATGTGGGATCGCTGTCGAGGCACCGCGCTACCCGAGCAGCTGGCACGCAAGTTGACGTTGTTCAAGGCTCGCGGGCACCTCGTGCGCTATGAATGGGAATCGTTTCAGGACCCAAGTTGGCTCTCCATGTATGCCGGATTTGGCATCGATGCCGCGGCGCATGACCCGCTGGCGGATCATTTCTCCCTGTCAGATCTCGAGGCAGCGTTCGAACGGATGAAAGGTTCGATACGTGACGCCGTTGCGCTTGCCGAACCGCACGAGACGTTTCTCAAGTCCTTCGCCCCGGCGTCGGCTCCTCCCGCATCCCGGTCGATGAACTTTACCGCGAATGGATAGGCCCTCCAATTTCAAGGTTTCCGGAAAAGCGACGAGCGGCAGCGTTACCGCAGACGATCGATCTGTCAGGCTTGGGCCAAGCCTGTCGGGCACGAACCTGGAACGTGCAGGTGACTATAATCAGCGCGTCGTAACGCAGATCATTCGACGCAATCCTGACATCACGCGAAACGAAATTGCGGTGATGACCAATTTGACCGCGCCGACGATCGCCAACATCGTAGGGCGATTATTCGAGAACGAACTCGTGATCGATGCCGGTCGACGCTTGGGCGGTCGAGGGCAACCGGCGACCCGCCTCCGGATAAATCCGGAAGGGGGCTACGCTATCGGCCTCAACATCGATCGCGATCATGTTACGTTGGTATCGCTGGATCTGGCTGGCACGGTGCGATCGCGATTTACCCGGCAGATCGCGTTCGCATCGCCCGATGACGTCGTACGGGTCGTCGAAAAGGGGATCGCGGCAATCGTTGGTACCGATGCGATACGTTTGGATCGGGTGCTTGGTATGGGTGTGGCGCTTCCCGACGACCTCGGGCGTGTCGACCTGCCGCATCGCCCGGCCGGGTACGAGCAGTGGAGCGATGTCGATATCCAGGCGATGCTCGCACCTATCGTCCCCTGGTCGATACACATCGACAACGATGCCGCTGCAGCAGCCATCGGCGAGGCACAGTTCGGCGACGGGCACCATGCGAACTTTTTCTATATTCTCGTCAGCGCGGGGCTAGGCGGTGGAGTCGTGATCGACGGCGCCTATTATCGCGGGGCAAACGCCCGCGGCGGGGAAATCGGGTTCTTGCCGCTCGCCAGGGATCCGACCAAGGTGCTGCAGGACGTCGTCTCCCTGTCGGCGTTGTCGAGCTATCTAGAGACTGCAGGACTGGACCCGGCGGGTATGGATCCGACGCAACCGTTTCCCGCAGCGTTCAAGCCGCACGTTGCCGCGTGGCTCGACGACGCATCGGACGCGCTCGTGCCAGCGCTGACGGCCGTGAACTGCCTAGTCAATCCGGCAATTGTGCTTGTTGGAGGGCGGCTGCCGGACGATATCCTCGATCAGCTTGCTACGGATACCTACCGGAAACTGCGAACGGCAGCACCCAATATCCCTATAATTGCGCCGATCGCTCGGGCGAGTCTCTCGCGAGATAGTCCGGCAATAGGCGCCGCGATCCTTCCTTTTCTCGACCGCATCCTGCCGTCGGACGGGATACTCATCAAGACGCAATCGGCATAGCCAAACGAATGATCTGACGTATTGCTCTAATTAGGAAGTACTTTTGAAAAAGCTGGCGCATCTAGTTGTACTTGCCTTTCTGCCGTTTGCGGTCGGCGTGGCGCGCGCGCAGGATCAGTTTGTCGATCCAAACACGCTGCGTCCTTCGTTGGACCCGAACCGCAAGGCCAATGGGTTGGCACGAACGCCGCAGATGGGATGGAACAGCTGGAACAAGTTCGGCTGCAACATCGATGAGAAGACGGTGCGTCGCATCGCCGACACCATGGCGACGAATGGCATGCGCGATGCGGGGTACGAGTATGTCGTCATCGACGACTGCTGGCACGGTGAGCGCGATGCCACCGGCTTCATCACGGAAAGTCGAGAAAAGTTTCCATCGGGCATGAAGGCACTGGCCGATTACGTCCACGCTCGCGGCCTCAAGTTCGGGATATACTCCGATGCCGGCGCCAAGACCTGTGGCGGAAAACCCGGCAGCTTGGGACATGAATATCAGGACGCGCTTACATACGCTCGGTGGGGCGTTGACTACCTAAAGTATGACTGGTGCTCAACTGGCACGTTGAATGCCGAGAGCGCCTACGCGCTCATGTCGGATGCCCTCAAAGCCACGGGGCGGCCGGTTCTTCTGGCGATGTGCGAATGGGGCAACAATCGTCCGTGGGAATGGGGCAAGAAGATCGGCAACTCGTGGCGCACGACCAGCGATATCCGCGATGCCTGGAAGGGGCGGGACAAATGGTCGATCGGTATGGTCGACATCGTTGACGCGAACGAGCCGCTTTATCCGTATGCGGGGCCCGGGCACTGGAACGATGCCGACATGCTCGAGGTCGGCAACGGCGCAATGTCCGATACCGAGTACCGCTCCCATTTTAGTCTGTGGGCGATGATGACTTCACCACTGATTGCCGGCAACGATATCACCAACATGAGTGCAGCAACGCGCGACATTTTGTTGAACAAGGAGGTAATCGCGGTCAATCAGGACCCTCTGGGTCAGCAGGGTCGTCGTATACGCGATGATGGTGATCTGGAGGTCTGGTCGAAGCCGTTGAGCGATGGAAGCCGGGCCGTGATACTATTCAACCGCTCCGAAAGTCCTTCCAAGATCGAGGTCAATTGGCCGGAAATAGGTCTGACCCGCTCGGTCCGTGCAGACGTACGCGACGTGTGGAGCCATCGCTCGATAGGCAAGGTTACTGACCGATACGCCGCACTGGTGCCAGCGCATGGGGTGATCATGGTTAAGGTTACCCCCTGATCGCGCCACCGGGTTCTATCACGCGTCGTCGGGCAGACGAACACCGGATGCTAGTTTGCGGCGAATCTGCCGTTCGAGAGGTTGCGTTAAGCCCAGCAGCAAAGCCGTCAGTTTGACCGTTTATTAGCGTTGCTGGGCAGTTGCGAACCATGAACGAATGTCCGAACTTGGAAAGCACAACAAGGACGCTGAGCGTCCGCTTGTGGGTCCAAAGCGCACTCGCTGCCTTCGCATTATCGGAAGGGCGACGTCCGATCCCGTGTTCACACGATCGGATCCAGCGCAGTGATGGCCTCGATGTCCTGATCGTCCGCAAGTCGGTACAGCGAAACGGCATAGCTGTCGTCGGGATCGATCACGGGGCCGTGCGCCAGGATCTACCCATTGGCGAGCAGGTCGTCGAGCAACGCGCCGTGCTGCTCATCGACGTCTTTTGTCGTCGGTCATCGTCGCGAGGAATTCACGCGGAGTGGCAGGTATTTGCACAGCTGACATTTCATCGATGATATCCTTCAGACCTGTGAAACTGCTCGGCGCTTGGCGGTGTGCGAGATGCCACGCTATTCGGTCCTGGCCTCGCCACCGGTAAGCTCGGGCAGTGTGTCTTCGATCCAGTCGGCCAGCGCCTGTACGAGGAGGGCGGCCTGCTTGCCTTGCTCGGTCAGCGCATAGTCGACGCGGGGCGGTACGACCGGGAAGCTTTGGCGGCGGACGAGCCCGTCGCCTTCCAACTGCTTCAATGTCTGCGAGAGCATGCGTTCGCTGACGCCGGCGACCCTGCGGCGCAGGTCGCTGAACCGAAGCGTGCCCGGTAGCAGCGCAATCAACGCCAGTGTGCCCCAACTGCTCGTCACGTGCCGCAGGATTGCGCGCGAGGGACACCGGGGCGCGAACACGTCGCCGCGTTCCATGCGATCGGCGAGGCGCGTGGACGGTGCGGTGGTCATTTCCAAAACTAACCTTTTTGTGCGTACTTCTCTTTCGTAAGTTAGGCGCTTACCTCGCCTCCATCAACAGCGTGAAAGTGGAGAACATCATGTACGCAGTCACGGGAGCTTCCGGCCAGCTTGGCCGCCTGGTCATCGACGCCCTTCTCCGGACGGCCAGGCCATCCGACATCGTCGCGCTCGTGCGCAATCCCGCCAAGCTGAGCGACCTTGCCGCGCGCGGCGTCGTCGTGCGGGCCTTCGATTACGATGCGCCGGATACGCTCGAGCCCTCACTCGCCGGGGTCGAGCGCCTGCTGCTGATCTCCTCGAGCGACGTCGGTTCGCGCGAGGCGCAGCACAAGGCCGTGATCTCCGCCGCCAAGACGGCGGGTGTCGGCTACATCGCGTACACCAGCATCCTCCATGCCGACGCCAATCCGATGAACCTGGCGGTCGAGCACCGCGCGACCGAGGCCGCGATCAAGGCAAGCGGCCTGCCGCACGCGATCCTTCGCAACGGCTGGTATACCGAGAATTACGTCCTGTCCGCCGCGCCTGCGATCGAGCATGGTGTGCTGGTCGGTAGTGCAGGCGACGGGCGGATTTCCAGCGCGAGCCGCGAAGACTATGCCGACGCTGCGGCGGCGGTGCTGATCGATGGTTCCGGCGAGATCCGGGTCTTCGAGCTCGCCGGGGACGATGCGTTCACGATTGCCGAGTTCGCCGCTGCGATCGGCGAGGTCGCGGGACGCCCGGTCGTCTACCAGAATCTACCGCAGGACGACTATCGCCGAATCCTCGAAGGTGCCGGCCTCCCGGCACCGATCGCCGACATGCTCGCAGAAAGCGATGCAAAGGCGGCGATCGGCTCATTGTTCGACGACGGCCGGGCGCTCAGCGCGCTGATCGGTCGTCCGACGACGCTATGGCGCACGACGCTGGCCGACGCATTGAAGGGCAAGCAAGGCTGACGCTCGTGGCTTAAGTGCGCGAGCCAGGATCGTCCTTGGTCGCCACGCGTGCGGGAATGCCGACAACGGTCGTTCCCGCCGCGACATCCCGGGTGACGACGCTGCCGGCACCGACGATCGCATCGTCACCGATCGTTACGCCGGGCAGGATCAGCGCGCCGGCGCCGACCCACACGTTGCGGCCGATCTCGACCGGGCGACCGAACTCCAGCATCTTGGCCCTAATTCCTGGATCGCGGGGGTGGTCCGCCGTCAGGATCTGGACACCCGGTCCGATCTGCGTCCCCGCACCGATCCGGACCGATACGACATCCAGGACGATGCAGCCGAAATTCAGGAAGACGCCGTTTTCGAGGTGGATGTTGTAGCCATAATCGCAGTGGAACGGCGATCGCACGGTGGCGCCGTTGCCGACGTGACCTAGCGCTTCGGCGAGCATCGCATGCCGCTCGGACGCAGCCGCAGCGGACGCGGCGTTGTAGCGCGCAAGCCAGGCAGAGGCTGCCGCCGCGTCGCCCACAAGCTCGGGATCGTCCGCGGTGTACAGGTCGCCGCGTAACATCTTCTGTTTTTCGGTCGCCATGCTCAGCTCAGATCGTGAAGGTCTTTGCCGAGCGGGGCGGTAATCCGGAGATCGGAGAACCGGATCTTCAGGCCGCTGCGTTCGGGCGTGCAGGCCATCGGACCGACCTGGTACGACGCGGCGATCGGGAACGGCGCGAGGCGGACCAGCGGCCAGGTCTTGCCGTCCGCCGATACCTGAAGCCGCAGCACGCCCTTGGCGACGGTCGCGCGCATCCAGAAATCCCGCGCCGGATGCTCGTAAGGCCCGGTCGCCCAATCGGACTTGCCGTCGGTCAACACGCTGCTCAGCATCGCGCGTCCGTCGGACAGTTCGATCCCGGCCTTGACCCAACGGCGCTCGTCGACCCGCACCATGATCCCGGCCTGATCGTAGAGTTTTTCATACTGGCCGCGGATGCGGACCTGTGCGGTGAAGGCGTCGGGTGCGGTGAAACCGAGGAAGTGGCCGCTGTCGCGCGTGAAGCCGTAATGCGTTTCCCGCCAGAAGTCGGTTCCCTGGTCGGTGGCGATCGACAGATCGCCATTCGGATCGACCGTCCAGCTCTTCGGTTCGTTCAACCACCGCCCGTCGGATCTTCCGAATATCGATTTACCGCTCGCCGCTGCGATCGGCGTTGCCACAACCGCGGGGATCGCCAAGGATGCCACTCCGCCAAGAACCGTCCGTCGCGATATATCAGGGGTCTTCACAAGCACTGCCTTTCGCTACAATGCGCCGATGTGTACAGATGTACATAATTGCTGGAAAGGCAAAAATTGACTGTGGAACCTCGTCGGCGGAATGATCCGGAGCGCAGACAGCGGATCGTCGACGCGACACTGATCGTCATCGAACGCCACGGCGTGGCCGGGACCACGCATCGCCGGATCGCCGAGGCCGCCGCGGTGCCGCTGGGCTCGGTCACCTATTATTTCGCATCGCTCGAAGACCTGCTGACGACCGCGTTCCTGCAACTGGCGACGACCTCGTCCGGCGCGTTCAAGGCGAGACTGGACGCGGCTGCCACGCGCGCCGAGGCGATCGAGAGCGTCATCGACATCATTGCCGGATCGGTCTGGGCGGATTCGCGCACGCTGTTGCTGAGCTACGAACTATACGCCTACGCGGCCCGTCATCCCGAGGTGACGGTGGTCATGCAGCAATGGATGGACAATAGTCGCGCCGCGCTGGGGCGGTTCTTCGATCCGGTCACGGCGCGGGCCTTAGATGCGCTCGTCGAGGGGATCGGCATCCACAATTCGATCGACTCCGTGCCGCTCGACCGGGATGCGATCCGTATGATCGTCGACAGAATTACCAAGATCGCATGACTCAAAAGAGATTTGCAGCTGAGTACATTTGATGACCAATCGCTACGGAGCGCTCCGCTTCTGCCCTGAACTAGCAAGCCTGCCGTCTGGCATCGTTTAGCTGCGGCTCATCTGACGAACCGGCCGATCCATGCTCGCGTGCTGGCGTCTGCCGCCCTCAGTCGCAGATCCTGCCGCATGTTGTTGCTCCATCGTGTGGAGACGTCGCGATCGGCGTGCCCATAGCCAGGCTCGACACCGATTGATTCACAAGAACATTGCAAGAACATGGATTCGATGCAATTGTCAGACCGACGATTCGTAGGACGCGAGAATGACCGATCACGATGACGACCAGCAGGAGCCGAGGCCGGCGTTCGGCCAATGGCTTGTGACGCAGAAGGACCGCAACGACCTTGTCGGTCAGCTTGCGATCGGAGCGGTTGCCGACCGGCGTTTTCCGCGCAACGGCGATCCCGAAGCGGTACGGAAGCATCTCAGCGCCATGCAGGCTGAGGGCGACATGTTCGCCGCGGTCGACGACGCCGAATCGGATTGGTTGTCGGCATGATGCAGGACGCGTGGGAGCAGGCATTTGCGCTGATGGCCGATCATGGGCAACTCGGTGCCTGCGCGCTCGTAGCGTCTGGTATGCAGAAGACGCCGCCAGGGCGACCGGAGCAATACCGACAATGGGAGGTGCTAGCGGACTGCCTGAATGCTGTGGCCGATGCCAGCCGGACGACGCATTGATCCGGCGGACAGTTCGCTGATCGTCCTCGCTGCAGCGACGTCGTTCTCCTGCACGGTACCGCGTACACGACAGCGACGGGTCCCTATGGTGCTCGAACGGCGTCAGGGTTGGATCGCGGGTCCTAGCGACGGTATCGCATCGGGAATACCGATTAGACGCCTGCGTCACCTTATATTGCTGCGCCTGTGACCTATGTCGCGGCGACTTATGGAAAACGTCCGACCTCTCATCCTCGCGATCGGCGATAGTCTCATTGCGGGATACGGACTGGCAGTCGCGGACAGCTTTCCGGCGCAACTGCAGTCGTCGCTGCGGTATCGATATCCCGGCGTGTCCGTGATCAACTCCGGCGTATCAGGCGATACGACCGCTGACGTTCTACGGCGCCTGCCACGGCTGCTGTCCAGCCTCGACCGGCGGCCGGCTCTGGCCATCGTCCAGGTAGGGCCGAACGACGTCCTGCGGCAGGTGCCCGTAGCACGTACCCGCGCGCAACTCGCGAATATCCTGCTGAGCCTGAGCGATTGCGGCATTCCCGTGGTCCTTACGACCGTCGAGCCGCCGGCGTTCATACGCGACCGCGCCGCTGCGTACCTCGGCATCCATGCGGAGGTGGCTGCCGAACACGGCGCGACCGTCTGGCCGTTCTTCCCGCCGGGTGTGCTGGGGCGCTCCGACATGGTGCTGGCAGATAGGGTGCATCCGAACGCGAAGGCGATCGCTGCGGTCGTGGCCGCGATGCTGCCGGTAGTGGAGCGAATGGTGTAGCACCGCGCGTTCGAGCGTAACTGCGGGCTGTTGGGATCATGTCGGAATATGAAGACTAAAGTCGTGCCAGCGGAGCCGAAGTGGTTGAAGGCAGCTAGAGCGAAGTTGGGCACCGAAGAGGCCGCCGGTTCGGCGAATAGCGTCACCATTCTCGGCTGGGCGAAGCGGCTCGGCACGAAAGTGCTGGGCATGGTCTACAACGCCGACAGCGTTCCGTGGTGCGGCGTGTTCGTCGCCTATTGCCTTCAGGAAGACGGGATCGAGCCGGTAGCAATCGCGGTTCGCGCGACGTCGTGGTCGACATGGGGGCAGGCGCTTCGTCCGGAACGGCTCGCACCCGGCGCGGTGCTGGTTTTCGCGCGCGCGGGTGGTGGTCACGTCGGATTCTATGTCGGCGAGGATGCCGCTGCATATCATGTCCTTGGCGGCAATCAGGGCGATGCCGTCACTATCGCGAGGGTCGCAAAGGATCGGTGCATCGCGCGGCGGTGGCCACCAGGCCATCCGGTCATTGGCAAGCCGGTGCAGATGGCCGCGCGCAAGCCGATCTCGAGCGACGAAGCCTGACCGCCCGATGCTATTCTCGGTTACCGGGGCGGTAACCTTCAATGTCTGGAACGATCGTCTGCCGACACCGCTTTTAGGAGCATCTGCAACCGAGCCATCGACAGGAAGCACCATGAGCACGAACCTCATATCCGCCGTATTCGATAATCACGCCGACGCCGAGCGCGCGGTCTCGGAGCTTCGTGCTGCCGGGGTCGACGACCGCGCCATTTCCATCGTCGCTCAGCACGATGGCAAGACCGCGACGACCGATGGCAATGGCGATACGCAGGAGTTCGCCGGTAAGGTTGCCGCCGGCGCGGGCATCGGGACCCTGCTCGGCATTGCGGCACTTGCCATTCCCGGGGTCGGACCCCTGGTCGCCGCTGGTGCGATCGCATCGGCGGCGATTCCCGGTGCCGCGATCACTGGCGCGGCGCTCGGTGGGGCTATCGGGGGGCTAGAGAAGGTGATGACCGACCACGGCGTCAGCCGCGTCGATGCGAGCTACTACGAAGGGTGCATCAAAGAGGGCGGCGTGTTCGTGTCGGTCGATACCAGCGCTGCCGGGATTACCCCGACCGATGCGGCCGACCTGTTGCATCGCGCCGGCGGTCATACCTCCACGCGCACTAAAGCGGCCACAGCGTAAGAACAAGCCGGGGGCCGGAGGGGCGTCCACGGACGGGGCTGGCCTGGCAAGCTTGTCCCGTCCGCAGTCTCGGCGAGCGAGGCGCACGCCCGCGCGGCACGCACCTCGGTCGCCCTGCTAAGTCAGGTCAACGTTCCGCCAAGGAAGTCCCGGATATAGCTGGCGATCATGTCATGGTGCGTTTCCAGCGCGAAATGGCCGGCATCGAGCAAGTGTATCTCTGCCTTGGGCAGATCCTGCTGATAGGCTTGCGCACCGGCGGGGATAAAAGCGGGATCGTGTCTGCCCCACACCGCTAGCAGCGGGGGCTGATGCTTGCGGAAATACGCGTGGAAGGCGGGGTACAGAGCGACGTTGCTGCGGTAATCCAGGATCAGGTCGAGCTGGATGTCCGCAGCGCCCGTGCGCGCCATATAAGCGACGTCGAGTTCGTAGCCGTCCGGTGACAGCAGCGCGGGATCCGAGCCGGTGCCATATTGCCAATCGCGGATCGTGTCCGGCGTCAAGGATGCGCGGCAGGCCTCGCGGTGGGCGTCGTTCGGTTCGCGCCAATACGCTTGCCAGGCGCCCCACTGATCGCTGAACCCGTCTTCATAGGCGTTGCCGTTCTGGCTGATGATAGCGGTCACCCGCTCGGGATGCCGCATTGCCAGCCTGAGTCCGACGGGTGCCCCGTAGTCGAAGATGTACAGGGCGTAGCGGTCGAGGCCGAGCGCATCGACGAACTCCCCGAGCACCCGCGCGAGCGTGTCGAAGGTGTACGGGAATGCCCCTCGCGCCGGTGCCCTGGTCTGTCCGAATCCCGCCAGATCCGGCGCGATGACGCGATAGCGGTCCGCCAGCAACGGGATCAGATCGCGGAACATGTGGCTTGCAGAGGGAAATCCATGCAGCAGCAATAGCACCGGCGCGTCGGCGGGACCGGCTTCGCGGTAGAAGACGTCGACCTCGCCAACCTGTTTTCGACGATAGTGAATTTTGGACACGGGGGGTTCCTTTGATTGCGGCGGGGCAGCGGTGAGAAGGCTTGGATGCTCGCCAGCGCCGGTCCTGTCGCGAGCCATGAGAGAAGCGTCCGGCGGGGGTAGAGAGTCGGTCGATGGCGCATGCGGCCTCCTTGCCGACCTCATGTACGTCTTGCAGGGAGCGGCGGTTAGCCTTGCATAATGACAGGCTTGATTACAGGATCCGAAACGATGGATCGATTGGAAGCGATGGCGCTGTTCGTTGCCGCGGTGGATCGCGGGTCGCTCGCCGCGGCGGCCAAACGCTACGGGCGATCGCCGGCCAGCGTGACGCGCGCGGTCGCGTTGCTGGAGCGGGACGCCGGCGAGACGCTTCTGCTGCGCTCCACCCGCAAGCTGAGCCTGACCGCATCCGGCGAGCACCACGTGGCGGTATGGCGGGACGTGCTCGAGAAGCTCGAACACCTTGCGCCGATCGGCGCGGGCGCGCCGGTCCAGGGAAATATCGTGCTCACCGCGCCCGAATTATTTGGCCGCATCGCCGTCCTGCCGCTCCTCGAAAGCTTTCTCGACGATCATCCGCTGGTGTCGGCACGCGTTCTTCTGATGAACCGCTTGGTCAACCTTATCGGGGAAGGGGTCGATCTCGCCGTGCGGCTGGCGCCGCTGGGCGATTCTTCGCTGCGCGCGATCCGGATCGGCGCGGTCCGTACGCTGCTGTGCGCATCCCCGGAGTACCTGAACAAGGCAGCGCCTCTGGCGACCCCGGTCGATCTCGAGCAGCACGCGTGCATCGGCTTAGACGTCGCGGCCGAGGGCGAGCGCTGGACGTTCGCGAGCCCTACGCCCCCCGCGCGCAAGCGGCGATCGGTCCGGGTCCAGCCCCGGCTCAGCATCGGCAACGCAGCCGCCGCCATCGATGCCGCTTTGCGCGGCCACGGCGTGATTCAGGCTCGCTCCTATCAAATCGTCGACGCGATCGCGGACGGCCGCCTGATACGCCTGCTACCGGAATGGGAGGAGCCGCCCGTACCCGTGCATTTGGTATTCCCGGCCGGGCGCGCGTCTCATGGAAGCGTGCGGGCGCTGATCGACCATCTTGGCCCCGCCTTGCGACGCAATCTGGCAGACGTCGAGGCCTCTATGCGCGTGGAACCGACTATATCTTAATTACGGACGTACCGCATGGATGAACGGACGCCTGAATATGTCGATCCGAGAAACGAAACGTGAGTGTCGGGAAGCGGGTCATCTAGATGCCATGTTGCGCCACAAGAACCACGCCATCATCCCAAGCACGCCTGTAGCAATCAGCAGTATCGTCCATAGCAGTCCTTTCCGCATCGCGCTGGTGTCGCCAATCGGCGCCAGACGAACCGTGACACGGGTTAGCGCCGTCTTCGCGATCGCGAACTGCCCGTTCGGTGCCTGCGTCAGTACGCTGGCTAGCGGTAGATAGGCATCAGCTACCCCCGCTTGTCCGGCAGCAACGACGAAAGGCGGCGTACCGATCGCCAGGAAGGCGATCTCGCGGGGCGCGAAATGGAAGGTGACCATGGGCGCAGAGGTGAAGCCGGCGGAGCGCTGGGCGGCTTCGATCCGTACGGTCCGGTGTGCCCCGCCATCCAGCCCGATATCGTCCTGCGTTGCCGTCATGCCCTCGACCGACCGTGCCGCGGTGCTTTCGCCCAGGGCCAGCCACGGCTGCTCGCGATCGTCGCGGCTGAAGAGACGAATGGGCACGATGACGTCGCGGCCGGTGGGAACGATCCTGATCGCGGAGATCGCCGCCGCGAACGGAATACCGAACTCGATGGCATGAGCGTCGGTCAGCGGCGGTGCCGAGCCCTCGACCGAAGGGCCACCACCCGTCGTTTTGTCTCGCGTGATCAGCAGCGCGCGGTGGATCGTTACCGGCGAAAGCAACCGCGACGTACCGCGCCATACGATGCGGAGGTAGTCGCGGTGCAGCACGGCCTCGCCGAGCGGAACGACGACTGCGGCCTGACGGGCATTTGCGGTCCGATAGACCACTTTCTCGCCGATCGACCGCCAGGTCTTCAAGTCGTCGCTCGCCTCGACCGTGAGGGTGACCGGCTGTGCCGCGGGCATGTCGATTCCGACCGCGAGGCTGCGGGCTTCTCCCACGATGGCGCGGGTATCGAGCAGCACACCAAGCACGGTCGCGATCGTCGGCGCGTCACGCACCGTCCCCGTGACCTCCGCAACGCGCGCGCGGCCGTCGCCGTCGAGCCTGAGCGATACGCCCGTCACATCGAGCGCATCGGCGGCGCCCATGATCGGCAGCACCGGCAGCAGGGTGCGCCGCGTCGCCGGCGCGGCGGGTGCAAGACGTGCTATCGGCATCGCCCTGCCGGTCGCATCGAAGACGCGTAGGTCGGACAGGTCCGCCGTCTGCGCCACTGCAAGTATCTGCGGCGGGATCGCCAGTCGCTGCACCGGCGATCCCGCCGCGACAGTGATGGGGACGCGAACCGCGTACGAGGCGGCATCATCGGACGATCCGGTCGGAGCGGCGCCCGCCAGCGCGCATGCAGCCAGGGCGAGCCCTGCCAGCTTGCCGATCGTGGTCATGCGGATGTGTCCTCGCTGTCCGGCGCCGTCAAAGCTTGCGGCGGCAACGGCGCGAGATAGCCGACCATGAGCATCATCATCCCGACGACGATGAACGCGACGATGCGCGCGCCGCCACCCGCGTTGTTGAGATCGACCAGTAGCAGCTTGACCACGGTCAGCCCCAACAGCCCTGCGCCGACCAGCCACTGCACCCTTCGACCGCCACGATGAGCAGTTACCATAAGCGCCACCGCGAGCAGCGTCCAAAGGATCGCAAGGCCGGTCTGGACGACGAAGCTGTCGAGCAGCGCGTTGCCGTCCCATGCCACGCCCAGCAGGTGATGCGCGATCCGCAGCCACACCGTGTTGACCATGACGAAGGCTAGTCCTGCAAGTGCCGCCATCGCACCGCGTCTGCGCAGCACGCCGCCGCCGGGCGGCACCGGGTCGCTCGCGAGGATGGTCCGTCGCCATAGCTCCAGTCCGAGCAAGGACAGCCCGAGCGCCAGATCGACCGGATTGAGCAATGGAAAATAGGGCAGGGGAATCGCGTTGCCCGACGACAGCATCGCCGTCAGCAAGGAGCCGACGAACACCAACGCCGCGATCGGCGCTGCCGCATACCAGCCATAGTCGACGGCGTGGCGGTCGAGCGGCCAGTGCGTGGAGCCGAGGGTTCCCTTCATAGCGCGGGCGCCCCACAGTGTCAGCACGACCAAGACCGCTACGGTCGCGACCAGGAACGTGACCTCCGCCCAGGCGGTGTCCCATAGCGCCGCACGGTCGATGGCGAGCGACAGTCCGTCGGTCAGCATCGCGGTCAGCAGCCAGACGCCGCCGATATGGCTCGCGCGGAGCACGGCATCGCGCGGATCGATGCGGGGCGCGGCATCGTTTTGGTACAGCATCCACACATGCAGCCCGATCGCCCCGATCCAGATCGCCGCATCGGGCAAGTAGAGGACATGCCGCCCCGACCCGACGAGGTCGACGAACGCCAGTACAAGAGCGGCCAGCGTCGCATAGCTGGGCCAGCCTGCCACCGGCCAGCGCAGGTGTCGGCCAATCGTTTGCGCGCCCCACGCGCTCGCGACATAGGCCAACATCACCGCCAGCGGTTGTACGCCGGACGCCACGACCGGAACCGGTGACAGGCCTGCGACGGACGGGGGGACGCTGCGCCCAACCTCCAGCGTCCACGCCAGCCACCAGAACGCGAACCCGACCAAAAACGCGGGCGCGGCGAGGGCGACCTCCGCTACGGCATAGCTTTTCGCCAGACGAGACGCGCTGTGCGGCAGCGGCGCGCGTAGCCACCACGCGGTCGCAAGCGCGGCGAGCGCGATCAGCATGCCTCCGACAAAATTGGGATTGGCGAGGGGGACCGCCGACACTGTCGGATGCAGGTCACCGAGATACAGCAGCGCCGCCACCGCCTGCAACAGCAGGCCGAACAGCCGCGGCATCCAACGCGCCTGCCGCATGCCGACCCAGAACGCGCCCGCGCCCTCCAGCGCCCAGGCGGCCGAGGTCCAGCGTGCGCCCAGCGCCAGCGGCACGGCCAGCGTGACGAAGCCGATGCCTATCGCCAGCATCGTCTCGTTCATGACCCGGAAGCTGTCGTGCCGGTACAGCATCGTCCACATCGCGACCGCAAGGTACAGCGCCGCGAAGCCGAGCGCGGCGAACGCGCTGCCGAACGGCTGGTCGTGGACCAGTCCCACCTGCAACCCAAACCCCGCCAGCGCGGGCCCGAACATCAAGGTCGTGTCGACGACGTTGCCGAGCAGTCCCATGGTCGCACGGGCGTAACGCACCGCAGTCGCGACGTAGATCAGCACGGAGACGATGAGGAAGGCCTGCGCCGCGCCGTAATCGGATGTCTGGTAGCTGGTCATGCCCCACAGTGTTGCGGTGCCGAATGTCGCGAAGAAGCCGGTCAGGTTGAGTACGCGCCACGATTGCCGATGCGCGATGAACAGGATCGCGAGGTTCAGGATCGTGTAATAGGCGAACACGCCGACGACGCTGCCGCCACCGCCCGCCAGCAGCAGCGGCACCGCAAAGCCGCCCGCGAACGCCGTTGTCGCCAGCGCCTGCGAGCGTTGGAGCAGCGCGAGAGCGCAGCCAAGCGCGCAGACTACGATCATCAGCGCGAAGGCCGCAGCGATCGGGATGGTATCGAACAGCTTGGCGGCGGCAAACAGGGTAAGGTAGATCGTCGCGATGCCCGCGCCCTGCAACGCAAGGCCAAAGCCCGGCCGCGACGTCCGGGTCCTGAACCCGACGGCCAGCAGGCCGATGCCGATCGCCACGATCAGGACCAGTCGCAGCTCGATCGGGAACAGCCCGGCCGAGGCCGCATAGCTGGCGAGGAAAGACAGTCCGACGAACAGGATCACCAAGCCGATGCGGACGATGGTGTTGCCGCCGAGCAGCCAGTTTCTCGCATTGGCAAAGGCACTTGCCACCAGCGTCTCGACGAGGCCCGGCTCGGGCGGCGGAGCCGGTGTCGCTGGCGGCAGGACATTGCCAGAAGCAGCGGACGATGGCGTCGCGCGATCCGGCAGGATCGTCGGCCGGTTCGTGGACAGCGGTGTGACGACGCGCGCTGGGCTCGCGCCGCGCTCGAATGGCGGGGTCGTGTGGGCAGCAATGGCGGACGGCGATGGCGTTATTTCGCGGGCGAGCAACAGGTCGATCTGAGACTGCAACCCGGCGGTCGCGGCCGAGATCTGCGCGCGGATGTGGCGCGCCATGATCCATCCGGCGGCGCCGCCCACCATGCTGCCAAGGAGGAAACCGTATTCCTCGAAGTCGACCAGGCACCATCCGACCAGCGCGCCAAGTATAGCCATCCACAAGATCATCGATTTCGCTCCCGTGCGCGTCGGCGCTGATCGGGTCGATCATGCCGTACCCGCAACGATCGGTCGAGCGACGATCGACCGGTGATGGCGATACTGATGACTGAAGATGAAGAGGGCAGACAGTACCATGGAGACTGCTCGGCAAGAGGCGTCGACTCGAGAAGACGATGATCGAAACCTGCTGGTCGGCTAGCAACCCAACCTCGGTCGATCGACGATGGCATTGTTGCAGGGCGTGATCGTTTGCTCTCCGCCGAAAGGCGTCATTCACGTGGAGAACTGGGAACGATGGCTTCACCCCACTTTTTGACATGCCCTGCCGCGGGTTCGGTGACCGATGACTTTACACGAACTGGCCGCTTGAGCCGGGACTGATCAAAAGGGCCGTTCAAGCGTCCAGAGATAGCGAGTCACAGGCGCGCGGCTGCCACCGTCGCACGATTCCAACTGACCGGATCACATCGGAAAAAAGCTTGAATACGTATCGGAACGCCGCAGCCGCATTGCGACCTGCGTACTTTCCGAGGGTCACTTCGGGGGCCGTCGACGGATAGAACGGCCGGACCAGATGCCCCGCAGGATCGCGCCACGCTTCGCTGCGGCCGTCGGGGATCGTGACACTTTGGCGAGGACGCAACGATGGCAGGTGGCGAGCGCGGCACGACAGGCGGACGGCATGCCGTGATCCTGTGTCATCCCGATCCGTCGAGCTTCAACCATGCGATCGCGGGCGCCTATTGCGACGCGGTGCGCGCGGCGGGGCAGGGGGTCGTGTTGCGGGATCTGTACGCTATGGGGTTCGATCCGGTTCTGAAGGCGACAGAGCGGCCGACCAACGTCGCCGCGGTATATGAGGCGGACGTACTGGCCGAGGTCGACGCGATCGCCGGCTGCGACGTGTTCGTGCTGGTGTATCCGATCTGGTTCGGGACGCCGCCGGCGATGCTGAAGGGCTATGTCGAACGCGTGTTCGGCGCAGGCGTGCAGCCCGAGGCGTTGCAGGGGCGGGTGCGGACCGACCTGCTCGGCGGCAAGCGGCTGGTCAGCTTCTCGACCTCCGCGGCGAGCAAGGTCTGGCTCGACGAACAGGGGCAGGGGCAGGGGCTCAACAGCGTCTTCGACCAGTATCTGGTGCATGCGTTCGGGATGCGATCGCAGGAACATCGCCGGTTTGCGCACATCGTGCCGGGCCTCAGTGCGCGGTTCGCCGACCAGTATCTGCGCGAGGTCGCGGCGCAGGCGCAGCGGACTTGCGCGCAGATCGCGTTCGGCGACGAGGCGCTGCTGGCCGATCCCGCACTGGCCGCGCGGATGGCGCGTTGAGCTCTCCGCATCTTCTAGGACAGTCCATGACCCGTATGATGCACGCCGCCGTCGTCGAGGCGTTCGGCAAACCCCTGTCCTTGCGCGAATGGCCGGTACCGGTCGCAGGGCCCGGACAGATCGTCGTCAAGACCGAAGCATGCGGGGTGTGCCACACCGATCTGCACGCCGCGCACGGCGACTGGCCGGTCAAGCCCACACCCCCGTTCATTCCGGGGCATGAGGGGATCGGCATCGTCGTCGAGGTCGGCGCCGGGGTGACGATCGTGAAGCTTGGCGACCGGGTCGGTGTACCGTGGCTGTACTCCGCGTGCGGGCATTGCGAATATTGCCTGTCCGCCTGGGAGACGGTGTGCGCCGAGGCGGAGTTCGGTGGCTACACGCGCAATGGCGGGTTCGCGGAGTATATCCTCGCCGACCCGAACTACGTCGCGCATATTCCCGCCGGGCTGTCCGCGGTCGAGGCGGCGCCGATCATCTGTGCGGGCATCACGACCTACAAGGGCATCAAGCAAACTTCAGCGCGGCCGGGCGAGTGGATCGCGATCTCGGGTGTCGGTGGTCTGGGGCATCTGGCGGTGCAGTACGCCAAGGCGATGGGGTTGCGCGTTGCCGCGGTCGATGTCGACGAGGGCAAGCTGACGCATGCCAAGGCGCTGGGCGCGGAACTGTTGATCGACGCGCGCAAGCCCGACGCGATCGCGACGCTGAAGGACGGGACGGGAGGCGGCGCGCACGGCGTGCTGATCACCGCGCCGTCGCTGACCGCGTTCAATCAGGGCGTGGCGATGACGCGGCGCAAGGGGACGTGCGTGCTCGTCGGCCTGCCGCCGGGCGACTTTCCGATGCCGCTGTTCGACGTGGTGGCGCAGTGCATCACGGTGCGCGGCTCGTTTGTCGGGACGCGCAAGGACATGGCGGAGGCGCTCGCCTTTGCCGCGGATGGCAAGGTGAAGGCCGATATCGAAGTGCAGCCCTTGTCGGCGATCAACGACATCTTCGACCGGCTCCAGCACGGGCAGGTCGCGTCGCGCGTCGTCCTCGATTTCGGGAGCTGAACATGGCCGATACTGCAACGCTGGCACCTGCGAAGACGCACCCGCTGTCCCACGACATGCTGCGCCGGATGGACGCCTATTGGCGGGCCGCGAATTACCTGTCGGTCGGGCAGATCTACCTGCGGGACAATGCGTTGCTCGATCGGCCGCTGACGATCGCCGACGTCAAGCCGCGGCTGCTCGGGCATTGGGGGACGACGCCCGGGCTGAACTTCCTGTACGTCCATCTCAACCGGCTGATCGTCGAGCATGACCTCGACATGATCAACATCATCGGGCCGGGGCATGGTGGGCCTGGGCTGGTGGCCAACACCTATCTGGAGGGCTCGTACACCGAACGCTATCCCGCGATCGAGCGGAGCCGGTCGGGCATGCACCGGCTGTTCCGGCAATTCTCCTGGCCGGGCGGCATCCCGAGCCATGTCGCACCCGAGACGCCGGGATCGATGCACGAAGGCGGCGAGCTCGGGTACTCGCTCGCGCATGCTTACGGCGCGGCGTTCGACAATCCCGACCTGATCGTCGCGTGCGTGGTCGGGGACGGCGAGGCGGAGACCGGCGCGCTGGCGGCGAGCTGGCATTCGAACAAGTTCCTCAACCCCGCGCGCGACGGCGCGGTGCTGCCGATCCTGCATCTCAACGGCTTCAAGATCGCCAATCCGACGATCCTCGCGCGGATCGATGGGCATGAGCTCGATGCGCTGCTGCGCGGCTATGGGCATGAACCCTATTATGTCGGGGGCAGCGACCCGGCGGCGGTCCACCAACAGCTTGCCGCGGCGCTCGACAAGGCGTTGGCGCGGATCCAGGCGATCCAGGCGGCGGCGCGTGTCGAGGGCGTGAAGCCCGAGCGACCGCGCTGGCCGATGATCGTGTTCCGTACGCCGAAGGGCTGGACCGGGCCGAAGTTCGTCGACGGCAAGCCGGTCGAGGGTACGTGGCGCGCGCATCAGGTGCCGATCGCGGACTTCAAGGATCCGGAGCATCTGCGCCAGCTCGAGGCGTGGATGCGGAGCTACCGGCCCGAAGAGCTGTTCGACGAGACGGGCAAGTTCCTCGAGGAGTATGCCTCGCTCGCACCCACCGGGCACCGGCGGATGGGATCGAACCCGCATGCCAATGGCGGCGAGCTGATGGTGCCGTTGTCGCTGCCCGATTTTCGTGAGTACGCGGTGGCGGTGGACGTGCCGGGCAAGGTCAAGGCCGAGGCCACGCGCGTACTCGGCCGGTATCTGCGCGACGTGATGAAGCTCAATCTGGCGACGATGAACTTCCGGCTGTTCGGGCCGGACGAGACCGCGTCGAACCGGCTTGCCGACGTGTACGATGTGTCGGGCAAGGTGTGGATGGCGGAGATCGAGGCGGTCGACGAGCATCTGGGGCCCGACGGTCGGGTGATGGAGGTGTTGAGCGAGCATCTGTGCCAGGGCTGGCTCGAGGGGTATCTGCTGACCGGGCGGCACGGGTTGTTTTCGTGTTACGAGGCGTTCGTCCACATCGTCGATTCGATGGTCAACCAGCATGCCAAGTGGCTGAAGGTGACGCGCGGCATCCCGTGGCGGCGACCGATCGCGTCGCTCAATTACCTGCTGACGTCGCATGTCTGGCGGCAGGATCACAACGGGCTGTCGCACCAGGATCCGGGGTTCATCGATCACGTCGCGAACAAGACCGCAGACGTCGCGCGGATCTATCTGCCGCCCGACGCGAACTGCCTGTTGTCGGTCGGCGATCACTGCATGCGCAGTCGCGGCTATGTGAACGTGATCGTCGCGGGGAAGCAGCCAGAGTGGCAATGGCTCGGGATCGACGCGGCGGTGCGGCACTGCACCGCGGGCGCGGGGATCTGGGACTGGGCGGGCGACGATGCGGACCCGGACGTGGTGATGGCGTGTGCGGGCGACGTGCCGACGCTGGAGACGCTGGCGGCGGTGACGATGCTGCGCGCCTACGTGCCCGACATTCGCATCCGGGTGGTCAACGTGATCGACCTGATGGTGCTGCAACCGCGCTCCGAACATTCGCACGGGCTCGACGAGCGCGAGTTCGACGCGATGTTCACGGCGGACAAGCCGGTGATCTTCGCGTTCCACGGCTATCCGGCGATGATCCACAAGCTGACCTATCGGCGCGCGAACCACGGCAATATCCATGTGCGTGGGTACAAGGAGATGGGGACGACGACGACGCCGTTCGACATGGTCGTGCTGAACGATCTCGACCGGTATCGGCTGGCGCTCGACGCGATCGAGCGCGTGCCTCGGCTTCGCGACTGCGTGCCGCGCGAGACGGCGCGCTACTGGACGACGATGGAGCGGCACAAGCTCTACATCGCCGAGCAGGGCGACGATCTGCCGGAGGTGCGTGACTGGCAATGGGCACGGTAGAGGGGGGCGCGGTAGTTCTCGCGCTCAACAGCGGGTCGTCATCGCTCAAATACGGGCTGTACGCGGTCGATCCGGAGCCCGTCCTGCTCGTCGGCGGGACGATCGAGACGCCTGACAATGATGGCGACGATCACGCGCGCTTCTTCGATACGATCGAGACCGCGTTGACGGGGTGGCCGACGCTGACGGTGATCGGTCACCGGATCGTCCACGGTGGCCCGCACCGCGACGCGCATTGCCGGATCGACGATGCGGTGTTGGCGGATCTGGAGGCGGCATGTGCGTTCGCGCCGCTGCACGGCCCTGCCTCGCTGGCGCTGATCCGGGCCGCAGAGGCTCGCTATCCGCGCGTGCCGCAGATCGCGTGCTTCGATACCGCGTTCCATGCGGACATGCCCGACATCGCCCGGACGCTGCCGATCCCGCACGAGTACCAGGCGACCGGCGTGCGGCGCTACGGCTTCCACGGCCTGTCCTGCGAGTCGATCGTACGGCAACTCGGCGGCGATATGCCCGCACGGTTGGTGATCGCGCATCTCGGCAACGGCGCGAGCGTGACTGCCGTGCGCGATGGGCGATCGATCGATACCAGCATGGGGCTGACCCCGTCGGGCGGCGTGATGATGGCGACGCGGACGGGCGATATCGATCCCGGCGTGTTGCTGTACCTGCTGCGAGAAACCGAGCTGGACGCCAAGACGCTGGCGACGCTGGTCGATCATGCTTCCGGGATGACGGGTATCTCGGGGCTGTCCGGCGACATGCGCGTCCTGCGCGCTGCGGCGACCGAAGACGCCGACCTCGCCGTCCGGATGTTCGAGCGGTCGGTGGGCAAGCAGATCGCAGCGATGATCGCCTCGCTCGGCGGCGCCGACATGCTCGTGCTGACGGGGGGCATCGGTGAGAACGACAGACTCACCGGCCGCGCCGTTCGCGACGGCTTGGCCTGGATGCCGGGGCTCGAAATCCGTATACTACCCTCGCAGGAAGACGCGCAAATCGCGCTGCACGCCGCCGCACTCGCCTGACGACCTTGCCGAGGTACGTGCTTTCCGAGTCCCGACGCCGCCGTCCACGCTCGCTACCGTCCGGATACGGATCGGCTCATCGACACCCGCATCGTGCGGCAGCGGGGGCGACCGGCGGGGAGTTCGTGATGAACGCTATCCACACCGAGATACTCTATTTCCAGCGCCGCCTCGACGCCACGCGGGCGATGGCCGATGCCGCCGCAGGGCCGTGCGCGCGCCGGGCTCATGAACTGCTCGCACGACTCTATGACGAGACGCTGGAAGCGCTTTCCGTCCAGGCCGCCGGCTTGATAGCCGAACCCGTGCCGACGTTGGCGGCGCGGAGTATCGGCGCCGCGCCGCGCCTCCGGCCGATCGCGAACCGTCCGCGCCTGACGCTCAAGCTCGCCTGCTAGCCCGCATTCCCGCTGCTATGGTGCGCAGCGAAGTGTGGCGAGCAGCAGCCGCAGCGCTGGCGAACGCCGGGAAGCATGGTTTAAGGCTGGGGAGGTCGGCTTTGGACCACCACGGGGGCATCGCTCGACAGGATTGCTGTGGAGCCCTGCGCCTGCGTCAGGCGATCGGCTCAATGATCGGCAGTTCGCCGGTCAGTTGTGGTCGTCGAAGCCGGCAACGATCGAATGGCTAAATTCATGGCGTAATCCACGGTAATTGGGCGTTGCCAAACCGTAGGATCGGGATGTGGCGGCCCAGAATCGGGAACTATCTAGCGCGCCACAGCGATCAATGTGGGCGTGGGAAGGGCGCTCGAATGGCGCTCGCGGATCGAACACGCTTTTGCCCTCCCGCGAAGGCGGTAGCCCAGTCTGGGCCTACGCCTCGCGGGGAAACAGGCTGTCCTCACGCGACCGTCACCCCTCCGCGTTCCAGCCGGACCAGCCGCGGTCGATCGACGCGGCGATCGCGGTTAGCAGCGGTGCGTCGCCAGCGGTGCGGTCGAGGATGCGGTCGCCGTGGCGTTCGGCGGCGTGGACCAGCGCGGGGGGCGGGGCGGTGCCGTCGAGCAGGATCGCCTTGCCGCGCCAGCCCGACGCGCGCATCGCCTGGAGCGTGGCCATGCCGGTGCCCTCCGTGCCTTCGACATCGACGACGATGCAGGGCACGTCGCGCGATCGGGGGTCGGCGAGCAGCGCCGCGCCGGTCGCATAGGAGCGGACGTCGTAATGCTCGGAGAGCAGCATGATCTGGCGCGCGCGGCGGATCGCGGGGTTGCCGTCGACCAGCGAAACGCCGATGCCGTCATGCGATTGGGGAGCGTGGTCGGTCATCGGGCGGGTCCTTCTCGACCCTCGATGACACGCGGACCCCGCCGCGTCTGTACGTAGAAGACGAGGGTGTCAGGCGGGCTCGGCGGTTTCGCCCAGCCCGGCCGAGAACGCGATGCGCAGGACGTCGGACAGGCTGCGCGCGGCGAGCTTTTCCATCAAACTGGCGCGGTGGACTTCGACGGTGCGGGTGGCGATCGCGAGGTCGTAGGCGATCAGCTTGTTGGGGCGGCCGAGCACCATGCCGTCGAGCACATCGCGTTCGCGCGGAGTGAGGGCGGCAAGCCGGACGAGCGCATCGGCGGCGGCAAGGTGCTCGCGATCGGACCGAGCGGCATGCGCGAGCGCGGTTTCGATCGCCGCGAGCAGGGCGCTGCGCTCGAACGGCTTTTCGAGAAACTCGATCGCGCCCGCCTTGATCGCGCGAACGGCTAGTGTGACGTCGCCGTGGCCGGTCAGCATGATCACCGGCAGCGCGATGCCGGTCTGCGCTAGGCGCGCCTGTACCTCCAACCCGTCGAGATCGGGCATGCGGACGTCGAGTAGCACGCAGCCGCGTGTCTCTCGAGTCACGGACTTCAGGAAATGCGTGCCGGCCGGGTAGGTCTCGACCGCATACCCCGCCTTGCGCAACAGGAAGCCGACCGACTGGCGGATCGCCTCGTCGTCGTCGACGATATGCACCGTGCGGAGTACGTCAGTCATCGGTGTCGCCTTCCTGGAGCGCGGCAAGCGGCACGGTGAAGTGGAACGCGGTGCCGCCGTTCGCAACGCCGTCCGCCCAGATCCGCCCGCCATGCGCCTCGACGATCGTCCGGCAAATCGACAGGCCCAGGCCCATGCCGTCCTCCTTGGTGGTCGCGAACGCCTCGAACAGGCGCGCGCGGACGTCGCTGTCTATGCCGGAGCCCGTGTCCGCGACGGTGATCTGCATCCAGCCTTCGCGCTCGGAGGCGGTGGCGATCGACAGCGTCCGGACGGACGACGTGGCCATCGCATGGATCGCGTTGCGGATGAGGTTGACCAGCACCTGCTGGATCTGGATGCGATCGACGCGAACCATGACCGGGCTTGGCGAGGCTGAGTTGACGACGGTGATTCCCGCCTCGTGCGCGCCAAGCAGGCCCAGGCTGGTCGCTTCCTCGACGAGCAGGTCGAGCGCTTCGTCGCGAAAGCCCGTATCGCCGCCATCGACGAACGCACGCAATCGGCGGACGATCGTGCCCGCCCTCAGCGATTGCGCCGCTGCGAGGTCGAGCGCCTCGGCGATGTCTGCCAGCAGCGGGTCTGCGCTGCCGTCGATCATCGCGCGCGTCGCCTCGAGGTAATTGGCGATCGCGGTCAGCGGCTGGTTGATCTCGTGCGCCAAGGTCGAGGCCATCGTGCCCATCGCGCTGACGCGCGAGACGTGGACGAGTTCGGACTGGAGTTCCTGCACGCGGCGTTCGGTCGCGTGGCGGTTGGTGAGGTCGCGGATGAAGCCGGTGAAGATGCGTTCACCCGCGATCGACGCCTCGCCGACCGCCAGTTCGATCGGAAACGTCTCGCCGCCTTTACGCATTGCGCGTTCAAGCCTGACGTTGCCGATCACGTGGCGCTCGCCGGTGTGGCGGTATTTGCGCAGGTGCGCGTCGTGGTCGCGTGCTTCCACCTGCGGCATCAGCATCGCGACGTTCTGGCCGATCACTTCGCTGGCCGTATAGCCGAAGACGAGTTCGGCGGCGGCGCTGAACGAGGCGACGATGCCGTTCTCGTTCATCACGATCATCGCGTCGGGGACGGTGTTGAGGATCGAGCGGAGGTGGTGTTCGCGGCGCACGATCGCGGCCTCGGCGGCCTTTTCGTGCGTGATGTCGCGGATCACCTTGCCGAACCCGCGCAGCGCGCCGGCATCGTCGTGGAGCGCGGTGATCGTGACATGCGCGAGGAATTCTGAGCCGTCCTTGCGGACTCGCCAGCTTTCTTCCTCGATCCGGCCGTCGCAGTGTGCGCGGGCGAGATCGGCTGCGGGTTTACCCTCCGCGATATCGTCGGCGGGATAGAAGATCGCGAAATCACGGCCGATGATCTCCGCCTCGGCCCAGCCCTTGATCCGCTCGGCCCCGCGGTTCCAGATCGTCACGCGGCCGCGGGGATCGAGCATGTAGATCGCATAGGTCGTCGCGCCGTCGATCAGCAGCCCCAGTTCCTCCGCCAGCATCGCATCGCCCCGCGCCACCGCCTGGGGGTCGGTATCGGGCGAAGACTGCAACGCGATCATGCGGGCGGTGCGGTGGCTCGGGGGGCGCAGAGGCAAATCATCGAGATGCGGGCCTTGTTCGACACACTGATCCGGTCCGTCAGGGGGCAAGACCTCGACACCCTCGTTCCGATCATGACGCATGTTAAGCCAAAGACCCGCTATATGCTAATAGTCCTTCGATGATCGCGATCGTCGACAGAATCGTGGCGCCGACGACTAGTCTTCGGTTCGCCTTGGCAACCGGGCCGAGATACTTGCGGATCGCGGCGCCCGTCATGGCTCAGTGCGACAGCAACGTGCAGCGCCGGTCGCGCAGCAGCAGGTCGCGGGTGACGCCGCCGAACGCCCATTCGCGGATCCTGCTGTGGCCATAAGCGCCCGCGACGACGAGGTCGGCCTCGACGTCGTCCGCGATGCTGGCGAGCGTGTCGATGCTGGTGCCCTTCATCCGCGCGACGATCTTGTCCGCATCGACGTCGTGGCGTGCGAGCCAGGCGGCGACGTCGTCGATCGGTTTCCGCGCGTCGATCGCGTCGATCGTGACCTCGACGATCACGACGCGGTCGGCGGCGTGAAGCATCGGCAGCGCATCACTGATCGCGCGGCGGCATTCGCGCGTATCGGTCCACGCGATCATGATCGTCGAGAAGGTGGCGGTGGCGGCGCCGTCGGGAACGACCAGCACCGGACGGCCCGCGCGCAGGATCAGGTCGCCGGTGTCGGCGTGCGTCGCGCGGTCGGCAAACCCGGGACCTGCGCTGGTGATGACCAGATCGGCGGATCGCGCATTCTCCGCGACGACGTGCGCGATGTTGACGATCGTCGGGATCGATCGCCATTCGAGGACGTGCTTCGCGAGCCGCTCGTGCGCGTGGAACTCGGTCTTGGCGCGGGCGAGTTCGTCGGCGACGATATCGCGTTCGATCACCGCATAGTCGCCGCCGAGATAGCCGTCGCACGTGCCGATCGGCACCGGCTGGCAGGCGGCGATGCCGATCACCGCGGCGTCATGCTGATCGGCAAGCGTGGCCGCGACGTCGAGAAGGACGGCGTTAGGCCGGCCGCCGTCGAGATGTACCATCAGGGTCGAATAGGTCATGTGCGGTCTCCCTCTTTTGTCGAGCTGTCGGCGTTCGGGCAGATGCGGGAAAGGATCGGGAACTACGCATAAGCGCGGGCTGCGTAGTTCCCGACGCTGTCTGCGAACGGTCGCGGCGATAGGGTGCGGTCATCGGCTCGGGCCTCTCCGTGTCGCCACAGGAGAGTGTCATGTCCCACGACGCCAGATTGCAGAAAGCCGTGCTCGCCGAACTCAACTGGGATCCGAGCGTCCCCGCCGGTCACATCGGGGTCACCGCGAACAATGGCGTCGTCACGCTGAGCGGCCACGCCGGCAGCTATGCCGCGAAATACGCCGCCGAACGTGCCGCCGCGCGCGTCGATGGGGTGAAGGCGGTCGCCGAGGCGATCAAGGTGCAACTCGAGGACCGCTTCAAGCGCGGCGACGAGGCGATCGCCAGCGCGATCGTCGAGCGGCTGTCCTGGGATACCACCGTTCCGCACGACAGTATCAAGGCGCAGGTCGAGGATGGCTGGGTCAGCCTGCGCGGCGAAGTGCGCTGGCATTTCCAGAAGGACGCAGCCGAGGCGGCGGTGCGACCGCTTGCGGGTGTCGTGGGCGTGATCAACCACGTCACGCTGAAACCGCGCGTCGACGTGACCGATGTCAGCAACGACATCCGCACCGCGCTGCACCGCTCGTGGTTCTTCGACGGCGACACGATCAAGGTGTCGGTCGACGGCGGCACCGTACGGCTCACCGGATCGGTCGACTCGCCGCACGACCGGATGGTCGCCGAACGCACCGCCTGGGCGGCGCCGGGCGCGGTCAAGGTCGAGAACATGCTCGAAATCGCCTGACATGGGCGCGCTGTCGTCGCACCGCGAACGCCACGTCGCCGACCGGATCGGCTGGCTGCGCGCGGCGGTGCTCGGCGCCAATGACGGGATCGTCTCGACCGCCAGCCTGATCATCGGCGTCGCCGTCGCCGGTGGTCAGGTCGGCGCGATCGTCATCGCGGGAACGGCCGGGCTGGTCGCGGGCGCGATGTCGATGGCGGCGGGCGAGTATGTCTCGGTCAGCGCGCAGGCGGATACCGAGACCGCCGAACTCGCGCGCGAACGCCGCGAACTGGTCGACGATCCCCCCGGTGAACTGGCCGAACTAGCGGCGATCTACGTTGCGCGCGGCGTGGACGCTGCCATCGCCACGACGGTCGCGGCGCAGTTGATGGCGAAGGACGCGCTCGGGGCGCACGCGCGTGACGAACTGGACATCACGCTCCGGACGCGGGCGCGGCCGGTCCAGGCGGCGTTCGCGTCGGCGGCGAGCTTCACAGCTGGCGCGGCGCTTCCGTTGCTGACCGTTTTCATCGTGCCGCCCGCGGTACTGGTCTGGGCGGTGGCGGGCGGATCGTTGTTGTTCCTCGCGCTACTTGGTGCGGTCGGTGCGAAGACTGGTGGCGCGATCGTCTGGCGCGGCATGGTCCGCGTCACCTTCTGGGGCGCGTTCGCCATGGCGGCGACCGCGGCGATCGGGCGCCTGATTGGCGGCACTGTGTGATCCGCATCCGACAAATCGACTGAGCTAACGATCCCCGCGCACGGGTAGGGTCGTAAATCCGATGCGTAGTTTCCGATGGTGATGCGGGGGCGGCGCGATCGATAGCGTCTAATCGACCGCCCTGTTTGGCGGCACCTTATCGATCGGATCCTATCATGACGACGCGCCGCCTCACGTGCCGCCTCGCGCTCGCGCTGACGTTCGCCACGACGGCTTCGGCGCAGGTGCCGCCGAGCATCGACGGTCGGATCGAGCAGCTCAAACCCGGCGAATATATCTGGGCACCCGAGATCGCGCCCGTCGGCCCCGTCACGGTGATCGTTAGCCTCGCCACGCAAAAGGCCTATGCCTATCGCAACGGCGTGCCGATCGGGGTCTCGACCGTGTCGACCGGCAGCGATGGCCATGCGACGCCGACCGGGGTCTTCACCGTGCTCCAGAAGGACGCTGATCATGTCTCGAACGTCTACAAGGACGCGCAGATGCCGTTCATGCAGCGGCTGACCTGGGGCGGGATCGCAATGCATGCGGGCAACCTGCCGGGCTATCCCGCGTCGCACGGCTGTATCCGCCTGCCGCCGGCGTTCGCCAAGCTGCTGTTCGGGATCACCCGGCTGGGGATCACCGTCGTCATCACGCAGGACGCGCGCGTTCCGGTGGTCGCCGCAGCGCCGAGCATATTGGCGGCGACGAGCGCCGCGCCGACATCTGGCAAGGATTATGTCTGGAACCCGACGCTGTCACCCAAGGGACCGGTATCCATCGTGGTGAGTGGACGAGACCGGCGCATGATCGTCCTGCGCAACGGCATCGAGATTGGATCTAGCGGAATCGCGGTCGACGTCCCCATTGATCGGACCTCCGCATTCACGCTGCAATCGATAGACACGGGCGGCGAGCATTGGCTGCGCCTGCCGCTGCCGGACGACCCGCGGACCGGCGAACTGAGCGTCGAGGACCGTACCAAAGGGTATCTCCCGGAAGGCTTCCGGACCGCGCTCGCGACCGTGATGACGCCCGGCACCACGTTGCTGGTGACGCGCGAGACGCTGGCCAGTGCCAGCACCGGCACGCCCGTGACTATCATCGAGGCGACCGGCCAGTGATCGCAGCGCGACCCATCGACAAGGCGCGCGCGTCCGTGACGGCATGGCACGCGACGTCGATCGACCGGGTGGCGGCGTTGCTCGATACGGGACGCGGAGGGCTAAGCTCCAAGGCCGCAGCGGCGCGGCTGATCGCGGACGGCCCGAACGCGCTCCCCCCGCCGCCGGTGCCGTCGGTCCTGCTGCTGTTCGTGCGGCAGTTCAACAGTCCGCTGATCTACCTGCTGATCGCGGCGGCGGCGGTCTCGCTTGGCCTCGGCCATCGCACGGATGCGGGGTTCATCGGGGTCGTCCTGCTCGTCAACGCGGCGATCGGCACGGTGCAGGAGAGCAAAGCGGCGAGTAGCCTTGCCGCGCTCGGGCGGATGATCGGCCAGACCGCGATGGTCCGGCGCGATGATGTTGTATCGGTGATCGATGCCCGCGATATCGTCGTCGGCGACGTCGTCGAACTCGAAAGCGGCATGGCCGTCCCCGCCGACATTCGCCTGTCGTCGAGCAGCGCGCTCAGCGTCGACCAGTCGACCTTCACCGGCGAATCCGTCGCGGTCTTCAAGGATCATGCCGGACTGGTCCACGATCGGACACCGCCGGGCGAGCGCGCGACGATGGCGCTGGCGGGGACGATGATCGAGCAGGGGCGCGGCGTTGGAATCGTCGTTGCGACCGGGGCGGACACGGCACTCGGCGCGATCGATGCGTCGTTGCGGACGGCCAAGGCGACGCCGCCGCCGCTCGTCATCCGGCTCGACCGGTTGGCGCGGCAGATCAGCACCGCGACGATCGCGCTAATCATCCCGTTCGCGCTCGTCCTGTTGGCGCAAGGACGGCCGGGCGACCAGATCCTGCTGCTCGCGGTGGCGCTGGCGGTGTCGGCGATCCCCGAAGGCCTGTCGATCGCGGTGACGGTCGCGCTGGCGGCGGGGACCCGGCGGATGGCGGCGCGGAACGTGATCGTCCGCTCGCTGCCCGCGGTCGAGGGGCTCGGCGCGTGCACGATCATCGCCAGCGACAAGACGGGGACGCTGACGCGCAACATCCTGTCGGTGGAGAAGATACTGCTCGCCGATGGACGCGCGTTCGCGAGTGCGGACTGGCCTACGGATGGTCTGGCGGGAATGCGCCAGGCAGCCGCGCTGTGCAACGAGGGATCGATCGGACTCGACGGCGAACTGGTCGGGGACTCAGTGGATGTTGCCTTGCTGCGATTCGCGAGAGATGGCGGCGCAGATCTGGCCATGCTGTATGCGGTGGTGCGGACCGCGGCGCTGCCGTACGAACCGGTCCGCAAATTCTCTACCGTCGCGATCGCGGAAGGGGCTGGCGTGAGGGTGTTCGCCAAGGGTGCGCCCGAGATCATCCGGCAAATGTGCCGCGCGATCGACCCCGCCGCGTTTGCCGCCGCCACCGCGATGGCGGGCGAAGGCTACCGCGTGATCGCCGTCGCCGCGTCCGAGGGTGCAACAACGACCGATCCGATGGCACCGGGTGACATTGTGCTGCTCGGCTGGGTCGGCCTGATCGACCCGGTCCGTCCCGAAGTTCCCGCCGCGATCACGCGCTGTGCCGAGGCTGGGATCGGCGTCCGGATGGTCACCGGCGATCATCCGGGCACGGCGCTGACCATCGCTCGCGGCCTCGGGCTTGAGGTCGCGGCTGATCAAGTCGTTACCGGCGCGCAGATGACGGAGCTTGCAGAGCAGCCCGAGCGGCTCGCGGCGCTCATCCTCGGCGGACGCGTGTTCGCGCGGATAGAACCGGTGCAGAAGCTCGAGATCGTCCGCATCCTCGCCACGAGTGGCGAACTTGTCGCGGTCACCGGCGACGGCGTCAACGACGCGCCCGCGCTCCAGGCGGCGCATATCGGCGTGGCGATGGGCATCGCTGGCACCGACGTCGCGCGCAGCGCCGCCGACTTGGTGCTTGCCGAAGATAATTTCGCGTCGATCGTCGCCGGTGTCGAGGAGGGGCGCGTCACCTATGCCAACGTCCGCCGCATCGTCATCATCCTGCTCGCGACCGGGATCGCGGAGATCGGGATGTTCATCGGTGCGGTGATGCTCGGCCTGCCGATGCCATTGACCGCGGTGCAGTTGCTGTGGCTCAACCTCGTCACCAACGGCGCGCAGGACGTGATGCTCGGCTTCGGCCGCGGCGAGGGCGACGAACTGCACCAGTCGCCTCGTCCGCCGAGCGCTCCGATCCTCGACCGGAGTGCGATCGCGCTGATGATCCCGCCCGCGCTGCTGATGACCGGGCTCGCGCTGTATCTCGTTGCGGACCTGCAGCGCGAGGGGCGCCCGCTCGCCGAGATCCAGAACGCGGTGTTGCTCATGACGGTGCTGTTCCAGAACGCCTATGTGCTGTGCATGCGCAGCGAACGCCGCTTGATCTACCGCGAGCCTGTGCTGTCAAATGCCTCGTTGCTGCTCGGCATAGGCATTGCGCTCGCGTTGCAGGCGACTGCGATGCTCTGGCCGCCGCTCGGCAGCGTGCTTGGGACCGCACCGGTCTGTGCCCCGACGGTGCGGTTCTGCGTTGCCGCGGTATTGGGGACAGTCTTGGTCACCGAAGCGACAAAGCAAGCCGTCGTCATCTGGCAGCGACGCCGATGACCGCCTTCGTCCCGAAGATCGTCACGACGATACGCGAAGGCTATTCGCTCGCCACTTTCCGCGCGGATGCGGCCGCGGGTGCGACGGTCGCGGTCGTCGCGCTGCCCTTGGCGATGGCGCTGGGCATCGCCAGCGGCGCGTCACCCGACAAGGGGCTGATCACCGCGATCGTCGCGGGGTTCCTTGTGTCCGCGCTCGGCGGATCGCGCGTCCAGATCGGCGGCCCCACCGGCGCGTTCGTCGTCGTGGTGTTCACCGTCATCGCGCGACACGGCTATGACGGCCTGATCTTGGCGACGTTGCTTGCCGGCATCATCCTGATCGCCGCGGGCTATGCGCGGCTCGGCGCGCTGATCCGGTTCATCCCCTACACCGTCGTCACCGGCTTTACGGCGGGCATCGCGGTGATCATCGCCTCGAGCCAGATCCGTGATTTCCTCGGGCTCGACATGGCCGCGGTTCCGGCCGATTTCGTGCCGAAGTGGCTAGCCTATGTCGGTGCGATCCGTACCATCGACGCCCCGACCGTCGCGGTCGGCATGGCCGCGCTCGCCATCATTCTGATGCTCAAGCGCATCGCCCCGCGCGTGCCGGCGTTTCTCGTCGCGGTCGTGCTCGCCTCGATCGTCGTCGTCGCCAGTGGAGCGCACGTGGCGACGATCGGCTCGCGCTTTCCAGCCATGCCCAGCGGGATCGCGATGCCGGCTTTCCCAGTCTGGACGCTAGCGAAGCTTCAGGCGGTACTGCCATCGGCGTTCACGATCGCGTTTCTCGCCGGCGTCGAGGCGCTGCTCTCCGCGGTCGTCGCGGACGGGATGATCGGATCGCGGCACCGGTCGAACCAGGAACTGGTCGCGCAGGGCGTCGCCAACATCGCCTCGGCGCTGTTCGGCGGGCTGCCCGCGACCGGTGCGATCGCGCGCACCGCGACCGCGATCAAGGCCGGCGCGCGGACACCGGTCGCGGGCATGCTCCACGCGGTGTTCGTCCTGCTGTTCGTGGTGTTTGGTGGGCGACTGATGGCTTTCGTGCCGATGGCGGCGCTGGCGGCGATCCTGTTCGTCGTCGCCTGGGGCATGAGCGAGAAGGAGCGCTTCGTCGGCCTATTGCGGATGCCGAATGGCGACCGCGCAGTGTTGCTGCTGACGTTTGGGCTGACGGTGCTCGTCGACCTGACGGTGGCGATCGGCGTCGGCGTGACGCTCGCCGCGCTGCTGTTCATGGCGCGGATGAGCGAGACGGTCGCGATTACCGGCCCTGACGACGATGCGCTTACCGAACGCGGCACGCTGCCCGACGGCGTCGAGATGTTCCGGATCGACGGCCCGTTCTTCTTTGGCGTCGCGGCCGGATTGATGGACACCTATCGTCGGTTGGGCAGCGTGCCGCGCGTGCTGATCCTGAGATTGGAACAAGTGCCGATGCTCGATGCGAGCGGTGTCGCGGCCATCGCCGAGCTTCTGCGGCGGGCGGATGCCATGCATACGCGCGTGATCCTGTGCGGCCTGTCTCCGCAACCGACCGCGATGCTGGCACGCGCGCGGCTCGGCTCGATGGTCAGCACCGCGACCTATGCCGAGGCGCTGGTCCAGGCGCGGGCGATGTCGGCGTCAGGCTGACAGCGTCATTCGCAGCATCATCGAAGCCGGATCGCCCGGACAGGCCGACGCGATCCAGCCGCGTTCGCGTTCCAGGTCTATCGCCTGATGGTTGTCGCGACTCTCGATCGATTCCAGCGTCGTGATCCCCTTTGCGCGGGCGAACGCGGCGACATGATCAAGCAGCGTCCAGCTGATCCCGCGGCGTTTGAAGTTGGTGCGGATCGCGATTGCGACTTCGGCGCGGGTGAGGCTATCGTCCGCAGCTAGCATCGCGGTAGCGACGATCCCGTCGGTGGCTGGATCGAAGGCGAGGAAATTCTCGGTATGCTCGTGATCGACCGTGACGAGCGCGCGGAGCTGATCGTGGCCGACCTTGTGCATCGCGCTGAGAAAGCGGAACCGGAGGTCTTCCCTGTCGACATGCTCGAAGAACTCCCCAAGTGCGGGTTCGTCGGCGGGCGACGCAGGGCGGACGTGGAAGACATAGCCGTCGCGCGTCGTCAGGTCGACGTTCCACGACACGGCCGAGGGTGTATGCGCGACGCCTGCACGTTCGCTGACGAGTTCGATCATCTTGATGTCCTTTGCGATTGTGCGCCACCGATGGCGATGCCTCGTGCCTACCGACAAAGCCAAGGTTCCCGCAGCGTCGGAAAACACGTAGTTTCCGACGCTACCGACGCGATCGGCGTACACTAGGCTGGCTTCGAAGGGCGATCTCCGCCCGCGAGGAGACCGCATGACGATCGACATCCAGCGGATGCAGGATCTCGCGCACGAGATCATCCGGCTTCAGGGCGAACTCGACCGCGAGATCGAGCAACGACGGCGTGCGCTGGGAGTCGAGCTCACCGGCCGCATCGTCGGCTTCGAACACGGCGTGCTCGATGCGCAACGGCGGTTGAAAGTATCCGTGCTGCGCTTCGTCGTGCGCTCCGATCTGGTCTCGATCGTGACTGCGCCGGTGATCTACTCGCTGATCGTGCCGCTGCTGATCATCGATGCGTGGGTGAGCCTGTACCAGGCAATTTGCTTTCGCGCGTACGGGATCGCGCGGGTCCGACGCGGCGACTACATCATGTTCGACCGTGCGCACCTGGCCTATCTGAACCGGATCGAGGCGCTGAACTGCGCTTTCTGCTCCTACGCCAACGGGCTTGTCGGGTTCGTCCGCGAAGTCAGCAGCCGAACCGAGCAATATTGGTGCCCCATCAAGCACGCGCTTCGCGTCAGCGATCCGCTCCACCGCTATTACGAGTTCCTCGAATATGGCGACGCCGACGGCTATCGCTCACGATTGACGGAGTTTCGCGACCGCCTTCGCGAGCCGGAGGCAGCGGAACGCCCGGCTTGATTGATCACTGTCAATGTCAGGCGCGGGTGGACGTGTCATCGAGGCTCAGGGAGAGCCTCGATGACCGAGCATGACGAGTTTGCCACGCGCGTCGTACCGTTCTCCGTGCGCCGGCATTTCATCCGCGAACTCGACTTGGAACCGCTACTGGCCGCTCATGCCAGGCTTCGGGGCATGGGTAATCGGCTGGAGGAATACGCCGATGCGTTGCCCCGTCGATTGCCCAGTGCTGACGCCAATGCGATCTGCTGCGACCTGCGCGCCCTTGTGGTCAGTCACGCGCGCGACGAGACTGCGGTGATCGATGCGCTGTTCGCGCGGGCTTTAGGCGATCCGCTCACGGCTGCGGTGATGAGGCGCGTGCGTGCGCGCCATATCAGCGATGCGATCCAGGCTGACGACATACTTGCCGCCTTGTCCGGCCTCTCGACGCCGTGCGCGGAAGCGTTCGGCTATATGTTGCGGAGTTTCTTCGACGGGGCCCGGCAGGCGATGGACTTCACCCAACTCGCGATCCTGACACTTGGCGCAGGGCGGCTCACGCAGGGTGCGCGCGACATGCTCGTCCGTGGGCTTGGCGAGCGGAACGCGGTCTAGGCCGCCTCGGCGCGGCCTTGCAGCGCATCCGGGTCTGAGATCGTGATCGCGCGGCCGCCGGGCAATGCGATCACGCCGGCGGTCTTGAGCCGGGTCATTTGGCGGCTGACCGTCTCGATCGTCAGCCCGAGAACGTCGGCGATCTGTCCGCGTGTGAGCGGCAGGTCGAACGTCATCGGCCCGTCCGGCGTCGCGCGACACCCCGTCGCAGTGGCGCGCACGGCCATGTCGAGCAGGAAGCCGGCGATCTTCTCCTGCGCGGACTGGCGCGCGAGCGACAATATCCGCGTGCGGGCGACGCCGAGCGCGGCCAGCGTCCGCTGCAGCAACAGTCGCTCCATCCGCGCATGATCTTCCAGCACACGCTCGAACGCGTCGCGCGGGAAGATGCACAGTTCCGACTCGGTCAGCGCGGTGATCGTGAAGTCGGCTTGCCCCGCATAGGGTTGCCCTACGAAATCGGCGGGATACAGCAGCCCGACGATCTGCTCGCGACCATCGGGCGTCGCCGCCACCAGCTTGAGCACGCCCGACAACAGGTTCGCGCAAATGATGCTCTCGTCGCCTGCCCAGATCAGCGTCTGGCCGCGCGCGATCTTGCGACGGCGGCCGAGCGTATTCAAGGCGCTCAACTCGACGTCGCTGAGGCTGCTGCAAAGCGCCTGGTCGCGCACGGCGCAGTCCGCGCATATGTCGTGGTGAGCCATTGATCGAGTATAGTATGAAGGCCCGCGATATCCGCGCGAATTCTTTACGCGACCGTTACGAGTTTGCAGGCGCGTCCGCATCATCTTCGATCGGCAGGTGAAACTCGTGCCAGATGCCGTTGAGGATGCCGAAGCCGACCGCGAGGCCGAGGCCGAGCACCCAGGTAAAATACCACATGATCAGATGTCCTTAGCGTTCGGGGTCAGTAGAAATCGGGGTTGGTTGCGACCTCTTGCGTCGTCACGCGGCCGAACATCACCTTGTACGCCCAAGCGGTGTAGGCCACGACGATCGGCAGCAGGACGACGGTGACGAACAGCATGATGCCGAGCGTCTTGGCGCTGGACGATGCGTTCCACACGGTGAGGCTGGAATGCGAGTCGATGCTCGACGGCAGGATGAACGGGAACATCGACAGCCCGACGGTCGCGATGATGCCGACAGCCGAGGCTGACGATCCCGCAAACGCCGCGCTTTCCGATCCGCGCCGGATGCCGAACAACGCGAGCACCGCGCCGCCGAAGCCGAGCACGGGCGCGACCATCATCCACGGATACATGCCGTAATTGGCGAGCCAACCGCCGCGCACCAGTTCGCTGGTGGTGCGCAAGGGATTGGAGGGGCCGGAGGGATCGATAGCGCCGACGATGCGGTAGCCGATGTCGCCATACGCGACGAACGCCCAGCCGATCGCGAACAGCGCAAGTGACGCGATCCCGGCGATCGTGCCGAATGTGCGCGCACGATCGTGCACCGGCCCGTGCTCAACCTTGATCGCCAACCACGCGCTGCCGTGCAGCACCAGCATCGCCACCGACAGCAGCCCGCACAGCAAGGTGAACGGCGTGAACAGCCCGAGGAAGCTGCCGTCGAAGAATGCGCGCAGATCGCTGTCGAGACGGAACGGCGCACCCGACAGGACATTGCCGACCGCCACCCCGAACACGAGCGCGGGGACGAACCCGCCGACGAACAGCGCCCAGTCCCAGCGCGAACGCCAGGCCGCATCAGGCCGCTTCGAGCGGTATTTGAATCCGACCGGGCGCAGGATCAGCGCCGCGAGGACGAGGAACATCGCTAGGTAAAAGCCGGAGAAGCTGATCGCGTAGACGAACGGCCAAGCTGCGAAGATCGCCGCGCCGCCGACGATGAACCACACCTGGTTGCCCTCCCAGGTCGGCCCGATCGCGTTGATCACCATGCGCCGCTCGGCGTCGGTGCGCCCAACGAACGGCAGCAGCGCCGCGACGCCGAGATCGAAGCCATCGGTTAGTGCGAACCCGATCAGCAGCGTACCGAGCAACACCCACCAGATCAGACGCAGCGTTTCATAATCGAACATCGTCGTGTCTCCTGTCAGGCGGTAATGGCGACGGCGTGGATCGGGCCGGGCGCGGGCTGCGGGTCCTCGTCATGCTCGAACGGACCCTTGCGGATCGTCGCAAGGATCAGCCGCACCTCGATCACCGCCAGCGTGCCGTAGATCGCGGTGAAGCCGATGATCGTCGTCCACAGCACACCCCGGGTCAGCGACGACGCGGCGAGGAACGTCGGCAGCACGCCTTCGATCGCCCAGGGCTGGCGACCGATCTCGGCCAGCATCCAGCCAAGCTCGATGGCGATCCAGGGCAGCGGGATCGCGATGACGGCGAGCTTCAGGAACCAGCGCGTCTGCGTGTGCATCCTGAGCGAGGTCAGCACGAACGCGGTGCCAAACAGCGCGATCATGAAGAAGCCGATGAACGCCATGATCCGGAAGCTCCAGAACATCATCGGCACGTTCGGCACCACGTCCCACGCGGTCGCTGCGATCAGCTGCGGGCTCGCCATGCGCGGATCGGCGACGTGACGTTTCAGCAGCAGCGCATAACCGAGATCGCGCTTGTGCGCCTCGAACCGTGCACGCTGCGCGACGTCGGTGCGGTCGATCTTGAGATGCTGGACCGCATCATAGGCGATGACGCCTGACGTAATCCGCTCCTGCGCCTTCAGCACGAGTTCGGACATCCCCGTGACCTCCCTGTCCAAGCTGCGCGTTGCGATGACGCCGAGAACCCAGGGCACCTGCACCTCGTACCGCGTCTCGCGCAGGGCGACGTTGGGCATCCCAAACAGCGTCAGCCCGGCAGGGGCAGGGGCGGTGTGCCAGGCGGCCTCGATCGCGGCGAGCTTCATCTTCTGGTTGTCGGTCAGTGCGTAGCCGCTCTCGTCGCCGAGCACGACGACCGACAGCGAGCCGGCAAGACCGAACGCGGCGGCGACCGTCATCGAACGCCGCGCGACCGCAGTGTAGCGGCCCTTCAACAGCCAGAAGGCGGAGATGCCGAGCACCACGACCGAGGCGCAGACATAGCCCGCGCTGACGGTGTGGACGAACTTCGCCTGCGCGATCGGGTTGAACAGCACCGCGCCGAAATCGCTGACCTCCATTCGCATCGTGTCGGTGTTGAATTCGGCTCCTGTCGGGTTCTGCATCCAGCCGTTCGCGACGAGGATCCACAGCGCCGACAAATTCGTGCCGAGCGCGACCATGCACGTGACGATCAGGTGGCCGAGCTTCGACAGGCGCTCCCAGCCGAAGAACATCAGCCCGACGAACGTCGCCTCGAGGAAGAACGCCATCAGCCCCTCGATCGCAAGCGGCGCGCCGAAGATGTCGCCGACATAATGCGAGAAATACGACCAGTTGGTCCCGAACTGGAATTCCATCGTCAGCCCGGTGGCGACGCCGAGCACGAAGTTGATCGCGAAGATCCGCCCCCAGAACCGCGTGATGACGCGCCAGATCGGCCGGTTCGTCATCACGTACACGGCTTCCATGATGACCAGCATCATCGACAGCCCGAGCGTCAGCGGCACGAACAGGAAATGGTACAAGGCGGTCAGCGCGAATTGCAGCCGCGACAGATCGATGACCCCAAGGTCCATGATTATGCTCCCCACACGGCCGTCGACGGGCCTGTCTGGGGGATGGGCTAGGCGCGGGCGACGGCGCGAACATTGACCGCGGTCAAAGACGCGCGTGGGCTTGGCCTCGAATGCGGAGGGCATGAGCAGTATCGCCAAAGACCGGACGCTGGCGTCATGCGCCTATCTGAAGGCCGCCGTCGCGAATGGCGGCGGGGTGCGGGTTTCGACGAGCCTGCTGTTGCTCGACACCGTCGCGGCAATTGGGTTCGCCGCAGGGCTGGCGGGTGGCGTGGTCGCGGTGCCCGAAGGCGCCGTGGTGATGGCGCCGTGGGCTTTGCTGGCGAGCGTTTCGGCGATAGCGCGCGGTGCGTTTGCGATGCTGGCGACCCGCGTTGGCGCGAGCGGTGCGTGCCAGGCGAAGACGCGGTTGCGGCAGCGTATTGTCGACGCAGCGCTGCACCGCGCGCCGGGTTCGGAGGCGACGACCGGCACGCTGATGAGTGCGGCGGTCGACGAAGTCGATGCGATCGACGGCTATGTGTCGCGCTTCCTGCCGGCGCGGATGACGGCGTCGATCGCGCCGCTGATCGTGCTTGCCGCGACCGCTTTCGCTAGTCCGATCGCGGCTACCATCCTCGTGGCGACGTTCTTTCCGTTCCTGGCGGCGATGATCCTGGCGGGCGGCGCCGCCGCGGATGCGTCACGCCGCCAGTTCATCGCGCTCGCTCGGCTGTCGGGGCTATTCGCGGATCGGATCGGTGCGCTGCCGATCGTGCTGGCCTTTCGTGCAGAGGAGCGCGAGGCTGCTGCGCTCGGCGACGCCGCGGAGGATCTGGCACGGCGGACGATGCGCGTGCTGCGCGTCGCGTTCCTGTCGTCGGGTGCGCTTGAGTTTTTCGCCGCGCTGTCGGTGGCGCTGGTCGCGGTCTATGCCGGGTTCAACCTGCTGGGCTTGCTCCCGTTTCCAGTGCCCGAAAAGCTCGACCTCGGTCGCGCGTTCTTCGTGCTGGCGCTCGCTCCCGAATTCTACGCGCCGATGCGCCGATTGGCGGCGGCGTATCACGACCGACAAGCAGCGGAGACCGCGGCCGAGCGGCTGGCAGCGGTTGAGCGGGACAAGGCCGCGCGGTCGTCGGTCGAGCCGATCTGGTGCAACGCCGCGCCGTCGATCTGCTTCGACTCCGTTACGATCCGCTATGCCGGGCAGGACAACGCTGCGGTATCCGGCGTTTCTTTCGAGGCACACCCCGGCATGATCGTCGCGCTGGTCGGCCCATCGGGCAGCGGCAAAAGCAGTCTGCTTCACCTGCTTCTCGGTCTTGCTCCTATTTCCGAGGGACGCCTGTCGATCCGCACTCCTTCTCCCTTCCCTGGAAGGGAGGGGCTGGGGGTGGGTCGGCTTCCGCATGTTCGAACGGCAGTGACACAAGCCGACCAACCCACCCCCAACCCCTCCCTTCCAGGGAGGGGCGCAGCAGATGCCGGGACGGTTCTCGACCTCGCCGAGATCGGCAGCATCGCGCCGATCGCCGCGTGGATGGGGCAGTCGCCATTGATCCTCCCCGGATCGATCGGCTCGAACATCGCGCTCGCCGACCCAAGCGCGTCGGTCGAGCGGATCGCGGAGGTCGCACGGACCGCGGGGCTATCACCGATGCTGCTCGCACGCGGAGGGTTGGGCGCGGTGATCGATGCACGTGGTAGTGGGCTTTCGGGGGGAGAACACCGCCGGATCGCACTCGCTCGCGCGTTGTTGAAGCCGGCGCCCGTGCTGTTGCTCGACGAGCCGACTGCTCATCTGGACGCCGAGTCCGAGGCGCGCCTGATCGAGGCGATCGCGCGCGCCTGCACCGGGCGCACCACGATCATCGCGACGCACAGCGCAGGGCTGGCCGCGATCGCCGATCTCGTCATCGACCTCGGAGAGCCGGCATGACCGCGTTCGACATTCTCATCGCAAACGAACGCCGACGGCAACGACGCAGCCTGTGGCGCGCGAGCGGCTATGCCGTGATCGTCGCGATAGCCTCGGTCGTGCTGCTCGGCCTGTCGGGCTGGTTCATCACCGCTGCGGCGCTCGCCGGAGTGGCGGGGCCGATCGCCGCGCAGGGCTTCAACTACATGCTGCCGAGCGCGGGTATACGCCTGCTCGCGATGCTCCGCACCGCCGGGCGCTACGGCGAGCGGCTGGCCAGCCACGATGCTGCGTTCGGCGCGCTCGCCCGCATCCGCCCCGCGCTGTTGCTCGGTCTCGCGCGGGGTCCTGCGGAACAGGCGCTGGCGCTGTCCCAGGGCGAGGCGACCGCGCGCATCATCCAGGACGTGAACGTCGTCGAGGCGCAGTTCGTCCGGCTCTCCGCCATGCCCGGCATGATCGCGGCGCTGGCGAGCGGCCTGCTGTTGTGTGCCTTGGGAGGGTGGCGGCCGGCGTCGGCGCTCGTGCTGTGCCTCGTCGGTGTGCTGGCGGTTGCAAGCGTTCTGGCCCGCCGCCTCGAAGCACCGGGGCGCGAGGTGCAGCGTGCGAGCGGGGCGCTCAAGGACGCCTTTGCCGGCGTCGCCGATGCTGCGGCCGAACTCCGCTGCTATGGCGTCGAGGCGCAGGCAAAGGAGGCGGTCGATGCGTGCAGCCTGCGCCTCGCGGAAGCGCAACGCGCGCAGGCCGGCGTCGCCGGTTGGTTCGAGTTTATCCACGCGGTCGCCCTCGGCGTGGCAGGCGTTGCGGCGCTGATCCTCGCTGCACACGCGGGCGCACCGATCGCGGCCTTGTGCGCGCTGGCGGCGGTCATGGCGATCGACGGCGCCGGACCGGTGTTGCGCAGCCTGGCCCAGCGAAGCGCCGTGTGCGAGGCGACGGCGCGCCTCGACGATCTGGCCTACGAGACGACGGAGGACGAGCCGACAGCGTGCCTTGGCGCCACGCGATCGCTAGATCTGCTTGGAACGCACCTCCCTGTGGGCATCCGCGTTGCGCTGGTCGGCGCATCGGGGACGGGCAAGACCACGCTCGTGGAAAGTCTGCTCGGCCTGCGTGCCGCGAACCCGGGCACCGCCTTCATCGACGGCCAGGATATCGTCGACGTCCCGCTCGCCGTCCGCCGCGCGACGTTCGGTTGGGCACCGCAGGACGCCGCTTTGCTGGCCGGGACAATCCGCGACACCCTCGCGCTCGGCGATCCGTTGGCTGACGATGCTGCGATGTGGGCGGTGCTGGCCGACGCTGCGCTGACCGACGTGATCGAAGCCCTGCCGAACGGTCTCGACACCTGGATCGGAGAACACGGCGTGCGCCTGTCGGGTGGCGAACGCCGGCGGCTTGCACTCGCTCGCGCCTACCTCGTCCCGGCGCCGTGGCTGTTGCTCGACGAACCGACCGAAGGGCTCGACGCCGACACCGAACGCCGTGTCGCCGAACGCCTGTCCGCCCGGCTCGCTAGAACCGGGCAGGGGCTGGTCATGGTCAGCCACCGTCCGGCGATGGTCGCGTTGTGCGATAGGCAACTCGCGGTCGCGCCGGCGTCGAACTCGATTGTCGCGCTACCCACGGATACCGTACCGCAACCGCGTCGGTATAGCCGAGATTGAAGACAGTCGGGCTCTTCGCCGGCCGTTCGATCCGGCGATAGAGCGTCCCGAACACGCGGTCCCACGCGAAGTTCGTGATCCCGAAATTGCCCGTCTCGTCGTAGAAATGATGCTCCATGTGACGTGCGTTCATCATCGCCAGCCACTTGACCCGCGGCTTGTACGAGAGGTGCTGGATGCAGTGGAAGAACTCGTAGACGCAGGTGCACAGCAGCCCGGTCGCGAACCCCGCCGCCGCTCCGCCGAGCCCGTCGATCACCCAACCCGGCACCGCGGCGACCAGCATCAGCGTTGGCAGCGTCGTGTAAAGCGCGCCGAACAGCACCTCGAGATGATTGGGGTCGCGGTGATGATCGTAATGGATCCGCTTCCAGACGCCCGCGAGCAGCGGCGTCTTGAACATCCACTGCGAGTGCAGCACCCAGCGGTGTAGCACGTACCAGATCAGCGGATAGGCGAGCATGACCAGTGCGATCGTCGCGACGGTCGGCACCACGTCTGCCGGGCGCCAAGCGAAAACGCCGACCGATACTGCGATCAGGGCCATATAAGCCAGGATGGCGTGATGCTGGAGATACGCGACCGCCAATTCGCGCAACGTCATCCGGTCGAGGTGATGCGAGCGCCGCCAGAATGGGTCCGCTCGCTCAGGCCCTTCGGTCGTCACAGCCGAATGCCGAGTCCGATGCCGAACACCAGCGGATCGAGGCTTATCGCGACCCGCTGCGTGCCGGCCGCCGTCGTCCGCAGCCGGGCGGTCGTATCGATGTCAATGTATTTGACGTCGAGGTTGAGGAATATTTTTGGCGTGATGTCGATGTCGACGCCCGCCTGTGCCGCCCATCCGAAGGTGTCCTTCATGCGGACGTCGGTCGGTCCCACGGCTGCGACGAGACCGTCCGACGCCTTCTCGTTCCAGAAGATCGTGTAATTCACACCGGTACCGACATAGGGGCGGACCTTGCCGGTCGGGTTCAAGTGATATTGCGCGGTCAGCGTCGGGGGCAAGACCCAGGTCGAGGCGAGCTTGCCGATCGAGCCGGTCGTGCCGGTACGGCCGTCGGCGTGATGCTTGGTGGTCGACGCGATCAGCTCGAAGCCGATGTGATCGGTCGCCATGTAGGTCACGTCGACCTCGGGCATGAAGCTGTCGTTAACGCTGACATGCTCGCCGGGAAACGCGGGCAGGACGCTGCCGGACTTCTCGTTCGGCGCGACCAGGATCGTCCGTATGCGCAGCAGCACGTCGCCGGCGGCAATGCCCTGGCGCGGGGCCGCGTCGGTCTGCGCCAGGGCAGGGGCGGCCACGGCCATACCCGCACATGCCGCACCGATGGCGAGGCTCTTGATCGACACGTTCATGGTCCGGCTCCTGCAATCCAATGCTGTCGAGCTACGCGCGCGGCGCGGCGCGGGCGTTGATCGCGGACAAGGATCGGGTTGACCGCGGTCAAAGACGTCACGCCGACCGCCGCCCATCTGGCGGTCATGTGGATCTATCATCCAGAACTGCTCGCGGTGCCGGTGCCGCGTTACACCAGCTATCCGACCGCCGCGGAGTTCACCGACGCCGTCGGCCCCGCGGACATGCACGCCGCGCTGGCGGGAATCTCCAAGGGTGAAACCGTCTCGCTCTACGTGCACATCCCCTATTGCCGGCAGATCTGCTGGTATTGCGGGTGCAACACCGGCGCGGCCAATCGCAGCGCCCGGCTCGACGCGTATCTGGAGCGGCTAGAGGACGAGATCGCGCTGTTCGCCGAGCGCGTCGGACATGCGAAGATCGGCCGGATCGCATTTGGCGGTGGTAGCCCGAACGCGGTCGCCCCGGCACAGTTCGCGCGGCTCATGGAGCGCATCGTGACCAGCTTCCGCTGCGACGATCCGGTCGTGTCGGTCGAGATCGACCCGCGCGGGTTCACCGCGGAGTGGGCCGCGATGCTCGCCGCGCACCGCGTGACGCGCGTCAGCCTCGGCGTCCAGACGCTCGATCCGGCAATCCAGGCCGCAATCGGGCGCGTGCAACCGACTGACGAAATTCACCGGGTGATGGCCCTGCTCCGTCGGGCAGACGTCGGCTCGATCAACTTCGACCTGATGTACGGCCTGCCGAACCAATCTGAAGCTGCGCTGGAAGCAACGCTGGTCGAGAGCCTGACGATGGAGCCCGATCGGCTCGCGGTGTTCGGCTATGCGCACGTACCGAACATGATCCCCCGCCAGCGACGGATCGATACGACCGCACTTCCGCATGCGAAGGCTTGGTTCGCTCAAGCCGCGCTGACGCACGAGACGCTGACAGCGGCGGGATACACCGCGATCGGCTTCGATCATTTTGCGAAGCCCGGCGATGCGCTCGCCCAAGCCAGCGGGAACGGCAGATTACGTCGCAATTTCCAGGGTTTCACCGAAGACCCCGCGGTCACGCTGATCGCACTGGGCGCGAGCGCGATCAGCGAGTTTCCGGGCTCCCTGCTTCAGAACGAGAAGAACACCGGCCGCTATCACATTGCGCTTTCGGCGGGCCGGTTCGCCACGGTCCGGGGACTTCGCCTCACCGCTGAGGATCGCGTGCGGGGCCGGGCGATCGAGGCGATCCTGACGCGAGGCGTAGCCGACCTGTCCGGAATACCGGAGACGGCCTTGGTGCGCGACCGCCTCGCCCCCTTCGAACACAGAGGCTTGGTGCGCTGGGAGGGCGCGACGCTCAAGCTTTCAGCTGGCGCCCGCCCTTATGCCCGTTCGATCGCCGTTACGGTCGACGCCTACAGATCCCCCGGTACACGGCAGTTCAGCACTGCCGTCTAAGGCGGCTCACATCCTCATCGTGCCGGTATCGATGAACCGCTGGTGCCATGACAGCGCCTCGCCCGGCAGCGTCGGTGTCTGCTGTCCATATGAGCCTTCGCGCGCGCGCCGATAGTAATCCGCCAGCGCCGGGCGGTAATCGGGATGCGCGCAGTTCTCGATGATGACCTGCGCACGTTGCTTGGGGCTCAGCCCGCGCAGGTCGGCGAGGCCTTGTTCGGTGACAAGCACCTGCACGTCCTGGCTGATGTGATCGACATGGCTCGCCTGCGGCACGATCGCGGAGATGTTGCCGTTCTTTGCGGTCGACGGCGTCATGAAGATCGAGACATAGGCGTTGCGCGCGAAATCGCCCGACCCGCCGATGCCGTTCTGTATCCGCGATCCCATAATGTGCGTTGAATTGACGTTGCCGTAGATATCCGCCTCGATCAGCCCGTTCATCGCCAGGCAGCCTAGCCGCCGGATCAGTTCGGGATGGTTGCTGATTTCCTGCGGGCGCAGGATCATACGGTCGCGATAGGCACCCATGTCCGCATTCAATCGCGCGGCCGCCTCGGGACTGAGCGAGAACGCGGTTGCCGACGCCATCCGCAGCTTGCCGGAATCGAGCAGGTCGAGCATCCCGTCCTGGATGACCTCTGTATAGGAAGTCATGTCGTCGAACGGTCCGACAACGAGGCCAGTCAGCACTGCGTTGGCGATGTTGCCAACACCGGACTGCAACGGCAGCAGCGATGCGGGCAGGCGACCGCGGGCGACTTCGTGGCGGAAGAACTCGATTAGGTGGCCCGCGATCGCGTGAGCCGATGCATCGGGCGCGGCGAACGGCAGGTTGCGGTCGGGGGCTTCGGTCTCGACGATTGCCACGATTTTCGCGGGGTCCACCCTGAAATAGGCGTCGCCGATCCGGTCGTCGGGTCGTACCAAAGGGATCGGTACGCGGTGTGGCGGCAGCGCGGTGCCGTAGTAGATGTCGTGCATCCCCTCCAGCGCGGGGTTCTGCCAGCGATTGACCTCGAGGATGATCTGGTCGGCGCGATCGAGCCAGGTCTTGTTGTTGCCGACCGACGAGGACGGGATCAGCGACCCGTCGGCGCGGATGCCCGACACCTCGACCACCGCGGTATCGAGCGGCCCGAGAAAGCCCTGCCACGCCATCGGCGCGACTTGGCTCAGGTGCATGTCGAAATACTCCATCTCGCCGCGGTTGATCTTCTCGCGCGCGATCGGATCGGAATTGTACGGCAGCCGGAATTCGATGCCGTCGGCCTTGGCCAGCGCGCCGTCGAGTTCGGGGCCGGTCGACGCGCCGGTCCAGACGCGGATACGGAACGGGTTGCCCGCGGCATGCTCCGCCTCGATCCGCGCGGCGAGCGCCATCGGCACGGCCTTGGGATAGCCCGAGCCGGTGAACCCGCTCAGCCCGACCGTCGATCCCGACGTGATCAGCGCCGCGGCGTCGTCGGCGCTCATGATCCTGTCGCGCAGGCGTTCGTTCGCAATTCGGCTCATGAGGGTCCTGTCATTCTGTTGCGCTTCGATTGTTCGCGGGCGGTTTCGACCCCGTCCGCATTCCAGCTCGCCACCCGGCATCGCCAATAGGCAACATCCTTGGCGGGGAGGCTCCATGCGACTTCGGCCACCGTCGGGACCCAGATCGTATCGACAAGTCGATAGTCGGAGAACCGACCATGCCACGGGGTAGGCAGTATCGGAGGCGTTGCCGATCGAGGACGATCCGGTGCGAAGGCGGTTGCGATCCGTCCGTCGCTATCCAGGCCGAGGATCACTTCTGACGCCGTCGCCCCAACACCCGCGCTGACCGACAGTGAGTCGGGGCCGTCGACCCGCCATCGCAGTTCGGGATTGTGGAGAATGGCGTGCGGCGCCCAGGCGATCTCGGCGAGGTAGCGCATCAACTCGCCGCGCACGAGCGCCGGCGTATGTTGCGCGCGTGCGAGCGGGATGACGCCGAGCGCGGTGATGTCGAACCGCCCGTCGCCATCCTCCAGCGCGTCGCGTCCGGAGATCAGCCCGAACGGCCCGACCTTGGCGCGCCAGTCGAACGCGCAACGGTCCGTCGCGATGGTTTGCGAGGCCTTGAACGCCATCCAGGAGTCGGACTCGAGCGTTCGTTTCATATGCCCGGCCTGCGTCAGGCTGACGCAGGGTGGATGCGCCGCGGGCTGCACGCCCAGCCGCACGGCGAGATCGACGACGGCGGTCGGCAAGGTTCCAGCCCTGCTCATGCGCGAGCCTTCGTTACAGCGATCGCCGCCTTCAAGGTACGATCACCGCATCCACCGATCGCCGCAACGACCACGGCAGCGTCGGGCCGTAGCCGAACCGCATCACGATATCCGGGCGCCTGCCGGGTGTACCGATCAGCGCCGCCAGATCCGGACGGAGCGAGGGGACCTCGACCGGCTGGTTGATGAAGGCGTGCTTCAATCCGAGCGCAGTCGCCTGAAGCGCAAAGCGCTGGCACGCACGCCCTACCGCAAACCAGTGCGCGGCGGTTTCTCCCGCCCCCGCGAACACGGCCACCCCCGCCGATGATCGCAACTGGGCGGCATAGGCCTGATTTTCCGATCGCGCCGTCGAGATCCAGTCGAACGCATGAGGCCCAAGCCAGTCGGGTAGCGCAGGATTGCCGCTCGCGACGCTGTAGAGCCCATCGCCAGCCCGCGTCGCCGCTCTCGGATTAAACCGAAGCCATGATTTCAGCTCGCATACGAAGGCGGGGTCGGTCCTTTGCAGTGTGTTGCCGGCGAGCACGAGGTCCCTCAGGCGATCGATCCGATGCCGATCGGTGAGCAGGACGAAATCGACACCGGGGACGGTCGCGGCTTTCACCAGCGCGTCGAGGTATCTCACGGGAACAGCCCGACCGTCATATTCGGTACGGGTCGATTGACGCCGGGTTATCGCGTCGAACAGCGGGGAAGGGGCCGGGCGTGCCGTCTCGAAGTGGACCGCGACCGACCCCTGGTTCCGCGGATCGAAGGCGATGGTAGCGGGCATACCGCAGGCCGCCGACGCCAGCGACAGGGTCTCTGCCGCTGCGCCGAGGCTGACGAACAGATGGTGGTTGTCCGGATCGACGACCAAGGTCCGTCGCGAAAAGTCGGGCATGATGTCGATCTGCCGTTCGCCGATCCGAAACCGCCAAGGCTGGGTATTGTGGCCGTTCGGCGCGAGCGTCGCATAGCGAATGAGATCATGAGCAGACGGTATATCGGCCAATGGCGCGCGTAGGGCGGTCGCTCGAGCCGCGTAATTCGACGAAGCGTTCGCTTCTTTATCCAGAAGATAGGCCACCTCGCCGCCAACCAGGGCGGTCGCTCCCGCACCAATCAGCACTTGCCGTCGATTCACCGTCAGTCCCCAATATCACGGACGCATCGACGCTCCCGATGAGGCATCCTGCTACTTTCCATAACGACCGAGAACCGGTGAGAATTACGTAGACGCGTCGGCCTTTGCGTATTTTCCGATGCTGCCTGGCGCCGGGTGTCGGCTTCTAGAGGCGGGCTGCCGGATCGTTCGCTGCGACGGTCGGCTCTGGCGGCGCTTGGCGTTCCCCGATCCTCGGATACAGTAGGAAGCGCAGCCCAATCTAGCTGACCACCAGTCGCGGGACGCGTCAGCTGAAGTCCTGATATCGCCAAACGGACTAAAAAGGTTGCTTTCCTTTCGCGGCCGGAATGAGCAGTCTTTGGCGCATGGCGCATGGCGCATGGCGCATGGCGCATGGCTCAACCGAAGGCCTCCGACCTCGCATCAATCGCCGACTATCCGGCGCTCCAGCCGCTGGCCCGCTCGCTCTGGAAATCCGCCGGCCTGCGGGGCGCCGCGGTTCTGATCGGCGCGGGCTTCAGCCGCGAAGCTATCCTGACCAGCCCGGACACGCCACCACCGCCGCTCTGGAAGGATCTGGCGGACGCGATGACGCACGATCTATATCCGGGAAGGGAGGAGATGGCGCCATGGGATCCGCTGCGCTTGGCGGAGGAATATCGCGCTTATTTCGGGCAGTCGGCGCTCGATGCGTTCATCCGGCATCACATCCGCGACGGATCCTGGAATCCGTCGGCAAGCCACGCCCGCCTGTTGAGCCTGCCTTGGGCCGATGGCCGCCACGCCCGTTACCTGTATCCGGAGACGTTCGAGGGTGGGGCAGCTCTCGACCAGAGCCAGTTTTTCACGTCCACTATAATGAATGTCCGGTCTTGCCAAAGATGCCGAATTTCTGCGCCGAAGCAGTCCGTCAAATTTGCGCCCCAATCCCACACATTAGGCCGGTAGCTCACGTTTATCGAAAGCGGTGGCCAGGCCCCATCAGAGCGCCGGATACCTTGCGTCGACCACTGCTAGCCAGTGCCGTGCAGCGCTCCAAGTCCATTTTCGTATTTCCCGACAGGTTCTAGAATGTCGATTATTTGTCTTGATCTATTATGAGCTATGTAAATAATCGAGATTAAAGTGATCATTTCGTCATAAGTCAGATTGACTATCAATTCGGGATTAATTTCAAATTTTGACAAGTTCAATTGTATTGATAATAATTGACTCTAGATTTTATCGATGACACAACTAACGTTGTAAACGAATCGAATTCTAAACTTCTCACTATTTCTATTTCTTAGAAACTCGAGATAGTGATGGAAGAAAGAATTACATTTTCATTAAGGCAGAAAAAGTTGCCGTATAGGCGCTGGATTAGTGGTATTTCGTTTGTGGGTATGCGTCGAGTGAGGGAAAATAGTTGCACTTTCATCGGAGGATATGAGTCATGCCAGAATCGTCCATCGTCGAACGACTAAAGTCTATCGGCCTCACTCATGACAGGAGTCTCGAAGATATTCATGTCGAGGACGGGAAATCGATAGATCTCGACCCGCGCAACGACCGTTTCCAGGGCCATATCGAACGCATGACTTTTAACTCGATCAAGGACGTCAAGCGGGCGATGGGCATTCCTGACGAAGCTGTGGAAAAAACGGACTTCCAGACAAGGCCTCAGATACCAACCCGCTTCGCGCTGGACGATCGCCTGCCCTTGTCGCGGCGCATTCCGCCGCTGGTGCTTACCGGAGCCGCAGCACAGGACGTCCAGACCACCAAACGCTTCTACGACATCAGCGCCGAATATGTCTTCGGCGACAGCAGGCGTATCGATCAGAGGCAGATCGAAGCGATTGATAAGTGGATTAAGGACATCGGCATCAAGATTAGCATCTTCCTGTTCAACGACATCTTCGTGGGTAAGGGCTCGACGCTCAACGTACAGTCCGCGGCGCTGTTCGCCAATCACATCACTGTTCAGAAATCCGGGCGCATCAAGTTCAAATCCGGCACCCATTCGACCGTGCACGCAGCTAGCTTCAAGGGACTCTGAGCCACCGAATTCAGGAGATTGTGATGTCTTTTAATATCTTCCTTAACGGCACCCCAGGTGCCAACGGAACCAACGGCACGGGCGGCCAGCAGGGCGGCTCGGGTGGACAAGGCCAGGATGCCGCGTGCCACTGGGATGGCGATGATTCGGGCACGGCTGGTGGCCCGGCCAACAACGGCTCGCCCGGGTCGAACGGGACCAACGGCTTTGCCGGACAGGACGGCGGTTCCTTGACCGTCTCCGTTTCCGAATTTCTGACCGGGTTCAGTGTCGAAGGTTCGGGGGGAGCGGGCGGCAACGGCGGCTTAGGCGGCCCGGGTGGAGCCGGTGGCAGCGGCGGCAACGGCGGTAACGGCCAGGGATGCGAATCTGACGAGAACGGCGGCCGAGGCGGGGATGGCGCCACTGGTGGGCGCGGCGGCAACGGCGGCAACGGCGGAAACGGTGGCACTGTCGTGATCCGATACCAGATCGGCGTTCCGACTCCCAGCTATACGGCGGTGATGGGCGGCGGCCAAGGCGGCACCAGCGGCGCAGGCGGTGCCGGCGGATCACCTGGGCAAGGTGGCCGGCGCGGAGGCAACGGCAACTCGGCTGCTCAGGGCAATCCGGGAGCCCCTGGCAATACAGGCGCCAATGGAGCGAACGGGTCGCTCGGGTCGGCTATCCTTGTGCAGATTCCCTGACGTAGGCCGATCATGCGTGACGGCTTGGTGTCCCATAGCGTGTGGTGGCTAGCGGTCGGGATGAAAGTCCTCATCGGCATGATCTTCCTGAGCGCAGGCGTCTCCAAGGCGCTGCGGCGATCAAGCCTCGAGCGGATGGTGCGCCATCACGGGTTGCACCATCCACTTCTGGTGCACTGGGTGAGCGTCGGTCTATTGACGACTGAGATCGTGGTCGGGGGGATTTTTCTTACCGCGTGGAGCTCGGTAGGTACCCGGATCGGGGCCGGAGGAGCGATTGTGCTGCTGGTGCTGTTTGCCGCGATGTCGCTGCGCCTCTCACTGCTGAAGCGGCCCTTCCTGTGCCAGTGCAGCCCGCTGCTCGCCAGCCACACATCGGGTATTGCCGTGGCATCGCGCAATCTGGGTCTCGCGGCCCTGACCGGGATGCTGTTCTTTATCCACCTGGACAAGAACGGGAGCGCGACATGGGCGATCACCTGAACTTGCTGCGCGATATCGAAGCCACGGTGCCTGCGGCCCGCGGCGCGCATGCGCTTTTCCAGCAAGTCAGGCCGGATGATGATCCGAGTCTGTGGCACTCCACCCTTAACAATGATGGCACCCCGTTCCAGATCGCCATCGCCGATGCGGGCGATACACATCGTAGCGTGCGGCTGATCGTCGATCCGTTTCGTCTGGGTCGCGATGAGACCGACCGCAGCGGTGCAAATCTTGCCGCCTTTGCGCAGCTGCACGGCCGGTGCAGCCCGCGCGCGGCCGCTCGCTGCCGCTGGTTCATGGCCGCGTTCTCGCCCTCTTTCGAGAAGGCGTGCGAACGTCGCAGCGGCGATATCTGGTTAGCCGCTGATCTGTGCCACGCAGGAGCGGGCATCTATGTCACAGCGCGCGGCTGCAGCCCCGGGGAACAGGGTGAGCAGCTTATCGCGGAGGCGAGGATCGAACAGCATCGTCCGGCCATCACCGCCATTCACTCGTTCTGCGCGGTGCAGGCCTACAGCATGCAAGGATCGCGAACCGACAATCTCGCGGTCAACATCTATTGGAAGCCGCGCCGCGGCACGCGGAGCATCCCGCGCGAGATTGGTTTTGCTCTGCCGGTGTGGCAGCCCGCCAGCCTTACGGGAGCACTAAGTTGCGCTTCGGCGGGGGCATTGACCTTTTGCAGCACATTTGCAGTCATGGGTAAAGAGCGCGGTAGTAAGCTTGATCTTTGCAACCATTGCCTCGGGCTGGATGTGCAAGGGTGTCTCGCCGCCCTTGGTCAGTTATGCACGATATCCTCCGGATTTGCGGACGACGTTGCGCAGATTGCTGCTGCCAAGACAGCCGAGATCGCGTTTATAGGAGTCAGGGTGCGTACCGGAGGAAACAGCCCCTATATCTATTTCAAACCCGTCTGCTATGGCGCCCATGCATCTGTGGACGGTCAGTAGTGACGGCAGTCAGCGAGATTTATTCGTGGGGTTACTCCGATACCTATGCCTCGCTCTATATTGATCCTTGGCCAGCCAAGCACGCGGCCAATCGAGCAATCCTAGAATTCTTGCTGGATCGCGGCCCGCAGACCCGTTGGCTCGATTTAGCCTGCGGGCAGGCCTGGCATTTCGCCCATCTGACCGGTCGGGCGCAGATGACCGGTGTGGATGCAAGCGCATCGCAGCTAGCCAAGGCGCGCATAGCCGCGCCCCATGCAACCTTCGTCTGCGAAGATCTGCGCACCTTTGCGCCGGCGTCTGACGCGTTCGATCTGATCACCGTTTTCTGGGGTGCCTATTGCTATTTGGCGGACTGGTCGCAGATCGTCGCGCTCCTTACCAAGGCGGTCGCGGCCCTGAAACCTGACGGGTCGATCTACATTGAAGTGCTGCCGATTGAGGCGATCGAGACGTTCAACCGCTCCCGCTTCGCCGGAAAAACCGGATTTCGTGCTCGCCGTACTGCGCAATCGAACCAATGGACTTATCGCGACTCCGGCGGCCTTCATCGCATGATTAGTCCGCCGCTGCGCTATTTCGAGGCGCTTCTAGAAGGGCACTTCTACGGCGTGCGCGTGCATGACGATGGCTGCTTCATGCAGCATCTGGTGGCATATCGCCGGCGAGAGTGTCGCGGGCCCGCACCGCCATACTCATCTGGATGATTGCACGATACTCCTTGCTGGGATTGGCCTGATCGGGAAGCACAGCGTCATGGCAGTTACTTCTGAGAACTGGATCCGCACCGACGCGCTCGAAACGGCATGATCGAGCTTTTCAGCTTTGGACGGACGATGTTCGTGTACGCGCTCCAAGGCGAGGCACTGAAATCTTCCACATGTTCCGGCGCACGAAAGGGCGGATTGTCCGGCGGAAAGCCAACAGAGGGGACCATTTGCGATCGAGCCGCGGCCTCGCGGCGGAACTGACATTCGCCTTCCCACCCCATATTCGCCGGCACATCAACCGGCGGCGGCTACCGAGCGAAGAATGTCGCCTTTGCTTTGGTTCTCAGCCCGGATCCGCCGTTCAACAATCGGCCAATTTATGTCGCCCTGCGATGCCGGTCGAACAAACTCTAGATGTCAGCCTCCGACAAGACCTGCCGTTCCACACGTCGATAGGGAATGGAGGAATGTCCCACTTGTCGCCGTTTCCGCTCCCTCTATGTGGTTGTTTAGCCATCCGAACTTGGCGCACTCACGAGCGTCCAAAACTGGGAGCCGGTCCAACAGGTCTAATTGGCTGCATTTGGGTCTGGTAAGCCGAGTTGTGCGACGACGCGGCGATGGTTAGCGTAGCTGACTGTCCTTACTGCCCCGCCAATTGAAGGTCGCAGCAAGAGGCCGGTCGCGGCCGCGCTGGCAAGTTACGCAGGTCCGCAATCCAGGCAGAGCTCTGCACCGACCGGACCTGGTGGTTTTCGTCCTTTTACGGCGGTGCTGGGTAGTTGAGCGTATCCTAGCGTGGCTCAACCCATGGCAGCATATCGTCACAGATTGAGAGGCCTCCATCGCCTTGGCCGAAGCATGGATCGTCATCTTACCCTGTAAAACGAATGGTCCGTCGCGTCGGCAAATATGATTATGAGCCAAGTTCTTTTGATTGCATCGGTAATGAACCTTTTTTTCTATACAAGCTCAAAGCTTTAGCATTTTAAAGATAGAATATTGCGTCTCTTAAAGATATTGCCGTCATGCTGCCGAGCTAATCAAATGAGAAATTCAGTATGCCAGAATATTCTGGGGTAGAGGTGTCATATGATGAAGATGGAACGTAGCGCTGGACAATCCGATCGTGAGGAAGCAGGTTCGGCGCATACAAGGGGAAATTAGTGAAGGCTATTGAATCGGGGGCCAGAAATCTGGCCCGAGGAAAGCCGCGTCTGCTTAGTGCAATTGCCTGCATTCTAACGCCCTTGTTGCTCACACCATCACTGGCATCGTCTCAGGCGATGACCCAAGTACGTTCGGTACCCGTTGACTGCCGAGATTTGAGGGCGTCTTCGAACGTCGGCGGCATGCAATCGTGGCAGGCTTTCGTGCGGATGGAGCATTGCGATCGAATTAAGCGCCTGGTCAGACTCTCTGCAGCTCTTCCAGCAAACCAGCAGCCTTTGTTTTACGAGGGCGTCGTACCGGCGGACCGCTTGCCGGGTGAGTTCGGGGTAGATGTGCCGGTGTTGCGGGTCGTATTCCCGGATCACGTATTCTTCGACACTGCACAGAGTCGCCTACGGTCCGAAGCGGCACCGCTGGTAGCAATCGTTGCGGAGAGCCTCAGGCGTGAACCGCCCGACGTAGCGCTCTTCGTTGCGGGCCATGCGGATAAGCGAGGAGATGCCGTCTACAACGAGGCACTGTCGATCGACCGTGCAAACATCTTGGCGGAAGCGATCTTCGAGCAGGGCGTCGCGTACAGCTCAATCTGGCGGATCGGCTTTGGCGAGGACATGCCGCTTGTGCTGGGTGACGATGAGACCGCCTACGATCAAAATCGCCGGATCGAGTTTCTGTTCGCCTCTAAACCCGAAGCCGTTGGTGTGTGGATGGCCGATCAGCAGCTTTCGGAACTGTGCCAAGCTCGTTCAAAGAGCGAGGCGGAGCGGTGCAAGGCAAAGCTGGAACTCAAACGAAACTACGAAGCCGTGGAAATCGTCCGACATCCGCGGACGCGGATCGATCCGGTGCGCGAACGGGCGAGGAGCGTGGTTCCAAGCGGAGGACGCCGCGGTGGCATCGCTCCATCAGGAGCGGCGGTAGCTGCGGTTAGGCCGAATGGCGGCGGCGCGGTCAGTATCATGCCAACGGGCTCGAGGAGGATCAGGATTGATCCCGTTCTCAGGCGAGCCACACCGGTGCAGCTCAATCTTTGATCCGCGAAACGAACGAGTTGATTAAAATGGGGGAAGAGAAGACGTGCCGATTAAGACGTATCTAGATTTGGATCTTGCGACGACAGGTCCGCTTGCCACCGACCTTTTTGGACGGGCGGAGCGTGAGAGCGAAGGCCGCGGCATCAGTCTGACGGGTGATGGGCAGTCCGGCGCGATGAGCGCCAATCTCACACCCGAGATGAACGCCTGGCTTTCAACCCATGTCGCAAGATTGCGGGCGAACGCGCTCAATCACGTGCTTGGCGCTGCCAAGCGTGTGCGTCTTCAAGGGGGCGCCGAGGGTTTCGTCGAGGACTTCGAGCGTGACTTGATCGGTCGTGATCGTGCGGTCCGGAAGGCGCAGGAGACTGCAACCTTCTACGAGAAGCAGCGGGGCAGGTTGGATCGGTTGGATGTCGCGGAGACGGAATATCTTCGCCTCCGGACCGAGCTTGGCGGCAGAGATGCTCAGGTGCCGTCCAAGCTCCTCGTGTACGGCATTCCCGCAGTTATCATGATTCCAGAGTTCTTCATGAATTACAGCAGCTTCTTCAAGCTGTCGGGCGTGCCGGCCATCGCGGCTGGACTGTCACTCGTGGTCGCATTGGCGGTGGCCGTTTCATCGTACATGACCGGCGTGTTCCTCAAGGCCTACCAGTTTTACATGCGACCCGATGACGACGAGCAAAGATCGAAGGGCATCAGGCTAATGGCTATCGCGATGGCGCTCCTGTTGATCTCAATGATGGCCGTGGGCTATGCTCGCTACTCGACTGTCCTGTCGCAGATCGAGGCAGCGCTGGTGCTTGGCATGACGCCGCCAAACGTCATCGCTCAGACGGCGGGTCTGCTTGCCGGTAACCTGATCGTCTTTGCGGTGGGTGCTGCATTCACTTACCTGCAACATGACGAAAATCCGGAATACGCGAACAAGGCTGAGAAGTACCTGCGCCTCAAGGCGGAGATGGAGGCGTTGTACGCCAAGCAGCTCGGCGCCAAGCTCGCGGATATCGATCGCAACCACAAGCGTCGTACCGAGGAATTGAGCCGCAGGTCCAATCAGATGCGTTCGCAGCCCGACAACGTGGCGATCCTGCATGACGCGGGCCAGATCTCAAGCAAGGATGCCGAAGTTGTTGGCCTGCTGAGAGCATACCAGAACCATCTGGTCGACAGGATCTGCAACCGACACCCTGACTTCCGTTTCACCGGTCCTGCTGGCGAGAGGCACGCGGGCGCCATGGTCGAAACCATCACGCCCAATGACTTCGCAGCCCGTTCCATCCATCTCTACCGGAGCGTGCAGCTGTGATCGTCGCCTCATCACACCGATCGCTGCTGACCGGTGCAGCCGCTATCGCCGCTTTGCTGCTTGCTGCATGTGACGGTGGATCAAACACTGCACCTGCGAAGACAGGCGGTTCGACCATTCGAGCCGAGGCTGCGTGCGATCTCAAGGGAGCGCAAGCGCCTCTACGCCGGACCCTGATCTTCGTTGACGCAAAGTCGTTGAAGAAGGCCGCTGACGCTGTTGGATTCGCGGAGACCAACAAGGGGTTCCGTGACCTGATCCTGTCGATTGCCGACCCCGCTGTGGCGCTCCCAGCCGGTATCAGCGCCGCACGCGAGCAGATCACGATAGCAGTCGTGCCGGCGGATGGTTCGGCAGCGCAGACGACATTCGTGGGGTGTATTCCAGGTTTGTCTTCGCAGGAAATGGCGGATGCGCAAAAAAGGGAGGGCGGCATTGGCAGCATGTTCTCCTCGGGTACGGCACGCGAACTCGAAGAGCAGGCCTCGAATTTCCGTACGCAACTGATCGGGGGTATGGTTGCCGCCGGGTCGTTGGCCGCGGAAACTTTTGGAGCGCAGAGCGGCCCCGTCGACGCAGCACCGTTCTTGGCAGGGCTGCGTGCGTCGAAGGGCCTGATCGAGGGCGATGACCGCGTACAGCGTCTTGTGCTTGTCTCCGACTTGAGCGGCCTCGAGCTGCCCACGGGCGACGCTACCGCCGTTCGCAAGGTCGGTTTGGAAGCCGGACGCAAGGCGGCTGGCGACCTTCCACAGGTGGACGTCCACGTCGTTCTCCCGGCCGGGAAAAGCGCTGCGGGGAAGGACTTTTTCGAAAGCTACTGGCTGGCGCAGGGTGGGAGGCTGCTTTCGTACGGCTCAGGCAAGATCGGCAACACGTCGCCAGCACCAGTGCGACTATGGCGGTTCTCCGCCAAGGCCGCGTATCCGTCGGGCGACGAGCTTGCGGATATTCGCATTGGCGACGACGGCAAGGGCAAGCTCACAGCCTCGTGGCTGACACTTCTTGGTACTCCGTCATTCGCCATTCCAATGACTGGTAGTATCTCCTGCTCCGGCGAGGACTGCGAGATTCGTTCGGATCGTGGCGGTTTTGCGCAAGCTTGGAGCCCGCAGCCGGGGGGTGAACCGGAGTTTGGAAACGAGATGCCATTTGGTGGCATGCGAAACTTTGTCTTTAAAATAAGAGGAGGCAAGTTGAGCGGAGAGTCCACGGACGAAAGCGTCTACATCGGCGCCGACAAGGGGCGTCAGGGTATAGCGATTACGGGTATAGCCAAGTAATCGAATTTAGACGATAAAGGGGGGAATATAATGAAATATAAATCACTGACGCTTATGCTGGCTATGACATTGCCGATCTCCAGTGTAGTTTCCGGGATAGCCTACGCCGGAAATATTAAGTATGCAAAGACCGAGGTAGAGAAGGCAAAAGGCAAATGCATTGGCTCCGTGCTGGGTGGCGCGTTGCTTGGCGCATTGGTCGGTAGGGCGACCGGTAAAGGCGGAGTAGCTGCCGGGGCGGCAATTGGCGCCGCTGCGGGAGTTGGTGTCTGCGCGATAATTCTCGCGAATGCTAAGAGGGCAGACAAGATTATCGCGGCACAAATCGCGTCGGCGAACTATCAAGATACAACGTATCGTACTACTTTCGCCGCCGATGACGGTACGAGTGCGACGACGTTCGAGGGACGTGCGGGGGCAAGTGAAAGCATTGACTCCGTACGTCTTCAGCCTGTTCGATACATGTCTTTGGATGGAGCAAAGATGGAGTCTCCTGTTCTTGCCGGAGGAGGGCAGGATTGCCGTCCCATCAGCGGATCTCTAGCAGGTGCAAATGACGTGCGGGCAGCACTGCCAACTCAATACGTCTGCCGGACTCCTGATGGCGATTACAAGCCCTATGGGTTGCAGATGGCAGACAGCGGAAAGAAAAAGATGGCTGGGTGAGCTGCATGGCGGAGGTCTGTAAAAGGTCTCCGCCATGTTCATGGTGGGCTATGGTTTATATTGCAATATGGTGCCGGAACTAGACGAGCTCGTTGCGCAGCTAGAATAGTAAACGGTGGCTGGTATCGTTTGAAGGGGGGGGGGGCGATGCGCGGTCAGCTACTGGCGCCCAATTCGGTCAACGCCGCCAGGGACGCCAAACTCGGCTCTCAGCCTCGCCAGCAGCGAAGGCTCTTGCAGTTCCCGATCGCCACGGTTGCCGCTACCGCGGCGTCTCCGCGCAATGCGCGCGCACCGCGCTCGGTCCGATCTCCGTTTCGTACGCTCATCACGTCGTCGCTCTTTATCTGAAACGGCGGGCAGTAGACCCGACCGTCGGGGCGCCGATACTTGGACGGTCGCCATCCTACTGGAGCAGTCCCCGCACCTTCTACCGGTCAGAGGCGCCCCGCACTGGTAGCGCTTTTGCGCCCAATCTTCACAGTCTCGCGGCGCACGAGAGGCCCGTCTGGTTATCCCGTCTCGCCATAAGGCAACCATCAAAAAAATAACGAATTTTTCAATTGTCGTACAATCATGGTAAGGCTACCACGCCGGCGAAGCAGCACCACAATAAGGTGCGGCTTACTGGGGGCGATGCGTAAAAACGTGTCGTGCATAGGGGAGGGTTCTATGAACATGTTTGTTATCGGTTCGCATCGCCGCGGGAATGCCATGGTTGCGATGCGTGCTGGCGTATCCGCAGCGGCACTGATCGCTGCCGGCTTCAGCGGAAATGCCTGGGCCCAGGCAGAGACGCAGGCCATATCGCCTGACACAACCCAAGCGGCGGCACCCGAGCACGCCCCTGGCGATCCGGCGGCTGATCAAACGGGCGGCGATATTGTCGTTACCGGTCGCCGCGCCGCGCTCGAAGCTGCCGACGAACGCAAGCGTCGCAGCGAGACGATCGTCGATTCGGTTGTCGCCGACGATGCGGGCAAGTTGCCTGACAATTCGATTACCGAAGTCCTGCAGCGCGTTTCAGGCGTGTCGATCGTGCGTTTCGCCGCGCTCGGCGATCCTGATCACTATTCAGTCCAGGGTTCCGGCGTGCAGGTGCGGGGCCTGACCGGCGTCGCATCGCGTCTGAACGGCCGCGAGATCTTCAGCGCGAACAACGGCCGCGCGATCCTGTGGAGCGACGTCACCCCCGAGCTCATGTCGGCGGTCGACGTCTACAAGGCATCGACGGCGGATCTAATCGAAGGCGGCACCGGCGGCCAGATCGATCTGCGCACCAAGCTCCCGTTCGACTTCAACGGCAAATTTCACGTCTCGGGAACCGGCGAGCTCGCGCTGGGCGACATGGCGAACAAGGCCGATCCGTCGGGGTCGGTGCTGGTCACCGATTCATTCGAGACGCCGATCGGCCGGATCGGCCTGCTCGGCGACGTCGCGTTCAGCCAGTTCAGTTCACTGTCGCAGTTCCTCCGCGTCAGCCCGTATTTCAAGACGACGCTGAGCGACGGCAGCAGCAAATATGTCCCGAGCGGCTTCGCGTATGGCGACGAGGCGTTCCAGTACAAGCGCTACGGCATCTACGGTGCAGCGCAGTGGCAGCCGGCGGAGTCGCTGACCTTCACCGGCAGCTTCTTCCAGTCGCGCTACAAGAGCCAGTCGAGCGACTACGGCACGCAGCTCGATTCGCAGACACTGGCGGTCGATCCGTCGAGCAGTAGTTTCGACAGCAACGGCCTGCTGACGAAGACGAACGCGCTGTTCAATCGCGACACGGGCACGTTCGCGCCGACCGGCGGTGCGGTCAACAGCAGCGGCAACAAGGGCTTCGTCCAGAGCAACACGCGGACGCGCGATTACTCGCTGTCGTTCGCCTGGGCGCCGGTCGACAGCCATTTGTCGCTAAAGGGCTCGCTGCAGCGCGTCGATTCGCGCCAGATCTATGATCGCATCGACATCTTCCGCGACATCGGCTTCGGACAGAGCTTCGGCATGGACCTGGCGGGCGATCTGCCCCAGATCAGCGTCAATCCGGCGACGCAGGCATCGTTTGCCGATCCTGCGAATTATCTCTGGACTGCCTCTATGCCGCACAACGAACGGAACAAGGGTCGTCTCGACGCCGGGCAGCTCGATGCCGAATACAAGTTCGACAACAGCTTCTTCCGGTCGATCAAGGTCGGCGGCCGCTACGCCAAGCGCACTGAGCGCGATCTGGCGAACGGCTATAACTGGACAGCGCTCGGCCGTGGCTGGAATGGCGATCCGCAGCTGACGTACGCCAATGCGGCACCGGGCGACGTCGCCAGCCACGCGTTCAAGGACTTCTTCCGCGGCGAAACTACGCTGCCGGGCAATTTGATGTTTGCGTCGGAGGATTTGGCGTCGCGGTTCAACGTCAACCGCACCGGACTGGTGACGGCGCCTCCCGCTGGCTTCTGCACCGGCCGCGAGTTCGACTGTTCGGCCTCGGGACCTCTGCCGGTCACCGGCTATGGTGGCCAGTTCAATCCTGATGGTACCTTGGCGATCCGGCCGGTCGGTTTCGTCCTGCCGGGCGATCAGGTCGAGAACCGCACCAAGAATGCCGCGGGCTACGCACTGGTGCGCTTCGGCCCAGAGGAGGGCGCGCGCGGCATCTCGGGCAACGTCGGCGTACGGGTCGTTCACATCGAGAACGAAGGCAGCGGTTTCATCCAGCAGAACGGCGGAACCGTCTTCATCCGCAACGGCGTTCAGCAGACGCTGGCGAACACCTTCCTCGCGCGCGGCGGCAAGGCCGATTTCACGCGCGTCCTGCCGTCGATCAATCTCGAATTTTCGCCGACGGACAAGATCAAGCTCCGCGGCGGGTACAATATCACGATGGATTTGCCGACCTTCAACGCGTTGCGGGCCTCCGGTTCGGTCGGCGTAGCGACGACCGCTAGCCAGACTCCGGGCGGGTTCGGGACGTTCAACAACTTCACCGCGGACACCGGCAATCCGTTGCTCAAGCCGACCCTGTCGAACAATTTCGACGTTTCGCTCGAGTATTACGGTCGCGCGGGGACGTCGTTCCACGTCGCACCGTTCTTCAAGCGGCTGACCAACCTGCCGATCTACGCGCTGACCACCCGGCAGGTGACGGTCCAGTTCACCGACGGCACGACGGAAAACGTCTCGGCGTCGGCCACCGACTACAGCAACTCGACCAAGGCGGCGACCGTCAAGGGCGTCGAGGTCGGCGGTCGTTTCTTCTTCGACATGCTGCCGGGTGCGCTTGCCGGGATCGGCTTCGAGGGCAACTACACGTTCATCAAGAGCAGCAATCCGGGCGACGCCTATCGCGATATCACCGGTACCGTCAGGAACGATGCGCCGTTGGTGGGGCTGTCGAAGCACAATCTGAACGCGACGTTGCTCTACGAGCGCAACCCGATCTCGCTGCGCATCGCCTATTCGTGGCGCTCGCGGTATCTGCTGTCGACGAACAGCAACGGCACGAACGGCACCTACACCTATTACAGTGCGCCGGGTGTCGTCAGCAACCAGGACGGCGGCGCCGATGCCTCGACCCAGATCGCGCTGCCGATCTATGGTGGCAACTACGGGTCGATCGATGCCGGTATTCGGTTCAAGGTGAACGACCAGTTCTCGTTCGGCGTGCAGGGCACCAACCTGACCGCGTCCACCCAGCGCACGCTGATGGGCGGCTATCCCGGTGGCGAACTGGTTGGCCGGAGCTGGTTCCAGGCCGATCGCCGGATCAGCACTGGTATCAACCTCGCCTTCTGACGATGATGCATCGCCGGTCGACACGCGGTCGGCCGGCGATCGAGCGGAGGGCGCGATGCGCAAGCGAATCCTGATCGTCGGCGGCGGTACCGCCGGGTGGCTGACCGCCGGCTATCTGGCCAAGCGTCTCGGTGCCGACCTTGCGGGCGGGGTCTCGATCACGCTCGTCGAGTCGCGCGATATCGGCATTCTCGGGGTGGGCGAGGGGACGTTCCCGACCATTCGGCGGACCTTGGCGACGATCGGTATCGACGAGGCCGAACTCGTCCGTCGCTGCGGTGCGACGTTCAAGCAGGGGGCGAAATTCGTCCATTGGCGCCATGAGCCCGGCCAAGGTCGCACCGATCATTACCTGCATCCCTTCCAGGTCGCGGATGCGAACGACGGGCTGGATCTGCTGCCCTACTGGTTGCTCGGCTATGGCGGTCCGGACAATTGGGACGAGGTTTCCAACCCGCAGAAGAAAGCCGCGGACCAGATGCGGGCGCCGAAACTGGCGACCAACCCCGATTATGTCGGGCCGCTCAACTACGCGTTCCATTTCGATGCGGTGGCGCTCGCCGGGCTATTGCGCGAGCAGGGCGTGAAGAACGGCGTGCGGCACCTGACCGATACCGTCACCGAAGTGCTGCTCGATGCCGATGGTGCGATCGGCGGGGTGCGGACAGAGCAGAACGGTCTGCTCGACGCCAATCTCTACATCGATTGCACTGGGTTTCGCGCCGAGCTGATCGGCAAGGCGATGAAGATACCGTACCGATCGTGTCGCGACGTGCTGTTCTGCAACCGCGCGATCACCGCGCAGCTGCCCTATGCGCGGCGGGATGAGCCGATCGCCTCGTACACCATCTCGACCGCGCAGGAATCAGGCTGGATCTGGGATATCGGGCTCGATCGCCGGCGCGGTATCGGTCACGTCTATTCATCGGATCACAGCGACGACGAGACCGCCGAACGAGTGTTGCGCGGCTATCTGGGCGCCGGCGGCGACGAGGCCGACGTGCGCCATTTCAAGTTCGATGCGGGCTACCGCGAGGTCAACTGGTACAAGAACTGCGTCGCGGTGGGGCTGTCGAGCGGGTTCTTCGAGCCGTTGGAAGCAACCGGGATCGCGTTTGCCGAGGTGTCGGCGGGGATGATCGCCAACCTGTTCCCCTGGGGCGGCGATTACGAGACGTCCGCGCGGCAGTTCAACGCGAACATGCTGCGCCGCTACGAACGCGCGCTCGATTTCATCAAGCTGCATTACTGCATCTCGGAACGTCGCGACACGGCGTTCTGGCGCGACAACGTGGCGGATTCTTCAGTCCCGGACAGCCTGCTCGAACTGCTCGACCGCTGGCGGTTCCGGCCGCCCAACGAACTCGATATCGACGGGCAGGTCGACATCTTCACCGACGCGAGCTGGCAATATGTCCTGTACGGGATGGGCTGGAAGACCGACCTGAGCGCGAAGGCTGGGGCGTTGCGCTATCCGGACGATGCGCGGCGCGCGTTTGCCGAGGTGCAGCGGCAGGCGCAGTATGCGATCGCCAACCTGCCGTCGAACCGTGCGCTGGTCGATTATGCGCAGACGCATCGTTTCGGCGCGCGGGCACCCGCATGACCGGTACGCCGGCGGCGCGCATCACCAAGGTCGTGATCGTCGGTGGCGGGACCGCCGGGTGGATGACCGCCGCGGTATTGTCGCGCCTGGTCGCGACCGGTGTCGCGGTGACGCTGGTCGAATCCGAGGACATCGGCACGGTCGGGGTCGGCGAGGCGACGATCCCGTCGCTGCGCGATTACAACCGGATGCTCGGGATCGACGAGGACGCGCTCGTCCGCGCGACCGGCGCGACGTTCAAGCTGGGGATCGAATTTCGCGACTGGCGGCGGCTGGGCGACTCCTATCTGCATCCGTTCGGTACGCATGGCCGCGATATCGAGGGCGTCTCGTTCCATCAGCTGTGGTTGCGGCAGGCGAACCTTGGCGGCGATCCGGGCCCGATCGGCGATTATTGCCTGTCCGCGGTCGCCGCGCGGAAAGGGCGGTTCACGCGCCCGGCGAGCAATCCGCAATCGGTTTTGTCGACGCTGTCCTATGCGTTTCATTTCGACGCCGCGCTGTACGCGAAGTTTCTACGCGGGATGGCCGAAGAAGCGGGCGTCGTGCGCGTCGAGGGACGCGTAGCGGCGGTCGACCGCGATGCCGAGACTGGCTTCATCACCGGTTTGCGGCTCGACGGCGATCGCCGCATCGACGGCGAGCTGTTCATCGACTGCAGCGGGTTTCGGTCGTTGCTGCTCGGCGATGCGCTGGGGGTGCCGTTCACGAGCTGGCAGCATTGGCTGCCGTGCGATCGCGCCTGGGCGGTGCCGAGCGAACGGCTGGGAACGCTGACGCCGTACACGCGCGCGACCGCCGAGACGGCCGGTTGGCGGTGGCGGATCCCGCTCCAGCACCGCGTCGGCAACGGCCATGTCTATGCCAGCGACCATGTCGACGACGACGACGCGCTGCGCGCGCTGCTCGCCGGGCTGGATGGCAAGCCATTGGCGGAGCCGCGCCAGTTGCGGTTCGTCGCGGGTCGCCGCGAGCGGTTTTGGGAAAAGAACTGCGTTGCGATCGGACTGTCCGGCGGGTTCCTCGAGCCGCTCGAATCGACCAGCATCCATCTGATCCAGTCGGGTATCACGCGGCTGATGGCGCTGTTTCCGGACCGCGGGTTCGGCGGTGTCGAGATCGCCGAATATAACCGCGTGATGCTGCGCGAATATGCACAGATTCGCGATTTCATCATCCTTCACTATCACGCGACCGAGCGATCGGATTCGACGTTCTGGAACCACTGCCGGACGATGACGATCCCGGATACGCTGCAAGCCAAGCTCGATCTCTGGTCGGGCAACGCACGGACGTTCCGCGAACAGGGCGAACTGTTCACGCCCGATGGCTGGATCGCGGTGCTGCTCGGGCAGGGGGTGCGTCCGGTGTCGACGGATCCGCTGGTCGCCGCGCTGCCACCCGAAGAATCCGCGCGGTTCATGGACCATGTTCGCGACATGATCGGCAAGACCGCCGACGCGATGCCGACGCACGAGCAGTTCATCGCGCAGCATTGCGCGGCGACGATCGCGCCATGATCCGCATCGCCCCCCTACGCCGCGGCCTTAAATGCCTACCGGTGGCGCTGCTGATCATGGTGTCTACGTCGGGCTGGAGCCGGTCGCCGGATGCCGTTCCCTATCGCTGGACCAACGTCACGGTCGGGGCGGGCGGCTATGCGCCGAACATCGTGTTCAGCGAGGTCGAGCGCGGGCTCGCCTATCTGCGGACGGACATGGGCGGCGCGTACCGGTGGGACGACGCGCCGCAGCGCTGGTCGGCGTTGCAGGACGGCACCGCGACGTCGAGCTATATGGGGATCGAGAGCATCGCGCCCGATCCCCGCAATGCCGACATCGTCTACATGGCGGCAGGCGTGGGCGCGCGCCAGCCCGCGGCGATCCTGCGGTCGACCGACCGCGGGCGTTCGTGGCGGACTACCCCCGTGCCGTTCGCGATGGGTGGCAACGAGGATGGCCGGGGCATGGGCGAACGGCTCGCGGTCGATCCCAACCAGACGCGGACGCTGTTCTACGGATCGCGCCATGATGGCCTGTGGCGCAGTAGCGATGCGGGCGCGACCTGGGCGAAGGTGGCCGGTTTCCCGGTCGCGGGGCTCGGCAAACCGGCTTCGCGGACAACGCATGGCGGCGTCTCGTTCGTGGCGATCGACCCGACGAGTGGACGTCCGGGCGGGCGTCCGGGCGGGGGTTCGCGCAGGCTGTGGGCAGGCGTAGCGGATCCCGGCACAGCCAATCTCTACCGCTCCGACGACGCCGGACTGACGTGGCATGCGGCGGAGGGGCCGCGGCTGTTCGCCGGCAAGGGCGTGGTTGATCGCCGCGGCGTGCTGTGGGTGGGCTATGCGAGCGGTCTGGGACCGAGCGGGATCGCGACGGGGGCGGTATGGCGCTACGGCCCCGACGGGCGCGGGCGCGACGTCACCCCCGCCGCCTGGCGCGCGACCGGTGCGGAAGGCGCGTTTCTTGGCGTCGCGGTATCGAGACGCCAGACCGGGACCGTCGCGGTCAGCTCGGTCGATCGCTATCGCCACGGCGACTCGGTGTGGATCAGCCACGACGACGGCCGCAGCTGGGACGATCTCGGTCCGCGCAGCCGGCGCGACGTCTCGGCGACGCCGTTCCTGCTGCACGAGGGCAAGGGCGCAGATTTCGGGCACTGGATCTCGGGGCTGGCGATCGACCCGTTCGATTCCGCGCGGATCGCCTATACGACCGGGGCAACCGTCTATGCGGCGCGAAATGCGACCAATCCGGGCACGATCAACTGGGCCCCCTGGGTCCGCGGCATCGAGCAGACCGCGATCATCACGCTCGTGTCGCCGACCGGTGGCGCACCGCTGATCTCGGGTTTCGGCGATCTGGCGGGCTTCGTCCACGACGTTCTCGATCGGTCGCCGCAGCCGACCTTCGTCAACCCGTACATGTCGAACACGAACGCGCTCGACTATGCCGGGATGGCGCCGAACGTGATCGTGCGCAGCGGCAGCCTGTATCTCGATCGGCCGCGCGATGGCTCGCTGGGGCGCTCGGAGGATGGCGGCCGGACCTGGGCGATGGTGACCGTGCCGCCGATGGGCACGCCCGCCCGACGCGAGGACCTGAACGGCGATTGGCCGATCACGGTGTCGGCGGATGGGGCGGCGATGGTGGTCGCGACGCCGATCCCGCAGGTGACGCGCGATCGCGGCCGCAGTTGGATACCGGTGCGCGGACTGCCGGGCAAGACGCGGGCGGTCGCCGACAAGCGCGACCCACGGATCTTCTATGCGGTCGATGTCGAGCGCGGCCGGGTGCTGCTGTCGCGCGATGCCGCCGCCAGTTTCGCGCCCGTCGCCGGCCACGGCCTGCCCGCGCAGCTTCGGGCGATCGGCCGGCAGGGGCGCGAAGCACAGAGCGCGCTGCTGGCGGTGCCGGGGCACGCTGGAACGCTGTGGCTGCAGGCGGGCGACCGCCTGTTCCACAGCGTCGACTATGGCAGCAGTTTCGTCCCTGCCAGCGAGACGCTTAGCGTCGAACTCTATGGCCTCGGCAAGGACGCGGTCTTCGCGGTCGGTACGCGTGACGGCGTGCGCGGGGTCTGGCGCTCGATCGACGACGGCCAGAGCTGGTCGCGGATCGACGATGACGATCATCGCTGGGGTGGCCGCTACCGCGTCGTCTCGGGCGATCCGCGGCACGAGGGCCGCGTCTATCTCGGCACGGACGGGCGCGGCCTGTTCTACGGCGACCCCAAGGAGGTTCAATGATCCGGCGACTTCTCGTTCTCGCGGCGCTGGGCGTCGCGCATCCCGTCCTCGCGCAGGCCGCGCCAGGTCAGGCCACGCCGATCCCGCATATCGAGACGCGCAACGGCCGGCATGCGCTGATCGTCGACGGTGCGCCGTTCACGATGCTGGGCGGGCAGGTCAACAATTCGAGCAACTATCCCGACGCGCTCAAGACCGCGTGGCCGGTGCTCGACCGGGTCGGCGCGAACACCGTCGAGGTGCCGATCGCGTGGCAGCAGGTCGAGCCGCGCGAGGGACAGTTCGACCTGTCGTTCCTCCAGGCGCTGCTCGACCAGGCGCGGGGGCATGACAAGCGGGTGGTGCTGCTGTGGTTCGGCACGTGGAAGAATACTAATCTCGCGTACACGCCCGACTGGGTGAAGCTCGACAACCGGCGCTTCCCGCGGATGAAGACGCGCGACGGCAGCGATCACGGCGTGCTCAGCGCGCACGGCAAGGCGACGCTCGACGCGGACCGGCGCGCGTTCGTGAAGGTGATGGAATATCTGCGCGACCATGATCGCCAGAACACCGTGATCCTGGTCCAGCCCGAGAACGAGACGGGCAGCTATCGCAATCCGCGCGACTATTCGGCGACCGGCAACGCGCTGTTCGCGCAGACCATTCCCGCCGCGCTCGCCCGCGCGACCGGCAAGCGCGGCACCTGGGCGCAGGCGTTCGGCGCGCAGGCCGACCGCGCGTTCAACAGCTGGTACGTCGCCGCCTATGTCGACGCGATCGCGGCAGCGGGCAAGGCGGTCAAGCCGTTGCCGATGTACGTCAACGCCAGCCTGTCGGGACCGTCGAACGTACCCGATCCCGACGGCGTCGCGAGCGGTGGGCCGCAGCAGGACGTACTCGACATCTGGAAGGCGGCGGCGCCGCATATCGATTTCCAGGCACCCGACATCTACGATCGCGACGCCGGCAACGTCGTCCAGTATCTCGACAAATACGCGCGGCCCGACAACGCGCTGATGGTCCCCGAGATCGGCAACGCGCGCGACTTCCACCGCTTCGTCTACCCGGCGATGGGGCGCGGCGCGATCGGCTATTCGCCGTTCGGGCTCGATGACACCGGCTATTTCAACTACCCGCTCGGCGCGCGCGATCTCGACGACAAGACGCTCGAACCGCTGGCGCTCGCCTATCGGATGTTCGGCTCGATCATGCGCGACTGGGCGCGGATCGCGTTCGAACGGCCGACCTGGGGCGCTGCCAAGCCCGATGACGGCGCGATGGTCTCGACCCGGATGGGCGGCTGGAAGGTCAGCGCGAGCTGGGGTGAATGGCAGTTCGGGATGAAGGACTGGACCTGGCTCAAGTCTGATCCCGCGCCCTGGGCGAACGAACCGATCGGCGGCGTCGCGGTCGCGCAACTCTCCGCCGACGAGTTCCTGCTGGTCGGCGATCATGTCCGCGTGAACATCGACGGCGCCGACGGCAAGCCCGGCGGCATGGTGGTGCGCGTCGAGGAAGGCGGCTTCCAGAACGGGCGCTGGGTGATGGCGCGCGTGTGGAACGGCGACCAGACCGACTATGGTCTCAATCTGCTCGACCGGCCGCAGGTGCTCAAGGTGACGATGGGCCATTACCGCTGAGCGACCGCACACAACCGTCGGCAAGCGGCCTTTGCATGACGAGAATTTCATTTAGGGTAGCGATACCAGTCGGCGGGCCTACCGCCGAAGGAGAGGACAAGCATATGCGACCGATATCTTCCGTGCCGACGAGCGCGTTTCGTTCACGCCGCGTCGGCGGCCTGTTCTCGTTGGGGGCGCTGCTGGTCTCGACCGCGGCCTGGGCCGATCCGATCGCGACGGTCGAGCGCAACGGCAGCTTCGTCGCGGTCGAGGCATACGCGCCGAACATCGTCCGCGTGACGATCTCGACCGATCGCGCCGAGGCCACCGCAGCACCGGGGCCGGGACCGAACGCCAAGCCCGACGCGGCAGGCTGGGCACGGCGTAGCGACGCCGGCGCCGATGTCTTCACCTCGTCCGCGCTGGCGCTGACCGTCGAGGCGCAGCCTTGGCCCAAGGCGCCGAGCCAGATGGAACGCTATTTCGCGCCGTCGCTGCCGCCCGTCGCGGTAACCGTCCGCGGCGCCGACGGCACATTGCTGACCCGCATGACGGGCTGGGAGATGGCGCCGCACACCGTCAACGACGAGAAGACGTTCCGCGTCGGTGCGCAGTTCGCGGCGCCAACCGACGAGCATTATTACGGGCTCGGCCAGAACCAGGAGGGCGTGCTCGACCTGCGCGGCCGGACGATCGATTGCCGGCATAATTACGATGCGCCCGCGGGCGAGACGGTCTGCGTGCCGTTCATGGTGACCAACAAGGGCTACGGTATCGTCTGGGACAATCCGTCGCAGACTACCGTGTCGCCCGGCCTCCACGGCTCGACGCACTGGCAATCGAACGTCGGCGAGCGCGTGTCGTTCTTCGTGATCTCGGGCAAGACCACCGACGAGCTCTACGCCGGCTATGCACGATTGACCGGCGCCACGCCGTTACCGCCCAAGGCGGCGTTCGGGCTGTTGCAGAGCAAGGCGCGCTACGAGACGCAGGCCGAGCTGTTGGGGGTCGCCGAGGGCTATCGCAGTCGTGGCCTGCCGCTCGACGCCATGGTGCTAGACTGGTTCCACTGGACCCGGATGGGCCAGATGGACATCGACCACACCTATTTCCCCGACCCCAAGGGAATGAACGCCAAGCTGAAGGCGATGGGGATGCACTCGATCATCAGCGTGTGGCCGCGCTACGAACCCGAATCGCGCTATTTCGATATGCTGTCGAACAAGGGCTGGCTGCTCCACGAGAAGGACGGCAGCGTCGTCAACGGCCTGCCGATCCGCTCGGACCGGACCGGTGGGCTGATCGACACGACCAACCCCGACGCGCGTGCCTGGTATTGGGACCGGATCCGCGACAACATCGTCTCGCAGGGGTTCGACTGGATCTGGCTCGACGAGACCGAGCCCGACCTCGTCCCCGACGGCCATTATTTCTCGATCGGGTCGGGCGATCGCTATCACAACGTCTTCCCGCTGCTGCACACGACCAGCGTCGCGGAAGGATCGGCGCGTGATCGCCCGACGATGCGCAACCTGATCCTCGCGCGCGCCGCCTATCTGGGCGCACAGCGCAACGGCGCGCTGTTCTGGTCGTCGGACATCCAGGCGACTTGGGAAGCGCTCAAGCGGCAGGTGCCGACCGGCCTCGACTTCACCGCGACCGGCATTCCCTATTGGGGCAGCGATATCGGCGGCTGGCAATGGCCGAACGGACCCAAGGCCGAACGCCCCGTGCTGGTCGATCCCGCCGGCGCGACCGCGATGGCGCCGGGGTATACCGACTATCCCGAGCTGTTCGTGCGCTGGTTCGGGTACAGCGTGTTCACCCCGACGCTGCGCATCCACGGCCAGCGGCCCGGCACCGCGCTGTGGGAATACGGCACGGCGGCGGAACCGCTGCTCGCCGATTTCCTGCGGCTCCGCTATACGCTGATGCCGTATATCTACGCGCTTGGCCGCAAGACCTACGAGACCAACGCGCCGATGATGCGCGCGCTGTTCATGGATTTCCCGAACGATCCCAAGGTCGCCAATATGGGCGACGAATACATGTTCGGGTCGGCCTTCCTAGTGGCGCCGGTCACCGATCAGGGCGTGACGCACCGCTCGGTCTATCTGCCCGCAGGCGCGGACTGGTATGATTACTGGACCAACGCGCGACACAGCGGTGGGCAGACGATCGACGCTGTCGCGCCGATCTCGCGGATTCCGCTGTTCGTGCGGGCGGGCTCGATCATCCCGATGGGCGTCCAGGTGCCGAGCACCGCGACCGCGCAGAAGCTGTCGGAAATCCGCGTCTATCCGGGCGCGGACGGCAATTTCACGCTCTATGACGACGACGGCGTGACCAACGCCTATCGTGAGGGCAAAGGCGCCGGCAAGACGGGTGGCGGCGGTGTAAAATCCGCGCTGCACTGGGACGACCGCGCTGGGCGGCTGACCGCATCGGGTCCGCTGCCGACCGGGCAAGCGGTGGCCGGGCTGGTCAAGATCGTCGGCCGGCCATGATCGGCGCGAGGGGTCTTCGCAGGCTCGCGCTGTCGCTTGCGGTGGTGTCGAGCCCCGTGTTCGCGCAGGTCGACGTACCCGGCGATCCCTATGCCAGCGATCCGGTGGGGATCGTCGCCGATCCGTGTCCGTCGCATTCCAAGCCGAGCGATGGTGCTGGGTGGCAGGCGTGGAAGCTCCACATGCTGACGCGCGATTTCGGGCAGCTGTGCCGGTACCAGGCACAGAACCGCGAGGTCTTGGCGTCGGGCAAACCGGTGCGTGTGGTGTTCATGGGGGACTCGATCACCGACAACTGGATCGGCGCGGATCGCGACCTGTTCACCGACGGGCTCGTCGATCGCGGGATCGGCGGGCAGGCCACCGCGCAGATGCTGGTCCGCTTCCGACAAGACGTGATCGCGCTCAAGCCGCGTGCGGTCCACATCATGGCCGCGACCAACGACATCGCCGGAAACACCGGCGCGGCGACGATGGCGACGGTGCAGGGCCATATCGAAACGATGGCAGAACTCGCGCGCACGCACGGGATCAAGGTGATCCTCGCGTCGGTCCCTCCTGCGGCGGCGTTTCCGTGGAGCCCCGACAAACGCCCGGTGCCGCAGGTCCGCGCGCTGAACGCGTGGTTGCAGGCCTATGCCCGCCGCAACGGCTTCGTCTTCGTCGACTATTATGCCGCGCTGGCGACCAAGGATGGCGCGATGAAGCCGGGGCTGGCGAGCGACGGCGTCCATCCGACGCCTGCGGGTTATGCGGTGATGCGTCCGCTGGCGCTCGCCGCCGTCCGTACCTCGATCGGCGGGCGATGAGCATGACGCTCGACCGACGCGGCGTGCTGGCGGGGCTCGCCGCGATCGGCCCGGCGACGCACGCGCTGGCGCAAAGCCCGATGGGCCTCGCGCGCGGGCCGGTGAAGCCGACCTGGGAGTCGCTGGTCGATCACTATCGCTATCCCGACTGGTTTCGCGATGCGAAGCTGGGCCTCTGGTCGCATTGGGGGCCGCAGTCGGTGCCCGAGCAGGGCGACTGGTACGGCCGGTTCCTCTACATGCAGGGCCATCCGGCCTACGAGCATCACCTGAAGACCTATGGTCACCCGACCAAAACCGGCATGCTGGATATCCTCGACCGCTGGACCGCGGCGCGCTGGGATCCGGACGCGCTGATCGACCGGTACAAGCGCGCTGGCGCGAAGTATTTCGTGTCGCTCGCCTGCCATCACGACAATCTCGATTGCTACGACAGCCGGTATCACGCCTGGAACGCGCTGCGGGTCGGGCCGAAGCGTGACATCGTCGGCACCTGGGCGGGCGCGGCACGGCGCGCCGGACTGAAGTTCGGCGTCTCCAACCATGCCGCGCACAGCTGGCACTGGTACCAGACCGCCTATGGCTTCGACCCCGTGGGCCCGCGGAAGGGCCAGCGCTACGACGCGTTCACACGCCGCGCGAGCGACGGGCGAGGCACCTGGTGGGACGGGCTCGATCCACAGCAACTCTACACCGGCGCGCATGCGGTGCTCCCCGCCGGGATCGACACGATCGCGGCGATGAACGCGTGGCACGATGCGCATGATGGGCAGTGGGTCGAGACCGGGCCGCCGGGGCATCCGGGCTACGCCGCGAAGTGGCTGTTGCGGCAGGCAGACCTCGTCGAGAAATACCGGCCGGACTTCTGCTATTTCGACGATTACGGCCTGCCGTTCGGTCCGATCGGGCTGCAGGCGGCGGCGGATTACTACAACCGCTCGATCGCTTGGCACGGCAAGATCGACGTGGTCCTGACGGGCAAGATGCTAAAGCCGAACGAGCGGTTCGGAATCGTCCAGGACGTTGAGCGCGGCTTCACCGATCATTTGTGGGACGAGCCATGGCAGACCGATACCTGCATCGGCGACTGGTTCTACAACGTCGCGCGGCTCAACGACAAAAGCTACAAGACCGCTGAACAGGTCATCCAGCGGCTCGCCGACGTGGTGTCGAAGAACGGCAATCTGCTGCTCTCGATCCCGCAGCCCGGCGACGGTTCGATCGACGGCGAGGAGGAGCGCATCCTCGACGGGATGGCCGCCTGGATGGCGATCAACGACGCGGCGATCTTCGGCTCGCGGCCGTGGCGGATCTATGGCGAGGGGCCGACCAAGGTTCAGGAAGGGATGCAGAACGAGGGTAGTGAGGGCCAGTTCACGTCGCGCGACATCCGCTTCACGACCAACAAGGGCGCCTTGTACGCGCTCGTCCTCGGCAAACCCGAAGGCTCCGTGTCGATTGCCGCGCTCGGCAGCGGTCGGCTGAAGGGTGCGGCGATCGAGCGCGTGACGTTGCTCGGCGGCAGCACCTGCGCGCACCGCAAGGATCGCGCCGGGCTCCACGTCGACCTGACGCGCGGTCGCAGCCCGTTCGTGCCGGTCCTGCGGATCGACGGTCGCGGGCTTACCGGACTGGCTTAGTTGAGCAACTGATTGCGCTACCACTACGGTAGCTAGACGACAGAAGACGGCGGGGGATTTGGATATGCGGTGGGCACTCATGGCGGCGGTCGCGGTCGTTGCATTGCCGTCGGGCGTGTCGGCCGAACCCGCCGAGCCTCAGCGGACCGTCAGCATCGATGTCGCCAAGGCGGCGGCACCGGTCGATCGCGCGTTCGATCTGTCGGTCGGGTCCGACTTTCCCGGCACGCTGATGCGCAGCGACAGCCAGGCGCAGCTCAAGACCGCGGTAGACGAACTGGGCTTCCGCTACATCCGCTTCCACGACATCTTCCACGATGTGCTCGGCACGGTGCGCAAGACCGATGGCAGGATCTTCTACGACTGGACCAGGATCGACCAGCTGTACGATGCGCTGCTCGCCAAGCACATCCGCCCGTTCGTCGAGCTCGGCTTCACGCCCAATGCGATGCGGACGTCGGAGCAGACGATCTTCTACTGGAAGGGCAACACGTCGCATCCCGACCCGAAACTGTGGCGCGACCTGATCGACGCCTATGTCCGCCACGTCCGCCAGCGCTATGGCAGCGAAGAAGTGCGGCGCTGGTATTTCGAGGTCTGGAACGAGCCCAATCTCGCGGGCTTCTGGGAGAAGGCGGATCAGCATGCGTATTTCGATCTTTATGCCAACACCGCGCGGACGATCAAGGCGATCGATCCCGCGCTGCGGGTCGGCGGGCCGTCGACCGCGGGCGCCGCCTGGGTGCCCGAGCTCCTGAAGTTCACCAAGCTGACCAACGTGCCGATCGATTTCGTCACGACGCACACCTACGGCGTCGACGGCGGTTTTCTCGACGAGGACGGCAAGCAGGATACCAAGCTCTCGCCGTCGCCCGACGCGGTGATCGGCGACGTGCGCAACGTCCGCGCGCAGATCGAAGCGTCGGCCTATCCCGGCCTGCCGCTGTTCTTCACCGAGTGGAGCACGAGCTACACGCCGCGCGACTTCGTCCACGACAGCTACATCAGCGCACCCTACATCCTCACCAAGCTGAAGCAGTCGCAAGGGCTGGCGCAGGGCATGAGCTATTGGACCTACACCGACCTGTTCGAGGAGCCCGGACCGCCGCCGACTCCGTTCCATGGCGGCTTCGGGTTGATGAACCGCGAGGGCATCCGCAAACCCGCGTGGTTCGCGTATAAATACCTGCATGCGTTGCAGGGCCGGACGATCCCGGTGACCGACGGCCATGCGATGGCGGCCACCGATGGTCGCCGGATCGCCGCGCTGGTCTGGGACTGGCAGCAACCGGTCCAGACAGTCAGCAACAAGCCGTTCTACACCCGGCAGGTGCCGGCCACCGCAAGCAAGCCGGTAGCATTCCGCTTCGCACACGTGCCCGCCGGCACGTACCGGCTGGTGGTGCGCAAGACCGGCTATCGGCGCAACGATCCGCTCTCGCTGTACATCGACATGGGAATGCCCAAGGCGCTCGACGCCGCGCAACTCGGTCGTCTCCAACAGGCGACCGCGGATCTGCCCGAGCAGGACAAGGTGGTGAAGATCGACGCGCGCGGCAGCGCGTTTGTCGCAATACCTATGCGCAGCAACGACGTCGCGCTGGTGACGCTGGAGCCGGTCGTCCGTAATGCGCGGGCTCGACGATGACCGATCAATATCAGACCTGAGAAAGTGTCCGTGACTTTTTCCGACGCACGCCCGTAAAAAGCACGTTGACGGGCGCCAGGGTTTCGCGTGCCACGGCGGGACCTTGCCCGACCCCGACCACTTTCGAGGTTCCCTAGCACCGCTTAGCCGTGGTCTGTCGCAGGTGGCCGTTTCAGCATGCTGCCGATCTACTGGATTGGACGTCAAAGCCTTGATCGGAGGCGACGTATAGGCTCGGCGACGTGACGGGAGCGAGCACAGCGCTGGAGCGTCCCTTTAGCTTTGCATCGTACAAGGCCCTGTCCGCCTCGAGCAGCAAGGTCGAGAAGTCCGACTGAGCATCCGATTTTATCGCGATGCCTACGCTCGCACCGACCGTCACCGCGGTTTCGTTCAACAAGAATGACGTGCTGGACAGCGTGTCGATGAGACGCTGTCCGGTTTGACGAGCGGTGGCAGCGTCCGTCTCGTCGGCGAGAATGACAAATTCGTCGCCTCCCATCCGGGCGACGACGTCCGTTGCAGGGGTCACCTGTCTCATCAGATCGCTGACTTCGACGAGAAGTTGATCGCCCGCCGCATGGCCGAGCCTGTCGTTGATCGCTTTGAAGCCGTCGAGGTCGATGTAGAAGAGCGTGGCGCCCGTAGCCGTGCCTGCGCGGCGAGCGACGACTTCCTCGAGGCCCGCACGGTTCAACAAGCCTGTCAGGGTGTCATGCCGCGCGCGACGTCCGTTCTCGCGCTCGGACCGCATGGTCTGGACCAGCATGGCGTTCAGACGATAGGCGGCATGCGTCATGGCGTAGATGTACATCGGAATCTGGAATGCCGTCGCGAGCATGATCAGTTCGCCGGATATGACCCCGGCGATGGCGCACGGCCCGAGGCTGAGAAGGATCATGGTCGTCACGAGCCGAGGGGCGGCAAAGTTCCGAAATGCTACGCCGCCCGTCATGGCCGCCGCGGAGAGGACGACGAGCGTTGCGGCGAGCCAGTCACCGCTCAGCACGGTAATGAAGCACCCATAGCCTACCGAGGCAGCCCAACATACCGCAGCCAATATGTATAGGTCGATATGCGCGCGGCCTCCACTCTTCGCGGCGCGGGCTCCTTTGATAAGCAGCGGCAGGCGCAGCGCCGCCAAGCCGACCTCCAGCGCTGCCCAGAGCAGGAACGCGGGTTTGGGAAGACGGGTAGCCACGATCGAGGAGACTAGAATGGTGTTGAACACCCCGCCCAGAAAGATCGGGAGTGATCCATACAACCCCTGAACGAGTGAAGGGCGGATTTCAGCCGGAACTTCACCAGCACACTCGACCAGCCAGCGCGTGACAGCCCAACGCGGCAGCACGCCATCACCATGCGGCATCAACATCACTCCCTGGGGCTCCCCCAGGAGCGCATCGCATGGATGCCGTTTTGGGGTTAAATTTCAGTCAATTCGACAGGTTAATCGGACCGCTGGACACCCTGTATCGGTGGAACGACTGAGGTGAAGGGACGGCCGAACCGGGCGAGCGGCACGTCGCCGCTTATGCCTGGTGCCCCGCGGCATCGGGGAGGGCAACATCGGCGAAATGGTGCCGGATATAGTCCAGCTTGGGATCGATGTAGCGGCGACAGAACGGCCTGTCTGGATCAGTCCGATAGTAGTTTTGGTAGCGTGCTTCAGAGGGTCGGAAACCGACGAGCGGAAGAACCAGCGTCCGGGGACCTTTGCCCGACTCCGATGAAAACCGTGCGATCGTCCGTGCGGCTGTCTCGCGCTGTTCCGCATCAACGACGTAGATCGCACTTCGATACCTCCCGCCGGGGGAGTAGGTCCCGTTCGCCGAATGGGTCCTGAGATGGACTTCGGCGAGCGTCGCCAGGCTTATGGCCGCGGGATCGAAGCTCACGAGCACGCCCTCAGCCCATGTGTCCCAAGGGGCCTCGGATTGGATGAATCCCTGATCCACCTGATAAACGCCTTTGAGCGCCTGAAACACGCCCTCGGTGCACCAATGGCACCCGCCACCAAAGCCGATCTTTTCCATTGCCAACCTTCCGCATCCGTCAGCGCCTGCGTTTTCGTGACCCGCGCCGGCGTCGTCAATTCCATTCAGTCGCCGGCACCGTTCAGCAACACGCGCAGCCGCTCGGCATCGTCTGCCGAAGCGGGGTTGTAGATGATCATGCCAAGCTCCGGTCGTCCCTCGACGGCGAACGACGAGAACTCCATCGCGAGCAGCCCCGCATCCGGATGATGGATGCGCTTCACCCCGTCGCCATGGGCGACCACATCGTTGTCCTCCCACATCGCCGCGAACTCCGGGCTGAGCCGGGACAGTTCGGCGACCAGCTTTGTGACCTCGACGCTGGTGCTGGCACCCGCGCGGGCCACATCGGCGCGAAACGCACCCACCACGAAGCGGGCGATGCTGTCGAAGTCGGCGTTGCGGGCACGGACATGGTCGCTGCCGAACATCAGCCGCAGGATGTTGCGTCCCTCCCGCGGCAGCTTGGCATAGTCGGTCAGCAGCACCGCGGCCGCTCGGTTCCAGCCCACCACGTCCCACATCGCCGTCTTGATGATCGCCGGGCTCAGCACCATCCCGTCGAGCACGCGCTGGAGCCGCGGGGTGATCCCTTCGACAGGCTGGTAGCGTGCCTCCGGCGGACGTCCGAGGCCGAGCATGTAGATGTGCTCGCGCTCTGGTTCGGTGAGCATCAACCCTCTCGCAATGCGATCGAGGACGTCGGCCGATGGCGCGCCGCCGCGGCCCTGCTCGAGCCAGGTGTACCAGGTTGGACTGATGTTCGCGCGGCTTGCCACCTCCTCGCGGCGCAAACCGGGCGTGCGGCGCCGTCCGCCGGCAAACCCGAACGCCGCAGGGTCGAGCCGAGTACGGCGATCCCGCAGATAGGTCCCGAGCGGATTGGGCACGTCGCTGGCCATGATCGATCCTGTTGAACTTTATACCACGATAAGCTCACTACTTTAACACGTAGACGAGGGGTTGAATATGGTCGCCAGGCAACAAGGAGATTCCCCATGCGTGTTTTTGTGACAGGTGCGACCGGCTTTATCGGCTCCCACGTCATCCCCGAGCTCCTCGGCCGCGGCCACCACGTGCTCGGGCTCACGCGGTCCGACGCCGGTGCCCAGCAGCTCGAGCGGGCTGGCGCCGAAGTTCATCGTGGCGACCTTGAACGGCCGGAGACGCTCGCCAGCGGCGTGGCTGCGGCCGACGCGGTCATTCACTGCGCGTTCGACCACAATTTCGAAGCCTTCGTCGCGAACACCGCAAAGGACGAACGCAACATCAGGGCGATGGGCGATGCGCTCGCGGGGACGGACAAGCCGATCCTGATCACCTCGGGGATCGGCATCGGCACCCCGCGGAACGGCGGTCCTGCGACCGAGGACGTACTCAACCCGCTCCACGCCAATCCGCGGATCGTCACCGAACTCGCCGCCGCGGCGCTGATCGCCCGGCGCATCGACGTACGCACCATTCGGCTGCCACAGGTGCACGACACCACCAAGGCCGGGTTGATCACGCCGCTGATCGCGGAGGCGCGCCGTGCCGGAGCGATGGCGTATCTAGGCGAGGGTACCACGCGCTGGGCCGCCGCGCACGTCAGCGACGTCGCCAAGCTCTACGTTCTGGCTCTTGAGCGCGGCGAGCTAGGCGCAAGATACCACGCTTCGGCAGAAGAGGGTGTCGATGCGCGCACCATCGCCGAGGCGATCGGCAAAGGTACCGGACTGCCGGTCCGATCAGTCGGACAGGACGAGGTCGAGCGTTACTTCGGCTGGATGGCGCCCTTTGCCGCACTCGATATGATCGCATCGAGTAATTGGACGCAGGCGCGGCTGGGGTGGAAGCCCACCGGTCCCGATCTGCTCACCGATCTTGCCGCGATGGACTATTCCGTCCCCGTAGCCGCGTGATCGGCTGCCGTTGCACGCCGACTGATGGCAACATCAGCCGGCGTGCAACGGACTGCCTGCCTCCGACGCAAGTCGAATCGTCTTCGGAGTTCGGCGCGGTATCCGATGTCGCGATTGATCCGCGCCAAAACGAGTTGGGGGCAGGGAGGGGAATGTCCGCTACTGGGTCGGCGCCTCTGTCGGGGCCTCGCCTCTCCGACCTTGGTGACGACCGCCAATGCGGGCTTGAAGCCTCGCTCAGAAGTGCGTTGAAGGTTTCCGCCTGACTTTATACTGGCACGGGATCAGTTGCTTCGGTCGCCTCGCGCTCGGCAACCGCACCCAGCGGGACGCATGCAGGTAGATCGTCAGGATTTTGAATCGCAATGAATTATCGCCATTCCTTTCATGCCGGAAATAGTGCCGATGTCGTCAAGCACAGCCTGCTGATCGCCCTCGTGCGGGTCTTGCAGCAAAAACCGGGCGCGCTGACCCTGATCGATACCCATGCCGGCTGCGGGCTGTACGACCTTGGCGGCGAGGATGCCCAGCGCACCGGCGAGTCCACGCAGGGCGTGCTGCGGGCCTTTGTCGACCCGAACCCGCTGCTGGAGGACTACCGCGCCGCAGTACAGGCAGTGAACGCCGGGGCCGAGCCGCACTTCTACCCCGGCTCGCCACGGGTTCTGGCGCAGCTTCTGCGTTCGCAGGATTTCCTGATCCTGAACGAAAAACATCCCAAGGACGCCTATACCTTGCGCGGCGTGATGCGCGGCACATCCGCTGCCGTGCACGAGCGCGACGCCTACGAGCTTTGGCTGGCGATGCTGCCGACCCGGACCGCGCGCGGCGTGGTAGTGGTCGACCCGCCGTACGAGCAGCTCGATGAGCGCGACCGTATCACGGCCACGCTCGCCGCCGCTCACCGCAAATGGGCGCATGGCGTGACGGTGATCTGGTATCCGCTGAAAGACCGCGCCACGCATTCGCGCTGGAAGGCGCAGTTACGCAAGCTCGGCATCCCGAAATTGCTGGGGGTGGAACATTGGTTGTACGATGACGATCAGCCCGGCATTTATAACGGCGCGGGCCTTTTCATCGTCAATCCGCCTTACGCTTTCATGCAGGCGCTGCCACCTTTGCTGGACGCCCTGCGCGCCGTGCTGGCGCCGGCGGGGCATAAGGGCGAGATCACAGCCGTGTGGTTGGAGGATTGAAGCAAAACCCGCGTAGCCCCCGTTCGGCGGCTACGCAGCGCCTCGCTACATCATGGCGATGACCGCGCCACGAAAACCGTTCGCCTGTTCAACGGATCGTAAGGATGAAGGTTTAGCGCCCTCCAGAGGTACAGGAGATGATCATGCCCCTCATGCTGCGCGCATCCCGATTGACGGCCATCTCGGTCCTTTACGCGACAGCCGCGGCGGCCGACGTCCCCGAGCCGAGTCCTTCCGTCTATCTCCAGGCATTCAACGAGACCTGCCGCGGCAGCTTTCCAGACTTCAATGCCATTGCGAAAGCGGCCGTCGCGCGCGGGTGGATCGAGCGCGCGGTGCCCTCGGTAGCGACGATCGGCAACAGGCCGATGATGCTCCCCCATGTGTTCAGCAAGGGTGGCATGATGCTGGTCCTCACCCACGACACCGCCGGTGCTTTCACCGCCGTTTGCCAGGTGACGGGCACCGCGGGTACTCGCCTTACCGGCCGTGACATCGCGGCCACCGTTGGGCCGGGGTTGAACGCTGGCGCTGCAGACCCTGGACCGGGCGACTACAAGAAGGATGATTTCACCGTCTGGAACTTGGGCAAAGGCATCACCGTGCAGGCGGGCGTCAGCGTCTATAGGGGTAAGGCGCGGAGCATCTCGCTTGCGATCCGGCAGGCGGCTTCCGCCGACGTCGGGCCGATCGATGCTCCCCCCGCCAAATCGTCGAACGATATTTCCATGGTGGCCATCGGGCTCCCCTTTGCACCGGAGGCACCCACACCCGTCGGATCGTCGCACCCTTTGTTCCACGACGTCACGATCGGCGAGATTCAGGGCCTTCCCGCCACCGTAAAGAGTTCGGCACTAAACTTCATAGCGGCGGCCAAGCGTTCCAGTATCAATGCAGCGCTGAGCGAAACCTTCCGCCAGATGAATCTCCTCGCACCAGCGCCTGCAGCCGGGCGTAAGCGGCTCGTGGTGTCATGGCTGGGCGACAAGACGCCGTTCCACATCGGCAGCGGCAACACGACGAGCGTGACGCTTCACTACCGCCTGGAGCGGGTCGACAACGGGCAGACTTTGTTTGATCGAGAGATCACCACGTCTGCCCACGGCGGCGGCGTGGACGCGTCGATGCGCGACAACGGAATCGTGAGGGCCGCGATCGCGGCGAACTTCGCATCTGCGGCAAATTGCCTGGACCACGCGGCGTTCGGCACGGCGCCCTCGGACTGCGCGCTCACCCCGCAGTACAGCGTTTCAGTCGTGCGCACCGGGCGGTAGTGCAGCGGAATACCGGACTGTCGAATTCAACCACCCGGCAACGCGCTCAAATGCATCCGTTGCCTCGATCGACGATATTGTCCGATGGCTGCAGGGAAGGCGCGTTCTACGCGGCTGTTAAATGCTAGGAAGGTCTTAGGGGCTAAACCGCGCTCCAACGTGGCATAGGGCCACGCGTCTGGAGCAGGCAATTTGGCGACATCCCTCTCGATCCGGTTGTTCGCAGTCTTGTTCGCGATCAGTCTGATGTTTTCGGCGGCACTGGCGTACTACGCCACACGCACGATGAGCTTCGCCTTTCCGATCGCACCCGAGGCGATGACGACGTTGGTCATGCGGATCCAGGCGATCCGGGCAGTCGGCCTGGGGCTGGCCTTGTTCCTGATGTTACTGGTGGTCTTGTCGGCGTCTCGCGCTGCTCGCAGTGCGCTGGCTCTACGCTGGCTTCTCGGCGTCGTGACGAGCTTTGCGTTTTTGCGCGGATCTGGGCTGATCCAACCGCTGGCGCAGCATGATACTGCGATCATCGCAACCTCGGCTTTGCAGCTCGCGATGGAAGCGTTGGCGATCCTGTTGCTTTACGGGGAGGATGCGGCCGATTGGTTCGAAGCGCGCCGCTGACGGTGTTGCGGCAGCGTTGTTCACGGTCGTCGCGGTGCAAATCCGCTAGTGCAGGACCGCCCACACCCGGACGTTCACGCTGGCGATCCGGGCGCCCAGTAACGGCCATTCGTTAAGCGAGATCTTCCCGTTTCTCCGTCTCCGACTGGCCATTTCGGGAAAGAGCAATTGGGAACAGATATCGGGAAATCGAAAGCCGCAGGCGTCCGTCAGCGCGATCGAGGCGGCGAGCTTCCGAGCAGCCGTTCCTTTACGGGAACGCCAATCAGGCTCTGGTTAGCTCAGTTTTGCGCGTGATAGTCCAATGCTCCAGTCGTTTGTAGACGATCACCTTGTCGCCGAGCAGATCTCCATGCCGGCGACAGAAAAGGTCGAGCTGATCGTGATCGCCGACCAGTTCGACACAGATCGTCAGATGCGGATCGGCAATTTCCGAGCCGTTCTCCCGGATCGATTCGTGATTGCTGAAGCCGTAATGGGTATTTTGCGCGACGGCGTTGATGATGCAGTCCGCCTTCGCGGTGCGAATCAGCTCACGATAGAGCGGCTTTGCCCCCCAGAAGCGACGCGGGCCGATCTTGTCGGACGGTTTTAGATAGATGCGCAGCATCCCGACTTCGCGGTGATGGACAGTGAAACGGTTGGGCATGACGGGCTTTCGACAGGAAACAGGATCAGGCGCGCGTGCGCCGGCGAGAAGCGCGGTGCGTGCGGGCATCGCGCAGGGTCGCGTCGGGTGTGAGGTGTGCGGCAGGTACCTTTGGTACAGCGACGCGCTGCGACAGGTAGATGCCGTTGTGGCCTGAGCAGAGGTAGGCGACGAAGCACGCGACTGCGATCGGCACGGCATAGGTCGCGCCAAACAATTCGATCCCCATGAAGGTGCAGGCAAGCGGCGTGTTGGCTGCACCCGCGAACAGCGCGACGAAGCCGATCGCCGCGAACACCCCCGTCGGCACTCCAAATACGGGCGCGAGCGCATTGCCGAGCGCCGCGCCGATGAAGAACAGCGGGGTCACCTCCCCGCCTTTGAAGCCGGCACTTAGGGTGACGACGGTGAAAAGCAGCTTCAGCGCCCAGCTCCACGGGTACGTATTGGAGCCGAAGAAGCTGGCAATGGTCAGGCCACCCGGCGTTGCCGCCAGCGTGCCTAGGCCGAGATAATCTTGCGTGCCAAATAGCCAGACCAGCGCGATCACGGCCAAACCACCGATAACGGGTCGTAGTGGGCCATAGGGTATCACGCGCTTCAGCCATCCGCCGAGCGCATGGTTGGCCTCTGCAAAGGCCAGCCCGACCAATCCGAATACGACGCCCGCGAGGCTGGCTTTTGAGACGAGCGACGCGTCGACCGGCACCATCGCATCGACATGGTAGGCGCCGTGATGAATGCCCCAGGAAAGACAGGTCCAGTCACCCACCAGTGCCGCGACCAAGCATGGTACTAGCGCACGATACTCGACCCGGCCGATCGCCAGGACCTCCAGCGCGAAGACCGCGCCCGCGATCGGCGTCCCGAAGACCGCGCCAAAGCCCGCCGCGATTCCGGTCATCAGCAGGATGCGTGTCGCTTCCGCATCCAGCTTGAGTGCGCGGCCGAAGCCGCTGGAAAGGCTGCCGCCCAATTGCACGGCGGTGCCTTCACGCCCCGCCGATCCCCCGAACAGGTGCGTCACGACCGTGCCGAAGAAGATGAGCGGGGCCATGCGCAGCGGCACACCGCCCCCCGGTTCATGGATTTGCTCGACGATGAGGTTGTTACCGCCTTCGACCGAGCGCCCTGTCAGATGGTAGAGCAGTCCGACCATGAACCCGCCGATCGGCAGCAGGTAGAGCAGCCAGGGAAAGGCAAAGCGAAGCCGGGTCACGGCATCGAGGCTCCACAAGAAGGCCGCGCAGAGCGTTCCCACCGTTGCGGCCATCGGGACCAGGATCAAAGCCCACCGCAGCACCGACATGGCATGGGTGCGGCGATCGCGAATGAACGCTGCCATGTTGAACTGGTCGTAGAGATTGCGAAATGTCGCGCGCACGATTCCTCCTTGCTGCCTTGCGGCGCTTGGTAGGAATCATCGGCCCTTGCGAGGGCGGTTCGGCCGAATGGCCCGGCGGAAATCCATCGCCGTGCCCGAGCATATGATGTCCGACGGCGACCTGGTCAACCAACCGCAGGGTTGCGAAGGGACCATATGTCTTGGTGAAGATCGATAAAATGACTGCACCCATGGAATAAACCCCGACGGGCGTCGTCTACGCTTTCGAGACTGATGCGCCGGAGGCTTATGCGTAGACGAAATTGGATGCTGGGTCTGACTGCTTCGGCCATGCTCACCGGCGCAGTCGCGGCCGCCCCCGCCGATGGCTACGCCAGCATGGTATCTGCCGCGATGGACCGGATGATGGCGGGCATGATGGTCAAGCCGTCCGGCGACGTCGACCGCGACTTCGTCGCAATGATGCTTCCGCATCACCAGGGCGCCATTGATATGGCGGTGGCAGAGCTGCGCTACGGCCATAACGAGCAGCTCAAGCGCATTGCGCAGGAGATCATCATCGATCAGCAGCAGGAGATCGCCGCCATGAAGTTGGCGATCGGTCAGCCGCTACCCCCTTCGACGCCAGCCCCGACGCAGGGCGGCGACCACCACAGCCATATGGAGCACTGACATGATCCCGACCTTCCTGCGCTCGGCCGCCTTGCTGATGAGCGCCGCACCGGGCATTGCCATGGCCCAGCAGGCGCCGTGGAACGCCAAGGACGTGCCTGTCAGCCACCGCGACCGCGTCTATGCATCCGAACAATTCTCCAACACGGTGTCGGTGACGGACCCGGCCGACAACAGGTTGCTCGGCGTCATCAAGCTCGGCGATCCGCAGCCGATGAATTTTTCCCCGCTCTACAAGGGGCAGGTGCTGGTTCACGGCCTCGGCTTCTCGCCGGACGGGAAAACACTGGCGGTCGTGTCGATCGGATCCAACGCCGTGTCGTGGATCGACACCGCCACCAACACCGTCAAGCACACGACCTATGTCGGGCGCAGCCCGCATGAGGCGTTCTTCACGCCGGACGGCAAGGAGGTGTGGGTTACGGTACGCGGCGAGGATTACATCGCCGTGCTCGACCCCACGACGTACAAGGAGACCGGTCGCATCAAGACGCCCGGTGGTCCGGGCATGACGATCTTCTCTCCCGATGGCCGATACGGCTATGTCTGTTCCTCGTTCAATCCGGTGCTGGCCGTGTTCGATGTCTCGACCCACGCGCAGGTCGGACAGGTGGCGCAGCCGAGTCCGTTCTGTCCCAACATCGCCGCGACGCCGGACGGCAAGCAGGTGTGGTTCACGCTGAAGGACATCGGCAAGACGGTCGCATTCGATGCCAGGCCGCCTTTCGCGATCCTCAAGGTGCTGGATACCGGACCGATCACCAATCACGTCAACTTCGCCCGCACGGTCAGGGGACAGTTCGCCTATGTCACGGTGGGCGGGGAAAACGCGGTGAAGGTGTTCCGCACGTCCGACTTCGCGCTTGTCGCTACCATCCCGGTCGGCAAGATGCCGCACGGCGTCTGGCCATCGGGCGACGGCCGGCGCATCTATGTCGGGCTGGAGAATGCCGATGAACTTGCCGCGATCGACACCGCCGGCAACAAGGTCGTTGCCACCGTGCCGGTCGGACAGGCACCGCAGGCGATCGCCTATGTGCCGAACGCTATTCCGACAGGCCCCGGCACCGACAATCTCCAACCGCTCGGTACGGCAGGCAAGGCGGTGCATCTGAACATGGGGCCAGTTGGAGGCAATGGTGCGGCAAGCAGCATTACCCTCTTCGACCAGGGCATCATTCAGGTCGTGCAGAGTGCCGTTACCGGTTTGCAGCCCAAGAAGCCTTATATGCTCGTGCTCACCGCCAACGCGGACGGCAGCGGTGCGGTAGAGCCGCTTGCGAACTTCATGAGCAATCCGGCAGGTGCGGCGATCGTCAACGCATCGGGTCCGATCCGGCAGATCGTTCAGGGCAGTGCAGCGGCCCCCCGGCGCTTTCTGGCGGTCGCCGAGGTAGTGAATGGCGCACCGGGCCGCATCGTGCAGGTGCAGCGCGACTGAGATGAACCCGCTTGCCGCCGCGATCGAGCCCCTGGTCCCCGGTCTGCGCCGTTATGCCCGGTCGTGGTTGCGCGATCGGGCGATGGCGGATGACGTGGTGCAGGATTGCCTTGAGCGCGCGGTCGGGCGCTGGCGGCAACGACGCGGGACGGAGGTTCGCCCCTGGATCTATGCGATCCTGCACAATCTGTTGGTCGACCATCAGCGGCAGCATAGCCGGCGAGGTACGGCGGTTCCGCTCCACCTCGTGGACGACGCTGCGCTCGGCCACCCGGCCGATCAGGACGCAGGCCTGCACCACCGAGACCTGTTGCGCGCACTTGATGCGTTGCCCGAGGAGCAGCGGACGGTGCTGCTCCTCATTTCCGTCGAAGGTCTGTCATATGGGGAAGTCGCTGCCGTCGTCGGCGTGCCGCTGGGAACGGTGATGTCGCGCATATCGCGGGGGCGCGACCGTCTGGCGACGCTCCTCCAGGAGGATGAACGGCCACGATTAAGGAGTATTCGATGACCAGCCCGATCGGAGAAGACGATCTGGCCGCGTGGATCGATGGCAGGCTGTCGCCCGAGCGGCAGCGTCTGGTCGACGCTTACCTTGAAGGCCAGCCGGACGTGCATGCCCGTTTGCGGGAGCAGGCGGAGCAGGCGCGAGCCCTTGCGTCCCTGTTCGCTCCCATCGCGGAGGAACCGATCCCGGCGACGATGCGCGTCGCAGCCATCAGGGGACGGCAACGCCAACCGCCTTGGCAACTCGCCATCGCCGCGTCGCTTCTGCTGGCGGTCGGATTTGGCGGTGGTTGGTCGAGCGCGCGGTGGAGCGGCGAACCCCACGCGGGCATCGCGGCGCTGGCCAATGAGGCGAGCGACAATTTCCGTGTCTATGCCGCCGACCGGATCCGACCGGCGGAAATCGGCCCCGACCAGCGCGCCATGCTGATCCGGTGGACCTCCAGCCGATTGGGTGAGCGCGTGACCATCCCGGACCTTAGCACAGCGGGTTACCGCTATGGCGGGGGGCGATTGGTCGCGACGCCCCACGGCCCTGCGGCGCTGCTCCTCTATGATGGACCGCAAGCGTCGAAGCTCGCGGTGCTGACGAGGCCCATGCAAATCGACAAGAGCGCAAGCATGACCAGCACGTCCAGCGGGACCATGGGCCGGGTCACATGGGCGGTCGACGGGATCGGCTATAGTGTGGTGGGGGAGCGCCCCGCTGCCGAGCTGCATCCGATCGCCAACGAGGTCCGGCGCCAGGCCGATGCGGCGCTTGTGTCCTGATAGCGCGTGGCCGGTTCTCAGCGCGACAGGCACTGGGCGGACCAGCGGGATCACGGCTTGCGCTCGGCATCCTTCCGGTCGGCCTCTGCCGGAGTCAGCCTGGCCCGCTCGCGAATGCGACGTTCGAGCGGAGCGCCGACGAACAGTACGAGCATCGCAAGGCTCAACCCGCCGATGATGAGCGGCCACACCGCCAACCCTGCTGCCGCGCCGATCGTGGCTGTCACCCAGATGCACGCGGCGGTCGCCAGTCCATGCACTTCCTGACCTTGGCCGACCCGCAGCACCGCACCGGCACCGATGAAACCGACGCCAGACAAAATGCCCTGCATCGCCCGCCCTGCGGCATCGGCGTTCACATTCGGCAAGCCACTGTGCACGATCGCCTGCACGGCGATGCAGCTCGCCAGACCGACGAGGCCCAGCGTCCGCAAGCCCATGATCTGCCGGTTCTCGCGCGAGCGTTCCCAGCCGAGCACCATCCCAGCCGCGGTCGCCACCACCAGCCGCCCGATCGCGTCGATCCAAAAGCCGAGGTCCGATGCCGCTGATGCTTCGATCATTCGACCAGCACGTGCACATGATGCCAGGCGGTGCACAGATAGCCGGCGAAGTTCCACATCGTATCCGGCCGCTCGGGCTGACCCTGTCCAGTCTCGTCGAAGGCGCGCACGACAAGGTGCTGGCGCCCCTTGACGAGCGTGGCGTCGAGGGTCCAGCGCCGCCAACCCCAGTGCGCCTCCGGATCATCGGTGAACGTCGCCTGTTGCCAGTCGCGACCACCGTTTATCGACACTTCGACCCGAGAGACGCGGCGATCATAGGCGATGGCATAGCCCTCGATCCGCACCTCCCCGGCCGGCAGGCTTTCGCCAGAGCCGGGCACGCAGATCGCGGCGTTGAGCGGCATGGCATTGATGGTCAGACCCTGGCTCCAGTCGACGGTGTCGCTCGTCACATCGGCAGGAAAGAGCTTGTAGTCGTGCGCCTGGATCGGTGCGTCGGATGGCGTGTCGCGCACCTCGATCCGTGTCAGCCATTTGGCGCTCCGCACCCCGGCATAGCCCGGCACCACCATGCGGAGCGGTGCGCCGTGTTCGGGCGTCAGCGGCTCGCCGTTCATCGCCCAGGCAATGAGGACGTCGGGTTGCCGCGCCTTGTCCATGGCGATCGAGACCCCGAACAATGCTTCCTCGCCTTCGACGTCCACCTCGTCCGCGCCGGTGAACGCCACAAACAGGTCGGACGCATCCGGCGCACCGACGGCATCCAGTAGGTCGGACAGTCGTACGCCGGTCCATTCCGCATTGCCGATCGCTCCCACGTCCCAGGGGTCGCCGGACGTTTTTGCGACCGGCTGGAGATCCGTGCGCCGGTTGCCGGCGCACTGGAGAACTGCCGTCACCGTCCGCGTGGCCAACGCGCTCTTCAATTCCTCCACCGAGAAGGAGCGTCTTTCCATGCTCATCCCGCTGACCTCGATCCGGTGATCGGCAGGCAGATCAGGCACCGCACCATGGCTGCGCACGTAGAACAGCGCCTGCGGCGTCAGGAACCGCTCGATCAGCGCGCCGGGCGTCGGCTCGGCGTTGTAGGGCTCGGATTTGCGCTCGATCATATCAGTCATGGACGAACCAACGCCGCAAGCGCGCGGATCGCTTCAAGTCTTCAAGACTATCGCAGACGAAGGATTACCGATCGTTCCGGTATCCAGATTGAAATAAACAGATCAAACGGTTGGTCGTATCGATCAGAGTGCGCGATATAAGCTGCATGACCTTGGAGCAGCTCAGAATCTTTGTCGGTGTCGCCGAGCGCGAACACGTCACCAAGGCAGCGGAGGCGCTGAACGTCACGCAGTCTGCTGCGTCCGGCGCGGTCGCGGCTCTGGAGGCGCGCTACGGGGTTCCTCTGTTTCACCGTGTCGGGCGTGGCATCCAGCTGACCGAAGCAGGCCGCGGCTTTCTGGAGGAAGCGCGCGCGGTGCTGGGGCGGGCAGCGCATGCCGAGACGATGCTGGCGGACTATGCCGGGCTTGCCCGTGGTTCGTTGCGGATCGTCGCAAGCCAGACGATCGCGAGCTACTGGTTGCCGGCAAAGCTCGCCGCCTTCCACGAACGCCACCCGCAGATCGCGGTCGAACTGGCGATCGACAACACCGAAGGTGCGGCAGCGCAGATCCTGAGCGGCGCGGCGGAGCTCGGTTTCGTCGAGGGCGAGGTGGACGAACCGGCGCTCGCCCTCTGGAATGTCGGGCGTGACCCGATGGTGCTGGTCGGCCGTGAGGACGCCGGGCGCGTCGACGAGGACTGGCTTCGCGCTGAACGCTGGATCGTCCGCGAGCAGGGTTCGGGCACGCGCTCGACCTTCGAGGACGTGCTGCGAACGCGCGGGTTTGATCCGGCCCAGCTGACGGTAGCGATGACGCTGCCGTCCAACGAGGCGGTGCGTACCGCGGTCGAGGCCGGTGCCGGCGTCGCCGTATTGTCGCGATTGGTCGTCGCTCGTGCGTTGAAGGCGGGCGATCTGGTCGAGCTGCCGCTGGGGCTGCCCGATCGCGCCTTCCACGCGCTGCGCCACAAGGAACGCTATCGCACCCGCGCGGCGGACGCGCTGACGGACCTTATCAAGGAGCAGGTCGCATGACTGCCAAAACACCTCCGGTCCTGACCGGCCTCAAGCCGCTCAGCCGGCTCGACCATCCGCGCGAGATGATCCGCCAGTTCACGCCCAACTGGTTCGCCGCGACCATGGGCACCGGCATCCTCGCTCTCGCGCTGCCGCAGGTGCCCGGCATCGGCCCCGCGCTCAAACCGATTGGCGAGGTGTTGTGGTTCTTCAACATCGCGCTCTTCATCCTGTTCGCCGGTCTCTATGGCGCGCGCTGGGCGATGTTCGGGCATGAGGCACGGCGCATCTTCGGCCACAACACCGTGTCGATGTTCATCGGGACCATTCCGATGGGCTTGGCGACGATCATCAACGGATGCCTCGCCTTCGGGATCGTGCGGTTCGGTAACGGCATCGTGCCGGTCGCACACGTCCTGTGGTGGATCGACGTCGCCATGTCGCTCGCCTGCGGCGTGTTGATCCCCTACCTGATGTTTACCCGCCACGAGCACAGCCTGGACGGCATGACCGCGGTATGGCTGCTGCCGGTCGTCGCAGCGGAAGTGGCGGGTGCCAGCGGCGGGCTGCTCGCGCCGCATCTGGTCGATCCCCACGCGCAGATCGTGACGCTCGCGACCTCGTATGTGCTGTGGGCCTATTCGGTGCCGGTCGCGTTTGGCATCCTCGCTATCCTGATCCTGCGCATGGCGCTCCACAAGCTCCCGCACGAGAGCATGGCGGCATCATCCTGGCTCGCGCTGGGGCCGATCGGCACCGGGGCGCTGGGTATGCTGGTGCTTGGGGCGGATGCGCCGGCGATCCTCGCGGCGCACGGGCTGGTCGATGTCGGTACCGTCGCGCAAGGGATCGGCGTCGTCGTCGGGCTCTGCCTGTGGGGTTTCGGCCTGTGGTGGCTGGCGCTCGCGACGCTCATCACCATCCGCTACTGGCGCGCCGGCGTCCCATTCAACCTTGGCTGGTGGGGCTATACCTTCCCGCTCGGCGTCTACACCGTCGCCACCTTCCGCCTCGGTACGACGCTGAACCTCGGCTTCTTCGGTATCGTCGGCACGGTGCTGACGATCGCGCTCGCGGCGATGTGGCTGCTGGTCGGTGCCAAGACGCTCGCCGGAGCATGGCGCGGCAACCTGTTCGTCTCGCCCTGCATCGCTACCCCGAACTGATCCACCCTGATGATCGGATCAGTCGGTCCGATCACTTGCAGAACGCCGCTTCGATCCGCCAGCGTGGCTGGCCACAGGAGAGCCTTGTCATGGACAATTTTGACGCCGCGCTGGCGAGTAAAACCAGCCGTCGCCGCTTTCTCAGGCGTACGGCGCTCGGCACCGCCGGCCTTGCCGCAGCACCTGCGCTGGCGCAGCAGCTCGTCGACCTGAAGCTGCCTGGCGGCAATGCCGAGCGGCCGATGACCAGCGCCTTTCCTGGCAAGGGCAGCATGATCCTTCAACGCATCCATCCTCCGCTGTTGGAGACGCCGATGGACGTGTTCGACAAGTCGGTGTTCACGCCCAACGACCAGTTCTTCGTTCGCTGGCACTGGGCCGACATTCCAACCTCGATCGACGTCGAGAGCTTCCGCCTCAACGTCTTCGGCCACGTCAACCGACCGCTGTCGATCAGCCTTGCCCAACTGCTGCGCCTGCCGCGGGTCGAGATGGCGGCGATCAACCAGTGTTCGGGCAACAGCCGTGGGCTGTTCCAGCCCCGGGTCGCCGGCGCGCAATGGGGCAACGGCGCGATGGGCAATGCCAAATGGCTCGGCGTGCGCCTGCGCGACGTGCTGAACCTCGCGGGGGTCAAGGCAGGCGCGGTACAGGTGCGCTTCGGCGCGCTCGATCAGCCGGTTGTGGCGGGCGCCCCTGACTTCGAGAAGGCGCTCGACATCGACCATGCCCGCGACGGCGAAGTGATGATCGCCTTCGGCATGAACGGCGAGCAGCTGCCGCTCCTCAACGGCTTTCCCTGCCGGCTGATCGTCCCGGGCTGGTATTCGACCTACTGGGTCAAGATGCTGAACGCGATCGAGGTGCTGCCCGGCCCTGACGACCAGTATTGGATGGCCAAGGCCTACAAGATACCGGCGACACCCGGCGCGAATGTCGCGCCCGGTGCCAAGGACTTCCCGACCGTGCCGATCAATCGCATGATCCCGCGCAGCTGGATGACCAGCCTGCCGGATGGCCAGGCGATCGCCTATGAAGCGTCCATCCCGGTTGGCGGGATCGCGATGGGCGGCGACTGCGGCGTCGCCAAGGTCGATGTCTCATCCGATGGTGGCCGCACCTGGTACAGGACGACGCTCGGAGCGGACGAGGGCAAGTATAGCTTCCGGCGCTGGGATGGTCGCGTGCCGCTTAGGCGCGGTCCCAACCCCATCATGGTGCGCTGCTGGAACGCCAACGGTGTCGCTCAGCCGATGAAGCCGATCTGGAACCCAGGCGGGTTCATGCGCGGCAATATCGAGACCACCACCATCATCGCGGCCTGAGGAGCGAGTAGCATGAAGACCCCGTCTCCCGGTATCATGGCCGCTGGCCTGATCGGCCTGACCGGCATTATCCTCGTCTCGATCGGGGCGCCGAGCAGCCGCAAGGCGCCTGCCCCGATCTCCGAGACATCCGAGCCGGCACCGCCCACCAGCGTCTCAGCCCGCGGCTTTTCGCTCGCCTCGACCAGCGTCGACCTGCCGGTCGACGAAGCGACCTATCCCGATGGTCCGCACGCCAACGTCATCAACGCCAACTGCACTTCGTGCCACTCGGCCAGCATGGCGCTGACCCAGCCATCGCTATCGGCGGATCAGTGGAAGGCGACCGTCACCAAGATGCGCAAGGTGTACAAGGCCCCGGTGGCCGAGAAGGACGTCGACGCGATCGTCGCCTATCTCATCGCTATGCCGAGCCAGAAGGCGGCACCCGCGACAGGCAAGGCGCAGGATCCCGACCCCAAGGCGGCTCCCGGTGTCTCAGGTGGAACAGGCTAACCGATCTACTTCCATAATCCCGAAATACCATCGTCTTAGAAAAGCCGTTGGGAGACGATCCGTAAAAGCAATACGTCCGTCAGGTGGTTTGTGGGACCGGATCAGCCCGTGCCTGTCCAAAGCGCGCATAGAGTGTTGGCAGCACGAATAGAGTCAGCAACGTTGCGGAGATCAAGCCGCCTATCACGACCGTAGCAAGCGGCTTTTGCACTTCCGCCCCCGCGCCGTGCCCGAGCGCCATTGGGACGAACCCCAAGGATGCAACGAGCGCTGTCATGGCGACGGGGCGGAAACGGGTCAGAGCACCCTCCCTCGCCGCCTGCGCCCGCGCCATACCCTGCCGCATCAACTCCTGAATCGAGCTAACCATCACCAGCCCGTTCAGCACAGCCACACCCGACAGCGCAATGAACCCGACAGCGGCCGAGATTGAGAACGGCATGCCGCGTAACACGAGCGCGAGAATGCCGCCCACCAGCGCCAGAGGAACGCCGGTAAACACCAGGGCCGCGTCGCGGACGCTGCCGAGAGCACCATAGAGCAGCAACATGATGACCGCGAAGCAGATCGGGACGACGATCGTCAGCCGCTCGCGCGCCGCAGCCAGATTCTGAAACTGACCACCCCACTGGAGGTAGGTGCCGGGAGGGAGCGTGACTTGCGCGTCGATCGCGGCCTGCGCGTCAGCCACCACGCCAGCAACGTCGCGACCGCGGACATTGGCCTGCACCACGACGCGGCGCTTGCCGTTCTCGCGGCTGATTTGGTTTGGACCATCCCCGACAGCAACGTCCGCGACGCTCCCCAGAGGGACGTAGGAGCCGTTGGGCGTAGGAATAGGTATCTGCCCGATCGCCTGTAGGTCAGCCCGTGCGGTTTCCGCCAGGCGGATCACGACCGGGAAGCGCCGATCGCCCTCGAAGATCATGCCCGCCTCACGACCGCCAATCGTCGCGGCAACGGTATCTTGCACGTCGCCGGCAGTGACACCAACACGCGCCATCGCATCGCGGTTCGGCCGAATATCGAGCAGCGGCAGGCCCTCGGTTTGCTCAACTTGCACATCAGCCGCACCACGGATCTTGCGGAGGACTGCCGCAATTTGATTGGCGGTCGCGTTCATCTGCCCGAAGTCATCCCCAAACACCTTGACCGCCAAGTCTCCACGGACGCCCGCGATCAGCTCGTTGAAGCGCATCTGGATAGGCTGCGTGATCTCGTAGCCATTGCCGGGAATGGTCTTGAGCTTCTTTTCAAGGCGCTCGACCAGCTCAGTCTTAGGCAGGCTGGGATCAGGCCATTCGTCGCGTGGCTTGAGGATCACGAACGTGTCCGTCGCATTGGGCGGCATCGGATCGGAGGCGATTTCGGACGTGCCGGTACGCGAGAACGCGAAGCGAATTTCCGGCTCGCGAGCGATCATCTTCTCGACTGCAAACTGCATCTTCTGGCTCTGATTGACAGAGGTGCCCGCAGGCCGCCACGCCTGAACAAGGATGTTGCCTTCATCAAGCTGAGGCAAAAACTCTTGGCCCAGCGTCGAGAAGGCCAGGACAGCTGCTACCACAGCCACAACCGCAGCGCCGATCGTTATGCTCGGGCGTCGCATGGCGGCATCCAGGCCGGGTTCGTAGCGCTGTTTCAGCACTGCGATGACCCGGCTTTCCTTCTCATCCACGCGTCCGCCAATCCATGCCGCGATGGCGGCAGGGACGAATGTCAGGGACAGGATGAAGGCGAACACGAGCGCGATGATGACGGTAAGCGCCATCGGCTCGAACATCTTGCCTTCGACGCCCGAGAAGGTGAGCAGCGGGGCATAGACAAGGATGATGATCGCCTGCCCGTACACCGATGGGCGGATCATTTCGCGCGCGGACGCGGCGACGATCGCAAGCCGCTCCTCTAGCGAAAGGCGTTCGCCCAGCTCGTGTTGGCGTTCCGCTAAGCGGCGCAGGGCATTTTCTACAATGATGACTGCGCCATCGACAATCAGGCCGAAATCGAGCGCGCCGAGGCTCATTAGATTGGCCGACACCCCGGCACGTAGCATGCCGGCGCTGGTCAGCAGCACCGTGACAGGAATAACCAGGGCCGCGATCAATGCCGCCCGGATATTGCCGAGCAGCAGGAACAGCACGACGATGACCAGCACCGCGCCCTCCGCAAGGTTGCGGCCGACAGTCGCGATCGTGGAGTTCACGAGGTTGGTGCGATCCAGCACCGGCTTCACGATGATATCGGCCGGAAGCGAGCGGCTGATTGTTTTCAGGCGATCGGACACAGCCGTGGCGACGGTGCGGCTATTCTCGCCGATGCGCATGACAGCTGTGCCGACCACGACCTCGTGACCGTTTTCGGAAGCGGAGCCGGTGCGAATGCCGTGGCCTGCTTTGACGGTCGCGACCTGATCGAGCGTGATGGGGACGTTTTCGCGGGTCGCCACGACCGTCCGCGCCAGTTCGTTCGCGGTTCGCACGCGCGCGTCGGAGCGGACGAAAAGGCCCGCGCCGTTACTGTCCACGATGCCCGCGCCGATGCTGCTATTGCTGCGCTCCAATGCGGTCGCGAGGTCCTGTATCGTGAGGCGCAGCGCGGCTAGGCGTTGAAGGTCGGGCATGACGAGATACTGGCGATCGAACCCCCCAAGGGAGTCGATGCCGGCGACGCCGGCCGTACCCCGAAGTTGGGGAGCAACGATCCATTCCTGAACCGTATGCAGGTAAGTGGCCTTGTCATCTTCGCTGACCAAGTGCTCGCCTTCCGGCGTGATATAGCTGCCATCACGTTGCAGCCCCGGTTCCCCGTCGCGATGCCGGACCTTGTCCAACTCGCGAAGCTCGACCGTCCACATGAAAATATCGCCAAGGCCGGTAGCGATAGGCCCCATTTCCGGCATGATGCCTTGGGGTAGGCGTTCCTCCGCTGAACGCAGCCGTTCGGCCACCTGTTGGCGGGCAAAATAGATATCAGTGGCATCGGAAAATACGGCGGTAATTTGCGCAAAGCCGTTCCGGTTGAGCGAGCGCGTATATTCCAGACCCGGTATGCCAGCGAGCGAGGTTTCGATCGTAAATGATACTTGCCGCTCGATCTGATCGGGCGACAGAGAGGGGGCCATCACGTTGACCTGAACCTGATTGTTCGTGATGTCAGGGACGGCATCGATCGGAAGGCGTTGCAGCGCCAGAGCACCCACCAGGGCCGCGATCCCGGTGAAAAGCAGGACGAGCCAGCGGCGCTCGACCGCGAAAGTTACAAGACGGCCGATCATTGGATCAATCCATGTCCATTTCGCCGCCCTTGCCGAGTTCGGCTTTGAGCGTGAAGCTATTGGTGGTTGCGATACGCTCGCTGCCGGTCAGGCCAGAGGTGATGACGACCTGATCGCCGTTGCGACGCCCTGCCTGCACCGGAACGGCCTTGAAGCCGCTAGGCGTGCGCACGAACACGACCATCTTATTCTCTACCGATTGGACCGCCGTGGACGGCACAGTGATACTGTGATCCCCGATCGAGGGCAGCAGGATCGAGGCCGTGACGGGCTCCCCTACCCGCCAAGTGCCGCCCGCATTATCGAGGGAAGCGATAACCTGAACAAGCCGCGTGGTTTCATCGAGAGCGGGCGACACGAAGGTCACGCGACCTTCCTGCCTGCGGCCGGCCGAGGTGACTTCAACGCGTGTTCCAGGCTTTACCTTGCCGGCGTCAGCCGGTGAGAGTGACGCAGCGATGGTCACGCGCGAGAGGTTGGCGACCCGGTACAGCTCGCCGTCTGCCGCAACCGTCTGACCGAGCGTCGCCGATCGAGCGATGATCTGACCGGAAAGGGGCGAGCGGATCGCCACACGGTTCAGCGCACCCCCGCTCCCGCCTGTGGCCGAGAGCTGCTGTTGGGCGAGGCGGACCGCAATGTTGGCTTCGGTGGCAGCAGTTCGAGCGGCGATGAGATCCTGTTCCGGCGAGACGCGTTCAGCAAACAGACGTTGCTCACGGCGCAGGTTCGATTGTGCGAGCGCAGAGCGCGCGCGCGCGGCTTCAATCTCGGCGTTTAATGAGGCGGCCTCGCGACTTTCAATGATCGCAAGCGCATCGCCACGGCGCACCGATTGCCCGAGGTTACGGGTAAGGGAGACGACACGACCGCCGATCGTCGCGGATACGACCTGCACCCCTTGCGGATCACCCTGAACCAAGGCCGGCAGCTCGATTGCGCCGGCAACGCCGCCAATCGCAGGCCGACCAACTTCGATCCCGGCATCCGCGATTTGCTGGGCCGAAAGGCTTACGGCGTCTTTATCGGCAGGTTTGCCGGCTTCGCCTTTCTCGCCTTCGCCTTTTTCCATCCCTTCCATGCCGGCCATGTTGTCGGCCTTCTTTTCCCCGCCCCCGCCACAGGCAAGCAGCGTCAGGGGAAGCAGAGCGGATAGTACGACCCGCGCGCCGGTCTTCGTCATCATTGGTCCTTCGCCAGTTCGGGAGCGGCAGCGGTCAGCCGCTCAAGCCGGGCCTTTGCATCATGGTAGGTCGCCAGCGCATCGATCGCGGCCGTGCGGGTTTCAGACAGGGTGCGTTCGGCGTCGAGAAGATCGAGTTGGCCGAACTTGCCTTCACGGTAGCCGATGCGGGCAATGCGCGCGGCTTCCGTCGCTGCTGCCAGGACCGGCCCACCCGTGGTTCTAGCGGTCGTCGCGGCATTTGCCACTTCCGCTTCCGCGCTGGCTATCGACTGCCCCGCATCCAGCTCAGCCGCGCGTCGCATCGCGTCCGCCTGATCGCGTTGCGCCCGCGCCTGAACGACCGACGCCCGGCCGTTGTTGAACAGTGGAAGCGGTATCGAGAGGCCGACGACCGCAGCCATATCGTTCGACGCATCGAGCCGGCGTGCGCCGGCATTGACGGTCACGTCGGGGATGCGTTGGGAGCGAGCAAGCCGCACTTGCGCATCTGCCGTCGTCACTGCGGCTCGCGCCGCAGACAATGCCAGCGTGCCGCCCGGACTGGCCGCGATCGAGGGGCCGTAACCTTGCACGCGATCGAACCAGGCAACGTCGAGCGGGCCGGTTACGGGCTGACCAATACGCCGGGCGAGATTGCCCCGCGCGACTTCCGTCAGGCGCTGCGCACGTTCAACCGCAGCTTCGGCATTGATGCGCAACACGTCGGCACGCTGTTGCTCTAGCGGCGATGCCCTGCCCGCGCGTACCCGAATGCCCGCCGCGCGGGCCGCCTCCCCGGCAATGCCGGCTTGCTCGCGCGCAGTCGTGATGCGACGCTCGGCTGCTACGGCTTCGATATACGCCTGTGTTACAGCGAGCCGAATATCGGCCGTAGCAATAACCAGGGCGAGCCGAGCTTGCTCCCCTTGTGCGTTGGCAACACCGACCCGCGCGGAACGCTTGCCGCCAAGCTCGATAGGTAGAGCAACACCGACTGTAGCTTCCGCGCTACGAAGACCGCGATATGCCCCCGAACCCCCAAAATATTCCAGACCGCCATTCAGCGTAGGGTTAGGGCGCAGCCCCGCTACATCGCGCGCCGCACCTGTTGCCCGAACGCCGGCCTGCGCTGCTTCTAGCGACGGTGCTGACGCTTCCGCCAACGCCAGTATTTTTTCTAGCGTCAGTACCGGGGTGACCGTCGCTTCGGAACCGGTTTGCGATTGGGCGTGCGCTACGCACGGAACGACGGCGACGACCGCGATCAGGACGAAGGGCAACCGGTGCCGGAGCTTCATAGGGTAAGTCATTATGACGACGGCCTTGCCGTTGATTGGAGTTCGCGCCGCGCATTGCGGATAATTTCGTAGGCCGAATGCAGGAACAGGAGCGCGATGACGCCGGCAACGACCAGATCGGGCCAAGCCGCACCGGTCCAGCCAACAAGGGCGGCTGCGATGATCACCGCAACATTGGCAATCGCGTCGTTACGGCTGAACAACCAAATAGCGGTGACGTTCGCATCCCCTTCGCGAAATCGCGATAGAACTAGTGCAGCCGTCACGTTCACTATGAGCGCAACGATCCCGATAGCGCCCATCAATTCGGCTTCTGGCGCAATTGCATTCATCGCACGCCAAAGGGCGAAGGCGATGACACCTATCCCGAGCGCGCCAAGGAATATGCCCTGTGTAAGCGCAACCTGAGAACGGGCACGAGCGGTCCATCCCAGCGCAATCAATCCGAGGAGCGAGATGCTGCCGTCCCCGATGAAATCGAGGGCATCGGCCTTCAATGCCTGGCTGTCGGCAAGGAACCCCCCGACGATTTCAGCCAGACCAAAGCCCAGATTAAGCAGAACGACGATCCACAATGCGCGCCGATATGCGGGATCGCGCTCCGCTCGTTTGGTATCACCGGAACAACCGCATGAAGAGGATTCACTTGCACTCATATCGTGCCTCTACGATCTACAGTCACTGTAGGAGCAAGCGGTTTCTAGTGGAGTGGCAACGTGTTGATGATCGGCGATTTGGCAAAGCGGACAGGGACCAAAATCAACACCATCCGATTCTATGAGGAAATCGGCCTCATGCCCGAAGCGCTCCGCACGTCTGGAGGCCGTCGCACCTATGGAGAGGGGCAGGTTCGCCAGCTTGGCTTCATCCGCCATGCCCGGGAACTAGGATTTTCAGTAGATGAAATCCGATCGCTTATTGCCCTGTCTGCCGATCCCGATCAGGACTGCAACCAGGCCGGCGCCATCGCCCGTCGGCATCTCGCCAGCGTGGAGGATCGTATCACACGCCTTGTCGCGCTTCGCGACGCATTGAGTGCTGCAACACGATCCTGCGATGGCGGACGCATCGCCGACTGCCGGGTAATGGAAGCGATTACTGCCGTGCCCAACTAATGCCACGGTTGAACGAGGATAAATATTTCTCTCATGACGCGTGCGACGCGGCTTGGGATGCTTGGGTGTTCCCATTTTTTAATCGTTTACGGACGCGCTGGTAAGCGGCCCGTTCCATTCTTGGATAGCTATGTAGTCGATCAGTAGCCGTGGCGTGGCGGCGTATCGCAGCCGGCTAATAGATAGGGGCGGTTGCCCGCCCCTATCTAGCTTTTAGCCGTGCTTCATGCCGCCCTTGGCATGATCGCAGCAGTCAGCAGCCTTGGCTTTTGCGCCATCCTTGCAGCAGTCCGCACCGTCCTTGCAGCACGCCATGTCGGCGCAGCAATTGGCGACAGCGGCGAATGCGCCAGTCGACAGGGTGAGGGCGAAGGCAGCGCTGATGAGCTTGAACTTGGTCATGATATTCTCCGAAATTTACGTGTGATGGTGTTCGACGTCACACGGTTTGCGGAGGGGGTGTGGCCGGAGCGTATGCCATGCCCAAAAGGCCGGTCTGTGGAGCCGGCCAAGGCGATAGACGGGAGGACGGAACCAGCCCGACATGCTCTACGGTTTCGCCGGCAACCGCAACGCACGGTATGGCGCAGGCCGACGCAGGGGCCTTTTTGATGGGAGCGCCTGCTGATTTGCTGGCGCAGTCCATCATAGCGGACGCAGCCGGAGGCGCGGCCATCGCCATCGTCTCGCAGAGCGGGCCAAGCCGGACCAGCAACATCACCGCCAGGACGAAAAACGCCATGGAATGCAATATCTTGGAGAGTGGGCGAGCCCGGCGTTTCATTGGATGCGTCTAGAAGCCCACTCAGTGATGCACAATGTCGAAGGTGGCAGAGGATGGCGCTAGGCTGGTTTTCCCCTTTTATCTCAGATTCCCGATTCACCATCCTTTTCGGGAAAGGCCGCAGCGCTGGCGACGTCCGCTAACGCTATCTGCCTTCCCAATAGCGGACGGTCCGCATTCCTTCCCATAGTTGCCGATCAGCAGCGTCGACGTCGTTTGGCGCGGGAAATCGAGTATGCAGTCCACATGGTCGAGGTGAGCGCCACGAAGGCCATACCGATCCCCGACGCAACTTGCTCGATAGCGAAGGCGATCAGCGCGATCCCCAGCGCGACCGCAAAATAGACCCAAACCGGAAACATCAGCATCTCCTCGGCAATCTGCATAGAACTATGCCTCCTCTGGTGCGAAGTCTACGTCTGCTTAGCACTCGTGAAGTGCCGAAACCTGCCTGTCCGCTTTCCTTCCCAATCACGACATTCGTGAGCGGATAGCCGGGGCTCAAAAATCGGTCTTATCGCAAAGCTGAACAAGCGTTCGGAGTTGGAAAGCTAGGGAAGGGGCGTGAGCGTCCGATTGTGGTATCTGTAGCTAACCTTATTCGCTTTAGGTTTGGCAGTTCGAAGACGCTGATTGCAAATGTGCTGGCTTGGCACGAAGATGGTCAGACGCCGTCATTTGCTTCACGCAACGATTTGCAGATCCAAATGGCCGGCTAGATGACGTCGACGTCCCGTCCTTTGGTTTCGCGACCTAGCCACGCCACGAGTACGAGAGAAGCGGCCGTCGGTACCAGAACTAGACCCGCTACGGTCGCCAGCGGCGGGACCGCACCTGCGATCGCCAGCCCTTGTGCGCCCAGGCCACCGGCTTTGGAACAGGCCGCGACCCATCCCGTGGCGCGCCCACGAACGCGCGCCGGGAAGCTCTCGGCTACGTAGGGCAGCAAGATGGCGATGATCGCGTTGACGCCTACGATCAGCGCGGCGACCGGCAGGACGGGACTGACGGCGCCGGATTGCCGCTCGACCCATAATACACCGACGAGTCCCAAGGCGAGCATCGCGATGGCTGCGAGAAGCGCACCCTTGCTGCTCCAGCGGCTGTAGAGCAGCGCTGCGACGAAGATCGTGGGAACCGCGATCAGCGACGCCTTGGCGAGCAGTCCGCTAGCCACGCCGACGCTATAACCGCGAGCGACGAGGTCGGCGGGCAGCCACAGCAACAGGCCGAAATTCGCGCAGCCCCAGGCCAGCGCGGCGATGCTGAAGGCGACGAGCGCCCCGGCGTTGCGCAAGGTCGGCCGTGCCGCAACGTCCGCCCCATCATTCGACAGCGCGTCATGCCTCGTCACGCGCCCGCCACCGAAGCGCGCGAGCACCATCTCCGCTTCGTGCGTGCGCCCCTGAACGACCAGGAACCGTGGCGATTCCGGTATCAGCCGCCCAAGAAGGATCAGCAGCAGTCCGGTCGGCAGATTGGCCAGCCACAGAATCCTCCAGCCGAAGATGGGTTGGAGCAGCGCCGACAGGCCGCTGGCCGCGAAATAGCCTCCCGCTGCGCCCAGGCCGCCGATGAGCACGAGGCTCCAGCCGCGGTGTCGGTTCGGCATCATCTCCGCGAGCAGCGCATAGGTGACCGGCAGCATCCCGCCGGCAGCCGCACCCATCATGAAACACATCGCGATGTTCCAGGCGAGGCTCGGCATCGCGCCGCAGATCGACGTGCCGACGAACATCACCGCCGAGAGCAGGATCGACGCCTTGCGCCCGTATATGTCCGCAACGAAGCCCCACAGGATCGATCCCGCGACCGTCCCCGAGAGCGCCGCGAACGGCACCAGCGACGCGGTGGCACGCGACACGCCATATTCGCTCGTCATGCCCGACAGGGTGAAGCCGAGCGCGGCGGGTTTCATGACGTCGATCACCAGCGCCACGATCAGTGCGCCCATCATGACCCAGTGCGACGCGCGCAACGGTGCATCCTGCAGCCCGGTGACGGTCATATGCGTCAACTGCCGCCGCAACCGCATCGCATCGCCGGGCAGCAACCCATAGGCGGCGAGGCCGGTCCCGCCGACGATCAGCGCCATGCCGACCAGCATGCCGACGTCCATCGGCATGCCGGCCATCCGGTAGCCCATGCCGCGGGCCATTAGAAACATCGGCAGATGCAGGGCGACCCCGATCGTCACCGCGATACAGCCGAGCACGAAGGCCCACAGACCCCGCCTACCGGTCACCATCGTCTGCATTTCCCCCTCGTTTCGCCACCGCGTTCCGCGCTGTGGTCGTTTGCGTAGCGGCTACCGATACGCGCAAGCTCACCTTGGCATTTTAGATCGTATCGCGACAGATGTTTCCCGCCGGGCACGGGCGCATGCTTTATCCAAACCGATCGAGCATTTCGGTCAGCATTGGCCGGAGACGGGCGATCTCGTCGCGATGAACAGATGACAGACCCGCGAGCATCGTCTCGCCCTCCGGCGTCAACCGCAGCAGCGATCGGCGCTTGTCGCCTTCGGAATTGTAGCGAACGACGAGGTTCGACGCCTCCAGACGGTCGATCAGTCCCGAGGCGCTATGCGGCTTGAGAACCAGCCGCGTCGCGACATAGCCGATCGTGATGTCGTCAACCGGCGCGGCCCGGATCGCCAGCAGCGCCTGATGCTGTTGCGGCGCAAGCCCAGCCGCCGCCGCCGCAGTCTCACTGAAGGTCGTAAATAGCCGCAACGCATGGCGAAAATCCGCCAGTGCCCGGTAATCGGCGTCCTTCAATGCGTTCGTATCGCTCATCGCAGTCAGTCCGTGTTGATATATATCGCACTACGATATAATAGCCTGCCTTCCTTGGAGGCGAAAGACTCTCATCATGATCGCAGCGGTACGAGCAATCGAAAACCACCGGCTCGCGGACCATAGCGCCGACCGGCGGATGCTGATGCTGGCGGCGATGGCGATCGTCGTCGGGACTGGCGGGGCGCTTGCGGCATGGATGCTCATCAAACTCATCGCGCTCGCGACCAACCTCTTCTGGTTCGGTCGACTTTCCACGCGGTCAGCCGCGATCGTCGACACGCTTGTCGGGCCGTGGATGTTCGCCATTCCCGTCATTGGCGGTCTCATCATCGGCCTGATGGCGCGCTACGGCTCCGACAAGATCCGGGGGCATGGCATACCCGAGGCGATCGAGACGATCCTGTTCGGCGAAAGCCGGATGTCGGCCAAGGTCGCTCTGCTCAAGCCGCTATCCGCCGCGGTATCGATCGGCAGTGGCGGGCCGTTCGGGGCGGAAGGGCCGATCATCATGACCGGCGGGGCGATCGGATCGCTGTTCGCGCAACGCTTCCACATGAGTGCCGCCGAGCGCAAGACACTGCTCGTCGCAGGCGCGGCGGCGGGCATGACCGCGATCTTCGGGACGCCGCTCGCCGCGATCCTGCTGGCGGTCGAGGTGCTGCTGTTCGAGTGGAAGCCGCGCAGTTTCGTACCGGTGGTGGTCGCCGTCCTGCTCGCGTTCGCGTGGCGGCCGGTGCTGCTCGACGGCGGTGCGATGTTCCCGTTCGTGGGTACGACTCCATCCGGGGGGTGGCCAATCGCGTTCGCAGCGGGAGTCGGTCTTGCCACGGGTATGCTGGCGGCGGCGCTTTCGCTCGCGCTTTACGCGGTGGAGGACGCGTTTCATCGCCTCCCGGTGCACTGGATGTGGTGGCCGGCAATAGGCGCGGTCGTTGTCGGTCTCGGCGGACTGGTCGACGCGCACGTCCTGGGCGCCGGCTATCCAAATATCCAGGCGCTACTCGACGGGTCCCTCGCGGTGCGCGTCATCCTCGCGCTGCTAGTCGTGAAGGCGATCGTCTGGCTGGTCGCTTTGGGATCGGGCACGTCGGGCGGCATCCTCGCGCCGTTGCTGATCCTGGGTGGCGCCGCGGGGGCGCTGATCGGCCAGGTCCTGCCCGGCGGTTCAGGGTTGTGGGCTATGATCGGGATGGCCGGCATCATGAGTGGCGCGATGCGCGCGCCGATCACCGGGGCGCTGTTCGCGGCCGAACTGACGCGGCATTTCGATGCCTTGCCGCTTACCATCGCCGCCGCTGCCGCCGCTTATGCGGCCAGCGTCTTGCTGATGCGGCGATCGATCCTGACCGAGAAGATCGCGCGCCGCGGTCGGCATATCCTGCAGGAATACAGCGTCGATCCGCTCGACCTGATGCAGGCGGAGCAGTTGATGTCACGCACGCCCGCGACGTTGCCGGGTTCGATGACGACCGCAGACGCGGCGACCTTTTTCGCGGAGCGCGCCGAGCATCGGAGCTATCCGGTCGTCGACGATGCGGGTCGCGTGCTTGGCCTGGTGTCGCGGACCGACGCGTTGCGCTGGCGGACTATGCAACCGGGCACCGACGTGTCGCTGACCGAGACGCTGTCGGACGCGTCGCTGCTCGTCGCGTATCCCGATACGCCGATCGGAGTCGTCGCCGACATGATGGTCGAATCCGGCGTCGGCCGCGTGCCGATCGTCGCGCGCGATACGCGACAGGTCGTCGGCATCCTCTCGCGTCAGGACTTGCTCAAAGCTCGCCGCACGCAGCGTCAGTCGGAAACTGGACGGGCCGGTTCGCGCTAGCAGCCTGAACTCCAAGTTGCGCGTCTGTGCCGTCGTTTGCACCGCATGCTATCGACGATACCGTAATCGCCTCGCCGATCAGCAGCAGCGCCGGATCATGATCGCTGATCGTCTCGACCAGGAACGCGAGCGCCGATAGCCGGCCGCGCAGGATGCGCTCGGTGGGCAGCGAGACGTTGACCGCGACCATGACCGGCGTGTCGGGCGCGCGCCCGGCCGCGATCAGGCTGCGCGCGACTTCGCCGGCGGCGGCGCGGCCCATATAGACGGCGAGCGTGGCATCGGGCGCGGCGAGCGCGGTCCAGTCGAGATCGAGCGCTTCGCCGGCGCGGGCGTGCGCGGTGACGAACGTCAGCTTCCGCGCGAGGCCGCGCAGCGTCAGCGAGGCGCCACCCGAGGCCGCTGCGGCGCTGGCGGCGGTGATGCCGGGGCAGATCCGTACCAAGATGCCTTGCGCGGCGAGATGGTCGAGTTCTTCGGTCGAGCGGCCGAAGATCGACGGATCGCCGCCCTTGAGCCGGACGACGCGCTTGCCCGCGAGCGCCGCGTTGGCGAGCAAGACGTTGATCGAGACCTGATCCTTCGAATGGCGGCCCGATCGCTTGCCGACACTTACCCGCTCGATGCCGTCAGGAATGAGTGCAAGGACGCCCGGGCCGACCAGCGCGTCGTAGAACACGATGTCGGCCGCCGCGATCAGCCGCTCGGCCTTGCGCGTGAGAAGGTCGGGATCGCCCGGGCCGGCACCGACCAGCCAGACCGAACCGGGCGGAAAATCATGCGACATTTGCTGATCCTTGCGTGACGAGAAGTTTGGCGAGGGCAGGGCGGCACGATCCGCAATTCGTGCCGGCCTTCAGCGCCGCACCGATCGCAGGGACGTCGGCGAGATGCTGGTCGGCGATCGCGGCGAGGATGATCCTCAGCCCGACGTCGAAGCACGCGCAGACGATCGGGCCACGGTCGACCTGCACGCCCGGCGCGCGGCCGGCGAGCAGGGTGGGCGCAGCGATGGCCTCGCTCAGTTGTGCGACGAGCCAGTCGCGGGGCGGAAGTGCACCGTCCCGGGTCACGAACAGGACCGCGGCGAGCCTGCCGCCCTCCAATATCGCGATCCGGCGCGAGCCCCGAGCCGCATCGATCGCCTCGATCCGCTGGCCCTTCGGCAGCAGCGCGTCGAGTGTGGTGGCGTCGCCGTTGCCCGCCATGTCCCACGCCGTTCCACCCGGTACCGCGACGCGCGTCGCCCACAGGCAATCGGGGCGCGGCGCCAGTTCGCCGCGGACCACGACGAAGCCGCGCCACTCGGTCGAGATGGGTTCGATCCGCACGGGGGTCGATTTGAAGCCCGGCTGGCCCGAGATGGGGTCGGCTAGCGGGCGGGGGAGCAGGCCGGTACGGCCGCCGGTCGCGGTACGGTCGGTCCAGTGGATCGGCACGAACAGTTCGCCGATCCGCTGCGTCCCGACGACAGTCGCGCGAAAGAGGCTATCGCCCTGCGGTGTGATTACGCGCGCCAAGCCGCCATCGACGATCCCCAGTCGTACTGCGTCGTGGGGGTGAATCTCGACCATCGGTTCCTCGCGGTGGCGCGCGAGCTTGGGTGACAGGCCGGTGCGCGTCATCGTATGCCACTGGTCGCGGTAGCGCCCGGTGTTGAGTGTCATCGGCCATTGCGTAAGCGGGGCGGCAACCGCCTTTTGCGCCACTGCCACGAGGCGCGCACGGCCGTCGGGCGTCGAGAACCGGCCGTCCGCGAAGGGCGCGCCGCCCCAACGGAACGGCGTCATCGTGTCATACTCGGCGTTGCCCTTTGCGGCATGGCCAGGAAGCGCGAACAGCCGCGTGCCGCCGTTCTCATAGGCCGACAATCGGCAATGTTCGCGCCAGATCTCGGCCGGGCGATCATAGGAAAACGCGGTCTTCCAGCCCATTCGCCGCCCGACTTCGGCGATGATCCACCAGTCGGGTTTCGCCTCGCCCGGCGCGGCCATGAACGCGCGCTGGCGGCTGATCGTGCGGTCCGAATTGGTGACGGTGCCGTCCTTCTCGCCCCAGGCGGCGGCAGGCAGGCGGACGTGTGCGTGGACCGAAGTGTCGGTGGTCTCGATCACGTCGGACACGACGACGAACGGGCATGCCGCCAGCGCCTCGCGCACGCGGCCCGCGTCGGGCATCGACACCGCGGGGTTGGTCGCCATCACCCACAGCGCCTTGATCCGGCCGTTGCCGAGTTCGCGGAACAGGTCGACCGCCTTCAGCCCGGGCTTGGTCGCCATGTTCGGCGCGGCCCAGAACCGGCCGACACGCGCGACGTTCTCGGGCGCGAAATCCATGTGCGCGGCGAGGCTCGACGCGAGCCCGCCGACCTCGCGACCGCCCATCGCATTGGGCTGGCCGGTGATCGAGAACGGTGCCGCACCCGGCTTGCCGATGCGGCCGGTTGCGAGGTGGAGGTTGGTGATCGCGTTGACCTGATCGGTGCCCGACAGCGACTGGTTCACGCCCTGGCTGAACATAGTGACGGTCTTCGGCGTCGCGGCGAACAGTTCGAAGAAGCGCCGGAGGTCCTGCGGCGGAACGTCGCAGATGCGTGCCACCGACCACAGGTCGCTGCCTTCGTCGAACTGGTCCCAGAACGCATCGGGCGTCGCGACGTGTGCCACGAGATAGTCGTAGTCGACCACGCCCGCGTCACGGCACCACGCGAGCAAGCCGTTCATCAGCGCGACGTCGGTGCCGGGGCGGATCGCGAGGTGCAGGTCGGCCTCGTCCGCGGTCTCGGTCCGGCGCGGGTCGATCACCACGAGCTTCGCGCCCGCATCACAGCGCGCGCGGATGCGTTGATAGACGATCGGATGGCACCAGGCGGTGTTCGACCCGACCAGCACGATCAGGTCGGCGGCGTCGAGATCGTCGTAGCTCGCGGGGACGATATCCTCGCCGAACGCGCGCATGTGGCCCGCGACCGCGCTCGCCATGCAGAGCCGCGAATTGGTGTCGATGTTCGCCGAGCCGATGAAGCCCTTCATCAGCTTGTTGGCGACGTAATAGTCTTCGGTGAGGAGCTGGCCGGAGACGTAGAAGGCGACGCTGTTCGGGCCGTGCTGTGCGATCGTGTCGCGGAAGCGTTTCGCGACGAGGTCGAGCGCCTTGTCCCAGGATGCGCGACGCTGGCCGATCATGGGGGTGAGCAGGCGGCCTTCGAGCCCGATCGTCTCGCCGAGGTGGGTGCCCTTCGAACACAGCTTGCCTGAGTTGGCGGGGTGGTCGGGGTCGCCTGAGATCGTGACGGACCGCTCGCCGGTCGGGGTCGCGAGGATACCGCAACCGACACCGCAATACGCGCACGTCGTGCGAACGGCCGTCATTAACCCTCTCCCCTTCGGGGAGAGGGTTGGGTGAGGGGTAGTTGGGACGGGCAGCACGCGCCCCAACCCCTCACCCCGGCCCTCTCCCCAAAGGGGAGAGGGAGCAGCGACGCGATCACGCGGACGGCCACCATTAGCCCTCTCCCCCTCGGGGAGAGGGTTGGGTGAGGGGTAGTTGTGACGGGCCGCACGCGCCCCAACCCCTCACCCCGACCCTCTCCCCAGAGGGGAGAGGGAGCAGTGGCGCGATCATGCGGCGGCTTTCATCGTCGAGGTGCGGCACAACAGCACACGGCCCCCGGACACCTTCACCGGAATAACCGGCGTACATCCCTTGTCCTCGCCGAGCGCCTCGCCCGTATCCAGCGCGATCCGCCAGTTGTGCAGCGGGCACGCCACCGCGCCGCCGTGGACGATGCCCTGCGACAGCCGGCCCCCCTTGTGCGGACAGCGATCCGCCAGCGCGAACACCTTGCCGTCGCCGGTACGGAACACCGCGATGTCGTCGCCGCCGGTGACCTGCACGGTGCGGCTGCCGCGGACCGGGATCTCGTCGACCCAGCCGATATCGAGCCATTCGCCGATCATGCCATTTCCCTTCCGAGAAAGACGGGCGCGTCCAGAGGTGTGAACCGCGCCATCGGCGCATGCTGCTCGCGATGCTCGCCCGCCGCGCGCGCCGCCCACGGATCGTCCTGCGTGAACTGCTGCGAGAACAGGAACCGTGCCGCCAGCGCATCGCGGCCCTCCGGATCGTCGGCGATCCGCTCGCGGATATACTCGACGCCGATCCGCTCGATCCACGGCGCGGTGCGTTCCAGATAGCGCGCTTCCTCGCGGTACAACTGGATGAACGCGGCGCAATAGTGCATCGCCTCCTCCTCGGTCGCGACCTTGCACAGGAAGTCGGTGGCGCGGACCTTGATCCCGCCATTGCCGCCGACCGACAGCTCGTAGCCGCTGTCGACGCAGACCACGCCGAAATCCTTGATCGTTGCCTCGGCGCAGTTGCGCGGGCAGCCGCTGACCGCGATCTTGAACTTGTGCGGCATCCAGCTGCCCCAGGTCATCCGCTCGACCTTGACGCCGAGCCCGGTCGAGTCCTGCGTCCCGAACCGGCACCAGTCCGACCCGACGCACGTCTTCACGGTGCGCAGCGACTTGCCGTACGCATGCCCGCTGACCATCCCGGCGGCGTTGAGATCGGCCCAGACCGCGGGCAGATCCTCCTTCTTGATCCCGAAGATGTCGAGCCGCTGGCCGCCCGTCACCTTGACCATCGGCGCATCGTATTTCTCGACGACGTCGGCGATCGCACGCAGCTCGCGCGGGTTGGTGAGCCCACCCCACATCCGCGGCACGACCGAGTAGGTGCCGTCTTTCTGGATGTTGGCATGCACGCGCTCGTTGACGTAGCGGCTCTGCTGGTCGTCCTTGTAGTCGCCCGGCAACGCGCAGAGCAGGTAGTAATTGAGCGCAGGCCGGCACGACGAACACCCGTCCGGCGTTGACCAGCTCATCTTCTGCATCACTTCGGGGATCGATCGCATGCCCTGCGCGACGATCTCGCGGCGGACGTCGTCGTGGCCGAAGCTGGTGCATTTGCACATCGTCTTGACCGAACGTTCGCCCGAATATTCGTCACCCAAGGTAACTGCGAGCAGCGTCTCGACCAGCCCGGTGCAAGATCCGCACGATGCCGACGCCTTGCAGGTCGCGCGGACCGCGTCGAGCGTCGCGTTGCCGGCGCCGATGCACGCCACGACGTTGCCCTTGGTGACGCCGTTGCAGCCGCAGATCTCCGCATCGTCGGAGAGCGCCGCAACGGGCGCCTTAGGGTCCGCCGTGCCTCCTCCCGAGGCGAACGACTGGCCGAAGATCAGCATGTCGCGAACGGCCGAGATGTCTTCCGCCCGCTTGAGCAGGTCGAAATACCAGCCGCCATCGGTCGTGTCGCCGTACAGCACCGCGCCGACGATCCGGTCGTCCTTGACCACGACGCGCTTGTAGATGCCGCGCGACGCATCGCGCAGGACGATGTCCTCCGCGCCTGCACCACCCGAGAAGTCGCCCGCCGAGAACACGTCGAGCCCGGCGACCTTCAGTTTGGTCGAGGTCACTGATCCGCGATAGCCGCTGTGACTGTCGGTCAGCCCGTCGGCCAATGCGCGGCACATGTCCCACAGCGGCGCGACGAGGCCGTAGACGTTGCCGTCATGCTCGACGCATTCGCCGACCGCGAGGATCGACGGATCGCTGGTGACCATGTGGTCGTCGACCTTGATCCCGCGGCCGATTTCCAGCCCGGCGTCGCGCGCCAGGGCGACGGAGGGGCGGATGCCGACTGCCATGACGACGAGGCTCGCGGGGATCAGCGTGCCGTCTTTCAGCAGCACGCCCTCGACATGGGTATCGCCAACGATCTCCGCGGTGTTCGCTTCGGTCAGGATCACCTGACCGCGCGATTCCAGCGCCGACTTGAGCAGCCAGCCGGCCGCCTCGTCGAGCTGCCGCTCCATCAGCGTCGGCATCAGGTGGATCACCGTGACCTTCATCCCGCGCAGCGTGAGCCCGTGTGCGGCTTCCAGCCCGAGCAGCCCGCCGCCGATGACGACCGCCGCGCCGCCCTTGTCCGCGGCCTCCAGCATGTGATCGACGTCCGCCATGTCGCGGAACGAGATCACGCCGGGCAGGTCCTTGCCGGGGACGGGGATGATGAACGGATCGGAGCCGGTCGCGATCAGAAGCCGGTCGTACGATACCGTCAGCCCCGATCGTGCGGTGACGGTCTTTGCGGCGCGGTCGATCGCCTGGACCGGGTCGCTCGTCACCAGCTCTATGGTGTTGGTCGCGTACCAGGCGTGGTCGTTGATGACGATCTGCTCGAACGTCTTCTCGCCCGCCAGCACCGGCGACAGCATGATGCGGTTGTAGTTCACGTGCGGCTCGGCACCGAAGATCGTCACGCGGTACCGGGCCGGATCGCGCGCGATCAGTTCCTCGACCGCGCGGCAGCCGGCCATGCCGTTGCCGATCACGACGAGATGCTCGCGCCGCTTGGGAAAGGGGGTGTCGGGGAAGGGGGTTTGGTGTTCCATCAGATCGTCCAGTCGGGTTGGAGCCGGGAAGGGAGGGTCACGCGGGGAGCGCGCCGCTGACCGAGCGGTCGCTGGTGCGGCGTGCGTCGAGCGCCGCGTCGAGCAGCGCGCGCTCGTTCGATTTGTGCGTGGCGGAGAAGCGGACGGCGAGCGCGCAGACCGCGGTGCCTGCGACGACGTAGCCGAGCACGATGAGGCATTGCTGCGGGGTGGCCGACGCCTTGTTGAGGAACCCCGCCGCGACCGCGCCGATGTTGCCGCCCGCGCCGATCAGCCCGGCGACACCGCCCAGCGCCTTGCGGTCGATGAACGGCACCAGCGCATAGGTCGCGCCGCACGCCATGTGCGTGAACAGCCCGAACATCGTCATCGCCAGGATCGCGAGCGTGACGCTGCCGGCATGACCGAACAGCACCAGCCCGACGCCTTCGCCGAGCATCAGCGCGAACAACAGCAGCGCGCGGCCATCAAGGCCTTTTCTGAGCGCGATCCGGTCGCTCGCGATTCCGCCGAGCGCACGCGCAAACAGGGCAAGACCGCCGAAGATCCCGGCCGCCAGCCCTGCGCTAGTCAGCGAAAGCCCGAACCGGTCGACGTAGTAGCTCGCTGCGATGTTGTGGATGAAGATCTCGACCCCGAAGCACGCGCCATAGGTCGCGGCGAGCATCCAGGTGCGGTAATTGGCGGCGGCGCGGCGGAAGATCGCCATGCCGGTCGCCTTGCCGCCGTCGAGTTCGATGCCCGCCGCGCGGAGGTCGACGATGTCGCCCTGCGGGGTGTCCTGCGTGTAGCGCGAATAGACGAACGCCATCGCGAGCATCGCCACGCCCGGCACGAACATCGCGGCGCGCCAGCCGAACGCGTGCTCGACGCCGAGGCCGACGAGCGCCGCGACGACCAGCGGCATCAGGCTCTGCGCCGCGCCGCCGCCGGCATTGCCCCAGCCGCCGACGGTCGCGTTCGCCGTGCCGACGACGTTGGGCGCGAACATCACGCTTGTGTGATATTGCGTGATGACGAACGACGCGCCGATCGCACCGATCGCGAGGCGGAAGAACAGGAACGTCTCGTAGGTCTGCGCGAACGCCAGCCCGAACACCGGGATCGCACCGATCAGCAGCAGCCACGTATAGGTGCGGCGCGGACCGAACCGGTCGCAGAGCGGCCCGACCACCAGCCGCACCAGGATCGTCACCGCGACCGCGGCGATGTTGATGTTGGCGATCTGGTCCTTGCTGAGGCCAAACTCGGCCTTGATCAGCGGCATCAACGGCGCGGCGGCGAACCACGCGAAGAAGCAGACGAAGAACGCCAGCCACGTGACATGGAACGCGCGCATCTGCGGCGTGGCGGCGCTGAACAGGTCGATCCTGGTGGCTTTCGGCGCGGCGGTGTCGATACCTGGTGATGCGAACAACATGGTCGGCCCTCCATCTGCGGCGGACAAAGAAAAAGCCGCCCCGACGGCGACCTTGCGGACGCATCGGAGCGGCTTCGTTGCCTATGGACGATCGGTGGATCGCCCTACGCGGTCAGGTCCCTTCGTTGGAACCGGTCTCGCGATGATTTCGTGTCCGACTCCCTTGCCGAACGATGCGAAGATGACCGAAGTGGCCGTATCGCGCAAGCGACATTTCGCATGTGCAGCAGATTTGGGTTGGGCGGGGCGATTGACCGCTAAAACACCCCTCCCTGAAAGGGAGGGGCAGGGGGTGGGTCGGCTTCCGCAAGTGCGAACCGCAGTGGCTCAAGCTGGCTGACCCACCCCCAACCCCTCCCTTCCAGGGAGGGGCGAAGGCAATGCTTAGGGCAACCCAGCCAGATATCCCTCGATATCGTCCGGATCGAACGCGCGCCGGTCGAAGAACGCATCGCGCCCGAGGATCAACCGCCCCTGCGTCGACCCCGCGCCGATACTCTCCGCGCCTATCGCCCCCTCCAGCTTTGAACTCGCATTCGGCAACGGCGCGCCCGACCCGGCCAGTGCCGCGCGGTAAATGTCCGGTCGGAACACGCCTTGCGCGATATCCGCCTCCACCGCCGAGAACGGCGTGCCGTCCCAGCGTACCATCTGCGAATACAGCCACGCCGCCTGACTTCGCCACGGGAAGTTCGCCGCCTCACGGTACTGGAACATGAAGTCCGGAACGTGGATCGGCGCCGCATCCTTCACCAGCCGCACCCGGTCGCCGATCCCGCGGGCCACCGCATCGACCGGCGCATCGAGATAGTCCGCGCGAGAAAGTATCGCCGCATTCTCTTCAAGCGTGTCCGGATCGACGAACTGCGCGGCGGCGGCATGCAGTGCCCGGATCAGCCGGTGGACGACGTCGCCACGCTCGACCAGCGTCTCCGCACGCATCGCCAGCACCTTTTCGACGCCACGCTGCCAGACCTGCGCGGTTACCAGCGCGATCCGCCCGACGCCGCGATCGACCGCGACGCCGTTCCAGGGCTCCCCGACGCAGATGCCGTCGACCTCGCCCGCCGCCAGCGCATCGGCGGCGAAAGTCGGACTGGTCGTGACGATCTCGACGTCGGTATCCGGGCGGATGCCTACCGCGGCGAGCCAGTAACGCAGCATGTAATTATGGCTGGAGTAGCGATGCACCACGCCGAACCGGAGCCGCCGCCCCGCCGCAGCACGCTCGGTCGCGACCGCCTTCAATCGCGCACCCAGCACCACCGGATCGCCGAGCGCATCGCCGTCCATCACCTGCGCCGCGAGCGGCAGCGACAACGTGATCGCATTGCCGTTGAGCCCCAGCACGAACGGGACCGCCATCGGCACCGCTGGCCGCCCACGCCCCAATGCCGTCGCGATTGCCAGCGGCGCGACCATGTGTGCTGCGTCGGTATGGCCGTAGAGCAGCCGATCGCGCACCGTCGCCCAGGTCATGTCGCGGACGAGTTCGATCTCCAGTCCCTCGGCCTCGGCGAACCCGCGTTCGCGCGCGAGGATCGGCAGCGCTGCATCGACGAGAGGGAGGAACCCGATGCGGACCCGGTCGAGCGCCATCACAAATCTCCCATGAGCGCGTCGCTGGTGATGATCGCGTCGGCGATCTCGGCGATCCGGCGGTTGGATCGCATCGCCTGCGCGCGGAGCAGGCCGTACGCGGTCGGCTCGTCGATGCCGCGACGTTTCATCAGGATCGCCTTGGCACGGTCGACGGTGGTGCGATCGGCGAGTGCGCTGCGAGCCTCGTGCAACTCCGCCTGCAATCGCGCGAACGCTTGGAACCGGCGGATCGCGAGGTCTATGACCGGCTTGATCCGCTGCTTGGCGAGTCCGTCGACGATGTAGGCCGAGACGCCCGCATCTACCGCGGCGTTCGTGGACTCCGCGTCGCTCTGGTCAACGAACATCGCGATCGGGCGAGCCAGCGCGCGCGACACCGCGAAGAATTCCTCAAGCACGTCGCGGCTGGGGTTTTCGAGGTTGATCAACACCACTTCGGGCGCCGCCTTCTCGAGCGCGGCGACCATTCCCAACGTGCCGTCGATCACCACGATATCGTCGAGCCCCGCCTCGCGCAGGCCATCCGAGATGATCGCCGCCCGGGTCGTGCTCGTGTCGATGATCGCGATCCGCATCGGGCGGTCTTATGCTGCACCGATCCTGATGGCGAGGGCACATCGATTTAGTTTGGCACAGTAGGCGAAGAGATCGAGTACGGCCTGAGACCGATCGCTGCGCCAAACAGCCAAACTGGTATTGAAGAACCTACGCCTGAACGTATTTCTAAGCGACTGAAATGATAGCCAATCGCCGTTAATATAGGGCGAAAGTTGGAACGCCGCTAATTACCCGCAAACGACTGCTTATGGGTCGATGCCCCCGCCCGCGCGGCGATGGTCACTCGAAAGTGAGTGGCTTCAGCGTTGAGCGATTGCGATCAGCGCGAGTGCCTATATCATCGAATGACACCATCGGCATCGGAACCGGCTTCTTCAGCCTGACATCGATCATGACGTCGTTCGATAGCGAGATTTCGCCTAGAAACGTGGTGGGTCGCGGCTAGGCCGCGACCCACCAAAGGGTTAGAACGAGAAGCCCGCCGACAGCTTGACCGTGCGCGGCGGGTTGCCGCCGACGCTGTACGAGGACCGCTGACCAAAGGCCGGATCGCTCGCATTGCTGTTGAAGTCGACATAGTTGCGATCGTTCATCACGTTCAGGATATCGACGCGCATGCGGATCCGCGCCTGATCGCTGACGAAGCCGATCGGCACATATTTGGTGAACGCGAAATCCAGCTGTCGGCGGCCCCAGACATCGCCGAGGCTATCCACCTGGCGCCCGACAAGGATGCGCCCGAACGGATCCGCATTGTCGATGAAGCCTTTTACAAATGCAGGCGATTCGATCTGGAACTTGCTCGAGAAGGTCACGCCGATCGGTGTGTCGACGCTGCCCGCGATCACTAACCGGTGCCGTGGCACGGCCGACGAGCGCAGCGTGGGGTAATCCGAGATCTGCGCGTAATCGAGCGAATAGGTCTCGCCGAACTTCCGGTTCTCGTCTGCCCGGGTGTAGGTGTAGGTGGCGTCGATGCTCCACGGCGAGGATGCCGAATAGACCTTGGTCAGCTTGAAATAGGCCGCGTCCGAGTTGGTCTTCAGGCCATTGCTGCCGAGAATGATCGAGCCATAACCGTTTGGCGTGAAGGTGATGGGCGATTGCGGTACGTCGGTCGCCGAGGTCGGATCGTTGAAGAAGAACGAGCCGTCCGTCCTGCGATTGCCGAGCAGGAAGACGAACCCGTCCTTGCTTTCGATGTGCGTGACGCCGACCTCGAGCTCGACCGGCGAGAAGCGACCCCGCACGCCCAGGCTGAACTGGTCCGAATAGGGCACTTTGAGATCGTTGTTCATGAAGCGGAACTCGCTGCCGCCGCCGGTCGCGGCGCCGAGCAACTGCTGACGTCCGGCGTCGGTCAGGTAGATCGGATTCCACGCGATGCAGGTCTGGCTGGGCGTGCAGGGATTGACCGAGTCATTGCCGATGAAGTTGAAGCTGCGGACCTGGAACCGGCCCTGGCTGACTTCCTGCTGCAGGAAGTCGAACTGGTTGCGGTCGTACGACCGGCCATAGCCGCCGAACATCGAGAAGCGACCCGCCTCGTCGAAGCGATAGGTGAAGCCGAGCCGCGGCTGCCACGCGCCCTTGAACGCCTTCCGCTTGCTGCCGTCGGTGATGAAATCGTTGATGTCGTAATCGGCGTTTCTGAGGTTCGGATAATTGCCGGGCGACACCGCCGCCACGTTGACCGCCGGCGTCACGTAATCGAGATAGGCGGGTGTCCGCTCGTAATCCCAGCGCAGGCCGAGGTTCAGCGTAAGGTGGCTGGTGACGTCCCAATCGTCCTGCGCGTAGAAGCCGAGCTGGAAGTTGTTGGACCTGACCGTCGCGTTACCCGACGCATCCGTCGTTGCACCGAACTGGAGCCGGTAGGGCAGCGTGTCGTTGAAGGCGACGCCGGGAATCGCATTGACGTCATAGGTGTATAACGGGTTGGTCAGGTTCTGCTCGAGCGAGTTGAGCTTCACCCATTTGACCTTGCCGCCCACCTTGATCGTGTGGCCCTTGAAGCCGGTGAACGTGAAATCATCCTGCAGGGTCCAGCCCTTCTGGCCCTTCGACTGGAAGTTGCTGCCCGCGCCGAACCGCAGGATGTCATTCCGCTGGACGGACGTCCCGAACCGTTCGGTCGATTGGAAGAACTGCGTTATGCCATCGGTCGAGGGCGTTGGTGAGAAGACCGCATTCTCATAGGACACACGCACATCGTTGATCCACTGATCGCCGGTATGCTGCCAGCGGAGCAGCCCGCGCTTATCTTCGACCTTGTTCAGCGTGGCGGTGCTCGCCGCATCGATCCCGGTGATGTTCTGAAGCCCGGATTCCTTGCGGTACTTGCCGGACAGTTCGATCAGGTCGTTGTCGGTCGGCACGATGTCGATCTTGCCGAAATACAGGTCTTCCTTGAACTGCTGCGCAAACGTTCCGAAATTGTCGCGATACTGCTCCGGAACGGATGAAATCGGGAAGTTGTTGTTCGGGCGGACATCGTACGGGCTGGAGATGCGCTTGCCTTCGTAGGTGCCGAAGAAGTGCATCTTGTCCTTGATGATCGGGCCACCCAATGCGGCGCCGAACTGTTTGTTGCTGGTATCCGTCTTGGGAATATAGGTCGGGAATATCTCGCTCGGCCGGCGATCACGCAGGTTCTGGTTTGTGAAGTCGAAAAACGCTTCGCCGTGGAATTCGTTGGTTCCAGACTTCGTGCCTGCGGTGATCGCGACCGAGCTTACCTGGTCGAACTCGGCCTTGTAGTTGGACGACAGCACCTGATACTCGCCGATCGCGAGCTGCGGGAAGGGATTGCCCGAGCTGGTGTCCTGGCCGGTGATGCCGTTCTTGAGGACGTAATCCTTCTGGCTGACGCCGTCGATGAAGACGTTGACCGTGCGGCTGTCCTGCGCGCCGCCCTGGATGCGCGACGACCCGCTCGAATCCTCGATGAAGCGGACGCCGGGGGCGAGATCGGCGAACGCGAGGAAGTTGCGGTTGTTCTGCGGCAATTGCTCGATCAGGCGCGACGAGATGACGCTACCGACCTGGCCGCCCGACAGCGATCGGATGCGGTTGCCGGTGACGATGATCTCGCCGCCGGATCCTGCCGCCGCGGTATCGGTGCCGGCTTCGGGGGGCGTGGCGGGCGCGGCACCTTGGGTTGCGGGAGCAGCCGGGGTGGGCGCGGTGGCCAGATCGAGGTCCAGGCCGGCGGTCTGGCCGACGCGGAGCGTGAAAGCGTCCGAATTGCGCGTGCCTTTGCGCTGCTTGATCTCGAGCCGGTAGGTGCCGGCGCGCAGCGACGCGAAATTGTACGCGCCTGCTGCGTCGGCGGGCACGACCCGGCGGATGCCGGTAGAGATCTCGACCGCGGCGACTTCGATCACCGGATTGTCGGCCGGCGCCGTGAGTGTGCCGCGCAACGACGCCTGGCCGACCTGTGCCGACGCGGGCGCGGGCGCGAACAGCAGCCCGCTGGACAGCGCCGTCAGCGATACCACCGCCGCACGCAACATCATCTTGTTCATCGTAGTTCCCCTTTTCCCGATTGTTCGGGTGTCTTGTTGTGGACATTGAAAAGCATTGGACCGGTCGACTCGCGGACGACCACGACGGGCACGCGGTGCTCGATCAGGCCGTCGTCTTCGCCCGCGATCGCCTTCACCAGCCGCGCGACGGCACCGGCCCCGAAACTGGCGATGTCGATGCTGGCGCTGGTCAGCGACGGCGAGATGAGGCGGGTCAGCGGAACGTCGTCGAAGCCGCAGATCGCGACCTGGTCGGGGACCGCGACGCCGGCGCGCTTCAGCGCCATCATCGCGCCGATCGCCATCATGTCGTTGCCGGCGAAGATCGCGTCGAATTCTGTGCAGTCGTCGAGCAGCGTCGCCACCGCGCTAGCCCCGGCGGGCTCCCGGAAATCTCCCGGGAGGACGTGCAGCCCGAGTCCGGCGCGGGCGCAGGCATCGCGCGCGCCGCGCAACCGCTCCTCGGCGTCGATGTTGCCCTCCGGGCCGGCGATGTGGACCAGCCGCCGCCGGCCGCCCGCGATCAGATGCTCGACCAGCGCCGTCGCGCCCGCGACATTGTCGATGCGCAGCTCCGAACGGCCGACTTGGCCGGGCGCGCAATTGACCAGAATAGCCGGCATGCCCTGCGGCAGGTGCGCGAGCAACTCGCCGGCTGATACCTGCGGCGCCATGACCACCAGCCCGTCGACCCGGCCACGCATCGCGTGCAACGCCGCGACGCCGCGCTGCGCGTCGCCGTGCATGACCATCATCATGAGGTAGAGACCGAGCTCCGACGCCTCGCGGTCCATGCCGCGCAACAGTTCGGAGAAGAATTCGCCATGCAGGTCGGGGACCACGACGCCGATCATCCCCGACCGCGCCGAACTCAGATGTCGGGCCGCGGCGTGAGGAACGTAGCCGAGTCGCGTGGCGACGCTTTCGATGTGCGCGCGGACTTCCGGACGGACGTTGCTGTGCCCGTTCAGCGCCCGCGACACGGTCGCCACCGACACCGCAGCTTCGCGGGCAATATCACGGACGGTGGCGTACGGCATGAAGCGTCAGGGTCCCCTCTGGCACCGGTCTTACGTGTTGCGACCGGCATCTTGTTCTTGATGTAACCGGTTACATGATCCAGAAACATGGATCAAGAACCTTGCGACGATTGCCGTTCCGACACGCCGGGACGGGATTGCAGCAGGCATAGGCAAGGGATGAGCGAATGACGGCAACAACGATTTCGCGACGTGCGATTCTGATGGGTGCAGGTGCGGTGGCAGCCTGGGCTGCGAGCCCAGCGCGCGCCCTGTTGCAGCAGACGAAGGCGGGTACGGCGGCGCTGCCCACCTCCGTCGAAGCGCTGATCGGGCGCATGACCGTGATGGAAAAGGCGGGGCAGTTGACGCTGATGGCCGCGGCTTGGGCGGGGGGCGCGGCGACGTCGCTCAATCCGGCCGGCGGCGCGGCGAGCTTCGACGGGCAATTGGCGGATGTCCGGGCCGGCAAGCTTGGGGGTGTGTTCAACGGCAATGGCGCGGTCATGGCCAAGCGGATGCAGACGGTCGCGATGCGCGAATCGCGGTTGAAGATCCCGCTGATCTTTGCCGCCGACGTGATCCACGGTCTGCGTACGGTGTTCCCGGTGCCGCTGGCCGAAGCGGCAAGCTTCGATCCCGAGCTGGCACGGCGGACCGCGCGAGCGGCAGGTGCCGAAGCCGCGGCGGCGGGAATCGACTGGACGTTCGCACCGATGGTCGACATCGCCCGCGACGCACGCTGGGGGCGCGGTGTCGAGGGATCGGGTGAGGACGTGCTGCTTGGCCGGATGATGGCGGCCGCGCGCGTTCGTGGTTTCCAAGGCGAGCGTGGGTTGGCCGCGGCCGATGCGGTCGCCGCCTGTGCCAAGCATTTCGCCGCCTATGGAGCGGCCGAAGCGGGGCTTGATTACAGCACGGTCGACATCTCCGAGCGGACGCTGCGCGAGACCTATTTCCCGCCGTTCGAGTCCGCCTTCGGGGCCGGCGCACCGACCGTGATGGCATCGTTCAACGAGATCAACGGCATCCCGGCGACCGCGAACGACTGGTTGCTGACCGATGTGTTGCGCCGCGAATGGGGGTTCGGCGGGCTGGTCGTCTCCGACTATACCGGCGACGAGGAACTGATCGCGCATGGTTTCGCCGCCGATGCGCGCGAGGCGACCAAGCTTGCCTTCATGGCCGGCGTCGACATGAGCATGCAGAGCGGTTTCTATATCGAGCATCTGCCCGATCTGGTCGCTGCGGGCGAGGTGCCGATGGCGCGGCTCGACGAGGCGGTGCGCCGCGTGCTGGCGCTGAAGGTGCAGCTTGGTCTGTTCGACGATCCGTTCCGCCGTATCGACCCGCGTCGCGAGCGGACGCGTATCCGCACGCGCGAGACGCTGGCGCTGGCGCGGGAGGCGGGCGCCAAATCGATCGTGATGCTCAAGAACGACGGCGGCCTGCTGCCGTTGCCGCGACAGGGTAAGGGAATCGCGCTGATCGGTCCGTTCGCGGCGGGGCAGCACGACCTGATCGGGCCGTGGAACGTGTACGGCACCGACGCCGAGGCGGTCGACCTCGCGACCGGCGTTCGCGCCACGGTCGCCGATCCGTCGCGCGTCAGCGTCACGCTCGGATCGGGTGTCGATGCGCCGCTGGCCGGTGGGATCGCTGCGGCGGTTGCCGCGGCGCGCGCGGCCGATGTGGTGGTGCTGGCGATCGGTGAGAGCCAGCGGATGTCGGGCGAGGCGCAGTCGCGCGTCGACATCGTCATGCCGCCCGCGCAGATCGCGCTGGTCGAGGCGGTCGCGGCGACCGGCAAGCCGATCGTCGTGTTGCTCCGCACCGGCCGCGCCCTGGTGCTGAGCGGCGCGGTGCTGGCCGCGCCCGCGATCCTCGTGACCTGGTTTCTCGGGTCGCAGGACGGCCTGGCGATCGCGGACGTGCTGTTCGGCAAGACCGGGCCCTCGGCGCGTTTGCCCGTCTCGTTCCCGCACGCGACGGGGCAGGAGCCGTATCATTACGATCACAAGAGCACGGGGCGTCCGAACCCGCCCGGACCGCTGCTCGAATACAAGGCGCATTACCGCGAGTTCGCCAACGAAGCGCTGTTCCCGTTCGGTCACGGGCTGACATACGGCACGATAGAGTATGCCAGGCTCGATCTCGGCACCGGACAGATCGCCGGGGACGGGGCACTGACGGTCCGCGCGACGATCGTTAATTCGGGCACGCGGGCCGCCGAGGAAACGGTGCAGCTCTACATCCACGATCTCGCCGCGAGCATCACGCGGCCGGTCCGCGAATTGAAGGTGTTCCGGAAGATCATGCTGAAGCCCGGCGAGCGACAGATCGTCTCGTTCACGCTGCGCAAGGCGGACCTTCTGTTTGTCGGGAGGGACCTGAAGCCGACGGTCGAGTCCGGCCGCTTCCGTATCTGGATCGCACCGTCCGCACAGGCCGAGGGGGTGTCGGGCGAGTTTATGCTCGCCTGAGGCTGGCCATCGTATCGCGGCGAAGCGGGATGGCGAGGACCGCCGCCAGCATTGCCGCGATCAGCAGCGCAGGGCCCGCCAGCATCAGCCAGCGGATCGCGTACAGGCTGGCCGAGCCCTGGACTGCACCGGCGACGAAGCCGTTCGCCTGATAGATCATGCCGATCGCGAAGCCCGTGCCCGCCAGCGCGATCTTCTGCATCAGAGCGTAGGTGCCGAACGCGAGCGCCTCGACCCGCTTGCCGCTCTGCGCTTCGCCCCAATCGACGGTATCGGGCAGCAGCGTCCAGGCGGCGAGCGCGAAGCCGACGAACGCCGCCTGCATCGACAGCAGGAACGCCGCCGTCGCCGTGCTGCCGGGCGAACCGGTTAGCGCGAACACAGCGGGCACGATCAGCGCGAGCACCCCGGCGCCCAACCATGCGGTGCGTGCGCCGCGGGTACGCGCGAGCGCCGTCCAGAGCGGTACCGCGACGAGGCTGCTGACCGCCATCGCCGCCAGAGCGCGGGGACCGCCCGGCGCGTCCTGCAGAACGTAGCGGAAGAAATAGAGCACCGACTGGCTGGTCAGCGCGGTCGCGGCCCCGCCGGCGGCCGACGCGACATTGAGCACGATGAAGGCCCGGTTGCGCGCCAGTACCGCCAGTCCGGACCAGATCGCGAGTCGCTCTGCCGGTGCGGCACTCGGCGTCGGCTCGGGCACGCGCCACGCCATGATTGCGAGCAGCGGCACCGCGACGACGGCGAGGATGGCAGAGGCCACGCCGTAGCTTCCGGTTCGCGCCACCAGCCAGGGCAGCAGCAGCGCGACGAGGGCTCCCGCTGCCGAGCCGAACCCCATGCGCAGCCCGGCGACCAGCGAGCGATCCCGACTGGTCTGCGCCACGCGGGTCGTCCACGCCGCATAGGGGATGTTGGTGAATGCGTAGAGCGTGCGGAACATCATCTGCGTCGCCAGCGCGAAGGCGGCGGCACCGGTCGGCACCGAGAACATCGCGACGAACGTCAGCCCGAGCGGCAGCGCACCCCATCCGACCAGCCGACGATACGAAAGCCGCATCCGCTCCGCTGCCGCCCCGGCTAGGAAATCGGCGGCACCGTCCCAGATCGCGCCGATCATGAACACCAGCCCGGCGGTCGCGGGCGGCAACGCCAACGCATCGATATAGTAGAAGAGCAGGTACAGGCTGATCGCCTGCCAATAGAGGTTGAACGCGAAATCGCCGGCGCTGAAGATCACCAGCGTGCCGTTCGGGCCTGCCCTATTGCCGCGCTCGGCGCGCATCGCGGATTTTCGTGTGGATATTCGGATCATAGGCTGCGGGGGGCGTGGTACTGTTTTTGACCACGAGCTCGTGGCGGAGCGTGACTTGCTTGAGAACGTCGTAGACGCCCCGCAAGATGTCTACCAGTAGTTCGACCGGTTGGGCGATCGTCGTCAGCAGCGGCTGGAATGGCGCGCGGCCTCTTCGGCGCCGCGGAGGACTCTGGCGTTAACCCCGTTGGAGATTCCCGCGAGTGCGGCCACTTCGATGATCGTCGTATTTCTGCTCATGGATCCGGTGATCGGCGATGGCGCTATATCCGACGTAACCACATCCGACGTAATAATTTATGTTACAGACCAGCGGCATGGGGCAGCAAACGCCACCCGCTACGTGACAGGACTGGGCCGAGTCCAGTCGGGCATGCTGGCGCCGCAGCCCCATATGTGGGTGGGTACGGGTTTGCCTCCTAACTTTGACGGGAATGGCCAGTTTATGAGCGCCTGCGCTGCGACCGAGCATCGATGGCCTGGCATGCAGTTGATCCGGGTCCGTGCGATGAGACCGGCGTCACTTTCCCAGGAATACAGCGTCGCCTCGCCGCGACGCTCGAACCTTTCGAAGTTCCAGTCCCCGCGGCATCGTTTGACGAAGCTCGCCATCATGCGTTCGCGCCCGAGTTCCGGCCACGGCGTCGAGGCGGCCGCGCTCGCTAGCGAGGCGCTGGGTACGTAGCGAGGGGTTAGGTAGCCAATGATTATCAGAGGCGCGAGCAGCGGAAGGCCGAACATCCCGGCGAAGAAAGACATTCTGCCCATCCTTAGCACACTACGAGCAGGAGCTTGGCAATCGCTTAACGCGGAACGGATCGACTGCTAATACGCCTTTCCCCTTTCGACTTGGCAGGAGTGCCCGCTAACCTTTCCCTCACGACATTCATGACGCACGAACAGCCGCCAGGAGCGGCCAGCGCGGCAATGAACGAGTGTCTGAAGTCGGGAAGCGGGGAAGGGCGCGCGCATGGCCGACTATGGATATCTGGCGAAACGCGGCGTCTCCGATGCCATCCCGCATTGACGGCATCCGGTCTCTAAGACCATCGCGTCGTCCATGACCAAAAGCAAGGGACGCACCGGCGCACATGCGCGCGCCAATATCCAACCTGCTCCGACAGCCACGGAGCTCGATGCAGCCAAGCGAGAGGCTGCGCAGATCGAAGGGCGGCTTGCCGGCCTGGCTTCGGGGCACCCATCGGTTAAAATATGGAAGGCCCGTCTTCGTTCGGCCCAAGCGGTGATCGCTCGCGCGCCCCGCGATTAAAATACGGGCGGCTCGCCCATCGCGACTGATCGCCGGCGCGTGACGGCCACGGCGCCGCTCCGTATCGATCGCTTGCGCTCGCCTGCAGAGCCGGCGAGGATCGCGCCGATAGCGTGCAAACGATACGGCGTGGGGAGGAATTGGCGATGAGAGGCAGGAACATGCAGCGGTTCGCGAAAGCACTCGCATTGGCCACGGTGGCGTTGCCGACGGTCACGCAGGCGCAGGTGCCCGATACCATCCTTTACGGCGTCGCCTATTACGACGAGTACACCCCGGTCGACCGCGTCGATGAAGACGCCCGGATGATGAAAGCGGCGGGGATCAGTGTCGTCCGCATCGCGGAATCGACCTGGGGCACGCTGGAACCGCAGCCCGGGGTGTTCGATTTCAGCCATGTCGATCGCATGCTCGCCGCGATGCACAAGCAAGGCATCAAGGTGATCGTCGGAACCCCGACCTATGCGATACCGACATGGCTCGCGCGCCAGCATCCCAATGTCCTCGTCGTCGGTCGGGACGGCGTACGTGCGCAATACGGCACCCGGCAGAACATGGACATCACCGATCCCGACTACCGGGCTGCGGCCGAGCGGGTGATCGTGGCGCTGGTGGACCATGTGAAGGATCATCCCGCGGTGATCGGCTATCAGCTCGACAACGAGACCAAGCCTTATGACACTAGCGGTCCTGCGGTGCAGGCGGGATTTGTGCGGTCGATCAGGGCGAAATGGCCGAGCCTCGATGCCTGAACCAGGCATGGGGGCTGAATTACTGGTCGAACCGGATCAACCGGTGGGAGGACTTCCCGTCGACCACCGGCTTGATCAATGCCAGCATGTCCAACGCCTTCGCCGCCTACCAGCGCAGCCTCGTCACCGATTTCCTAGCATGGCAGGCCAAGCTCGTGCGCGCCCATGCCCGGCCCGGCCAGTTCATGACGCAGAACTTCGACCTGGGCTGGCGTGATGGCTCCTACGGCATCCAGCCCGAAGTCGATCACTGGAAGGCGGCAAGGTCGCTCGATATCGCCGGCATCGACATCTATCATCCAACCCAGGACAAGCTGACCGGCGCGGAGATCGCCTTCGGTGGCGACGAGGCCCGGTCGATCCGCAACGGACAGAATTATCTGGTGCTGGAGACCGAGGCGCAGGGGTTCCCGCAATGGACGCCCTATCCGGGCCAGCTTCGTCTGCAGGCGTTCAGCCATCTCGCTTCGGGAGCGCAGATGGTCGAATATTGGCACTGGGCGACCACCGCCAATGCGGTCGAGACCTATTGGCGCGGGCTGCTGTCGCAGGACTACAAGCCCAATGCGGAGTATGCGGCGGCAAAGGTGATCGGTGCCGAGATCGCGCGGCTCGGTCCTAAGCTGGCAGGCATGACGAAGCGCAATCAGGTCGCCGTCTATGTCAGCAACGCCGCCCAGACCGCGTTCAACTCGTTCAAGCCGACGGGCATCGAGTATAACCAGGTGATGCGCCCCTTCTACGATGCGCTCTACCGGATGAACGTCGAGGCCGACATCGTGTCGCCCGACAGCACGCGGAAGCTCGATGACTACAAGCTCATCGTCGTGCCGGCTCTGTACGCGGCGAGCGACGCCGAGATCGCGCGGCTGAACGACTATGCCAAGCGCGGCGGACATCTGCTCTACACGTTCAAGAGCGGGTTTTCGGACGAGAACACGAAGGTGCGCTATGCGTCACAACCGGGTGCGATCGCCGAAGCGGCTGGTGTCACCTACCAGGAGTTCACGATTCCCGAGGGGGTCACGTTGGCGGGAAATCCGTTCGGGGTTTCGGATGCCGACAACGCGCCGCGCTGGTGGATGGAGATGCTGAAGCCGACCACCGCCGAGGTCGTGGCGCGCTATCAGCATCCGTCGTGGCCGGCCGCCGCCGCGATGACCCGCAACCACTGGGGCAAAGGCGAGGTCAGCTATGTCGGTTTCATGCCGAGCGACGCGCTGGCAGAGAAGATCGTCGCCGCCGAAGTCACGCGCGCGGGTGTTGTGCCATCAGTCGCGGGCGTGCGTTTCCCGCTGATCGTGCGCGGCGGCATTTTGAAGAACGGCCACACCGTCCGTTACGTGCTCAACTACTCGGCTGTGCCACAGCATATGTCGGCCCCGGCTGCGGGCACTGAACTGTTGCAGGGGCGCAAGGTGAAGCGTGGCGGACCGATCGAGCTTGCCGCGTGGGACGTGGCCATCATCGAGGAAGATGGACGATCCGATTGACGGCCGCGCCGTGCGGAAACAAAGCGAAGGGGAGGTTGCGTGACCGATCAGAAAACACCGCGTAGCGCCGCCATCACCCGGCGCGCGCTGCTGGGAAGCGGCGCGGGGGCGGCGATCGTGTCGAGCGGCCTGCTACACGCCGCGACCAGAAGTGCTTCCACCGATTTCGTGATCCGCACCGGCGACCTGTCGATTGCCGTCACCGCCCTGAGCGATCGTGCGTTCCGCGTCCGTGTCGCACCCGTGGGAGCGCCGCCGGCCGCGCCAGGCGAAATGCTGGCGCCCATCGCGAAGCCGCCGATCCTCAAGAGGACACGGGAGGGCCGCCGAACGCGGCTGACGCTCCCGCAGGCACAATGCGTATGGGATGAAGCGACCGGATGCCTGTCATTCCATGACGGCGCCGGCAACCTGCTCCTCACCGAAGCTCCCGGATCGCGCCAGGTCGCGCAATCGACGATCGGAAACGAGCCGACCCTGGCTGTGACGCAAGGCTTCGCCAGCCCGGTCGACGAACGCCTCTACGGCACGGGCTGCTTCCAGGACGGCCATCTCGATATTCGGGGCCTGCCGCGACGCCTGACGCAGGTGAACACGCAGATCAGCCAGCCGTTCGTGCTGTCGAGCAAGGGCTATGGTCTGCTGTGGCATAATCCAGGCATGGCAGAGCTGAACCGGCCGGACCGGCCGATCGTGCTAACCCGGCAGGCGGCAGCGGGCGACGCGCGCATGGCCGATGTCACCACATCCACCGGCAATGCCCGCGTCGAGCGCCGCGATGCCGTGTCCACGGGCAAGTTCACGGTCCCGCAGCGCGCGCGCTATGCGTTCCTGCTCGATCTTGGCCGCAAGATGTCGTCGCGACATTATGTCGAGATCGACGGCAAGCCCATGACGGATCACACCAATCTCTGGCTGCCGCCGACCGCCAGCTTCATCGGCGAACTCGCCGCCGGAGAGCACAGCGTGCTGGTGCGGGCGGGTGACGAAGACATGCCGGTGCTGAACTTCGCGCCGGTCGAAGATCGCACGACCTGGTGGTCGCCCGTATCCGAGGGTATCGATTATATCGTGATCGCGGGACCGACGGCGGCGGAGGTCATGGCCGGCTATCACGCCCTGCTGGGACCACAGCCGATGATGCCGCTCTGGGCGCTCGGCTACATCCATTGCCGCGAGCGGTTTCACTCGTCGGATGAGATCATCGCGACGGCACGCGAATTTCGCGCGCGAAAACTCCCTTGCGACCTGATGGTGCAGGACTGGCAATATTGGGGAAAATACGGCTGGAACGCCATGCGCTTCGACGAGGAGCATTATCCCGACCCCGCGGGCCTCGTTCGCGATCTGCATGCGACGGACATGAGGCTGATGCTGTCGGTCTGGTCCAAGGTCGGCAAGGAAACGGCGCTGGGCAAGGAAGTAGCCGCGAAGGGCTTCTACATTCCGGGCACCGAATGGATCGATTTCTTCAATCCCGTCGCCGCGCGCTTTTATGCCCGGCAGCAGAACCAGAAGCTTGCCTCGCTCGGTATCGACGCGTGGTGGCAGGACGCGACCGAACCCGAGAATGACGATCTGGTCAGACGGCCGATTTATGCGGCACCGGGACGGACCCAGCCGGGCGAGAAGCGCCGTAACCTCTATCCACTGCAGGTCAGCCGAACGGTGTATGAGGAACAGCGGCGGGCCTATCCGGACAAGCGGGTGATGATCCTCACCCGATCGGCGGCACCGGGCCAGCAACGCTACGGTGCGGCGACGTGGTCGGGCGACATCGGCCACGATTGGGAGACGCTGAAACGCCAGATACCGGCCGGACTGAACATGGCGGCGGCGGGCCAAGCCTGGTGGACCGTCGATGCAGGCGGCTTCTTCCGGCCGGGCAAGGGGCAATATACCGACACTGCCTATCAGGAACGGTTCCTCCGCTGGTTCCAGTTCGCGACGTTCCTGCCATTGACGCGCGTCCACGGCTACATGACCGATACCGAGTTCTGGCGATATGGCGAGACGGTGGAGCGCATCGCCCGCTTGTACCTCGAACTCCGCTATCGCTTGCTGCCCTACACCTATGCTCTGGCAGCCGAAGCGTCGGCGGCGGGAATGCCGCTTATCCGACCGCTGGTGTTCGACTTTTCGCACGACCCGAAGGCCCTCGATCAGGTTCATGCGTACATGTTCGGCAGCGCCATCCACGTCGCGCCGGTGTTGGCGGCCGGCGTGAAGACCTGGGACGTTTACTTACCGGTTTCGGACGGCGGCTGGCACGACTTCTGGACAGGCGAGCATCGTGAGGGAGGGCGGACGCACACCGTTCCGGTGACACTGGACCATATTCCGCTTCACGTGCGGGCGGGTAGCATCCTGCCGCTGGGTCCGGTTGGCCAATCGACGGCCGGGCTGCTTGGCGGGGCGCTCGATCTTCTCGTTTATCCGGGGCGGGACGGCACCGCGTCGTTGTACGAGGATGACGGACTCACCTATCGCTACGAGCAAGGCGCCGCGGCGCGGATGTCGCTGGAGTGGAAGCAGGCAACGGGTGTGCTCACGTTGGGGGCGCGGCGGGGTTCCTATTCCGGCATGACGAACAGTCGGGTGATCCGCGCTCACCTGATGCGCCCTGGGATCTCTCCGCTGTCAGTAAGCCCGGGCGTGGCAGTCGATTATGCCGGGCGGGCTAAGCAAATGATCCTTGGCATTTAGGCTATCATAAGAACCGGTTTGTTTCACAGGGTCCGCCCTTTCTATGGGATCTGGTCGTCGCATCGACTGCTGATGGCTGGACAACCTCGCCGGGAACGGTTGTTGATCGGGAGGCGGCGGCTGGTTAGAAGCACACGAGGCCCATGCTGCGCACCCGGCCTTCCACAACTCGAGATATTCACCCAATTCAACCAAGATTCTCTTGCCGCAATAGGCCGAGCAGCGACGCTCCTCACTTCGGTCTGTAGTGAAGCAGGGGAGAGAACGGGAACGCGCCACCACGACAAGGACAATGCTTCCCGATTAGCCTTGCAGCCGGTCAAATGTCGGACATATTCCGTTTTGTAAGGGAACCTGCAAGCTCGCCGGCCCCGGTGGTGATTGGGTGGACCCGAATGAATCAGGCACTTCGTTTCTTACTCCTCGTGATTGCGGGCGCTCCCCTAATCGGGGCTACGCGCGCCACACTGCCGCCGCTATCGGCCTATGTCTTCGTCTACTTCACCGGCAATACGATCGACGGCGAGAAGCTGCGCTTCGCGATCTCCGATGGCAACAATGCCTTGCAGTGGAAGACGTTGAACGATGCCCAGCCGATCCTCGAATCGACCAAGGGCACGCGGGGCCTCCGCGATCCGTTCATCATGCGCTCGGCAGAGGGTGACCGCTTCTTCCTGCTCGCGACCGATCTTTCGACCGGTCGCACCGGCTGGGGCGGGGCGACCGACCACGGCAGCCGCCATCTGGAAATCTGGGAATCGACCGACCTGATCCACTGGGGCAAGCAGCGCCACATTCGCGTGAACGTGCCTGCCGCGGGCATGACCTGGGCGCCCGAGGCCACCTATGATCCCACCATTGGCGCCTACGTCGTCTATTGGACATCGACGCTTTACAAGGATGCCGCGCACAAGCGCGAAGACGGTCACGGGCCGCAGATCCTGACCGCAACCACCCGGGACTTCAGAATATTCACCGCCCCGAAACCGTGGTTCAAGGCCGCCGACGTTCCGGGAGCGGTCAAGGCCAAGGGCATGATAGACGCGACCGTCATGAAAGTCGGCGATCAATATTATCGCTTCACCAAAGTCAGCGACGCCAGCGGGTGCAAGTCGAGCGATATCCTGGCTCAGGTCTCCCCATCGCTACGCGCATCCGGCGCCTCGGGCGCGTGGAAGGTCGTCGATCGCTGCGTCGGCCGGCGCTCCGGCACACCGGAGGTGGAGGGGCCGAGCGCGTTCGTCGCCAATCCGGGCGACACCAGCGGATTCAAGTACTTCCTGTGGGTCGATGACTATGGCGGCGTCGGCTACATTCCGCTGGCGACGAATGACCTCAACGGCAAGATCGCCTGGACTTACCCGCGCGCCTTCAGCCTGCCGGCATCGCCGCGGCACGGTACGGTCATGGCGATCACCGCGTCGGAACGTGATAGGCTCGTCGCGCACTGGAACCGCCCCGCGCCCGCGCCCCTCGCCGATAGCTGGGTGGTTCCTCCCGTGCTGGCATCGGGTACGCGCTTGCCTGTACCAGACGGCCATCTCGTCACATGGCGCGTCGACGGCCGCGTGCTGCCCGACGGTGTTCTCATCAACCGTGACGCGACGGCGCGCGTCGTCCATCTCGACGGAACCCTGAAGCGTTTGGACGGAACGACGCTCGCCAAGCACTTCACCGTCCGCCTGCTCGGCACCGCGTCGCGCCGCCTCAAGTCCTATGCGCGCGTGCCAACGACCGCGCACGACGCGAACCAGTCGACCGTGGCACGGAGCGTTCACCTCGCGCTTACCGGCACTGACGGCGGCACCGTCCCTCTGAACGACGATTACGGCGTCCTATTCGCGCGCGGCAAGTATGTTGGGGTGGATCGCGTCGCGCTACGCGGGGTTGCCGACCCGTCGTTGTTCTACTTCGCCGACGGCACGCTCGGCGTTATCGCGACGCGTGTCGACATGGCCGGCACGCCAGATCCAGATCCCACCGCGACGATCGTCTTCCGCAGCGGTTTGACGCACCCGGGCGACTTCGTCGAACTGGGCTCTCTGGACCTGCACACCGCCGATGGCGTCGCGAAGCCGCACGCGCGTTACGATTCCGCCGCCCGCCGCTACGTCCTGTCGTGGACCGATCGCTCCGGGAAGCCGCGCTGGACGACGGCCGCCGATCTGACGCGCACCGAATGGCGCGACACGCTCTTCGAGCCTGGCGGTCGTCGTCAGCAGATCGTCTCGGTCGGCAACGTCGGTGACGCTCGCGAAGGCCGCATCGTTACCACCGATGACGATACGCTCCCGATCGATGCCACCCTAGCCACCGTACTCACCCAACGCTTTGGCCGGACCGTCAACACCACCGCCGCGGTGGCGCCGCAGGTGATCGCCGCTCGCCAAGCCGCCGCGCTACGCGACGCACGTGTGACGCTCGGGTATTCTGACGGCTCCACTGCCACCCGCGCCGTCGACTGGGACGCCGCCGATCTTGCGCGCCTTACCCATCGAGGCCGCTACGTCGTCCACGGCACCGTCCGTCAGCGCACCTATCCGACGATCTTCGCCTATAATCGCGCCGATCCCGACATCTATCGCTGGGAGCGCAACGGCCGCGTCCGCTACCTCTTCGTCGCGACCGATGACACGAACAACGACAATGTCGGCTCCGCGCACCTGCCCATCCGGGTCGCCGACACGATCGCCGACCTCGCCGACGACAATGGCGGCAGCGCGCGCGAGGTCGACTTGCTCAACCGCCGCACCCGCCGCGACCGCACCGCGGAAGGTCGCGTCATCGCCGGCTGCTATTGGGCGCCCGAGCTGCACGAGATTGGCGGCAAGCTCTCGATCCTGTTTGCGCCCTGCTTCAACCCGACGGACAACGCGTCGAACGAAGGCGGTGCGTGGTTCACGGTCGAATCCCACATCATGCAACTGCGCGATGACGGTGACCCCGCCAATCCTGCCGACTGGTCGACACCCGCGGCGATCCGCAAGACCCACGGCGCACGGCTCGGCCGCGCCGAAATGCCGAGCAATATCAGTCTCGACATGTCCTATGTCGAAGTCGCTGGTCAGAGTTATTACATGTGGTCGCAACGCTATCTGCCGACCGCTGGCGCGCTCGGCGACCCGCTGACATGGATCGCCAAGGTCGACCCTACACACCCGACTCGCCTTGCGAGCAAGCCAGCCCCGATCATCGCGCCCGAGACCTCGGTCGAAGAGAACCTTGCCGAAGGCGCGTTCGCACTCCAGCACGACGGACGGCTGACGCTCGTCTATTCCAGTTCCGGTGTCAGTCCGACCTATGTCGTCAACGGCATCTCCGCGTCGCTGGACGCCGATCTGACGAGGGCGAGTTCATGGCGCAAATGGCCGGCGCCGCTCCAGAAAAGCGTGCCGATGCCCGCAGGGGTCACCGATTATCGCCGCTACGAACAGGGACCGGGTCACGGTGCCTTCACTACTGACGAGGACGGCAATGACCTCTACGTCTATCATAGTTGGGGCAATGGTGTCGGCGGTGACGGCCGAGATGCGCGCGTGCGCCGCACGCACTGGAGCGCGGACGGCCGACCGCTACTCGACATGACCGCCAACGAGGAAGTCGCCCCCGTGAACCGCCGCGTCACGATGAAAGTCACAATCCGCTGACGCTTGAGCGTAAATACAACGCGGCGGTAACCCCGATAGCGAACTATCTCGCGGAACCGAAATTCGCTTTGTTGCTACTTTACCAATAAAGCCTAACCTACACTGGATCAACGTTGCCGAATGCGATATCTAATCAAGGTGAACGAATTATCATGGTTGGGAATTGAGTCGGGCTATTCAAATGTCCGTGAGTTGGTCTGCCTGAAAGTTGTAGGGCGGGGCGGTCGCATCAATATCAATTTTTTGTCTAAGAGTATTAGAATATTAGGACGGCAATCCCCGCCAGACTCAAGCTTTTATGATCAATCCGGCATCAGGGCGTGGGATGGCCGAGGTGATCAGTCGGCAACAGATGCATTCAGCTATTTTGCAGCGGGCAACAGCGCTTTATCGATCCGAGCGGCGACGCCAACGCTGCGCCATGCAAGGTTGGGCACGCTGTATTGTACTGCGGTTCCCAGCACCTGCGCCGCCTGCGATAGTGTCATGCCATAGTTTTGGCTGAGCCATTGGATCATGCCGGTGCTGGCGGACTTCAGAGCCTCGTCTAGCGACCCCGCCTGTCCCAGCACCATAATCTGCGTCGGGGGATCGACACGCGGCATCGATACGCTGCGGCCTTTGATAACCTCGACGGTGACGGTTACGTCCATTGAGGTTTCAAGCGCATATTGCGTTGTCTCGCCGTCGCCTTGGAGGGCGTGTGCATCGCCGAAGTATAGCAAGGCGCCCGGCTGCTGGACGGGAAGGTAGACGGTGTTGCCCTCCACCGCCTCAGGGAAGTCCATGTTGCCGCCGAAGCGCCCCGTGTCGCCGGTCGAGATCGCGGGCATCCCGAACCCGGCGCAACCGGGAGCCCGCCGAGCATCGGCCTCAACCGCCTTGTCGTGCTTCGCCGTGGACGCCTTTCCACCGTCGACGTTGGCAGCAAATTGGCGATTGTGTTGAAATAGCCGGGGTCGGCAGCGGGCAGGCCCGTGGCTTTAAAACAGAGCTGGGCAGCGCGACGCTTCAGGCAAGTGCCATCTGGGTCGGCATGGGGATCAGCTTGGCCATTTTGCGGAGGTTCTGGGCGGTGCCAGCAAGGAGGAACTCGTCTTTTACGCCGTTGGGACCTCGCAGGCGCAGTCGATCCGGCTTCAGGAGGCGTTTGAGGTGCGCAAGCAGCATCCCGACCTTCTTCCGCTGGCGGGGGGACGTCACATAGGCGTTTCTGCGGCAGATAGCCGAGCGTCCGGCGCAGCGCCCCCGGTTCCTTGAGGACATCGGTACCTTCGGACGCAACGCTGCCGCACGTGGGCAATTGCAGGGTCGAGACGATCTTCATCAGCGTGGAGTTGCCCGCCCCGTTGGGCCCCAGTAGGCCCAACATCCCCACAGGGATCGAGAGGGTCACGCGATCGAGCGCGCGCGTGCCGTCGGCGTAGACATGGCTCAGGTTTGTGATCGCAAGCATAGCCATCGCCTATAGGCAGGCCTATGTAGATTTAACATTCAAGTGACGCTGGCTCTGACTTATCATTCAAGCTGATGAACCGCTGCTTCGAGATTAGTTGCGAAGATGTGGCGTCAGCCTTTTGAAGACATACGGTGTCAAACCCTCATGTAGCGTAAGCTTTGTCGCTGAAGGTAGCCTGTCGAGGCGCAGCTTGCGCACCGAGCGAGTTCCATCCACGTCGAGCCCCTGATCGGATACGACGCCGACGTCAAAGCGGGGCAGGATGTACGGTCCATCTGCATCTCTAGCGACAATGTAGGATATGGTCCGCTGACCGTTGAGCAGCATCTCGCCGTCGGCTAGCTTTACCGTGCCGCAGCAGTCGTTGGCGAACATGCCGTTCTCACCGGCGTCAACGATAGGCTTACGCAGAAAGACGAGAAAAGCGATGAGCAAGACAGTGCCAGCCGCAACGACGCCTATGCTGATAACACGCCGCATATTCGCTACCCTTTCGCTGCGTCGGACGCGCGCGTCTCTGCCAGCACACGCCCAGCCGGCGTTTCGTCGGCCTAAGCGTCGAACCTCGCCTACCTCATCGCGGACACAGGGCAACATATGTAGATTTACGAGTCAAGCGGGTTTGCAGATTTCCAGCCAGTCGAATGAACCATTGAAGGGTGCTACAAGCTACCGAGCAAGCATTTCGCGTGAGACGTCTGCAAAAACCCGAATGTGCCATCGCGAAATAGAAACCACCGCGGCCAATTCGATCGCGAGTTCCGCGACTTGCGCCCTCAATGGCAACAAATCGAGCATCAATACGCTCATGAACAGCGACATCGTGATCATTGCCGCCCCAATCAGCGTGCCGCACTTCACGATGCGCGGCCAGTCCCCTTCCACGAGCATCCACGCAAGACAAAGGTGCGCCATGCCGAGGAGAAGCCACGTGATCAGTAATATCGGGATGGCGCTGTTCTGAGACCAGATCAGGTAGAGATTCGGTCCGGCGCCGGCGCCCGGCATGCCGAAAGGCGGACCTGCTGCCGAGGACAGGAAGCCAACTGCTTGCTCGAACTGCAGAGCTGCCATCGGGATGAGTAACCCCAGGGCGAGCGCGTAGTTCGCAAGGATCAGGCGTCCTTCGCTGTGCTTCCCGATCTCGCGCCACGCTGCGACTAGGCAGCCGATCGCGAACATCATTGGCTTGCCATCTTCGACTGCCTCTTCGAACTCAGCTTCCATGGCCATCGCCCACGTTCGGCGATCCGAGCCGAGAGACCGACTGGCCAATGACAGCAAAGCCCGCGACACAGCTCGCGTCATGCGAAGGAGGCCTTGGTGAAGGTGATCGTACCGGCAGGTTTAGCCGTCCGCGCCAATGCCACGCCAGCATTCGTTAAACGGTACGCATGGCGCGCAGGGCGGCCGGGATGTTCCGGCTCGCGCCACTCGGCCTCGACGAGCCCTTGGTCGGTCATGCGGATCAGTAACGGATACAGCGTTCCCGACAGGAGCCCGGTTTCTTTCATCAGATCGTAGCCGTGGCGCCATTGCTGGGTATGCGCAGACAGCGCCTCCAACAGGAGGAGCATCTGCTTCGATGGTCGACGATTACGGCCCATGCTTCTACTCAACCTAAGTAGAGTTTTCTGTCAACTGTGGAGGAGGCAGTATCGCCCTGCTATCCGCTTCTCGACTTGGTGCCCGCCTGCTGGTGGTCAGCGAGCGGCGAGGGGGCCTCTGGACCGGACTTTACGCAACGCCCAACTCCAGGACGGCCGATGTTGGGAGACGGGCAGCGCACATAAATGACCGATAGTGGGTCACATCCTGCAGCCACGGAACGAACAATCGGTCTACCGCTACAGCCGGAACGCCTCCGAACCAAGACTACTGCAAGTCAGAAGTTGACTCGCAGCGTAGCACCTGCAGTGCGCGGCGTACCCAATTGTCCGGCATAGGCGAACGGCGATGCACCAACGATCGCGGTCGTGCTCAGGTTCTGGAAATACTGTTTGTCGAACGCGTTGTTGATCCAGGCGGAGAGGTCGTAGCGTCCGTTGCCGAGCACCGCGCCGATCCGGAAATTGGCCAGCGCGTAAGCTTCAATGCGGCTATAGGGTCCGGCATCGGCGGTACCGAAAACGCTCGAGCGATAGCTGATTTGCGCGAGCGCGTACGGGCGTGTGCCGTTTCCCAGATCGACATGGTAATCGACCGTGCCGTTACCGATCCATCGGGGCGCCTGAAACAGCGGTCGGCCAGTCAGGTCGCAGACGCCGCTCACGCCGACAGGGCAGGGTGCGTTTGCGTAGAGCTTATAGACCGCGTCGTTGTACGATCCGTTGCCGCTGAGCGTCAGCGTATCGGTGACGCGAAGCGAGGCGTCGAACTCGACACCGCGAGACCGAACGTCGCCGACGTTTGCCAGATACGAGCGGTTGCCGTTCGTCGGCACGATGTTCGCCTGCAGGCCGGACAGGTCGGTCGAGAACGCGCTGAGATTGATCGTGACACGACGATCAAAGAACTGGCTCTTCAAACCGAGTTCCCAATTCTTCACCTTCTCGGGCGACAGGACCAGCGGAGTCCCAGCGGACACCGCGGAGTTCAGGTTCAAGCCCGATCCCTTATACCCGGTCGAATACGAGGCATAGGCGAGCACGTCGTCGGCCAGCTTGTACGATGCGCTCGCGAGGTAGGAGACATTGTCGTCCTTCACCGACACGTTGTAGTGAAAGGGGATCGACGTCGCCGCGTAGGGCGTGCCGACGATCGAGGTGTCCGACACCCCCGAGCGCTTGTCGCGGGTATAGCGGATGCCGCCCGTGACCGTCAGCCGCTCCGTGATATCGAAGTTCGCCTGCCCGAACGCGGCGACACTGTCGACGCTGGTATCGACATCGTCGAGATATTGCGATCCCGGCGCGATCACCACGGCTGCCGCAGCCGGATTGGCGAGGCGCAGATAGGTCGTGTAGAACGCGCTCGCATCGGTACCGAACTGGTTGAGGATGAAGTGATCCTTCAGCCGCTGGTGAAACAGGTAGGCGCCGACCTGCCAGTTGAACCGCCCCGGCCGCGACGCGAGCCTGAATTCCTGTGAATATTGATCGTCCTTGGTCTGCGCGACGTTGACCTGGATGACGTCGAGCGGCGTGCCATCGCTGTCCTGCAAGGGATTGAAATGCCAATAGCGCCAGGCGGAAATCGACGTGGCGGTCGCAAAGCCGAGATCCCAGTCGACCTGCAGCGATACCCCTTTCTGGTCGGTCTTCATGTTCTGCGGCGAATTGTTCTGCGTGAAGTCGAGACTGCGTTGCGGCACATAGCCGAGCGACGCGAGCGCGCGGAGCGTCCGGCTTGTCGTTGCGCTGAGTGATGCTGGCAGCACGAGCTTCGTGGCGCTGACGCAGCACGTGTCGTCTTCCTGCGAATAATCACCCGACAGGCGGATCGTCAGGTTGCTCGCGGGGGTGGCGAGCAACTGGACCCGGCCGCCGCTGCGCCCGACGCTGTTGGCGTCGATCCCGGTCTTGATGTTGTCGAGTACGCCGTTCCGGTGGGTGTTGAACCCGGTGACGCGGAACGCGAGCAGGCCGTCGATAACCGGGCCGGTCACGCTGATCCGCTCCTGATTGTAACCATAGGTGCCGAGCGAAACTTCGGCGGTGCCGCCGAACGTGAATTCGGGTTTGCGGGTCGTGATGTTGAGCACGCCGGCCGAGTTGTTGCGTCCGAACAACGTACCTTGCGGCCCTCGCAACACCTCGACGCGATCGACGTCGATCAGATCCGCCAACGCCATGCCGGGGCGCCCGAGATAGACGTTGTCGATATAGACGCCGACCGACGTATCCAGCCCGTCGGAGGCCGAAGACACGCCGATCCCGCGGATGCCGATCGAGCTGTTGCGCGGGTTCGAGTTGAACGCGGTGAGGCTGGGCGTCTGAGATTGGACATCGGTCAGCGTATAGCTGCCGGTGCGTTCGAGCGCGGCCCCGGTCAGTACCGACAATGCGATGGGAACGTCCTGCGCGCGTTCCGCCTGGCGACGCGCCGTGACGAGGATGTCGTCCGTCGACTCAGGCGGGGTCGCCGCCACGGCATCCTTTTTCGGTTCGTCTCGGGCGAACGCCGGTTGCGCCGCCATGAGCAACCCGATGGCCGACGACCGAAACGTAATACGCCGAGAGGATGATGCCATTCTCGCTGCCCCAATTCTATGAAATCACGATGTCGCCGGATGGCTTCGGGCGGGCCGGCCATGCGTCCCCGCCGTCCATCGATCGACACCCCAACGGTCCAGTCTAATTCATATCCCGTCAATGGGACTTGACCCAATTTCGGAGGAGCCGCGGCATAGTTTTTCTACGAACAATGGCAGGCCGCTGGTCGCAGATGGCCGTTCGCTTGTGGATTGATCACTCCTTAAAAGTCGCAAGATGCGGGCCATCCGAGTTTTAGAACCGGGGCCGCGCGCACCCAAGAGACGCGAATTTCAATATCCTATCCGTGGAGTATGGATTCTACCGCCCAGCAAAGCTTTTCTACGTTCCGCGAAAGCAGCCCGAAGCGCACCCTTCGGAAAGTTCACGAGCAATTGCGTCTCAGGAGGTGCCCATGCCCAATCTCGGAAAACTCGTCGTCAGCCGTCAGGGCTTTGGAGCGATGGGGCTGTCCAACACATACGGCCAGGCGGACGATGCGGCCTCGATCGCCACGATCCACCGGGCGATCGACCTGGGCATCACGCTGTTCGATACCGCGACCGGCTACGGCGACGGCCATAACGAACGGCTGGTCGGCGAGGCGGTCCGGTCGCGCCGCGGCGACGTGGTTCTCGCCAGCAAGTTCGTCCATCGTCCGCAAGGTGGCGGTGCCGACGTCGAACCGGTGCATCCGCGCGATGCGGTCGAGGCCAGTCTCAAGCGGCTCGGCGTCGAGCGTATCGATCTCTATTATCTGCACCGCGTCGACCCGCTGATCGCGATCGAGGAGTCGATCGGCGAACTCGGGCGACTTGTCGACGCGGGCAAGATCGGCGCGGTCGGCGTTTCCGAGGCGACCGCCGACGGCATCCGCCGCGCACATGCGACATACCCGCTGACCGCGTTACAGAGCGAGTATTCACTGTGGACGCGCGATGTCGAGGTCGAGATCCTGCCGACGGTCCGCGAACTCGGCATCGGTTTCGTCGCTTATAGTCCGCTCGGGCGCGGCTTCCTGGCCGGTGCCGAAGTGTCCGATCCCGCCGACCGGCGTCATCTGCATCCCCGGTTCCAGCCCGAGGCGGTCGCCGCAAACGCGCAACGCCGCACGACGATCGAACAGGTCGCCAAGCGGCTCGGTGCCAGCATCGCACAGGTCAGCCTGGCATGGGTGCTGTCGAAGGATGTCGTGCCGATCCCGGGTACGCGCCACGTCGAGCACCTGGAATCGAACTGGGCCGCAAACGGTCTGGTGCTCGACGACCAGTCGATCGACGCGCTCGAAGAGGCCTTCCCCCGGGGAGCGACCGCCGGCGCGCGCTATCCGGCGGAGAGCCTGAAGCTCGTGCCGCCAGAACCCGTCCCGGCCTGAGCCGCCGGGCTGATCCACCAGCTCGGTTTAATCGATTGGAGAGTCTCATGAGCAACGTAGCTGCGCTTCGCCCCGAACAAGCCGTCGATCGCTTCGGTTACCGCCACATCGGCGTCACGCCCGTGACGCCGACGATCGGCGCGGAGATTTCGGGCGTCGACCTTCGCCAGCCGATCAATGCCGATGTCGCGGCCGATATCCAGAAGGCGTTGCACGACTGGCGGGTCGTGTTCTTCCGCGATCAGGACATCGACAACGACCAGTTGAAGGCGTTCGGCCGCGCATTCGGGCCTCTGACGCCGGCGCATCCGATCTCGGAAGGGCTGGAGGATCATCCGGAGATCTGGGAACGCAGCGTCGAGGAATATCGCGCACGGCGCAATCGCAACGATGTGGCGCCGCCAGGCCGCGAACCGCCGCGGGACTATAAGGGTTGGCATATCGACATCACCTTCGTCGCCAATCCGAACCGGTATTCGATCCTGCAAGGCGTCGAGATACCCCCGTTCGGCGGCGATACATTGTTCACCAACCTGGTCGCCGCCTATGAAGGCCTGTCCGCACCGATCCGCACGCTGATCGACGGACTTCAGGCCGTACACCGGACCAGCGGCTATGATGGCGCCAATGCCAAGCCGCGGCGCGACGGACGATCCGCCGGGCCCTTTGCCGCGCTGCACCCGCTCGTCCGCGTTCACCCGGAAACGAGCGAAAAGCTGCTGTTCCTCAATCCGGGGACGATCAGCCATATCGTCGGACTGAAGGAACCCGAGAGCAAGGCGCTGCTCGACCTGTTGTTCTACGAGGCGACGCGGCCCGAATATCAGGTACGGTTCCATTGGAAACCAAAGTCGCTGGTGGTGTGGGACAACCAAGCCGTCGCACATGCTGGACCGATCGATTATTCGCACTTCGATCTGCCACGGGCGGTTCGACGGATCACGGTCGCCGGCGATCTGACGCGCGGGCCGGACGGGTTCGTGTCGCAGCCGCTGGAAGGCGAACTGTTCAACGTGCTCGGCTGATGCCGCGCGCGGCCAGAAGCAAGCCCTGGGGCTTTATCGCGCTGGCCGCGTTCGTCGCGGTCACGATCGCGTTGCTGTTCGCGTTTGCCCCCAATCGCCGATCGGCGGCTGTGGCAGGAGGATTGCCTGAAACCGCGCCGCTGCCGGACTCGGTGACGAAGGCGACCGTGCTGGTGGTCGGCGATCCCGTGACGCAGTGGGTGTTCGAGCATCTCGGTTGGGAGGACAGGCTCCCTTTCACGCTGAAATGGGCGCAGATCACCGGCGGTCCCGATGTGACCGAGGCATTCCACGCAAAGGCGCTGGATGTCGGGCTTGGTGCGAACGTGCCACCGCTTCACGCCACCTGGGTAGGGCTGCCGGTGAGGATCGTGGCGTTCCGCGAGCGTCGCGATCCGGCGCGGCACCCGGCTTTCGTCCTCGCCATCGCACCGAAGGCCGGCATCCGCAGCCTTGCCGACCTGCGCGGTAAACGGATCGCGTTCAGTCCCAGCCAGGTGCAGGGCCAGATCGTTCTGCAGACGCTCAAGGCGCTCGGCTTGACCAAGGCCGATGTCACGTTGGTCGAACTGCCGTCGAGCATCGGCGGCGACGTCTACACCAGCGCGCTTGCGAGTAATCTGGTCGACGTCGCACCGATCGGCAGCGGGATCGTCGCCGATCGCTATCTCCGCAAATTCGCGCGGGACGGGGCCAGGACACTGCCGCATCCGGATTTTCGGGACGATGCCGTGCTGGCCTATGTACCGCTGGATAGCCTCCGTGATCCCGGGAAGGCGGCCGCGCTGAAGCGTTTCGTCTACTGGTGGGGGCGTGCGCAGGCGTGGCAGCAGGCGCATCCCGATGCACTCGCCCGCGGCTATTATGTCGCACAACAAGGGCTTTCGCTCGCCGATGCGAAGCTCATCCTCGCGGCGCAGGGGGAGGTCGTGATCCCCGGCCGCTGGGCCGAACCGATCGCGTATCAGCAGGGTGCGATCGACCTGCTCGCGCCGCAGATGGGCAAGCCCCGCTTCGATGCGCGGACGTTGTTCGATCCCCGCTTCGAAACCATCGCGGCAGACGGCTTTGCCGCCGAAGCCGCCGCCTCCTCCGGCCCATAGGAGTCGTCATGAACGCCCCTTTTCCCCATGCTGCAATGATCACCGCGTATCTCGGCACCGTTGCTTCCGTATCGACCTTAAAGCTGGATGCCGTCGACGATACCTCGGCGGTGGCGCGCGATCATCGCGAGCGTACCCGCCGCCTGGGGCTCGATACGCCGCTCGCCTGGGGGTGGCTGCTCGGGCCGCTGCTCCTGTTGCTGTACTGGTCGGTCTTCTCGATCACCGGTTTTCTCGACACCCGCATCCTGCCCGCGCCGTGGACGGCACTCACGGCGGGCATCGAACTCGTGCGCGACGGTCGGCTGCAGACCAATTTGGCTGTGTCGGCATGGCGCGCGGCGCAGGGGCTGGCGTTCGGCACGGTCGTGGGCGTGGTGCTGGCACTCGTCTCGGGGCTCAGCCTGCTTGGCGGGTATGTCATCGACGGTCTGGTTCAGCTCAAGCGCGGCATTCCCGTCCTCGCGCTGATCCCGTTCATGATCCTGTGGTTCGGCGTTGGCGAGGCGATGAAGGTCACCGTGATCGCCGTCACCGTGTTCGCGCCGATCTACATCCATACGCATAGTGCGTTGCGCGCGATCGATCTGAAACAGGTGGAACTCGCCGAAACGCTCGGGCTTCGGCGGTCGACGTTCATCCGGCACGTCGTCCTCCCGGGCGCGCTGCCCGGCATGCTGCTGGGGCTTCGGTTCGGCGTCACCGCGGCATGGCTTGCGCTCGTCGTCGTCGAGCAACTCAACGCGACCAGCGGCATCGGCTACATGATCACGCTGGCCCGTAATTACGCGCAGACCGACGTGATGCTGGTCGGCCTCGTCGTCTACGCGATCCTGGGATTGGGATCGGATGCCGTGGTGCGCGTGATCCAGCGCCGCGCCTTGACCTGGCGCCGGACGCTCGGCGCATGAGCGTCGTGCGCATCCGCAACCTGACGCGCCGCTTCACGCGGAAGGGTGTGCTCGACGGCGTCGATCTCGATATCGCGCGCGGTGAATTCGTCGCGCTGCTCGGGCGCAGCGGTTCGGGCAAGAGCACGCTGCTGCGCGCGCTTGCCGGTCTCGACCACGAGGCGAATGGTGCGGGCGAGATCGTCGTTCCGGATCGTCTGTCGGTCGTGTTCCAGGATGCGCGGCTGCTGCCGTGGAAGCGGGTGCTGGACAATGTCGTGCTCGGTCTCGACGGCAAGGACTCGCGGGACAGGGGCCGCGAGGCGCTTGCCGAAGTCGAGCTGACGGGGCGGGAACGATCCTGGCCCTATGAATTATCCGGCGGCGAACAGCAGCGCGTTGCTCTTGCGCGATCACTGGTCCGGCGTCCCGAACTTCTGTTGGCCGACGAACCGTTCGGTGCGCTCGATGCGCTGACCCGCATCCGGATGCACGTCCTGTTGCGGCGGCTGTCGGCGGCGCACAACCCCGCCGTGCTGCTCGTCACGCACGACGTCGACGAGGCGATCGAACTCGCCGACCGGGTCGTGGTGCTCGACGCGGGGCGCATCGTCGCGGACATCCGCGTCGCATTGCCGACAGATACCGCGGCCCGGCGTGAACGGTTCGCCGCGCTCCAGCACGACCTGCTCGCGCTGCTCGGCGTCGAGACCGATGGCCTTACCCAATATTCCACCCGGCAAAGGATGGGCGCATGAGCAATCACGATCGCAAGCTACGTCTCGGCGCGTTCCTCCAGGCGACGGGCCATCACGTCTCGGCATGGCTCCACCCCGATGCGCAGGCTGATGCGGGCCACAATCTGGAGCACTATAAACAGGTCGTGCAGACCGCCGAGCGCGGCAAGTTCGACATGGTCTTCGTCGCCGACAGTCCGGGCGGCTATGCGGACTTCACCGATGAGGCCACCTTCAGACAGAATGCCAAGGCCGCGCATTTCGAGCCGATCACGCTGTGGTCGGCGCTGTCGCAGGTCACCGAGCGGATCGGGTTCGTTGCGACATCGACCACCACGTACGAGGATCCGTACACGACGGCGCGCAAGTTCGCGTCGCTCGACTGGATTTCGGGCGGCCGGGCGGGGTGGAACGTCGTCACCACCGGCGCCGACGTCTCGGCCAATTTCAGCAAGCCGGCGCACCTCGAACACGCCCGCCGCTACGACCGTGCCGAAGAATATATCGATGTCGTGAAGGGGCTTTGGGACAGCTATGAGGACGGCGCGTTCGTCCGCGACCGCGATGCCGGCGTGTACCTCGACACCGACAAATTCCACCTGCTCGCGCATGAAGGCGAGCATTTCCAGGTCCGCGGGCCGCTGAACATCGCACGCTCGCCGCAAGGCTATCCTGTCATCGTCCAGGCGGGGGCATCCGAACCGGGCCGCGAACTTGCGGCCCGGACCGCCGAAGTGATCTTTACCGCCAATCTGATCCTGGGCGACGCGCAGGCGTTCTATGCGGACATCAAGGCGCGCCTGCCGCGATATGGGCGGCGGGCGGAGGATCTGCTGGTCATGCCGGGGATATTCCCGGTTCTCGGCGGCACCGAAGCCGAAGCCGCGACGCGCTACGAGGCGTTGCAGTCGCTCGTCCATCCGTCGATTGCATGGGGCATATTGCGCCGCCATTATCAGGGGATCGACCTGTCGGGCTATGCGCTCGACGATATCGCACCGCCGCTCCCGAACGACACCAACGGCAGCAAGAGCCGGCTGAAACTCGTGTCCGACCTGATCGAACGCGACCGGCCGACGCTCCGGCAGCTATACCGGCAGGTGTCCACGGCGCGCGGGCACCTCACCAGCGTCGGCACACCCGAGCAGATCGCCGACGTCATCCAGACATGGTTCGAGCAGGGCGCGGCGGACGGGTTCAACATCATGCCGCCGATCCTGCCGACGGGCCTCACCGATTTCGTCGATCAGGTCGTGCCGATCCTGCAGCGCCGCGGGTTGTTTCGCGCGGAGTATGAAGGGCGGACGTTACGCGAGAATCTTGGTCTGCGGCGGCCGGAGAATGGCTTGAAGTCGCGCGCGCGGACCGCGGTATCGCCCGAGGCGATCGGCGCACACGCATGAGCTTGGACGAAGCGTTCCGCACCCGGTATCGCGACAATGATGCCCCGGTTGCGATTGCGGACAATGCAACGCTCCGGACGCTGCTCGATCATCGGTCTGTTCGCGCATATCTGCCCGAGCCACTCGATCCGGGTGTCATCGAGACGCTGGTCGCAGCGGCGCAGTCGGCACCGTCATCGTCCAACCTTCAGGTCTGGAGCGTCGTCGCGGTCCAGGATCCCGCCCGCAAGGCACGCCTTGCGGCTCTGGCGGGCAATCAGCAGCATATCGTCGATGCGCCGTTGCTGCTGGTCTGGCTGATCGATTTCGACCGACTGACGCAGATCGGGCGAGCGCGGGGCACGCAGCCGCAAGCGCTCGACTATCTGGAAAGCTTCATGCTCGGAACGGTCGACACCGCGCTCGCCGCGCAGAATGCGGTGGTGGCACTGGAATCGCTCGGACTGGGCTCGGTCTACATCGGCGGTATTCGCAACCAGCCGTCGGCGGTTGCCGCGGAGCTCGACCTGCCGCCACGGGTCTTCCCCCTGTTCGGCCTCGTGGTCGGCAAGCCCGATCCGTCGCGTCCCGCCGCGGTCAAACCAAGACTGCCGCAAGCCTCGGTCCTGTTTCACGAGACCTATCGGTGGACATCGCGACAGGACGAAGCGGCGGCGGCATACAATGTCGCGCTGCGTGCGTTTCAGCGCGACCAGGGCATGCCGGAACGCGACTGGACCGACCTCGCGGGAGACCGGACGCGTGGCGCAGACGCGATGGCAGGGCGTGATATCCTGCGGGGCGTGCTTGGCGATCTGGGGTTCGCGTTACGCTGACATCCGTCCCTACCGCGGGAGGATATCGGCAGGGAGCTCACCGTTCGAACTCTGGCGATCGTCCGAGGCGACGCCTTGCAGCAACGGTAGAAGATCGAGGAGGCGCGCGGTGGCCTCCGTGTGCGCCGCCTGTCGATTGGTGGGATACGCTGCCGGCTCCGCGCCGGTCTCGATGACGTGGCTGCCCCAGCCGTCGGCGACGGCCAGCAGCCGGTCGATGAACGGATAGGATACGCTGGCGACGACCGACGGGAAGGGCAGGCGAGTCGAAGGCCCTTGCCGCGCCGCCGCCGCAATAGCCTCCTGGCCGAAGCCGATGTTCAGCGGCGACAGGAACAGCGCGCCCTGGATCGAGTGCAGATAGCTTCGCGGCGACAATTGCGCCCACCACGCCACGGCAAGGCAGGCGACCCCCTGTGCGAGGATGACGGCCGGTTCGCGGCGGCGCGCGAACACCGCATCGAGCTGCAACGCCCAGCGTCCGGCCTGGAATTTCGCCAGATCCAATTCCACCGCCGGCACTGACAAGGCCTTGGGAGCATCGCCCTTGACCGTGACGATCACGGCGTGTCGGGGATCGATCGAAGCCGGATACAACAGTGTCATAGCAGCGCCCCCAAGAGGAAATCACGGTCGCGAGCCATTTGCCGGGTGCTCCGACTCGGGATCGGACGTGATGATGAAGACGATATTCCTACCACGTCGATAGGCAATGGCAGTGCGTCGGTTTGCACGGAACGCGCGCCCGGTCGCTGTCGAGGTGGAGCGCATGAGGTTGTCGCCTGTCGTCCGACGGCGATCATGCGCCCGGCTTTCTTGCCTCGATCGCGGCTTGCGAGACACGCATCACATTGCCACTTCCGAGTTCGGCGACCTGGTCGGCGGCATAGTGGCGCCGCTTTAGTTCGGCGGTGACGGTGCCGGTTTCTCCAACATCGTTCCAGCCGACGACGCTGCCTATTCTAACCGCTGTCGGAAGAACCGCCGGTATGCCTGGCATATTGGTTCGGCTCTTTGCTGCCGATTGACATCAGGTGCCATGCTGACAGTCTGTTCTGCCGTGAACGGATGTGCTGTCGTTCACATACTCTCCCGACGGTATTTCAAGTAGCCAAGTCCGAACGACGTCTGCGAGGGCGGCATGTGCGATACGCTCGCTCACGAACGGCGAGCAGGCGAGCAGGCCGTTGGGGCAGTAGCGGTCGTCATCCCAGCCGGGATGGTCGAGGATCGGGTAGAGGCACACGCCCTCGACGGGTACGCCGAGCGACTGGGCGATCTTTACCTCGCGCAGGATCATGCGGAGCCAGGCGGGGCGGGCGCTGCCTTCGATGCCGGTTTCGGCGATGAAGATCGGGCGGCCGTAGCGGGCGTAGGCGTCCGCGAGGATCGCGTGGAGTGGGCGGCTGAGGGGGTGGTCGTACGACAATGGCGGGCCGCCGTGGATCCACTGGTTGTTGTGGTAGAAATTGACGCCGACGATATCCAGCAATGGCGCGCGGCCGCCGATCTGGGGCCAGGCTTTGCCCGCGATCATGTCCCAGGCCTGGAATTGCGCGAGGCGGTGGCCTTCGGCGGCGGGGGCGTCGTTGGGGCGGGCGGGGTCGGTGATGACGTTGATGACCGGGTCGGCGTGGACGAACCGCGCGGCGGGATCGATCGCGAGGATCGCCTCCATCGCGGCGATCGAGACGCGGGCGAGTTGAACCTTGAGTTCGTAGCCGCGGCCTCGGGCGAACGGGTTGAGATAGGCTGCGTCGCCGCCGCCCCAGGCGAAGAACGAGATCTCGTTGACGGGGGCATAGAAGCGGGTCTCGCCGGGGGCGGCCGGGCCGATGTGGCGCGCGGCGGCGGCGGCGAAGGCCGCAAAGCGCGTGACGAAGGCGGGCGTCCAGATGTCGATGTCGTCGGGCCAGCCGTAATGGAGCAGGTCCCAGATGACTTCGGTGCCGATCGCCTTGGCGGCGTCCAGCTGGCGGTCGAGGCTGGACCAGTCGTAGCGGCCGGGCTCGCGTTCGATCAGATGCCAGCGCAGGCCGTCGCGGACCGTCAGGATGCCGAGCTTGGCGAGTTCGCTGTAATCATGCGCGGCGAGGGTGTCGTGGTGGCTGGCGGCGATGACGTCGACGCGCTTGCGGTCGTGCGCGCGGCGGTGCGTGGAGGATTCGAAGCCGCCTTGCAGGACGCTGCGGAAGAGGCCTGTCGGCCGGGGGAGAGGTGGCCGGTCGGACAGGACTTCCGCGAACAGGGCTTCCCAGCGGGGGACGACGGCGGCGACGGCGTACTCGCTGTCGACCTTGGCGCGGAGGGCCGTGCCGAGGCGGGTTCGGAGTGCGGCGTCTTCGAGGAGTTTCGTGATGGCGGCGGCAACGGAGGGCGGGTCTTCGTGGGGGACGAACAGGCCGCTGATCCCGTCGACGATCTGTTGTTCGGAGCCGTTGTCTCGCGTTGCTATGACGGGGAGGCGTGCGGCGCCGGCTTCGGCGATGACGTGCGGCATGCCTTCGCCGCGCGAGAGCCAAATGAAGATGTCGAGCGCAGCGAGCAGGTCGGGCACGTCGTCGCGGTCGCCGAGGAAGGTTAGGGCGGTGTCGAGGCCGAGCGCGTGCGCGCGGTTGCGGAGCGCGACGGCGTATTCGGGAATGAAGGCGTCGGGGCCGCCGATCACGACAAAGCGCGCGCGGGGGTGGCGGGCGTGGACGAGCGCGGCGGCTTCGATAAAGTCCTCGACGCGCTTCTTGGGGTCGAGCCGGCCTAGCCAGCCGATCAATGGTACGTCTTCGGCGATGCCGAGTGCCGCACGCACGAGAGCGCGGCGCGCGGGGTCGAAGGCGCGCGTGTCGACCATCGACGGGATCTCGACCGCGTGGTGCTCGCGGCAGGGCATGCGGCTCGCGGCGGCGTCGCGGATCGAGGCGCAGACGCCGACATAGCGCGCGGTGAAATGCTTGGGGCCGGCGAGTGCTTCGGAGACGAGGCCGCCATGCTCGATCAGCGGCGGGCGGAGGTGCATGCGTTCGAGCGCGGGATAGATGTCCGCGACGTTCTGGCACGAGACGACGACGTCGTACGCGGGCAGCTTGCTCGCGAGGTAGGCGACGGTTTCGTCGAAGCCAAGCGCGTAGGGCGTGCGGTCGACGGGGACGCCGATCGCTTCCAACTGCGTTTGCGTCCGCTCGGGCATGCCGTCTTTTCGGAAGCAGGCGACGACCTCGATCCGGTAGCGCATGGGGTCGAGCGCCTGGGCGAGCAGACGCACCTCCGTCTCCTCGCCGCCGACGACGAGCCAGGCGAAGACGAACAGGATGCGGATCGGTCGAGCGTCGGCAGCGAGTGGGGTGCTTAATCGCCGACCTTGAACACGATCTGGAGGAACTCGGGCCGCTCGCCGACCAGCCGTGCGATGAAGGCTGGGGCGTCGTCATAGGGCACGACGTGCGTGATGAGCTGCGCGCGGATCTCGGGGCCGCGGGCGAGGAGGAGCTTCACCGTCTCGTTGGCGAGGCGGCGGCGGTCCCACTGGAAGCCGAGCCCGCGCGGGACGCGGTTGATCTGGGCGCAGCGGAGGTTGAGGCCGTTGTGGTGGAACTCCTCGCCGAGCCGGAGCCGGTCGGCGCCGCCCTGGTAGAAGGCGAGATCGATCACCGTGCCTTGCGGTCTCAGCGCGCGCATCGCGGCGTGGAGGCTGGCGGCGTCGGCGCGGGTCTGGAACACGACGTCCGCACCGCGATCGTCGCCGCCGTGGAGCCAGCGTGCCTTGGCATACGCCCAGGCCTGGTCCTCGGTCATCGCGGTTATGCCGAGGCATTCGGCGCGCAGGCGACGGAAGGGGGAGGGATCGGCGATCACGACTTCGCTGGCGCCGGCGGCTTGCGCGAACAGGGCCGTTAGCATGCCGACGATGCCTGCGCCGATCACCAGCGCGGGGCGGCCGCGGATGCCGTCGCCTAGGTTGACGACCTTGGGACCGAGTAGTTCGGCGTCTGCGTGAAGAATGCCGTTGGCGGCGATCGGACCCATCTGCCCGATATAGATGCCGAGGATCGGATCGAGCTCGGGCGGGAGCTTGGTCAGCAGGTCGTTGAACGGGTCCGCGGTGTGGCCGGTCTTGTGGCCGAAGACGGTGCTGACGACGTCGCCGTTCGCGAAATCGTCGACCCGGCTGTCGCTGACGCGCGCGCATTCCATGTAGCCGAGGAACGGCACCGGATAGTGCGCGCTCGGTTCGCCGGGGACGAACACGCCGCGCCCTGCGTCCCAGCGCGAGTGAAGATACGGGTTGCTGTTCTTGACGAAGGTGAGTTCCGTGCCGGCAGAGAACCCCGTGTAGAGCAGGTCGAGGCGGACCTGGCCGTCACACGGAGGCGCTTCGTCATAGCCGAAGAAATAGGCCTGGCCAGGACGTTCGACGCCGAGCGAGCGGACGTGGCGCCACTCAGACATGGATCACCTCCCGCTCGCGGACGTCGATCGCGCGGCCTTCGACGGCGGAGCGTTCGATCGCCAGCGCGAGGCGGAGCGTTTCGAGCGCGGCGGGATAGGGGCAGCGGATCCGGTTTTCGCCACCACGCACCGCGTCGATGAAGTCGCGATCCTCAAGCACGACCGGATCGCTGCCGGTGCCGCGGACCGGACGTCCGCGGCCGATATCGATCATCACGTCGCGATCTGTCAACTCGATCGCTAGGCCTTCGCCGAAGAGGTGCAGGCCGACGCGGTGGTTCCAGTTGAGCAGGCAGGTCGACGCGAAATTGGCGATCGCACCGCTGGCGAAGGTGAGCATCGCGGTGCTGGTGGTGGCGACGTCGAGGCCGGGGAAGGCGGCGCGGTCGATGTGGCCCGACTGGCCGTAGACGCGGACGACGTCGCCGACGAGGTAGCGCGCGAGATCGACGAGATGCGTCGTCTGTTCGAGCATCTGGCCGCCCGATGCGTCCTTTTTCCACCACCAGCGCGGGGGCGGTGTGGAGTCGAGCCAATAGCCGGAGAGGAGGCGGGCGGGGGTTGCGGAGAGCAGCGCCTTCACCTCGTCCACGGTATCGAGATAGCGCCAATGATAGCCGACCGCGGTGACGAGGCCGAGCCGGTCGACTGCGGCTGCGACGTCCTCCGCGGTGCCGAGATCGAGCGCGACGGGCTTCTCTACGAAGAACGGGAGCTTGTGCTCGATCGCGAGGCGTTCGGGTTCGCCGTGCGCGAACGGCGGCACGCAGATGTAGAGCGCGTCGAGGTCGACTGCGGCCAGCATCGCCGCAGCATCGTCGAACGCGCGCGCGCCGAAGCGGGCGGCGGCTTCGGTCGCGCGCGCCATGTCGACGTCGGCGACCGCGACGATCGCGACGTCGTCGAACTGCTCCAGAACGCCGAAGTGGCGATTGGCGATGCCGCCTGCGCCGATGAACCCGATCCGTGTCCGCTCCACGCCGTCTCCCATGTGTTTGGTTTGGTCTTGCACGGCGGCGTAGACCGCGCGCGTGTCGGCGATCATGCGATCGGCCGAGAATAGGTCCTGCTGGCGTTCGATCGACGCGCTGGCCATCGTCTTGAGGCTCTCGGGGTCGGCTAGCAGCGTGACGATCGCATCGGCGAAACTGGCCGGGTCGGCGGCGGTCAGGCGACCGGTGACGCGGTCCTCGATCGCTTCGGCGTTGCCGGGTGCGACGGTGGCGACGACGGGGAGTCCGGCGGCCATCGCCTCGAGCGCGACTAGCGGCAGGCCTTCGAACGCGGAGGGGAGGACGAGCAGGTCGGCGAGCGTCATCATGTCGGCGACATCGCTGCGGGTGCCGAGCATGCGGACTGTGCCGGCCAGGCCCTTCGCGGCGATGGCGCGTGCGGTCTGGGTGAGGAGTGGACCTTCGCCAGCGAGCAGCACGATCACGTCCGGGTGCGCGGCGCGGATCACGGGCAGCGCGTCGAGCAGGAGTGCGTGGCCCTTTTGCTCGGCGAAGCGCGCGACCATCAGCAGGACAGGAGCCTTGCCGACGCCCCATTCGCTGCGGAGGGCGTCGCGCGAGCGCGTCGGTTTGTGTGCGCCCACGCCGTTGTGGATCGTTGCGACGAGTGCCGGATCGATACCGGCTGCGCGGTGGCTGTCGCCGACTGCGTCCGACACGCAGATCAGGCGTGCGAGCGCGGCCGAGGTGTCGCGGTGTTCGTCGCGCTGCGCGATGTCGGTGAGGAGGTAGGGGAGGTGTTCGGTGCGGATAACCGGAACGCCGGCGGCATGCGCGGCGCGGACAGCGGCGTGGCCTTCCCAGCCGATGCCGGCATGGACGTGGACAATGTCTGGCGCCGCGCGGTCCAGCCAGCGCGCGAGGCCTGCATCGTCGTCGAGCGCCTTGACCGCATAACCCTTGGCGGCGGCGTGTTCGAGTAAACCAGTGCCGGGACGCGCGGCGACGACGATCTCGTCTCCGCCCAGTCCTTCGGCGAGCGTCATCATGTGTGCGCCGACGCCTGACGGGGCGAGGCTGTCGGTCAGCAGGCAGATGCGAGTCATTCGGCGGCCATCACGGGGGTTTCGAGTACGGCGGACTTGGCAACCATGCGGCGATAGGTGGCGAGCGCCTGGCCGACGACCTGGTCCATATTGTAGTAGCGATACGTCGCGAGCCGGCCGACGAAGGTCACGCCTTCCTCCGCATCGGCGAGCGCTTCGTAGCGTTTGAACAGCGCCTGGTTTTCGGGGCGGGGGATCGGGTAATACGGGTCGCCCTCCGCGCTCGGGAATTCGTAGCTGATGCTCGTCTTCGCGTGGAGCTGGCCGGTCAAGTGTTTGTACTCGGTGATGCGCGTCTGCGGCACGGTTTCGTCGGGGTAGTTGACGACCGCGACCGGCTGGAACTGCGCGAGGTCGTGCGTCTCGTGCCGAAACTGGAGACTGCGATAAGGGAGCTTGCCGAAGCGGAAGTCGAAATATTCGTCGATCGGGCCTGTGAAGACGATGTGATCGACGTCGATGCGGTCGATCACGTCGCGATATTCGACGCCGAGATCGAGCGTGATGCCGGGGTGATCGAGCATCGCCTCGAACATCCGGGTGTAGCCGTTGGCGGGCATCGCCTGGAATCTATCGGTGAAGTAGCGGTCGTCGGTCGAGGTGCGCGTCGGCACACGCGCGGTGACGGCGCGGTCGAGCTCGGACGGGTCGAGGCCCCATTGCTTCCGCGTGTAGCCGCGGAAGAACGTCTCGTAGAGATCGCGGCCGACCGCCGCGACGACGACGTCTTCCGAGGTGCGGATGTCCTCGACCGATTCCGCGCGGCTGGCGAGGAAGGCGGCGGCTTCCGCGTCGTCCCTGAGCGACAGGCCGTAGAGTTCGTTGAGCGTGGTGCGGTTGATCGGCATCGGCACGAGCTTGTCGTCGACGCTGGCGAGCACGCGGTGTTCGTAGGGGCGCCATTCGGTGAAGCGCGAGAGATAGTCGAACACGTCGGCGGAATTGGTGTGGAAGATGTGCGGGCCGTAGCGATGGATCAGCACGCCGGCCGCGTCATGCTCGTCATACGCGTTGCCGCCGATATGCGGGCGGCGGTCGACGACCAGCACGCGCTGGCCGCTGTCGTTCGCGAGACGTTCGGCGAGGACCGCGCCGGCGAACCCTGCGCCGACGATCAGCGTGTCGTAGCGTTCGCGTTTCGGGGCGGGAGCGTATTTTTCCCCGTTTAAGACGCGGTCGATCTCGGTGGCCATGGCGGTTTGCGTGCGGTCCCAGGATTGCGTGGCGAGCAGGCGGTCGGCTTCGTCGCGCCATGCGCCTTTGCGGGGAAGCGCGAGCGCGGACTCGCACGCAGCGACGAACGCGGTTGCGTCGGACGCGATCGTCACAGCTGCTGCGTCGCCATAGTGGCGGATCACGTCGACGATCGGCGTCGAGACGACAGGCAGGCCGCCGGCGAGATATTCAGGGGTCTTGGTCGGGCTGATGAAGCGCGTCGCGGCGTTGATCGCGAACGGCATCAGCGCGACGTCCCAGCCGGAAAGGTACGCCGGGAGTTCGTTGTAGCCGCGTCCGCCGAGCCAGTGGATGTTGGCGCGGCGTGGCAGGTGCGCGGGATCGATTTTCACGACCGGGCCGATCATCACGAACGACCAGTGGGGCCGCTCAGCGGCGACCGCGTCGAGCAATGCGAGATCGATGCGCTCGTCGATGACGCCGAAGAAACCGAGCTTCGGGCCGGGGATGTGGCGCTGGTCTTCGGGTTCGACATTGTCAGTGCGGGCTTGAGCGAAGTGCGCGACGTCGACGGCGGAGGGGAACGCGTGGACGTCGCGGTGACGGCCGCGCTTGGCCTCGTAGAGGCTGTAGCCGCCGGTGAAGACGAGGTCGGCGCGCGCGAGCAGTCGCGCTTCGCGGTCGAGCAAGGCGGGGTCGGCGAAGCGGAACGCGGACAGTTCGTCCATGCAGTCGTAGACGACCGCGGCGGCGTCCAGATGCTCGGCGAACGGGAGCATCATCGGCGTGTAGAACCAGAGGACGGGCTTGGCACGAATGCTAGTCGTGACAAGCATATTGAGCAGTTGCCGCAAGCCCGCCTCGACCTGCTCGGCGTTCCACCAATGCGGCAGGCGTGGGCGCAGTGCGATCACGTTGTCGGTGGGAAACGGGTGATGTTCGAGAAACGGCAGTGGGTGGTCGCAGGGGATGTGTTCTTCCCAGACGAACACGCTCTGGGCTTGCGCGAACCGTTTCATCAGATGCTGCGGGCGCTGCGTGACGAAATCCCAGCGGAGATGCGAGAAGCAGATCAGCGGCGGCGGGGCGGCATCGTCGGACTTCGAGGGCGTGAGAATAGGTCCGATACCGTGCACGCTCTTCCAATCCGCAAATCCGCGATTATCCGCGTTGTCGATCGAACCTAAGCCCACACCTCAAACCTGACTATGTAAATGTCATTGCTTTGCATCATGTATTTGCTGGATAATTGCCCTCAAACGCACAATGCTATGCTGCCATGTCCAACGTTCCAATACGGCTTGCCGGGGCAGATATTCTTCGTAGGTTTCGCGCATTGTAAGAATTGCATCGGCAAACCCGTTCGTCGAAGCCGTCATGCCGGTCTCGGGTAGAATGAACTGCAATCCACACCGTAATTCCGCATTGGCGAGCACGGGCAGGCCGGCGAGCATGTATTCGGTGAGGATCGCCGGCGCGCCGTCGTCGATGCCGCAGACGACGCCGAACTTGGCGCGGTTCATCAGCCGGTTGACCGCGTCGATGGGTACGCCCGGCGGTCCGATGAACTCGATCGAGAGGTTCTGATCGCGGGCGCGGTGTCTTAGTGCTTCGGCGTCCTCGCCGTATCCGAACACGCAGAGCGCGCGGATGTCGCGCTGGAGTTGCGCAAGCGCGTCGAACAGGATGTCGTGGCGCTTGTACGGTTGCGCGGCTGCGACGTAGATCAGGTCGACATCCTTCGCCGTGCCGAGCGGGCGGAACTGGTCGATCGCGGCGAACTCGGGGCCGACCGGCAGAATCGCGGTGCGCATCCCGGGGTGGCGGGCCTCGACCTCGTCCGACTGCCATTGCGCGCCGGTGATGACGAGATCGAAATGCTCGCTGACTTCGGGCGGCACGCGCAAAGAGGGCGCGTCGATTGAATTGTAGAGGATGATGCTGTTCGCACACAGTGCCAGCAATTCGGGCGCGACGCCTAAGCCAAGTACGACAAGGATATGCGGCGCGCCGAACGCCTCGACGAACGCATTCATCTGCGATGAGGCAAAGGGGGCATGCTTGTCGTCGATCCGGAATGCGCGGCGCGCCAGAACCGCGTTGTCCCTGCGGAATGGAGGCTCGTCCTCGCCGCGCCAATGATGCCAGATTTCGGCCTGATCGACGATGCCGGCAGCGACCAAAGCAAGTGGTAGCCGCTCAAGATATCCGCCCATCACCTCCGCGGGGGCAAGATCGCCGGTCCATGGCTGACTGACCGGGGCGGCTGCGTGTGCCGGCAGCAGGGAGGATGGTTGACGGTCGTGTTCGGGATGCTGGCCATCGACCCAATCGCTGATGACGACGACCGATCGCCGAGCCGTCAACGGTGCCGCCATTTATGACCCTCCCCCTTCACCAAAACTATTCCCAACCGGCACTCGCGGGATGAATTATGAGACGATGCCCGGTCCCATAAGGCCAGGCATCGTTGCGCAGTTCGGTTGGCGACCCGCCGATCAGTCCTTCGCGCTGCCCGGCTCGGCTATCTTCCGATGCTGTTCGGCGAGCACCGAGCCTGGGATGACGTTGGCGAGCACGCCCTGGACCTTCGTCATGAAGCCCGAAAAGACCGACGCCTTCCCGCTCAACAGCGCATCCCAGCCGTCCTTGGCGACGTCGGCCGGATCGCGTTTGTTCGGATCGGTGCCGACCGACGTGTCGTTCATGTCGGCACGGTCGAAGAATTCGGTGTCGACCGGCCCCGGCATCAGCGTCGTCAGCGTGACCCCGTCCGCGTCCTTGATCTCGTTGCGCAGGGCCTCGGTGAAGCTGTCGATAAACGCCTTCGAGCCATTGTAGACAGCCTGGAACGCGCCGGGGATGTAGCCTGCGACCGACCCGGTCACGAGCACCTTGCCGTCATTACGAGCGACCATCGCCGGCATCACCTTCTGAAGAAGGTACAGCGTGCCGGTGATGTTTGTGTCGATCACGTCGCGCCAGTCTGCGACTGCTTGGTCGAGAAAGCCATGGCCGAGACCGTGGCCGGCATTGGCACACAAGATGTCGACCTTCCGCCCGGTGGTCGCGGCGAGAAGCGCATCGACGCCCTCGATCGTCGACAGATCCGCCTCGACCGCGGTCACGTCGGTGCCGAACTGCTTGAAGTCGGCGGCGGCGGACTGGATCAGCGTTTCGTTGGCGACGACGAGGATGTCGTAGCCGTCCTTCGCCGCGAGCGTGGCGAGTTCGAAACCGATGCCCGTCGAGGCCCCGGTGATGATCGCGAATTTATCGGCCATGTCGTCCAATCCTCTCAATTGAAGCCGGGCTTGAGCACGACCTTGGTCACTTCGTTCTGGTTGTTCTTGAACATGTCATAGCCCTTGGGCGCGTCCTCCAGGTCCATCCGGTGCGAGATCAGGAAGGTCGTGTCGATCTTGCCCTCCATGATCGCGTTGAGCAGCGCGGGCATGTAATGCTGGACGTGCGTCTGGCCGGTCTTGAGCGTCAGCCCCTTCTCCATCAGCGCACCGAGCGGGAACTTGTCGATGAACCCGCCATAGACCGCCGGCATCGACACCCGCCCGCCCTTGCGACACGCGATGATCGCCTGGCGGATCGAATGCGCACGATCGGTACCGAGGAAGGTCGACGCCTTGATCTGGTCGAGCACGTTGTCGACGAAGAAGCCGTGCGCCTCCAACCCGACGCTGTCGATCACCGCATCGGGACCGATCCCGCCGGTCATCACCATCAGCGCCTCGTAGACCGCGCTTTCCTCGTAGTTGATGGTCTCGGCGCCGAACTTCTTCGCAAGCTCGAGGCGGTGCGGGAAGTGGTCGATCGAGATGACGCGTTCGGCCCCCATCAGGAACGCCGATTGCACCGCGAATAGGCCCACCGGACCGCAGCCCCACACCGCGACGGTGTCGCCAGGCTCGATCTGCGCGTTCTCCGCCGCCATCCAGCCGGTCGGCAGGATGTCCGAGAGGAACAGCACCTTCTCGTCCTCGACACCGTCGGGAATGACGATCGGCCCGACGTCGCTGAACGGCACGCGGACGTATTCCGCCTGACCGCCCGCATAGCCGCCAGTCATGTGGCTATAGCCGAACAGGCCGGCCATCGGCTGGCCGTAAAGTTCCTGCGCGATATCCTGGTTATCGGCGGGGAGGCCGTTGTCGCACGCCGAGTATTGATGTTTGCCGCAGTGATAACAGCTGCCGCACGCGATCGTGAACGGGACGACGACCTTCTGCCCCTTCTTCAGCGACGACTTGGCGCCGACCTCGACGACTTCGCCCATGAATTCGTGGCCGAGGATGTCGCCCGCCTGCATCGTCGGGATATAGCCGTCGTACAGATGCAGGTCGGAACCGCAGATCGCGGTCGCGGTGACCTTGATGATGCAATCGCGGGGATTGACGATCTCGGGGTCGTCGACGGTATCGACGCGCACGTCGTGCTTACCGTGCCATGCCAGAGCGCGCATCAGGCCATCTCCTCTTCGCGTTGCTTGCGGTTCATCGCCGCAGTCGCGATTTCGCCGGTTTCCATCAATTGCTTGAAACGGCGCAGGTCGCGGCGTGCCTGGATCGCGGGTTCGCGCTGGAACATCTTGGCGATCAGCTTGCCGATCACGCCGCCCGGCGGATCATAGGCGATGGTCGCCGTGACGACCGTGCCGCGCGCGCCGGCATCGCGGAACTCGACCCGGCCGCTATTGGCGACGTCGGCACCGGGTTCCGACGTCCAGGCGATGACGCTGTCCTGCGTCTCCTCAGTCACGACCGCATCCCATTCGACGGTCTTGCCGGCCGGCGCCTTCACCACCCAGTGCGACCGCGTGTCGCTCAGAATATCGATCCGTTCGACGTTCTCCATGAACGTCGGCAGGTTGGCGAAGTCACGGAAATACGCGAAGACTTCGTCGACCGGCCGGTTGATCGTCACGGCGCGCGCAACGATCGAGCCACCCTTTTTGTCGGGAATGCCCGACTCCACAAGGGCATCGCCTTTCTTCCACGTCGTTGGCGGAGCGTCGTCGGTATGAACGGTTTTCTCATCCGTCATGTCGGTTCATCCTGTCCTGTGATCTGGCGCGTGAGGGTGGCTCGTTTGCCCTGATTACCCCGGCTTACATCGCCTTCAGCATCATGATGTGATGCTCGACGACCGGTACGATCGCTGCGGCCGTGGTCTTCAGCGCAGGCGCGGTGCCCTCCGTCGCGTACGCCTTCTGCACGGCCAGCGCCTGGCCATGCGCCGCCTTCTGCTGCGCGACATAGGCCGCGTCGCGCGCGGTGCCCTTCTCGGCACGGAGTTCGGTGACGAGTTCCTGCTGGAGCGGGGTGAGCTTGGGCGGCGCGACCTTGACGCGCGACTTCATTGCAGCGGCCTTCACGTCGGCGGTGCTCTTGGTGTGTTGCGTCACCATCGTCTGCGCAAAGTCGCGCAACGCCGGGTTCTGCGTCGTCTCGAGCACCATTTTGCTCGACGTGATCTCGTACAGATCGCTTGCGCCAGCGGTCATGACGTATTCGCTCGGGGTCATGACCTGCGCCATCGCGGGGGTCGCCAGGATCGCTGCACCGAATGCGGCGGATATCATCAGAGTCTTCATGGGAATTGTCCTTTATGGTGGGTTAGTTGCGGATGCCGAACGCGGCCTTGAGACGGGCGATCGCATATTGGTTGGCGTCGTAGGCGCCGCGAACGACCGCCCCCATGCCGAACATCTCGTGCGTCACGCCGGGGAAGGTGCGCTGCTCGACCTTGTCGCCCGCCGACTTCATCGCGGCCGCCAAAGTCTCGCCGTCGGAGCGCAGCGGATCGATCTGCGCATTGACGATCGTCGTCGTCGGCAGGCCGCGCAGGTTCGCGCCGACCAGGTTCAGACGCGGGTCCTGCATGTCCGCCATCGACGACGTGTAGTAATTGCCGAACCACTTGAGCATCGCGGTGTTGAGCGGTTTGGCGTTCGCCGAGTCCGTGCGCGACGGCAGGCCCATGCTGCTGTTCGCGATCGGATAGACCGACAGGATATGCACCGGCTTGGTCAAATTGTTATCGCGCGCACAGATCGCAGTGGCTACCGCGAGATTGCCGCCCGCGCTTTCGCCGGCGAGGGCGATCTTGTTCGTATCGCCGCCCCACGACTGCGCGTTCTGCAGGACCCAGCGATACGCGGCGAAGGCATCGTCATGTTGCGCCGGAAACTTGAATTCCGGGGCATGGCGATATTCGACCGAAACGACGATCGCATTCAACTGCTTGGCGAGCAGGCGCGGCGCGGCGTCGTACGTGTTGACGTCGGCGATCACCCAGCCGCCGCCGTGATAATAGACGATGACCGGCATCGGCGCGCCGGTCGCGGCAGCGGGTTTGTAGATGCGCGCGAACTGCATCGGATCGCTGCCGTAGGGCAGGTCCTGCGTCGTGACCGCCGGATCGGGCGCGGTCGACAACCCCTTCTGGCGCATCACCGCGTGCGCTGCATCGGCGGCCGATGGCTGGATCCGTGCATTGACCGGCGTTAGAGTCTCGATCGGTTTGGCACCGAGCGTCGGCAACTGATCGAGGACCGCCTGCATGTCCGAAGCCGCGACTGGTGGTTGCGTCGCGATGCGGGGCGGAGTCGGCGGCGGCGGTGCGTTGGTGGAGGTGGTGGATTGCGCGATCGCCGCACCGGATGTCCCGATCAGCGCGGCCGCAACCAGAAGCTTCAACGTCATGATTATTTACCCTGTTTATGGTTGAAACCTCAACAGGAGCCTCGGCGGATCGTTCCGCAAATACGGCCTTAGATTCATCCAACTTAATCGAAGTCAAACAACTAGTTGGCGGCGGCCTGCAACTTTGCCGTGGAGAGGCTTTAAGAGAAGGACGCGACCGCCGGTCGCTGCTACGGCTATGGGCTGCGCGATCATGTTGGCGCGAGGGCGGCGAGATGCTCAGGAGTTCGGACGAGTGAAACGGAAAAGGCGGCATCTGGTCTCACTCCCGGTCCTGCTGGCCTGTCTGGGCGGCTGCACGGCGCTGTCGCACGGGTTCCTCAATCCGCAGGGGCCTGTCGCCGGGCACGAGCGTGACCTGTTCTTCACCGTGTCGATCGTGCTGTTGTTCGTCGCCGGACCGGTGCTGCTGCTGACGCCGCTGTTCGCGTGGCATTACCGGCTCTCCAACCGTAGCGATGCGTACCGCCCGAAGTGGAATTTCTCGTGGTGGGTGGAAGGGCTGATCTGGATCCCGCCCGCCGGGATCGTTGTCGGGCTTGCCGTACTGCTGTGGCATTGGACGCAGATCGACGATCCGTATCGCCGGTTGCCGGGCGCGGCGCCGGTCGAGGTGCAGGCGATCGCGCTCGATTGGAAATGGGTGTTCGTCTATCCCGACCTCGGCGTCGCGTCGGTCGATCGGCTGACCATTCCCGCCGGGCGCCCGGTACATATAAAGCTGACCAGCGGCACGGTGATGCAGTCGATGTTGATCCCGCAACTCGCCGGGCAGATCTATACGATGGGCGGAATGACGACCGAGCTGAACATCCAGGCGCACCGGCCGGGACGGTTCCGCGGCGAGAACACGCAGTATAACGGCGCCGGCTTCCAGCATCAGAAGTTCGACGTCGTTGCGGTGTCGCCGGCGGAATACGATCGCTGGGCGGCGGCTGCACGTCGTGGCAAACGCACACTGGATGCGCAGACGTGGCGGCGGCTGTCCGCGCGGTCAATCATCACCCGGCCCGTCGAGTTCGCGCATGTCGCGCCGAACCTGTTCGAGCACGTTGTCGCCGCGACCGGCGGCATGACCCATTCTTCTCCGAAAGCCGTTCGATGACCGTTTCCGTTCCCCTCTGGCCAGCGGTGTTCGGCCGGTTCGGCTGGCAGGACCTGCCGTTCGTGCGCGCATGGGAGAACCCGACGATCAGCGAGATCATCGGCGCGTTCGCGGGCGCGCTGGTGGTGGTCGGCGCGGTCGTCGTCGCGGTGCTGCTGACGCGCTATGGCAAGTGGCGGTATCTGTGGACCGAGTGGCTCACCAGCCTCGACCACAAGAAGATCGGCATCATGTACATCGTCGTCGCGTTCGTGATGCTGTCGCGCGCGCTGGTCGAGGCGGTGCTGATGCGGATGCAGCAGGCGGTGGCGATCGAGAATCCCGGCTTCCTGTCGCCCGATCATTTTGGTCAGCTGTTCTCGACGCACGGCTCGATCATGATCTTCTTCATGGCGATGCCGTTCCTCACGGGGATGATCAACTACGTCCTGCCGCTCCAGATCGGCGCGCGCGACATGGCGTTTCCCTGGGCCAATTCGATCGCCCTGTGGCTGACGATCGGCGCTGCCGGCCTGATGATGGCGAGCCTCGTCGTCGGTGAGTTCTCGACCGGCGGATGGAGCGGCTACCCGCCCTATACCGAGCGCGCGTTCAGCCCCGGCGTCGGGGTCGACTATTGGATCTGGGCGGTGACATTGGGGTCGATCGGCTCGACGATGGCGGGGATCAACATCGCCTGCACCGTCTACAAGCTGCGCGCGCCGGGAATGCGGTTCATGCGGATGCAGATGTTTTCGTGGACAAGCCTGTGCACGTCGATCCTGATGATCTTCGCGATGCCGCCGCTGACCGTCGCCACGCTGCTGCTTGCGCTCGACCGCTATCTGGGGTTCCATTTCTTCACCAACGACCTCGGCGGCAACATGATGAACTATGCCAACATGTTCTGGCTGTTCGGTCATCCCGAGGTCTACATCCTGATCCTGCCCGCGTTCGGCGTGTATTCGGAGGTCGTGTCGACCTTCTCGACCAAGGACCTCTACGGCTACACCTCGCTGGTGATCGCGACGATGGCGATCGCGGTGCTGAGCTTCACCGTGTGGGTCCATCATTTCTTCACGATGGGGCAGTCGGCCAACGTCAACGCGGCGTTCGGGATCGCGACGATGACGATCGGCGTGCCGACGGGCGTCAAGATTTACGACTGGATCTGGACAATGTTTCGCGGCGAGGTGCGCTTCACCGTGCCGATGCTGTACGCCCTCGCGTTCATGATGACGTTCGTGCTGGGCGGCTTCACCGGCATCATCCTGGCAATGCCGCCGCTCGACTACCTCGTCCACAACACGCTGTTCCTCGTCGCGCATTTCCACAACATGCTGATCCCGGGGCTGCTGTACGGGATGCTCGCGGGCTATCATTACTGGTTCCCCAAGGCGTTCGGGTTCCGCCTCGACGAGCGCTGGGGCCGGATCGCGTTCACCTGCTGGGTGGTCGGCTTCTACCTCGCCTTCTTCCCGCTCTACGTGCTCGGCGCGAGCGGGATGGCGCGGCGGACGCAGGCGATCTTCGAACCGTCGTTCCGGCCGTGGCTGTACGTCGCCGGCGTCGGCGCGTTCGTCCTGCTGGCGGCGCTGACGTCGCTCGGCATCCAGCTGTGGGTGAGCATCCGCGACCGTGCCAAGACGCAGGTCGAAGCGGGCGACCCGTGGGACGGCCGAGGGCTCGAATGGTCGGTCAGCGCCCCGCCGCCCGAATATAATTTCGCGGTGCTGCCACTGATCGACGGACGCAACCCGTTCTACGATCACAAGCATGACGAGGGCCAACCGGACCCGTACGCCTCACCACCGGCTTACGAGGACATCGTCGTGCCGAAGGGCAGCGCGACCAGCGTCGTGATCGGGCTCACAGCCGCAGTCGCCGCGTTCGGCCTGATCTGGGAGATCTGGGGGCTGACCATCGTCGCGCTCCAGGTGATCGTCGCGGCGGTCGTGCTACGCAGCTTCGGTCGCGACCAGCACCGCACCATTCCCGCCGCCGAAGTCGCGCGCGAGCATGAGGCCTGGCTCACGCGCGTCCGGGCGACGCCCGCGATCCCGCGGCAACTGGAGACCGCCGCGGTCAATCGTGGCCTTGCGGAGATCGTGGCGTGAGCGAACCCGAACTGGCGCATGCCGGCCTCAACCTAGGCGACACCGGCGCCCTGACGCAGGACCAGGCGGAGAACGCGATCTTCGGCTTCTGGATATTCCTGATGAGCGACGCGGTGATCTTCGCGCTGCTGTTTGCCACCTACGGCACGATGATCGCCAGTACCGTCGGCGGCCCGACGCCGGCCTCAGAATTCAAGCTGCTGCCCGCGTTTGTCGAGACGCTGCTGTTGCTGACGAGCAGCGCGACGTTCGGCCGCGCGACGATCGCGATGAAGTACGACGAACCGCGCCGCGTGCTGTTCGGCTGGCTCGGTGCGACGCTCGGCCTCGGCCTCGTCTTCCTCGCGCTCGAGGCGAACGACTTCGCGACGATGTTCGCGCACGGCGCCTACCCGATGCGCAGCGGCTTCCTGTCGTCGTTCTTCGCGCTGGTCGGGCTGCACGGGCTCCACGTCGCGGTCGCGTGCTTCTGGCTGGTCGTGATGGTCGCCCAGGTCTGCGCCTATGGCCTCGACGCGCGGGTGCGGATCAACCTGCTGCGGCTGGGGCTGTTCTGGCACCTGCTCGACATCGTCTGGATCGCGATCTTTTCGGTCGTCTATCTGCAAGGGAACATCGGATGAGCGACCGGACCCGCGAACTGCTCACCTATGCGGTCGGCTACGGCCTGTCGCTCGTGCTGACCGTGGCAGCCTTCGCGGTGGTCCGTTGGCCGTCGTTCGGCGCACGCGCGATCTTCGGCAGCGTACTGACGCTGGGCCTCGTGCAGATGGCGGTGCAGTTCCGCTGTTTCCTCCACATCAGCCTCAAGCGGTCTTCGCGCCACGACCTGCAACTGATCCTTTTCTCCGCGCTGATCATCGCGCTGATGGTGTCGGGAACGCTGGTGATCCTGTTCAACCTCCGCGGGCGGATGATGGGGTAAGCGCACCACAGACCTGGCTGCATCACGATCACGCTATATCATGAGCGAATGGCGGAAGACCTCACCCATGCGCGCCGAAGCGGCGGCAGTGTTCGAGATAGCCGACTTCATGTGCTCCGGCCATCGCGACGATGGCTTGCCATAGCCAAGACGGTGCGTCGAGTTTCTCATCGCGGGCGGTCAGTGTATCGCGCCATGCCAGTCTTGCGTCGTCGCTGAGTTGTCGGGCGTGCGCCTGACCCACGACGAACGACAGGTAGGACGCGGCGGCGACCGCTTCCTTGCGACTGAATTGTTCGACCTCGATCTTGAGGTCCTGCGGCGCCAGTTCGCGCAAGAAGACGGGCTTGCCCATGAGGTGTGCCGCGACCATTCGCTGGCCCAGGTTCGGCGACAGCGCATTAGCCCCGGCGAGCACCCGCTCGCCCGCGTCGCGCGGCATCGTCGTCTCGCTCGTTACCGGTACGACGGAGGCCACGGCCTCCTTGATATCGACCAGCGCCAGTCGTTCATCCTTTGCCTTGCCATGCGAGATGCCGATCAGCACCGCGAAACGAAGGTGGCCGAGCGAACTGCACCCCTTCCGCCAATAGGCGGCGTCGACTACCCGAAGTTTCCCGCCGCCCGCCACGCCGGCCAGCTCCATGCATCGCGCGCGAATCGTATCCTCGCCGAACAGCGCGACGATCTCGCTCTTCTCCGCGCGCGAAAGCTTCCAGAAGCGTTTGTTGTGCGGAATGTTAGGCTCGACGTCCTCGAGACGGTCCTTCGCCAGATGGCGCCACCGTCTGCCGATCGCCTCGCGTCTTACCGACCGAACGACGTCGGGTTCGCGCGGATCGTCATCGACGGTCGGCGTCAGCGCCCGGCAATACCCGTCGACCATCGCCTCGATCATCCGTGCGGTCGTGACGCCCGGCAGATCCGAACTGCGTGCCGCGGTTTCGAGCGACAGGCCAAGGCGGATGAGATCGTAGGCGGGATTGGCGATGACGGTCTGGTCCAGATCGCGTATCTGGATGTCGACGCGATGATCGGCATCGGCCACCGGCCCGAGATTGCCGAGATGACAGTCGCCGCAAATCCAGACTGCCGGACCTTCCGGAATGCTGGCTGCGACGGGTGACTCCTCAAGCCATTGATAGAACTGCGACGTGTTTCCGCGGACATACGCGTGGACCGACCGCGCCATCTTGAGGGCGCGGGTTCGTTCGAGCACGGCCGAGCGTTCGTCGGGAGCCACGGCCATGAGTTCGCTTTCGAAAGAGGACGGATCGGCGCCAGCCTCACCAGCGATCGTTTCGTAACGACGAATACCGGGATCTAGGCAACCGTCGAATTGGCTGGTGATGAGAGGCGACAGTCACCCTTCGCCGTGGCTGGCCGCCGCCGATAGCAATTCATCGCCCGGCATCGCAACACGCATCTGCACCTTACAGATCGGCGCTCTTCACCTCGGCTATCTCCGTGTTCGAAAGGCCTGGGGTTTCCTCCCGCAGAAACCGTAAAAGCTCGCTGATTTCCTGGGGGCCGAACTTGAGGTCGATGTCATCCATCTGGATCATGATCGATTTTTGTTCGTCCGCGGAAAGATCGGCGACGATATCCACGCACTCTTCCAGCGTTCCTTGTCCGACCGCTTCTGATGTCGCATCGCCGGACGGATCCGCGGCATAGATCGTAGCCGGTTCGCTCAAAGGGTAGGTCGTCATCGTCGTCGCTTCCATCGTCTACGTGGATCAGGTCGTCGCCCGCCGGATTGATGCCGGCGGGCGATCATGTCATTCGTCTTCGGCGTCGATGTTGACGGTCGTCTCGGCGAGCTTCGTCATATATTCGTCGCCACCATAGATGTCCTTGGTCGCGGCGCTAAGTTTCTTGTAGTCGTCCTTGAGACCCAGCGCCTTGGCGTACGCCGTCGCCGTGCCGAACCCGGCAATCCCGTAATGCGTCATCCGCTGATACTGCGCGATGATCATCACATCGAGCAGCGGACCCTTTTCCGGCCCTTCCTCGAGGACGTGCTTGGTAGCTTCGGCGACGAGGCCTTCCATGCCCTTGCAATGCTCCTTCGATACCTTCTCGTCGTTCGACGCGATCAGCTCCTTGAGCAGGTCGGTATGCGTCTCGATATCCGCCTGCGACTTGGTCAGCATCTCCTTCAGCGATGCGTCGCTCGCCTTCGACGTGATCTTCTTCAGGACCTTCTTCATCTGGTCGTTCGCCGACCACAGATCCTTCAGCTCGTCGGTGTAGATTTGCTGGAGATCTTCGGGTGCAGACATGGGATCATCCTCGTGATGTCGCCGAGCGGGATGCGCGGCTGCTGGTTTTGAGTTTAGGGAAATGCGTATCGAAGCGCGCCGGCCTCAGCCGGCGCCTGGCTGCTTCTGCTCGTCCTCGTAGTCGGCATTGGTGCCGATCTTGCCGTTGGCTTCGGCCTCGGCGATACCCGAGGTCTCTAGGACCTCGATCGTGCGACCTTCGGCAGCAATCGCATGCGGTTCGCGGTCCGCATCCGGGTCGGCGGCGATCGTCATGCCGTCACCGCCGCCCGATCCTGCCACCCCGTTCGCCGCGCTGCCACCGTCTTCACCCGCCTGGCCGCCACCGTGATAGGCGATGTCGGTCTGGCCGCCATGCGCCATGAAGCCGGTGTTCGTCTCGGTCTTGCCGGCATGCGGGTTGGGATAGGACCCACCACCGCTCTCGCCGCCTTCGCTGCGGCCGTGAACGTCATCGTTGCCGCGCGGCGAGTCCGAGACGCCGTCGGGTGCGCCCTTGCTCGCAGAGTTGCCGGGCACGGGAGTATGAACCTTGTCACTCATCGGTATGTCCTTCTGAATGTAGCGGATCAAAACGAACCGAGCCGGTCCGCTCGACGGGAGCAGACCGGCTCGGGACGGTGTTACGGCCGCAGCACGACCTTGATGACGCCGTCCTGCTTGTCGCGGAACTTCTGGTACATTTCGGGTGCATCCTCGAGGCTGGCCGGGTGCGTCACGACGAAGCTCGGATCGATATCACCTGCCTCGATCCGCGCGAGCAGCGGCTTGGTATAGGCCTGGACGTGCGTCTGGCCGGTCTTGATCGTCAGCCCCTTGTTCATCATCGCGCCGATCGGGATCTTGTCGCCCATCCCGACATAGACGCCGGGGATCGACACCGTGCCGCCCATCCGGCAGCTCATGATCGCCTCGCGCAGGACGTGGACACGGTCGGTGGCGAGGAACGTCGCCGCCTTCACCTTGTCGATCACCGCATCCATTGCGCCATGACCCGAAGCCTCGGCGCCGACCGCGTCGATGCAGCTGTCGGGGCCGCGGCCCTTGGTGCGGAACTGGAGCTCGTCATAGACGCTGTCGACCTCGGCGAAGTTGATCGTCTCCGCACCGCCGGCCTCGGCCATCGCCAGTCGCTCGGGCACCTCATCGATCGCGATCACGCGGCCCGCGCCGAGCATCAGCGCCGAGCGGATCGCGAACTGACCGACCGGACCGCAACCCCAGATCGCCACCGTATCGCCCGGCTCGATCTGCGCATTCTCGGCGGCCATGTAGCCGGTCGGGAAGATGTCGGAGAGGAACAGCGCCTGCTCGCCGGTGACGCTGTCGGGCACCTTGATCGGGCCTATATCCGCCATCGGCACGCGCAGATACTCGGCCTGGCCACCGCAATAGCCGCCCAGCATGTGGCTGAACCCGAACAGGCCGGCGGGCGAATGGCCCATCGCCTTGATCGCCATCTCCGAGTTCGGATTGGTCCGCTCGCACGCCGAGAACAGCCCCTTGCGACAGAAGAAGCAGTCGCCGCAGCTGATCGTGAACGGCACGACCACGCGGTCGCCGATCTTCAGATTGGTAACTTCCGAGCCGAGCGCGACGACGACACCCATGTTCTCGTGGCCAAGAATGTCGCCCGCCTGCATCGTCGGCTGGTAGCCGTCGAGCAGATGGAGATCGGACCCGCAGATCGCGCAGGCCGTAACCTTGATGATCGCATCGCGCGGATGCTTGATCTCGGGATCTGCAACAGTATCGACGCGTACGTCGCCTTTTCCATGCCAAACCAGTGCGCGCATCAGAAAATCTCCGTGATAGAATTACAGTATTTTGCTCACGCACGACATGGCATCTCGTCAGACATGACTCGGCACTGGCGCAAATGCCGCCCGATCATCATCAACACTATGCACTGTCGCCGCGAAGGTCCGGCCGCCACGCGTATGCGTCGTTGCCGTCAGCGTGAGCGTATCCTGGGGCGTATAGCGATCAACGTGGCGTCATCGTTCCTGCTTAGCGCCAATATCCGCCATTTATATTTCATATTGATTGGTATCAGTATTGATCGGCGTAAAACAAGTTGTGCTGACAAGGCGAAAATCTCATACATCGTAATGACTTGGCGAGACTGATTGTTACGCGATGTCGTTGCGGCTGCGACATGGATGCTTTGGATGGTCATCCCGATCAGAGATCGCATCGTCAAGTTCGCCCGAGCGTGGGTCAATTCGGAGCGTGAGCCGTTAGGACGTTATCGCATCCCGCCGACGCCGTTCGACCGCCACGCCTGCAATCGGGCTGCGGCGTTCCGGCGGGCGGGTGCACGAACCAGATTTGGGATGACCTATGCAAATCAAAGCCATTCTCTTCGATATCGACGGTACGCTGGTCGACACCAACGACATGCACGTCCTCGCCTGGGAAGAGGCGTTCGCGACCATCGACGCGTCGTTCGACCGCCAGGTGATCCACGACCAGATCGGCAAGGGGACCGATATGCTCGTGCCGACGCTGTTGCCCGATGCGGACGAGGAGCAGCAGGAAAAGCTCGGCGACACGCACGGCGCGATCTTCAAGGCGAAGTACCTGGAGACTGCCAAGCCGTTCGCGCAGGCGCACGACCTCCTGGCACACGCGCATGGCCTGGGGCAACGCGTCGTCCTGGCCTCGTCGGCCTCCGAGGCAGAACTCGACCATTACATAGACCTGCTCGACGCCCGCGACCTGATCGCCGCGACGACGAGCAGTGACGACGTGGAGAAGACCAAGCCCGCGCCCGACATCTTCGCGACCGCGCTCGCGAAGCTGTCAGGAATCGACCCCACCGAGGTGATCGTCGTCGGCGACACGCCCCACGATATCGAGGCGGCGGCCAAATGCGGGATCGCCGCGGTCGCGGTCCGTTCGGGCAAGTTCAAGGACGAGCAACTGCACGCGGCAGGCGCGATCGCGATCTACGACGACGTGGCGGCCTTGCTCGCGGGCTATGCAACCTCGCCGCTGCGACGCTGATCGACATGGGTCTCATACTTAAACCCCTCCGCGATCAGGTCATTGTCGTCACAGGCGCAACCAGCGGGAACGGGCTCGCCATAGTCGAGGAATCCGTGCGCCGCGGTGCCGCGGTCGTCGCGACCGCGCGTAGCGAAGCGGCACTGGAGGCACTCCGCGATCGCCTGTCGGCTGACGGCGGACGTATCGCGATCTGCGTCGCGGACGTCAGCGACATGGCCGCAGTCGAGCGGGTTGCCGCTGTCGCGGTCGAGGCTTTTGGTGGCTTCGACAGCTGGGTCAACAATGCCGGAACAGGCACCTATGGCACGCTGGACCAAGTACCCGTTGCCGATCACCGCCGCGTGTTCGACGTCAATTATTTCGGCGTGCTGCACGGATCGCTGGTCGCCGCGCGGCATCTGCGCGGCCGCGGCGGGGCGATCATCAATGTCGGTTCGATCCTCAGCGACCGCGCGATCGTCGAGCAGGGGCCGTATTGCGCGACCAAGCATGCGGTGCAGGCGCTGACCGATACGTTGCGGATGGAACTGGAGCAGGAGGGCGCCGGCATCTCGGTGACGCTGATCAAGCCGGGCGCGATCGACACGCCGTTCCCCGAGCATGCGCGCAACTTCATGGACCAGCCGCCGCGCCTGCCGCCGCCGCTCTACGCGCCCTCGGTCGTCGCCGACGCGGTGCTGTTCGCGTGCGAGACGCCGCGGCGGACGCTGTATGCAGGGGGCGGGGGGCTGCTGTCCTCGCTGCTCTCGCGCGCCGCGCCAAGATTGAGCGACAAGATCATGGAACTGGTCGGCACCGTTGCGCAGCAGAAGCCCGAAGATCCCGGCGACCCGTCGCGGCGCGACAACCTCTACGCCCCGCGCGTCGATGCATTGCGCGGCAGCCAGGACGTCCACGCACGCAAATCGAGTACCGTATTGCAGGCGCAAAAACTCCACCCCGCCGTTCTGTTGCTCGGTGTCGTCGGAGCCGGGATCGCGGTTGCACTGAGCCGGCCGAAGGATACCAGCCGGTAACGCCAGACGCCGAATGCACGGGGGCCGCGCGACGTCGATGTCGTGCTCGTCCTCACCGGCGGCAACGCGCTCGGCCTTCGAAGCGGTCATCTACGAAGCGTTGCAGGAGCACAACCTCCAACCCGACTGGATCATCGCCGCATCCTTGGCGGTGGGGGATTGTCTCAAGCCCTTAATATGTCGGCTCCGTCGCTGTTTTTAGCGGTTATTGGCGGGTCGGCTTCGGACGGGTAAGGCTGCCCCATGATTGTGACGCGACATGGTTGATGGCGGATCCCTGCGAACGGTAAGCGTCGGGATCAGGGAAGTGCTGGGTGCCGCGTTGCCGGGCGAACCAAGCAGGGGCGACGTGCGGGCATTACTGCTCGGTACGCGGGTCGACACCCGCAATCTGCGAGACTTTGTCGAACCCGAAACCCTGGACCTCTCAGGCGTTGGGGCCGCATTCGTCTTCCGCTACGGCGTTCTCGTGTTGATCGGGGCATCGGCCGAGACCGAGCGCCGGCTTATCGCCCATCTTTCCGACCACATCATCGAGCCTCTCGCTACGCCGGAAACGGAAACCGCCTGGATCGAAATCTGCGCCGACCGCGAGGAGTCCGTGAGTGCCGACGGTCACATCCGGCTGAAAGAGGCGTCGCGTGAACGGCTGTTGCTGACCGCTACCGTGGTCGCCCGAAGCGTCGTCCTAGCGCGCGACGAAGGCCGTATCGCGGAAGCCTTCGATCGCGTCGAACCGCTGATCAACGAGCTGCGCATCCATGGTCGCGCGGTCATGCCGATCCGGCGGGTCATGCAGAGCATCGGCGACGTTCTCGCGGCGCAACATCGCGTGGTCGGCCGTGCGCAGATCATGGAGAAGCCGGACCTGCTCTGGGATCACCCCGAACTCGACCGGCTTTATGGGCGCCTCGAAGCCGAGTTCGAACTGGGCGACCGCGCGCGTGCGATGGAACGCAAGCTCGAGGTCATCGGTGACGCCGCCGAGTGGCTGCTCGACCTGGTGCAGGACAAGCGCTCGTTGCGTCTAGAGCTTGCCGTGATCGGGTTGATCGCGTTCGAGGTCGTCCTCAATATCTACGAGCTATGGCGTCACTGAAGGCGTTTTGCACGAACGGGTGAATTTTCAGCACTCCAAACGGTCTGCGGAGATCGTGGCGTGGGTCTCGTCTGAAAGCGTCGTCTGCTGGCGGTGTCGCCGACATGACCGCGGCGGATCGGCGATGGCGTCGCAGCCGGAAGATCGTTACGGTAGTGGTACTATGGGCCGCCGGGATGCGCGGTGCCGAGGGAGACGTCTGATGATGCTCGCGGCCTTGGTAATCGGAATAGTGGCGGGATTGCGGGCGATGATGCCGCTTGCTGCCGTCGCATGGGCGGCCAAGCTCAGGATTCTCGACCTCGACGGTAGCGCGCTCGCAATTCTCGGGTGGCGCTTCACGGCCCCGGTGATGACGTTGCTCGCGATCGGTGAACTCGTCACCGATCAGCTTCCGTCGACGCTCAGCCGCAAGGCCCCCGTGCAGTTCGGCGCGCGGCTCGTCACCGGCGGCGTAGCGGGCGCGGCGCTCGGGATGGCGACCGGCGCGGTCGTCATCGGAGCGATCCTCGGCGTGATCGGAGCGGTGATCGGCACGCTCGGAGGCGCGGCGGTTCGCGCCCGCCTCGCAACCTTGTTCGGCAGCGACCGTCCGGCAGCGCTGATCGAGGACGTTATCGCGATCGGCGGCGCGCTGTTGGCGGTGGCGCTCGTCTGATGCGCAGTTTCGATGCGATCATCGTCGGGGCAGGGCAGGCTGGACCGCCGCTTGCCGGACGGCTTACCGCGAAGGGCTGGCATGTCGCCCTGATCGAGCGACATCTGGTTGGCGGCACCTGCGTCAATACCGGCTGCATGCCCACCAAGACGCTCGTCGCCAGCGCGTATGCAGCGCACCTCGCCCGCCGGGGCGCGGATTTCGGAATACGAACAGGCATCGTCGAGGTCGACATGCCCGCCGTTGCGGCGCGGGCGGCCCGCGTCGTCGAGGACGCACGCGGTGGCAACGAACGATGGCTCTCGTCGATGGAGCGACTGACGTTCCTGCGCGGCCACGCGCGATTCACCGGGCCCAGGACGATGACTGTCGGTGACGAGGCGATCACGGCGCCCCGCATCTTCCTCAACGTCGGCGGGCGCGCGGACGTCCCGGCGATGCCAGGTGTCGGCGATGTGCCGCATCTCGACAATACCGACATGGTCGCGCTCGACGCGGTCCCGCCGCATCTCGTCGTCGTCGGCGGCAGCTATGTCGGGCTCGAATTCGCGCAGATGTACCGCCGTTTCGGCGCCCAAGTGACGATCGTCGAGCGTGGCGATCGATTGGTCTCGCATGAGGACATCGACGTGTCCGACGCAATCCGTGCCCTGCTCGAAGACGAAGGTATCGTGGTCCGCACGGGAGCGGACTGTATCGGGTTTTCCCGCCACGCAGAGGGCGTCGCGGTGTCCGTGTCGTGCAAAACGGGTGAGCCTTCGGTCATCGGCAGCCACGTCCTGCTGGCGATCGGGCGTCGTCCCAACACCGACGATCTTGGTCTGGAACACGCCGGCGTCGCGACCGACGTGCGCGGCTTCATCACGGTCGACGATCGATTGGAAACCAACGTCGCGGGTATCTGGGCACTGGGCGATTGCAACGGTCGCGGCGCCTTCACGCATACCGCGTATAATGATTTCGAGATCGTCGCGGCAAACCTGCTGGATGGCGACGATCGCCGCGTATCGCAGCGTATCCCGGGCTACGCGCTCTACATCGATCCACCCCTCGGCCGCGTCGGCATGACGGAGGCGCAGGCGATCGCCTCCGGCCGGAAAGTGCTCGTCTCGAAGCGGGCGATGACGCGGGTCGGTCGGGCGGTGGAGAAGGGCGAGACCAAGGGATTCATGAAAATCGTCGCCGACGCGGAGACCCAGCGCATCCTCGGTGCGGCCATTCTCGGCACCGGAGGCGACGAGGCGATCCACGGCATCCTCGACATGATGAGCGCCGACCAGCCGATCTCGGCGCTGCGCTGGGCGGTGCCGATCCACCCGACGGTCTCCGAACTGATCCCGACGGTGCTGCTCGATCTCCAGCCACCAGAGGCCATGCCATGAGCGTCGTCGACGATCGCCGGCAGCAGATGTTTCCGACGCTCGACACCGCGCAGCTCGAGACCGCGAGGAGGTTCGCCAGTGGTCCAGCGCGGACCTTCGCCGCAGACGAACCCGTCTACGCGATCGGAGAACTCGGCGCCCCCGCGTGGCTGATACTCGCCGGCGCGATCGATGTCGTCCGCCGCGACGGGTTGAGCCACGAGGCGCCGATCACGACGCATGGTCCAGGCCAGCTGACGGGTGAAGTAAGCCAGCTATCGGGCCGGCCATCGATCGCAGCGGGCCGTGCAGGCGCCGAAGGTTGCACCGCGCTACCGTTCGATGCGGCGCATCTGCGCGCCTTGATGGTCGGGTCGGCGGACGTTGGCGAAGTCGTCATGCGCGCGCTGATCCTGCGAAGGGTCGGACTGATCGAGGAGGGCGGCGCAGGCTCGATCCTGATCGGTGTACCGAATAGCGCCGACATCGTCCGTATCCAGGGGTTCCTGACACGTAGCGGCTACCCGAACCTCGTGCTCGATGCCTCTGCCGACGAGGAAGGGCGCGCCTTGGTCGAACGAACCGGGGTGTTGCCCGGCGAGTTGCCGCTGATGGTGTGCCCGAATGGCACCATCCTCAAGCGCCCGTCCGATGCAGAGGTGGCGACCTGCCTTGGCATGATCCCCGACCTCGACCCCGCGACGGTTTATGACGTCGCGATCGTCGGCGCCGGTCCTGCGGGATTGGCGGCGGCAGTCTACGCCGCGTCCGAAGGACTGTCGGTCCTCGTGGTGGACGAGCGGGCGATGGGCGGGCAGGCCGGCGCCTCCGCCCGGATCGAGAATTATCTCGGCTTTCCCGCCGGGATTTCAGGGCAGGCGCTGGCCGGGCGGGCGTTCAACCAGGCGTTGAAGTTTGGCGCGGAGATGGTGATCCCGCTGGAGACGCTGCGCCTCGAATGCGCCGCCGACCCTGCCGGTCGCGATCCGCTGACGCTCGAACTGTCGGGTGATCGGCGGGTCCGGTCGCGGACCGTGATCATCGCGTCGGGTGCGCGCTATCGCCGTCCCGATATCCCCGATCTGGGCATGTTCGAGGGGCAGGGCATTTCCTATTGGGCCTCCCCGATCGAGGCGAAGCTCTGCGCGGGCGAGGAGGTGGCACTCGTTGGCGGCGGGAACTCGGCGGGACAGGCGGTGGTGTTTCTCGCCGCCCGCGTATCGCACCTTCACCTGATCGTCCGTCGGCCGATCGTCGAGACCATGTCGCGCTATCTGGTCGATCGGATCGCCGCGCTCGCCAATGTGACGCTCCATGTCGGCGTCGAGATCATCGGTCTGGAAGACGATGCAGCGCACGGTTTGTCTGCCGCGCGCTTTCGCAACCGAACGGACGGATCGATCAACCGGTGTGCAATGCGGCACCTGTTCCTGTTCATCGGCGCGGATCCCAATGCCGGATGGCTGCACGGATGCGTCGCTACGGATGACAAGGGTTTCGTCGTGACCGGTGGCAATGGCCTGCCGTTGGAAACGAGCATGTCGAGCGTGTTCGCCATCGGCGACGTGCGTGCGGGCTCGACCAAGCGGGTTGCCGCCGCCGTCGGCGAGGGTGCTGCCGTCGTCGCGCAGATCCACACCAAGCTCGCCGAACGCAGCAAGGGAGAAACCTGATGGCCGAGACTTGCGAGCATACGGGAACGATCCGGGCCGTCACGCCCAGCGCCCGCGGGTGTGAGGAATGCCTCGCCATCGGAAGCCCGTGGGTGCATCTTCGTCTGTGTCGCGACTGTGGTCACGTCGGCTGCTGTGACGATTCACCACATCGCCATGCCACCGCGCATTTCCACGCGACGCAGCACCCGATCATCGAAGGCTATGATCCCCCCGAGGGCTGGGGCTGGTGCTACATCGACGAGGTCGAGATCTCCCTGCCGAACCAGACCGCCCAGATAGGGCCCATCCCGCGCTACGTCTGATCGACGACGATCGTTTCGGCAGTAGCGGCAGTGTTTGGACAAGGCCGGCCAAGTGCCGCGGGATGCGTCCGCGATTGCAAGCGAACGCTGACGATCACGGCGACGAGCCCCAGCGCCGCCGACCCCGCCCCGGCCAACGCGACCGCGGGGAACCCCAGCCCTGCCGCGATCACGCCGCCGCCCAGCGCCGCACCGATCGCATTGCCGAGGTTGAACGCGCCGATGTTCATCGCCGAGGCGAGGTTCGGCGCATCCGCCGCCGCGTGCATGACGCGAATCTGGAGCGGCGGGACCAGCGCGAAGCTCGCGATGCCCCACAGGAAGATCAGGATCGCGGCGGGAACCTTCAGCGGCATGAATACCGCGAATGCGACCAGGATCACCGCCAGCGAGGCAAGCGTCACGATCAGCGTCCGATCGACCGAGCGATCGGCGAACCGCCCGCCGAGCCAGTTGCCGACCGTGAGGCCGACGCCGTACGTCACGAGCATTGCCGTGACGAAGCCAAGCGAGGCATGCGTCGCCTCGCGCAGGATCGGCGTAATATAGGTAAAGACGGTGAACATCGCGCTTGCACCCACCACGGTCAGGCCGAGCGCGCCGAGCACAGGGCCCCGGGCGAGCACGCGCAGTTCGGCTCTAGCGTCGCTACCCGCCGGTGCCGGCAAGCGCGGCAGCGTCAGGCGCAACGCCGCCATCGTCGCGACGCCGAGCGCGGCAATGCCCCAGAACGATGCGCGCCAGCCGAGATGCTCGCCCGCCCACGTCGCGAGCGGCACGCCGACGACATTGGCGATCGTCAGCCCCATGAACATCGCCGCGACCGCGCCGGCGCGCCGGTCCGCCGGCACGAGGCTGGCCGCGACGATCGAGCCGACACCGAAGAACGCGCCGTGGTTGAGCGAGGTCAGGATCCGCGCGACCACCAACATGCCGTAGCCGGTCGACACCGCCGCCAGCAGGTTGCCCGCGGTGAAGATGCCGGCAAGCACGATGAGCAATGTCCGCCGCGGCACCCGCCCGGTCGTCAGCGTCATCAGCGGCGCACCGATCACCACCCCTAGCGCATAGGCGCTGATCAGCAACCCGGCGCTCGGGATCGACACGCCGAGATCATGGGCGATGACGGGCAGCAGGCCCATCGGCGCAAATTCGGTCACGCCGATGCCGAATGCACCGACGGACAGGGCCAGCACGGCGGGATTGAATTTCATCACGTGATCCTCAGACCAGCGCCGGGTTCAGGCGGGCGAAACCCTCCTGCTGGCGGTACGGGGTATGCGGGTAGGGCGGCAGCACATCGCTCGCCGCGTCGAGCGCGGCCACGTGATCGACCGACAAGGTCCAGCCGACCGCGCCGAGATTGTCGCGCAACTGCGCTTCGTTGCGCGCACCGATGATCACCGACGCGACGGTCGGGCGACGCAGCAGCCAGTTGATCGCGACCTGCGGCACGGTCTTGCCCGTGTCCGCGGCGACCGCCTCCAACGCGTCGATCACGCGGTAGAGATGCTCGGCCTCGACCGGCGGCGCGAACTGCTCCGTGTCGTGGAGGCGGCTGCCCGCGGGGATCGGCCGGTCGCGGCCGATCCTGCCGGTCAGTCGACCCCAGCCAAGTGGGCTCCACACCAGCGCACCGACGCCTTGGTCGGCGCCCATCGGCATCAGGTCCGCCTCGTAAGCGCGGCCGATCAGCGAATAATAGACCTGATGCGCTACGAGGCGCGGCCAGCCGTGCCGGTCTGCAATCCCCTGCGCCTTCGTCACCTGCCACCCCGGATAGTTGGACACCCCGGCATAGCGGACCTTGCCCGCGCCGATCAGCGTATCGAGCGTTCCCATGAGTTCCTCGGTCGGGGTGGACGCATCGAATGCATGAAGCTGGAGCAGATCGACATGATCGGTGCCGAGCCGTCGCAGCGAGTCCTCGACCGCGCGGACGAGACGCGCGCGCGACGCGCCCCAGTCCTGCGGTCCGTCGCCCATCGGCAGCCCGGTCTTGGTCGAGATCAGCACCTGCTCGCGCCGTCCCTTGATCGCCGCGCCGAGCACCGTTTCCGACGCGCCGTTCGAATAGACATCGGCGGTGTCGAACAACGTGACGCCCGCATCGAGGCAGACGTCGACCAACCGCCGCGCCTCGGTCTCGTCGCTGCGGCCCCATGCGCCGAACAGCGGCCCGGTGCCGCCGAACGTCCCGGTGCCAAAGCTGAGCACGGGCACGCGAAGCCCCGATGATCCCAATTGCCGATAATCCATGTGCGTGTTCCCGATTGCGCTGTAGACGCATAGATGGCCGGTCGTGCTCGCTTTGATTAGCTGCCGGCGCAGCGAAGGATCTGTGATATGGACGCAAAGGCCGACACTGCGATGGGCGTCGGAGCCGATCGCGCCCGATCGCTGGAGGTCTTCGCCGCGGTGATGCGCGCGGGCAGTTTTTCGGGTGCCGGCCGCGTGCTGGGGCTCACGCCGTCCGCGGTTGCGCGGTCGATCGATCGGATCGAGGCACGGCTCGGCGTCAGGCTGCTCCTGCGCTCGACCCGCGCGCTGACGCCGACCGCGGAGGGACAGGCTTATTTCCAGAGCGCGCGCCGGATTCTCGCCGATCTCGACGACGCCGAACAGCAGATCGCCGACCAGGGCGCGCCCCGTGGCCGGTTGCGGGTCAGCGCAGCGCTGTCGCACGGGCGGTTGTGCGTCGTCCCGCTGCTCGGTGAATTCGTCCGCCGCTATCCGCACATCGTGCTCGATTTCGCGCTGAGCGATTCGATCGTCGATGTCGCGGCGGGGCAGGCGGACGTCGCGGTCCGGTTCGGCCCGTTGGCCGACAGCCTGCTCACCGCGCGCAAGCTGGGCGAAAGCGGACGCGTGATCGTCGCGTCACCCGCCTATCTTGCCCGCTGCGGCATGCCGCCCACGCCCGAAGACCTGCGCGATCATAACTGCTTCAATTTCAATTTCCGCCGGATCGAGCCGGTCTGGCCGTTCCGGCGCGACGGCCACGACATCGCGCTGTCGGTAAAGGGCAATATCGAGGCCAATAACGGCGAGACGGTCGCCCAGCTCGCCGTCGCCGGGGTCGGCATAGCGCGTGTCGGCACGTTCAGCGTCGCCGACGATATTGCCGCGGGCCGGCTGGTACCCCTTTTCGAGGACCTCAACCCTGGCGACGTCGAACTCATCCATGCGGTCTTCGTCGGTGGCGTCAACATGCCCGCCCGCGTCCGCGTGTTCGTCGATTTCCTCGCCGCGCGCCTTGCGGCATAACGTGGGTAACGTTTCCTCGTGCCGTCCGCCGTCTTGTCATGCGCGAAACCGTTTCAGATTTTTACGAATGCGTCCGCCTTGTCCGGCGTAAGGTGGACACGATTTTCGGGCACGGTTGCTAGCACAAGGCAGGTCGGCTTGGCGGTTTGCCAGTATATCTGCACGCCTATCCGCCCGGCCTGACGTTCGCGTTGACGAGCATCAGGTCGGACGTGATCGGTCTCCGGTTCGGTGATCTCGCTGAACATCAGCGTGCGAGCATTGCCAGGTCCGTCGCCAGACGAGCGGGGTCACGCCGACGACGCGGCGGAACAGCCGGGTCAGATGCGCCTGATCGGTCAGCCCGCAGGCATAGGCGATCTGGCTGAGCGTCTCGTCGGTCCGCAGCATCAGCGTCTGCGCGCGACGCACGCGCTGACGGATCAGGAACGCGTGCGGGGTTTCGCCCGTCGTCACCTTGAAGGCGCGACAGAAATGCCCGGTGCTGAGCCGTGCGACTTCGGCCAGCGCGTCGAGACCGACCGTCGATCCCAGCCACTGCTCGATATGCTGGACGACGCCGTGCAACTGCCATGCGGCGAGTCCGCCCTTGACCGACTTCCGGATCGGCTGCGGATCGTCCTCGACGAACATCGCCGCGAGCCGCTCGAGGTAATGCCGTGTTACGTGCGGATTGTGGTCGAGCGCGCTGACCGCGTTTGCCAGCAAGCCCGCGGCAACGGACGGCGCGAACCCGTGGGGCAGGGCCGTGATCATTGGGGCCGTGTGCAGCATCGCCTGTTCTCCCTCGCAACCTGTGCGGAAAACATAACGGATGTGTATCGATCGGCTGCGCCCCGCCTGGGGTGGCGATCGCCCCCTCTTTAGTGGGGCGCGGTACAGCCTAGGATCAGAGTTCGATGATACCGCGCTTGGCCGCGATCGTCACCGCGTGCGTGCGATCCGAGGCGCCCAGTTTCGAGAAGATTAGCTTCATATGGCCCTTCACGGTTTCCTCCGTGACGGCCAGCCTTACCGCGATCTGCTTGTTGGAATTGCCCGACGCGGCGAGCGACAACACGCCGATCTCGCGCTCCGTCAGTGCGTCCTCGATCACGTGGAACGCGATGCTCGACGCCACTTGTGCGTTCAGATGCTTGCCGCCGGCATGGACCGAGCGGATCGTATCGAGCAGTTCCTTCCGGAGCGTGTTCTTGAGCAGATAGCCCGCGGCCCCGGCGCGCAACGCACGCAACGCCTGCGCATCGCCGGAATAGGTCGTCAGCACGACGATGCGCGCCTGCGGCCAGTGGCTGCGCATCGCGGCGATCGTGTCGACGCCGCCGATCCCCGGCATCTGCAGATCCATCAGGACGATGTCGGGCAGATGCGTCGGGTACAGCGCGAGCGCCTGTTCGCCGGACTCGGCCTCCGCGACGAGCGCAAGATCCGGTTGCGTTTCGATCACGGCTCTCACCCCCTCGCGGAGGAAGGGGTGATCGTCGACGATCATGATGCGGATCTGTGGCGATGACGACACGGCGAACTCACGGGGGTGCGGACTGCTAAGCGGAAACCCTGCGCCGTGTCCGAGGGCCATGACAAGTCGCTGATCCATCAGCGCGCGGCCAATCGGTCGAAGGTGTCGCGGAAGACCTCTGCCATTGCATCGAAACGTACTGCCCCGACACAGAACAGCCAGCGCGACAATGTCCCGGATCCATCGTCGCGTCGGTTGTCGGGCAGCGCATCGAACAACCCCTCCAGCATCGCCTGCGGTGTTCCAGAGAGGTCGTCGGGGTCTAGCCCGCTGTCGATAAGGCTTGGCGCGAAGGCAGCGGACTCGGCGTCGAGGCGGATCGTTTCGCGCGCTGCCGTCGCGACTGCCTGACGCATCACGGCGGGCGTCCATGCCGCCCGGTTGCCGAGTCCGATTGCGAGGACGGTGGTCGCCTGGATCGGTCGCGCCGGCGCCGACAGAATCAGGACTTCACCTGGCTCGGCACGGAATATACCGTCGGCGCGCAGACGCGTGATCGCGCCGCCAAGTGCCGCGTCGAGGTTGCCCAAGCCACCGCCGGGCTTGTTCCGTCCGATCTCGTAAGAGAATACGCCGGCGATCGCCACCGCCACCTCCGCACTCACCGCATCGCGCGGCGCGACATCGATGCGAACGCGCCGCAATGTCCCGATCGTCACCGCATCGTCCGCACGGCCATCCATCGGCGGCATCCTGTTCTCCTGTTGGTCCGATCCGGGACCTCTCCCATCGCATAGCATCGTGATACGCAAGGATCGTGGACCGGGCTGACAGAATTTGGATAATCATGACGCTCGCCGGCAAAATATTCGATATTGACGTTGGTGTATTGTGCAAACTCTTGCATTAGGTTGTTTCGTAAACGTAACGTAGATTATCGTCGCTGGGTTGGACATTGTCATATTATTTGCACGATCTAGGTATCTGCGTATGACAGGGCCCTGGGCATTCACCCGCCTTATCGTGGGGGTCGCCGGCCTTTTGACGCTGACGACTGGCGCATCGGCACTCGATCCCACGCGGACGATCGCCCAACTGCGCCATTCCCGCTGGACACTGGGCGACGGTGCACCCGGCAACATCCGCGCGATCGCTCAAGGCCGGGACGGCTATCTCTGGCTGGGCACCGCAACCGGTCTCTACCGGTTCGACGGACTCGTTTTCGAGCGGATCGTGCCTGTCGATGAGGACCCCTATCGCTCGCCCCAGATCACGGCGTTGCTGGCTGCCCGCAACGGGGACATCTGGGTCGGCTATGACTTTGGTGGTGTCGCGGTGTTCCGCGGCGGTATCCTCAAAGTCGCCAACCCGTCGCCCCCCATCGGCGGCGTCAACCGGATCGTCGAGGGGCGCGACGGCGCGATCTGGTTCGCGGTGGAATCGAAGGGCAGGCTGGTCCTCAGCCGATTGTCGCATGGGCGCTGGTCCCGGTTCGGGGCTCGGCAGGGCGTACCGGACACCGCGATCGGCGATATCCTGAGTACATCCAGAGGGATCTATGTGTCGGCGCGTCCCCGGATGCTGCTTCTCAAACCCGGCGGCACGCGGTTCATCGACGCCGGGATCCCGAGCGACACCTATGGCGCGCTTGCCGAAAGTCCGGGCGGTCGCCTTTGGCAATGGAATGGCGACCGGATCCGGCCGGTGACGGGCGAGGGCAGCGCGTTTCGATCGGGACCTGTCACGACGCCCTTCGTCTTTCCCAAGCCGGTGTTCGACCGTGATGGCAGTCTCTGGCTGCTGGGGCAGGACACCGGGCTGGGACGGCTGCCGGCCGGATCGCTCGATCGTTCCGAAAACCGCGATCCGATCCAGATGTTCACCGAGATGCAGGGGCTGACGGCATCGCTGACGCTGTCGATGCTGGAGGACCGCGAGGGCAATATCTGGGTTGGTACCGAGTCCGGGCTCGACCGCTTCTCACCGAGCAATATCGTCCAGCCGGAGACGACCGAGGCCCTCGTATCGGGATTCGTCGGACCGACCGGCGGCGGGCCTGTCTTCGTCGCGGGGCTGTCCGGCGTGTTCCGAATCGCCCGGGACGGCAAACCCGTGATGATCTTCCGGGTGGCGGATATCGGCGTGCTGTGCGGGGACAGTCGCCGCGTGCTGATCGTCAGCATGCGCGGCAAATGGCTGCTCGACATCGATCGATCGGGCAACCTCGGCAAGGCCACGCCCATTCGCGGTCCGATATCGATAACCTGCGCGCTGGATACCAACGGCCAGTTCTGGACGGGCGCGGACCGGGTCTACCGTGTCGTCGGCGACAGTCTCCAGTCGGTCGGCGGCGCGGCGGGCACGGCTGGCTCCTCCGTGCCCCGTATCCGCAGCGATGGCGCAGGCGGGATCGTGTTCGCACGTGTCTTCAAGGGGTTTGCGCGGCTCAAGGACGGCACCGAGACCCGGCTGTGGCGCCGCGAGGATCACGTCGTCGGCTCCACCCGGACGATGGTGCCCAGCCGCCACGGCCTGCTGATCGTCGGCGACCAGGGGCTGGCCCGCTATGACGGCCATCGACTCGCATCGCTGACCGATCGGACGTACCCGTTCCTCGTCGGACTGACCGGTCTGATCCAGACCGCGGACGGATCGACCTGGGTGATCGGCACGACCGGAATCGTCCGGATGGCGACCGTCGCGCTCGATGCGGCGTTCGCGCATCCCGGCGCGCCGCTTCCCTTCGAACGCTTCGGGTATCAGGAGGATTTCCGCGCGCGCTCGAACATGGTCGACGCGAACGACATCGCCGAGGACGCGGCGGGGCGATTGTGGTTCGCGACCAACAAGGGGCTGGCGATGATCGACCCACGCCACGTATCGCGCAACCGTTTGCCGCCGACCGTCCAGATCCGTTCGCTCGATTCCGGGGGCGCCGCGCAGACGCCCGGAACGCGACCGGTCGTGTTTCCCGCCGGCACCAATCATGTCAGGATCCGCTACACTGCGCTGAGCCTGACCAATGCGACCGCGAACCGCTTCCGGTACCGGATCGAGGGGATCGATCGCGACTGGGTCGACGCCGGTGAAGCCCGCGAGGCGCTGTATACCAATCTCGGCCCCGGCACGTATCGCTTCCGGGTAATCGCCGCCAACAACGATGGCGTCTGGAACCGCGACGGCGCGGTGCTCGCGTTCACGATCGCGCCGCGTTTCTACCAGACCTACGCGTTCGTCGCGCTGTGTATCGCCGCCATTCTGATCCTCGGCTGGCTGCTGTATCGCCGCCGGGTCCGCGCGATCGCCGACCGCACGCGCGGCCGGTTCGAGATGCAGCTGGCGGAGCGCGAGCGTATCGCCCGCGAGCTTCACGACACGCTGTTGCAGGGGTTCCAGGGGCTGATGCTGCGCTTCCAGTCGGTGGTCGAACTGCTGCCGCGCGGTGACCGTGCGCGGACCAGCCTCGAAGGCGTGCTGGAGCGGGCCGACGATGTGCTGCTCGACGGCCGGGACCGGGTCCGGTTTCTGCGCGATAACTTGGAACCGGTCGCACTGCCTGCGTTGCTCACCGCGATCACCGAAGACATCGTCGCGCCGCCGCTCACCTGGGATCTGGACGTCGACGGTGTCCTGAGGCCGGTCTATGCACCGGTCGCCGATGAGATCGCGCAGATCGTCCGCGAAGCGCTCGCCAATACAGTGCGTCATGCCAAGGCGGATCGCATCGGCGTCGCGATCCGATCGAATTCCGACAAGCTCGTCATCACCGTGGCGGACAACGGTCGCGGCCTTCCGTCCGACGTCCGCGAAAGCGGGCATAGACCCGGCCATTACGGCCTGATCGGCATGCGCGAACGTGCTGTCGGGATGGGCGGAACGTTTGCGATCCGGTCCGACACCAACTCCGGTACGGAGATCAGCGTAACGATCCCGGCGCGGATCGCCTATCGATGAGCGGGAAGGCGACGATCGTCACCCTCCCGCCGATCGCGTAACGCTCAGCTCTTCACGAACGCGAGCAAATCCGGGTTGATGACGTCGGCGTGCGTCGTCAGCATCCCATGCGGAAAGCCCTTGTAGATCTTGAGCGTGGCGTTCTTCAGGAGTTTGGCCTGAAGCAGCGCGGCATTGGCGAACGGCACGATCTGGTCGTCGTCGCCCTGCAGCACGAGCGTCGGGACGGTGATCGCCTTGAGATCCGCGGTCTGGTCGGTTTCGGAGAACGCCTTGATCCCCTCGTAATGCGCGAGCGCGCCGCCCATCATGCCTTGGCGCCACCAATTGTCGACGACCCCCTGCGACAGCTTTTCGGTCGGTCGGTTGAAGCCGTAGAACGGCCCCGACGCGAGATCGATGTAGAATTGCGCGCGGTTGTCGGCGAGCGTCTTGCGCAGGCCGTCGAATACCGAGATCGGCAGGCCACCGGGATTGCTCGCGGTCTTGAGCATCATTGGCGGCACCGAGCTGACCAACACGGCCTTGGCGACGCGGCCCTGCGGCTGGCCGAACTTCGCGACATAGCGCGCGACTTCGCCGCCGCCGGTCGAGTGACCGATATGCACCGCGCGCTTCAGGTCGAGATGCTCGACCACCGCGGAAGCGTCCGCCGCGTAATGGTCCATATCGTTGCCGGTATCGACCTGCGACGACCGGCCGTGACCGCGGCGATCATGCGCGACGACGCGGTAGCCCTCGGCCAGGAAGAACAGCATCTGCGTGTCCCAGTCGTCCGACGACAGCGGCCAGCCGTGATGGAACACGATCGGCTGGGCCTCCTTCGGACCCCAGTCCTTGTAGAAGATGTCGGTGCCGTCCTTGGTCTTAATGAATCCGCTGCTCATTCTCGGAACTCCGTTCGGTTGAAGGGGGAGGGGTAAGGCGAAGGTCATCGTCGGGAGAAGCGTCGCCGCGACCGCGGATGCGGAGGCGATGACGACCGAGCGTCGCGACAGCGCGCGAAGGGTTTCGGGCATGGCAGTGTCCTTACGTTGCGGTTCGCAAGCCTATTGCGCGGTTGCTGCGGCTTCGATCAGCGCGGCGACGGCTTTCGGGTTGGACGTCATCACGACGTGCGACGCGCCTGGGACCACGACCGTCTTCCTGGCGGCCGCGCGCTTTGCCATGAAGGCATGCGCGGCGGGTGGAATGTTCAGGTCGGCGCTGCCGTAGATGAACCATGACGGGATGGTCTTCCACGATGCGGTGAGCGCGGGTTCGTTCAGTGCAGCCTCGGCGACCGGGCGTTGCGTCGCCGCCATCAGCGCAGCCTGCGCCGCCGGAACATCCGCGGCGAACTGCTTCGCGAACTTGTCCTGCTCGATATAGAGATCCTTCGTGCCATCGGGCAGTATGACGGGCGGCGCGAGCGCCGCGCCGAGCGTGGCGCCGGGGAACTTGCCGGTCAGTGCGAACGCGCTCTCGCCGACATCCGCGGCGAAGGCGGCGACATATACGAGTGCCTTGACGTTCGACGCATGCGCAGCCGCTTCGCCGATGACCGGTCCGCCATACGAGTGGCCAACGAGTACGACTGGGGTCTTCACGGCATTGACGACGCCCGCAACCGACGCCGCGTCGCTCGCTACGCCGCGCAACGGATTCGATGCGGCGATGACGGTATAGCCGTCGCGTCGAAGCAGTTCGATGACGCCGTTCCACGATCCGGACTCCGCGAACGCGCCGTGGACGAGGACGATGGTCGAGCGCTGGCCCTTCGGCTGCGCCTGTGCGCCGGCCAACGGTACGAGCATCGCGGTGGCGGCAGCCACAACGGTGATCCAGTGTTTCATAGCGTCTAGCTCCCGAGACAGGCTTCCACACCTGCCATGCCCGGCGACCCCGCAAGGTTCTTGGCAAATTCTGACGTATTTTGCGCAGGGCCGACATATTGCGATCGCGGCACACCCGCGTCGCTGTGATCGTCAGCGACGACCTGATACCGCTGGCGGCGTTAGAACAGGGAGTGCCTATGACCGAGCGTTGCATGGGACCGGAGCGGGTCGCCGCGTTCACCGATGGCGTCATCGCGATCATCATCACGATCATGGTGCTCGAACTCAAGGTGCCCGAAAGCGGCGATCTACGTGCGCTCGCCGGAAGCGCGCCAATTCTGCTCGCCTACGCGCTGAGTTTCGTGAACGTCGGGCTGTACTGGAACAACCATCACCACATGTTCTCGGTCGTAGAACGGATCGATGGGCGTGTGCTGTGGGCCAATCTGTTCCTGCTGTTCTGGCTCAGCCTGGTGCCGTTCGTGATCCGCTGGCTCGACGAAACGCAGTTCGCAGCAGGGGCCACCGCCGCCTACGGGATCGTGCTCGGACTGGCGGCAATCGGATATTCGCTCACCGAGCGCGCCATCATCGCCTGCAACGGCAAACAGTCGGCCGTTGCGCGAGCGATCGGCTCGGACTGGAAAGGTTGGGGAAGTATCGCGCTCTACGCCATAGCGGTGCCGCTAGCGTTCGCGAGCCGCTGGGCCGCGATCGCGCTATACTGTGCCGTCATCGGTTTGTGGCTTATCCCTGACCGCAGGATGATCCGAGCGTTCAATCTTCAGGGACAGGTATGACTTTTGCGACCAACGAAAATAGTTGCACGGACCGTCGCGTCAATCTCGCCAAGCTGCCATCGCGTGCTTGATCCCCGCTCGGATCGCGCTTGCTGGCACCTCATCTCGAGCTTGGATCGAAATGCCCAGCAACAGACCATCGTACAGTGCGACTAACCCTGCGACATCCGTCGCTGGGGCGAGATCACCCGCGCTCACGCCGGCACTGATGCACCGGTGCAGCGCGGTTCGCGTAACGTCGCGTTCGGATCGGGTCAGCGCCCGGATTTGTCCGCTTAGCTCTGACGAGATCGTTGCTGACAGCGTGACCATGCAGCCCTGCGGATGCGCAAGATCGGTCTGCACCGCGACCGAGCCCAACAAAGCCTGTTCGAGCCGCGCGCGCGGCGGCAGTCGTTCGTCGTCGAGCGCGTCGACGATGCTGCCATGCCGGGCCAGATATCGTGCCAGCGTTTCACGATACAGCGCTTCCTTCGAGCCGAACGCCGCGTAGAAACTCGCCGACGAAATGTCGCCCATCGCATGGCGCAGCGTCAGCAGCGATGCGCCTTCATACCCGTGCTCCCAGAACAGGTGCATCGCGCTGTCCAGCGCCGCATCCCGGTCGAAACCACGCGGTCTCCCGCTCCGTGCCATAAGTCTCCGCTCCTGATGTTGTGGATTAATCGATCCATTATTCGTTGACAAGCTGCGTTCGGTCGTCGACTGCACTGGACCAGTCGATCCAGAAGTGAGTATTGCGTGCGTCCAAACCCTATTCCGACCGACGTCGGCGCTAGCGAGACGCTGCCGATCTCAGCCTTGCTGGCGCTGGCAATGACCGGCTTCACCGCGATCCTGACTGAGACGCTGCCCGCCGGACTGTTGCCGCACATGGCCGCGGGACTGGACGTATCGGAGTCGCTCGCCGGGCAGACGGTGACGGTTTATGCAGTCGGGTCGCTGTTCGCGGCGATCCCGCTGACGCTGTGCACGCAAGGCTGGCGTCGCAAGCCGACGCTGCTGGTCGCGATTTTCGGGTTCCTGATCTTCAACTGCGTGACCGCGGTGTCGACGTCCTACGCGCTGACGCTGGTCGCGCGGTTCATGGGCGGGGTCGCGGCCGGGCTCGGCTGGGGGATCATCGCAGGCTATGCGCGGCGGATGGTCGTCGCGCCTTTGCGCGGCAAAGCGCTGGCGATCGCAATGGTCGGTACGCCGCTGGCGTTGTCGATCGGCGTTCCGCTGGGGGCGATGCTGGGCAACACGCTCGGCTGGCGCATGGCGTTCGGGCTGATGTCGATCACGACATTGGTCCTGATCGGCTGGGTGCTGTGGCAGGTGCCGGATTTCCCGGGGCAGCCGGAGGAACAGCGACTGTCGATCGCGCGCGTGTTCCGCACGCCCGGCGTCCGCACCGTGCTCGTCACGTTGTTCGCGTGGATCACTGCGCACAACATCCTCTATACTTACATTGCGCCGGTTGCCGCGTTGTCGGGTGTGCAGGGCAGGCTCGACCTACTGCTGCTCGGGTTCGGCGTTGCCGCGCTGGTTGGCATCTGGGTGACAGGCGTGTTGGTCGATCGAGCATTGCGGCCGCTCGTGCTCGTCAGCCTGACGGCGTTCGCAGCGGTGTCTCTGGCGTTCGGGCTGTTTGCGGCTAGCCCCATCGTGACGATCGTCGCGACGATCCTGTGGGGCCTCTCGTTCGGCGGCGCCGCGACGCAGCTCCAGACCGCGCTGGCCGACGCCGCGGGCGACGGCGTCGATCTGGCGAATGCGATGCTGACGACAACGTGGAACGGCGCAATCGCCGCAGGCGGGATCGTCGGCGGCGTGATGCTCGACCATCTTGGTGCAGGTTCGCTCGCCTGGGCCGTGCTGGCGCCGACGCTGCTGGCGCTAGTGATCGCATCGCGCGCGCGTCGCCATGCTTTCAAGCCCGGTCCACGGGCATTCGATTGATGCGCCGATCGTGCGCCTAACTCAGGAGATTTCGATGAAAGCCTATCAAATCGGCGCGCAGGACGGCATCGATGCTCTCGTCGCCACGACCCGGGCCGAGCCCGTCGCTGGCCCCGGCGAAGCACTGGTCGCACCACGTCTCGTCGGGCTGATCAGCCGCGACGTCCAACTGTTGCGTGGCATTTATGGTCCCCGCCAGCCCGAGACCCGTATCCCGATGTCCGAAGGCGTCGGCGAGGTCGTCGCGATCGGGGAGGGCGTGACCGAAGTCGCAATCGGCGACCGCGTCGTCTGCGGCCATTTCGCGAGCTGGCTGGACGGCGCGTTCCGATCGGACATCTTCGCGCACGATATCGGCATCACGCATGACGGCTGGCTGGCCGAGCGCATCGTCCTGCCAGCGGCGGCGTTGATCCGGGTGCCTGATGCGCTGGCCGATGCCGATGTCGCCGGGCTTGCGTCCGCGGCGCTGACGGCCTGGAACGCGTTGGTCGAGATCTGTCACCTCAAGGCTGGCGACACCGTCCTGTGCCTCGGCACCGGCAGCGTCTCGCTTGCCGCGCTGAAGATCGCCAAGGCGCGTGGCGCCCGGGTTGCGATCACCTCGTCCCACGATGCGAAACTCGTGACGGCGCGCGCGCTTGGCGCGGACATCACGGTCAACTACCGGACCTCCCCCGATTGGGCGGCCGAGGTGATCGCGAAGACGGACGGCAAGGGTGCCGACATCGTGATCGAAACCGGCGGCGTCGATACGCTCGGCCAGTCGGTCGCAGCGGCGGCGGCCACCGCGCGGATTATCGTTATCGGCGTGTCGCCGGGTAAGGGGCCGGCGATCCCGGATTACCTGTCGCTGATTACCAAGAACGTGACGATCCGCGGCATCGCCAATGGTAGCCGCGCGATGTTCGTCGACCTGCTCGACGCAATGGTGGCGAACGGCATGACGACGGTCGTCGACCGGACTTTCGCCTTCGACGATGCGCCGGACGCCGTCCGCTACTTCGCCGCCGCCGGCCATCTCGGCAAGATGATGATCGCATTCTGACCGCGCGCGACCGTGCCGCAGGATCGGCAGATGACAGCGTATCACCGTGCGTGTTGGCGATGATAGACAATCGCGCCGGATTCGAAGAGCAGCATGTCGCCTTCGTCATAAGTTGGGACCTGATCGAAAGGCTGACGCCTCCGATGCGGCGTCCACTTTTGCTTGCCCTAGACGTCGCGGGAGTTGTCCCTTCGCAAAATCGGGAACCTAGTCTCATACGGCCATAACGGGAAGCGCCGGAAAACTCCCGTTGCGGTTCTGAACGGCCCATCGCTGCAACGGCGATAGTCGAGCTAAACTGAACCGCGCTCCGTCGCGGACGCTATGGGTTCACGCCGCGCTCATTGATCGCGCGCCGGGCAGAAATAACGCGATCACCATACAGCATTGCCAAGGATCGATGGACGGCTTTGGAGCACAGGTCCTTCGCCAGGGCCGACGCCTGCCGTTCGGCTTGTTCGCGCTTCTTGCTGTACTCGAGATCGTAATCTTGAACGTTCGGCATGGCAGGCACTCGGCACTGCGGGCGGAAGCTGATCCCAGCTCTCTATCGTCACCGTGCTCGCGGCAAGGGTGATGGCGATGCCGCAGCATACGCTTATGCGGTTAGGGGGGATACCCCGTTCGTGCCGTCCGGCTCGTGGAGTGTTCCGTCTGGCGCGTAACAGGTCGAAGGCCATGTCCGTGAAGCCTGCGGCCCTTATGTCAGAGCTCAGCCCAAATGAGGTGTGTCAGCATGTCACGATCGACCAGCCCCTTGTTCGTGGATGCCGTAATCGATTGCATGGGCGAGGGTAGGGCACCCACCCCTCAGGAAATGATGATCGTTGCGCAGCGCATCTGGTCCGACGGCGCGGCTTCCCGCTCAGCATTCTCGTGGAACAGCTTGTCGGTATCTTCGCCCGATCGCCTCTGCTCCATGCTGGCGGCCGGCCTCGCCTTGCACGGCTCGCGGTGACTCGGCGATGGCCGCAGACGTCATCTTCCAGCGCGATCTGCACCGCCTTGTCGAGATCAACCGTCCCGCCGATCTGGCCACACGGATTGGCGAGATGGTGCTGCTTGTCGATCTATGCGCCTTCGACCTGCAGAAAGACGCTCTTTGCCTCGTTATTGAGCAGAGCGGTCGCTTTGCGTAGCATCGCCGGGAGGTCGGGAACTGTGCAATCCGTCGACCCAGTTGTCGTTAAAATTGATCGCGTTGAGCCGGATCACCCGCTCGGGACATTCATCAGGCTGGTCGCCGATAGGACGAGGCCAGGGTCTATGGTCGCAAACACTGCCGCCGCGTAACGGGCGAGGCCGTCGCGTGATATGATCGTACCCGCGGTTCGCGTTGACCTATCGGATGCCGGACGCAGCGGCGGTCGGTGTCGCGAGGTAGCGATCCAGGAACTGCTGGTGCGTGGGCATACCCGCGACCGCGTCCGCGATGGTGCTGCGGATGTTGGTTAACACGCTGGCGAGTTGCGGGCCGCCCATGATGTTGCCGAGGCGGTGGTGATCGCGGGGCGTGAGACGCTGGCCGAGCATCACCTGCACCCAGCTGGCGACGCGGAACAGATCCTCGCCGCCCTGATACGCTTGCGCGCCTTCGGTGAACAGCGCGATGCGCTCTACGAGTGTGTCCGGGATGAGCATGTCCCGGCGCGCCGCCCAGAACGGCTCGGGGCGTTCGTTGAGGTGATAATGGAGGATGATGAAGTCGCGGACGCGTTCCAGCTCGGCCTGCGCCTGATCGTTGAACCGCGTTACCAGTGAGGGTGCGATTCCGCCGAACGGGAAGGCCTGCATCAGCCGCATGAGGCCGGTCATGACCAGATGGATGCTGGTCGATTCGAGCGGCTCGACGAACCCGCCGGCTAGGCTGAGCGCGACGCAGTTCTCCATCCATACCTGTCGCCGACGACCTGTGCGGAACCGGATCAGCCTCGGCTCGGTAAGCGGCGCACCGCCGATCGCGCCGAGTAGGCGGGCATGCGCCTCGTCGTCGGACAGATGATCGCTTGCATAGACCAGCCCGTTGCCGACGCGGTGCTGCAGTGGAATGCGCCAGCGCCAGCCCGCGTCATGCGCGATCGCGCGCGTGTACGGGTGCGCCGGGCCGATCGCGGCAGACTGCACGGCCAGCGCACTGTTGGTCGGCAGCCAGTGCGACCAGTCCTCGTACCCTGCGCCGTAGGTGCCCTCGATCAGCAGCCCGCGAAAGCCGGTGCAGTCGAGGAACAGGTCGCCCTCGACGCGCTCGCCCGAATCGAGGACGAGCGCGCGGATGAAGCCGGTCTCGCCATCGCGATCGACGCTGGCGATCCGTCCCTCGATCCGTTTCAGCCCGTTCGCCTCGCTGCGCGCGCGCAGGAAGCGCGCATAAAGACCGGCGTCGAGATGATAGGCGTAGTTGATCTGGCCCTCGGAGGGGAGCGCGAACCGCTCCGCCTTGGCCGCCTGAAGCTCGAGGCAATAGTCGCCGATCTCGCTCGGATCGCCGGCGGCTTTGGCTGCGAGCCAGAAATGGTGGAAGTCGCCCATCCAGGTCGATTTGCCGATGTCGCCGAACGAATGGATGTAGCGATCGCCATCGCGCGCCCAGTTCTCGAACGAAATGCCAAGCTTGAAGGTCGCTTGCGTCGCGCGCATGAATTCGCGCTCGTCCAGTCCCAGGATCGTGTGGAACGCGCGCATCGTCGGGATCGTCGCCTCGCCGACGCCGATGGTGCCGATCTCTTCGGATTCGACCAGCGTGATGTCGAGCAACTGGCCCAATTGCCGCGTCAACGCGGCGGCGGCGAGCCAGCCCGCGGTGCCTCCGCCGGCGATGACCACTTTCCTGATGCGCTGCTCGACCATGATCGGTTCCTATCGGTTGATGCGCTGAAGGATTTTTGCGCGCAGCCGCCGCGCCGACAGCGTATCGAGCGGTGCCAGTTCGCCTTGCGCGTGGTCGGGCAGGTGCGCCCGTGCCTGGTCTGCGGGGCCGAAGACATAGTGGTCGAACATCGCGCGCCACGCCTGCTTCTCGTGATCGGGCCGATCGCGCAGCGACAACAGGCCGTGGAGCAGCGTGTTCATCGGCGTATCCATGAACCGCGGCACCGCGTTCCACCAATAGTTGATCATCACGTTGAACGCGTCCAGCGCCTCGACATTGTGCCACCACAAAGCCGGATAGAGCAGCACATCGCCGGGCTCGAGTTCGGCGACCTCGGCCTGCGTCAGGGCCTCGGCAAAGCGTGGATACCGGTCGAGATCGGGTGCGCGGAGATCGACCATGCTGACCACCTGTCCGGCCGGCGTCGGCTCCAATGGCCCGGGGTAGAGGTTGGCGACCTGCTCCGGCGGGAACAGCGTGAAGCGCCGTCGACCGACCATGCAGCACGCCAGATTGTTCGACATGTCGTAATGCGTCGCGGCGGTGGTACGATTGCCGATCCAGATGCTGACGAGAGGTGGGGTCTCGACGAGTTGCGGATCGCCGAACGGCAACGCCGCGTGCGCGCGAAGGCCAGGCAGATACAGATCGATGTCGGTCGAGCCGATATAGATGGAGGGCGCATCCGCGTCGGCGAGGCTGGCGAGGATCTGGTCGAGATAGCCGGACAGCGAACCGCTCTCCCGTCTGAAGTTCAGCCCGGTGCAATCGTCCGAATAGCCGAAGCGGCCGCCGATCGCGGGATCGCCTAGATATGCAGTGACGGGTCGACCACCGTCGAACTGCTTGAGCCACGTCATCGCCGGCTCAGCGCCATCCAGCCCGATAGCGACCAGCGGCAGGTCGCGCGCGATCCCGCGCAGGATGACCGGGCGGCCGTCGGCGATCAGATCGGCAACGGGCACGCTGGCCGCGCTCGCCGCTTCGATCACACGCGTGCGGCGCATGATACCAGCCACGCTCACCCGATCTGGCTCAGCAGCGGTTGCTTGCGGGCAATCAACTGCTGGATGTTGCCGAGCGACGCGGCGGCTAGGATGGCGAGACGCAGCACGCCCGATCGGTGCAGCCGTTCGAGCGGTTCCCCCGTCAGGGCCGCGAGATGCTCGATGTCGACGACCAGCACGTCGGGAATGGTATAGCGGCGCTCTTCGCTGACATCGACGGTGAGCGTTACCGACGTGAGAAGGCCAGCCTCGTCGAGCGCGGCATAGGCAGCCGGCGCAGTCTCGATGCCCTCGTACAGCAGGCGCAGCACGCCGGTGATATGATCGAGATACGGTGTGCTGCCGCCATGTTCGAGGAACAGCGGCAGGCCGGCATTATCGCCGACCCGTGGGTCGTCTAGATCGACATGCAGCATCGGCTCGCCGACGTCGTCACTGGAAGGCCTGACCAGCCCGATCGAGAAGGGGCCGCGCTGATGACTGGCGGGCACATAACGGCTGGTCCAATAGTCGCCGGCGAGAAACAGGTTTTCGTCGCGGTCCAGCCCCAACAGGGCATAGGCCTGCAATCCTTCGTCGCGGCGGCGGAATATGATGGCGAATTCGCGCTGCACCTCCTCGAACTCGGCGGGGAATATCAGCGTTTGATTGGTAGCATCGCCGAATGCGGCGCCCGCCCGCGGGCTGATGCGCAAATCGGCATGGTCGATATTGTTGATCTGTACGGGGTTCATCCGCTCCGTCCTGTTGTTGCGTCAGGTCTATCAGCGCGATGGCGACGGACAAAGGAAAAGGCCACCGCACGGTTCTGCGGCGGCCTTTTCATACTGGTGCGGGAGTGGACCCAGATCCACTCCCGTTTTCCTCAGAACCGGTAGCGCGCGCCGAGGTAGAAGCGCGGCTTGAGTTCCTGGACATAGACCAGGTTGGTCTCGGTACGGGCATATTGGCGGAACGGTTCGCTGGTCAGATTGACGGCTTCGAGCGACACCGAGAAGGTCTTCGTGACGTCGTAGCTTATGCTGCCATCGAGCGTACCGAACGCCGCCGTGAACAGCGGGTTGCGATTGTCGCCCTGGTTCGTGGCCGCAAGATACTTGTCGCGCCAGTTGTACGAGACGCGGGCCGATATGCCGCCCTTGTCGTAGATCGCGGTCAGGTTGGCGCTGTCGCCGAGCCCGGTGAGCGCGAAGATGTTGACGTTCGGGTCGCCGTAGGGATCCACATTCACGTCACCGCTGACCTTGGTGTACGAGACCGCGAAACCGAAGCCGGATCGACCGAAGAAATTGGTCCAGGCGACTTCGAACCCGTGGATGTTGGCTTCCTTATTGTTGATCGGCTCGCTGATCGCGAAGTTGACGAGCGGATCGGCGGCGTCGCCGACGAGATTAACCGCGAGGGCGAGATCGTTGTAGAACGTGCCACGGAATTTGCCCGTGGCGGCGTCGAAGCCGTTCTGGAACGCTGCCGTCGCCGCCGCCTTGTTGCCGGCAGCCTGCTGCAGCAGCGCTGTATAGGCGAACAGGTTTTCGTCGGTCGTGGCGATATTGTTCGACCGGAGATAGTCCAGCGCCGTGCCGGACCGCGAGCCCGGCGCACCCGAACCCGGATCGCGCAAGCCGAACAGGTTGCCGTTGGTCACCGTATTGCCGACGAAGTTGCGTACGTTCTTGTTGAAGAAGCCGGCCGAAATAAAGCTGGTCGGCTTGTAGTACCATTCGACCGACACATCGAAATTGTCCGAAACCAGCGGCAACAGCGCCGGATTCTGCCGGTTGGCCGGCGCCGATCCGGAGCCCAGCGCGGTTGGACGGGTAGGGGCGTTGGCCGTCACGGAAGCGAACAGGCTGCCATAATCCGCGCGGGCGAGTGTCCGGCTGAACGACGTGCGCGCGATCAGATTGTCGACCACCTCGATATTGAAGTCGAGCGACGGCAGCAGATTGTCGTACTTCGACTTGACGTTGACCGCGCCGCCAGCCGCACCGCCGAGGACGGCGAAGTCGTTATCCGACTGCCATTCCAGCGCGCTCGGGATCGTCTGGAGCGCCAGCGAATTGACCCGGGTCCGCTCGTAGCGAACACCGATCAAGGCATTGGCACGGCGTCCGCCGATGTCGCCATGCCAAGCCATCTGACCATAGACCGCCCAGGTTTTCTCGCCGACCGTATTGTCCGACGACCCCATCAGAACCCGTTCACGCCCGGGGACATTCTGATAATATGGCGAGAAGACGTTGAGCAGATCGACAGCATCCCCCCGGAACGCTACCAGCGCCGAGCCGGTCGAGTTTGGATTGTACTTGTCGAACTTGCACGTCAGGCAATAGGTGCTGACGAGGTCGCCCGCGAGCCTGTCGACGATACCGGTATCCGTGATGCCCCAGTCGCCGAGAAGTTGTTGCGTGTTGGAACTCGTCGAGTGAATCTTGGCATCGACATAGTTGGTGCCGAGCACGAAACGGCTCTCGTTGCCCAGATCCCAGCCCAATTCTCCGTTGAACTGGTTGATCCTCGACTCCTGCTTCGAGAAGATCTCGCGCGCGATCTGTGTGCCGAGATCGCCGCTGTCGAGCAGGTTGTTGCAATTGCCGCCGCGGCCGCCGTTGGTCGCGTTGCAATCGTTGAGCGTTTCCGACTGCTGCGGGAAGCCGTTGGAAAAATCGACCTTATGCGTTGCGCGCACCGGTGCGCCGATCGAGATCGTCGTCGCCGACGTACCGTTCGCATTGTCCGGATTGGTCGTCGACTTCGAGTGGTTCGCGTCGAGCTTCAGCGACAGCACGTCGGTGAAGTTCCACTTCAGGTTGCCGCCGACGGAATAGAGTTCGGTTTTGGTCGCGAACCGCTGTTGCTCATACCCCTTGTCGGCCTGCTTGGCCTCGGCAAGGATGATGGCGGACTGCATCTGCTTGTTGTCGTCGAACGTGATGTCGCTGAACGGACGCTGGAACCAGTTGGTCTGCTCGCTGCGCTCGTCGCTCAGCTTGTTGCGGGCATACAGGCCGTCGACGGTGATCTCCAACCGGTCGGTCGGCTTGAACTGGATGTTGGCCTGGCCGTTGAGGCGTTCGCGACGGTTCTCCGAGAACTGGTAGCGGCTGTCGTTCGGGATCTGCACGTACGGCGTCGTGGGACGGTTCGTGATGTTGGTGGTCGGGGTTATGTAGGTCGAGGTATTGAGGAAATTATTGAGCGGAACGATGTTCCAATAATTCGGGTTGGACTGGACCGACGCCGATTCACGCAGCTGATAGCTGCCAAACAGATTGATACCGAAGGTCTCGTTGGGGTTCTTCCAGTTGATCAGGCCCGAAAGTTCAGGCGTGACCTTCTTGAGGCTGGCCTCCGCCTTCTCGACCGAGCTGTCGTACAGCGCCTTGGCGCCGATCGACCCCGAGAAGCCGTCCTCGCGCGCGTCCAGTGGCCGGCGGGTGACGACGTTGATCGCCGCGCCGATACCGCCCGACGGGATGTTGGCACGACCGGTCTTGTAGACCTCCAGCGTGGCGACGCCTTCGGACGCCAGATTCTGGAAATCGAACGAGCGGCCGGTGCCGACCGCGAACGCGTTGCCGGTGCTGGTATCGATGCTGGTCGACGCGAGCTGACGGCCGTTCAGCGTCACCAGGTTGAAGCCGCCGCTGAACCCGCGGACCGCGACCTGCGAGCCTTCGCCGTTGGCGCGGGTGATCGACACGCCGGTGATCCGCTGGAGCGATTCCGCCAGGTTGGTATCGGGGAACTTGCCGATATCCTCGGCCGAGATGGCGTCGACGACGCCTGCGGAATTGCGCTTGATGCCGATCGCGCGGTCGAGGCTGGCGCGGATGCCGGTGACGACGATCTCGTCGGTCGTGCCGTCTTCAAGCGTGCCAGCCGTGGGCGCCGCGTCGGGCACGGTCTGCGTGCCAGTTTGCTGCGCGTTGGTGGTCTGGGCACTCTGGTCCGCCGGAGCGGTGGCTGTCTGCGCGCCGGCAGCGCTCGAAGCTGCCATGCCTGCCACGACGGCGATAGTAGATACCGAATGCGCGAGCGCGCGCGGAAACTTGATCATAAACCCTCCCCTATTCCCGGCCGCCCTGTTCAGGCCGGAGTGCACACGGTCGTTGCCGCATATGATAGGGCTACCATTCGGAGAGGTGGTGTCAACGGTAGAGGCTTTACTTATTTTGCGTGAAATAACCGGATCCGTTGCACTATCAGGTGCAATCTTAGTGGTTTAGTCGGCCCTTCTCCGAAGGGCTCTAGCAAATCGGATACGGTATTCTTTGGATTAAGCCTCTATATCCGCTAGTTGTGATATAATAGAGACTGTTGTTGTGCCGTATAGGTAAGTTTGGGAAAGGCGTGATGCCTCAATTACGGCCTAGCCCGACGCGAGGATGGGCCAGAACATCTGTCGTTTTATCGATGTGCTTCAAATTGAACAGTTGAGGCTCGTGGGCAATGCTCAACTACAATGTTGCACTGCGGTAGTCGTTAACGTTGTGCTTGGAAGGAATGATGGTCACATATGCGTGCTGAAGATCCGCAGTGCGGATCAGCACGGTGATAGCGATACATCAGTAAAACGGCGGCATTGCGGGGTTAAACCGAAATCGCGAAGGTGGGGAGGCAGTATCCTGCGTACCCCTAAGCGGCCCGAACCGCGTTTACAGCAGGTTTACGCGTGTGCATTCTGCGTGGACATCGTATCGCGTGAGATGTTGGCCTATGCTCGACGGCTGAAGATCGCGAAGGAGAGGCAGATGGTTCGCGTGTTGGTCATTGGGTATGCGCCTGACGCAGTCGATTTCACCGATCCGGCCATTCCGCCCGGCCTGACTGAAGCCCGTGTGGCGGAAGGTATCGGACGAGACGCGCAATCGATGCGAGATCGCGGTTGGGAAGCCGTGCATCTGCCGATCCGCGCGGATGGAAGCTTGCGTCACGACATTTCGGAGTGTCTCGCGCGTGAGACGTTCGATTGTATCGTGATCGGCGCTGGCGTCCGTATGACGACCAAGCATGTCGCCGCGTTCGAACAGGTCATCGATGCCGTTCGGCGAGGCGCGCCGCAAACCCCGATTGCGTTCAACGCGAGCCCGGATAGTAGCGGCGAAGCGGCTGCCCGATGGTTGGGCTAAGCCGCTTTTCGATGTGACGCAGGCCGTTGAACAGCTTGTCCAGATCATGCCCCACCGTAGCGTTCGGTCTTGATCATGGCGGCATCCAGCCCGGCCAGCAGCGCGCCCTCCGTCGCGATGTTGACGAAGCCGTTGGACCCACAGACGAAGACGTGTGTGGGTTTTCGGTCAAGCCGGGCTACGACGTCCTGGACCATGGCGTCGTCGATCCGGCGCCCGAAGTCCGAGGCGCGGCGCGGGTCTTCGCGCGTGATCGCCAGCGCCAGGACGAATGCCGTGTCGCCGATCTCGGTGGAATGAAGCTCTTCCGAAAAGAGCACGTCTACGGCGGTTCGCGCGGACAGGAGCAGCGCCGTCGGTACCGCCGGAGTCTGTGTGCGGCGCTGTCGGATCATGGCCATCAATGGCACCACGCCGGAGCCGGCCCCGATCAACAGCACCGCGTCCGCGGAATGGTCTGGCCACAGGAAATGGCCGCCGAGCGGACCACGTAGCTCGATGGCGTCGCCGATCGTCGCGACGTCGTGAAAATATGACGAAACCTCGCCGTCCGGCAGGCGCTCGATCGCGAGCTCGATGATCGGGGAGGAGGCCGCGGTCGATGCGATCGAGTAGCTGCGCATCGCACGATAGCCATCGGGCGCGGTCAGCCGGACGTCGACGTGCTGCCCCGCGATGGGCGCGAACGGTTTGCTCGCCCGCAGGAAGACGCTCTTGATGCTCGGGGTCTGCTGGACGATCGCCTCGATCACGCACGACTGCCACGCCACGGTTTGCGCGCCACCCTCAATCATTGGTGTATCGCTGCTCGCGCCACGGATCGCCGTAGATATGGTAGCCATGCCCCTCCCAAAAACCGGGCTCGTCGCGCGTGGTGAATTGCAGCGCATTCACCCATTTGGCGGACTTCCAGAAATAGAGATGCGGGACCAGGAGCCGCGCTGGCCCGCCGTGATCGCGCGGCAGCGGTTCGCCTGCATAGTTGAGGGCGACCATCGCCTTGCCGGAGAGAAGGTCCGCCAGCGGGACATTGGTCGAATATTTATCGTAGCAGTGCGCCAACACGAAATCGGTGGGTGGATCGAGCCCTGCGTCGGCAAGGATATCTTCGATGAGGACGCCCTCCCAGGCGGTATCAAGCTTCGACCACGAGGTGACGCAGTGAATGTCCCGCGTCACCTTGGTCTTCGGCAGGGCATTGAATTCGTTCCAGGTCCAGACTTTGACGGGCTTCGGACCGATCTTGACGGTGAATTTCCAGTCGGCGGGTTCCACGTGCGGCGTGGGCCCAGCTGACAGGACGGGGAAATCCTCGACGAGGTGCTGACCCGGCGGAATCCGGCTGGCCTTGTCACTGTCCATGCCGCGACCGGTGAATCCTCTGGTGACCATGTGAATTCCTTTGCTCATGACGAAAGACCATCGGCGGCTTCATTCCGGAGTCCCGTGCGCGGTCCTTGCTCGCGTGGCTGCCGAACAGACCGATTGGCCGAAGTCCGGAAGACCGAATCATCCGTCGGATAATCTAACGCACTTCGACGCGCTCGCTTTATCATACGCTATCCATAGCGGCATGCCGATCGTGTTTTCCAATGCACTATCGCTATAGTTTTTATAGCTTTGCAACGCTATTTCAAGAAAGTCTCGTTGATTTGAGGTTGAGGTATGAGAATACGATAGCACGGCAGGCGCCAAAAGTAGTCCGTACTATTAAAATATGGGGGTTCGACTATCGGTGAAGCTATTGAAACAATGCGCGGTCGCTATTTTTAATTCACGAACCATGAATCTATAGTCCGTGACGACAAAATGGAGATCCCGGCGTGGTCAGGCGGTGCGAAGATTTGACTGACCGATATTTTCGGCCGCAGCAAATTGGAGTTGTCGATCGTCGTATGCGCGGATCCAAAGTGGCGCCGCTGGCCTATCGGCTGCGGATGGTCGCGGTCGGCGGCGGCTATCCGATCCTGAAGGGCGGAAAGTTGATCGGCGGGATCGGTATCTCTGGTGGCACCTATCAGCAGGATCAGGATGCCTGGGTCGAGGCACTCGAGAAAATCGGGTTCCAGCTACCGACGTGACAGTCGTCATGCCGCAAAGGAACTGCGGCTCGAATCGGAGGATAAGATGAACACGACCGAACGCCAGGCGCCTGAATTGCGGGTGCGGGAATGGATTGGCGGGGATGGCGGGAGCATCGCGCCGGTTGCGCTGTCGGATCTTGGCACGGGCCCGAAGATCCTGTTCGCCTTCCAGCATTGGTGCCGCGGGTGCCATGTGCACGGCTTTCCGACGCTCCAAAAATTGTATGGCGCATTGAGCCCGAAGGGGGTGGGGTTCGCGGTGATCCAGACCGTCTTCGAAGGCGCGGACGAGAACACATTCGATATGTTGCGCGTGAACCAGCTCAAATATGACCTTCCCCTCGCTTTCGGTCACGATGAGCCCCCGACCGGGCAGACGCTGCCGACCTTCATGGAAGACTACCGCACGCGAGGAACACCTTGGTTCACCGTTATCGATGCAGGCGGCCGTATCGTCTTCTCGGATTTTCATCTCGATGCGGACACGCTCATCGCGGACTTGAGTCAGGCATAGCTTATGCAGCGAGGGCTGAATCCTGACTGCTAGATTTGGGCGGTTCAATCGTCCCGCATGCGATCAGGAAATCTCATGCCAGACGCAGCGCACGCCGGTATCGTGTTCAGCCACGCGATCCACGTGCTTGGCCACGGCCTCCTTTGCGGCATCGAAGCGTTCATGATCCGTGCCTACAAGCCGGAGAGACAGGCTATCACCATCGGCCGTCATGATAAGCTGGCCGCCGGGAAGCTCGATCTCCGCGGTCAGCGCATCGTAGCGAACCGGGTAGGTGTGCACCCAGGCCTTGGCGATCTCGGTCAAATAGCGGCTGCTATCGATCGTGGCGATGCGTGCTTCGGCTTCGAACATGAAGAGCTCCTGTAGACTGTGTGCATCGATTAAAATCGTGAAATTTCTTGAGATGTTCGCCGCGTCACAGATCCAAGGTGGATCACGCTATGATCGCCGTCACGCGAATTTCGATGCGCATGGTGGGAAGCCCCAGCGCTTCGACCCCGAGTTGCGTCCAGATCGGCGCGCGGTCGGGCATGTAGTGGAGGTACAGCCTCGCCATCGTCTCGTTGATGACGGGAGGGAATCCGCCGACGTGGTAGGAATTGACGTGCACGACGTGGCCCCAGTTCGCCCCGGCCGTCGCGAGCGTCCGTTCGACGTTCTCGAACGCCTGCGCGATCTCGTCCTCGATCGACTCCGGAATGACGAGATCGTCGTTCCAGCCGCCTTGTCCGGAAATCTCCACGCGGTCGCCGATGCGCATCGCCTGCGAGTAATGCAGCTCGTCGTGCAGGCGCGTTCCGTAGCCGGGGGTGATGAAGAACGACGGTGTCGTCATGAGCTTGCCTTTGATGAGATGAACGGCGTTCGGCACTGGCGCGTCGGCCGGCTATTCCACGTCTTCGACGACGAGGTCGCGGCCGTTGAACTGCACGGTCTCCCCGGCCCGGGCACCTTCGATCGCTTCGAAGATCGGTGCCATCGTCGAAATGCCCATCACGTCTCGTCCCTGACAGGTGAACCTGCTGGTCGACACGGCGATCGCGAAGTAGCGGCCGGACAGCTTGACGACGGCACCTTCCTCGACGGTCGACTTGGGGCCGAAATCGATCATCCGGAGCTTGTCGATCTTGTCGGCGTAATCGTGCAGCGTGTCGTCGAGCGCTTCGGCGAGGTCGCTGGCGATCTCGGCTTGGGCCAGTTCGTCGTTCTCGACCGGTTCGCTTTGATCGACCTTGGCGGTGAAGACATAGTCGAGGTAGTTTCCCCGAGCGCTCTGCAGCGCTGCGGTTTCCAGCGAGAGCATCGTCTCTCGGATGTGCGCCTTGTTCCAGTCCATGATGACGTCCTTGCGTTTCGGTGCTTCGAAAGTTCAGCGGGTTAGTGCTCGGCGAGGCCGCTACTCGTCGCTGTTGACGTCTTCGCCCTGGTAGGGGACGCGGATCAGCCGGGGATCCCGGATGATACTCGTGACGAGCCAGACATAGTCCTGCTCGGCGGTGTCGAAGCCGAGGATGCTGAAACCGCCGCCGAACGGGCATGAAGGGAAGTCCGGAAAGCCCTCCCGCAGAACGTAGCGTTCGGGATCGCGGTGGAACTCGTCCTTGAAGACCTTGCGCAGTCCGTGCTTGGTCGGCGCGTCCCGGTCGCGTGCCGCCACCGTTTCCCGATCCGCGACGAGCCGCTCGGACAGGTCGCGGGGACAGATTTCGTGGAACACGTCGAACGCGTCGATTAACAGGCCGCGGTGCCCGGTCGCCGGGTCGGTGATCGCGTAGATGTTGGAGGCGTCCTCGCCATCGTCTCCGCTTTCGAGGCGCAACGCCGCGTCGACGCGAATGGTGCACGCTTCGATAGTCGATCCGAGTTCGAGATCGACGAGAGTGCTGTGCTTGACGCGGTACTCGTGGTCGTAGCCCTTGGCGACGAACGCCTGCACGGCTTCGAGGACGTCGGTCAGTGGGGTCGTCATAGCCACTTGGCCTTCTTGAAGCGCACGAACAGCAGCAGGCAGAACACTGCGATCACGCCGAGCACGATGAAGTATCCGTAGGTCGCGTCCAGCTCCGGCATGTTCTTGAAGTTCATGCCGTATATGCCGGCGATTGCCGTCGGGACCGCGAGTATCGCCGCCCACGCCGCGAGTTGGCGGGTGATCACGCCCATCCGTTGCGCTTCCAAAAGGCTGCTCGCCTCGAAGACCGTGGACAGGACGTGGAGAAGGCCGTCGACCATCGACTGGACACGGTGGAGATGATCCGCGACGTCGCTGAAATAGGGTGTCACGTCGGCACTGATGCAGGGGAAATGGCCGCGGACGAGCTTTCCCACCAGTTCCCCCATGGCGCCAAGCGTGCGCTGGAACCGCGTGAGTTCGGACCTCAATTCGAAGATGCGGACGACATCCTCTCGCTCGAGAAAGTCGTCGAGCGACCGTCTCTCCATCGCCAGGACGTCGTCCTCGATCATCTCGAAGATCGGCAGATACTGGTCGACGATCCGGTGCAGGATGGCGTGCAGGACGTAGTCGACACCCTTTCGGGACAAGGTGGTCGATCCCTCGAGTTGCGCGCGAAGGTTGCCCAGCGCGCCCGCGGTGCCGTGCCGTACGCTGATGAGATGATTGTGACCGGTGAAGATCGCCATCTTGCCGTAGATGATCCGGTCGCCCACCAGCGCCGCGGTCTGCGCAACGATGTAGAGTTCGTCATTATAGACTTCGAGTTTGGGCGGACACAGCGGGTGCATCGCGTTGTCGATCGCCAAGGGATGAAGGTGGTAGGTCGCCTGGAGCTTGCTGAGTTCGTCGTCGGTGGGCTCGCCGAGCGCGATCCAGCAGAAGCCCGTGCGGTCTTCGCCCAGTTCGATGCTTTCATCGAGCGCGATCGCCCGGACCCGTTTGCCTTCGTGGTAATAATAGGCGGCGATTACGCTCATGCCGGTTTCGCGGGGATATGCAGTCCGCGCTGCACCGCGGGTCGCGCCAGCGCGCGTTCGAGCCACGCCTGGACGTTCGCATAGTCGTCGAAACCGAGAATGTCGCCGGCAGCGTAGAACGCGCCCAGCGCATTCACCCAGCCAATCGTCGCGATGTCCGCGATCGAATAGTCGTCGAGGATCCAGTCGCGGCCTTCCAACTGGCGATCCAAGACCCCTAGCAGACGCTTGGTCTCGTCGACGAAGCGCTGTCGCGGCCGTTTGTCCTCGATATCCTTACCGCCAAATCGCAGGAAGAAGCCGAGCTGGCCGAACATCGGGCCGATCGCCGACATTTGAAAGAAGACCCAGGCAAGCGTCTCGTACCGTCGGGCAGGGTCGACGGGCATGAACTGGCCCGTCTTCTCGGCGAGGTAGAGAAGGATCGCGCCGGACTCCCATAGCGCCAGAGGCCGACCGTCGGGCCCCGCCGGATCGATGATCGCCGGGATGCGGCCGTTCGGATTGAGCGCCACGAACGCCGGGTCTTTCGACTCGTTGTTCGAGATGTCTACGAAGTGCGGCTCGTACGCCGCGCCGGTTTCCTCCAGCATGATCGAGACCTTGACGCCGTTGGGGGTGGGCGTGGCGTAAAGCTGGATGCGATCGGGATACGATGCCGGAAAGCGCTGCGTGATCGGGAAGGACGAGAGGTCGGTCATGATCTGCGATCCTGGTGCTGCGGTCATGGAGGATTGCGGACCAGACCGGCGCTGAACGGTGGTGGCGTCTATTCCGCTGCGATCCCGGTCGCATGCTGCGCATCGTCATCCCTCTGGCGCTTCGGAAGCACCCAGCCGGGACGTACGAAGTGGCAGGTGTAGCCGTTCGGCCGCGTCTCCAGATAATCCTGATGGTCCGGCTCGGCTTCCCAGAACGCGCCGACCGGCACGACCTCGGTGACCACCTTGCCATTCCACAGCCCGGAGGCATCCACATCGGCGATCGTGTCTTCGGCAACGCGCCTCTGCGCGTCGTCGACGTAATAGATGCCCGACCGGTAGGAGAGCCCCATGTCGTTGCCCTGGCGGTTCTTGGTGGTGGGATCGTGGATCTGGAAGAAGAATTCGAGGATGGCCCGGTAGCTCGTCACCGCCGGGTCGAAGACGATCTCGATCCCCTCGGCATGCGTGCCGTGATTGCGATAGGTGGCGTTCGGAATATCGCCGCCGGTGTAGCCGACACGGGTCGAGACGATGCCGGGCCGCTTGCGGATCAGATCCTGCATGCCCCAGAAACATCCGCCCGCGAGAATGGCGCGCTCGTGCATATTAAGCCTCCTCTGCCTGATCGAGATATTCGCCGTATCCTTCGCTCTCCATCTCATCGCGCGGGATGAAGCGAAGCGACGCAGAGTTGATGCAATAGCGCAGGCCACCGCGGTCGGCGGGACCGTCCGGGAACACGTGGCCGAGATGGCTGTCGGCGTGCACCGACCTTACCTCGGTCCTAACCGTCCCGTGCGTTGTATCGCGGACCTCGTTCACGTTTGCCGGGACGATCGGCTTGGTGAAGCTGGGCCAGCCGGAGCCCGACTCGTATTTGTCGGTCGATGCGAACAGCGGCTCGCCCGATACGACGTCGACGTAGATGCCGGGTTCCTTGTTGCCGTCATACTCTCCGGTGAAGGGCCGCTCGGTACCCGAGTGCTGCGTCACCCGACGTTGCTCCGGGGTCAGCCGATCGACTGCGTCCTGCGATCTTTCAAACTTCATGATATCACTCAATACTTTTCAAGAGGAACGAAGAATCTACGTTCAGAAAACAGTATTCGTCATCATGCAGTGTATCGCAGTACCCCTGGAATTATCCAATACGTCGGAAGTATAGTTTCCATACCGCCGATACTGTTCATGCCGTGACTCAATTCCACGCGTACCGGGCCGCCATTTGCGCGATCTTGCGTATTTCGACTGGTGCGGTGGAGCCGGAGACCGTCGCGATCACGACTTCGCGCTCCAGGACGAACCCGTCGATCGGACGCGTGACGAGGCCGTGCGCCGTCGCCGATCGTTCCGGAAGAATGCATATCGCGTCGCTGTCGGCGACGACCCGCTGCACCCAGTCTTCGCGATCGGATCGAAAGCGGGGCTGCACGAGCACGTCCCGTCGCGCGAAGTGATCGCGGATCTCGTCGCGAAACTCGCATTTCAGGCGGTCGACGAACGGGAACCTGACCAGGTCTTCGCCGCGCACGACCTCGCTGGCAGCCAGGGGATGGTTCGCGGAACAGCCGAGGACGAAGCGTTCGCGGAACAGTGGATGCACGTTCAACTTGAACTCCGGTCGGGTTTCACGCGGCAGGATGCAGGCGTGGTATTTTCCCGACAGCACCTCCGATGCGTCCTCGTTCGACTGTAGCGAATGCAGCTTGATCTCGACCGACGGAACTTCCGCCAGCGCGCTTTCGAAAAACGCCGAGAACGCCTTTGGTCCAACGGTTGGCGCGACGCCGACGTCCAATACGCGGTGCCGTCCCATCGCCCAGTTCTCGGAGTGATCGCGGACGCTTCTTACCGCCGCCGCCATGCGCCTGAATTCCGCCTCGACGTCCTGACCAAGGCCGGTAAGGCGGCTGTTCTTCCCATCGCGGTGGATTAGTTTGCCGCCGAGTTCCTCCTCCAGGCGATGGATCGCGCGGGTCAGACTGGGTTGCGACACGCTGCTCAGCCGCGCTGCCGTCGTGAAATTGAGCGTCTCGGCCAAGTTGATGAAGTAGCGGACTTGATTGAGTTCCATAGCCTCGACCCTTCAGCCTGACCGCTTCTTCGTCCTCGGAGCGTGCCGTTGGTAAGAAGCCGGTATAAATATGCTTAAGGCATATAGTTACCGTCCGCAGGTATTGCTATATGCGCCGCGCATATAATGCCGACGTATGGTCGCGGTCGGGCATGGCGGTCTTGGACAGTCAGCCGGCGGGAGGCTGATGAAAGGCCCTTCTATGAACCGTGAGAAAATCGGCGAGCGTGGTCGGATTTCGCCCCGTTACCTGCGCGACCTCGGTCGTGGTCCTGTCCTCCGCCCCCTGCGCGATCGCGTCATCCATGCGTGCGAGTGCATCCGCATAATGCTCGGGAATGCCGAACCCGGTGAAACGGCGCGCAAGCTCGTCCACCGACAACCGGCAATGACGGACGGGACGCTGGGCCGCCGCGGCGATCCGATCCGCTACCTCGTCGTAAGAAAGCGCTTCGGGACCCGTCAGGACCCTTTCTCCCGACCTGAAAATCGGATTGACCAGGGCTTCGACCGCGACCGCTGCGATGTCGGCGGCGTCGATGAACGGCGTGCGCCCATCCTGCGTCGCCGAATAGATGCAGCCCTCATGGATGATGGACGGCAGATGCTGCGTGACGAAGTTCTGCATGAACCAGCTCGGGCGCAGGACGACCCAACGCGGCGCGTTGGCGTGGAGCCACGCATGAACCTCTCCCATCATCGGACCGCCCTCGGGCAGGGACGAGGCGCTCAACAGCACGAGCTGTGTCACGCCGCGTTCCACCGCCTGCTCCAGCAACGGGCGCATGACGGGCAAATGATCGGTTCGGTCGGTCGGCGCGACGAGGTAGACCGCATCGACGCCGTCGAGCGCGGCACGATGCGAGGCGGTATCGTTCCAGTCGAAGCGAACCTGTTCCGGCGAGTTTGCGTTGCGGGTCGCGATACGGGCTTCGACACCGCGGGCCGCAAGCTGTCGTGCGACCAGCGAGCCCGTCTTGCCCGTGCCGCCTGTGACCAGGACCCGGTCAACCATGATCGGTCACTCCGCCGACAAGGGCATCGACGGCGGCGCCACCGCGAAGTGCGCGCAGCACCACCAGCGGATTCCAGTAATCGCGATACTGGACGATCCGTCCGGCATGCGTCCGGATCACCGAGATATAGCGCTGGTCGTACGCCTCGCCGGTTGAAACGCCGTGTCCGAAGCCTTCGAACTCCACGATGGTCACGTCGGGGTCGCTCGTAGCGTAAACCGTCGGCTCTCCCATGCCATCGAAGGCGATCATCTCGCCCAGGCTGTCGAGATGGCGTGCGATCGCAGCCTTACCCTCCAACCGGGTCGCCAGACCGGGGGGCGCGTAGGGAAATTCCATCACGCCGTCGTCGGCCATCATGTCCAGAAACGTGGCAGCATCCGCAGCGATGCGATCACCCAATGCCCTTCGCAGCATCGTCGAAAAGCTTTCCACACTGTCTGTCATACGATAGCTCCAGATCGTCGGAACGGTAGCGTTCCACCGAGATATAAGGACCTGACGATGGAACGCAACCGTTCCGACGAATCCCGGAAGACCGTTCGCGTTCCGAGCGGGGCAGCGATCATGCGCGGCGACGTTACCGAGGCGCTGACGCGCGTCTTCTTCGACGAATGGGCCCGGACGGGCTATGCGGGGTTGAGCCTGGAACGGGTGGCGCGGACCGCGGGCGTCGGCAAGGCTGCGCTCTACCGCCGCTGGCCGGACAAGGTGTCGATGGCCAGCGATCTGTTGTCGCGGGTCGGGCTGACGATCACCGACGTCGAGGAACGCGGCTCGCTCGAAGCGGATCTGGAAGCCGCGCTGTTCGCGCTGCGCCGCGTGCTGCGTCATCCCAAGGTGCGACGCATCCTGACCGATCTCCACGGCGAGATCGAGCGGACACCGGCACTGGGCGCGGCGATCCGCCCGTTCCAGCGCGCGCGACGCGAGCGAGTCGACGGGCTGATCGATCGGGCGATCGAACGGCGCGAAGTTTCACCATCGGTGGACCGACAGATGGCCGCCGACATCATTGCGGCTCCGCTATATTGGCGGCTTGCGGTCGTCGGTGGCCGATCGGATCGCGCCTACATCGAGCGGCTTGCTCGGGTCACGGGTGCCGCAATCCGAGCAAGCGAGGCTCGACATGCTTCCTGATGGGGGGCGATCGCTCAGCGTCGAGCGGTGCCGATGACAACCTCCTACGCGTCGTCCTTCGTATCGCGGTCTACGCCTCGTTCGAGCAATTCGGCATCGATGGGGCAGTTCGTGCAGCCTTCGTAGCAGCACAGGCGGCAGACGCGGTAGGAGTGATCGAGGTTTTGCAGGCGATCGCGCAGAACGCGTTCGGCGATGTCGGACAGGATGTTCAGATCGTCCGAGGTCAGGATCGACAGCCCTTCGGCAATGACCTGATCGCGCGAGGCGAGGACCGCGTCGCTTGCGATCCTGCCGGCGGGCGTCAGATAGAGCGAACGCGTGCGCCCGTCCGTCGAATGCTCGCGACGCTCGATCAGCCGTTCGGCTGCCAAACGATCGACCAGGCGTACGGTCCCCGCATGCGAAAGTCCTACCCCGACTGCCAGCATGCGGATCGAGAGACCGGGCTCGTGCGCGAGCAACGCCAGCGCCGAGGCGGCGGGGCCCGCTTCCGGCGCCTGCGATGCGCTGGCGCGAACGATGTCGTCGCTGATCATGAGGGCGAACGCCCCGAAGATATTTCGATCGCGCACTGTGTCCATTCCAGCATCTTATGTGCGCGGAGCATAGACCGCAAGGTGCATGCCGGTCCTGTTCGACCTCGCGAGGGGACGCCAAAGCCGCGCGAGTCTCGGCCGCCGATATCGCTCGCGATTTGGTGCTGTGCCATCCGTGCGTTTCGACGCTATCCTGCATGGCATGGCCACCATTCGACTGCAGTCCTGCTCTGAAGCCGAAGCTGCGGTCGCGGAATTGGGCTTTGCGTCCGTCTACGAGGGGTTCATCGCACGATTGCAGAGCCTTCGCTTAGGGAAAGAGGCGCCCCGCGCGGGCGCGCAGTTCCCGGACCTTTCGCTTCCCGACCCATCGGGACGCTATCGTTCGATCCAGCAGTTGCAGGGTGGACGGCCGATCGTCGTCAGCTTCAATCGCGGATTATGGTGCCCGTTCTGCGTGCATGAACTGCAATCCTGGGCCGCCGCTTCGCCCGCGCTTGACGACGTGGGCGCAAGTCTGGTCGTCGTGACCGGCGAGACCGGCGAAGGTGCTTCCGCCGTACAGGGCATGATCGGCCCACGCGCGACATTGCTGTGCGACGTCGACCACGGGGCGGCGCTGGCCTGCGGGTTGGCGTTCCCGGTGGGCGAGGATGTGAAGCGGCGGTATCTTGCGATCGGGCTCGATCTGGCGGCTATCTACGGCAGCGATGGGGGCTTTCTGCCGATCCCGGCAACGTTCGTCGTCGGCGAAGACGGCATCATCCTTTACGCCCATGTCGATCCCGACTTTCGGCTGCGTCCCGAACCGCTGGACATCGTCGCGTTCCTTGCGGCGATGGGCTGAGCGGGGCGAGGGCGTGAAGGGCAGTCCATTCGATCAGGGGACGTCTCCCGGTACGTCGGCAGGGCCCGGCATTTCAGCTCAGGCTGCGGCCGCCGCCCAGCTGCGTGCGCGTGAGGCGCGTACGAAGGCATCGGCAGCGATACTGCGCTTACGTCCCGCCACCGCGCCCAGGACGACGTCGCGCCTGACCTCGACATCGGCAAATGTGAACGCGCACAAGCGCTCGTCGTCGCGAGGTCGCGGAATGAACGCGCTGCCGAGCCCTGAGATCACCAGCTGCTTCACCTGCGCCATATCGGTGGCGCTATGCCGCACGATCGGCACGAAGCCATGCGGGGCGGCGAGGGTCTTGAGCCGGGCGCACCCGTTGCCCTCATGGTCGATCCAGGACTCATCGCGCACCGACAGCAGCGACGGCATCGCGCCCCCGGCGAGCGGATGGCCCGCGCGCGTGACCATGTGATAGCTATGGTCGAACAGCGGCCAGACATCGAAGCGATCGGGCGCGTCGTCCGGCAGCTCGATCACGACCAGATCCAACGTACCGTTCATCGCCGCTTCGATCAGATCGCCCGGCGACCCGCTGGACAGCGACAGCTCGAAACCGGGGAGACAGTCGGCCAGTTCCTCCAGAATCCTGTCAAGCGTATCGGACTCGATCGCCGCATCGACGCCAAGCGCAAGCGGCACCACGCCCGCCCTCCCGATGCCCTTGGCGAAGGCCATCGTGGCCTGTGCCGCCTCGAACGTGCGGGTAAGATGCGGTAACATCTGACGTCCGAGACTGGTGAGGTGGGTATGGCTGCGCTCGCGACGAAACAATTCTCCGCCGAACTCGTCCTCGAGCTTCTGGATCGCGCGCGTCAGCGACGGCTGAGACACGTTGGACTCTTCGGCCGCTCGGGTGAAGTTGAGCAGCCGCGCCATTGCGAGGAAGTACCGTACCTGGTGCATCTCCATAGGCGAGCGTACCATGCGCGCCGACCACTGGCGACCCTGTCGCCAACCGAGCCGGCCGTCGCGGAAAGGGGCGTCGTCATACAGTGGCGTGCGCTAGGCGGGAGGTCGAAGGCGCCACCAAGCCACGGATAGATCGGGCAGCGTTTGCGCGCGCGCGTTCGCGCAAACACCGATGTCACGCGGGTAGGGAGGCACCCTTGGTTCGGACCGAGGCAACCAGCAGTACCAGGGATGCCGCCAGCAGGACCACGTCCTTGAGCAGAAATTGTCCCGGCACGGCCGAAATCGCGGGAAAGCCGCCGGCAGCCGGCTCCGCGACACCGGGCGTGGTGAAGAGAAAGGTCAGCGTGATCAGATAGGTGGCGGCCGCCATCAGCGCGCCGAGTGCCGAGAGGATCGGACGAAATGCGCCGAGGATCAGAAAGACGGCGGTCAAGAGTTCGACGGCGCCGACGATATAGCTCTGACCCTGCGTCCCGAACACGCCCAGCCAGTTCATGATCGGGCTGTGGCCGATGAACGGGGCGATACCCGAGGCTTCATATGCCGTGAACTTCATCGCGCCGAACCACAGGAATACGATCACGAGCGCCCATCTGAGCAAGGCGAGTTCGCTTCGGTCGTGCTCGGGGACAAGGAAATCGTAACGGTCGACGATGCTCATCTGAAATTCCTGACGGTTCGTCGTGGCACGCTCGAAGGAAACTGGCAGGCGCGGGGCAGCGACCGCGCGCGCTAATGGGCCGCGGCCGAGGGCGCCGCTGCGCGGTTGGCATAGTCGATCGGGAACCACCGATAGCCGGCGCCATCGCGGGCGATGTGGCCAACTCCCGGAAAGGCGAGGTGTGGCGCGGCAACCAGGGTCCGGCCGTCGGCGAACGCTGCGAACGCCTGTTGCCGGACGGCGCGCGCCTTGGGCTGGTTCTGGTCGAAGGTGACCGTCACGTCCGGCCGGGGAAACTGGACGGCGGCGGCGTGGATGGTGTCGCCGATGAAGACCAGCGTCGAGCCGCGGCTGCTCAGCGTGTAGAACGCAGCGCCCGGCGTATGACCGGGACGGAGCTCCGCGGTAAGGCCTGGGAAGATCTCGCCGGAACGGTCGAATGCCCGAACCTTGCCCGCATCGACATAGGGTTTCAGCATCGCCGTTCCCTGCTCGAAGTGGTGGATGTCATAGCCCGTCTTCGTGGCGTTGGCCGTGTCGAGGAAGAAGTCGAGATCCGCCTTCCCGACGTGCACCGTGGCGTTCCTGAACATGATCTTTCCGCCCCGCACGAGCCCGCCGCTATGGTCGGCGTGGATGTGCGAGAGCAGGATATCGGTGATCTGGTCCGGACCGATCCCGGCGAGGGCGAGTGCCTCGGGAAGCCTGCCGCCGTTCCCCGGACCGAAGAGGTCGCCTGCACCCGTGTCCACGAGAATCCTGCGGTTCCCCAGTTCGACGAGGAACGCGTTGATCGATACCTCCATCGGATTGGCGATGAAGCTGCGGGCGAGCATCGCGTCCACCTCGGCGTGCGAGGTTCCTCGCAGCAGCTTGGGTAGGTCGATAGGGACGCTGCCGTCGGAGAGCGCCGTGACCTGCACATCGCCGATCGAGAACCGATAGACGGCGGGCGTCTGCCTCACGCCCCTGGGTATCGTCGTCTGCGCCGCTGCGGCGGCGGTCGCCGAGGCGATGCAGATCAGCGCGCCTGACAGGACGTTCGCAAAGAAGGGCCGCGTCATCGTCCCAGTTTCCAGATCGGACGCCGGTAGAGTGCAGCGGCATCCGGACGCGACGCGACCGTCGAAGCCTTGAACAGGGCGTGGTCCTTTTCGCTCCGCGCCAGCCCGGCGACGGTCACCTCGATCCGCGTGAAGATGATGCCGGCGGAGGGCAGGACCTCGCCGGCCATCGTATCGGTGGGGTGCAGCGGCATGGCGTGAACTCCGTTGTTCTCGTTCCCGAAGCTACCCGTCCGTCGCCTGCAGGGGAAATACCGCTGACGTATAGTTTCGATAGCCGGAGCGTCGGGCGCTGCCGTCGTCGGTGTCTGGCGGCGCGAGAGCGAGCTGCGCGAAGTCTTCCCTCGTGTTGTCGAGCTTCGATACAGTGGCGGCGGGACCGAAACGAGAGCCCGCTTCCTCCTCAGGTCGGCTGCGAAACCAGTGAACCCTCGGTCAAGCCGGTGCCCGACAGCACCAGCGCTACCCCGATCGCGTGGCGGCGCGCGGGCGGCAGCGTGACTTCCAGCGCTTGTCCGGTCCGGCGGAATGCGAGAGGCGTCGTGTCCCCGGCCAGTGTGACCCGCGCAACCGAGCCGCGCCCGATAATGCTGTTGGCGGCGAACAGCGTCAGGCGGGCGATGCCATCGGCCGGCCAGCCCATCACCAGCGCGTGAACGTCGTCGCCGCTGCGGACATAGCGCACGTCGCGCGCGGTGTAGGGCGATTTGGGTCCGTTTTCGGCGAACATGCCCGACGCCGGTTTGGTCGGTCCCTCCGCGTGGATGCGCCACGGCCGCGTGCCGTAGATCGCGGCGCCGTTCAGGCGCATCCAGCCTGCGATCTCGGTGAGAATCGCCTCCTCCTTTTCGTCGATCGTGCCATCGCCGCGCATCGGCACGCTGAGCAACAGGTTGCCGTTCTTGGAGACGACATCGCACAGCGTGTGGATGATCGTGGCGGCGCTCTTGTACCCATCACGCTCGTACAGCGCGCGATCGTAATGCCAGTTGCCGAGGCAGGTATCGGTCTGCCACGGATACGTCTCGATATGGTCCTTGCCGCCCCGTTCGACGTCCTCGACCAGCCCCATCCGGCGTTCGGCGGGCATCATCTTGGCATTGATGACCGCCTCGAGCCGCCCGTCCGACCAGCCACGACTGGCGTTGTAGAAATGGGCGGCAATCTCCAGCCCGGTCTCGCCGAACGGCAGGCCGTAGTCGTCGAAATAGATCAGGTCGGGCCGGTAGCGATCGAGCAGGTCGCGGCATCGCAGCGCCCAGTTTCGCACGAACGCGGCCTGGGCGGCAGGCGCATCCTCGACCCAGAGCTCGTCGGTACGCGCATGGATCGCCTCCGCTTCGGCGATGGTGCGGACGCCGTCGGGCAGCGGCATCGTCCGGCCGGTATAGAGCGCCTGCGGGTCCAGCCCTTGCCACCAGGTCCCGCGTCCGTCCGCGGTGGTCAGCCGGCTTGCGTCGTACCGCTGGCCGGCACGCGGGCCCTCGGGATCGTAGCCATAGGCGGTCTGCAGCCAGTGCCAGGCATGGGCGCCGTGGTTGGACACGCCGAACCGCAGCCCGCGCGCGCGCGCGGCCCGCTCCCACGTGCCGATGATGTCGCGCTTCGGGCCGACCCGGAGCGTATTCCAGTCATGATGCGCCGAGGCGAAGGTGTCGACATTGTCGTGGTGCCCGGCGAGCGCGACGAAATACTTCGCACCCGCCGCCACGTACAGATCGAGCAACCGTTCGGGTTGCCACTTCTCGGCGTGCCATTTGCCGACGACCTCGAGATAGCCGACATCGCTGGGGTGACCATATTTGGCGACGTGCGCCTTGTTCGCGCGCGAGCCTTGCAGGTACATGTTGCGCGCGTACCAATCGCCTTCCTCGGGCACGCACTGCGCGCTCCAGTGCGCCCAGATCCCGAACTTGGCATCGCGGTACCAATCGGGCGCGCGGTACCCTTGCGTGAGCGAGTTCCAGTCCGCCGTGAACGGTGCCGCGGCGGCCGATGAGGCGGCACGCGAACCGCCAGCCAGCGCCGGCCCGGCGATACCCCCGCCTGCCATCATGCCGCCTGCCACCATGCCGAGTGCGTCGCGACGATTGACGGTCATGCGGGAAACTCCTGTGTATGCAGTCGGCGGGCGGTCACGCCTTGAGGATCCAGCCCTTGCGGTCCATCCACCAGCCGACCACCCAGCACAGCATCGTGTATGCGACCGCACAGAGCAGCGACCCGACCGCGCCAGGCGCGATGCGCTGGAAGATCGCGATACCGACCCATTCATATACGCCCCCGTATGCCCCGTCGTCGGGGCCGAGCGGGATCAGGTTGATCGCGGTCACGAACAGCTCGGAGAACAGATAGACCGCGAGCGGATTGCGGCCGAAAATCGTGAAGAACCGCGTGCCGCGCTTCACGCCGGCGATCTCGATCAGCGCGATGATGCCTGCCAGCGCGATGCAGTCGATGCCGATCGTCAGCAGGACGTAGGAGCTCGTCCAGAGCTTCTTGGCGAGCGGAAACCAAGGCGACCAGGCCAGCCCGGCAATCACGAACGCGACGCCGAAGAACGCCATCGCGCGCACCGTCCGCGTCAGATCGGGGCCGCGCTGTACCGCAAGCCCGGCGAGATAGCCCGCCAGCACGTTGACGATCGCGGGCAGCGTACCGAGCAGGCCTTCGGGATCGAAGCCGCCGTCCTTCTTGTAGAGATGCCCGGGGCCCAGCAGCCACAGGTCGAGCTGCGTGCCGACCGTGCCGAACTTGTCGTACGCCATGCCGGGCGCGGAGAGGAGCACCAGGATCGCCCAATAGCCGAACAGCAGCACCACGCCGGCGATGACGATCGCCCGCACGTCGAGCCAGCGCACCAGCAGCCCCGCGGCGACGTAGCACAAGGCGAGACGTTGCAGCACGCCGGGTACGCGGGTCAGCGCGAACGGGATCGCCGCCCAGCCGTCGTCGGTGCGCATGACGAACGGGAACCAGTACATCAGGAACCCGAGCGCGAAGATGATCGCACCACGCTTGAACAGCCGCATGAGGTACGGCGCGGTGTCGATCCGCTTGCGCGTCGCGAAGCTCATCGCGTTGCCCATCGCGAACAGGAAGCTCGGGAAAATCGCGTCGGCGAGCGTGAAGCCGAACCATTTGGCGTGGACCAGCGTGGCGTAGGCGGGGGCGCCCGGCCCGGCGGTGTTGACCAGGATCATCAGGAAGATGGTCAGTCCGCGAAATACGTCGAGCGCGGTGAAGCGCCGCGGGTTGGCGATTGCGAGAGTGTCGGGGGCGAGGGTGTAGGTCATGGCTGTCCTGCGTCGGCGAGCAGGCGGCGTACGCCCGCGATCGGTTCGGTCGGGCGGTGGCGCGGCCAGGTTCGGCCGTCCTTCAGCCACGCCTGTTCCCACGCGGTGATCTTCGTGGCGACGGCGGCGGTGTCGAGCGGCCGATGCGCCAGCGCGGCAGTGCGCTGCGCGGCGAGGAATATCTGCCAGCGGGGCAGGTGATAGCCGGCGTACAGACCCTGCCATGCGCGCGAGGCGTAGTCGGAGAGATGACCGGCGCCGCCCCAGACCGTGACGACTGCCTTGGCCTGCTCCTCGAACGCGTCCTTCTCCGCGGGCGTATCGCCATACGCGCGCGCATCCGCGATCCAGCTGCCGAGCGTCTCCTGCTGGTTGCCGATCAGCGCGTCGATCTCGAGCGCGAGCCGTGCGGCGGTGGCGGCATTGCGGTCTCCGGTCGGGACATCGCCCGAAGCGTAGGCGGCGACGGCGGCGCGCAGCTTCGCGTCGAGCCGCAGCGTTGCGTACTGTCGGGTGAAGTCGACGAGGTCGTAGGTCAGCAGCGGCGCGGGCTGGGCTGGAGCGGCCGCCAGCATCGCGGTAATACCGTCGCGCAGCGCGACTTCGTCGCCGGGCGCTGCAGGGTAGTCGGCGGCGACCAGGGCAGGGCGCTTGAACAGCAGATGCGCGCCGGCCATCTCGCGCCACCAGCGCGGCGTCCAGTAGCGGGTGGCGTAGGCCCCGGATATCACCTTGCCCCAGCCGGCGAGGAGCGCCGGCGGAGCAGCACCGTAGCGGGCGCGTGCGTAGTCGGCGATCCAGTCGGTCACCGGGCGTTTCGCGTTCTCCCCCCAGGCCAGGTCGTAGGCGTAGGTGTAGACGACCGAATTATTGTGCAGCCCTTCCGGGAACATGCCGAACCCGGTGAGGTTGCCGCGCGTCGGGCTGTTGGGCAGCGCCGCGAGATCGCTGCGGTAGAAGTTTAGATCGCCATAGACCGGGTTGCTGCCGCCGTAATTGTGGACATAGCCGTAGACCCAGCTCTTGCCGTCGAACGCGCCGCTGGTCTTCCAGATGCCGGGGTACCGGTCGTTGCCGATGTCGAGCACGAGCATCCGCTGGTTCGGCACGCGGCTGAGAAACGCGCGGATCGCGTCGGGCGTCCAGAACGCCTTGTCCGCGCCGAACAGCCAGCCCTGCATCACCCAAGTCGCGTTCGGCGCGGCGGCGGTAACGGACTGGAACAGCTTCTCGCCATAAGCGGCCAACCGCGCATCGCGTACCGCCACGGGTAGCGCGGCGGCACGCGTCGCGGCGGTGTTGGCGATGCTGTCGCCATAGTGCGCGGCGCTCGCGTCGCTGCCATCCTCGGCGATCGGCGGCACCATTTCGTTGAAGGCGTCGGCGAGGTAATAATCGCCGGGGCCGTAGGTCTGCGTGTAAAGCTGCGTGAAGCGCCGCGCGAGGACCGCGAACAGCGGATCGGACGGGTCGAGCCAATAGGTGCCGGGAAACCCCTCCCACGCGCGCATCCGGTAGATCCGCGCCTTGGGATGGCGATCGGCGAACGCCTTGGGCACATAACCCGAGAACGCCGGCAGGATCGGCTTCATGCCCAGCGCGCGCATCCGGCCGAGAATGCGGAGTTGCAACTGATGCTTCTTCTCGATCCACCCCGCCGACAGCGGCGCGCGGTAGCCGGCAATGTTGCCCATCCGCTGCCACGGCAGGAACGGCGCGGCGGACAGGCCGCTGGCAATGGCGGCATCGTCGAGGCCCTGGTCGCGCCACAATGCGCGCCAGACATATTCCTGCCCCTCCATCGCGAGCGGCGTGTCGATGCCGCGCGCCGCCATCCAGTCGATCTCGTCCGACCAGCGACCCCAGGCCCACCACGGCGTGGTGTACCCGAACGTGCAGGTGTTGAGGTAGGTGCGCAGCGCGAAGGCGGAGGCCACCGGCCCGGTATCGCCGGCGGGAAGGCCGGTGAGTGGCGCGATGCGGCGTCCCTCCCAGCTGAGCGACACGCGGCCCTGCTGCTGGAGATACTGCGTCGCGCCGTGGACAAGCGCGATCGCGGAGGACCCCTCGACCGCCATGCGACCGTTGCGGACGCGGACCCGGTAATAGGGCTTGGCGGCCGGCCGGATCGAGAGTGCGATGCCGGGGGCGGCAATACCGATCCGCTTGAGTGCGGCGCGCGCCTGATCGGTAGCGCGCGGTTGCGAGTGGACGGCACCGGCCGCCGTCAGCAGCAAGAGACCTGGAAGTGCGAGGATGGCTGGTCTCTTCACGGCTGGCGGCGACTCGTTTCGTTCGAGTTTAGATCAGAACCGTGCGGTTGCGGACAGGTAGAACGTCCGGCCGGTGCGGCTGGCGAGCTGGAACGTGTCCTCGTTGGTCTGATACGCGTCTTCGTGCGTGTCGTTGAGGTTGATGATGCCGCCGGTGAAGCTCAAGAACTTCGTCGGCGTGAAGCCAAGTGCCAGGTCCATCTGCGTGCGCGCGCGGACCGTGTGGATCTGGCCGCCATCGACGAAGAAGCTGGTCGACGCATCCTGCTTGTACGGACTGCGATGGTTCACCGAGAGACGGATGCTGAACATCTCGTTTTCCCAATAGGGCGTCAGGTTCCAGGTGAGTTTCGACAGATCGCGCAGGTTGAAACCCGTGCCGAGCGCCGGGGAGTCGGCGTTGACCACCGTGACGTTGCCGGTAGCGCCAAAGCCTTGCAGCGGCAGGAAGCCGTCGAAGCTTTCGGACGCGGCGAGTTCGACGCCCTTGACGTGGATGACGCTATTGTCGTTCAGCTTGCGGCTGAAATTATAGTCCGTGGTCCCATCCGTCGACGCGCAGCCGCCGACCTGGCCGTTCAACGTCACGCCGTTGAACGATGTCGGGCAATAGAACTGCGTGAACGTGCCGTTCTTCACCGCCTTATAGAAGCCGGCGATGCTGATCGAATTGCCGCGGCCGTGGTAATATTCGAGGCTGATGTCGGCCTGGTTTGCGGTCAGCGGCTTCAGGCGCGATTCGCCGTTCGACACGGACACGCTGGGACGGATCCCGGTGTTGTCGGTGACGAAGGTGTCCGCCATTTGGGTCTGGCTGTTCAACAGCGGCCGCACCAGCACCTTGGCAAGCGCGACGCGTGCCACGAGCCGGTTGCTCAGATCCAGCGCGAAGGATGCGCTCGGCAGGACGTTGCCGTAATCCTGGATCACGTTCTGCGTGCCGAGCAGCGGAGAACCGCTGTCGGTACCGGCGGTGACGTTGGACGTGACGTTCTGGTGGGTGTGTTCGTAGCGAACGCCGACGTTACCGCGAAGCGACTTGCCGAACAGCACCGAGTCCAGATTGGCCATCGCATAGACCGCGGGAATGTAGCGGTCGACCCGGTAGCTGTTCGCCCAGTCGCGGACGTCCGGGACGGTGATCCCCTTCGCCGCGAGGATCGACTGCCAGAGCGGCGCATTGGTTTCGAGGAAGGTGTTCGGGATGCCGATCTTGCCGTCGAGGAAGTTCGTGACGGGGATGCCGGTCGTGCTCAGGTTCGGGATGAACGCATATTCGGGATACAGATCCGGTCGCGTCACGTCGGCATCGCGGTCATGGCGATAGGCGTCGGTCTGGAAGCTCTCGTGATGATACTTCACGCCGAACACCAGCGACTTGACGCCGAACGCGCCGATATCCTTGGTGACGTCGAACTGCCCCGATACGTCCTTGGCCATCTGGATGTGCGTGGCACCATCGACGAATGCGAAATAGGTGCGGTTGGCGGGGTTGAACAGCGTGCCGTTCCACACGCCCGGGTCGGTCGCGAACTTGACGTTGTGCGGGTCGGAGATGTCGAGCGTACCCCCCGAGGCGACGTTTGCGCCGTCGATCGAGGCGAACTCGCGAAGATCGGCATCGCCCCGCGTGTAATGCGCGACGGCGTGGACGTTCCAGGTGTCGCCCGGCTGCCAGTTGACCGTGCCGGTATAGGCCTGGGTCTTGAGGTTGCGCGTCTCGGGCTGGTCGTTGTTGCCGACGCCGAAGTTGCTGATGGCGATCTTGTTGGCAACGCCGTTCGCGCTGTCGAGGACCGTGATCGTGCTCGGGTTCGTGCTGTCCTTGGGATCCCAGCGACCGAATACCAGCTGCTGCGTATCGTAGCGCGTGTCGTCCTTCGAATATTCGCCTTGCAGCAGGACCTCGAAGTTCGATTGCGGCTTCCACTGGATCGCACCGCTGGCCATCAGCTGCTTGGTGTCGCGATCGATGCGGCGCAGCCGGAAATTGCCGGGCACGAAGTTGTTGGGATCGACGACGCCGGGATTGTACCAGTTCTTGACGAAGGCATAGTCGCCACGGTCCGTCAGTTCCTGGTAGCTGACGTTCGCCATCACGCCCAGCGTGCCACCGGCGAAGCTGTCGATATAGGCACCGCTGACTTTCGGCGTGATCTTCTTGCCGCGATATTCGGAATTATAGCCCTTCACACCGACGATGAAGCGCGAGCCCTTATAGGCCAGCGGCTTGACCGTATCGATGTTGACGGTGCCCGACAGGCCGCCGGTGTCCATGTCGGCGGTCGGCGACTTGACGACCTGGATCGCGCTGGCGAGATCGGTCTGGATGATGTCGTAGCGGAAGCCGTCCTTGAAGTCGGCGCTGGCGAAGGTCTGGCCGTTGATCGTCGTACGGGCATATTGCGCGCCGAGGCCGCGGATGCTGATCGTCGAGCCACGGCCGTTGATGTTCGACATCTGTACGCCGGCGATGCGCTGGATTGCTTCGGTGACGTTCTGCGCGGGGAACTTGCCGATGTCCTCGGCGGTGATGCCGTCCGAGATGCGGATATCGTTGCGCTTCGCCTGTGCCGCCGACGCAAGGCTCTGGCGGAAGCCGGTCACGGTGATCTCGGCACCGTCCGCACCATCGGTCTGGCCGCTGGTCGCGGACGGGGTCGCAGGCGCTGGGGCTAGAGTCTGAGGTGGCGTCTGAGGTGGCGTCTGGGGTGGTGTCTGAGCAGCCGGCGACGTCCGATCACCAGGCGGCGCGGTCTGTGCGTTCACAGGCGTGATCGCGGCAAGTGCTGCACAGCAACTCGTCGCGAGTAGCCAGACCTTCGTGGAGGAGCCGGCGCCCTGTGTGCGGTTGCGTCTGCCGTGCGTCATGTAAATCCCCTCTGATGCGACAATGAAGCGCGGCACCCGGTTTTTTAACCGATGTGCAGCCCGAACCCTGCGTTATGTCGGAGTTTCATGGATAATCCTGTGACCTGTCAAGCACGATCTAGTACAAAAACATAACGTCTTCGCGGGCCACGAAGCATATTGGTATTGCTGGATCGGAAAAGCGTTGGTTGCCAATCGGATATGGCCAAAGAGGTGTGCGTCAGAATTGCGCTACACCTTTGCAATGACATAACATACCAGGGTCTTGCGCGCCGAAGACAGGTCGTTGCAAGCAGTGCCAGGCACTTCATATCCTCCTGATCGAATCGATAGCCACGGGGAAACATGGCTATCCCGCATCCGTATGGTGCAGAAAAAGCAATTTCTGACGCCGCTGTCGAAAGACATATGCAATACCATTGATACCGCTTTCGAAGCATGCATAATGTAGCCCATGCGGAGCGATGCCGAAGGTCGTGACAACGATCTCGAATGGTGTGTCGCGGCGGTATGTCTTGCCGACTAAGGGGTAGTGATGTTTGCAATTGATCGCTCGGGGAGCGACGGGTTGGTGGCCTCAAGATACTGCAAGGCGGATTCGGGCGTTGGGTCTTTCTCGACCTTGTCGCGAGGTCTTCTGCTGTGCTCGGATACCTTGCCGATCAAGCGTCATTGCGTCGAGTATTGCCGACTGGATCGAGATTTTGCGAACGAGCGCCAACCAAGGTCTCGCGATACTCAACGCGCCAGCGATAGCGCTCCCATGACTGACCGAAGCGGCGCAGAGAGGTTATGCTCCGACAAATCGCCGAGGCAGGGACCTGCGACGGCGTGTCTGAATAGATTGGCGATGGTAGCGCTGTCTTACGGACCCGCGAGCGCGATCGCGGCATCGGGTAAATTCGATCGCGATCGTTCATCCGGTGTCCAACAGGGGTGCCGGTCGTGATGCGCACCATCGAGGTTCGCGGTGGCCGAATCCTGGTCGGCGGAGAAACACGCCATGACGCCCGGCTCACCATAGTGGACGGCCGCCTGCGCACAATCGAGCCGGCCGGGGGCGGGGGTGACGTCGTAGGCGGCGAAGTGACTGGCAGCGACGTAGCGATCGACCTGGCAGGCGGCTGGTTGCTGCCGGGGTTCATCGACACGCAGGTGAACGGCGGCGGCGGCGTGTTGTTCAACAACGCGCTCGGAATCGAGGGGTTGGCACGGATTGCGGCGGCGCACGCGGGGTTCGGCACCACCGCATTGCTGCCGACGCTGATCACCGACACCGCCGAGGCGATCGAGGCGGCGCTGGACGCGGTCGACGCGGCGATCGCGGCCGGCGTTCCCGGTATCGTCGGCGTGCATATCGAAGGGCCGTTCATCAACGGCACGCGCAAGGGGATCCACGATCCCGCGCTGATCCGCACGCTCGACCGGTCGATCATCGACATCCTGTGCCGACCGCGGCGTGGCGTCGTCATGATGACGCTCGCGCCGGAAGTCGTCGCGGTCGAGGATATCGCGCAACTCGCCGCGGCGGGGGTCATCCTGAGTGCCGGGCATACCGACGCGACCTACGACGAGGCGCTGGCGGGCTTTGCTGCCGGGGTCACCGGCGTGACGCACGTCTTCAACGCGATGTCGCCGTTGCTCCACCGCGCGCCGGGCATGGTGGGGGCTGCGTTGAGCGAGGCCGCGATCTGGTGCGGCATCATCGCCGACGGGGTGCACGTCGCACCCGCCGCGCTCGACATCGCGTTTCGCAGCAAGGGGGCGGATCGCCTGATGCTGGTGACCGACGCGATGCCGAGCGTCGGTTCGGACGACGATTTCTTCCTGCTCAACGGCCGCCGGATGACGGTCGAGGGCGGGGTGTGCATGGGCGAGGACGGTACGCTGGCCGGCGCGCATCTCGACATGGCGCAGGCGGTGCGGACGATGTGCGCGGCGACCGGCGCAGACCTGCCGACCGTCAGCCGGATGGCGAGCGCGTCGCCCGCCGCGTTTCTCGGGATGGCACAGGACCGCGGCACGCTGGCGGTCGGATTGCGCGCGGACTTCGTCGTGCTGGATGCGGCGCTGAAGCCGGTGCAGACGTGGATCGGCGGGATCAAGGTCGCCAGCTGACACGCGGCTGGCGGTCGCGTCCGGCGAGGTGCCCGATGCGATCCTGCAGCCCAGCGTCAGCTATGGTGGAGTTCTGCCACGAGATCGTAGGCGTCGCCGCGATAATAGGAATGCGTGACCTCGATCACGCGGCCATCGGCGGCGAAGGAGCGCCGTTCGATCATCAGCCCCGGATCACGCTCCTCGATGCCGAGCAGCACGGCGTGCTCTTTGCCAAAGCAGATCGCGCGGACGCGTTGCAGCGCCCGTACGGGCCGGTTTCCGTTGGCGGCGAGGGCGCCGTACAGCGAGGACACGACATCATCGAGCCGCTTCAGGCCCCAGCTCGGTACCGTGGCATATTCGACCGCCATCGTCTCGTCGTCGGCGAAGCGGATGCGCTGGAAACGGAAGACGTGCGACCCGGGCGACAGACCGAGCGCGAGCGCCTCCTCGGGAGTCACCGACCCTTCGGACCGATCGATCCACTCGCTGGACGGGCGCCGGCCGCGTGCCAGCATGTCTTCGGAGAAGGACGACAGCGCGGAGAAGTTCTTCTCGACGCGGCTGGCGTCCTGCGCGCCCGGGCTTCGGGATACGAACGTGCCGGCGCCCCGCCGCCGTTCGAGCAGGCCGTCGGTGACCAGCGCCTCCAGCGCCTTGCGGATCGTCACGCGCGATAGCTGGAACTCGTCGCACAGTTCCCGTTCGCTCGGCAGCGCGGTACCCGCCGCGAGCCGTCGGGTTTCGATCGCGGTGCGGATCAGGCCCTGCAACCACAGATAGCGCGGGCCGCTGCTCGTCGCGGCCGTAACGTCTAGAAGGTCGATGAACGCCATAGAGGCTTGGCGTAACACTTGCCGTCGCACATGTCATACATCCGTTGGACACTGTGGCCGCGGATGTTTCCCACTCGGCCTACCAGACTGCCACGCTGCGGCTGAGGCCGGTCGCCTCGCCAGCATCGGCCTGGAGCAGCAACGTCACGACGCGCTCCTGCTCGCCGGCCGGGATGGTCGCGACCATCGCTGCTTCTGCCGCGTCGCTTTTGGTGGCGACGCGTTGGCCGTCGACCCATAGCTCGGCGCGGCCGATCACGCCGGCGAAATGCAGCGTGCCACCGCGGGCCGCGACGTGCCGACGGGGCATGAAGCGACCCTGGATCAGCGTGTAGGCGCGCGCGGGCTGCGCCTCCTCGAGCCGTCCGGTGCGGACATAGCTCAGGCTGCGCCATTGCTGCGCCGGGTAGATCGTTCGCGCGTCGGGCGCCTGCGCGACGAACGGTGTGCGCCGCCATTCGCCGAGATGGTGGACCGACGGCGTCACCGCGACGGCGCGGGTCTGCGCGGCGACCAGCGGAAACGCCACACGCATGGGAGGCAGCCCGGCGACGCGTGCGGTCAGCACCAGTTGCTTGGCGCCTGCTGAGGACCGCACCAGCACCTGCGCGAAACCGTTGAACAGCTTGCGGGCATTGCCCTGTTCCGGGTCGTGATCGTTGGGATTGCCGTTGCCGACGCCGATGATCTCGCCGCCCTCGACCGCGAAGGTGACGGTGTCGTTCGCGGTGGGCACGTGGAGGCCGCTCGCATCGATCAGGTCGACGCTGATCGGCTGCACGTCGGTACCGTCGCCGAGCATCATCGGGCGATCGGGCGTCAGCCGCAGCGTGGCGGGCTGGCCCGCGGTCGTAACGCTGGCGCGAACGACTTCGCGACCGCCGCGGTAGCCGATCGCTTCGAGCGTGCCCGGCGCGAACGGCACCTGCCATTCGAGCGTTTCGAACGGTTTGCACGTCTGGCGGCCGATCGGCTTGCCATTGAGCGACAGCGCCACGGCGTCGACGTTGGTCGGGACCATCACCTTGATCGGCTGGCCCTCGCGCCCGGCCCAGTTCCAGTGCGGGCCGATCGCGATCACCGGCTCCGCGGTGATCCACTGCGCGCGCCGCAGATGATAGGCCATCTTGGCGAACCCGCAGAGATCGAGGATGCCGAACGAGCTCGATGCCGCCGGCCAGGGCAATGGCGTCGGTTCGCCGTGATAGTCGAACCCGGTCCAGACGAAGGTCGCGGCGATGAACGGGCGGCTGCCGATCATCCGCCAGCTTTCGTGATGCGTCAGGCCCCATTCGGGCGCTTCGGTATCGTAGGAGGTCAGCACGTTGCGCGCCGTGTCGCTCGTCCATTCGCCGCGCGTCATCACCGCGCTGGTATCCTCGGTGCTGAGCAGCGGGCGGTCTGGGTGGAGTTTGTGGTAACGATCGTACCAGCCGTGCTTGTAGTTGAAGCCGACCACGTCGACCGCATCGGCGCCGTTCAGCGGCGTGAACATGCCGTCGTTCATCGCGGCGGTGACGGGGCGGGTATCGTCCAGCGCCTTCACCGCGGCGGCGAGGCGGCGGACCATCTCATAGCCCTGTTCGCTGCCCTGCATCGGTTCTTCGTTGAGCACCGACCACAGGATGATGCTGGGCCGGTTGCGGTCGCGGCGGACCATCCATTCGAGCTGCGCCAGATACTCGGGGCTGGGATCGAAATGGCGGTTCTCGGCCATCACCAGCATGCCGAGCCGGTCGCAGGCGTCGAGCATGCCGGCGTCGGCGGTGCCGTGCGTGAAACGGATCGCATTGGCGCCGATCTGCTTCAGCCGGCGCACGCGCCACTCCATCAGCGCGGCGGGCACCGCGACGCCGACGCCGGCATGGTCCTGATGGATGCACATGCCGTTGATCTTCAGTGGCACGCCATTGAGGTGGAACCCAGACGCCGCATCAAACCCCGCCGTCCGGAAACCGATCTCGGTACGGCGGCTGTCGATGGTCTTGCCGCCCTGCACAAGCCGCGTGTGCAGCGTGTAGAGCGTCGGCGTCTCGGGGGACCACAGGTTTGGTCGCGCGACCGGCAGCAGCATCGTAGCGGTTGCCGTCGCCAGCGGGGCCGCGGTGGCGGTGGCGCTCGACCGAGTCAGGGTGCGACCGTTCGCGTCCTGTAGCACCGCTTCGACCGTCGCTTGGCCCGGCGTGGCACCGGCGTTAGCGAGCGTTACCGTGACCGGTATCTGCCAGCTGCCGCCCGCCTGTGCGCGTGGCGTAGCATGCACGCCATCGGTCGCGATGTGCAGCGCGGGTCGCACCGCCAGCCAGCAATCGCGGTACAGCCCGGCGCCCTCATACCACCAGCCTTCCATGACATCGCCGTCTACGCGGATCGCGATGGTATTGGGCTCGTCGCCGAAGCGGGCATAGGGCGTGAGATCGACGGTCTGCTGGACATAGCCGGACAGGCTGTGCGCGACCGGCACGCCGTTGAACCAGACGGTGGCGTTGTTGGCCATCCCGCCGAGTTGGAGTTCGAGATACTGGCCGTGCCAGTCCGCCGGCAGGACGACGTAGCGACGATACCAGCCAATGCCGCGACGGCGATACCCGAACGCGTCGTTTTGGTCGGATTCGGCCGGGTGCGCGATCGCCCAGTCGTGCGGAAGCTGCACCGCGCTCCAATCGGAATCATCATAGTCCAGACCGGCGGCGCCCTGCGCGTTGCCCGCCTTGGTCGCGGCATAGGTCTCGTCGTTGCCACGCACGGCGGGGACGGGGATGTCGCCTTCGTGGAACAGCCAGCCGTGGTTGAGGGCGATCAGGCTCGGGTCGGCAGGTGCGTGCGGCGAGGGTAGATGTCCGAGCGGGATCGGCATGTCGGGCGAGAGCGCTGTACCGGTCGGACCACGACGTTCTGCCAGAGAGGGTTGCGCCAACGACACGGCAAGCGCCGACGATGAAACGACGAAACTGCGACGGTCGAGCATCTGGCCTCCCTGGATACATCTGCAAGGCCAAAACAATACATCAACGCTTGACGCGCTCAACTGCCAAATCCGCGGACAGCGGATCGCAGCCCGTGACCTTACTCTTTGCCGATGCGGACGATGCATAGGACGATCGCGAATTTGGCTGATGCGGTTTGCCTCTTGGCTAGGTTTCTCTGCCTGGCTGCCGGCGAAACCCACTGAGGCCAATCTAGGTATCGGTCCGCGACGCGATCGATCCGTGACATATTGTTGCAATCCACTCGCATTAGCTATAAGCGGGCGAAATCGCTGCAGCGGAGAACCGCGGGCGAAACCAAGGGATCGTCGATGCGTCAAAGTTACAGCCGGAGCGCTCGTCGGAGCGTAGCCTATGCGAGCCTGAGCGTGATCGCGTTGGGTATCGGGATTGGCCTGCCGATGACGGCATACGCGCAGGACGCTGCCGACCGCGACGTGGCGAGCGGTGGCAGAAGCGATATCGTCGTCACCGCGCGGAAGGCGAGTGCCAGCATTTTGGGTAGCGACTTACCAATCAGGATCTATCCGCAGTCGGTGCGTGTGTTCGGCCAAAAGGAACTGGAGGCGCTCAACACCACCCGGCTCGACGACGTGCTCGATCTTGCCGGCGGCGTGTCGCGCCAGAACGATTTCGGTGGACTATGGGACAAGTACGCGATCCGCGGGTTTGCCGGCGACGAGAACGCCGGTCCGGATATCATGATTAACCGCTTCAGCAGCAACCTCGGCTACAACGCGCCCATCGACACCGCGACGGTCGAGCGGATCGAGGTGCTGAAAGGGGCCGGCGCCGCGCTATCGGGCCGGGGCGAGCCTGGCGGATCGATCAATATCGTCACCAAGGCGCCGCTCGATCACCTTCATGCGTCGGCCAGCGCCAGTTATGGAAGCTGGGATAGCGGGAGGCTGACGGCAGACGTCGGTGGACCGATCGCCAAGGGGGTGTCCGTTCGGCTGATCGGCGTCGGCGAGGAACATGACAGCTTCCGTGACCATGTCGAAGGATCGCGGCGCCTGATCGCGCCGTCGGTGTCATGGCAGGCGTCCGACGCGCTGCGCGTCCTCTACCAGGCCGAGTATATGCGCAACAAAGCCACGCTGGATCGCGGCGTGGTCGGCATAGCGGGCAATGCGCGGGCGATGGACCGGGACACGTTTCTGGGCGAACCGGCGGACGGACCGATCGTCCAGAAGATCCTGTGGCAACAGGCCACGGTCTTCGCGGACCTGGGCAAGGGTATCGGGCTCGAGATCGGCGGCAGCCAGCGCGACGGTTCGCTACGCGGCTTCGGCACCATGGTCGATTTCGGCGCTCGCGGACCCCAGGCGAACGGCCGCACCGCCGGGCGCGACCGCCGCTATCATGATTTCGCGTGGGACGACCTCACGCTGCGCGCGGAATTGACGGGATCGCTGCGCTTCCTGGGCCTGGACCATGACCTGCGTCTCGGCGTCGACAGGGTGCGCCACTTCATGGACTTTCGGCTCGATCGCGCGCGCGGCACGACCACCCGCCCGATCCTGCTTATCGACCTGTTCAACCCGGTCTATGGTCAGCCCTTGCCGGTACCGCCGGCCAACGTCAGCCGTACCGAATCCTTCCGTAGCGAAAGCGTGTATGCGCAGGATATCGTCCGCGCGGGCGACTTCACGCTGCTGCTGGGCGCGCGTTGGAACAGCTTTCGACAGACCGTGCGCAATCGGCTGACCGGCAATGCCGATCTCGACACGGTAGACCGCGGTGTGACGCCGCGCGCCGCTCTGTCATGGCAGGTCGGCAAGGGCCTGTCGCTCTACACGAGCTGGGGGCAATCCTTGCGGCTCAATCCATCCGACGGCATCTCCACCTTCGACGCGGAACGGAGCCGCTCGACCGAAGTGGGCGCCAAGTTCGCCGTCCTGCACGGCGTGGTGACGGGCCAGGCGGCAGTGTTCGACATGGAAAAGCGCAACGTCCTGAATCCGAACGCGACCGACCCGTTCGTGAAAAGCCAGATCGGTCGCCAGCGCTCGCGGGGCGCCGAAGCGGAAGCCACGGTGAACGTGACGGACGATCTCTACGCCACGGCCACGTACACCTATGTCGACGCGACCGTCCGGCAGGACGTGGACCGGACGCTGATCGGCACGCGCTTGTCGAACGTGCCCAAGAACGCGTGGGCACTGTTTGCCGTTAAACAGATCGGCGGGCTGTCGGTGGGCGGTGGTGTAAGCCACTCGGGGAGCCGGGCCGGCGATCCGTTCGCCAGCGGGTATCGTCTGCCCGCCTACACTATCGCGCGCGCGAATTTGAGCTATGCCGTTTCGGAGCACCTGACGATGCGCGTCGATATCGATAACATCTTCGACAAATATTATATCTCGAGTTCGTATGCCAATGTGTGGACGACGCCGGGGGCGCCGCGCAACGTGCGACTGACGATCACCTCACGCCTGTGAAGGTCATCCGGCCGGATGACCTTAGAGCGCCGACAAAACGGGTTTCGATCGGCCGGGTTTATCGAAAGGCCTGATCGCGACGTCCGACACGGTTACGCTGCCGCCGGCGCTCTTCAGGTGCAATCCGGTGGCATCGAGTGGCGCGGTGATGAGCGCGGACATCGTCGCCGTTCCGTCGGCGAGAAAAAGCTCCACCGAACCGGAGTCGATGAACAGGCTGATCTTCACAGCGCCCTTGGTGAAGTCGCACGCGATACTTCGGGGCTGTCGCCATACATCGCCGTCCGGCTGATTGGGGCCGCTATCGGATCGCTCCAGGCAGATGATATTGTCATGCGCCCTGAAGATGAATCTGGTCGCAAAGCGGTCATCGGCTCGAACCGATAACGCGACATTGGCCGGCCAGATCTGGCCGACCCGGGTGAGCGTGAGATCGATACGACACGCTGCGGTTTGCGCACCTGTGGGCCAGATATATTCCGACCCTTCGGCGATCGTTTGATCCTGTCCGGCAATGGTTTCGGCAAACACCGTATCCTGCGCGGTGAGCGGCGTGCTGATCAGGCGCGGGACGTCGCCGACACGCTGAAGCCGTAGCTGGCGAACAAGGCTGAGTTGCCCGCGGTAATCGTGCGCGATCGGGATTTTCTTCACGTAATCCCAGTTGCTCATCCATGCGATCGCGTACGCCGCGGCAAGCGGATCAGCCGCGGCCGGATCGGTCCAGACGACCGCGGCATAGAAATCCGGACCGCCGTCGACCCACTGTCCCTCCAGGGCATCCGCCGTGAAACTCGTCCCGTCGAATTCGCCGACCCAATAATAGGCGCCCACGGTAAAGCCGAGTTTGGTGCCGTTGCCGCCGACCAGCAATATCCATTTGTCGGCCGAGATCTCGCCGTTTGCGTCGTACAGATGCAGCTTGAAGAGGTGCGAGCATTCCATGACGCGGCCGACGATCGTCGAGGCGAAGCCGCTGGCATAGCGCCACTGCGTGAGGTTGGCGGACGTGTAGACTCCGATCTTGCCTTCCTCGGACAGGGTCATGACCCAGCGTTCGGTCGGCGCATGCCAGAACACGGTGGGATCGCGGAAATCCTTGTGACCGCCGGGATTGGGCAGGACGATGTCATGGAACGCGAAGCTCGCGCCGCCATCCCGTGAGTACCACAAGGCGCAGGACTGGCCGGCGCCCGGCACTGGCATCGTGACGAGGGTGACGAGCGTGCCGGCACCGAAACCCGACGTGTTTGCCGTATCCGCGACGGTACTGCCGCTCCACACGTCGCCGAAGCCGGTCGTGTTACGCGGGATCGCGATGCCACGATCCTGCCAGGTGAGGAGATCCTTCGACGTCCAGCGCCGCCAGCTGGTACCGCCCGTCGGGTAGGTAGGATTGTAGAGTGCCCAGAGCGTCCAGGTGTCACCGATCTTCAGCGGACGTTGCGGATCGTTGATCCAGCCACCGGCCGGGGCAGCGATGTGATAGCGCGGTCGACCGCTCGACAGTTCGGGCGTACCGGGGGACGGGGGCGGAAGTAAGGGATCCGAGCCGGTCATCGGGTTGAAGCTGGTTCGAGCCAATGACTGCTCGCAGGCGGTCACTATCGGCAGCGAGGCGATCAGGCCGAGCGTCGTGCGCCGGGTGTAGAGTGTCTCGCGCGTCAAGGCCTTGGCCTCCTGTTGGGGTGGTCTTGGCAAGAGGCCCTAGGCGTCCTGCGACCGGACGGATCCCGAACGACGGCCGGAATCCCGTGCGGTGTGGATCGCCACACCGCACGGGGCAGGGCGGTTACATCTTGAAGCGCAGGCCGAGGCTCATGTACCGCCCTTCGATCCGGAGATCGCGACCGAAATACTGCGTCTCGTTATAGTAACGGTAGTTCCTGAAAGGCTGCGCCAGGATGTTGCTGACGTTCGCCACGAGCGAGATGTTCTTGTACGGCTCGAAGCTCGCCGAGAAATCCAGTCGCGATACCGGACGGACGAGCTCGCCCGCATATTGCGTCTCGTTGATGGTGCGGTTGTAGCTGGTCGTGTAGCCGGACCGCCAGTTGTACGAGAGGCGCGCGGACACCTTGCCCTTCTCGTAGAAGCCGGTGAGATTATAGGCCCATTTGGACAGACCGGTGATCCGCACCTGGCGCTCGCTGTCGCCGAGCGTTTGCGGCAACTGGTTGGTGCCGTCGAGATAGGTGCCGTTCGCCTGCACGCCAAAGCCCGAGAGCAGACCGGGAAGGAAGTCGAAGAACGTCTGCGCCGAGGCCTCAATACCCTTGATACGTCCGTTACCCGCATTCTCGGGACGGTTGAGCTGGACGCGGCCGTAGATCGGATCGTTCACGACCTGCGTGTAGTCGCCGATGAAGCCGTTGAGATCGCGGTAGAACGCGGCGACCGACGCCGACCCGTTCTTCGAGAAATACCATTCCAGGGTGGAGTCGTAGTTCTTCGACGTCAGCGGTCGCAGGTTCGGATTGCCGCCCGAGCCGGTCGCATCGAACTGTGGCGGCGAGCCGTCCGGACCGGGGCTGTTGGCGGTGATGTTGAGCGACGGGTTCAGCTGACCGAACCCCGGGCGGGTCCGCGTCTGCGTGTAGCCGAGACGCATCTGCCACTTGCGCGAGAAGCGAACGCGCGCGATCGCGGATGGCAGGACGTCGACATAGTTCTGCCTGGTCGTCGTCGGGACGATGCCAACGCTGCCGTTACTTGCCTGTACGCGACTGAAACCGCGATACGCGCCATCGGTGTTGACGATGCGAGCCCCGGCGGTGCCGTCGACCTCGATACCGCCGAGGTCGAAGGCGAACTTGCCCTGGCCGTAGAACGCGTAGGTCGCCTCACTGGCGGTGAAGCCGCCGAGCGGATCGACCGGAATTTCAGCCGTGGCGTACTTCGTCACGGCATCGCGGATGCCGCCATCGTTCGGGAACAGCACGGTCGCGCGCTGGACCGACTGATAGGCAAGCTGACGCAATGCCTCGCTGTTGGCGATCATCGCGTCGCGATTTGGCGCAAGCCAGTTCTGGAAACGCTGTGGGTCGTTGCGGAACCCGTCGGTGATCACCTCGAGCGCACCGGTAGGGAGGCTGGCGAGGGGAATGTCGAGACCAGCCGTGTAGGCGTAGCGGGTGTTGTTCTGCGACGACGCATTGCGGTCGCTGGCCCGGACGCCGAACTGAAGGTGCGGGAGGAAGCCCCAGTCGGTTTCGAGATCGAGATCGAGACGCCCCTGAAGGCCGTTGCCCTTCGCCACGAACTCGCGCTGGTTTAGACCACGCCATCGGGCGGTGTCCGGATTGGTGATGTTGTACCCGCCCAGATCGAACACCGCCGACCCGCGCGCATTCCAGTCGACGTTGATGGTCGGCGCGGTGGCAAGCTGCGAATCGACGGTGATCTCCGACGCCTTGTAGCGGCTGTTGGTGTACGCGAAGTCCCCCGACAGCGTCGCGCGGCCGGTCGTCCATTTGAAGCCCAAAGCGCCCTGATAGGTGTCCGTGCGATCGTCCTGCGCGACGCGGGAAAACTCGGGAACGTAGCCACCCGTCTTGGTGAAGCTAGCGGCCTTGTTCGGTTCGCCAGGTACCAGCACGACGTTGCTGAGCGTGGGCGCGACACCGTTGGCGTCGGGACGTTCGAAGTTGACGTTGAACGAGTCCCGCAGGACGTTGCCGCGATACGCCTGCCAGAGACCTTCCGCGTAGACCTCTAGATTGGCCGACGGGCGCCACTGGATCGTGCCATTGATGGCGGGCCGGTGACGGACGCCCTTCTCGTAGAAGTTGCCGGCATTTGCCGGAAAGTTGAAATTGCCGACGCCAGGGGTGGTGACGGTCAGGTCGTCGGCGGGAGTGTCGACGCCAAAACCGCGCGGCGTGATGACGGCGGAATCGGCATAGCGATCGGCATTGCGGTAGGTGGTCCGCGTATAGCTGAGGTTCACCAGCGCGCCGATCTCGCCGATCGGCGTATCCCAGCGCTTCGTCAGGAGGAGGTTGCCCGACGGGTCGAACGCCTTGGACTGATCATTGTAGGATCCGCGGATTTCGCCAGCGATCTCGGTGTCCTTCACGTCGAAGGGGCGACGCGAGCGCAGATTGACCAGCCCTGCCAGACCGGGCTCGATGAGATCCGCCGTCCCCGACTTGTAGACCTCGATACCCGCGGCGACCCCGGCCGGGAAATCCTGGAGATGCAGCACGCGGTCTTCGGCCGAGAAGAATTCGCGCCCGTTGAACGTCGTCGCAACGTCCGGCAGGCCGCGAACGAGGATGACGCCGGCTTCGTCGTTATAGCGGAGAACCGTAACGCCGACGATCCGCGAGATGGCTTCGGCAGCGTTGTTGTCCGGCAGTTTGCCGATATCGTCGGAGACGACCGCGTCGACGATCGAAGACGAATTGCGCTTGAGTTCCTGCGCGGAGCCAAGCGCGGCGCGGTAACCTGTGACGACGATGTCCTTGTCCGCGCCGGCCGACGCGTTCTCGGGCGCGGCGTCCGACTGCACCTGCGCTGCGCTGGTCGGCGCGGGGTTCGGCACCGGATCGCTGGACGTCTGTGCCGGTGTGGCGCCGGTTTGGTTGGTGGCCGGCGCTACATCGGTTTGCGCCCAGGCGGCGGATGCCACGATCATCGGCACGATCGCCGCCGACGCCAGCAAGGCGTGAAAAGACCTCGTCATAAAAATCCCCTTTTTATTACGTTATTGTGTGTTCGATCGTTGGTGGCCCGGGTCTTGAGCCCGATAGTCAGCCTGTATCCGGCACACCCGCCCGCCATGGTTCGCTACCGGTCATCACTTCGCAGCGACCTTCACCGTGCCGGCGTTCATCGACCATGCGGTGAGTTTCAGCTGCGCACTGCCGCCGCGCGAGGATGCGCTCCACCGGAGCGGGCCACTGCCACGGAAGAACCGGTCGGTGATCGTGCGCTCGCCGTCGTTGATGAAGACTTCCAGGATCGACTCGTCGGCCAGGATGCGGAGCTTCACGCGGCGTGTCTTGAGGTCGACCGGGGCGACGTGGCGGGCGGCGAACCCGTCATGGAAGTGCGGCCCCGACCGCGTCCGATCGACGAAGACCTCGTTCACGGTCGGATTGACGCCGACGACGGTCTGATAGCCTTCGCCGTCCGTGAGCGTGATCGCCACCTGCTCGGACGAACCGGCGTTGATCGCCAACTCCAAATCCGCCGAGCCGCCCTGGACGGGAAGCGCGGTAGGGCTGTCGCGCAGGGTGGCGGCGAAGTCCTGTCGGGCGCCGTGCAGAGCTGCAACCTCGCGCACCGGCGCCTGCAGGATCCGATACCCCTCGGGCGATTTCCGGAGCGTAACCTGGCGCGGGACGGTCATCAGTCCGCGCGACGGCCACGTCGGGATCGCCTCGGCATAGCGCCAGTCGTTCGCCCAGCCGATCCAGATGCGACGGGGATCGTCCTTCGGCAGATCGTTCCAGGACACGGCGGCGTAGAAGTCTGCCCCATAGTCCATCCACTGCGCATCGCCGGGCCAGCCCTGCACCGGCGTGAAGCGGGTACCGTCGAAGTCGCCGACGAAATACTGACCACCAGAGCCACCACCGACGGCGTTGTCGCCGAGGTTGATGCCGAGCACCCAGCGCTTTTCGCCGACAGCCCCGCCATCGACCGGCAATTCGAACAGATCCGGGCACTCCCAGTTCTTGCCGCGCCCCCCAGCGGGACCGAAGCTGCTGGCGAACGTCCACTGCTTGAGGTTGGGCGAGGTGAAGATCACCGCGCGGTTCTCCAGCGCCATCACCGCGACCATGACCCAGCGCTTGGTGCCGGCATGCCAGAAGACCTTCGGATCGCGGAATTCGGGCGATCCGACGCTCAGCACCTCGCCGTGGACGGTCCAGGTCCGACCGCGATCGTTGCTGTAGGCGACGTACTGCGACTGCAGCTTCGCCTTGGGGTTGTGCCCGGTATAGATTGCGATCAGCGGGGGGTTGCCGTCCCGCCCGAAACCACTCGTGTTGTTCCAGTCGACGACCGCGCTGCCGGAAAACGCCATGACGTCGGCGGTCTCGGGAATCGCGATCGGCAGTTCTTGCCAGTGAACGAGATCGCGGCTGACTGCGTGACCCCAGTTCATATGCCCCCAGCGATCGCCGTGCGGGTTGTACTGGTAGAACATATGATACTCGCCGTCGTAATAAACGAGCCCGTTGGGGTCGTTCATCCAATTCTTGGCCGGGGCGAAATGATAGCTGGGCCGCGGGTCGGCCCGCTGCGCCGATGCCGGGGTTGCAAGAACGGCCGCTGCCGCCAGCAGCATTGCGATCGTCTTCATGCTGCCGCTCCCCGCAGATCCATGTCTTCCAATGCGACGCCGTTCGTCTCCGGCATCACCTTCCACGCCCAGACGAACTGGAGCAGCATCATCGCGCCGAAGAACGCGAACACCCAGCCGCCGACGGCGCTGGCCACGACCGGGAACAGCCAGGTGATGATCGCCGCCATCACCCAATGCGTGGTCGAGCCAAGCGCCTGACCCTTGCCGCGGACCGAACTCGGGAAGACCTCGGAAATGAACACCCAGATCACCGCGCCCTGGCTCACGGCGAACGCCGCGATGAAGGCGAGAAGCCCGACGAGGATCAGCGTGCCGTCCGGCGCGACGCGTTCGAGCTGCCAGCCGACCAGAAGCAATGCGGCGGCACAGATGATCGACCCGACGAACAGCAGCGGCTTGCGGCCGAACCGGTCGATCAGGAACAGCGCCAGCGCCGTGAACAGCAGGTTGGTGCCTCCGACCGCGACCGACTGCAGCAAGGCGCTATCGGCGCCGGCACCCGCCAGCTCGAAGATGCGCGGTGCATAATAGAGCAGCGCGTTGATGCCCGAGAGCTGGTTGAACATCGCGATCGCGATCGCGCAGGCGACGGGGAGCGTGTGCGACGCTTGGAACAGACGCGGAGCACCCTTGACTGCCTCGCGCGTGTCCGCCGCCTCGATGCGGAGCAGTTCGGCATCGGGATCGCTGAACCCGAGGCGGGTCATTGCGGCGACGGCACGCTCGCGGTGCCCCCGTACGGCCAGCCACCTTGGACTTTCGGGCAGGAAGAACGTGACCACCAAGAACACGGCCGAGGGAATCGCGACGATGCCGAACATCCAGCGCCACGCCGTCTCGGGCGGCAACACCTGCGCGATGACGTAGTTGGAGAGGAACGCGATGAGGATGCCGAGCACGATGTTCAACTGGTTCATCGCCACCAGGCGGCCGCGGAACCGCGCGGGCGACACCTCGGCGATATAGATCGGCGTCACGACCGACGCGGCCCCGATCGCCACGCCGCCAAGAAAGCGGAATGCGATCAGCACGTACCAGTCGTTCGCCAACGCAGTCCCGAGCGACGACACGACATAGGCGATCGCGACGGACAGCATGATCGCCTTCCGGCCATACCGATCCGCCGGCGCTCCTGCTATCAGCGATCCCAGGACGGTGCCGATCAGCGCCGAGGCGACGGTGAAGCCCAGCGACGCCTCGGTCAGCGTGAACTGGTTTTGCAGCGCATTGGTCGCGCCCGAGATCACGGCGGTATCGAACCCGAACAGGAGGCCACCGAGAGCAGCCCCTGCGGCGCTCATGATGATCGCCGGGGTCGCCCGGGCGTCGTCGACGATGCCGGCGTCGCCGGAACTCACAACACTATGCATTGACGGCATCCGCTTCGATGGAGGTGGTTTCGGTGATCGTCCAATGCGTCGGCCACTGCCGCGTCGCCGTCCGATAGGCGAGCGCGAGCGCGCCGGTCAGACCCGCCGACGATCCTGCGGTCGGCGCGGCGACGTAGTCGGCCATGTCGATCGCGCGCATGCTGGCATCGTAGCCGGCCAGTTTCGCGGTCAGCGCGCGGCGTACCCGATCGTACATCGGCGGTTGCATGACACCGCCGCCGATGATGATGCGATCGGGGCGTACGGTGTAGGTAAGAGTCGCGCAGAGACCGGCGAGGTAATCCGCCTCGATGTCCCATGCCGGATGATCCTCGGGCAGCGTCTCGGCCGGTACGCCCCACCGGGCGTGCATCGCGGGCCCACAGGCCAGGCCTTCGACGCAGTCGCCGTGATACGGACAGATCCCGGCGAACCGATCGTCGCCGGGCGCGCGGGGCAGCTTGATATGCCCCGTTTCCGGATGATTGGCGCCGCCGTGCGGAGCGCCGTTGATCAGCACGCCGACGCCGATGCCGGTGCCGACCGTCACATAGCAGAATGTGTCGAGACCCTGACCACTGCCGAATAGCCGTTCGCCGACCGCAGCGCAGTTCACGTCGGTATCGAGCGCGGTCGGCGCGGCGATCGTACGGCGGAAATGGGCGAGGAGGTCGACGTTCTGCCAGCCCGCTTTCGGGGTCGACGTGATGCAGCCGTAGTCGCCTGCAACGGGATTCAACGATAGCGGGCCGAAGCTTCCGATCGAGAAGGCCGCGAGCGTGCCGTGCTGCCGGGCCGCGTCGGCGAAAAAGGCGCTTGCTGCGCTTAGCGTCTCGTCCGGCGTCGTGGTGGGGATGCGAGTCTGCATCAACGGCGTGCCGTCACGATCGGCAATGGCACAGAGGAACTTGGTCCCGCCCGCTTCGATCGCGCCCAGGAGCAAAGGCTCAACCACGGGCGCTCACCCCAAGATGAACGGACGCCAACAATAGTTCAGAACGAACGAACACGAATTTCCTCTCCCGACACCAGCCACGTCTTCGCGGTCAGCTACTAAATCTACTAATGTGATCTAGTCTGTCAAGGATAGTTAAAAATCCCTTCGATAGAGGGAGATGCGCGTCTTAATCCTGGGCCAGGCGGATCAACCGTTTTTAAACAGGCTCGCCAAGTCCGGGGTGAAGCTCGCGTGAAGAGGAAGTAGGCCTGCTCCTACCGCGGCAGCCAAATTGCCCAGCGTGCCTTTTCGAATCTCGGGCGCGAAGAAATCTGGTGGCGCATCGGTTGAGAAGTGACGGCGCAGTCCGACGGTGATGTCGTCCAGACACGCGGGTAAGATTGCCCCATCGATGATCACGGCTTCGAGATCAAGCAGGCTGTTGGCGCTGGTCACCGCGAAGGCTAGCGCTTCGACACACCGGCGCGTCCACGCGGCGCGCTCTTCGTCGCACACGGCCTGGTCGAGCGCGTAGAGCGAGGCGTGGTGGACCAGATAGTCGCTCTTGCCAGCGGCGCAGACCGGCATCGAGGCGAGCGCCCCGGCATTGCCGTGCCGACCCTGATGCACCCGACCGCCCAAGACGAGTCCGCCTCCGACGAACGTGCCGATGTTGATCGCGAGAAAATCCTGTAGGTCGACGCCGGCGCCGCAGAGCAACTGCGCCAGGGCCGCGGCGTTACCGTCGTTCTCGAAGAACGTGGGCCATGTCCGCCCCGCCTGGAGGCGATCCGCGACGTCGGCCCGGCGCCATTCGTCGGCTTGATTGACCGATATGCCAAGTTCGTCGCGCCATTCGCCGAGGAACCAGGGCATCGCGATGCCAATGCCCATGAACGCTTCGGCGCTCAATAGGTCCGTCGATGCGAGGTATTCGTCGATGAACGCGTCGATATGGCCGAGCACGGTATCGATCGAGGGAAAGCTGCCGGCATGGCGACCGACCGCTTTGCGCTCACCGTCGAAATCCAGGAGCACGATGGTGGTGTCGCCGCGCCCGACCTCGACGCCGACGGTATATCCCCGCTTGCCGTTGATCCGATAGATCGTCGCCGGCTGGCCCATGCCACCGGTGCGCTTGCCCGCCTGGAACAGCAGCCCGACCTCGGCCAGTTCATCGACGATGCGGACGACGGCTTGAGGTGACAGGCCCGTCATGCGCGCGAGTTCCGCTTTCGAAGCGCCGTTCATCCGTCGAACGGCCGACAGGATCAGGCGCTCGTTATACCGTCGCATTCCGCCAGCATTCGTACCTCGCCGCATGGAATCCACGCCGTATCCTTTCATCCGTTATGCCGGAGCGTCGCGGAGACACTCGCCATCAGGCGTTCGCCGTTCCCTCGATAAGGCACCGGGGCCCATACGGAAGGGTGCGCAGCCCTTTTTTTGGTCGCAATCCATCTGAAGATTTCCCGCAAGACGAATGGCGCTGCCGTCCGACCTCTGGCGCATCCCGCTGCCGCCTGCGTTTATAACGCCGCCGATATTATTGGCGTGCGCGAATTAAATCGAGCAGCGATGCGTACCGAAGGCTAGGGCGTGCGTCTCGTCAGTCGACAGGATGATCGCATGCGCCCGAAACCCGAAATCCTGCTGTCCGAAGATCAGAAACGCATCGTCTGGGATCTGCGGATCAGTGGCCCTAGCGCGCGCACTGCCCTTGCCGACCGTCTCGACATGCATAATGGCGCGGTGACGCGCTTGAGCCGTGAGTTGATCGCGCTCGGGCTGGTTGAGGAGCATGTCCAGGACCAGCGGGCAGGGCGCGGGCGGCCGATCGTACCACTGGGTATCTCAAGCGGTGGCGGCTATGCGGCAGGCGCGACGCTGCATCCGGGCTGGCTCGAGATCGCGCTGGTCGATTTCGCTGGCACGGTGATCGTCCGCGATCTTGAGCCGTTCGACAGCCCCGATCCGCGCGCGTTCGTCGAGGCGGTGGACCGACGGTTGCGTGGTCTGAGCATGAGCCACAATGTGCTGCGGTCGCGCTTCCTGGGGCTGGGCGTGGCGGCGACCGGGCCGACGCTCGCGGGCGATCCGACGCGGCGCTGGACGGTCGACTGGTTGCAGGGATGGCGCGATCTCGATCTGCAACGGCTGTTCGCCGACTATCTCGGCCTGCCGGTCTGGATCGAGAATGACGGGACGCTCGCCGCGCTCGCCGAATATTACGACAGCGGGCTGATCCGCACGTGCAGTTCGGCGATCGTGTTCTTCATCGGGCACGGGGTCGGCGGGGGGATCATCGTCGACCGCGCGATCCTGCGCGGCGAGCACGGCAATGCGGGCGAGATCGGCCGGTTGTTTCCGGGGAAATCCAAGCGGCCGTCGGGGATCGACCTGCTCGCCGAATTGCAGGCGGCCGGCGCCGACATCCGCGCGCTGAACGAGGTCGAGATGCATCAGGATACGCATGCCGCGTTGATCGACGCGTGGGTCGAGCGGGCTGGAGAGCAGCTTGCGGTCGCCGCCGACAGTGGTGTCGCGTGGCTCGATCCCGGCGCGATCGTCGTATCGGGCGCGCTGCCGCTGCCGATCCTCCACGCGCTCGGTGCAGCGCTGGAACGCGCCGACTGGGCGACGGCCTTCCCCCATTTGCCGCGGCCGAAAATGCATGTGTCGCGACTTGGCAGTTGGGCGGCGGCGGTAGGCGCCGCACTGCTTCCCATCCACCAGCTCGTCGCCCCGAATGCCGAACGATGACGCGATTTATTTCCGGATAAATAAATAAAACTGCCACAACCACCGCCTAGCCGCGCCGTCATTGGGGGCGGGCAGTCGATGCCGGCCAGACGGGCGGGGATCATCGCATGGTTGGGTTTTCACTACGGTTGCTGGCACTCGCCAGCGTGTCGTCGATCGCGATCGTCGGTCCGGTCGCGGCGCAACAGACGGACGCCACGTCGGCGACCACGACATCGGCGACCGGGACGTCGGCGGCCGAACCCGCGACCGCGCCACCCGGGGATATCGTCGTCACCGGCATCCGGCGCGCCAACAACGTCGCGATCGAGGCCAAGCGCAACGCGACCAACATCATCGACGTCATCGGATCGAACGACGTCCGCGCGTTGCCGGACGCCACCATCGTCGAAGCGCTGCGGCGCATTCCGGGTCTGTCGGTCCTGCCTGCGACCGACAATGAGCATCCGCGCGACGAGGCCGCGACGCCGGTGATCCGCGGGCTCGGCCCCGCATACAACAACGTGACGATCGACGGGTTGCAGCTTGCCTCGCCCGGCACGCCCAACGGAACGCTTGGCTCGATCTCGCGCGGGGTGCGTCTCGACATCCTGCCCGCATCGATGATCAGCCAGTTGCAGGTCGTGAAGACCTTCACCGCCGATCTCGATCCGAACGCGGTCGGTGGCGCGATCAACATCGTGACGCGCAGCGCGTTCGAAGGCGGCGGCAAGCCGTTCGTCACGACCGAGGCGTCGCTCGGCCATGCGAACGACACCGGCCTGCCGCGCCACCAGCCCGATTTCGGCACGCGGCTCGGCGCAACGGTCAGCACGGCGTTCGGCGCGAACCACCAATACGGCGTCGTCCTGTCGGGCAATTACCAGACGCTCAGCAGCTACACCGACACGCACATGACGACCGATACGATCCACTATTCCTTCTACAACGCGGCAGGGCAGCTTCAGACTGGCGCCGGTCTCGGCAACGGCTTCGCAGTTCCGCAGCAGGACAAATACTGGTACGTGATGGACAAGCGCGATCGCTACGGCCTGACCGGCAAGTTCGAGGTCCGGCCCACCGACACGCTCCAGGCCTATGCGTCGCTCGGCTATTATTATTTCAAGGACAAGATGGAGCGCAACGAGGTCCTGATCGACCCGCGCAACCGTGGCATCGTTCAGAACCAGACCGCGACCTCGGGCAATTATCCCGGCGGCGACGTCGAAGTAGGCTGGGAGAATGCCGATATCGTCACGCGGACGCGTGTCGCGCAAACCGCCCTGACGTGGCAGCCCGGCGATCGCCAGACGCTCTCGCTCAAGGGCAGCGCGTCGCGCGCGACCTATGACGAAGTGTTCCAGATGATCAAATACGCGACCGGCGTCGCACGGCCGGCGCCCGGCATCGCCGGGGCCACGCCGACCGCGACGTCGAACTTCGCGTTCGCCTACGACACCAGCCGCCTCGATCAGAAGTTCGCGGTCGATCCGGCCGCCTATAACAATTTGGCGAACTACAGCCTGCTTTATTACCGGCCGAACAACGAACGGCACGCCAGCGACACGGTGCTGACCGCGCGGCTCGATTACGGCTTCAATCAGGGGGCGGATGCGGACGGTATCGGGTTCGCGGCGGGCGCGAGCTACACCGACGATCGGCCCAAGTTCAATCTCGACCGGATCGATCTGGAGCCCAACACGACCGGTCGGCCGATCGGCCTTGCGACCGCGGTCGGCCCCGGCGGTGCGCCACTCAACTATTCGAATGGCCTTTATCTGCTGACGATCGATCCGGCCGCCGCGGTCCGCGACATCACCGCGCAACCCGGATCGATCCTCAACAGCACGGATCAGTCGAACTACAACAACCAGGACGATTTCCGCCACGTCGAGAAGATTGCGGGTGGCTATGCGCTCGCCAGCTACGTCTCGTCGGCGATCAACGCGCAGGCGGGCGCGCATCTCGATCACACCGACCAGTCGACCGTCGGACGGATCAAGCGCAACGGCGTCTTCGTCGATCAGCCGACCAGGTCGAACTACACCTACCTGCTGCCCTCGGCGATCGCGACCTGGCATGTGACGCACGCGATCGACCTGCGGGCGGCGGCCAGCCAGACGATCGGCCGACCCAGCTATGACAGCTATGCCGCGCGCAGTTCGATCGGCTTCGTCAATGCGAGCGATCTCGGCAACGGCGCGGCGACCGGCGTCAACGTCACGATCGGCAATCCCGACATCAAGCCGCGGCGGTCGACCAATCTCGACCTCGCCACCGACTGGACGCTGTCGAGCCGCTATGGCGGGATCGTCTCGCTCGCGGGGTTCTACAAGGATATCAAGGACGAGATCTTCAACGCGGCCTCGGTCGGCTACACCTATGAGGGGGTGAACTACGTCAACGCGGTCGTCACCAGGCCGACCAACGCGAGCAAGGCGAGCATCAAGGGGATCGAGGCGAGCGCGGTGCTGAACTCGCTCGAGTTCATCCACCCGCTGCTGAGCGGCTTCGGCGTCAGCGCGAACGCGGCGTTGCTCCGCGGGCGGATCGACGTGTTGAGCAGCGCCGGCGTCGCGCGCAGCATCGACCGGCTGGTCGGCCAGCCCGACAGCACGCTCAACGCCAGCGTGTTCTATGCGAAACACGGCCTGGAACTGCGCGCGGCCTACAACCGGCAGGGCAGGGCACTGCGCACGATCATCAACGATATCTCTTGGCAGGACCTGTACTGGGCGCCGCGCGAGCAGGTCGATCTGACCGCGAATTACACGCTGCGGAACGGTGTCGCGGTGATCGGCCAGGTCAGCAACCTGACTCATAGCCGCCTCACGAGCTTTGCGGGGCCGGACAAGAATTTGCTCAAGGACAGCTATTCCGTGCCGACGACCTTTTGGCTCGGCCTCCGTTTCACGCCCAAATTCTGATCCCGGAAAGGTCTGCCATGACACGATCGCATCTTGGGGCGCTGGCTCTGCTTACGCTTGCCGCGCTGCCCGCGGTTTCGACCGCTGCTCCGGTGCAGCCGCGCACCGTACGGGAAATCCATGCCGCGCTGGCCGATCCGAACGGCCGCCTGCTGATCGCGGCGCATCGCGGGTGCCATAATCCGGCGCCCGGGCACGATTTGCCGAGCGCGCCGGAGAATTCGCTGAAGGGCCTCGATCACTGCATGGCGATGGGCATCGATATCATGGAGACCGACGTGCGCCGCACCCGCGACGGCTATCTGGTGATGATCCACGATGCGACGGTCGATCGGACGACCAACGGGACCGGCGCCGTCGATCACCTGACGCTCGCCGAGATCAAGGCGCTCCGGCTGCGCGACGACGAAGGCGAGAAGGGTGCCAGCCTCACCGATCAGCAGGTGCCGACGCTCGACGAGATACTGGCGCACGCGGGCAACCGGATCGTGCTGAACCTCGACATCAAGGACGCGATCTATGCCGAGGTGATCGAGGCCGTGGTCCGCGCCGGCGCGACCGACCGGGTGATCGTCAAGACCGTCGCCGGTATCGGCAGCGCGCCACTTGCCGCGATGGCGCCGTACGACCGCGTGCCGTTCATGCCGATCCTGTCCAGTGGGAACGCTGCGGGAGCGGATCTTGCCGGGATCGTCACGCGCCAGGCGTCCGGCCGAGGGCGTGCGATCGGCGTCGAACTGCCGCGCATGCCCGCTGCCGCTCTACCCGGCGTGGTTGCCGCTGCGCGCGCGGCCCATGAACGCGTCTGGGTGAACACGCTCTGGGAGGGGTTCATCGATGGCTATGGCGGGGATGTCGACGCCCTGCGCGATCCCGACGCTGTATGGGGTCGCCTGCAACGCGCCGGCATCAGCATAATCCAGACCGACGAACCCGAAGCGCTGCGACGCTATCTGCGCCGATGATCGCCATCGACACGGACCGTCGTTCTATCGCTACACGCGAAAAACGTAGTTCGACCCCGGCAACCGTTCGATATCCGGCGGGAAGTTGGCGCGCTTGTCGTCGTAATATCGGCGGCGGTGATCGCCGTCCGACGCCGCGTTGTACGTCAGGTACAGGATGCGGCGTTGCGCGTCGGTCAGGTTGGGCTTCGATGCATGCGGGGCGTAGCTGTCGAAGAACAGCACGTCGCCGGGCTCGGTCGGGACCGGAATCAGATCGAACGCAGCCATCTGCTCGGGGCTGAGCGGCTGCCACTCCTCTCCGATCATCTGCGACAGACGCGGTGCGCTGGTCATTTCCAGACAGCCATTCTCGGTCGTCGCGCGATCGATACCTACCAGCGCCGTGACGAACATCGGCGCATAGGTCGTCCAGCCCGCCTGCTGGTCCTGATGCGGTTCGAACCCGGCGCCGCCAGCCTTCTTGAAGTTGATCTTTTCCTTGAACAGGACCGCCTGGCTGCCGAGCAGTTGCGCGACCGCCGCGGACAGCCGTCCGTGACGGACGAGGCCGTCGAACGACGCGTGATAGGGACAGAAGTCCTCGATCCGCTGCATCACGCGTTCGCTGGGAGTGGTCAGGCTGTCCTCGTAATAGACCATGTGCCGACCGGGCATCTCGGGCAGGGCGACGAGTTCGTCGGTCCAGCGTGCGATCTCCGCGGCCTCGTCGGCGCTGAACAGCCCGCGCCGGGCAACCCATCCGGTCTCGGCGAAATGCGCCAGGTCGTCGGCCGTCAGCGGATTCGGATCGTTCAGGGCCATGTCAGCCTGCCAGATGCGGGAGGATCGCGTCGCGCGCCTTGGCGACGTCTTCGGGGAAATCGATTTCGGTCCAGGGCAGGTCGGTCACGTCGACGTAAGTGAACGCGTCCGGCTCTGCGAGCATCAGGTCGCGGATCGCCTCCTCATACTCGATGTCGGTGCGACCGGCCGCAACATAGCGGTCGCAGGAGTCGGCAAGCTTTGCCGCCATCGCCGCACCGAATTTGAAGAACCCCACCGACTCGCCGTGCCAGTCGTGCGCATGTTCCGGGCGTTTGCGGAAATCGACCATCGTCTCGCCCCGGAAGCAGACCTTCACGGGCTCGTCGCCCGGTTCCAGTTCGCGGTCGACGAGCAGCACCGCCTCGCCCGGCGCGGCGACCAGTCGCGCCAGCATCCGTGTGTCGTACAGCACGTCGCCGTCCATCAGCAGGACCGGCCGGCCCGCGCGCAAGCGGTCGCGCTGCACCCAGAGCGATACGAGACTGCCCTGTCGGTAGTCGGGGTTGAGCATGGTTCCCGCGCGGTCGCCGATCGCGTGCCGCAACGCCTCCGCCTCATGGCCGACGGTAACGACGAGATCGTCGACGCCCACCGCCGCCAGCGCCGCCAGATGGCGGTCGAGCAGCGAGCGGCCGTCGAAATCGAGGAGCACTTTCGGGCCGTCATGCGTCTCGCCCAGCCGTCGACCGACCCCGGCCGCGAGCAGGATGGCGATCGGCGATGTTTCTGCGGCGGCGGCAAGGGGGCGGCTTGTTTGCATGGCCCGGCGTCTATAACGAGCCGGCTTGCCGCGGCCAAGCACATCGGGCCGGCCGCGACGCCTGCTCGATCACTGCCTGAACGATCATCGAAAGTCCCGTTTCATGAACGACCTTCCCGCCGATTTTGTAACGCAGACGCCATCGCCCTCACGCGCAGCGCTGTTGCGGCACGCGATCGAGCGACCCGACCTCGCCTTCCTGATGGAGGCGCATAGCGGCCTGTCCGCCAAGATCGCCGAGGAAGCCGGGTTCGGCGGGATTTGGGCATCGGGGCTCAGCATTTCCGCGAGCCTCGGCCTGCGCGACAGCAACGAGGCGTCCTGGACGCAGGTGCTCGACGTGCTGGAATACATGGCGGACGCCTGCGCGCTGCCGATCCTCGTCGACGGCGACACCGGCTACGGCAATTTCAACAATGTCCGGCGGCTGGTGCGCAAGCTCGGCGAGCGCAACATCGCCGGCGTCTGCATCGAAGACAAGCTGTTCCCGAAGACCAATTCGTTCATCGGCGAGGATCAGCCGCTGGCCGAGATCGGGGAATTCTGCGGCCGCATCACCGCCGGCAAGGACAGCCAGACCAGCGACGATTTCGTCATCGTCGCGCGGATCGAGGCGTTGATCTCGAGCCGGCCGATGGAGGAGGCGCTGCGCCGGGCCGAGGCGTATCACGCGGCCGGTGCCGATGCGATCCTGATCCATTCGAAGAAGGCAGAGCCGACCGAGATCTTCGAATTCTGCCGGCGCTGGGGTAACCGAGCGCCGGTCGTGATCGTCCCGACCACCTATTATGCGACGCCGACCGACCTGTTCCGGGAGGCGGGCATCTCGACGGTGATCTGGGCGAACCATCTGATGCGCGCGTCGATCACGGCGATGCGCGAGACCGCGAGGACGATCCACGACGAACAGTCGCTGAGCAACGTCGAGGGCCGCGTGATCCCGGTCAAGGAGGTGTTCCGCCTGATGGGCAACGCCGAGCTCGAGGAGGCGGAGCGGCGCTATCTGCCCGAGATTCCGCGTCCGCGCGCGATCGTGCTGGCGGCGTCGGGCGGCGATCTCGGCGAACTGACTCGCGACAAACCCAAATGCATGATCGACGTGCGCGGCCAGTCGCTGCTCGCGCGTCAGGTCGCGACGTTCGCCGACAGTGGCATCCGCGACGTGACGGTGGTGCGCGGCTTTGCCAAGGATGCGGTGGCGGTGAAGGGCATCCGCACCGTCGACAATGATCGCTTCGCCGAGACCGGCGAGGCGTATTCGCTGGCGCAGGCGGACGCGGCGCTGACCGGCGAGCTGGTCGTGTCGTACGGCGACGTGCTGTTCCGCAACTACATCCTGGAGAGCCTGCTTTCGAGCAAGGCCGACGTGGTGCTCGCGGTCGACGCTGCGCAGCGCAAGGACACGCGCGTACGCGATCTGGTGCTCGCCGATCATCCCTTCTCGGGCGGTTATCTCGACGATGCGCCCGCGCACATGATCCGGATGGGCAGCGATCTGGCCGCGGACGCAAGCGGCGAATGGGTTGGCCTCGCGCGATTCAGCGCGACCGGCGCGACATGGCTGCGCGAGGAGATCGCCGCATTGTCCGCCGAGGGCTCGCTCGAAACCGCCGACCTGCCGCTGCTGCTTACCCGGATCGCCGCCAAGCACCCGGTGCGCGTCAAGTATTTCATGGGACACTGGATGGACGTCAACACGCTCGCCGACGTCGCCGACGCGCGCAACTTCACCTGATGATCACCGCGGACGCCTTCATGGCCGAGGCATCGGCCGCCGGGTTCGATTTCTACACCGGCGTACCGTGCAGCTATCTGACGCCGCTGATCAACGGCGTGCTGTCCAATCGCGCGCTTCGCTATGTCGGCGCGGCGAGCGAGGGCGAGGCGGTCGCGATCGCCGCGGGCGCGTGGCTTGCCGGGCGCCGCACGGTGGCGATGTGCCAGAACTCCGGGCTCGGCAACATGGTTAATCCGCTGACCTCGCTCAACGCACCCTTCCGAATTCCGACTCTGCTGGTGACGACGTGGCGCGGCCGGCCGGGCGAACCCGACGAACCGCAGCATGTCGTGATGGGTGAGATCACGCATGACCTGCTGAGCCTGATGGGGATCGAGCACCGACCGTTCCCGAATGTCGACGCCGCGATTGTGCCGTCGTTGCGCGAGGCGGTCACTGCGATGGACGCCTCGTCTCAGCCTTTCGCGTTCGTCATGGCGAAAGGCGATGTCGCCGATACCGCGCTCGATCAGCGCCCACGTGATCTGCCTGCGCGAGGACGACTTGCGGATTACGCGACGCGCGGCGCGCGACCAACCCGTGTCGCGGCGCTCGAACGGTTCCTCGCGCTCACGGACGATTCGACCGCGGTGATCGCGACCACCGGCAAGTCGGGCCGCGAGCTGTTCACGCTCGCAGACCGCGAGCAGCATCTGTATCAGGTCGGATCGATGGGCGGCGCGGCCGGCATGGCGCTCGGCGTCGCGCTCAATACCGCGAAGCGAGTCGTCGTCATCGACGGCGACGGTGCAGCGCTGATGAAGCTTGGCACGCTGGCGACGATCGGCGCGGAGGCGCCAGCTAACCTGATCCACATCCTGCTCGACAACGGCGTACACGACTCGACCGGCGGGCAGGCGACGGTCTCGGCCTCGGTCGACTTCGCCGCGGTCGCAGTCGCCTGCGGCTATGGCTATGCCGCCTCTTGCGATGACCTCGATGGGTTCGAGCGGGCATGGGCCGAAGCCGCCACCGCCGGTCGCCCGGCGATGATCCACCTGCGGATCGCCGCCGGATCGATGGCGACGCTCGGCCGCCCGACCGTGACTCCAGAGGCGGTCGCGCGGCGGTTCAAGGCGTTCCTCGCGCGGTGAAGCGGTCCGCGATCCTGGCGGTCGTCATCGGGCTGATCCTCGCGGTCACGCTGATCGCCACAAACGATTTCGCGAAAATCCTGGAGGCTTTGCGGCAGGCTGGATGGGGGATCGCACTCGTCGTGCTGCTCCACCTGCCACAGACGTTCGCATCGGCCATCGGCTGGCAGGAACTGCTCGACCGGCGCGCCCCCGTGTCGCGCTTGTATGTCCTGCGCTGGATCCGCGAGTCGGTGAACGCGCTGCTACCGGTGGCACAGATCGGCGGCGATTTGGTACGCGCACGGCTGCTGGCGCGACGCGGACCGCCGCTCGCGCCATCGCTGGCCTCGTCGATGGTCGATCTGTCGGTCGAGGGCGCGACGCAGGCGATCTTCACGATCCTGTGCGTCGCGCTGCTGATCGCCGGGCCGCATGGCGGCGAGGCGATGACGCTCGCGATCGGCGTCACGGTGGCGAGCATCGCGATGGCCGTGGCGTTCGTCGTCGCGCAGCGCTTCGGCCTGTTCGCGCTGATCGAGCGCGGCGTTGCCCGCTGGACCAAGGCAAGCGATCTCACCGGACTGAACGCCGCCGTGCTGGCGCTGTACCGGAACCCCGCCAGACTGTCGCGTTCGGCAGGCTGGCACCTGCTGTCGTGGCTGCTCGGCGGGATCGAGACCTGGGCCGGGCTGCACGTCCTCGGGGTGCACGCGTCGCTGCGTGAGGCGATGGTGATCGAGGGGCTGGGGCAGGCGGTGCGCGGCGTCGGCTTCCTCATTCCCGGCGCGCTCGGTGTGCAGGAGGGGGGATATCTGCTGATCTGCGCGATGTTCGGCATCCCTCCGCAGCAAGCACTCGCGCTATCGCTGATCCGCCGTATCCGCGAACTCGCGCTGGGCTTGCCGGGGCTGGCCGTGTGGCACCGAATGGAAGCGCGACCGCCGGTCGGTGGCGTGCAGGAAGGACTATCGTGACGCCTCTATTGTTGACGCCGGGTCCGCTAACCACAGATCCTGCCGTGCGCCGGGCCATGCTCGACGACTGGGGCTCGCGCGATCCGGCGTTCGTCGCGCTCACTGCGGAACTGCGACGGCGGTTGCTCGACGTTGCGAATGGCGGCGAAACGCATGTCGCGGTGCCGATCCAGGGCAGTGGTACCTATGCGCTGGAGGCGGCGGCCGGCACGTTGCTCGGGGTGGAAGACCGCCTGCTGGTGTTGATCAACGGCGCGTATGGCGAGCGTATGGCGGCGATCGCGACACGGTTGGGGCGTGCCGTCGAGACGCTGCGCTGGGACGAGAACGAACCGGTCGACGCTACGGTCGTCGCGGCGCGGCTGGCGGCGGACCCGGCGATCACGCACGTCGCGTTCGTCCATGTCGAGACGACGACCGGGCTGCTCAATCCGCTTGAAGAGGTTGCCCGGGTGGTGGCCGACGCCGGTCGCCTGCTGATCGTCGATGCTATGGCGAGCTTCGGCGCGTTGTCGATCGACCTGTCTACGCTGCCGGTTGCCGCGATCCTCGCTTCCAGCAACAAGTGCCTCGAAGGGACGCCGGGCCTCGGCTTCGCGCTGGTCGACCGCGCGGTGCTGGATGGGTGCGCCGGACAGAGCGCGTCGATGAGCCTCGACCTTCACGCACAGTGGCGTGGGTTCGAAACGAATGGCCAGTGGCGCTTCACTCCGCCGGTGCAGGTCGTCGCGGCCCTCGTCGAAGCGCTCCGGCGGCTGGAGGCGGAGGGTGGCAGCACCGCCCGGCTTGCGCGCTATACGGGCAACCTCGCGACGCTGTTGCGCGGCACCGATGCCTTGGGTCTCGATCTGTATCTCGATCGATCGTTGCAGGCACCGATCATCGCCACGTTCCGATCGCCCGATCGCTTCGATTTCACGACCTTCTACGACGCGCTCGCCGCAGCCGGGTTCGTGATTTACCCGGGCAAGCTGACCAAGGCGGAGTCGTTCCGGATCGGGTGCATCGGCGCGATCGGTCCGGCGGATTTCGATCGGTTGGTAACCGCGATGCGCCCCGCGCTAGCCGCGGCGACGCAAGGCTAGCAGCGCGATGATGATCGCCGCGTTGGGCGTGATGACCGCTGCGGCGATCGTCATCGGCCAAGCTAGGCCGAGCCAGATCAGCACCGGCACCAGGATCATCGCGTCGTCTGGATCGACGGTGAAGCCCGCCGAGAGCTCATAGCCGCGGACGTCGGCGAAGTTCAGGACATTGAGTTCGGCGAACAGCGTGCCGATGCCGACGCCTGCGAGAATACCGAGCCAGAGCGCGGCCATGCCGTGCGTGGCGGCCAACCCTATCCCTAGCCCGACGAACGTGGCGACGCTGGCGATGCAGTCGCTGGCGAGATCGTAGCGATAGCCCCACACGCTCATCTGTCCGGTCTGCCGCGCGAGTTCGCCATCGGCGCGATCGAGCAGCATCGATACGACGAACACGACCCCGCCGATCGCCATCCAGCCATATGTCCCGCCCGCGAAACACACAGCGGCAGCCAAGCCCGACACCAGTCGCACCGTCGTGATCTGGTTGGGCGTGATCGCGGTCCGCGCGGCGATCCGGACGGCAGGCCGAACGATGCGGTGGATGATCGTATTGTGGCTCAAGCGGCAGCTCCGGATCGGCGAGATAGGCGGGTGTCATGGCGCGGTAGTGGCTTGCGCGGCCGACATCGCCGAAACATCGCTTTGTATTCGCGAAACCGGTGGATTAGAACCGACCATGGCTTCTTCTGCGACCCCGCTGCTCGATACCGTTTCGACACCCACCGACCTCCGCAAACTGCATCCGGACCAGCTCCGCCAGCTGGCCGACGAATTGCGTACGGAGACGATTTCCGCGGTTGGCACCACCGGTGGGCATCTCGGTTCGGGCCTCGGCGTGGTCGAGCTGACCGCTGCGATCCACTATGTCTTCGACACCCCGCGCGACCGATTGGTGTGGGACGTTGGTCACCAGTGTTACCCGCACAAGATCCTGACCGGCAGACGCGACCAGATCCGCACGCTGCGCCAGGGCGGTGGCCTCAGCGGCTTCACCAAGCGCAGCGAGAGCGAATACGACCCGTTCGGCGCGGCGCATTCCTCGACGTCGATCTCGGCGGCGCTTGGCTTTGCGATCGCGAACAAGATCGCGGGGACGCCCGGCAGGGGCATCGCCGTGATCGGCGACGGCGCGATGTCCGCGGGCATGGCGTACGAGGCGATGAACAACGCCGCGCAGGCGGGTAACCGCCTTGTTGTCATCCTCAATGACAACGACATGTCGATCGCGCCACCGGTCGGCGGTCTCTCGGCCTATCTCAGCCGTATCGTGTCCAGTCGCGAGTTCCTGGGTTTCCGCGATCTGGCCCGGAAACTCGCCAAGCGGTTGCCAAAGCCGATCGCGGACGGGATCCGCAAGACCGATGAACTCGCCCGCGGCATGACGATGGGTGGCACGCTGTTCGAGGAACTCGGCTTCTACTATGTCGGCCCGATCGACGGGCACAATCTCGAACACCTGATCCCGGTGTTAGAGAATGTCCGCGATGCCGAGGAAGGCCCGATCCTCGTCCACGTCGTCACCAAGAAGGGCAAGGGCTATGCCCCCGCCGAGGCCGCTGCGGACAAATACCACGGCGTGCAGAAGTTCGACGTGATCTCCGGCGTCCAGACCAAGGCGCCACCGGGCCCGCCACAATACCAGAACGTGTTCGGCGCGCAGCTCGTCGCCGAGGCCGCGAAGGACCCGCGGATCTGTGCGATCACCGCGGCGATGCCGTCGGGAACCGGGCTCGACGCGTTCGCCAAGGCGTATCCCGACCGGTTCTTCGACGTCGGCATTGCCGAGCAACACGGCGTCACCTTTGCCGCCGGTCTGGCCGCACAGGGCATGCGCCCTTTCTGCGCGATCTACTCGACGTTCCTCCAACGCGCATATGATCAGGTCGTGCATGACGTGGCGATCCAGAACCTACCGGTGCGTTTCGCGATCGACCGCGCGGGTCTCGTCGGTGCCGACGGTGCGACCCATGCAGGCTCGTTCGACGTCACCTACCTCGCGACGCTGCCGAACTTCGTCGTGATGGCGGCGGCGGACGAGGCCGAACTCGTCCATATGACGCATACCGCGGCGCAGTACGACACCGGCCCGATCGCTGTGCGCTATCCGCGCGGCAACGGCACCGGCGTCGCACTGCCCGAGACTCCCGAGCTGCTGGAGATCGGCAAGGGCCGCGTCGTGCGCGAGGGCAAGAAGATCGCGATCCTGTCGCTCGGCACGCGTCTCGAGGAAGCGCTCAAGGCCGCTGAAATCCTCGAAGCCAAGGGTCTGTCGACCACGGTCGCAGATCTTCGCTTCGCCAAGCCGCTCGACGTCGACCTGATCCGCAAGCTGCTCACCACGCACGAAGTCGCGGTGACGATCGAGGAGAATTCGGTCGGCGGCTTCGGCGCACACGTCCTGACGATGGCGTCTGACGAGGGGTTGCTGGACGGCGGTCTGACCGTGCGCACGCTGCGTCTGCCCGATGTCTTCCAGGATCAGGACAAGCCGGAACGCCAATATGCACAGGCCGGGCTCGACGCGACGGCGTTGGTCGACACCGTGTTGAAAGCCCTCAGGCATAATATCGCTGCTGCGGGCGTGTCGGCATGAAGGGTGTCGCTGCGTTTGCATTGCCTATCCTGCTGGTGGGCGCTGCGCCGCCACCGGAGGGGGTCCTGACGGTGCACGTCAGCAATGTCCGCAACGCCAAGGGGCGCGTGCATGTCGACGTCTGCCCGCAAGCGAAGTTCCTGAAGGAGGATTGCCCGTGGTCGGGGGTGGCACCGGCGCAGGAGGGTATGACGACCGTGACCGTCCGCGGCCTGCCTGCCGGCACTTACGCGGTACAGGCGTTCCACGACGCGAACGCGAACGGCAAGGTCGACCGCGCGTTGTTCGGTATCCCCAAGGAAGGCGTCGGCTTCTCCAACGATGCGCCGATCCGGATGGCGCCGCCGAAATGGTCCGCTGCCGTCTTCGCGTTCGATGGCAACGCGCAGACGATCGCGCTGAAACTGCGGTACTTCCTCTGACGTGACGATGTCCTCGACCCTGCGGATGCTGGTCCCGCGCCTCGTGTCGATCAGTATGCGCCGGCCCTGGCTGGCGACTGCGCTCGGCCTGCTCACCGCGTTGCTCGCGTTGCTGTTCACCGCCACGCACTTCACGATGACGACGGATACCGGCGCGCTGATCTCGCCCGATGTCGACTGGCGGCGTCAGGAGCGCGCGATGAAGGACGCGTTCCCGCAGTTGCGCGACGCGATGCTGATCGTCGTCGATGGCCGGACGCCCGAACTCGCCGAGGATGGCGCGGCCCGGCTGTCGATGCGGCTGGCGGCGGACCCGCGGCATTTCCAGTTGGTGCGCCGACCCGATGGCGGCGACTTCTTCGCGCGCGAAGGCCTTTTGTTCGGCTCCCCCGACGACGTCCGCAAGGCGACCGCGGCGCTGATCGCGGCGCAACCGATGCTTGGGCCGCTTGCTGCAGATCCGTCGCTGCACGGTGTCGCAGGCGCGTTGTCGACGATGCTCGACGGGGTGGCTGCCGGCTCGGCGACGTTGGCGCAGATCGATCCGCCGATGCGTGCGCTCGCGCAGGCGACCGATCGCGTCCTCGCGGGCAAGCCGGCGTTCTTCTCCTGGCAGACGCTGTTCGCAGACGGCAGTTCGGCGCTCGCCGCACCGACCCGTCGGCTGATCCTGGTCAGGCCGGTGCTCGACTACGGCTCTCTGACCCCCGGCAAGGAGGCCGCCCGTGCCGTCGCCGCAGCCTCCGGCGCATTGCGGCTCGATGCAGCGCACGGCGTCGACGTCCGCCTGACCGGCGAGGTACCGCTGGCGGACGAGGAGTTCGCGACGCTGGAGGAGAATATCGGCGTCGTCGGGCTGGTGATGCTGGCGGCGATGTTGGTGACGCTCTGGCTCGCGACCCGTTCGGTTCGGCTGGTCGCCGCGATCGTCGCGACGATCGTCGTCGGTCTGGTCGTCACCACCGCGGTCGGAATGGCGGTGGTCGGTCGTTTGAACCTGATCTCCGTCGCGTTCATCCCGCTGTTCGTCGGCCTCGGCGTCGACTTCGGGATCCAGCTTTGCGTGCGGTTCAACGCCGAGCGGGTCGACGGTGCCAGCCCTGCGGACGCTCTGCGCGGCGCGGCGACCGCGCTCGGCGCGCCACTGCTGCTCGCGGCCGGCGCGGTCTTCCTCGGGTTCGGTGCGTTTCTGCCGACCGCGTATATCGGGGTCGCCGAGCTGGGCGTGATCGCCGGGCTCGGCATGGTGATCGCGCTGGCGTTCAGCGTGACGTTGCTCCCCGCGCTGGTGCTGCTCCTGCGGCCGGGGGCGCCGACCCGCGAGGTCGGGTTCGCCTGGGCTGCACCGATCGATCGCGCGCTCGAAACGCGGCGGCGGACGGTATTATGGGCGTTCGGCGTGGCGATGCTGGCCAGTATCGCGCTGCTGCCGTTCGTCACCTTCGACTTCAATCCGCTCCATCTGCGCGATCCGAACGGTCCGGCGATGCGCACGCTCGCCGATCTGACGCGAGATCCGACGCGAACGCCCAACACGATCGATATCCTCGCCCCGGATCATGCCCGCGTTGTCGCACTGACCCGGCAGCTGAGCCGCCTTCCCGAAGTGAAGCAGGTCATCTCGATTGACAGCTTCGTGCCCGCCGACCAGCCGGTGAAGCTGGCGGCGATCGGCGATGCCAACGTCCTGCTCGACCTCACGCTCAACCCGTTCGATGTCGCCCCCCGCACCGATGATGCCACGCGCGTCGCCGCGTTACGGGCCGTGACCGCCAAGCTGCGCCAGGCTGGCGATCGTTCGGGGCTGGCCGATGCGTTCGATCGGCTTGCCGCCGCGCAGCCCACGGCACGCAACCGGGTGGACGACATGTTGTCGCAACCGCTCGCGGTCATGCTCGATCAGGCGCGTGCGGCGTTGCAGGCACAGGGCGTGACGCGCGCGACGCTCCCACCGGCGCTGGTCCGCGACTGGCAGGCCCCGACCGGCCAGTACCGGGTTTCGGTGTTCCCGTCCGGCAATGCCAACGACAACCGCGTGATGGAGCGGTTCCGCACGGCCGTGACTGCGATCGCTCCCAACGCATCGGGGCTGCCGGTCGCGACCCAGGCGGCCGCGTTCACGATCGCCGGCGCGTTTGTGCAGGCCGGGGTGATCGCGCTCGTGCTGGTCAGCCTGCTGTTGTTCGCGGTGCTGCGCGATGCGAAGGAGGTGGCGTTCACGCTGGCGCCGGTCGTGCTGTCGATCTTCTTGACGCTCGGCACCTGCGTCGTGATTAGCCAGCCGATCAACTTCGCCAACATCATCGCGTTCCCGTTGCTGTTCGGCGTCGGTGTCGCGTTCCACATCTATTTCGTGATGGCATGGCGCGGCGGCGCGACCGAACTGCTGCAATCGAGCCTTGCGCGCGCGATCGTGTTCAGCGCGCTCGCCACCGGCACCGCGTTCGGCAGCCTGTGGCTGTCGCACCATCCGGGTACCGCCAGCATGGGCAAGATCCTGATGATCTCGCTCGCCTGGACGCTCGTCTGCGCGTTGATCTTTGAACCTGCGTTGCTCGGGCCTCCCCGCAAAGGGACGGATTCCAAGACTCTGTAATCCTGACGAAGGTCAGGGTAATGGCGTGGAGGGCGGGTTCTGCGTCCGAGGATCCGCTTGAGGCGCGGCTGGGTCGGTCAGCGGATCGGAAAGCTCTGGAGCGGAGTCAGGTGCCGATGGGGCTGGCGTCGCCGTTGGCGAAGACATTGCCGCAGGATCAGCCAACGGGTCCGAAAGTTCGGGAGCATCCGACGCTGGTACCGTAGCGCCACTCGCCGGATCTGCCAGCGGGTCGCCCAGTTCGCCACCGGCTGCCTTCGCCCTGGTTCCCCGTAAGCGCTGGATCTCGGCTACCCGATTTTGCAGGTACACCGATCGCAGCGTCGCATACGGATCGACCGCACCGGCGAACAATGCACGCAGATCGTCGTCCGCCTCCGCCCGCGTGTCCAGCCCGGTCAGGACAGCGCGCGGCGCCTGGTATTCGAGCCGGTCGAACGGCGATCCGACCGCCAGCGGCAGCACCAGTCCGTCAGCCTGTCCGCCGAGCAGATCGCGCAATGTCGACGGCCCGACGAACGGCAGGAATATATAGGGCCCCGGCTTCACACCGTAGAGGGCCAGCGTATTGCCGAACCCGTTGGGTCGGTGTGGTAGCTTGATCGCCGGCAGCTTGGCGACGTCAACCAGCCCGCCGATCCCGAGCGTCGAATTGAACATGAAGCGGCCGAAGGTCTCGGCGGCCTTGCCGGGCTTCAGCTGCAGCAGATAGTTCAGGAAGACGATCGGCTCGCCCAGGTTGCTGAAGACGTTGCGGATACCCGATCGCACCGGCTTGGGCACGACATGCTTGTATCCCATCGCCGCGGGACGGAAGAGCCGTCGATCGAAACCCTGCTGCGTCGCGAACATGCGACGATTGAAACCCTCAAGCGAATCCCCGCGCGCATGGCGAGGACGGGAACGCGGTGCGGCGGCTGGAGGCGTAGCGGCGGGCGCCTCGCCCACCTGCGCTGGCGGAGGCGCACGTTGGGGGAGGGGCGCGGCCTGCGAAACCCCGGCCAGCAGCAGTGCCGCGATCGCTGGGGTCACCTGGCGCTCTTCGCCGCGAGACTATCGAGATGGCCGACCAGCGCCTTGGCCCCGCCGCTCTGAAGGACGCTTGCAAAATCGGCACGGCGCGTCGCCAACTGGCTGATCGAATTGCGGTAGAAGACGTCGATGATCTTCCAGCTGCCGCCGCTCTGGCGCAGGCGATAGGACAAGGCGGTCGGGCTACCGGACTTGCTCGACAGCGTCGTACGGACCAGGCGGTCGCCACCGCGCGTGTCGACCTTGGGATCTATCGTGAAGGCCTGCCCGGACCAGCTGTCGAAGTTCTTGGCATATTGCGCGATCGTCATGCGGCGGAAGGCCGCGACGAGCGCGCTCTGATCGGCTGCGCTGGCCGTGGTCCAGCCCGCGCCGACCGAAAGCCGCGTCATCAACGGCAGGTCGAAGCTGCGATCGATGACCGGGCCGATCGCAGCGGCGCGGGCGGCTTCCGACTTGCCGCTCTTCATGATGCCAAGCAGGCCGTCGTCGAGCGCCTTGACCGGCGCTTGTGCCGGATCGCTCGCCTGCGCCGAAACGGGTGCTACGGCAAGCAGGGACGAGGGTAGCAGGACGGCCAAGGACAGCAGGATCTGGAGCGGGGATCGCATGCGGGTTTCTCCGAAAAACTGATTGCATGATCGCATACCGACAGGCGCGTGCCAGGTCCAGAAAGCGAATAGGCGGCGGAATCCGGAGGCTCTTGGGGCCGAGCCGAAGTTTTGACCTTTCGCCACGGGGGCGCAATGGTTACCTATGACGCAACATCAAGAGGTGGTTCGAATTCGGACGCCATGCCTCGGTGATGACGGAAAGGACATGGCGGTCTTGCAAACCACCGATGGGAACATCGATCGTTCCCCCGCTACAGTGACGACACCGCTTCAGGTGATCCTCGCCCAACCTCGTGGTTTTTGTGCCGGCGTGGTCCGCGCGATCGACATCGTCGAAAAGGCGATCGAGCGCTACTCCGCGCCCGTCTATGTCCGGCACGAGATCGTCCACAACCGGCACGTCGTCGACAAGCTGCGGCGCAAGGGTGCGGTGTTCGTCGAGGACCTGACCGAGATCCCTCCCGGTGCGGTGACGATCTTCAGTGCACACGGCGTCGCGCGCAGCGTGCAAGAGGAGGCGCGGCTGCGGGAACTCCCCGTGCTCGACGCGACCTGCCCGCTGGTCACCAAGGTCCATATCCAGGGGCGCCGCTATGCGAAGTCCGGCCGGACGATCGTGCTGATCGGCCATGCCGGCCATGTCGAGGTGATCGGCACGATGGGGCAGGTCGATGCGCCGATGCATCTGGTCTCGACCCCTGAAGAGGTCGAGGCGTTGTCGATCCCGGTCGACACGCCGATCGCCTACGTCACGCAGACGACGCTGAGCGTCGACGACACTCGCGGCGTCATTATGGCGCTCCACGCGCGCTTCGCCGATGTCGAGGGGCCGGACGTGTCCGAAATTTGCTACGCCACGCAGAACCGCCAGACCGCGGTCCGTGATCTGGCGCGGGTCAGCGATCTGCTGATCGTCGTCGGCGCGGCGAATAGCTCGAATTCGAACCGCTTGCGAGAGATCGGTGCCGAGATGGGCATACCGAGCTATCTGGTCGATGACGGCGACGGCGTCGATCCGGCATGGCTCGACGGCGTCGCCGCGGTCGGTATCACCGCAGGCGCCTCGGCACCCGACGAGCTCGTCGACTCGGTGATCGCGGCACTGCGACTGTTGCGACCCGTGCGCGTTTCACAACTCGACGGCGTGGAGGAGAATGTCGAATTCAGCCTTCCCGCCGAACTCAGAATGCCCCGCGCTACCGCCGCGGCGGCCGAATAGGAACGAGCATGAGCCTTCCCCTCAGCCAGATCGCCCGCATCGGCGCCTACACCGTGAAACAGCATATCAAGGGCGGCAAATATCCGCTCGTCCTGATGCTCGAGCCGCTGCTTCGCTGTAACCTGGCGTGTGCCGGCTGTGGCAAGATCGACTATCCCGACGCGATCCTCAACCAGCGGCTGAGCTATGACGAGTGTATGGCGGCGATCGACGATTGCGGCGCGCCGGCAGTATCGATCGCCGGCGGCGAGCCGCTGCTGCACCGCGACATGCCGAAGATCGTCAAGGGGTACATCGAGCGCAAGAAGTTCGTCATCCTGTGCACCAACGCGCTGCTGATGAAGAAGAAGATCGACGATTATACGCCGTCGCCGTTCTTCACCTGGTCAATTCATCTCGATGGCGACCAGGCCGCACACGACAAGTCGGTCTGCCAGGACGGCGTATACGACGTTGCCAAGGATGCGATCGCACTCGCCAAGGCAAAGGGCTTCCGCGTCCAGGTCAACTGCACCGTGTTCGACGGCGCCGATCCGGCCCGCACCGCGGCGTTCTTCGACGACATGGAAGCAAACGGCGTCGAGATCACGATTTCGCCGGGCTATGCCTATGAGCGCGCGCCCGACCAGGCGCATTTCCTCAACCGCGAGCGGACCAAGAACTTCTTCCGCGACGTGTTCTCGCGCGGCAATGGCGGCAAGGCATGGACCTTTACCAACTCGCCGCTGTTCCTCGATTTCCTGGCTGGCAACCAGACCTATGAATGCACGCCCTGGTCGATGCCGCTGCGCACCGTCTTTGGCTGGCAGAAGCCGTGCTACCTCGTCGGCGAAGGCTATGTGCCCACGTTCGCCGAGTTGATGGAAGGCACCGACTGGGACGAATACGGCGTCGGCAAATATGAGAAGTGCGCCGACTGCATGGTCCATTGCGGCTTCGAAGGCACGGCGGCGACCGATGCGATCCGTCATCCGCTCAAGCTCATGAAGGTGGCGATGAAGGGCGTTCGGACCGACGGACCGATGAAGCCCGATATCGACCTGTCGCACCAGCGTCCCGCTGCCGAGACCTATGCGTCACAGGTCGAGCGTGAACTCGCGCGGATCAAGGAAGCCGATCCGGTGGGTTTCAAGCGCGCGCAGCGCGCCGCTTAACGCTCGGAACGCCCGCTCCGCATCGATTCCGGTGCGGATCAGCGCGGGGAGTTGGGCAGGATGCCGCGCGAGTGATTTCAGCACCGCACCCAGCGCCATCCCGCCGTCCGCCCGCATGCCGACGAGCGCGGCGGGCGGCAGGGTCCGCCGCGCATCGTCGGACACCACGCGGATCGCCGCGAACGGCAGCCCTCGGTGGAGAGCCACGCGCGCGGCGACATGCGACTCCATGTCTACGGCCAGCGCTCCGGTGGCGAGATGAAGGCGGTGTTTGTCGTCGCTTGTGGCTGCCGGTCTGTCCTGCCCAACGATCGCGCCGGTACGAGCGTGGGGAAGGGCGGCTCGTAGCCACGCGTTCAGACCCGCAGTCTGGGCATCAATCACCACATTGCCGACGTCGAGATCGACCGCCAACGCGCCGCATAGCCCGATCGACAGGATTGCGCTGGCCTCGCCACAGCGCCGTTCGAGCGCGTCCCCCAGCCGCTCGGCATCGCCGCCGCCGATCACCGGGACCAGCCCCGCCTTTTCGATCAGCTGCGCCTCGCGCTGCAGGCCGCACGCGGCAAGGATCACATCCCGTACCCGACGGCGCGCGTGTTGGAGCGCTTGAGGTTGCGATACCGCGCTATCGCCCAGAGCGGGAAATACTTCGGATAGCCGTGGTAGCGCAGGTAGAATACGCGGGGAAATCCGCCCCCGGTATAGTATTCCTGCCCCCACAGGCCGTCAGCATCCTGCTGCGCCGAGAGCCAGTTGATCCCCCGCTCGACCGCATCGCCGTCGACGCTACCCGCTGCCATCAGCCCAAGCAGCGCCCAGGCGGTCTGCGATGCGGTCGACGGCGCGGGCGTGTAGCCTGCATAATCCAGTGCATAGCTGTCGCAATCCTCGCCCCAGCCGCCATCGGCATTCTGGATGCGCTCAAGCCAGTCGACCGCCTTGGCGACCATCTGGTGCTCGGGTGTAAACCCTGCGGCGTTCAGCGCGCACAGCACCGACCAGGTGCCGTAGATGTAGTTGACGCCCCAGCGACCGAACCAGCTGCCGTCCGCCATCTGCTCGCGCTCCAGATAGGCGAGCGCGCGGGCCATGCGGGGCCCGTCGCGTTCGCCAAGTTGCGCGAGCATCGACACGACGCGTGCGCTGACGTCCGCAGTCGGCGGGTCGAGCAATGCGCCGTGATCGGAGAAGGGCAGGTTGTTCAGATAGTCGTAGCTGTTGTCCGCATCGAACGCGCCCCAGCCGCCGTTGCGGCTTTGCAACCCAACTGTCCATTCGACACCGCGTTCGATCGCGGTAACGTACGCTGCCCCGGCCTGCGCGCGATCCATCGCCATCACGACCACGGCGGTGTCGTCGAGATCGGGATAATGATCGTTGTTGTACTGGAACGCCCAGCCGCCGGGCCGCACGTCGGGCTTCTCGTCCGCCCAGTCGCCCTTCACGTCCAGCACCTGCCGCGGCTTCAACCAGGCAAGCGCCTTTGCGGCCAGGTCGTCGCAGCCCGCTTCCATCATCGCGTGTGCCGCGAGCGCGGTGTCCCACACCGGCGAGACGCAGGGCTGGCAATATGCCTCGTCATCGCCGACGATGAGCAAATTCTCGATCGACTGCCGCGCGATCGCCCGCGCCGGATGATCCGCCGCATAGCCGAGTGCGTCGAACATCATCACGCTGTTCGCCATCGCCGGATAGATCGCGCCAAGCCCGTCCTCGCCGTTCAACCGCTCGGTAATGAACGCGACGCACGCCTCGATCGCACGCCGGCGCATCCGCTTGGGCCAGAGCCGGTCGCCGACCTTCAGCACCCGGTCGAGCGCGTTGAACCCCGCCGTCCACAGCCACTTCGTATCCGCAGCCTTCGACCCGGGCCGAACCGCGGCGCCGGTGTAAAGTTCGTCGATCTTCACCCCCAGCGGATTGCGGGCGACCGGCTTGAGCGCGGCCAGCACGAGCAACGGCACGACGACGGTGCGTGCCCAGTACGACATCTTGGACAAGTGGACCGGGAACCAGCGCGGCGTCAGGATCAGTTCGGGCGGCATCGTCGGCACGGTCGCCCACGGCCCCGCGGCGAACAGCGCAAGCTGGATCCGCGTAAAGACGTTGCTGGCCGCCGCACCGCCCTCAGCCAGGATCGCGGTTCGTGCGCGCACCATATGTGGGGCATCGGTCGTGTCGCCGATCATTTTCAACGCATAATAGGCCTTCACGCTTGCGCTGACATCGAACGCGCCCTCGTGGAACAGGCCCCAGCCATCATGCGCCTCGGACTGGATGCGGCGTAGGTAGCGTCCGATCTTCGCTTCCAGATCCGCAGCGACGGGCTCGCCGAGATAATGCCGCAACAGGACGTATTCGGCTGGGATCGTCGCGTCGGCCTCGAGTTCGAATACCCAGTGCCCGTCGTCGCGCTGCTGCGCGGCCAATGCGGCGGTAGCGCGGTCAACCGCGACTTCGACCGCGGCAAGCGAAGGGGGGGCGTGCCTAGGATCGTTATCAGGCATGATCGCCCCTTACCAAATGGGCGGCGGTTTCGCCCGAGCGCAGCGCCCCCTCGATCGTCGAGGGCAGGCCGGTATCGGTCCAGTCGCCTGCAAGGAACAGGTTGCGCCAGCGGGTACGCGCAGGCGGGCGTTTGGCATTCTGCTCGGGCGTGGCGGCGAAGGTTGCCCGCTTCTCCTTGACGATCTGCCAGCGCGGCATCGGCGCGTCGATCTTGAGCGCGGCGCAGATATCCGCCCAGAACGCCTGTGCTAGCGTCTCGCGGTCGCGGTCGACGAGATGATCAGCGGCGCTCACGGTCACCGAAAGTCGATCGTGAAACGCGAAAACCCATTCCGCCGTCCCGCCGAGCAGTCCCAGCATCGCGGGCGCGCCGGTTGGGGCTGGAAACGCGAAATGCCCGTTGACGATCGCGCGGTGTTCGTCGGGCGCCTCGAGACCGGGAATCAGCGCGGTTGCGGTCCAGGCGGGCACGGCGAGGATCACCGCCTCGTCGTCTGCGATCTGCTCCGGTCCGTCGCCCCAGTCCAGGCTAGTCGCACGGTCGCCCTCGAAGCCGATCGCGCGAAGGCGGCGGCCGAGCGTTACCGGGCTTGCATGGCCCGCGAGCCACGCCAGCGCCGGATCGATGAACGCCCCGGAGAGGTTCGGCTCGGCGATGCACGGACGCATCGCCTTGCCACCTTTCGCGATCGTCTCGCGCAGGACCGCGCCTGCGAGCTTCGCCGAACTTTCGGCAGGTGCGGTGTTCAGCGCGGCGAGCAACACGGGTTCGAGCAACCGGGCCCACACCGGACCATCGGTTGCGATCCGCGCGTCGATCCGCTCCTCCCGATCGCCGAGCAGACGGGCTAGCGGCAGATAGTCGCTCGCACGGCTGCCCGGCACGCGACGGCGTTTCGCCATCACCCACCAGGGCACCGGACCATCGTTGATCCGCACCGTCCAGCGTTCGTCCGTCGCAAGATCGCAAAATGCGAAATCGGCATGGTCCGGCCCGGCGAGTGGGGTCGTCGCGCCGATCGTCGCCCGGAAGCGGGTGACCGCAGTATTGCCCGACAGGACCAGATGATTGCCGTTGTCGATCGTCAGCCCGAGCTGCGGATCATGATACGACCGGCAGCGTCCGCCCGCCTGCGCTGCGCCATCGACCACCCGGACGGCCAGCCCCGCCTCGTGCGCAGCGACTGCGGCGGCAAGCCCGGCCAGCCCCGCTCCGGCAATCGTCACGCGGGAAAAACTCACCGGGTCAGGCTCAGGCGCAGTATCGTCCAGAGCAGTGCCAGCTTCGATACGCGGACGCGGGTGCGCGGCGGCGCCCAGCCGACAACCTCCATCCGCGACAGCACCTTGGCATAGGCCGCCGCCATCAACCGCGGCGCGATCAGGTGTCCGCGCGGGCGCTTCGCCAGGATCGCGTTTGCCTGCGCATAATGGCCATGCGCCTCGGTCGCGAGTGCGCGCGCAACGGCATCGATGCGCGGATCGGCTATGACCTCGGCCGGTACTGTGATCGGGATGCCCGCACCGCTGAGCAGTTCGAACGGCAGGTAGACCCGGCCGATCGCGGCATCCTCGTCGATGTCGCGCAGGATATTGGTCAGTTGCAGCGCACGGCCAAGATGGAAGGCGAGCGCGATACCGGGCGCCGGGTCCATCCCGAAGATCCGCACCGACAGCCGTCCGACCGCCGAGGCGACGCGGTCGCAATACAGGTCGAGCGTCGCGGCGGGGGGCCAGCGGATGTCGCCTGCGACGTCCATCCCCATACCATCGATAACCGCGTGCAAATCGGCGCGATCGAGATCGAAGCGGCGGATGGCCTCGGCGACGATGATCGCCTGTCCGGGATCGCCGCCGGCATAGAGCGCATCGATATCGGTTCGCCACTGGTCGAGCTGGGCGGCGCGCTCCGCTGGTATGCCCTGCTGATCGTCGGCGATGTCGTCGACGATCCGGCAAAACGCGTAGATCGCATACATCGCCTCGCGCTCGGCCTTCGGCAGCACGCGCATGCCGGCATAGAAGGAACTGCCCGATACCTGGGCGCGCAGCGCAGCGGGTGTCGCATTGGGATTCATCGCGGACGTCCCCGTACAAGGCTGCCCAGCGCAGCACCCGCAGCGAGCCACGCCGCCTCCAGCTTGCCGTGATGGACGCTCTCGCTCAGCGGGTCGCGCGTCAGCAGGCGTTCGGTCAGGCTCTCGGCAAGCCTCTGGATGATCGCCACCTCGGCTGCAAGCCGGCGGTCGCGGATCATCGCGGAGAAACCGGCGCTCGTCGCAAGCAGGCCGGCCGTACGTTCGGCGAGCGTGACGATCGTGGCGCGAAGCGCCGGCGTGGCAACGTCTTCGCCGAGATCCTCGACCCGCGCGCCGTGTGCGGCAAGCATTTCCGTAGGCAGATACACACGGTCGATCGCGCGATAATCCTTCCCGCAATCCTGGAGATGGTTGATGATCTGCAACGCCGCGCACAGCGCATCCGACGCCTCCCAGGTCGCGCGATCCTCGCCGTGGACGTCGAGCACATAGCGTCCCACCGGCATTGCCGAGACCCGGCAATAGGCGATGAGCGAGTCCCAGTCGGCATAGCGGCGCACCGTGACGTCATGTTCGAACGCGTCGAGCAGGTCGTTGGCATGGCGCGCGTCCAGACGCCGTTCGGCCATCACCTGATGCAACGTCAGCGCATGCGGTTCGTCGCCTCGGCCGGTCACGCCCAGCCGCATGGCATGCAGTCGGGCTAGCTTGTCGGGGGCGGGTGCGGTCGGATGGTCGGCGATGTCGTCGGCGGCGCGCGCGAAGCGATAGAACGCCATGATCGGCGCGCGATGCTCCCGCTTCAGGATTGCCGAGGCGACCGGGAAGTTCTCGCCCGTGTGATCCTTGCCGGACGCGAGTTCGGCGGTGTGCTGATCCGATGCCGTTGCCATCATTGCCGCGCAGCCTGCGCGCGCCCTTTCCACATGCCGCCACGGCCTCGCCCGTGCTGCCAGGCGGATAGCAAGGTGCAGCCCGTGTAGAAAGCCGCAATGAGCGGGAGGCACGGCGACCATAACGGCGAACGGTGGTAGAAGCGCAGCATCGGCAGGAACGACAGCGTCATCAGCAGCCATGCCGCTATCCCGAGCGCACGGGCCGGCCCGTCGGCCAACAGCGCAAGCAGCGGCGGGGCGGCATAGACGAGTGCGAGGCCGATCACCGCACCGATGAGCTTGAGCGGCGAATAGTCGAGCTGTGCGTAGGCGGACCGCGAGATCATCGCCGCGATCGGGCGGATGCCGTCATACGGGCGTATGCTGCGCGACCGCTCGGTCAGCCCGAGCCAGACCGGGCCCCGCGTCTTCATCAGCGCGCCGAACGCGCAATCGTCGATCAGCGCACCGCGGATCGCGCCAATCCCGCCCACCGCGGCCAGAGCCTCACGGCGCACCAGCATACAGCCGCCCGCTGCCGCACCCGGCCCGTGCCCGTTCACGCGCGAGAACGGGTAGAGCATCTGGAAGAAATACACGAACGCGGGGATCAATGCGTGTTCCGCCCAATGCGTGCAGCGCAGCTTCGCCATCAGCGAGACCAGGGCCAGATCACGGTGCTCGGCCCTGGCGACCAGCGACCGCAGCGTATCGGGGGCATGCGCGATATCCGCGTCGGTCAGCCAGAGATAGCGCGGTGATCCGGCGCTCGTGATGCCCTGCGATACCGCCCAGAGCTTGCCGGTCCAGTCCGCGGGCAAGGGTGTGCCCCGTACGATGGTCAGCCGATCGCCCCCGGCGTCGCGCGCGATGTCCGCCGTCCCGTCGCTGCTGCCGTCGTCTACCAGCACGATGCGGAAATCGCCGGGATAGTCCTGGTCGGCCAGACTGCCGATCGCGCGCGCGATGACGTCGGCCTCGTCGCGCGCGGGCACGACAGCGACGACATCGGGCCATGAGGTGACATTGGGCGCGGGGGCAGGGGGTACGTCGCGCGTGTCGCGTTCGCGGGCCAGCCAGAAGCCGCCATTGCCGAGCACCAGATACAGCCAGATCGCGACCGTCGATACGGCGATGCCGATCACCCGATCATGCCCGCCTGCCGGAACCACGCGATCGCATCGGCCAGCGCCTGCCCATGCGGCCGCGCGTGGTAGCCGAGTTCGCGCGTCGCCTTGGCGGAACTGTAGAACATCGTGTGCTTGGCCATCCGCAATCCGTCGAGCGTCAGGAACGGGTCCTTGCCGGTGACCGCGGCCAGTCGTTCGTTGAGCCACGCCAGCGGGAACAGCGGGGCGCGCGGCAGGCGGACCGTCGGCGCACGACGACCGACCATCGTCGCGATCGCCCTGAGCATGTCCGCCAGCGCGACGTCCTGCCCGCCAAGCACATAGCGCTCGCCGATCCGACCCCGATCGAGCGCCAGCAGATGACCGCGCGCGACATCGTCGACATGGACGAGGTTGAGGCCGCTGTCGACGAACGCGGGCATCTTGCCGTTTGCCGCCTCGACGATGATCCGCCCGGTCGGTGTGGGCCGCACGTCGCGCGGGCCGATCGGCGTCGAGGGATTGACGATCACCGCGGGCAGGCCCTGCTCGCGGACCATCGCCTCGACCAACCGTTCGGCGACCACCTTGCTGCGCTTGTACGCGCCGACGACGGTCTGTTCGGTGGCGGGGCGGGTTTCGTCGGCGGCCCCTGTGGGGTCGGGAAGCAGCGTTGCGACGCTGCTGGTATAAACGATGCGCTCTACCCCGGCTGCCAGCGCGGCGGCCATGACGTTAAGCGTGCTGGTGCGATTGTTGCGGACGATCTCTTCGGGATCGCGGGCCCAGATCCGGTAGTCGGCCGCGGTATGGATGACGTGACGGACGCCCGCCATCGCCGCCGTTACGGCAGCCGCGTCGCGCAGATCCGCTTCGACGATGGCACCGGGGAAATCGACAAGGTTGGTCCGCGTGCTGGATGGTCGCACCAGCCCCCGGACCGGCATGCCATGCGCCGCCGCCGCCCGGGCGATCGCGGATCCCACGAAGCCGGCGACGCCGGTGATCAGGAGCGTCTCGCTGGATCTGGTCACGGCATCGAACTCTCACCGAACATGGTTGTTCTAATGCCTTACGGCCATCGTCGCGCCGCGCAATCCCGACTTGCGCATCCGATTATCGCTTCCGTCGCGATACCGGTCCATGCCGCCTCTTTTTCCAGTTGCGCCGCTCGTTCGACTGGCGTCCCGTATCCGGGCGAAGGAAATAGCGTTGCCACGGTCTGCCCGAGGGTCGGGAGTCATCATACCCGCCTGGCATCGCTCACCCTATCCACGGTCTCCATCATCTCGTGCGACGATCGCAGCGGTTTGGCTCAGCGACGCTTGCCCGAAAAGCCGCCAGTGCGTAGGCATATCTGCCCGGTTTCGCGATGAACGGCACGCGACGCGTCGTTGTGTGCATTTCGCCGGCGGGCAACACGATGTGTTCAGGTTTTTCGGTTTAGCAGGAGCAGGCTGCCGAAGAGCTATACGCAAGGACGATCGATGCACGCACCCCGGCTTTCCCATCTGTTTCTGTCCTGTATCGCCGCAACCGTCCTCGTCCCGGCACCGGCGGCCGCAAGCTCCCCGGACCTCATCGGGCTCGAGCACGCGCTCAGCAAGCTGATCGCGGAACGCTCCGGGGACTATGGCATCGCTGCGCTGGACCTTCGCGATGGCTCGACCGTTTCGATCAATGGCGATACCCCGTTTCCGATGGCGAGTACGGTCAAGCTCGCTATCGCAGCCGCCTATCTCGGCGAGGTCGATCAGGGACGACGCAGCCTTGGCGACATGATCGTTGGCCGGCCCGCGGCGAAGGTCATGGAGCTGATGATCATCCGCAGCGATAATCAGGCGACCGATCAGTTGCTGGCTGCGCTCGGGGGCCCCGGCGCGATCCAGCAGTGGCTGTCGTCGCAGAATATCACCGGTATCCGGATGGACCGGACGATAGCCCAGCTGCTGCGGGAGCGCGGCCACCTTGCCGACAGCCGGGATGTCGCCACGCCGGTCGCGATGGTCACGCTGTTGAACAAGATCGACAACGGTACCGTCCTGACGGCGCAAAGCCGGACGTTCCTGTTGGAGCTGATGAGCCGATGCGCGACCGGCACGCGCCGGATCCGCGCACTCCTTCCCGCCGGTACGCGCGTGGAGGACAAGACGGGCACGCTCGACGGTATCACCAACGACGTCGGGTTCATTACCATGCCCGACGGCCGCCGCGTGGCCGTCGCGGTGTTCGCGCGCGGAGGACGCGATCGCCAGCCCGTCATCGCCCAGGTGGCGCGGGCGATCTATGACCGGTTTGCGGATAGCGTCCGCAACGCGGTCTCGATCTTCATGCAAATGCGGTAGTCGCCCGTTCCTTTTGGTTGGCCGCCGTGTACCGGCGCAGGCTGACGACGGTGCGTTCCGCTCGTTGGTTGCCTGAATATGCGGCTTACGACGATACCGTCGCGTCCCAAACGTCTGGAGCAATTCCGGATTACCGCCTATCGCGGACGGGAGAGTCCCCAATCGTCGCGGAGAGACCTGATGACCGAGACCGCCGAATACGTGCCGCCCAAGATCTGGACGTGGAACAAGGAGAGCGGAGGCCGGTTCGCCAGCATCAATCGTCCGACCGCGGGCGCGACGCATGACAAGCCACTCCCCATCGGTAAGCATCCGCTCCAGCTCTATTCGCTGGCAACGCCCAACGGCGTGAAGGTGACCGTGATGCTCGAGGAACTGCTCGCTGCCGGGCACGTCGGCGCCGAATACGACGCGTGGCTGATCAGGATCATGGACGGCGACCAGTTCGGCAGCGGTTTCGTCGAGGCCAATCCCAATTCGAAGATACCGGCGCTGGTCGATCGCAGCGGCGCGACTCCGGTCCGGGTCTTCGAGTCCGGTTCGATCCTGCTGTATCTTGCCGAGAAATTCGGCGCGTTCCTTCCCACCGATCCCGCCAAGCGCGCCGAAGTGCTGTCGTGGCTGTTCTGGCAGATGGGCGCGGGCCCGATGCTCGGCGGCGGGTTCGGGCATTTCTATGCCTATGCGCCCGTGAAGATCGAATATGCGATCGACCGCTTCGCGATGGAAGTGAAGCGCCAGCTCGACGTCCTCGACCGGCGGCTTGGCGAGAGCGAGTATATCGGCGGAGACGAGTATTCGATCGCCGATATGGCGGTGTGGCCGTGGTACGGCGCGCTCGTGAGCGGTCAGGTCTATGAGGCTGCCGAGTTCCTTCAGGCGAAGGACTACAAGAACGTCGTGCGCTGGACCGACTTGATCGGCGCGCGGCCTGCGGTGAAGCGTGGGCGGATGGTCAACCGCGTGATCGGCGATCCCGCCAGCCAGCTCCACGAACGCCACGATGCGGGTGACTTCGAGACTAGGACGCAGGACAAGCTCGACGCGACGGCGACGGAAGGCGAGACGCGCTAGGGTCAGGACTCGTTGTCATGGGCAGAAGATGACGGTGGCAGCGAGGGCGATGGCAGCGAAGAAGACCGTGGGGCATCGGCTTTAGCGGTCGGGGCGCCAGTTCTTCAGGCAGCCGAGCCATGCGGTCTGCTTTGGAAGGTCGCGTCGATCATGATGGTTTTCGGTTGGGCATCCGCGGCAGCCAATCCCTCCATCATGCGGACGACGACGCCTCTTTCACTTCACCGGGTGTACGGCGTCTTGTGCGGACCATACGCGACCGGCGCGTGAGCCTGAGTCCGATCGCGTCTCCCACGTCATGGGTCCTGACCCTGAGCGTAGGGCTATCGTCTCGTAAATTATGATCCCTTGCGGCGATCTGCGTCGTTTCGGGTCTATCTGCCGAGGGCAGTCGTCGCGGTGACGCCATATCGGAGGCGTCTTCGATTGATCGCCCCTGCGTCCGGGCAGAGCATTCCTCCCAGCCGGCTCGACGAAGCCGGCACCACGACACAGGAGGACATCATGTCTGCAGCTGCCGCACATCCGACGGTTCACGAAGTGAAGCATGCCGATCTCGCGAACAACACGTTCGACGGCAAGAAGCCCGATCTGTACATCAACACCGGCACCCTGGGCGGGAAGCACTTCCTGTTCACGGTCGAGAAGGCCGATGGCCGCCCGACCTTGATCGCCATCCACCTCTGACGCGTTCGCTGCTGGCCGGCCGTGCGGCGTGCCCGCACCGCCGGCCATGCGCGACCGCGCGACCGCGATCGGACGATAGCGTGCAGATCGAAGACATCCAGACCATTGGCCGCCCCCGGCTGAACACCGAAATCCGCGTCGGCGGGACCGCGCTGCTGCTCGGCGACCGCCATACGCTCGTCGCCCGCGACCTGCCGCAGTCCGTGCTCGAACGCGCGCTACGCCGGATGGACGGCGCGACCACGCTCGACCGGATCGTCGCCGAAGAGCCGGCGCTCCGGCGCGAGGTGGCCGACGATCTCGTCGCGTCGCTCGACGGGCTGGGCCTGCTCGACGACACCGCGCTGCCGCCGTTTCGCTCCGGGTCCGAGGTCATCCTGGAGCTCGAGGAACTGGTCGAGGCGCGCTGCGAGACGACGATCTACCGCAACCCGTTCTGGCAGACCTGCCTTGCCGCCAACGCGCCGGGCGACCTTCCGCAGCGGCTTGCCACCGGCATGGTGATCGAGAACTGGCATTTCCTGTTCCGCGAAAGCTATTTCGACGCGCCGGTGCTGTCCTATGTGCCCAACACCGCGGTCAGGCTGTTGCTGAACGAGTTCTTCTCGGAAGAATATGGCCATGACGAGATCCTGCTGCGATCGCTCACGCATGTCAGCCTGACCTATGCGGATATGCAGGACGCGATCCCGCTGCCCGAGACGATGGCGCTGTGCAACGCGCTTGCCTATTGGGCGCACAACGATCCGCTGTTTTTCTTTTCGACGCTCGGCCTGCTCGAAGGGCAGGGCATGAAGGAGGACAGCTTCATCGAGGCGTGTACCCGCGTCGGCATGGACGACGGCTTCGTCGGTCCGCTGCGCACGCATGCGAACATCAACATCGACGCGGGACACGGCAACCTCACCCGGCTGATCTTCCAGCAGATCCCCGCGATCGCCGAGACCGACGTGCGCCGTCTGAAAGCGCAGATGCCGCTGTTCGTCGACCTGTACGACGCATTCTACTCGGGCGTCTGGCGGCACTATACCGGCGATGCGCCCCTGCTCCGCCGCGTCTCCGATCTGTGAAAGGACGATAGCATGGAGGCCACCATAGCCGGGCTCAGCCAGCCCAAGTTTCGGCTCGGCGTCACCACGGATATCGAGCCGAACGGGGCCACGATCCGCATCGGCAAGACCACGTGCGCGTTCGCGTTCGGGACCGCGGAGGCGCCTGCCGTGGCTCGCCTCATCGACCAGCTGGTGGGCGGCGGCGTGGCGATCGACGCGATGATCGCCGGCGTTCCCGAGATCGCCGACAAGGTACCGGCGCTGCTCCAGGGGTTCGACGCGGTCCGGCTGTTGGTCGAATCCGAACCGCGCACGGAAGGGCTGGTCAGCGGCGCGCAGCTCTACCGCGAGATCCGCCGGATCGCCGAGCGCGTCACGCAGCGCGTCGCGCGGTCCGCATTCCACACCGCGCTCGTCGAGCATCGCGCGACGCGCGAACAGCTGATCGGCTATGCGCTCGAATATTTCTACATCGTCAAGGCGGCGCCGGGGCTGATCGGTCCCGCGCTCGCGACCGCTCGGACTCAGCGGGAACGCGACCTGCTTCAGGGGTTCCTCAAATCCGAACTCGGGCACGACGCGTTTCTAGCGTGCGCGCTGGAGGCGGTCGGTCTGACCCCGGCGGAGCTGGAGGCGCACCAGCCGCTACCGACCACGTTTGCGCTATGTGCCGCGCTGGGCGTCTATGCGCGCCAGCACCCGCTGTCGTTCAAGGCCGTCCTGTTCCTGTTCGAGGTGGCGCAGGTGGCGTTCGTCGATGCGTTCGACGACCGCTGCCGCGAACTCGATCTACCCGCCGCCTTCTACCTGCCGCTGCGCGATCATGCCGACCTGAACGCGGATTACGAGCATGCCGACATCTCGCGCGACCTGATGGCGCTCGAAGGCGTGGTCGACCGCGAGGCCACGGTGGTGGTCAAGCGAAACGTCGCGCTGATGATCGAGACGATGATCCTGCAGGAAGAGCAGATCCTGACGTTCTACGCCCAGCCCCGTGCGGCGATCGCGCGCATCTTCGAGGACGCCTGATGGATCTCTGGACCTTCCACCGCTACGCCGATCCGCGTTTGTGCGTCGACGCGATCCAGCACGCACCCGACGCGTCCGCGATCGCACTTACGCAGGGCGATGCGCGATATGTCCTCGCGCTCGACGATCCCGCGTCGGCGACCCGGATGGCGGCCGAGCTGGCGACGCTGCGCGACGGAGGTGCCCCGCTCTGGGACGTGATGCGCGAGGCAGGGGCGGACGGTTGGGGGGCGCTGGGTGCGTTTCTCGATGGTCGCGCGCTGATCGGGGAGGGGCATGACGGGATCCGACAGACGCTTGCCGCGCGGATCGCCGCGATCGACGCATGTATCAACGGCACCATCGCCGCCATTCGGGCAGACCTGCCAGCCCACCGGCTCGACCGCCTCGTCGCACACGCGGCCGTGCTGAGGCTCGAATCGGACATGGCGCTCGCCACCGCGACATCGGGCACCACGGGGGACCCGTTCGACGCAGACGTCCAGCCCAATTTCCATCTCGGGCTGATCATCGCCGAGTTCGCCTATTTCCGAAACTCGGCGCCACTGACTCTAATCGCCGCCGGGGTGATGCTCGCGAGGATCACGGGCGAGGACGCCGCGCTGCCGGAGAGCGACGCGATCGTGGAGGCGCTGTCGCTCTACGATCCGCGCGATCTGGAATCGCACCTCTGGCTGGTCGGGCGGGCGCTGGCGGACTCGACCGGCGATACCGCGCTGCGCTTCGCCGTTCCGCCGATCCCCGATCTGCCGACGCTGTCGGGCCTCGAATTCATGCGCCGCGTCGAGATGCTGACCCGCAGCACGCTCGGGAAATGGGGCGAAAACCCGTATGTCACGATGCTCGACGCGCTCGGCGATCGCTGGTCGCCGTTGATCGCAGGGCCGTTCATCGAACAATATCACGTGACCTGCCGGTTCGTGGAGATCATCGCGCCCAATCTCAGTCGCCGGCTGATCGCGCCGCTGCGCGCGATGATGTTCCGCTATTTCGGCGAGGAGGTCGGGCACGAGGCGCTCGAGAGCACGACCTGCGAGACGCTCGGCATCACCCAGGCGGCGCTCGATCGCGCGGTACCGCTGCCGCTGCATTTCGCGTTCGTCGACCTGCTGACTCTCATGGCGCAGGTCGATCCGGTCACGTCCTGCGCGTCGGTCATGGTCATCGAGGGTGTGTTCGGCGAGCCGCCAAAGATGTCGCTTAGGCTCGCTTCGGTCGCGCGTACCAATCCCGCGTTCAGCGATCTGGCGGGCGATCATGACGAACTGAACGAGGATCTGAACCACAACAGCATCTCGCGCGACGCGTTCGAGCACATCGTCGCCATACCCCCTGCGACGCAGGCGCGCGTCATGCGCCGCATCCTGTTCCTGCTCGAACTCAACCACCGCGCCTGGGGCGGAATCGCCGACTTCTACGGATCGCAAACGTCGCTGCACCTGCAGGGTCCGCTCGGTCGCCCGCTGGCCCCCGGTGGTGGTTCGGGTTGAGGTCAGACGTCGGAGGGCTCAGTCTTTGCGACGCAGCACGGCAACGATCGGAAAATGGTCCGACGGATAGCGGTCGCCGGCGTGATCGGTCAGCACGGCGACGCTGACCGGCGCGAAACCGCGTACCATGATGTAGTCGATCATTGCCTGGGGCTTGCCGGTGAAGTCGTGGAACGTGCCTTCAGGACCGGTTTTCCTGGGCGAGGTCGCCCAGACATCCGTGAGGACGGCCGCCAGCCGACGATGCGCTTCGCTGTCGGGTGTCGCGTTGAAATCCCCGGTGAGCACGATCGGCAGGCCCTTGGCGAGCATCGGTAGCCTGGCGGCGATCAGGTCTGCGGATCGACGACGGGGTTCCTCGTCTTCGACGTCGCGGTTCGCGAAATGCGTATCTATCATGAGGAACCTGTAGGGCTTCGTGCCGCGCGTCGCGAAGATGCCCCAGGAGACCATCCGTGGCAGCGTCGCACCCCAAGCCATGCTGCCGGGCACTGCGGGCGTCTTCGAAAGCCAGAAGTCCCCCTGGCTGACGAGACGGAGATGATCGGTGCGGTAGAAGATCCCCATATGCTCTGTCGAATGCCCGCCGAAACGGTCGCGGCCGAACCAGCGGAATTTGGGCAGCGCACGGACGACATCACGGCCCTGCGACTGGAATAGCTCCTGTGTTCCGATCACGTCGGGATTGGCCGCACGCACCGTCTTCACGAACACGTCGCGGCGCTTTGCCCACACGTTTGGACCATCGTCCGGGTTCGGATAGCGCACGTTGAAGGTCATGACGCGCAGGTCCTGTGCAACTGCCGGCATCGCCTGGGCCAATGTCAGAGTAGCCAGGATCTTAAGGGAATGGCGCTTCATGGAAACCTGCTGCACGAAGAATGACCGGATGGTCCGATCGGATTCTGCCGCGCTAAGCAGCGTTCATGTCTGTCTGATGACATCGACTGATGCGCATCATCGCTGTCGGTTTCGATTGTGCGATCACGCCTAAAACGGCGTTACATATATTATACGATACGTCACATCGCCGTCATACGCTCGCACTAGGGGCGGCGCAGACCGAAGTTATTCCCCATTTTTCAGGTGTTGCATGAACAGATTTGATCGTTCTGCCGAGGACGTGCGTCCGATGTCCGGCGTGCTCGCTTTGCGCGGCAGCGCCGCAGGTCTGGCGATTGCAATTGCCACGCTGGCCCTGCCGTCTGCCGCCTATGCGAAAGGTGCCGATGCACCATCCGCGCAAGCCCAGGCGCAGGGGATCGTCGTCGGTAAGTCCGACGAGGTCAAGAATGCCGCCGGTGAGGAGATCGTCGTCACCGGACACGCGTCGAAGAAGGCGGAGATCGAATCGACCGGTACGACCAGCGTTCTGTCGAGCGCCGACCTCCAGCGCCAACCCAATGTCAGCGTCGTCGATGCGATGGCACGACTGCCGGGTATTTCGGTCGCACCCACCGACTTTTTCGGCACGCCCTCGTCGGGGAATCATGGCGGCCTCGACGGCGCAGCGCGGGGTGGCGCAAGCTTCGTCTATCTTCGTGGGCTGAGCGGTTCGTACAACGTCAATCTGGTCAACGGCGCGAACGCGGCGCAGGGCATGCCGTATTCGCGCCAGATCCAGCTCGATCTGCTGCCCCCCGTCGGCATCGCCGCGGTCGTCGTCAACAAGACGTCGACCGCCGACATGGACGGCGATGCGATCGGTGGCACGATCGACTTCCGCACGCCGTCCGCCTTCGACTTCGACAAAAAGACGCATGTCGGTCTCTATCTGCAGGGTGGCCTGAGCCAATACGCGCTCGACTATCACACGCCGGCCGGGACCGGGATGTTGCAGGCCGAAGTCTCGCACCGCTTCGGCAACGACGAGCAGTTCGGCGTTTACGCATCGGGCTATTACGGCAAGCGGTATTTCGCCTCGACGATGGTCGACTTCCAGGCAGGCCAGTGGGAGTTCGCGGTCTCGCAAGGCGAGCAGGGCAGCAATCCCGATGGATTTTCAAAGAAGGACAATCTGCTGCTGACCAGCACCAATGCCCAGTTCAGCGAGGGCAATCAGGTGCGGTATGGCGGCGCGCTCGGGTTCGACTGGCATCTGGGCGCGACGAAACTCTACGCGCGCGGCACCTATGCGGTCTCGAACATCGAACAGAACATCTATCAGAAAAGCATCCAGGCCGACCGCTATTCGGCCGCGGTCGTCCGCCCCGATGGTCTTTACCAGAATGCCGAGAGCGACGGCGAATATCACGCCTGGTTCGAAACGGCGCCGGCGCAATCCACGCTCGCTTCCGGAGTCATCGGCGGTACGACCGATGCCGGTCGCCTGACGCTCGGCTACAGCAGCTTCTGGAGTTGGGGCAAGAGCGCGGCACCGGACCATTCGGAGGTGACCTACCAGACGTTCGCGGGCAACCAGTTGAACGGCCCTTTCGCGCTCTCCTATCGCAACGGCTATCCTCTGCCCCTGCTCAGCACTGCGCAGCTCGCCCGTTTCAACAACAATGCGCTGTACGGCGTCGAACAGGACAGCGGCGAGTTCACCAACTCGCGCAGCACCGCCTCCAAGCTCGGCGGACGCTTCGATGCGACCTACAAGATCGGGTCGTGGCTGGAATCGTTGACCGCCGGCGTCAAGGTCGTGCACAGTACGCGCGACAGCTTCTCGCGCGACTACAGCAATCTGAACTTCCTGCCCGCCGGCCAGGCACTGAACGCCAGCCCGTTCGCGCGCGGCGAGGAGTCGTCGATCGATCGGGAATACTACCCCTATACCTTCGTACAAGGAGATGGCGCCGCACTTACCGCCGCCGCGCGTAACGCCGCAGCGGCCACGACGCTGTCGGCCAACGACTTCAATCGGAACACGCTGTCGGGGCATGAAAACGTCTATGCGGGGTACGCGCTCGCCAAGATCGTCAGCAATGCGCTCGAGGTTCAGCCGGGCCTGCGGTTCGAGCATACGGATATCGACAACATCTTCTGGAATTCCGTCAGCGTCGACGGCACCTCGGGATCGGCGCTACAGGAAGGCTTCAAGTCCAGCAGGACCCACTACGACATTTTCCTCCCGAGCCTTCACGCCAACTACCGGTCGGGCGAGGAGAACGTCATTCGCGGTGCGGTCTGGCGGAGCTACACGCGCCCGGCATTCTTCCAGCTTGCCGGCGGGAGCCAGACGAGCGTGAACTCGGATGGCACGATCAGCGTGACCGAAGGCAACCCGGATCTAAAGGCCGTCAAATCCTGGAATTTCGACGCCAGCATCGAACACCAGCATCGCGGTTTCAGCGTCTCCGTCGCCGGCTATTACAAGGCGCTGAGCGACTATCTCTACGATCGGGGCACCGACTTCCGCGCCTCGCAGATCGCGGTCGATGGCCTTCAGTCGGTGTCCAAGCCGGTGAACGGCGGAACCGCAGGCCTTTACGGCGTGGAAGTCGCTGCACGCTATCAGCTGGTGGAGCTGCCGGGCTGGGAATCCGGGTTCGGCATATCCGGGAACATGACGCTGCAGCATTCGTGGGCGCATCTCAACGACGCGTCCACGGACAAGTCGCAGCCGATGCAGGGGGCACCCGAACGGCTCTACAATGCGTCGCTGTTCTACGAAAAGGGCGGCCTCTCCGCGAACGTGTCGTACCGCTACAACGGCCCGTTGGTCGCCGCATACCGGTTCGGCACGTTTGGCGGCAAGGAGCTGAACGACACGCAGCGCGCGACCAGCAGCGTCGACACGACGGTCGGCTACAACGTCAACAGCGATCTGAAGATCGCCGGCGCGGTGTCGAACATCTTCGACAATATCAGCTATTACCGCACGGTCGGCCCGGACAGCTATCAGGTTCCGCAGATCGTCCGCTGGGGCCGCACCTTCACGATGACGCTCACGGCAGGCTTCTAGCCGCGTTTCCCGACACCTGCCGCTCTCATCGAACGGCAAGGTACTTCCCACGACCGACCCAGGAGACGCCGAAATGCGGGTGCCCTCAGCCATTCTTGCCGCGACCGCGATACTCGGCCTTTCCGCCGTTGCCCTGGCGCAAGGCGTCGTCGAACGCCCCGAAGGCGAGGAGCCGCTCGTCTATCTGGCGAAAGGCGCGTTCGATATCCTTGCGGTGCTTCCGCCTGCGCCGCAGCGGGACGACCCGCGCTGGCAGGCGGACCGCGCGATCTTCCGCCAGACGCGTGCGTTGGTCGGCTCGCCGCGCTGGCGACTGGCGACCAACGACGTGAAGCTCGGGACGGGCGACATGATGCGCGATTTCAGTTGCGCGATGGGGGTCGAGCTAACGCCCGCCAACGCACCGCTGACCGCGCGCCTGATCGAGAAAGCCGGTTCCGACACGGCGCGCAACACCGGCATCGCGAAGTCATTCTACAAGCGAGAGCGCCCCTATCTGATCGACAAAGGTCCGGTATGCCAGCCGGTCGGTGAATTGCAGGGCAGCTACGACTATCCGTCGGGACATACCACGGCGGGGTGGACCTGGGCGACCTTGCTGGCACAACTCGCACCCGACCGCGCGACCGCCATCCTCGCACGCGGTCGCGCGTTCGGGGAGAGCCGCATCGTCTGTGGCGCGCATAACGCCAGTGCGGTGGAAGCCGGCCGATTGTCGGCGAGTGCCACGTTGACCGCGCTGTCGTCGTCGCCCGCGTTCCAGGCGGATCTCGCGGCGGCGCGGATCGAGCTATCGGCGCTACGACAGGCTCCCGCCGCCGCCCGTCCGGCGGTTGCCGGCTGTGCTGCCGAACGGGCGCTGATTGCCCAGCCCATTCTACGTTAAGCGCCTATTCGGGTCGGGTGAGTCCCCGTGGTTCACCGGGTAAAGGCATGTGGCGGCAGTCGAAATGCTAGAGCAATCGAGCGCGAGTGCAGCGCGCAGTAAGACCATCTGAACGCCCGCCCCGCGCAAACTGCGCGCACGCTGGTTAGGGCGTTTCGTAGTCCCCGTTATCACTCCAGCGGCTCGGACGCAGCCCGCTGACCGGCGTCACGAGGCGACGGCCTTATGTAATTTTCGTACGCTCTGCCGCCGACCAGTGAAAATATTACAAATTCACCGGTGTTCACGCCACCGATTGTGTCATTTCCGTCACTATGTCGCGCTGTTCGTCACACGCCAGCATTGCGGCTTTACATGACAGATACGTTACCTCACTTCTCTCCCCATAGTCCTGATCAGCCGCGCCGCGGCGGTCGGGACACATCGTTCCGGACGGATCGTCAAAGCGACCGTTCGGGGCCACTGGGGGGAAATTATTTCATGATCTCGACATCTCATTCGACCTCGAAGGCGATCCTGCTCGCGGCCGCTACGCCGCTGGCATTCATTCTTTCGACGGCCGCCGGTTTTGCACAGGATGCGACCACCACCACCGACGCTTCGGCAACCGCGCCGGCTCCCGCTACGATCGCGCCGCAGGAGACCAAGGCCGAGCCGGCCGATGCGACCGGTCAGGAGATCGTCGTCACCGGTTCGCTGTTCCGTCGGACCGACACCGAGACACCGTCGCCGGTCACCGTGCTGACCACGCAGACGCTGCAGCGCGCGGGTATCACCAACATCAACGATGCGGTCCGCTCGATCTCCGCGGATGGCGCCGGCTCGATCTCGACCGGGTTCCAGAACGGCTTCTCGGCGGGCGGCGCTGCGGTGTCGTTGCGCGGCCTTGGCGTCTCGTCGACGCTGGTGCTGATCGACGGACTGCGCTCGACCAACTTCCCGCTCAACGATGACGGTCACAACGCCTATGTCGATCTGAACTCGATCCCGTTCAGCGCGGTCGAGCGGATCGAAGTGCTGAAGGACGGCGCGTCGTCGAGCTATGGCGCCGACGCGATCGGCGGCGTCGTCAACATCATCATGAAGAAGCACGTCGTCGGCGTGTCGGGCACCGCCGAGGGCGGCATTTCCGAGCTGGGCGACGGTGGACGTTACCGCGCCAACCTGACCGCCGGTATCGGCGACTATGACCGCCAGGGGTTCAACTTCTACGTCAACGGCGAGTATCAGAAGGACACGGCGATCTCGGTCAGCGATCGCAAGTTCCCGTTCAACACGCTCGATCTGAGCTCGATCGGCGGCGTCGACGGTAACGCCGCGGATAGCGCGTTGACCACCGCGACGATCAACGCGGTCGTCCGTCGCTCGACGCAAACCGATCTCAACAACCCGTACGCCGGTGGTGCGGCGGCGACCGGAACGTATACGTCGCTCAACCTCAACTGCGCCAACGGCACCTACACCGTCGCGGGGGCGGCCGGCGGCACCGGGTGCAAGCACGACAACACCAAGGAATATGTCCAGATCCAGCCGGCGCAGGAGCGGTACGCGTTCTCGAGCCGTCTCAGCCTGAAGATTTCCGACACCATCGAAGGCTATGTCTCGGGTAGCTATTCGCACAACCAGGTCGTCACCAAGACGCGGCCGCCCAGCGCGATCCGCCAGACGCAGCCCTATGGTGCGTCGCCGGCCCTGGCCTCCAACAACCCCGGCATCGTCCTGCCGGTGTATGTCTGCTCGGCGGGCATCAACTGCTCGATCGCGGCCGATCGCCAGCTCAACACGACCAACAACCCGTATGCGGCCGCGTTCGCCGGCGATCCGACCAACGGCGCGGCCCGCATCTATTATCTGTTCGGCGATCTGCCTGCGAGCCAGATCCGCACCAACGAAGTCATCCGCGGCGCCGCCGGCCTGCGCGGCAGCTTCGAGGGCGGCTGGAACTGGCAGGTCGACGCGGTCGGTGCGAAGGACAACCTGAACATCGACTCGCTCGGCGTGATCAACATCGCCGGCCTGAAGCAGGCGATCAACACCGGCACCTACAATTTCGCCAATCCGTCGGCGAACAGCCAGGCGACGCGCGATCTTGTCGCGCCGCGCTTCTCAGTCGGGTCGCACACCTCGCTCGCCTCGCTCGACGCGTCGATCAGCAAGCAGCTGTTCGACCTGCCGGGTGGCCCGCTTCAGGTCGCCGTCGGCGGTCAGATCCGTCATGAGGTGGAGGAGAACAACAGCCTCAACGCGAACCTCGATCGCTATGCCAACACGTCGGCGGCGTTCGGGTCGCACACCGTGACCGCAGGCTATTTCGAGATCAACGCGCCGGTCCTGAGCACGCTCGAGATCAACGGGTCGGGCCGCTACGATCATTACTCGGAAGGCTTCAGCAATTTCTCGCCGAAGATCGGTGCGAAGTTCACGCCGATCAAGCAGATCGCAGTCCGCGGTACCTATTCGAAGGGCTTCCGCGCACCGACGTTCGCCGAGAACAACGCACGGTCGAGCTATGCCGGGTTCGTCACGGTTACGCCGCCGTGCAGCTTCATCCTCGCGCACGGCGGCACGGGCTCGCTGACGTCATGCCAGGCCAACGGCAACCCGTACAATCTGGCTTACAGCCTGGGCTCGGGTTTCACCGGCAACCCCGATCTGAAGCCTGAGAAGTCGCGCAGCTTCACCGGTGGCGTCGTGATCGAGCCGACCCCCTGGTTCAGCTTCACGGTCGACTACTACAACATCAAGAAGACCAACGTGATCGTCACGGGGCCGCAGTCTTCCGATGCCCGGGCCGCCTATTTCGCCGGTACGCCGCTGCCCGCCGGCTACACGGTATCGGCAGTCGACGCGATCGATCCGCTCTTTCCGGCCGCGCTGCCCCGCGTGCTCATCATCAATGCGCCGTACGTCAACGCGGCGAGCCAGTCCGTGTCGGGCATCGATCTGGGCGCGAACGTCAATGTCCCGCTCGGCGGCGAAGCGCGGTTCATCAGCCGCATCGATGTGACCCGCCTGTTCAAGTACAATGTCGACAATGGCGACGGTGTCGTCCAGAAATATGCCGGTACGCTTGGACCGTACGAGCTGTCGTCGGGTGCAGGGACGCCGCGCATCCGTGGCAATTGGCAGAACACGCTGCAATTCGGTGCGTTCTCGCTGACCGCGACGACCTATTACGTGTCGCGGATCAAGGCGGTGGCCGCAGATGAGGTCGCGCCGGACGACGCCGGCAACATCGACCTGAGCTGCGCGAACAACCTGTACGGGACGGGCGACAAGTTCTGCTACATCAAGCGGTTCATCTATGCGGATCTGAACGTATCGGTCGAAGTTAACGACAAGTTCTCGTTCAACTTCAACGTCGGCAACTTCACCAACGAGAAGGCACCGGTCGCGCCGGCGTCGTATTCGGGGACCAACTACCTGCCGACCTGGCATTATGCCGGTGTCATCGGTCGTACGTTCCGCGCTGGTGCGAACTTCAAGTTCTAACCATCGTTTGTCGAGAGTAAGAAAGGCGGCCTTCTCGCGAGGGCCGCCTTTTCTGTTTGCGATGGTGCGCGATATGTCGCGTGGTTGCCGCGCTATAAGTGGCGGCCTCGCGCGATCAGTTAGCGGTTTCCTTACGCGCGCCGACGATCATTCGGCGTGCGATCCGGCGAACACCTTCGTCATCCTTAGTAGCGTCGGTCGCGGGATCGCCGAGGTGATCCAGACTGTCTTCCATGAAATCGAGCAAGCCGGGATGCTGCGTCTCGACATATTCCATCAGCTTGAACAGCAGGTGCTCGGTCGCGATCTCGCGCTGGCGGGCGCTTACGGCAGTGGCGTCGGTCATTGTCATCTCCCTCAGATGGAAGCGAAAACGCGCCCGGTGCGATAAGGAGCCAGACCGTAGGACTTACGCTCGAATGATCGAGCGATCGCCCGAACTTACCGCCCCGACTGTAGGGAGCTTGATCCATCGGCGGTAGCCGGCACGCCAGCCGCATCGGCCGCGGCCGCGCGGCGTTCGGCGCGTGCGTGTTCGCGGAGGAAGTCGCCGACGCCGCGATCGGTGCTGCACAACCGGTCCCAGTGCCGGAAATACAGGCCGTAGTTGCACGCGTAGAGTTCGTGATGCCGCTGGTGATGGCTGGCGGTGATCAGCCAGCCGCCAAGCCGTCCCGACCACATGAACTTCGGGAAGATCTCCCAGCCCATATGGTTGGTGACGCCCATGACCGTCATGATCGTCAGGATGACAGCAAGGGCGCTGATATGGATTGGCACGACGAAGACCAGCAACGGGATCACGACCGCGCCGGTCAGCGCCTCTATCGGATGGAACGCCATCGCCGCCCAGGCGGTCGGCGGTCGGCTGGCATGGTGCAGCGCATGCGCGAGCTTGAACGGCGCGGGCCGGTGCATCCAGCGATGCGTCCAGTAGAACCACGCGTCGTGGAGCAGCAGATAGAGCAGCACCGAGACCGGCCAGTACCAGAGCGGATACGCGTGGATGTCCGCATAGACGCGGGTCCAGCCGCGATGCTGCCAGCCCCAGGCAACCACCCCGGCGGGAACGCCGTAGATCGCCGCCGAGGCGAGGCTCCAGACGATCTCGCGCCGGACCTGCGGGTCGAGGCCCATATACAGGCCCGGATGCTTCCGCCGCGTCGCCCATGCGAACGCGCCCGAGACGGCAAGATAGCGGACGCCAACGATGACGGTCATAGCGATCGCGGACAGCAGAATGGCCAGCATCATAGCGCGCGTCGTGCCGGTTCGGGGTGGCCGGTTCGTACCGTCAGGGCGCGACGTCGGGCGGGCAGGCCCCACCACGGCGTACCCGGCGACAGGTGATGTTCGTGATGATAGCCGCCGAAATGAAAGCACGTCAGCAGCGACAGCAGCGGCGGGATCTTGGCGCTGTGCGCGTGATGGTGGTCCGCAAACGGTTCGTCGCGCTCGCGGTGCGGCAGCCAGGTGCCGAACACGAACAACTGCAACACCGCACCGAGTGCGGGCACCGCCCAGAACACGACGATATTCCCCAGCGGCGCGCCCAGCACGAGCGTGTAGACTAATGCGACGAGCGTGATGCGAACGATCTGCCCGTGCGAATAATAGGTGCGGAAGAACTGTCCGAACCACCCGAGCAAGCTCGGATCGCCACCATGAAAATCGGGATCGCCCGCGGTGCCGGCATGGCGGTGATGGAGATGATGCTGCGGCAACAAGGTCGCGTAGGACAGGCAGGCGTACAGCGAGAGACAGGTCGCGCCGGTCAGGCGGTTGAGCCGCGGATAGCCGGGCGCCAGCGCGCCGTGCATCGAATCATGCGCGACGATGAAGAGACCGGTGCTGAGCCAAGTCTGCACGACCACCATCACGACGGCGATCGGCACGGTGGCCAGGCTCCACCGCCAGAAGAAGATTCCGGTGATGTGGATCGCAAGCCACGCCGCGACGATCGCCGCGGCAAGCGACAGGCCGATCCACGCCTGACGCCGAGCCGCAGCGCCGCGCGAGGCCGGGGGCAGGGGATAGGCGCCGCTCACTGATCCGCCGCTACCGACGGGGCCGCCTGCGCAGATCGTGCGACGCGGCGCTGGGGATCGGCATTGGCGCGCAACTGCGCCTTCAGCACGGCCGGCTTGCGCGCGAACAGGAACCCGTGGCTGACCGTGCCGTCCTTGCCCTCGACCGCGTGGTGAAGCCGGTGCGCTTGCAGCAACCGCTTGAAATAGCCCTGCTTGGGTACCCAGCGAAACCCGCCGCGCTGATGCACCAGCATGTCGTGGACGAACGCGTAGATCCCGCCATAGACGGTGATGCCGAGCGCGCCCCACCAGAGCGGCTCCCACCACAGGCCGACGACGAACAGCATGATCGGCACGATCGCGAACACGATGGCATAATAGTCGTTCTTCTCGAACCACCCGTCATGCTCTTCGTGATGCGATTTATGCCAGCCCCAACCCCAGCCGTGCATCACGTATTTGTGCGCCGCCCAGGCGAAGCACTCCATGAACAGCACCATGCCGGCGACGATCGCGAGTTTCTCGACCCACGACATCAGCGTCTGGCCCCGTGATCGGCCGTTCGATGCGACGATTTCATCATGCGCTCCATATACGCGCTAAGGCGTTGCGATGCGAGGCATTGCGCCGAGAATATCGGTTGCTCGCTGAGGTCGGCGAGCGGTCGTCTTTGAAGCGGCAAGCCGCAAGTTGAGTTCCGTGCTCGGCGCACAGTTGCGCGCATCTGGTATTGCTACCGCCTTGTCACAAAAACGATACCAAAGACTATCATAGGTCTGCCCAGCGTTTGGCTGGGTGGGAATTAATGATGACCCGTATTCTCGTGTCGCGCGTGGCCTTGGCCACCGCGCTCTCTACTAGCGCGCTCGTCGCACAGCCCGCTCTCGCGCAGACCGCGACAACACCCAGCGTTCCCGCAGGCGGCCAAGGTGGCGGAGATACGAACGGCGACGACATCGTCGTGACCGGCCGCGCCGGTACCGAAGGCCAGCGCAAGGTCGAGACGAGCTACGCCATCTCGACGATCTCCGACCGCGATCTCCGACTGCGCGCGCCGGTCGGGGTGGCCGAAGCGCTGAAGCAGGTGCCGGGGTTCTATACCACGCCGACCTCGGGCGAGGTCAGTGCGGGCGTCCGCGTCCGCGGTATCCCTAGCGACGGGTTCCAGACCGTCGCGCTGCTCGAGGACGGCATTCCGATCCAGGGCGATCCCGGGCTCGGCTGGCTCAACGGCGACCAGTCGCTGCGGGTCGACCAGACCGTCGAGCGGATCGAGGTCGTCCGCGGCGGACCGTCGGCGATCTTCTATTCCAACGCCCCCGGCGCGGCGATCAACTTCATTTCGCGGCGCGGCGGCGATACGCTCGAGGGGCTGATCCGCTACGAAGGATCGAGCTACAATTCGCACCGCGTTGACGGCTGGCTCGGCGGACCGATCGGCGACACCGGCTGGCATTTCTTCACCGGGGGTTATTACCGGCTGTCCGACGGCCAGCACCATTCGGGCTTCAGGCAGGACCAGGGCGGCCAGATCCGCGCGACGCTCTCGCGCGATTTCGATCGCGGCTCGGTGTCGTTCGGCGTCAAGCGCATCGACGAACGCGTCGGCTATTGGGGCGGCGGCATCTACACCACCAACGCGGACGGCGACGTCGTCAGCGTTCCCGGCCTCGACAACCGCAAGGACAATATCGCCGGCCCGGACACGCAACATCTGACGTTTCGGACCCCTACTGGACCGATCGCATTCGACAATGCGGTCGGCAGCACGGTCCGCCTCACGCAGCTCAGCGCGCAAGCCGAATACAAGCTGACCGACACGATCAAGATCCAGCAGAACACGCGCTACCGCGACAGCTTCACGCAGCGCAACAGCATCACGCCGTACAATGTATCACCCGCGCAGACCTTCCTGAACGCGAATTACGGCAAGGCGATCAACGCCTCGGCGGGGCAGACGCTCGGACTGTTCTACCGCGATACTGGCACCGCGTTCGATATTGCCAACCAGAACGGCAACGGGCTCGCGCTGGTCGATCTCGCGCGGACGCATACCGTGCCGCTGAGCGAGTTCATCAACGACACGCGGGTCGTGGGCAAGCTCGACCTGCTCGGCCATCACGATCTCGCCATCGGCTTCTATTATGCGCGCGAGAACGAGCGATATGGCGCGAACACCGCGTCGGTGCTGACCGACGTCAAGAACCATGCCGACCTGCTCGACGTCTACCGGCTCGACGCCAGCGGCAACAAGCTCGCGTCGCTGACCGAAGGCGGCATCGTCGGCTACGGCGCTGAGTTCGCCAACGCCAACGGCATTTCGGACAACATCGCGGTCTATGCGAGCGACGAGTGGCAGATCACGCCGAAGCTGCGGTTCGACGGCGGCGTCCGCTACGAACGGATCAAGACAAGCGGTGCGGTCGAGGGCGCGCGGAAGGTCAATCTGGGCCAGAGCCCCACGCTCGCCGATGACTCGGTCGGCACCGGCACGGGCGTCTTCACGCCGTTCTCGCGCAGATATGACGGGTTCGCCTGGACGGCGGGCGCCAATTATCAGCTCCACCCCTATGTCGGCGCGTTCGTGCGCTACACCGACACGTTTCGGCTGCCGGCAGTCTCCAACTTCATCACCAATGCGGGTGCGACGCCGGTGGTGCAGACGCTCAACATGCTGGAGGGCGGGATCAAATACTCGCGCGGCCCGATCGATTTCTACGCGACCGGCTTCCGCACCGTCTACAACAGCTATCAGATCAGCGATTTCCGCACGCTCGCCAACGGCCTGCTGTCGCCGGTCACGGTGTACGGCGACACGATTACGAAGGGCGTCGAACTTGAGGCGACGATCCGCCCCGTCGCGTGGTTCGACCTGCACGGCTCCTGGACCTACCAGGACTCGCGCTTCTCCGATTTCGTCTACACCAACAGCGCGGGCATGCTCACCGACTATTCGCATCACCGCCTGAATGGCATCCCCGAGAACATTTTTCGTGTGACCCCTGGTGTAACGCTGTTCGGCGACACGCTCCGCGTGCAGGCCGACGTCAATTATTCCGGCCAGCTTTATACCGACGTCGCCAACAAGATCAGTCTGCCGTCCTATGTCAGCGTCGACCTGCAGGCGCAGGTCAACGTCACGCCGAAGCTGCAGCTTCAGTTGATCGCGCAGAATGTCACCAACACGCTCGGCCTGACCAACGGCAATCCTCGCGCGGGGACGATCGACAGCAGCGAGGCGGGGCAGGCGGTCTTCATCGGCAGCTCGCTGTACCAGCGCAACGTCCGCGCCGCCGTCAGCTACCGCTTCTAAGCCGGAAGGATACCCATGCTCGATCGTCTCGCGCTCGTCGCGCTCCTGTTTGTATCCTCCTCGGCAGACGCGGCTGCTCCTGTTGCCGTCGATCCGAAGATCCCGCCGGTTGCCAGCCTGACGGAGGGCCAGTGGCTGAAGGGCGATCTCCATCTTCATTCGCGCCACAGCGCCGATTCGAGCAACAACCCCGAGGCGAAGATCATCCGCTTCGCCGAAAACGCCGGGTTCGATTACCTGGCGATCACCGACCACGACAATCACGTCCACGGCGATGTCGCGCACAACACCTGGTCCGACCCCGAGTTCAAGTCGAAGTCGGTGATCCTGCTGTACGGCGCGGAATGGACGACGGTGCGTGGCCACGGCAACGTCTTTTCGGCCAAGCCGTACGACCACCAGCGCCTGTTCGACGTCGAGGACGAGCGCGATGCGAAGATTCTCGCGGTCAAGAAATCGCTCGGCATCCATCTGTCGGCGAACCATCCGAGCGGCAAGGATCATTTCGGCTTCTCCTACGACATGGTCGATTCGATCGAAGTCTGGAACTCGGCGGTCTGGCCGACGAACCTCAACGCGATGATGATCTGGGACGATATGCTCCGATCGGGTCGCAAGCTGACCGGGCGCGGCGGCAGCGATTCGCACCACGGCATCCCCGATACCGCCGCGCAGGCGGTGCCCAACAGCATCCAGGCGACCGCCAATTATGTCGGTACGCCGACGACCTGGGTCTTCGCCAAGACGCGCACCGCGCAGGGCGTGATCGATGCGCTCGGCAACGGCCGCGTCTCGGTCAGTGCCAATCCCGACGATCCGCGGGTCGAGCTGATGGCGGACCGCGACGGCGATGGCCGGATGGACATGATGATGGGCGACAACGCCGCGTCGACCGGCAAGCCGGTGACGTTTCAGGTGAAGTTGGTCGGTGGCGGCATCAAGGGCGCGGCGTACAAGATCAAGGTGGTCAAGGACGGCGAGGATTTCGGCGCCTATACCAGCGACCCCGCGACCGGATCGGCGACGTTTACCGACACGCCGCCGGTCCACGGTCGCACCTACTACCGCGTCACCGTCGAGGGCCCGCAGACGCCCTATCCGCAGGTGCCCAATTCGATGGCGCTCAGCGGCAACATGGTCGCGCTGTCGAACCCGATCTTCTTCAACTTCGACCCGAACTTCTAGCGCGGGGTGAGGCCCGCAACCCGATCCGGGACGAAGCGACCGCGATCAGGTGATCCAGCTCCGCACGCAGGTCGCCGACCACGTCGCCTGCGGCCGCCGGACGACGCAGATCAGCCCGTATCCGAAGGAATCCTGTTCGCGAAAAGACACTTCGACGAGCGCGAGACGTCCGGTTTTTGCGAAAATCGGAGCCGTGAACGTCACGTACCTGGCGTGGCCCTCTTCGTCGGTCGCCGCGCCACGCTTCCCCTTCCATTCACATGCAGGCTTGAAGTTGGGCACCGCATAGGCCGTCGCATTGCCCGCCATGTCCTCGAACTCTTGCGAAGACAGCGAAAGCGAAGCCTTGAAGTCGGGCGTCCAGCTCTGGACGGACAGGATGCGGGAAGCAGCCTGTACATCCGGGGGATACGCTGTCGATCGCGAGTTTGTCGTGGCGGTATAGGCCGCCTGTAGAACGTTGCACGTCCGCGCCGTCGATGCGAATGTCGTCGTGACAGGCGGTGAGCCGGCTGTCACCGGTCCGAGAAGTTCGACCGTCAGTGCCGCCATGATCAACAGCATCGGTTTCCAAAGCTCCCCCGCGTTTGGGCACACTGTCCTGGCCTATATACCATGACGGCGCGGCCAGTGACCAGTCGATGACCGCCGGTCGCCCCTCACGAGCGAACGGCGGTGATCCCAGCTTTTACATCTTCATCGTCAGGCTGAACTGGAACACCCGGCCGGTGTTCATGTAGCCGCCGTTGCGATCGTTCGAGATGTAGCGTTCCGACTTGCCGACCGTCGCCCAATAGGTGTGCTGGTCGAGCAGGTTGCGCGCCGCCACGCCGATCTCGAGGTTTTCGGTGGCGGCGAAGGCGAGGCCGAAGTTCATCTCGCCGATCGGCTGGACGTAGATGTCGGGCTGGCTGTCCTGCACGCTAGCCAGGAAACGACCGGTGTAGTTGTACGACAGGTTGGTGCGGAACTGGCCGGCGGCATAGAAGATCTCGGCATTGTAGATCAGGTTCGGCGCCTGCGGCAGGGTCGATTTCCGGATGTCGGTCGCCGAGATCTGATAGTTCGCTTCGGTGTGCTGGTACGTGATGTTGCCGCCGATCCCGAAATTGCCGAGGAATTTCGACGCCAGCATGTCGCCGATCGTGAAGCGGCCCGACGCCTCGATACCGCGTGCGTTGCCGTCTCGGCCGTTGGCGGGCTGGATCGTCGTCACCGATCCGACGGTGTCGCCGATCGAGCGCGTCCCGGTCGGCACGAGGATGTTCTTGAGCGTCTTGTAATAGAGCGCGACCTGAAGGTAGCGGCCGACGCCGCCGTAATATTCCACGCCCGCGTCATAGCTCCACGCCTCGACCGGTTTAAGGTTCGGGTTGGGCCGGGTGACGGTGATGTTGCCGCTGGAATCGGCCTCGCTCGGCTGGGTCGGGCCGGCGAGCTGGTCGAAGGCCGGACGCGCATAGCTCGATCGCACCGCACCGCGGACGACGAACCGCGCGTCGGGCTTCCATGCCGCCAGCAGGCTGGGGTCGAGGTGATCGTAGTCGCGTCCGGCATCGATGAAATTGCCGCCGACACCGTTCGCGTTGGTCGAGAAATACCGCGCCCGGAAGCTGTTGTCCTCATACCGGAGCCCCGGCATCACCTCCAGCGTCCCGATCGTCAGCGTCGCCGTCGCATAGGCCGCCTTGCGCTTTTCGTTGCCCTTCAGCAGCCCTTGGTTGATCACTGTCGGTGCAACGAGCGACTGGTTCACATACTGGCTGACCTGGGAATCGAGCTGGCTGCGGTCGAGGACCTTGATCCCGCGCGATGGATAATAATCGAGGAAGTCGGTCAGCACATGGCCGTTATACTGGTTGATCGTCGGCCCCTGCACGGTGCCGTTCTGAAGCGGCGTCAGGAACCGGTAGCGCGTGACGTCGGGCGCCAGCGAGCGACCGTCCCGGTCCGAATCCTCGTACAGCCCGCCGATCGCGACGTTGGTCAGCACGCCGGTGCCGTCCCAGCCGATGCTGCCCTTCACGGTCTTCTTGACCTCCGACAGATAGTCGTAGCCCTGCTGGATGTAGAGCTGGCTCGGCCGGTCGAGCGACGCAACATAGGCGCTGGCACCCGACGACAGCACCGGTCGCGGCGACTTCGGGTTCGACAGATCGACAATCACCCCTTGCGTCGCAGGCCCGGTGTTGTTCGCGGTGCCGTTATAGGCGATCCCGCGGAACGCCGCTTCGATCCGCTGCGGCTGGTCGAACCGACCGTCGGCATAGGCGCCTTCGAGCGAGGCGGTGAAGCCGTTCCAGTGGGCCTTGCCGCCGAGTTGTGCGGAGAACAGCTCCTGCTCGACGTCCTCGGTGCGGAAATAGCTGGCCGGGTTGATGCCGAGCGGGGTGTAGACGCCAGCGGCATTGTATGACTGCGTCGTGCCGCCGCCGGTCAGGGTGCGGACCGGGTTGGAGTTGGTCTGGCCGCGCGTCAGTTCGTTGCGCAGCCCGGTCTGGTTCATCGTGTTGGTGTTGAGATAGGTCGCGTAGTTTACTCGCGCGAACAGTTCGACGGGGTCGCCGTGATAGTCGAGCGAGCCGGTCGCGCCGTAGCGCTTGATCTCGTTGTTATAGAAATTCCACTGGACGCCGTCGGCCGACAGCGCGTTCCCGTTGGCGCGGGCGGTGCCGACGTTGAAGGCGGTGGTCTTGTAGTCGTTCTGCACCGCGGTCGATTCCGCGGCGTTGGCACGCTCCTCGTAATAGCCTGCGACATAGACGCCGAACTGATGGTCGCTGCCGAAGCGCCGCGCGGCATCGATGCCGACCGCGCCGCCGAACCCCTTCTGCTTGCGATCGAGCGCGAGCTGTGCGCCTTGGGCGAGGACGCGAGCGCGCGTGAAGTCGGTCGAGAAGTCGAACGCGGTCGGCGTCCGCAGGTCGATGATGCCTGCGATCGAGTCCGAATCCTTGGCCGCCCCGGGCGTCTTGTCGACCGCGATCGCGCCGACCGCGAACGGCGAGAACAGGTTGAGCGAGATCGCCCGCGAGCTGCCGGCGACCTGCGGCAGGCGCAGGCCGTCGAGCGTGTAGGCGTTGTAACCGGTGTCGAACCCGCGGATCGAGACATATTGGGCTTCGCCGGTCGCGCTCTGGTTGCGGCCCTGGTCGCGGCTTACCGAGATGCCGGGCAGTTGCTTGGCGAGATCGGCGATCCCGGTCTGCGAATGGATCGCGACGTCGCCGGTGGTGACGATGTCGATGACGCCGACCGCGTCATGCTCCTCGGCGAGCGCGGTCTGCTGGCGACGGCCGTTGACGACGATGTCGCCGGTGATCGCTTCGCTGACGGTTTGCTTGGGCAGCGTGTCGTCCGTCGTAGCGGCGGCCGGGCTGGTCTGCGCGAACGCAGCCGTGCCGGGGACGACGACGATCGCGGCAGCCAGCGCCCCGCGGGCGACATGGGTCAAAAGAGCAAGCGCGCGCGATCGCTGCCGGCGTACCGGCATCGGGAGTGTCGTGTTCATGGTTTCCCCCCTGGGATGGTTGGGCGGACTGACACGTCCGTCGACCGGGCAGCTAGGACCGATTCGATACCGTTTTATGACAGGATCGTATAATTGTACGAGTTTGGTTATGTTTTACGCTACGGAATGTGCGGATACGCGTCGACGAGCTGACGATCAGCCGAAACTATCAGCCGCTGATCGAACACTGCAATATTCGATGCCGGTCGATCGAAAGCGGTTATAGTGCCCCGATGACACCGACGACCGACACCTTGGCAGACCTTGGCTGGACCGCGCATTTCAGCGAGCAGATTTCGGACGAGGAGGCACAGCACTGCCATCCGGTCCGAGTGATGGCGGTCCACCGCGGCAAGATCGCGGTGGCGGGCGAGGGATCGCGCGACTTTGTCTCGCCCTACATCCCCGGCGCGCAGCCGACCGACGACCACCCGACCGTCGGCGACTGGCTGTTGTTCGACGATGCGATGGGGCATCCGATCCGCGTCCTCCAGCGGATCAACCTGTTCAAACGACGCTCGCCGGCCGATCCGCGCAAGGACCAGATGATCGCGGCCAACGTCGACACCGTGTTCATCGTCGCGTCGTGCAACCAGGATTTCAGCGTCGCGCGGCTGGAGCGGTATCTGGTACTGGCGCGCGAGGTCGGCGTGCAGCCGGTTGTGGTGCTGACCAAGTCCGACCTGACCGATACGCCGGAAACCTTCGCGGCGGCGGCGCGCGCGATCGAACCGGGTTTGCTGGTCGAGACGGTCAATGGCCGCGACCCGGCCGACGTCGCGCGGCTCGCGGCGTGGTGCGGTCCGGGCAAGACCGTGGCGTTTCTCGGATCGTCGGGCGTCGGCAAGTCCACGCTCGTCAATACGTTGCGCGGCTCCGACAGTATCGCGACCCAGGCGATCCGCGCCATCGACGGGACCGGTCGCCACACCACGACGGTGCGCGAGATGCATCGGCTCGAACAGGGCGGGTGGCTGCTCGATCTGCCGGGGATGCGCGAGCTGCAACTGTCCGAGGCGGCCTCGGGCATCGCCGAGGTCTTCGACGATTTCACGCTGATCGCGCAGGAGTGCCGCTTCTCGGACTGTTCGCACCGCGTCGAACCGGGCTGCGCGATTCAGGCGGCGATCGCTGCGGGGACGCTGACCCCGGAGCGGTTCGACCGCTGGCGCAGGCTCGCGGCGGAGGAAAAGGGACCGGTGTCGACCGGCGGCCGGCGGCGATCCTAAGCGTGAGTCATGCCAAGGTTCGGCGTGTTCCGGTCTCTGCCGCTACGCCGATGCTGTGATGAACGATGCCAACCCTTCGCACCGTCCCGCGCTGCATTTCGTCGGGTTTCGGGGAGACGAATATTCGCGTGCGATCCGTATCTTCGGCCCGCCGGACTTCATCCATGTCGGCTGGGACAGCTGGGCCAAGCTGGACGTGGCGGCTGGCGACGTCGTGGTGTTCGCACGCGGCACGTTCGACGATCCGCCGTCCGCCTACGGTTTCCCGGATATCTACGAAGCGGCGGACGACGCGTCCGCCTGACAGGCTTACTTGCGCTTCTGCTTGACCGCGGTGCTTCCGCACGGAAATTTCGCCCGTAACGCGTTCCGCACGACGAAGGATGGCGCATCGGTCCATTGCTCGTCGTGCATGCGCAGGTATCGACGGACCGACGCGACGGTCTCCAGCGTCGAGGCGGTCGCGGGTTTCGGACAGATCTGGCGCGCCTGCGACAGCGTGTCGAACGCGCCGATGATATAGCCGGTGCAGAAGGTGGCGGCAGGATCGGTGTCCTTGCCGCGACAGTCGCTGACCAGTTGCTCGGTCGTCAGCGAACTGACCACGACGGGCGCTTTCGACGCGGCGAGTGCGGCAATCATCAACAGGATCATGCGGTTCTTCTCTTCGATCGAGCGGGTGTAACGGTCATGCAGCGGGATCGCTTTGCGCCGCGCCGTCGAGATACGGCAGCAGGCGGAGGCGCGGGAATACCTCGTCCAGCGTCTTCGTGTCCGGCAGGATGTAGACCACGCCGCCGGCCTTCTTGAACAGCGGGCTGAGCTTGCGCGTATAGAAGGGCGTGCCGACGTTGACGCAGCCGAACGAGATCCGGTTGTCGTCGGGCGACGGCGACAGGAGCCGCTGGACGCGCTTCTCTTTCTTGTTGGTGGTGATGACCGCGTGGATCGCGACGGAATTGGCGTAGTCCACCCAGAGCACGCGCTCATGGCCGAACGCGCGACCGAACTTGGCGACATACCGACCAGCGGGTGTCGTCCGTTCGGCGGGCCCGATGTCTTCGAGCTTCTTGGCCCCGACCCCCGGGGTCGAATCGTCGCCGATGCCGATGCCGAGCAGGACGGGCGTCTGTCCGAGCAACGTGCCGTCTGCCTTGAACAGATAGAGCAAAGCGGCCGGCTTATCGATGACGATATAGGGGAGGGTGGCGTTGTCCTGCGCCGCCTTGACCCAAGCCATCACCCGAGATGCGGATTCTGTCGGAATGGGAGCGGGCACCGGGGGAGCAACGCTCGCGACCTTCCGTTTTGAAGGTGGGCGTTTTGCAGATGCGCCCTTTCCAGACGTGCCTTTTACCGACGGGCGCTTGGCAGGACCGGTTTTCGCGTTCGCCGCTTTCTTGGCAGGTCGAGTGCTGGCGTCGGCGGTCTGGGCATTCGCGAGGCAAGGTGCCGCCACAAGCGACACCAAGGCGGCGATCCGAAACGCAAAAGAAAACGGCTCTGACGCCATCGTTCGAAGATTGATCATTCGACGATTTAGCAGAGCCGTTTTCCGTTACAAGTGCCGGTTACCCGGCATTAGGTGTTCGGCGATCAGCCGCGCGGCTTGCGCGCGCGCTGCTTCTGGAGCTGCTGCATCTGCTGGTCGACGCCATCGACGCGGCCGTTGAGCTGGTCGATCCGCTGACCATTCTGCTGTGCCTGGCCGGCTGCAGCCTGGGCCTGGGTCAGCGCCTGGCCGGATACGCCCTCGACCGTGCGCAGACGTCCGTCGATGCCGTCGATGCGGGTGTTCACCGTGGCGATCTGATCGTTGACATAGCCCTTGGTCGCGCAGCCGCCGAGGCTGACCGAACCGAGCAGGATCATCGCAACTGCCGAACGCTTTGCAAAGTTAGAATTCATTCCCTCACCTCATCTGTAGTGGTATTTCCCGGCGACCAAGGTCCCGGCCCGATCCGTTTGGCAATTCGTTTTGGCTGAAATGTGTCCGTTACGGGTCCAATCGAAGGAGCGATTTTGCACAAAACGGGGCGCATCCGACGGCGGTTTCGCGGTTCCGACGTCGTGGCAGCGAATACTTCGTTAGGTTGTATGTTATTGGCACCGCGTCGTTTTTCAGGCGTCGGCGTCATGAAGGATCCATCGTCACGGCGTCCATCCGCCGCCTTCGGCCCGTGTCGGGGCGTTCACCTCTGATCGTTTGCGCCGTTTTCGAACCACTCCGCATAGGGCGTGTTGGCGACCATGCGGCGGTTGAGGTCCGGTGTGCCGTCATCCCACCAGACCGGCCCGCGTTCGCCGAGCGCGACCTTCGCACGATCGACGCCCGCCCGCGCCTCCGCCAATGCCGCCTTGTCGGCCTTGCGCAACGCGACCCCCACCGCGCGTCTGGCCTGCATCAGCTCGGCGACCAGCGCGGTACGGCGGTCCTCGGATAGCGAGGGATCGGCGCGACGCCATAGCCTGCCGCGGACGACGAAGTAGCGGCCGTCCGGGGTTACCGGATGAACGTCCACGGGCACGCCTCAGCGGGTCTTCTTGGCCGGCGACGCGGTGAAATCGGGATCCTTCTTCGCGACCCAGTCGACGAACTTGCGGATGGTCGGATTGGCAAGCAGGCTGTCGACATCCATCCCGGCGCGCTGCAGTTCCGAATTGGTGAAATTGGTGGTCAGCGTCTGCTGGCAGACCGGGTGCATCGGCACGACATCGCGCCCGCCCCGGCTTTTCGGCACCGGGTGATGCCAGACGATCGTCGTCCCGGTCGGGCGGCCGCACAACCAGCATGGCACCGCCGGGGGAACGTCGTGCTCCTCCGCCGCCTGCGGGTCTTCATAGGGCATGTGTTTCGAATGCTTGCGGGCCATGGTGTACCTGAACTCTCTCGAAGGGCGCTTCCGACGGGGGTGACCCAAAGCCGTTCCGTCCGTGTCGCGCAAGCAGGCTTTGGGTGAAAGGTTGCGCGCGCTGCATCCCTACCGACGTGAAACGCGTTTGCGTCCTGTCCGTCGTTTGATCGACAGCGAACATTCAAATTGCCTGGAGCCGTTTCATGCCGAAGACCGTCATCGCCGACCTGTTCGCCGAAACGCTGCATCTGGCCGGGGTCGAGCGCATCTACGGGGTGGTCGGCGACAGCCTCAACGGGCTAACCGACAGCTTGCGGCGCCAGGGAAAGATCGAGTGGATCCATATGCGCAACGAGGAGGCGGCTGCGTTCGCCGCGGGTGCCGAGGCGCAATTGACCGGTCGGCTCGCGGTCTGCGCCGGGTCGTGCGGCCCCGGGAACATGCATCTGATCAACGGCCTGTACGACTGCAACCGGACCCGGGTGCCGGTGCTGGCGATCGCCGCGCAGATCCCGAGCGGCGAGATCGGCTCGAACTATTTCCAGGAAACGCGTCCCGAGGCGCTCTTCCGCGAATGCAGCGTGTATTGCGAGACGATCTCCGACGCCGACCAGATGCCGCGCACGCTGGAAACCGCGATCCGCGCCGCGGTCGGCCACCGCGGTGTTTCGGTCGTCGCGATGCCGGGCGATGTCGCGTTGCGCTCCACCACCGGGACGCTGGCGCGGTCGGCGGGCGCCTTGTTGCCGCCGCGCGCCATGACGGTCCCGGCGGACGCCGATATCGCCGAGCTGGCCACGCTCCTGAACGGTGCCGGCAAGGTGACGATCCTCGCCGGCCGCGGGTGTCGGACCGCGCACGCCGAACTGCTCGAAGTCGCCGAACGGCTCCAGGCGCCGATCGTCCACGCGCTCGGCGGCAAGGAGTTCGTCGAATACGACAACCCCTATGATGTCGGCATGACCGGGTTGATCGGCTTTTCGAGCGGGTACGATGCGATGATGGGCTGCGACGTGCTGCTGATGCTCGGCACCGACTTTCCCTACCGCCAATTCTATCCAGTCGACGCCAAGGTCGCGCAGATCGACCTGCTTCCCGAAAATCTGGGACGGCGGACCGCGATCGATATCGGGCTGGTCGGCGATGTCGGCGCGACGCTCGCGGCGCTGATGCCGCATCTGACGGGCGCCCGCGACGGCGCGTTCCTGAAATCCGCGCGCGACAATTACGCCGACGCGCGCAAGGGTCTCGACGAGCTCGCCGATGGCACCCCCGGCAGCGGCGTGATCCATCCCCAGCACGTCGCCCGAGTCGTCAGCGATATCGCGGCGGACGATGCGGTGTTTGCCTGCGACGTCGGCACGCCGACGATCTGGGCGGCGCGCTATCTGAAGATGAACGGGCGCCGCCGGCTGATCGGATCGTTCAACCACGGATCGATGGCCAACGCGTTGCCGCAGGCGATCGGCGTGCAGGCCAGCTTCCCGGATCGCCAGGTCGTCACGCTGTCGGGCGATGGCGGCCTGGCGATGCTGATGGGAGAGCTGCTCACCGTCCGTCAGCTCGGGCTGCCGGTGAAGATCATCGTCTTCAACAACGGTACTTTGGGCTTCGTCGAGATGGAGATGAAGGCGGCGGGGCTGGTCGAAACCGGCGTCGCGCTCGATAATCCGGACTTCGCGGCGATGGCGCGCGCGATCGGGATCCACGGCGTGCGGGTCACCGATCCGGGCGAGGTGGAGGCCGGCATCCGCGACGTCCTGGCACATCCGGGACCCGCGCTGCTCGATGCGGTGACGGCGCGCACCGAGCTGTCGATGCCGCCTAAGATCACGCTCGAGCAGATGAAGGGCTTCACGCTCTACATGGCCAAGGCGATCATCAGCGGTCGTGGCGACTCGGTCGTCGAGCTCGGCAAGACCAACGTTGGGCTGCTGAAGCGCTTGTTCTGATCGGACGGGACGCGCGTCACTGGTAGCGCGCGGTCCGGTCGAAGCCGCTGTTCGTCTTGGCCATCTTGGCGAGCTTGCGGACGTAGGCTCGGGCGTGGCGGTCGAACCGCGTGTCGTCATACACGCCGCGCCAGATGAACTCGTCACGGTCGAGCAGCGCCTTGAGGTCGGCGGCAAAGCGCTTCTGGTCGGCCGCCGAGTCCTTCGCCTGCATCAGCGTGCAGACCATCTCCTCGGCGGTTGCCTTGTCGCAGTCGTCCTGCTGGCCATAGCCGCCACGTTCCGCGACGACCTGATCCGACCGCGCGGCGGCGATCCGGGCGTCGAGCCATTTGCGCACCTGTGCCGCGTTCCAGTCGGTCGGATTCGTGTCTGCCATTGCTCGTTCCTGATTGCGGTGCCGCTCGCGGGACCGCCGGTCTCTTCTTACGTGCGGGCTGCAATACCGCGTGCGACGCGCTTTGTAAGATAGCGCCGTACATTGCGTGCCAAGACGCTGGTGGATCGTACGAAACCCGCCTATACCGCTCGGTATGGAATTGACCTGGCCGCGTTCGAAGCGTGCGCATGGGTTGCAGGTAGGAGAGTGCGATGCCGATACTCGTCAATGGATCGGCGGTCGCTTTGCCCGACGATCCCCGCGTCTCGCTGCTCGATCTGTTGCGCGAGGGACTGCACCTTTCCGGTACGAAGAAGGGCTGCAACCAGGGCGCATGCGGCGCGTGCACGGTGCTGGTCGACGGCGAGCGTATCCTGTCGTGCCTCGCATTGGCGGTCCAGTATGACGGGCGTCGGGTCACGACGATCGAGGGACTGTCGGACGGGAATGCGCTGCACCCGTTGCAACAGGCGTTCATCGACCATGACGGCTTCCAGTGCGGCTATTGCACGCCAGGCCAGATCTGCTCGGCAATCGGCATGGCGGCGGAAGCGAAGCGCGGCGTACCGAGTAACGTCAGCGCCGATCTCACCGCGGATGTGCAGCTGACGCGCGAGGAATTGCAGGAGCGAATGAGCGGCAATCTGTGCCGATGCGGCGCGCATAACGGCATCATCGACGCGATCCGCGAAACCGTCGCGGCGGAGATGGCGGCATGACCCCCTTCGCCTATGCGCGGGCCGGCGATACCGCCGAAGCGCTCCGTCTCGGCCATGCGGACGCGGCGGCCTATCTTGGCGGCGGGACCAATCTGGTCGACCTGATGCGCGAGACGGTAGCCAAGCACGACACGCTTGTCGACGTCACCGGGCTGTCCGACGCGATCACCGAGACGGCGGATGGTGGGCTGCTGATCGGGGCGGCGGTGCGCAATACCGCGCTTGCCGAGCATGCGGGGGTACGTGCGCGCTACCCGATGCTGTCGCGGGCGATCCTCGCGGGGGCATCGGCGCAGATCCGCAACATGGCGACGGTCGGCGGCAACCTGCTCCAACGCACCCGCTGCACCTATTTCTACGACACCGACGGTTCGCGCTGCAACAAGCGGGCGCCCGGCGAGGGCTGCGATGCGGTCGGGGGCTTCACGCGTATCCATGCAATTCTGGGTGCATCTGAGGCCTGCGTCGCGACGCATCCGTCCGACCTGTGCGTTGCATTTGCCGCGCTCGATGCGGTCGTTCATGTCGAGGGCCGCGGCGGCGCGCGCGCGCTTCCGTTTGGCGAACTGCACCGCCTGCCGGGCGATCGTCCCGATCTCGACACGGTGCTGGCGGCGGGCGACCTGATCACCGCGATCGAACTGCCCGCGATGCCGTTCGCGGCGACCTCGACCTACCGCAAGGTTCGCGATCGGGCGAGCTATGCCTTCGCACTGATCTCGGTCGCGGCGGCGCTCGACGTGGTCGACGGGCAGGTCAGGGACGTGCGTATCGCGCTCGGCGGCGTGGCGCACAAGCCGTGGCGCGCGACCAAGGCGGAGGCGCTGCTGCTGGGTGGCCCGGCGACCGAGGCGGCGTTTCTCGCGGCGGCGATCGCCGAACTCGCCGACGCCAGGCCGCTCCGCGACAATGGCTTCAAGATCGAACTCGCGAAACGGACGATCGTCGCCGTCCTTGGCGACCTGGGAGTATCCGCATGAGCATCGTCGATACCGGCAAGCAGACCGCGCAGGGTCTGGTGCAGGGTGCGGTCAGCAAATTGGTCCCGCTCGCGCCGGACAGCTGGGTTCCCGGCGTCGTTCCCGATCCGCTGATCGCGCGTCAGCACGGCCTGATCGGTACATCGGTGTCGCGACTGGATGGTCCGTTGAAGGTGAAGGGCGCTGCGCGGTTCGCGGCCGAATTCGCGCTCGACGACATGGTCTATGCCGCGCTGGCGTTCGCGACGATCCCGCGCGGGCGGATCGCGACGCTCGACGTGGCAGCGGCGGAGGCTTCGGCTGGCGTCGTTGCGGTGATGACGTATCGCAATGCGCCGCGGATGAACCAGCCCGCGGTGTTCGGGTCGGGACCGACCGCGGCGGCGCCGGCCGACCTGCCGATCATGCAGGACGATCGCGTTGCCTGGAACGGGCAGCCGATCGCGGTGGTTCTGGCCGAAACGCAGGAACAGGCCGACCACGCCGCGTCGCTGGTCGTCGCGACCTACGCCGTAGAGCCATCGATCACGTCGTTTGCGGCCGCAAAGGCCAAGGGCGCCGAGCCGGCGACCTTCATGGGCCAACCGCTGTCGAACACAATCGGCGATGCCGACGCCATGCTCGCAACCGCCTCGCACAAGGTCGACCACGTCTATCGGACACCGCGCCACAACCACAACGCGATCGAGCCCCACGCCGCGACGATTGCTTGGACGGGGGACGAGCTGGTCATCCACGACGCTAGCCAGCTGGTGACGATGGCGGCGGCGACGATCGCCGACGTGTTCGACCTGAAGGCCGAGCAGGTCCGCGTGACCTCTCCCTATGTCGGTGGGGGATTTGGCGGCAAATGTCTGTGGGATCACCAGATCCTCGGCGCCGCAGCGGCCAGGCTGGTCGGGCGTCCGGTCCGGATTACGCTCACGCGCGAAGGCGTCTACCGCGGGGTCGGCGGACGTACGCTGACCGAGCAGCGCGTCGCGATCGGTGCGGACGCGACCGGCCATTTCCAGGCGCTGATCCACGCCGGGACGACCGCGGATACGCCGCACAACCACATGCCCGAACCGTTCATCCTCGGCACGCGCGCGGGCTATGCCGCGGACAGTATCAAGCTGTCGGTCGACGTCGTGAAGATCGACATGCTCGCCAACACGTTCATGCGCGCGCCCGGCGAGTCGGTTGGGACGTTCGCGCTGGAATCGGCGATCGACGAACTCGCGGTCGAGCTCGGCATCGACCCGATCGACCTGCGTCTGCGCAACGAGCCGGAGGTGGATCCGACGTCGGGCCTTCCGTTCTCGTCGCGGCACATCGTCGAGGCGTGGCGTGCGGGTGCGGATGCATTCGGCTGGGGCGACCGTGCGCTGCCGGGCGCGCGACGCGAGGGTGAATGGCTGATCGGGATGGGCTGCGCGACCGGGACCTATCCCTATTACCGGATGCCGGGAGCGGCAGCGCGGATCACGCTCGATCGCGCGGGCACGGCGCTGGTCGAGGTCGCGGCGCACGAAATGGGGATGGGGACGTCGACGACCACGGCGATGGTCGCCGCGGAACGGATCGGACTGCCGCTCGATGCGGTCGAGGTTCGCTATGGCGATTCGATCATTCCCGGGTCGATCCTCGCGGGTGGATCGCAGCAGACGGCCGCGATCGGCGGCGCGGTGATCGCCGCGCATAACGCGCTGGTGGCGGAGTTGTTGAAACTCGCCGGCAACGATTCACCGCTTGCCGGACTTTCGCCGGACGAGGTCGGCAGCGAGGATGGCGGTCTCGCCAAGCTCGATGATCCGACCCGGTGCGAATCTTATGTCTCGATCCTCGGCCGGGCGCAGCGCGATGCGGTCAGCGTGTCGGCGGAAGGGTCGCCGCCGCTGGAGCAGATGCACTGGTCGATGCACTCGCATAGCGCGATTTTCTGTGAGGTCCGCGTCAATGCGGTGACGGGGGAGGTGCGCGTCACTCGCTTCCTGGGGTCGTTCGATTGCGGCCGGATCCTCAATCCGAAGACCGCGCGCAGCCAGTTCCGCGGCGGGATGATCATGGGTCTCGGGCTTGCGCTGATGGAGGAAACCGACTTCGACGAGCGCAACGGTCGTATCATGAACCCCAGTCTCGCCGAATATCACATACCGGTGCATCTCGACGTGCCCGAGATCGAGGTGATATGGACCGACATCGCCGACCCGTACACGCCGATGGGTGCGCACGGAATCGGCGAGATCGGCATCACCGGGGTAGCCGCAGCAGTCGCGAACGCGATCTATAACGCGACCGGAACGCGGGTTCGCGATCTGCCGATCACGTTGGACAAGTTGCTGGTTTGAAACCTATCGGCGCTATTGGAAATGCTACGGACAACCGGCCGTCCAATGTCTCGCGCGACGACCGGTTTTTCGTAGAGGGTTCAGTCGGCTGGTCCGATCAACCTCGCTTTTTTGTTTCCGGCATTGCGACCAAATACAGTGCCAGACCGAGCCCGGCGACGACCGCCAGCGTGAGGAAACCGGCGGTATAGCCAGCGCCGACGATGATCGCGCCAGCTAGTGAGGCCGACAGCGCTGCGCCGAGGCCTTGTGCGCTCGCGACCGCGCCCTGGCTGACGTTGAAGCGCCCGGTGCCCTTGGTCAGGTCGGCGATCACCACCGGGAACAACGCGCCGAAGATGCCGGCGCCAATGCCGTCTAGCGCCTGGACCCCGACCAGCCACCACGGATCGTTCGACACGGTGTAGAGCGCACCGCGTACAGCGAGGAACGCGAAGGCGACGAGGAAGAGTGGCTTGGTGCCCCATTTCTCGGTGTTGCGCCCGACGACGATCGCGACCGGCACCATCACCAACTGCGCGGCGACGATGCAGGCGGCGGTGAGCGATGTCGCCTGGTCCTTGCCGACCGTGCGCGAGAGAAGCTGGCTGACCGACGTCAGCATCGCGGCATTGGCGAGGTGGAACAGGAATGCGGTCACCGCGAAGATCATCAGCGGCTTGTTCTCGATCAGCGCCTTCCAGCCGCTCGGCTCATCGCAATCGTCGTCCGGTTCGCAGTCGAGACCCCGCGCGACCGCGTTGTCGATCGCGCCGTTGTCGATCCGCGACGCGGTGACGATGCTCGCCACGGTCAGTCCGCCCATCAACCAGAACACGACGACGGGGCCGAACTTCCACGCCAGCACGCCAGCCAGAGCGGCGGATACCGCGTTGCCCGCATGATTGAAGGCTTCGTTCCGTCCGACGCGCTTGGCGAAGAGCTTGGGTCCGACCAGCCCGAGCGTGATCGCCGAGATTGCGGGTGCGAACACGGCGCCCGCGACAGCAGCGATCGACTGGGTGATGGCCACGACCGTGAAACCCGTGACGATCGGCAGCGAGATGCTGCTGAGCGTGACCAGCAACGCTGCGATCATCACGATCCGCGGCTTGTTCCTGGTGCGATCGATCAGGCTGCCGGCAGGGGTCTGCGAGATCAGGCCGACGATCCCGGCGATCGTCAGGACTGCGCCGACGGTCGCCTCGTTCCAGCCATGCGCGGGTCCGCGGACCGCGAGCAGGTAGATGGCGAGATATGGCCCCAACCCATCGCGCACGTCGGCGAGGAAGAAGTTTAGCGCATCGAGCGTCCTGGTCGGGACGGATGTGCTGCCTTGTTCGTCCCGCGTGTCCGTTGCGGAAGGCGCATCCGTCATAGCCATGAGAATTCCTGAAACTTGTTGTCGAGCGCCCGACATTGTCCGCGAAGCGGCCGTCGTCGGATCGTTAAATCGACCGACGCCTGGAAAGTTTCGACGATTGTATAATATCGAGCGTGTAATTTAGGTAATGATCTCATGACCTAAACTGAAACTGAACGGCGCCGGTCACTTTCGGGGCCAACCGGGACCGATCACTGCGTGCCGGTCATCGCCGTGAAATTGTGCGAGCCGCTACCGGATGCGAGCAGGTCCGGGCGGGGGGTAATCGGAGCCGCGCGAACCGCGACCAGGGTCACACCGGGACCGATCGCGAACCGGGTTCGGCGCTGGAGATACCCAGGCGTCTCGACCGCCTGGGTCAGGACGATGCTGTGCGGGTAGGCCAGCCGCCGTCGTTCGCCGACGACGACCACGCCGCGAATCCCGAGGCGGTCCAGCGTGGCTGCTGCCTCGCCAGGGGTTCGCGCGGTCAGGACATAGCCGCGGCCCATGAAGTCGCTGGTCGACAGCCACTGCGAGGCCCTGGCCACCCAGATCTGCCGTCGGCCACGATCGGCATAGGCTGCCGCAGCGATCACCGCGCCTTCGCCGCCGGCGCGACCGTCGACCAGCCAGAGACCGGGCGTGTCGACCATGGTCCGCGCGATTGGCGGCGCGCCGAGATCGGGCTTGGCGGTCAATTGAGCCAGCGCGACCGCGGGGACGACGAGCGCGCCGAAGGTGCACGCGACCGCCGCCACACGGGAGACCGCGCCGAGCCGCCACAGGGTTCGAACGCCCAGCGCGACGAGGATGGCGCACCATGGCAGTAACGGCAGGACGTAGCGGTCGACCAAGGCGACCGGAATGGCGGCCTGGAAGATCAGGGTGGCGAGGATCATCGCCACCGAGAGCCTGACGACCGGCCCTACGCGTCCGTCGCGCCACCCCCAGATCGTTCCGATCAGCAGGAGAAGTATCCCGCTCCAGCCGATATTGGCGCGCACCGCCTGAAGATTGGTAACGAGCGAGTCCCAGGCATAGGCGAGACCCGGGGCATAGTTGAAGCCCCCAGCCGAAATTCTGAACGAGATCAGATACCATGGCAGGATCAGCACACCGGTCACCGCTCCGGTAACCCACAGTTTGCGGTCGCGCAGCAGGTGCCAGCGGCGCGACAGGACGATGTCGATCGCGGGGACGAGGACGATAAGCAGGCCGTTGCCCTTCACCAGTGTCGCGAACACCGCGAGCGCGGAGAACAGCGCGAAACGCCACCATGACGGCGTTTCGGCCGCGGTCAGCCAGGCGATGCCGGCGAGTCCGACGACCAGCGTCACCGGCTGGTCGAGGAGGAAATAGCGCGCGCTTTCAGCCTCCAGGGGCAGGAGCAACACGACGAATGCGGCGGCAATCGCCAGGCGCGGCGCGCCGGCGCGGAACAGGCCCCAGCCCACGAGCGACGCCGGCAGCCCGGCGATGAACGCGCTGAGGATCGCGGCGGCGAAAGGCGAGGGGCGCAGTACCGCGAACAGCGGCGCGAGCAGCGCGTACCAGCCGGGGGGCCAGTGGCCGATCGAGAGCTTTGGAAAGTGGGCGTAGAAATCCTGCGCGAACGTCATCGGCGAGGGTAGCCCGGCGCGCAACCAGTCGCCGATGAACAGCGTGTTGATATAATGCGAGGACTCATCGGGATCGATGAAGCTCGCCGAAAGCCCGCCCGTCAGCGCAGCGAGCGCCAGCGCCGCCAGCCCAAGCAGTGGCGCGAGTGCGATCGTTCGCGTGACGGCCCCCCGGTTGGTCATCGCGCAAAACTAGCCGACCAGGCGCCCGAAAACCATGATCATTCGGTACCATCGCGCGGACGGGGCCGGGTGGACCGAAGCCGATGCCTTGGGAGGCAAAGGACTTCGGTCCGAGGACCTAACGGCGGGTCAGAACGCGCCGGACAGCGTGAAGAACACCTGCCGCGGCGGCGTCGCATAGCTGTTGTAGGTCGTGCTCGCCGCGCCGACGACGACTTCGTAGATGCCCTTGCGGTTGGTCAGATTGGTGACGTTGACCGAAAACCGCGTGTTCTTCAGGCCGAGACCGCCGATCGGTGGCAGCGCGTACCCGGCCTGCGCGCTCAGCAGGACGCGGCCCGGCACCGACTGATCGTTGGTGTACGTGGCGAAGCGGCGGCCGACGAAGTCACCGATCACCTGGACGTCGAACGGGCCGTCGTTCGCGCTGGCGACGACCTTGTTGAGCCATTTGGCGGTGTTGGGGACGTATTTACCCGCAGTCGGGACCGTCGCGGTGCCGCTGGTATAGTTGTCGTCGTATTTCGAGCTGTTGTACGACAGCGCATCGTACAGCGAGAAATGCGGCCCGAACCGGACCGTCGTGGCGAAATCGACGCCGTTGGTCGTCACGCCACCGACGTTTTGCAGGATCGATACGCCGCCGACGACCGACGCGATCACCGGGGTCGCGCTGATCTGCAACAGGCGGTTGCTGAAATCGACGTGGTAGTAGTTCACTTGGCCTTCGATCGCGGTGATCGGGCCGAGCGACACCTGGCGATGCGAGCGGACGCCCGCCTCGTAGGTCCACGAGCTTTCGGGCGACGTATCGGCCTTCAACTGGTCGAACGCCTGCTGACTGCCGAGATTATACGGCGACAGCCCGGCGGCGACCGACGTCTGGAACTGGCGGACGTTCTTCTGCACGTTGGCGAACAGCTGTTCCGACGATGTCACATCCCACGTCCCGCCGATCGCGGGCAGGAACCATTTCTTGGTGCTGATCCTGCCTTCGGGCAGGCCGGTCGAGGCCCCCGACAACGCGCCCGGCAGCGGCTGGACCGGTACTGCGCCATTGGCGAACTGCAGGCTCGACTTGAAGCCCGCCTCCAGCGTGACTGCGGGCGTGACGTGCCAGCGATCCTGGAGGTGGAACTGGACAATATCGACATCGACATCGCTGCCATATTGGGTCAGGCGGCGCAGTGCGGGGTCGGCGCGGACATAGGGCGTCGAGGGATTGTCGATCGGGAACGCGTACCAGCGGCGGCGGACGGTGTTCGCGTTGTGCTCGTACCAGCCGCCCAGCTCGATCTCGTGATTGCCGGCGTCGATGGCGAGCCGCGACAACAGGCCTTCGCGGTCGACGGTGTATTCGGTGGTCCGCAGCGCATAGCCTGAATTGCCGAACACCTGCTTCAGGTTCTGGCCAGGATAATAGATGCGGAACAGCGCTGGCAGGCCCGCCACGGTGATCGGTCCGGCGATCTGCCCTTCGCCGTCGTCGTGATGGTAATAGACCTGGTTCGAGAACGTCACGGCGTCCGAGAAGCGGTAATCGAGCTTCGCATAGCCCAGATAGTCCTTGCGCTGCGCATCGCCGTAATAGTTCAGATAATTGGCCGGTGCGTTGGCGGGGACGTTGCCGTTGGCATCGAGATACGCAAGCGCCGCGCCGAAGTTCGGATAGAGCAGGCTGCGGTAATAGGGCTCGATCCCGCCGGCATTGTGCGCGACCGAATCCTGGTTCGGCTCCTGCTTGTCGGAAAAGGCGAAATAGCCGGTCAGCGTGACGTGGCTGTCCTTGTGGACGAACTTCGCGTTGACCTGATAGCCGCCCTGTTTCGCGTCGAACTCCCACGCGCGGGCCTTCTGGCGGACCGCGGACACATAGCCGCTGTTGGTGCCGCCCAGGACGTCGAATTCGCCGCTGTCGACCCGCAGATAGCTGCGCTGCGCATCGTAGCTGCCGAGCGTCTGCGCGAAGCGGAGGCCGAGATCGCGCGCGGGATCGCTCGTGAAGGTCTCGACCGCGCCACCGAGATTGCTGGCCGACGCCGTGCCGAGATCGGCGGCCCCCGACGACAGGCGCACCTGGCCGACATTCTCGCTGATGACCGCGCGCTGCGGCGAGAGGCCGTTGAAATTGCCGTAGGATTGGTCGCCCAGCGGAACGCCGTCGAGCGTGAAGCCGAGCTGGTTCTGGTTGAAGCCGTGGACGACCAGCGAGATGTTCTGCTCGTTGTTGCCCCACGGGTCGGCGGTTTCGAACTGGACACCGGGCAGGGTCTGGATCGCCTTGACCGGACTGACGCCCGGCATCGTCTTCTGCATCTCGACCCCCGACAGCGCGACCGACGACCGCGTCGTGCGGCTGGCGGTCACCATGATCGTGCCGTCTGCGGTCGCCTCGGGTGGCGTGTCCTGGGTCGCGTTGGTGGGCTCAGCATCGGCGCTGGCCTCACCGTTTGCTTGCGCCGGTGTGGCCTGCGCGGTCGACGGCGTTGCGCAGGCCATGATCCCGATCGCCGCCGACGACAGAAAAAGCGAAGCGCGATGCACGCCCCGGAACTCGAACATTGCAGATCCCTTGTCGCCGCCCAAACGCGGCCTGAGGGCGGCCACTACGGAGCGTCCGCGACACGTCGGTGTCGGTTCGATTACACATATTATACAGTTGAGGCGGCAGGTCCTTCGGTGGGATCGGGCGTGCGACGATCCCGACCAGCCGTCGTTTTGGCCCCGCCAACAAAAGCTTTGGTGGCACAAAGGACAAAGACTTTCCAACGCCTATCGATCTGGGGGACATTGCTCGAATAGCCAGGAGGTGGTGATGCCACGATCGATCGAGCGTTCGAATATCCAGTGGCCGACGGTTGCCGTCGCTGTTGCGATCTATGGCGGCTGGCTCGCCGCGACCGCGTGGCATGACGCGGTTCCTTGGCCCGTTCTGGTGGCGATCGGAGGGTGGCTGCTCGCGTGGCACGGGTCTTTGCAGCACGAGACGATCCACGGCCATCCGACGCGATACTCCGCGATCAACGCGGTGATCGGTTTCGTGCCGTTGTCGCTGTGGCTGCCGTACGGATCGTATCACCGAAGCCACCGCGCGCATCACGCCGCCGCGGTCATCACCGATCCGTCGCACGATCCGGAATCGCGGTATCGCACGCGCACCGACGGTGTGGCGGCATTGCTCGGCCGGCTGCAAGCGACGCTGGCGGGGCAGATGATCTTCGGGCCGCCGATCTCGGTCGTACGGTTCCTGTCCGGCGAGGCCCGGCGGGTGGTCCGTGAACCGGTGCTGGTGCTGCGGGACTGGGTGCCGCATCTGGCTGCGGTCGCAATTATAATCGCGTGGCTCGATCATGTCGGGCTGGGGCTCGGGCGCTATATCCTGACGTTCGTCTATCCCGGAATGGCGTTGACGATGCTGCGGTCCTACGCCGAGCATCGCGCCGATCTGGCGAGCCCCGGCCGTGCGGCGAGCGTCGAACGCGGCGGTGTGCTCGGGCTGCTGTTCCTCAACAACAACCTGCACGCTGCACACCACGAATCGCCGTCGCTCGCCTGGTATAGGTTGCCGGAGTATCATGCGCGCAACCGGGCGCGGTTCGTCGATCTGGGCGCGCCGATCTACCGTGGGTATGGCGAGATCGTTCGGCGGTTCGCGCTGTGGTCGCATGACGACATGATCCATCCGCGATATCGGGGCACGCATCAGGGTAGGCCGTCTTGACGAGGCACTGCGCATCGCTCGGCATGTACGATCATCCGGCGCAGCGGGCGGCGAACGACCGCTTGTGGGCAGCGATGGCGGGGATTCTGCGGTCGGAGGGCGTTGCCGACGTACCGGATACGCTTGATCGGTCGCGCGACGTCCACGCGCTGTGGCGAGACCCTTCGCTTCTGTTCGGGCAGGCCTGCGGATACCCGCTGATCGCCGATTCGTCGCTGGCGCTCCGCGTGCTGGCGCTGCCGGTGTACGCGACGCCGGGTTGCGGCAGCGCGACCCATACGAGCGTGATCGTGGCGCGCGCCGATGATATCGGGACGTCACTCGACGGTTTCCGACAGCGCCGCGCGGCAATCAACGATCGACGATCGAACACGGGGATGAACCTGTTGCGGGCGGCGATCGCGCCGGTCGCGGGAGAGGGGGCGTTCTTCGCCAGCGTGACCGAAACGGGATCGCACCGTGCGAGCATAATCGCGGTCGGTGCGGGTGACGCGGATATCGCCGCGATCGATTGCGTGACCTATGCGGCGATCGCACGCTTCGAACCCGCGGTGACGGCGGCGTTGCGGATCGTCGCGCACAGCCCGGCGTCGCCGACGCTCCCGTTCGTGACCGCCGCTTCGACAAGCGCGGCTATCGTGACGGGGCTTAGGATGGCGCTCAATCGGGTCATGGTCGATCCCGATCTCGCTGAGGATCGCGCGAACCTGTTCCTGACCGGTGCGATAGCGGCGGACCGTGCTGCGCTCGCGCCGATCGCTGCACTCGAAGCTGCGGCGATCCACGCCGGTTACGCCGAACTGCGATGACATGAGGATCCGATCATGATTCACGTCCCCGACACCCTCGATCTCGCATCGACGATCGCCGAACTGCGCGCGGCCCGCACGGCGTGGCGTCACGATGCGGATGGCCGCCATACGGTCGCGCGGTTTCCGTCGCGCGATGCGGTCTCGACGGCGATGGACGATCTGGTCGCGGCGCTGTTTCCGGGACGGCTCGGCGCGTTTGCCGGCCCGGCGGACCTCGAGGATGCGTTCGTCGAGGCACGGCTTCGGGCGGCGTTGGCGGAATTCGGACGGCAGATCGAACGCGAGTTCGGCTATTGGCAGGAAGAGGCGGTGCTGGCGTTCGATGCGAGCCAGGCCGCCATGATCGTCGATCTCTTCGCCGCAGAGCTCGGACCAATCCGCGAACTGGTCGACGACGACGTTCGCGCGGCGTTCCTCGGCGACCCCGCAGCCCGCAGCGCCGACGAGATTCTGGTCTGCTATCCTGGTATCACCGCGATCCTGTACCACCGCATCGCGCACGCGCTGTATGGCCTAGGCGCGCCGATCGTCGCGCGGATCGTGTCCGAACTGGCGAACGGCCGTACCGGGATCGACATCCATCCGGGTGCGACGATCGGCCGGCGCTTCTTCATCGATCACGGCACCGGCGTCGTGATCGGCGAGACCGCGATCATCGGCGACCGCGTGCAACTCTATCAGCATGTGACGCTCGGCGCGCGTAGCCCGCTCGGTGTCACCGATGTCTCGCCGCGCGAACGCCTCGCCCGCCATCCGATCGTCGAGGACGACGTGGTGATCTATGCGGGCGCGACGATCCTCGGGCGCGTGACGATCGGGCAGGGCGCGACGATCGGCGGCAATGTCTGGCTGCTGGAGGACGTCCCCGCGGGCAGCGTCGTCGCGCAGCCCACCGCGGTGATCCTGGCGGGCGAGGCCGCGGACCATCTGCACGAGACGCTGCGGGGGCGCACCGCATGAGCCGTTTTGCCTGTTGCCGCGAGATCGATGGCCCGCCGAAACCGGTGATCGGCGTGTTGTGCTGCAATGAGATCGCCAATCGGCCGATCCAGGCAGTTGCCACCCGGTTCGTCGAGCCGCTGGTGCGTTATGCGGGTGCGACTGTACTGCTGGTGCCTGCGGTGGCGGATGCAATGGATACGCGGTCGCTTGCCGGGCGGCTCGACGGACTGTTGCTGACGGGATCGCGGTCGAATGTCGCTGGCGGGCGCTACGGCAACACCGACGCGTCCGACGACGAGCTGGATCTCGACCGCGATGCCGTCGCGCTGGAGTTGGCGGGGCGGATGATCGAGGCAGGCCGGCCGGTGTTCGGTATCTGTCGGGGCCTGCAGGAACTGAACGTGCTGTTCGGGGGCACGCTGACCGACACGCTCGACGAGGGGCATCATCGCTCGACCGATGACGCCACCGCGTATGAAACGCTGTTCGATCATACCCACGACGTCACGCTGAGCGCTGGCGGGCTTCTGGCCTCGGCGATCGCGCAACCGAGCATCTCGGTCACGTCGGTGCATCGCCAGGGGATCGATCGGCTCGGCGAGGGCCTGACCGTCGAGGCGCATGCCGTGTCCGACGGGTTGGTCGAGGCGTTCTCCGCGCGACCGTGCGGGGGGGATGTGCTGGCGGTGCAATGGCATCCAGAGTGGGACGTTGCGGCCAGTGCATCCGGTCAGGCGTTCTTTACACTTATCGGACAGGCGCTTGGCGCCTATCGAGAACGCTGAGCGCGTCCAAATCCATCAAACGCACCGAGATCGTCGCAGAACGATCGCTCAACAGGGACATTATCATGACTGCTTATCGCACCGCGCTGGCGCTGACCGCCTCGGCTTTCGCCTTCACCGCCGCGTACCCGGCGTTTGCGCAGGACGCGCCGCCCCCGGCCGCCACCGACCAAGCCGCAGCGGCGCTGCCCGATACGCAGGACGACATCATCGTCACGGGCACGCGCGCGGTCGGCCGGTCGCGGCTCGACAGCGCGTCGCCGGTCGACGTGCTGAGTTCGGCAGCGCTCCAGCGGCAGGGCACGACCGAGCTCGGTGCGGCGCTGTCGGCGATCGCGCCGTCGATCGACTTTCCGCGGCCGTCCGCGGTCGACGGCACCGACGCGATCCGCCCTGCGACCCTGCGCGGTCTGTCGCCCGACCAGACGCTGGTGCTGATCAATGGCGTGCGCGGGCATACCGCGGCGCTGCTCAACGTCGGCGGCTCGGTCGGGCGTGGCTCCGCCGCAGTCGATCTCAACACGATCCCGACCGTTGCGCTCGACCGGATCGAAGTGCTGCGCGACGGCGCATCGGCGCAATATGGCTCCGACGCGATCGCCGGCGTCGTCAACCTGCGGCTGCGCGAGGCACGTTCGGGGGGCGGCGCGACGGTCAACTACGGCTTTTACAACACCGATATCGATACCGCGCGCGGCAGCCGCAACACCAACGGCGAGCATGCCGTCACGGTATCGGGCTGGCAGGGCATCGGCTTCGGCGAGGACGGGTTCCTGACCGTGTCGGGCGAGTATCTCGATCGGCAGGCGACCAACCGCGCCGACTTCGACCCACGCGTCACCCCGACCCGCGTCACCGGCCGGTTCGGCGATCCGCAGGTCGAACAATACAGCATCTTCGCCAATGCCGGCACGACGCTGACGGGGACGTGGAAGCTGTATGGCTGGCTCGGCTATCAGGATCGCGACACGCGCAGCGCGGCCTTCCCGCGGCTCGACAGCGCGACGACCCAGCTGGCGGGGTATACCGGCGGGTTCCTGCCGCTGATCAACACCAAGTCGCGCGATCTCCACTCCGCGGTCGGCATCAAGGGCGAGGTCGCCGACTGGACCGTCGATCTGAACGTCAGCTACGGCCGCAACAAGATCGGCTTCCGCACGCTCAATTCCGCCAACTACGCATATGGTGCGGCGACTCCCAAGGACTTCTCCGATGGCGCGCTGATCTACGACCAGCTCGTCGCCGGGCTCGACGTCAGCCGCAAGCTCGACGTGTTGCAGGGGCTGAACGTCGCGTTCGGTGTCGAAGGACGCCGCGAGGGGTTCGAGATCCAGGCGGGCGAACTCGCCTCCTATGGCTATCCGACCAGCGGCGCGGTCGCGGGCGGCTCGCCGGGCGCGCAGGGGTTCGGCGGCTTCGCGCCGGCCAACGAAGTCGATCGCCATCGTCGCAACGGCAGCGTCTACCTCGATCTCGAGGCACAGGTGACCGACAAGCTGTTGATCGGTCTTGCCGGGCGCGGCGAGGATTATTCCGATTTCGGCAAGACCGGCACCGGCAAGATTTCCGCGCGCTATGATGTCGCACCGTGGTTCGCCTTGCGCGGTACCGCCTCGACCGGGTTCCGCGCACCCGCGCTCCAGCAGCAGTATTTCACCTCGATCGCGACGGTCATCCAGAACGGGGTACCGATCCAGACCGGCACCTTCCCGTCGGTCAGCCCCGTCGCGACGCGGTTGGGCGGCCTGCCGCTCGAACCGGAGAAGTCGACCAATCTGTCGTTCGGCACGGTGGTGCGGTTCGGTCGGTTCGACCTGACCGTCGATGCGTACCGGATCCACATCCGCAACCAGATCGGGCTGTCGGAGAACATCACGACCTCGACCAGCCAGTCGGCTGCGGTCAACGCGCAGATCGCCAGCCTGCTCGCCGGATCGGGGGCGACCGCGGCGCGGTTCTTCATCAACGGCCTCGCCTCGACCACCAAGGGTATCGACGCGGTCGCGCATTACCGGATGCCGACCGATGCGGCCGGGACCTTCGACCTGACGATCGCGGGCAACATCAACGACAGCGACGTGACGCGCGTGCCGACCTCGACCTCGACGCTGAACCCGGCGCCGACGCTGTTCGCGCGCAGCCGCATCCTGACGCTGGAGGACGGCACGCCGGGCGCCAAGGTGACGGGCTCGGTCGACTGGTCGCTCGATCGGCTCGGGGCGCTGGCGCGCGTGACCTACTATGGCGACGTCAACCAGCCGGGCACCACGCCGGCCGCCGACGTGCATAGCGGCAAGCACGTCATTACCGATGTCGAGCTCCGCTATCAGGCGACCAAGGGCGCGCAGCTCGGACTGGGGGTGAGCAACCTGTTCGACGTGTATCCCGATGCGACGATCCCGGCGAACAACACCACCGGCGTGATCGGCTTCCCGTATTATTCGCCGTTCGGGTTCAACGGGCGGTACCTTTACGCGCGGGCTGGGCTTAGCTGGTAAGGTCGGGTTTGGCGTTGATCGATTGCTCTGAGGAAGATCGACTCTCGACGCTTTCGTGACTGTTCTCCCCTCCCTGGAAGGGAGGGGCGGGGGTGGGTCGGGTTCCGTATCATGGCACGTCGCGGCACGAGCGGGCCTACCCACCCCCAACCCCTCCCTTTCAGGGAGGGGGGAAGATCAGTCGTTCCCCCGAGCGGCCGGGTGAATACGATCCGCCGCTAGTCGTCGAAGCCGATGAACATCGCGGCCTCGGCGACGGGGCGTCGCTCGGAGACTACGGCGTTGGCGGGAAAATCCTCGTCGGGCCAGCCCAGCGCGATGCTCTTCATGATGACCTGTTCATCGGGGATCCGGGCGTGTTCGCGGACGACGGGGGACTGCATGATCCCCTGGCTGTTGATGACCGTCCCGAGCCCGCGCGACCAGGCCGCGTTGACGAGCGCGGTGGCGACCGCGCCGCAGTCGAACGCGGTGTCGTCGCTGCCCGCGACGGCGCGATCATAGGTGATGATGACGCAGACCGGCGCGTCGAACTGGCGGAAGCCGCGCATCACCCAGTCCTGGCGGGCATCCTTGTCGTCGCGGGCGATACCCATCGCCGAAAAGAGCTGTTTGGCGACGCCGACCTGTCGCTCGCGGTGCGCGCCCGCAAAGGCCTCGCCGGTTCTAAATTCGCGCGATTGCGGGATGCCCGCCGCCATCCGCTGCGTGTTGCCCGCGCGGATCGCATCGAGCGCGGCGCCGCCGACGACGTGAAAATGATAGGGCTGGGTGTTCATCGACGACGGTGCGCGCATCGCCAGCGTGAGGACTTCCTCGATCAGCGCGCGCGGCACCGACTTGGGCAGATAGCCGCGAATGCTGCGCCGGCCTAGGATCACGTCGTCATAGTGCATGCAGGGCCCCGTCACAGTGATTGTCCGTACTGGATACAGACTTCTCCGGTGACGAAAACCCTGGCGATCGTTCTGGTATGTACGATCCGCGAGGGACGGGGACGCCGAAGCGCCCCCGACGATCTCAGTATTTCACGCGAAGCCGGGCATAATAGAGCCCGCCGTTGAAGCCGAACGGTCCACCGTTACGCGCATAGACCTGACCGTCGGACGATCCACCGGTCAGCGGGTAGATCGGCGTGGACTTCGAGGTCAGCTTGTCGGGACGTTCGTCGAGCAGGTTCTGCGCGCCGAGCGTCAGCGTGTAGTTCTTGGCGAAGGTATAGCTGACGTCGAGATCGGTGGTGAACTTGCCGCCGAAACGCTGCGCCACGGGGTTTGAGGTCGATACGTAATCCTGCGCGCTCAGCCACCAGCTGTAATAGTTCTCGCGGACGTTGATGCTGACGCCGTCGAGCGACCAGTTGGTTGTGAACACCACGCGGTGGTTCGGCGCCAGATGCTCTGCGTCAAGGATCTGGTTTGGCCCGATGACCTGCGGATCGTATTTGGTGACGGTGCTCTTGTTGTAGTTGTAGGCGAGCGTCAGGTTGACCGCAGCCTCGTCGAGCGTCGTGCGGTAGGTGCCGACCACATCGACGCCGCGCGTCCGCGTGTTGAAGCCGTTGGTGAAGTAGTTCACCTGGCCGTTGACCCCGACCGCCAGCAGTGCGGGCTGCGCTGCGAGATCGGCTGCCGAAACGATGAAGTTCTGCGTGATGCCGATCCGGTTTCGCACGCTGATGCTGTAGCCGTCGACGGTCAACGTCAGGTTCTTCACCGGATTGAGGATGAAGCCGATGCCGTAGTTGGTCGACTTCTCGGGCTTGAGCGCATCGGCCCCGAAATATTGCGCGATCGCGGTGCTGACCGGGTAGGTGCCGCTCTGGACGGCATTGCCGCCGACGAAGGCAGTGGTGATGATCGCGTTGTTCGACTGACCCGGCGAGGGTGCGTGGAACCCGGTGCCGACCGTGCCGCGCAGCGAGAATGCGTCGGCGAACTTGTAGATTGCGTTGAACTTTCCGACCACCGCGCCGCCGAACGAGTCGTAATGCTCGTAGCGGCCGGCCGCGCCGACGCTGAGTGCGGTGGTGAGATCGGTCTCGACGTTGAGGTAGGCGCCATAGCTCTTCTGGCTGTAACGGCCGGCGGCTTCGGGGCTCGTCCCGGCATAGCCGCTGGCGCCGACGCCTTGCGCGCTCGACGTTCCGGAGAAGCTGTAAACGCCGGGTGCGGTCTGCGTGTAGAGTTGCTGCGCGACCGAATAGGGGCCGGCGGCGTAGGATTGCAGATCGCCGACGGTCTGTTCGTAGGTTTCCTTGCGGAATTCGGCGCCGCCCGCGATCGTCAGCGGGCTCGGCAGTCCCACTTCCAGCGGGTAGCTGAGATCGAGGTTTGCGTCGGCCTCTTCCTGGATCAGCTCGCCGAACGTGAAGCTCGTCTGCGTCTGCGGGCCGTAGGAGGCGTTGAGCGAGTCGTACATCGACAGCGTCAGCGTGTTGCGGCTGAGCGAGCCTGACAGATCGTATTTGAGGCCGCCCGCGATCTCGCCCTTGTAGCCGAGCGTCCCGTAAAGCTCCTTGGTCACGCCGACGAAGCGCGGTGTGAAGCCTGCCGGGTAGAGCGAGCTGTAGCGGAAGGTGTTGCCGTCGCGGACGAAGCCGCCGGCGGGGCAGGTCGCGCTGCCGGTCGGGCACGCGGTCAGGAAGAAGGTGTTGTTGAACAGCGCGTTGGCGCTTTGCGTGCGGGTCACGCCGTCGGTATCGACCGCGGTGCTGGTGACCGAGGCGCGATAGTTGAAGCTCTGGTCCGCCTTGCTGCGCGCGAAATTGCCGAAGAAATAGAGCTTGCTGTCGCTGGTGACGTCGATCGCCGAATTGACGACGAATTTATAGCCGTGCGACGGCGACGAACCCCAGATCTGCGCGGGGAGCGGGTAGTTGGGAAGCTGCGACGCCGAGCCCGGATTGTTGATCGCGTAGTTGGCGGCGGAGGGTCGCTGCGCACCGCGGCTGGTCTGGCCGTCGTCGTTATACTCGCCGGTGACGTTGATGAACCCGATCTTGCCGAGCGCGACGCCGGCATTCGCGGCGATCTGATAGCTCTTGCCGTCGCCGGCATAATATTCGCCGTAGCGCGCGACCATTTCGAGGCCGGACACTTCCTTCAGGCCGTAGTTGAGGACGCCCGCGATCGCATCGGAGCCATATTGCGCGGTGGCGCCCTCGCGAAGGATCTGGAGGCTGCCGATCGCGAGCGAGGGGATCGCCGAAATGTCCGCGCCCTGCGAGCCGCGGCCGAGCCCGGTATCGCTGCCGCCATAGACCTGAACGAGTGCGGACCGATTGTAGCGCTTGCCGTTGATCATCACGAGCACTTGGTCGGCGGGCAGGCCGCGGAGCGAGGGCGAACGGACGAACGTCGACGCGTCGGAGATCGAGTTCTGGCCGACGTAGAAGGACGGCACGATGCTTTTCAGCGTGTCGAGCATGTTGGCGGAGGGCTGCGCGGCCAGTTCGGCCGAACTGATGACGTCGACCGGTGATGCCGAGTCCGCCAGTGTTCGATCGGTACGGCGCGTTCCGAGAATGACGATATCGCTGCCGCCCTCTTGCGGCGCCGTCTCGATTACTGATGCTGTCTGGGCAGATGCTTCGGGATTGGTCTGCGCGGCCGCCGTGGCAGTTCCGGAGAGGAATGCCGCCGCCAAGGCCAAAGTCGAGCTCGTATAGTTGATCATCCTAGGCCCCTTTCAAAGTGAGACTCTCAGGATCCTTCCCCTAAACTCGCGTATCGGGCCGTCTTTTGAAGACGTGTTCACGAGACGCGCTATTATCGGTGCGATGATCGACGGCGATGTTGGGTGAGCTGCTTAAAACTACGTGTCGATGATTCCTGTATATGTGATTTCGACGCACCATCCCGCGCCGATCGATCGGCGAATCTTGACGATGCTTGTCACTCCCCGCCGACAAGTCGCCACATCGTTCGCGCTCTGGCAATGCAAAACGGCAAAGTTCAAACGGTTTTGTCGCGTTGTTGTAAAATTGCCGCAATAGAACTGACACGATCGGGCCCCGTCGTTGGATCGGAGGATTGAACGCGGGCGCCTGAAACCGACGCGGTTTATGCAATCGATTGTTGCTTTTTGATTCCGGCGCTGTAGGTTCGCCTAAATCCCGCGCAGACGGGCGTTTTTGCCAATGAGGATGGCCGTCATGCGCGTACCCGATATCAAGCCGCATCTATCGCTGCCGCGCATCCTCGAGATGAACCTGGGGTTCCTTGGGTTGCAGTTCAGCTTCGGGCTGCAGCAGGGCAACATGGCGCCGATCTACAGCTATCTCGGTGCGTCGGAGGCGTCGTTGCCGTTGCTGCAACTGGCCGGGCCGATGACCGGGTTGCTGATCCAGCCGCTGATCGGTGCGCTCAGCGACCGGACGGATTCACGTTGGGGGCGGCGGACGCCGTATTTCCTGTTTGGGGCGGTGCTGTGCGCGCTCGGGCTGTTCTTCATGCCGCTCAGCCACTCGATCCTGATGGCGGTATCGATGCTGTGGATCCTCGATGCGGGCAACAACATCACGATGGAGCCGTACCGCGCGTACGTCTCGGACCGGCTGAACGAAGACCAGCACGAGATCGGCTTCCTGACGCAGAGCGCGTTCACCGGGCTCGCGCAGATGCTCGCGTTCCTGACGCCGTCGCTGCTGGTGTGGGCGGGGATGAACCAGGACTGGGTCGACACGCACAACATCCCGTACACCGCGCGGATCGCGTTCATGGTGGGCGCGGTGCTGTCGTTCTCGACCATTCTCTGGTCGATCAAGCGCGTGCCCGAACTGCCGCTGTCGCCTGCCGAGCGCGCGGCGATCGCCGCCAAACCCAAGGGTTTCGCGGCAACGTTGAAGGAGATCGGCTCGGCGATCCGCGACATGCCGCCGGCGATGCGCAAGCTCGCGCTGATGAGCCTGTTCCAGTGGTACGCGATGGCGGCGTATTGGGGGTATGTGATCTATTCGATCGGCCGCTCGGTGTACGGGACCGACGTGCCGACCTCGTCGGGTTTCCACTCCGCGGTGCTGACGAACGGCGAGATGGCGGCGTTCTACAACGGCGTCGCGTTCGTCGCGGCGTTCGCGATGGTGCCGCTGGCGAAGCGGCTCGGCGCGGCGAGCCTCCATGCGCTGTGCCTCGTGCTTGCCGGGATCGGCATGTTGTGGCTGCCGCATATCGAGAGCAAGGCGCTGCTGTTCGTCCCCGCGATCGGTATCGGCATCGGCTGGGCCAGCATCATGGGCAACCCGTACGTGATCCTCGCCGGCGCGATCCCGCCAGAGCGGACCGGCGTCTACATGGGCATCTTCAACATGATGATCGTCATTCCGATGCTGCTGATCGCAGCGACGCTGCCCTTCTATTACGGGCCGTTGATGCACGGCGATCCGCGCAACGTGCTGACGCTGTGCGGGATCCTGATGTTCTGCGCGGCAGCGGCGGTATGGACCGTGCGCGAGCGCAATGCCGAAGGTCTTCCGGTCGGGGCGACGCAGCATGACTGAGCCGATGATCACGCTGACCGGCAGCACCATGAGTGCGGTGATCGAGCCGCGCGGCGACGCGCCGCCGGTCTGGCGTTGGTGGGGTGGCACGGTCGATGCTAGCGGCTTGCCCTCGCTGGCCGATACGCGCCCGGCGGCGTCCTTCTCGCTCGACATCGACCAGCCCCTGGCGGTCGTCCCGGCGTTCGGCACCGGCTGGTTTGGACCGCCTGCGCTCCGCGCGCACCGCGATGGTCGGCATTTCGCGCAGTGGTTCGAGACGGTGTCGATCGAAACCGGCGACGATAGCCTGACGGTCACGCTGATCGATCGCGCCGCGCGACTGACGCTGGTCCAGCGGATTGCCGTCGCTGGCGACATGCTGACGCTGTCGGCCGAGGTGATCAACGACGGCGAGGACGTGCTCGAGATCGAATGGCTCGCCGCGGGTACGCTGCCGCTGCCGGGCGATTGCGCGCAGATCCACAGCTTCACCGGGCGGCACAATGCCGAATTCGTGCCGCAGACCGAACCGATGCCGGCACATGGCTGGGTGCGCGAGAACCGCCGTGGGCTGACTGGGCATGCCGGGCCGCCCGGACTGTTCGTGAGCGGTCCGGCGAGCGGCTGGCATGGTGGGCGCGTCCATGCTGCGCAGCTCGCCTGGTCGGGCAATCACCGGCTCGCGGTCGAGCGCGATGACGACGGCGTCTGGGTGTTGCAGATGGGCGAGGCGCTCGCACCCGGCGAGATGCGGCTGGCGCCGGGCGAGCGCTATGCGACGCCCGAGATGCTGGCGACCTGTTCCGGCGAGGGGCTGAACGGCGCGATGCAGGCGTTCCATGCCGCGATCCGTGCGCGCGCGCCTTGGCCCGCGGGGGGCATGCGTGCGCGTCCGGTCCATGTGAACAGTTGGGAAGGCTTTTATTTCGACCATGACGAGGCTGCGCTGATGGCGCTCGCGGACCGCTCTGCCGCGCTTGGCGTGGAGCGGTTCGTGCTCGACGATGGTTGGTTCAAGGGACGCGACGACGACACCGCCGCGCTCGGCGACTGGGTGCCGGACCCAGTCAAATACCCGCGCGGTCTGGGGCCGCTCGCCGCGCATGACGTCGGGCTCGGCATGGAATTCGGGCTGTGGGTCGAGCCGGAGATGGTCAATCCCGACAGCGATCTCGCGCGGGCGCATCCCGACTGGGCGCTGCATCTGAATGGCGTGCCGCAGCATAGTTCGCGCAACCAGTTGGTGCTCGATCTCGGGCGGGAGGAAGTCCGCGACTATCTGTTCGCGCGGCTCGATGCGCTGCTGACCGAGTTGCCGATCGCGTATTTGAAATGGGATCACAACCGGGACCTCGCGGTGGCCGGCGGCGCCGATGGTCGTGCCGGCTATCACGCGCAGGTTCGCGGCGCCTATGCCTTGTTCGACCGGCTCGGGGCGGCCCATCCGGGGCTGGAAATCGAGGCGTGTGCGGGTGGCGGCGGGCGGATCGACGCGGGGATCGCCGCGCGGACGCACCGGTTCTGGACTAGCGACTGTATCGACGCGGTCAGTCGGGTGCGGATGCAGCGCGGTTTCCTTCACTTCATGCCGCCCGAGATGATGGGCGCGCATGTCGGCGCCAGTCCGGCGCATTCAACCGGTCGCAGCCAGGGCATGGCGTTCCGCGCCGCGGTCGCGCTGCCGGGGCATTTCGGCGTCGAACTCGATCCTGCGACTATGCCGGAGACGGACGCTGCGACGCTCGCGGCCGGGATCGCGCGATACAAGGCGTTGCGCGATCGGCTCCACCACGGTCGCGTCTGGCTGGGGGAGGGGCCGGACGGCCTCGTCTGGCAGGCGCACGGCAAGCCCGACGACCTGATCCTTCAGGTTACGCGCGTCGAACCGACCACCGTGCGCCGACCGCCTGCGATCGTCTTGCCGATGCTCGCCGGGTGTGGTGCGCTCCGCGTCCACCTGCTCGACGTCGCGACCGAGGCGGGGCATCCCGCGCCCGATGCGCCTGTGTTCGCCGCGATGCGCGACGGCGGCGTGGTCTATTCGGGCGACTGGCTTGCGCAGGCCGGGCTGCCGACGCCGGCGATGAAGGCCGAGAGCGCCGCGCTGTTCCGGATCGAGCCCGCGTGAGTCTCGCAAGAATTCCTCCCCTTTTCCGTTTCTGATTCCAGGATAACCATGCCCGCCATCACCCATTGGTCCGCCGAGATGCTCGGTCGGATCGCCGACCAGTTCGACGCCGAGCTTCCCGTCATCACCGCGTCCGACGTCGTGCCGGTCGTCGCCGACCACGACGTCTGGGACATGTGGCAGATCGCCTATGCCGATGGCCGCACCGCGACGATCGACGGCCGTAGCTGGTGGTTCTTCCTCGCGACGCCGAAGTTCGACGACCCGGACGATCGCCATGACGCGGCGCGGATACGCCTGACCAGCTGCGGCACCGATGGCTGGCGCGATCACGGCGAGACGTTCCCGGACGGCTTTACGCCCGGCAGTCGCGAATGGTCGGGATCGGCGGTGCTCGCCGACGACGACACGACGCTGACGATGTATTTCACCGCGTCGGGACGACGCGGTGGTCCGCGGACATTCGAGCAGCGGCTGTTCGAAACGCAGGGTCGGTTCGTCGACGGCAGGACGCTCGACTGGAGCGAACCGGTCGAATCCATCGCCGCCGATGGCGCACATTATCTACGTGCTGATCAGATCGAAGGCATCGATGGCCGGATCAAAGGCTTTCGCGACCCGGGCTATTTCCGTGATCCCGCCGACGGGGCCGAATATCTCCTGTTCGCCGGTTCGGCAGGCTGGGTCGATGCGATCGACGACGGCGTGATCGGCGTGGCCGTGCGCGCCGTGGGCGATACACGGTGGACGATCGCTCCGCCGCTGGTCGAATCGATCGGCGTGAACAGCGAACTCGAGCGACCGCACATTATCCTGCGCGACGGGCTTTATTACCTGTTCTGGTCGACCCAGGCGAAGCGGTTCGCGCCCGGCATCGTCGCGCCGACGGGGCTGTGTGGGATGGTCGCCGACACGATGGCGGGGCCGTGGCGTCCGCTCAACGGATCGGGACTGGTCGCAGCAAACCCGGCAGCCGAGCCGTTCCAGGCCTATTGCTGGTGGGTGACGGGCGAGCTCGACGTCATCAGCTTTGTCGATTTTTGGGGTCTCAAGGGTGTCGCGCCGGACACATCCGAGCGTCGCCGCGCGCATTTCGGCGGTACCGCCGCGCCGTGGTTCCGCCTCCTGCTCGACGGCGACCATGCCTCTATTCAGGTAGAGTCGCGCTCCACGAGCACCGGCACCATCTCGACCGATGGTGAATCCTCGCCCGCCAGCCGGGCATAGAGCGCGGCGACCATCGCCTTGGCGCCGGCAGCGATGTCTTGGCGGATCGTCGTCAGCCGCGGCACGGTCTGTCCGGCAAGCGGCAAGTCGTCGAAGCCGACCACGCCGATCGCGTCGGGCACCGACAGGCCGTGGTCCGCGAGCACGCGCAACGCGTTCATCGCGATCACGTCCGACGCGCAGGCCAACCCGTCGATATCACGGCCGATCCGCGCGACATGCGCGGCGATCTCGTGCTCCATCACGTCCGAAGCGAGATGCGTGTCGAGCTGGAGGGGGGGGGGCAGCCCGGCCGCGGCGGTCGCGGCAACGACGCCTTCGTAGCGCTGGCGGATTTCGGGGGTGCGCACCTCACCGAGAAACGCAATTCGGCGTTTGCCGCGCGCGATCAGATGCTCCCCGGCCATGCGCCCCCCGCCGACATTGTCGGTGCCGATCGCGCAGTGGACCTGACCGTCCCAGTGGCTGCCCCACGCGACCAGCGGGCGATATTGCCCGGCGACGCGCTCGATCGCGTCGAACTGCGTCGACTGGCCGATCACCAGAACGCCGTCGAGCATCCCCGAATCGACGATCGCCTCCAGCCAGTCCTCGGCATCCGGAATGATCCGTGACAGCATCACGTCATAGCCGTTTTCGGTCAGCGCATCCGCCAGATGGCCGAGCATCGTCATGAAGAACGGGTCGGAGATATGCTGGCGGCGTTCGTGACCAAGCGGGACGACCACGCCGATCACGCCGGTCCGCTGAGTCCTGAGCCGGCGCGCCATCTGGTTAGGGCGGAAATCGTGTTCGGTCGCCAGCGCCTGGATCCGTGCCCGCGTCTCGGCATTCACCAGCGACTTGCCCGCCAGAGCGCGCGACACCGTCCCCGCCGACACACCCGCCAGCTTGGCGAGTTCGGCGATGTTGCGCACCCGCCGTCCCGTCCTGCCCAGTCCCTCGTCCATCGCCTGTTCCGCTCGGTTGATCGCGTGCCTTGTCGGGCGCGTACCATGTTCCGTCAACATCACCCTAAAAACCTCAACAATCGATTGCGAAATGACTATTGCAATCGATTGTAAGTGGTTTTAGAGGCGATTATCGAGCGGCTCGGAGAAGGTCGCGTCATTATCCCAAGGAGGGGACCGATCATGCGCCTGCCATCGACGTCACTGGTTTCGCTTGCTGCACTCGCCGTAGCGTTGGGGGCCACGCCCTCGTTCGCGCAGGTCGCGACGGTCCCGACGCCAGCTTCCGGTCAGCCCGGCGCGCCTTCGGTGCAGGCGACCACGCCGCAGCTCGGCCAGGCCGCGAACAGCTCGGCGACCGCGACCACCAACACCGCGATCGACGGTTCGCCCGTGGCGGCTGCGACGACCGCGGATGACAGCGGAGCATCGGGCCAGTTCCTCAACGACATCGTCGTGACCGGTTCGCGCCAGGGTCAGACCAAGTTCCGCAGCTCGACCTCGGTCAGCGACGTCACCGCGGCGCAGATCACGCAGTTCACGCCGCGCTCCGAAGCCGATGTCCTCCATCTCATCCCCGGCATCCGCGTCGAATCGACTGCAGGCGCAGGCGGCAACTCGAACATCACCGTACGCGGCCTGCCGCTTGCATCGGGTGGCTCGAAGTACGTCCAGTTGCAGGAAGACGGCCTGCCCAACGTCGAGTTCGGCGACATCGCGTTCGGCAACAACGATTTCTGGCAGCGCTACGACTATACCGTGGACCGGTTGCAGGCGGTCCGCGGCGGCACCTCGTCGACCGGCGCCTCGCAGGCGCCCGGCGCGGTCATCAACTATGTGTCCAAGACCGGCGAGACCGCGGGCGGCCGCGTCGGCGTTTCGACCGGCCTCGGCTACAACGACAAGCGGGTCGACTTCGATTACGGTGCGCCGATCAGCGACACGCTGCGCTTCAACGTCGGCGGCTTCTACCGCAACGGCGAGGGCCCGCGCGATCTCAGCTATAACGCGGAGAACGGTTACCAGGTGAAGGCGAACGTCACCAAGTCGTTCGACAACAACGCCGGCTATATCCGCTTGAACTTCAAGCGGCTCGACGATCGTGCGCCGACCTACACATCAATGCCGTTCGGCGTCCGCGTCAAGGGCGACACGATCACCGGATATTATCCGCTCGACGGCTATGACGCGCGCAAGGACACGTCGTTCTCGAAGAACAACCTGACTTTCCCGGTCGTCAATTCGAACGGTTCGGTGTCGCAGGGTAACAACAAGGACGGCATCTCCGTCCGCTCGACCACCGCGGGTGGCGAACTTCACTACGACTTCGGCAAGAATCTCGCGATCGACAACCGCTTCGCCTATACCTGGAACAACGGCGTGTTCTCGGTGCCGTTTTTCGGCAGCCTGACCAACGTCAGCGCGCTCACCTCGGGTGCCAATCCCTACACCGTCACCACAGCGAACGGCACGACCTACACTGCCGCCAGCGCGCGCTATGCCAATGGGCCGAACGCGGGTCAGACCGTCGCGGGCAACGCGGTCGTCAACGGCAACCCGACGCTGCGCACCGCGATGAACAACATGAACCATTGGGCCAACGACTTCGGCGTGACGGGCAAGTTTGACGTCGGCGCCGGGAAAGTTACCGCGCGCGCGGCCTATTATCACTATAATCAGACGATCAACATGGATTGGCAGTGGAACGGGAGCCTGACCGCCGCGACCGCGAACGATCCGGCGATGATCGACCTTTACAACGCTGCCGGCGTGCGTCTGACCGACAACGGCATCACCGGCTACAACACCGGCTTTGGCGCGTTCAATCGCCATTACGACCTGAACTATGCCGGCAACGCGCCCTATGCGACGCTGAACTATGAGGACGACCATGTCAGCCTCGATGCGAGCGGTCGGTATGATTTCCTTCATGCCTCGGGCGATTTCTTCCAGACCGCCGCCACCAAATCCGCGCTCGACGTCAATGGCGACGGCGCGCTGTCGGTGGCCGAGCAGAATACGTATCTGAACAGCGGCGTGGCGCAGAAGATCGATTACAGCGTCAACTACTTCAACTGGTCGCTCGGTGCCAACTATCGCTTCAACGGCAACACCAGCGCGTTCATCCGCGTCAGCCAGGGCCATCGCGCCAATGCCGACCGGATCGTCTCTGACTTCCCCGGTGCGTTCACCGCGGCGGGCAGGCTGACCGACATCGGCCGCTCGGTCGCGGTCAATCCGGTGACGCAGCAGGAACTGGGCATCAAGCAGCGCGGCAATGTCGGCGGGTTCAGCTACGGCGCGTTCCTGACCGGCTTCCGCAGCCAGGCGACCGAATATAATTACGACCTCACGCGCCCGGTGGGCCAGCGCCAGATCTTCCAGCGCTACAAGACCTACGGCGCCGAGCTGGAATCGCAGATGTCGTACGAGCATTTCGCGCTCAACGCGAACATCGTCTACACGCATTCGCGGATCGCGCAGGATCTGATCGGCAACAATTCGGGTAACACGCCCGCCGCGACGCCGGACTTCATGTTCACGATCTCGCCGTCGTTCAACCTGCCGCTCGGCTCGATCGGCTTCACGTATCTCGGCCAGACCAAGACCTACACAGACTCGAGCAATCTGCTGAAGCAGCGCGGGCAGGGGATCTTCAACGCGTTCGTGTACGTCAAGCCGATCGAGCCGCTGACGATCAGCCTGAACGTCGCCAACCTGTTCAACAGCTGGGATCAGTCCGGCCGCCTCGACCAAGCATCGGTCGGCGACCTTGCCACGACGGGTTCGCTGTACGGCGTCGCCTATGCCGGTACCAACCGTGCGGGCTTCGGACGGACCTTCTCGCTGTCGGCGAGCTACGCGTTCTGATCGTCGAACCCTGGGTCTGACCGAGCGAACTATCACCGCCGCCGACTGCGAAGTCGGCGGCGGAATGCTGTCGGGTATCGTGGCAGGACTCGACGAAGCACGCGCGAACAGATGACAGGAAATGTGACAAAAATCACATGGAACGTTGCAGGATCGTCATCGGTATTTTGCGGGTCTGCTTTAACGAAAAGGAAGTCCGTATGCGTCGCAGTGCTCTGTTCATTCTGCCCATGATGATGCTGTCGGTTTCGCCCGCGCTGGCCAAGGGTTGCATCCGCGGCGCGGCGGCTGGCGGCGTCGGTGGGCATTTCGTCGGCAAGGGTCATGCCGTGATGGGTGCCGCCGCCGGCTGCGTGATCGCGCACCATCACTACGCCAAGCAGGCTCGTGCCCAGAAGGCCGCGGCCCGCTCGCACGGCTGAAGCTGAACGCTACGCTTCGCTGACCACTAGCCGGTCAACGAGGCGTAGGCTCGGCAACCGGTGCGTAAAACACCTGCTATAGTACCGAAATACCTGAATATATCTTCGCCGTCGTGAGTTTTGTCCAGGGAGTATATGGTTCGGGCTTGATCGAGCTTGAGCGGCATATCCCGACAACACGGGGCTTATGATGATCAGTTTTCGAACCACCTTTTGCCTGATGACTGTCGGCGCCAGCGCACTTTTGCTCGCCGCATGCGTCAATCCCTCGGCCAAGATCGCCACGTCGCTCAAGGGTTATGGTTTTCAGCCTGCGCAATCGCAGTGCGTCGGCGACCGTCTCGAAGCCAATCTGTCGATCGGGCAGCTCCAGCAACTCGGCCGCGCCGCCAAGGCATCGCGCCAGGGCGACACGACGCCCGGTCGGCTGACGATCAGCGATTTCGTTCGCGTGTCGGGGCAGGTGCAGGATCCGAAGGTGCCGCTCGAAGTCGGCAAGGCCGCTGCGGCTTGCGGGCTCCTGACGGACCCGGCTTCCCCGCTTTAAGCGTTCCGTCATTCGCGCGACGGACACGCGGGCGCGATCATCGCCAAATCGAACGGTCGGGATACGGACCGATTTTCAGACGTTTCGCATCCGGTTCATTCTTACACGCAACCAAGGAGATACATCATGAACAGCGACACCATCACCGGCACGACCTCGGATCTCGGCGGCAAGCTCAAGGAAGGCCTCGGCAACGCGATCGGCGACAAGTCGCTGCAGACCGAAGGTGCCGCCGACCAGCTGAGCGGCACGGTCCAGAAGACCTATGGCCAGGCCAAGGACGCCGTCGAAGAGAATATTCGTCCGGTGATCGACTATGTCCGCCAGTTCTCCAAGGAGCGTCCGTTCACCGCCGCTGCCGTAGCCGGCGTTCTCGGCATTGCGCTGATCAACACGCTGCGCGGCAAGTAAGTTGTCCGGCGGGGGCGCCAGTCGTCCCCGCCGTAATCTCGAACCATTACGAACGACCTCGCGTCCGGCGAACTCAAGCCTTGCCGGTGGCGACACACTTAGTGGAAGCAGCCTGATATGACGGGCCACACCGACTTCAATGCCCGGTACGATACGCGACATAATCACGCCCCCAGGAAAATTCGGTCGGACGAAGAGTGGGAGGGGTTGTGGCATGCCGATGACCACGGCGCCCGTTCCGGTCGTATGGTCGAACTCTGTATCGGCGCTTTGGGAGCCGCCGTCGCGTTGCTTGTCGTTCAGCGCGGATGGCGTCGCGTCTCGACACCAGTAAAGCGGTTCGTACCGTCCGCGGCCGACATCCATGTCCGGATGCCGCCACCGCGTTAAGCAGGGCACCCGACAGGCGGTTTTCCGGCTTCCAGAATTCCAGCATGTCGGATTGCCGCTACCTGAGCGTCCTTTGCAGCGCATCGTGCCAACCGGCGACCAGCGTATTGCGTCGATCGTCTGGCATGGCAGGTTCGAAAGAGCGGTCGCGCGACCAGAGCGTTTCGAGCTCGTCTAGACCCGACCACACACCGGTTGCGAGCCCCGCGTGAAAGGCCGCTCCCCGTGCGGTCGTTTCCAAATCCTCCGGGCGCTCGATCGGAACTTCGAGAAGGTCGGCTAGGAAGCCGCAAAGCCAATCGTTGGCTGCCATGCCACCATCGACGCGCACGCTGGCGGGCCTTCCGCCGCCGTCCGCAATCATCGCCGCCACGAGGTCGAGCGTCTGATAGCCGACCGCCTCCAGTGCGGCGCGTGCGAGATGCGCCTGCGTCGCGCCCAGCGTCAGCCCGAAGATCGCGGCGCGTGCGTCGGCATCCCAGTGCGGCGCGCCCAGCCCGACGAACGCGGGCACCATGTAGACGCCGTGATTGTCGGGCACCTGCGTCGCCATGTCATCGGTGTCGCGCGCGTGCGTGATGACACCTATGCCGTCGCGCAGCCACTTCACCGCCGCTCCCGCCACGAAGATGGATCCCTCCAGCGCGAAGGTGGTTTTTCCGGCCAGCCGGTAGGCGGGAGTCGTCAGCAACCGGTGTTTCGAGCGGATCGCCTCGGCCCCGGTGTTGAGCAGCATGAAGCAGCCCGTACCATAGGTCGACTTGGTCATGCCGCGCGCGAAGCAGGCCTGGCCGAACAGCGCCGCCTGCTGATCGCCGGCGATGCCCGCGACGGGGATCTGCGCATCGAACAGACCGGGGGCGGTCACGCCGTAGTGATGCGCGTTGTCGTGGACCTCGGGCAGCATCGCGATCGGCACGCCGAGCAAGTCGCACATCGCGGTGTCCCAGCGGTCTTCGCGGATGTTCCAGAGCAGCGTGCGCGACGCGTTGGTGACGTCGGTCGCGTGGACGGTCCCACCGGTCAGCCGCCACAACAGGAAGCTGTCGATCGTCCCGAATGCGAGCAGGCCCCGCTCGGCACGGTCGCGGGCGCCCGCGACGTGATCGAGGATCCAAGCGACCTTCGTCCCCGAGAAATAGGGATCTAGCAGCAATCCGGTGCGCTCGCGAACCTCGTCCTCGGCGCCCGCCGCGCGCAGTTCGGCGCATCTGGCCGCGGTACGGCGATCCTGCCACACGATCGCGGGATGGATCGGGGTGCCCGTCGCGCGATCCCAGACGACCGTCGTCTCGCGTTGATTGGTGATACCGATCGCCGCGATGTCGCGTGCGGCGACGCCGCTCCTGGCGATCGCCTCGCGCGCCGTTGACAGGACATCGCGCCAGATGTCTTCCGGGTCGTGCTCCACCCATCCCGGCGCAGGATAATGCTGCGCGAACTCGACCTGCGCCGCCGCGACACGCTTTGCTTTGGCATCGAAGACGATGCTTCGCGTCGACGTGGTCCCCTGGTCGATCGCGAGGATGTGCTTGCCGGTCATGTGATCCTCTCCGCTTGCGCCTGACTTGTGCCGGTTTGAAAGGACGGTCAATCCTTTCGTTTGGCTTCGAATTGCGGTAAAGCGCGCACAACCGAAAGCGGAAGGCTATTCCCGTGCTTGCATCATCGTCTCCGGCCTACGACCTGCTGATCGTCGGTGGCGGCATCAACGGCGCGGGGATCGCGCGCGATGCGGCGGGGCGCGGGCTGCGCGTGCTGTTGGTGGAGCAGGACGATCTCGCGAGCCACACCTCGTCCGCCTCGACCAAGCTCATCCACGGTGGGCTGCGCTATCTCGAATATGGCGAGTTCAGGCTGGTGCGGGAATCGTTGATCGAGCGCGAGCGGCTCTGGGGCATGGCGCCGCATATCATCTGGCCGCTGCGCTTCGTGCTGCCGCAAACGCAATCGCCGCGTCCCGCCTGGATGGTGCGGCTCGGCCTGTTTCTCTACGACCATCTCGGCGGGCGGAAGCGGCTGCCGGGGACCGAAACGATCGCGCTCGATCGATCGCCGGTCGGCAACGGGCTTGCCGACCGGCAGGGCAGGGCGTTCGTCTATTCGGACTGCTGGGTCGAGGATAGCCGCCTCGTTGTGCTAAACGCGCGCGACGCCGCCGATCGCGGGGCGGAAATCCGCACGCGCACCCGGCTGCTCGATACCCGCCGGGAGGGTGGTCAATGGACGGCGACGATCGTCGATGCGGGGGGCGAGCGTCGGATACGTGCAAAAGCGCTGGTGAATGCCGCGGGCCCGTGGGTCAGCGACGTGATCGGTCGCGCGGAGGGTATCCGCAGCGAGAGCAAAGTGCGGCTCGTCAAGGGCAGCCATATCGTCGTGCCGCAACTCTACGAGGGTGCGCATGCCTTCATGCTGCAGAACGAGGATCGCCGGATCGTCTTCGCGATCCCCTATGAGGGCAAGTTCACGCTGATCGGCACGACCGACCAGCCATGGGACGCCGCGCCCGGCACGCCGGTCATCAGCGACGCGGAAACGGCGTACCTCATCGCGACGGTAAACCGCTATTTCACACGCAAGCTGACGCCGGACGATGTCGCGTGGAGCTATGCCGGGATCCGTCCTTTGCATGACGATCATGCCGGCAACGCCTCCGCCGTGACGCGCGATTACGTGCTTGATCTGGATGCGGGCGAGGGCAAGGCGCCGATGCTCAGTATCTTCGGCGGCAAGATCACCACCTATCGCAAGCTCGCCGAACACGCGATGGCCGAACTGGCGAAGGTCATGCCTGCGATCGGCCCGGCCTGGACCGCCGGCGTCGCGCTGCCCGGCGGCGATATGCCGGGGGCGGATTTCGAGCGGTTCCTTGGCAGGCTGGCGGCTGCGCGGGCCAACCTGCCTTCCGAGTTACTTCGTCGGCTGGCGCGTGCCTACGGGACCGATGTCGATGTATTGCTCGGCGATGCCGTCGATATCGCGGCACTCGGCGAGGATTTCGGCGGCGGGTTGACCGAGCGCGAGGTCGACTATCTGATCGCGCGCGAATGGGCGCAAACTTCCGACGACATCCTGTACCGACGCAGCAAGCTCGGGCTGCACGTCCCGTCGGGGACCGCCGACCGACTGACCGCTTATCTCGAAGCGCGACCGTCGACCCGAGCATGACCCAGGCGCCGCTCGAACACGCCGTGCTCCGCCACCGTCGGATCCTCGAACTCGCGCGCCAGACCGGCAGCGTCAGCGTCGAAGCGCTGGCGGCTGAGTTCGGCGTCTCGTCGCAGACGATCCGCAAGGATCTCAACCAACTGTCGAAAACGGCGATGGTGTCGCGCGTGCATGGCGGTGCGGTGACGACGTCGGGTGTCGATAACCTCGATCACGGCGCGCGACGAGCGGTGGCGTCGGATGCGAAGGCCGCGATCGGCGCGGCGGCGGCGCGGCTTATCCCCGACGGGGCCAGCCTGTTCATCAATATCGGCACGACCACCGAGGCGGTCGCTCGGGCGCTGACCAGCCATCGCAACCTGCTGGTGATCACCAACAACCTCAACGTCGTCGACATCCTGCGCGGCTCGCCGTCGATCGAGATCCTGATCGCGGGCGGCCGCGTCCGTGCCGCCGATCGCGCGGTCGTCGGCGCGTTGGCGATGGATTTCATCCGCGGCTTCAAGACCGATTTCGCGATCATCGGTGCGTCCGGGATCGATCGCGACGGGACGCTGCTCGATTTCTATGTCGACGAGGTGCGCGTGTCGCAGACGATCATCGCGCAGGCGCGGAAAGTGATCCTCGTCGCCGATCGCTCCAAGCTCCATCGGCCTGCTCCGATCAGGATCACCGGCCTCGATGCGATCGATTATTTCGTGACCGACCGTCTCGGCGATCCCGCCATCCTCGCGGCCTGCCGATCGGCGAATGCCGAGCTCGTGGAGGCCGCGCCCAGCGACTGATCCGAAGCTCGTTACGTCACCGCCGCCATCACGTACCGCAGTTCGAACGGCAGCGGGTTGCCTGCGCCGCGCCCCGCGCGACGTAGGGGTTCTCGAAAAGCCCGCTGACGAACTTGGCGATCATGATCGGCCGGACCGACGCGTCGATCCTTGCCTCTGCAACGCGGCCGGCGCGGCCTGCGGCGATGATCGGTGCCGGCGTGTCGCCATCGCTGATCCGGCCACGACCGTTCGTTTGTGCGCGGGGGGCCACGCGCATTTCCTTGTCCGGATCGGTGGTGATGGTGATCGGTATCCCGAGCCGCGATGTCTCGCCGATCGCCTGGAGCGCAGCGTTCTGCTCGGCAAAGCGTCGCGGGGAAAGAGCGGTCCGGCTACCGAAGCTGGTTATGCCATGCAGACGCACCATCGTGTTAATGCGCGCCAGGTCATAGCGCTCGAAGGTTCCGCCGATCGTCGGCAGCGCCACGTGCAGCATCGTCCCCGCCTTTTCCGTCAGGGTCATGCGACCGAGCAAGTCGTCCGTCCGTCGCTCTGGTGAAAGCCGCCAATCCTCATACGCATCAAGCCTGCCATTGCGGTCCAGATCGCGAAAGCGATGCCCGTCCAGCGTCAGGACCGGCCCTGATCGGCTCTCGATCTGTGGATCGGCCTTGATCGACGGCGCCAACAGCAGACCCGCCGGTATCGCGACGCCGATCAGCCAGATCGACGAAAGCCGACTGTTGCTCACGGCCTCGACGCCGGATCACGAAGGGAATTTCGTATAATATTCCAGTCGCGATTACCTGACTCGAATAGTCTTGCCTGCGCCGAACATATTTTTCTCACTTCCGCGTGCGAATCGATCGCAGTGAAAGCGGCGACACCGGCCTCGATTGATAGTCCGGTCAAAGCACTCTCCCAAATAGATAGGCGTGATCTCCTCCTGAGATTTTCCGCATATCTACCCGAACGGCGCTACCAGCTGAAACGTGCTTTTATCAAGGTATATCGATCGAACATCCGAACGATAAATAACGGGGAACAGTCTTATAGAACCAGTTCGGATCTAAAAGAAAATAATTTCAAACCTTTCGATGTGGATACGGCAAAGATAAAGACACTGAGCAAGATCAATGTACGATCTTGCCAGACTGACAGGACCGCTGGAATACACAGCGATTATGCAGTTTTATATGGTCGATGCCACCTATCATGCCATTTTCGTCACGGACGTGAGCAGCGGCGATTTGAACGCTGGGCTGATCGATGTTGAAATTGCAGCTTTTTAACCGCTGTCGCGTAGCGACGACGCGCAACCTTTAGCGCTGCCGAACCGTTCCCCGTCGGCATGACACGAGGATTCCCATGACCGACTTTTCAGATCTCAACGCAGGTTCGGGCGGCGAGACGCATCAGGTCACCGATGCCGATCATCCCGTACTAACGACGAACCACGGTACGCCGATTTCCGACAACCAGAACCAGCTCAAGGTTGGTGCGCGCGGGCCCGTCCTGCTTGAGGACGAGAGCTATCGCGAGAAGATCAACCACTTCGATCATGAGCGTATCCCCGAGCGGATCGTCCATGCGCGCGGCAGCGCGGCGCATGGCTATTTCGAATGCACCGAGAGCCTTGCGGACATCACTGTTGCAGACATGTTCCAGAAGAAGGGGCAGCGCACCGAGGTGTTCACGCGCTTCTCGACCGTCGCTGGCGGCGCGGGTTCGATCGATACGCCGCGCGACGTGCGCGGCTTCGCGGTCAAGTTCTACACGCGCGAAGGCAATTGGGATCTGGTCGGCAACAACATCCCGGTGTTCTTCATCCAGGACGCGATCAAGTTCCCCGACCTGATCCATGCCGCCAAGATGGAGGCTGATCGCGGCTATCCGCAGGCGGCCACCGCGCACGACACGTTCTGGGACTTCATCAGCCTGATGCCCGAATCCACCCACATGATCATGTGGGCGATGTCGGATCGCACGTTGCCGCGCACCTTCGCGAACATGGAAGGGTTCGGGGTCCACACCTTCCGCCTGATCAACAAGGACGGCAAGTCGACCTTCGTCAAGTTCCATTGGAAGCCCAAGGCAGGGCTGGCGTCGACGATCTGGGACGAAACCGTCAAGATCGCGGGTGCCGATCCCGACTTCCAGCGTCGCGACCTGTTCGAGCGGATCGAGCGCGGTGATTATCCCGAGTGGGAGCTGGGTCTCCAGCTGTTCGACGAGGACTTCGCCAACAGCCAGCCGTACGACGTGCTCGATTCCACCAAGATCATTCCGGAAGAAATCCTCCCGGTGAAGATCGTCGGTCGGATGGTGCTCGACCGGTATCCCGACAATTTCTTCGCCGAGACCGAGCAGGCCGCGTTCGTGCCCAGCCATGTCGTCCCCGGCATCGGCTTTTCCAACGATCCGCTGCTGCAGGGGCGGTTGTTCAGCTACACCGACACGCAGCTGTCGCGTCTCGGGTCGGTCAACTTCCACCAGTTGCCGATCAACGCCGCCAAGGGTCGTGCCGCCGCGGCTGGCAGCCCGTTCAACAATCAGCAGCGTGACGGTCACATGCAGATGGCCGTGCCCAAGGGCCGCGCCAATTACGAGCCGAACAGCCTCGCCAAGGCGGGTGAGGAAGCTGGCGCGCGCGAGGATCCCGACAAGGGCTACAAGACCTTCCCGTCGGACGAAGAAGGTCAGAAGCTGCGGATTCGTCCGGAGAGCTTTGCGGACCATTACAGCCAGGCGCGGCTGTTCTTCCGCTCGATGGACCCGGCCGAGCAGGCGCATATCGCGTCGGCGATCGTGTTCGAGCTTTCGAAGGTTTCGCTCGATCACATCCGTATCCAGATGATGGCGAACCTGCGCAACGTCGACGAGGATCTGGCCAAGCGCGTCGCTGCCGGCCTCGCCATGGACCTGCCCGAGGCCTCGCCGACCGCCGCACCGGTTCTCGACATGGACCTGTCGCCGGCGCTGCGGATCATTCGTGGCCCGCTGGAGAAGCATACGCTGGAAGGTCGTACGGTCGGCATCCTGATCGCCGATGGCACCGATGCCGGCGAGCTGAACACGCTGAAGGACGCGATCAAGAAGGCCGGTGGCCAGGCGAAGACGATCGCGCCCAAGGTCGGCAAGGTCCCGCTGTCAGACGGATCGTCGATCGCAGCGGATGCGCAGCTGTTCGGTCAGCCCTCGGTGACGGTCGACGCCTGCGCGGTCATCCTGAGCAAGGACGCCTGTGCGAAGCTCGTCAAGGAAGGCGCGGCGGTACAGTGGGTCATGGATGCGTTCGGGCATCTCAAGGCGATCGGTCACAACGCGGCGGCCAAGCCGCTGCTCGACAAGGCCGGGGTCGAGGCGGACGATGGTGTCGTCGAGCTGGGTGCGTTCGTTGACGCAGCCAAGAAGCGCTATTGGGATCGCGAGCCCAACGTTCGTACGCTGGCGTAATCGTTCCAGGCGCCGTTTCGATCTCTCAGGTCGAAGCGGCGCCGCGATTTCAGCATTCGGTAGACAGTAAAAAACCACGCTCGGCTTGGCCGGGCGTGGTTTTTTACGTCGTTGATAACACCGGGCCGGCGGACCGGCCCGGTTGTCGGTCAGCTCTTCTTGCGCGCGCGCTTGGGGCTTGCGGCTGCTTCGACGTCCTCAGCTTCGTCGGGCGAATCCTCGCCGGCTTCGGTCAGCGCCTCGCCGAGCGCCTTCAGCTTCTCCTGCGACTTGTCGGCCTTGTCGGCGATCTTGGTGGTCGCCGTACCGAGACGGTGCAGCAGTGCGTGGATGCGATCGGCATCGGGCTCACCCTTTTCGAGCTGCTTGCGCAGCGCGGCGAGGTCCCGCAGGATTCCCTTGGCGCCCGGCGTGTCGATCTCGGCGAGCGCGGACTCCCAGTCCTCCACCATGTCGGCACCCTTGGTGGGCTTGGTGGCGTCGAGTCCGCGATTGATCGCGTTCATCGTTCCTGCAAATTTAACAGCCATGTTTCGCTCTCCGCAGCCATGATTTGGCACATCGAAAACGAAGCGGATCCGCGAATATGTCCGTGTAATCACAGCAACCTTGATCAACATCGGCGGATTTTTATGGGATCAGAGCCGGATCGATTGCTGACCGTAGGTAAGAACATTTGCCGCCGTCGACGTCGCGTCCTTGATCCGGCCCGAGAGCATTTTCACTTCGTTCGCCACCACCGCAAAGCTCTTGCCGCGCTCGCCGGCACGCGCGGCCTCGATCGAGGCGTTGAGCGCGAGCATCGACGTCTGCCGCGTGACCGCACCGATGTCGTCGACGATCTCCGCCAACTTCGACAAGGTGTCTTCGTGAGCCTTGCGGCGCGTTTCCGCCTCCTGACGGAATTGCTGCGCGCGTGCCGATTCCGTCTGCTCCGCCTGGCGCATCACAGTCACGTCGGTCGCCCATTTGACGATCTTCACCACGCTACCGTGCTGATCGAAGATCGGATTGTAGGTTGCCTGCAAATGGACATCGCCGCCGCCTTTGGTCCGCCGGCGATATTCGCGTTGCACGAATCGTCCAGCACGGAGGTTGCCCCACAAATCCACGTAATCCTGGGACGCTCGGTCTTCCGGCGAGCATAACATGCGGTGATGACGCCCCGCCAGTTCGGTCATGGTGTAGCCCATGAGCGACAGGAGGTTCCGGTTCGCGGTCACGATCGTCCCGTCGATCGTCATCTCGAGCCAGCATTGCGACCGGTCGATCGCCTCCAGCTTGCTGCGATGTTCAGCGCTGTCAGCGAGTTCCTGGTCGGCCCTTTGCAGCGAGGCGCCATTCAACAGGACCGAGGTTTCGAGCGCATAGAGTGTATAGAGCGAATGCGTCAGCCGGGTCAGCGTCGCCGGCTCGCCCGTCAGCGCCGCCGACAGACGGGCATGACGCGCGTGATAGCTGCGAAGCAGACCGGCGGAGAAGGCGATCTCCGTCGCCCGGTCCATGCTGCTCGCCCGACCACGGCGGACCATCTTGCCGATCAGCTTCTGGCTCAGGCCGCCGGTGAATTTGAGTTCGGTGTAGTCGATGTCGCGGCGAACGAGGTCGTCGATCCGGTCCTGCTTCAGATGATACGGCGTGGCGTCACCCGCGAACGGCCGCCAGAACCGGCGCACGTCCTCATCGACGCCGTCCTTGATGACCGACCAGATTTCACGCAGATCGCTTTCGAGGGTTCCGTCGGGATCGAAGGCCAGACGAAGGTCCCGAACGTCGTCCTCGTTGAAATTTGAAGTCTTGGTGATCGTCATCTCGGCCTCGTTTCGCGGCGCCTGCCTCGCACGATACAGTCAAAAGGGGGTTAACCAACACACAAATAGAGCCTTTTTGGGAACGAGCAGTTTCTCATGGTTGCGCTGCAAGCTAACCGTCGGAGCTCATCGACGAGCAGCCCCGCTGGGTGACTTGGGTCTGTCACGATATCGTCGCGGAACTGTCGCAGGCGACCGGTAGGCGATCCCCAATTGGGCCGGGGACGATTGCAGATGAACGGGATTTCGAAAGCTGCGCTGGCAGCGAGCGCGTCGCTGTGCGCGATCCTGACGGGACCGCTCCAAGCGCAGACTGCCCCGGTCGCGCCCTCGGCAGCGCCCAAGCAGGACACTGCCCCCGACGACATCGTCGTGACGGGCACGCGCGCGGGCGAACGCAAGGCGATCGAGGAAAAGCGGACCGCGAACAACTTCGTCGAGGCGGTATTTGCGAACGATGTCGGCAAGCTGCCCGATCAGAATGTCGCAGAAGCGGTCCGCCGGCTGCCGGGCGTGTCTGTGGCCAACGATCAGGGCGAGGGGCGTTACGTCATAGTTCGCGGGATCAACCCGGATCTCGTCAACGTCACGTTGAACGGCATGACCTTGCCTGCGCCCGAGCCCGAGGGCCGGCAGGTCAAGCTCGACGACATTCCCTCGGCGCTCATCAGCGCGGTGGTCGTCACCAAGTCGCTGACCGCGGATCAGGATGCCAACGCGATCGGTGGGTCGGTCGATGTCCGGACGCTGTCGGCGTTCGATCGCAACAAGCCCTATTTCGCCGACGCGCGCGCCGCCTATGGCTGGTCGCGGCTCAACGGCAAGCATCCGTATGAGGGCGACATCCAGGTCGGCGGCCTGTTCGGCCCCGACCGCCAGTTCGGCGCGGTCCTGTCGGTCAACTATTCGAAGCGGCCGATCGAATCCGAAAACTTCCAGGGCTCGACCAACTGGCGCGTACCGGTGGCGGCGAACGGGTTCGTCGTGCCCGATCAGTATGGTCTGCGCGACTATAACCTGACGCGGACGCGCAAGGGCGCGGTGCTCAATCTCGACTGGCGGCCGAGCGACACGACCAAATTCTTCCTGCGCGGGACGTATTCGGCGTTCGACGACAACGAGACGCGCGACCAGTTCATTATCGACAACGAGTCCGCCTTCTCCAACCAGACCGCAACCACCGGACGCTTCCGCGGCCGCGGCAGCGTCCGCGTCCGGCGGCGCGAGGAGAAGGACAATACCAAGTCGGTGCAGGGCGGGGGCGAGTTCGATCTCGGACCGGGTCATTTGTCGCTGTCGGGAGGCTATGCGCGGGCCGAAAAGCGCGATCCGCTCCGCTCGGAATATAACTTCCGGACCGGGGGTACTGCGCTGACGGTCGATTACGACGTCGCCGATACGCCGTATGATTTCGTGCCGACCAGCACTTTGGCGCAGACCGCCTATGCGCTCAACAGCGTCAACTACGACCAGCGCCTCGCCGTCGAGAAGCTGGCGCAGGGCCGGATCGACTATGCGATCCCGCTGGGGATCGGGTCCGAATCGGTCGTCAAGATCGGCGCGAAATATCTCGACCGGCACAAGACCAACAACCGCAACTACGTCACCTATGGGCTTGCCAGCGGGCGGACGTTCACGCTCGCCAACGTCTCGTATCTCGGCGACACCAGCTTCTACGGGAGCGACTACACCTATGGTCCGCGGATCGATTACAACACCGCGCAGGCGTACCTCGCCGCCAACCCCGGTACGGTCACGCTCAACACCGCGGGGTCGATCGCCAACAGCCTGGCGAACGATTACGACGTGAAGGAGCGGATCATCGCGGGCTATGCGATGGCGACGCTGAAGTTCGACAAGCTGACGCTCGTGCCCGGCGTCCGCGTCGAACAGACCCGCGATCGTAGCCAGGCCAAGCTGATCACTGCCACCTCGTCGCTGACCTCGGGGTATAACAGCTTCGGATCGAAGCAATATACCGACGTGTTTCCCGGTCTTAACGCGCGCTACGACCTGACCGACGCGCTCGTCGTGCGCGGCGCGGTGACGACCGCGATCGGCCGGCCGAACTATGCGCAGCTCGCCCCCTATGTCTCGGTCGATCAGACGACCTCGCCCAACTCGGTCGCACAAGGCAATCCGAACCTGAAGCCGTACAAGGCGCTCAATTTCGACGGCGCAGTTGAATATTATCTGCCGGGGCAGGGGCTGATCTCGCTCGGCGGCTTCTACAAGAAACTCGATGATCCGATCTACGCCCAGTCGCTGCTCGGCCAGACCGGCAGTTTCGCCGGGCAGGCGCTGACCAACGCGACCGTCACGACGCCGCTCAACATCGACAAGGCCAAGGTCTACGGGATCGAAGCCAATCTGCAGACGCGCTTCACCTTCCTGCCCTCGCCGCTCGACGGGTTCGGCGTGGCGGCGAACTACACGCGAATCTGGGGCAACGGCAACGGCACGATCCTCGGCACGCCGTCGCGGACCGGCGATATCCCGCTGTTCCAGCAATCGAAGCATGTCGGCACCGCGCAGATCTTCTACGAGAAATATGGGTTCGCCGTCCGCGCCGCCTATTCCTATCGCTCGGCCTATCTCGACACGCTCGGGGCGACCGCCGCGCTCGACCAATATACCGACAATAACGGCCAGCTCGACGTCAACGCCAGCTATCAGGTCTCGCCGGAACTCACCTTCTTCGCGAGCGCGACGAACCTGACCGACGCGCCGTGGCGTCGCTATATCGGCAGCAAGGCGTTACTGGTCGAGCGCGAGCGCTACGACATGTCGGTCCGCTGGGGCGCGCAACTCCACTTCTAGGATTCTGCCATGCGATCGATCCTTTCCGCCGCCGCTGCGATCCTGGTGGCTTCGACCGGATCTGCTGCCTCCGCGCAGGCAGCGGTGCCGGCTGGGTTGCATGTCGATCGGGTCGTGATGCTGATGCGCCACGGGGTTCGTCCGCCGACCAAGTCGCCGCCGATGCCCGCAGGCACGGCCGCCGAGGCGTGGCCCGAATGGCCGGTCAAGCCAGGCTATCTGACCCCGCACGGTGCCGATGCGCTTCGCCTGCTGGCCGCCGCCGATCGCGCCGCCTTCCTTGCCGACGGTGTACTCCCGCGGACCGGATGCGGCACAATACGGATCATTGCCGACAGCGATCAGCGGACGATCGCCACCGCGCAAACCTGGGGCGCGGCGATCGCACCGGGTTGCACGCTCGATATCGCCCACCGCTCGCAGGACGTCGCTGACCCGGTATTCTCGCCGATCGACGAGGGCGCGGTGCCGTTCGATGCGGCGCAAGCGCGTGCGGCGGTGCTCGACGACATTGGCCGCGCCGGTATCGCGGGCGAAGAGCGTCGCCTGCGGCCCGTGTTGTCGCGGATTGACGCGATCCTGTGCGGCGCGGCGAAATCGGCGTGCGGCGTCACCCGCGAGCCGTCGACGCTGGCGCCACTCAAGTCCGGCGCACGGCCGAAGCTCGCCGGGGCGCTCGACCGCGCATCGACCGTCGCGCAGATACTGTTGCTCGAATATGCGGACGGCAAGCCGATGCGCGAGGTCGGCTGGGGGCGTGCCACCGCCGCCGATATCGGCCGCGCGTCGGAACTGCATGCGGTCGAATTCCGCTTGGTCGCCAGACCGCAATATGTTGCTGCGCGGGGGTTGTCGGGGATCGGCGGTCTGATGCGGCAGGCGATCAGCGATCCGCGTAAGGATGCGCCGGCGATCACGATGCTGTCGGGGCATGACACCAACATCGCCAATCTGGGCGGCCTGCTCGACCTGCACTGGCGCGTGCCGGGGCTGGCCGCGGACGATCCTTCGCCGGGCGGCGCGATCGTGCTCGAACGCCTCGCCGACCAGCAGGGAAAACTCTATGTCCGCGCGGTCTATCGCTCGCAGACGCTCGATCAAATTCGCAACCTCACGCCTTTGGGTGGTGCGGCGAAACCGTATCGCAGCGTGATGCCGATCGTCGGCTGTTCCGCGCGCGGGGTTCGCGGGCTCTGTACGCTGGCGGCATTCGAGACGCTGATGAACGAGCGGCTGGTCGGGCAGGTCGGGTAAGGCGGGCGGGATCGGAACGGCGCGAAATCCTGTTGGCCCTTCCCCCTCCATTTCAGGCATGGAAGAAGAGTTGCGGGCGCCAATGATGATCGGCTGCACCAGCGGATCGCCCCCCCGCCGCATCGATCCTGTACCGCAACGCAACATCGGTTTACGGGGCCCGACACTCCAGATCCGCGAGCGCGCTTGCGGACCACCGGATTGGCGTATACGGGCCGCTTGAATGTTACACTACAACATCACACGTAAGCACTGACCGTGACGGCGGGCGGATGCGAGATCGGGCAGCGGCCTGAGGGTACGCTGCTTCGGCAGGCGAACAGCCGCGTGTTCCGCATCGCCATGCTCATCGCGGCGCTGTTCGCGATCCTCGTCCAGGGCCTCTTCGTCCAGGCGCATACGCATGTTCACCGGAACATGGCGCCGATCGTCCAGGCCGCCGGGGCGCACGCCGTCGCCGGTGCGGCCGATGACGGCTCGACGCAGCAGGACGAGTCGGATTGTCCGTTATGCTGGGAGCTGGCGCACGCCGACGCCTTCCTCCTGCCCAAAGACACAGTTGTTCTCACCCCCGCGACCAGCAAGATCTGGCTCGCCGCGCTGTTGCAATCGGTATCCGTCCGCAACGTGCGCTCGCACGCCTGGCGCAGCCGCGCGCCGCCGCTCCCCCTCCAAGCCTGACACTATTTTCGCGGTGCGGCGTCGACGAACGCCGGTCCGTACTGCGTCGGCGTCGCGCAAGCGCGATCCGTCGCTCTAGGTTCTTGGAGCTCTTCAAAAATGCGACATCTTCTTCTGCTGGGCGTGGTCACGGCTGCGCCTTTCGCCCTGCTCGTTCCCGCCAGCGTGTCGGCACAGACCGCGTCCGCCGACACGACCGCCGCACCGCAGGCCGATACCCCGGTTCCGCCCGCCGATGCGACTCCTGCTCCAGCTGCCGGCGGCGATATCGTCGTGACCGCGCGGCGGCTCGATGCCGCGCGCGATGCGATCCTCCCCTCGCTGGGGTCGAGCGACTATACGCTCGATCGCGCGCTTCTCGAGCGGCAGCCGGGCGGGCTCAATCGCAGCCTGGCGCAGGTCCTCCTCCAGGCACCGGGCGTGACGCTCGACAGCTACGGCGCGATTCACGTCCGCAACGAGCACGCCAATCTCCAATACCGGTTGAACGGCGTGATCGTGCCGGAGAGCATCTCGGGCTTCGGCTCGACGTTCGACCCGCACATCGCCAAGTCGATCGACCTGCTGACCGGCACGCTGCCCGCGCAATACGGCTATCGGACCTCGGGCGTGATCGATCTGAAGACCGAGAACGGCGCGTTCGAGAATGGCGGCGATCTCGGTTTCTACGGCGGCAGCCGCGGTACGGTCCAGCCGACCGCCAGCGTCCACGGATCGAGTGGCGGGCTCAATTATTTCGCGTCGGGCAGCTATCTCGAGAACGACCTCGGCGTCGAGAACCCGACCGCCTCGCGCGATGCGATCCACGATCATACGCGCCAGTATCGCGGGTTCGGCTACGTGTCCGACATTCTGTCCGAAACGAGCCGGCTGACGGCGTTCGGCGGTACGTCGATCGGGTATTTCCAGATTCCCAACAATCCGGGGCAGGCGCCGGCCTATACGCTCAACGGCCAGTCGACGTATGACTCCGCCAAGCTCGACCAGAACCAGCGCGAGATCACGCATTACGGCGTGTTGGCCTATCAATATGCCGGCGATGCGTTCAATTTCCAGATCGCGCCGTTCATCCGCTATTCGCAGACCCGGTTCACCCCCGATCCGCAGGGTGGCGACCTGATCCTTGCGGGCGTCGCCGACACGTCGCGTCTGTCGAGCCTGACGGCGGGCGTGCAGGCCGACGGCAGCTACAAGCTGTCCGATAGCCATACCCTGCGCTTCGGCCTGTTCTTCCAGAACGAGCGGACGCGATCGAACGTTACCTCGCGGGTCTTCACGGTCGATGATTCCGGAGCCCAGACTTCGGACGTGCCGCTGACGATCAACGATCGCGGCGGCCGGACCGGGCAGCTTTACGGCGTGTATCTGCAGGACGAATGGTCGCTGACCCCGACTTTGACGCTGAACTACGGCGCGCGGTTCGACGCGGTTCGCGCCTATTCGGACGAGCAGCAGCTGAGCCCGCGCGCCAATCTGGTGTGGAAGGCGGACAGCAGCACCGTCTTCCACGTCGGCTATGCGCGCAACTTCACGCCACCGCCCCAGGAACTGATCGCGTCGCCGACGCTCGCGCTGTTCACCGGCACGACCAAGGCGACCGCGATCACGACGGCGGACCCGGTGCGCGCCGAACGCGAGCATTATTTCGACGGCGGAGTCCAGCACACCTTCGGCTCGGCGTTCAAGCTCGGGGTCGACGCCTATTACAAGATCAAGCGCAACCTGCTCGACGAGGGGCAGTTCGGGCCGTCGCTGGTGCTGTCGCCGTTCAACTACGCCAAGGGCTATGCGTGGGGGACCGAGGTCACGGCGAGCTACACCAAGGGGCCGCTCGATCTGTATGCCAACGTCGCGCGCGGGCAGGAGAAGGGCCGGAACATCGTCTCCAGCCAGTATTTCTTCCAGCCCGACGAAATCGCCTACATCGCCAATCACTATATCTTCACCGACCATTCGCAGCGCTGGACCGCGTCGGCGGGTGGCAGCGTGTCGATCGACGACGGCATCGGCAAGCTCGTCCCCTCGGTGACGATGCTCTACGGCGACGGTCTGCGCTCTGACGACCCCGCGGGCATCGTGCCCAATGGCGGCAAGCTGCCGTCGTATTTCACGGCAGATTTCGGCATCACGCAGACCATCGACGGGCCGGGCGTGCTGAAGGGCGTCGCGATCAGCTTCAACGTGACCAACATCGCCGACAAGACCTATCTGCTGCGCGACGGATCGGGCGTCGGGGTCGGCGCCCCGCAATATGGCGCGCGCCGGGGCTTCTTCGGAGGGATCCGCAAGAGCTTCTGAGACCTGCGGCGACCCGGTCCCATCGTGGATCGTGTCGCCGACCTAGCGCTCGACGACCGGGGGGCGACGCATCCCGGTCGTCGGTAGCGACCATCACCGCAAGGAAACTCTCGATGTCCCACGATCTGGCCGACGCACGCGCCACCGACTGGCTGGAGCGGGTCGCAGTAGGCGCCTCCGCGGTGTGTCTGGTGCACTGTATCGGATTGCCGCTGCTGCTTGCCGCGCTGCCGGCGTTGGCGACGATCGTTACGGTGCCCGAAAGCTTTCACGTCTGGGTTCTCGCGTTTGCGGTGCCGGCGTCGGGGGTCGCGCTGCTTCTCGGCTACCGAAGCCACCGCGCCCGCCTGCCGCTGCTGGTCGGCTCCGTGGGGCTGGGGCTGCTTGCGCTGGGGGCGCTCGTCCTGCTCGGCGGCGCATTCGAGACTCCGGTGACGATCGCCGGCAGTGTGACATTGGCCATGTCGCACGTCATGAACTGGCGACGGCGGCACGATCGACACGGGCAGCGCTGACCGCGTACCGGTCAGGCGTCGGCGTTCTCCGGCAAGCCTGGTCGACCGAACGTCATCGCGAAACTCAGCCCTCTGCCTTCGCGTCCGGACGAAATCTCGAACACGCCGCGGTGCGCGCGTGCGACCCGGTCGACGATCGAAAGACCGATGCCCGAGCCTTCCGCGCGAGCACCATCCGCGCGCCAGAACCGGTCCTTCAACCGCGCGAGATGCTCGGGCGGCACGCCGTCGCCGTCGTCCGACACGCACAGGCACCGATCCGGTCCGACACGCACGGTGATGGTCGTGCCGATCGGCGTGTGGCGCGCGGCGTTGTCGACGAGGTTTTCGAGCGCGAGCGTGACCGCGCCGGGATAGCCGAACATGCGGGTCGTACTACCCGTCCAGCGATCGTCCAGCGCGATGCTGCGGCCGCCGGCGATGATCGCGGGGGCGCGGTCGGTGACGACGGCTATGGCCAACGCAGCCAGATCGAGCGGTTCGCCGCTGTCCTCGATCGGACGTTCGAGATCCGCCAGCGCGAGAAGCTGGCCGACGACCCGCGCAGCCCGATCGACCGAGGCGAGCATGCCGGCTCTGATCGTATCGTCGTCGATCGCATCGGCGCGCAGCCTGATGATCGCCAGCGGCGTGCGAAGCTCGTGCGCGACGTCCGCGGCGAACGCGGTCTGCGCCTTAAAGCCGTGTTCGAGGCGATCGAGCGCCTCGTTGGTGGCTGCGGCCAATGGTTCCACTTCGGAGGGCAGCGTTCCCCGCGGCAACCGCGTCCCCAAGGTCCGTGGACCGATCGCCGCGGCGGTGGCCGATACCGCCGCCATCCGCCGGGTCAGGCGTCGGGTCAGCAGCGCGCCGATCAACGGCACCAGCGCGGCGATCGGCAGCACCAGGAGCGCAAAACGTTTGAGGAAGGCGCTGACGATATCGTCGGTAATGACCTCGGGTGCCGCGCCGTCCTGCGACGCTACGATCCAGCGCTCCCCGGCGATCGGCACGCTATACGCCTCGATCGCGCCGCGGCGGAAGAAATGCGCGCCGTGGTCCATCGGTACCGCCGCGATGATCCGCGGACGGCCGGGACCCTTGGCCATGATTACCGTGCGATTGCGGTCGATGAGCGCGATTGCCATGCCGTCGGTCAAGGCATCGCTGCGGAGAGCGGTCGACGCTGGCAAGGCGCTCGCGACCGTCGCGGCCTGTTGGCGGAGCAGCCGCCGCTGGTAATGGTCGGCGGTGCTGTGGAGCAGCATCGCGACACCGAGCGACAGGGCGATCGTCGCCACCACCGCAGTGACGATATGGAGCGCGATGAACTGGCCCAAGAGCGAGCGGGGCAGTGATCGAGGCAGGCGCAGGCTCATGGCTTGGCGACGATGATGTAGCCGACGCCGCGCACCGTCTCGATCAGCGTGCCGCTCGCCGCCTCGTCGAGCTTCTTCCGCAGCCGGTGGACATAAACCTCGACCGCATTCGAGCCGAGGTCTCCGCCAAGCCCGAACAGATGATCCTCGGCGATCCGCTTGGGCACGACGTTGCCTGCGCGTCGCAGCAGCAGTTCGAGCAACTCGGTCTCGCGCACCGATAGCGCGATCGTCGCGCCTTCGACATGCGCGACACGGATTTCGAGATCGAACGTCAGCCGTCCGCACGTCAGCGACCGGCCCAGATACCCACCCTGGCGGCGCAGCACTGCGAGCAGACGGGCGTGCAATTCGTCCACGTCGAACGGCTTGACCAGATAGTCGTCGGCGCCTTCGTTCAAACCGCGGATCCGTGCGTCGATCGTGCCGCGTGCGGTGAGGATCAGCACCGGGCGGGTATCGCCTCGCGCGCGCATCCGGTGGAGTAGCGCCAGTCCATCCTCGTCCGGCAGGCCAAGGTCGAGCAGGATCGCGGCATAATCGGCTTGTTGCAGAAAGGCGTCGGCTTCGTCGGCGCTGCGGGCCAGATCGACCGACAGTCCGCGCGGACACAATGCGGCCGTCAGGGCGTCGGCGAGCGCGCGGTCGTCCTCGATCAGCAATATCCGCATCGATCTCCCCCCTGTCCGGTGCCCATGTCGCGCCTGTTTCGGTGCAGTGCAGCATCCGTAAGCGCGCTGTAAGCCAGCGACGCTACCGGCTCCAGTCTAATCCCCAAGGGGCTGATTATGCACGCATCGACGACACCCGAAACGCTTCCCCCGACACGCTCGCTGTCCCGTTCCGCGCAGATGCGCTGGCTCGGTATCGCGGCCGGCGTGATCGTCGGGCTGGTGTTGATCGTCGTGCTGATCGGCAAGCTCACGCATCACGAGCCGGCGCCTGCGCCCGTGTCGCCTGCCGGCACGTTCCGGCCGACCAAGGACCAGATGGCCGGGCTGACGACGATGCGCGTCGGCTATGGTGCGTCCGATGCGCGGACGCTGGCGAGCGGCGCGATCACCGTCGACGGCGACCGCAGCACGCCGGTTTTGATGCCCTATTCGGGGCAGGTGGTGCGCGTGCTCGCGGATGCCGGGCAGCGCGTGACGCAAGGCCAGCCGCTGATGCTGGTGAAGACGAGCGATTTCGTCGATGCACGCAGCGGGCTGTTCGCGGCGCGCGCCGCCGCGCAGAACGCGCAGGCGCAACTCGCCACCGCGGAGCGTACCGCGGACCGCCAGCGGCAGATCTACGAGACGGCGGGCGGCGCGCTGAAGGATTACCAGCAGGCGAAGACCGATCTCGCCGCCGCGCAGGCGACCGCACGCACCGCCGCCGCGTCACTCGGTGCCGCCCGCGACAAGCTGGCGATCCTCGGCAAGTCGCAGGGCGAGATCTCGCGGTTGGAGAATGTCGGTGAAGTCTCGGGCATCCATGACGTAACCACGCTGCATGCGCCGATCTCCGGTCTGATCGCGTCGCGCGACGTATCGGCGGGGCAGTACCTCTCGCAGGGCGGCGACAAGCCGGTGATGACGATCACCGATCCGTCGCGCGTCTGGCTGATCGCGCAGCTCGCCGAGGGCGATGCCAGCGCTGTGCATCTCGGCGACAGCGTCACGGTGACGACGCCCGCGCTGCCGGGGCGCAGCTTCCACGCGACGATCGACCTGGTCGGCGCCGCGCTCGATCCGCAAAGCCACCGCCTGCCGGTGCGTGCTACCATCGCCAACCCGGACGGGGCGCTGAAGCCGCAGATGTTCGCGAGCTTCTCGATCCAGCGCCCGCACAGCGGCGACGCGTTGCTGGTACCTGCGGCGGCCGTGATCCACGAAGGCGACGATGCGCGCGTGTGGGTGGTCCGGCCCGACGGCCTGCTGGTCGCGCGGAAAGTCACCGCGGGCGAGGAGCAGGACGGCAAGGTCACGATCACCGCGGGGCTCAAGTCCGGTGAGCGGATCGTCACCGCGGGCGCGCTGTTCGTCAACGAAGCCGGTCTCGGCGAATGAACCGGATCGTCGAATTCGCGCTGCGCCAGCGGCTGCTGATCGTCGGCATCTTCGTCGCCATGCTGGTGGCGGGGGGCGTCGGCTTCTACAATCTCAACATCGAGGCGTATCCCGATCCGGTCCCGCCGATGGTCGAGATCATCACCCAGACCCAGGGCCTGTCGGCCGAGGAGATGGAGCGCAACGTCACCATCCCGATCGAGGTCGGCATGGCGGGCATCCCCCATCTGACCGCGATCCGCGCGATCTCGCTGTTCGGGCTGTCGGACATCAAGATCCAGTTCAGCTACGACCTGACCAACGACCAGGCCAAGCAGCAGGTCATCAACCGCCTGTCGCAGCTGCCCCCGCTCCAGGGTGGCGCGCAGCCGACGCTGTCCCCGACCAGCCCGGTCGGCGAGATCTTCCGCTACAAGATCACCGCGCCGAAAGGCTATTCGGTGATGGACCTCAAGACGTTGCAGGACTGGGTCCTCCAGCGCCGGTTCAAACGGATCCCGGGCGTGATCGACGTCACCGGCTGGGGCGGCAAGCTGCGCACCTACGACGTGGTGATCGACAATGATCGCCTCGCCGCGCACAACGTGACGGTGTCGCAGGTGCTGGCGGCGCTCGCCAAGAGCGACGGCAATGTCGGCGGCCAGACGATCAACTTCGGTGCGCAGGCGGCGATCGTCCGCGGCATCGGCCTGATCCAGTCGGTCGGCGGCATCGAGAACGTGCTCGTCGGCACCGGCGGTGGCCAGCCCGTCCTGCTGAAGGACGTCGCGCACGTCCGCATCGGCAACGCGCCGCGGCTCGGCATCGCCGGCTACAACGACCAGGACGACATCGTCCAGGGCATCGTCCTGATGCAGCGCGGTGCGCAGTCGATGCCGACGATCCTCGCGGTGCAGAAGGAAGTCTCCGACATAAACGCGTCGGGCATCCTGCCGCCGGGCGTGCATCTCGACCGGATCTACGATCGCTCCGACCTGATCCACCTGACGATCCACACCGTGCTCGAGAACATGGTGGTCGGCATCCTGCTGATCTTCGCGCTCCAGTGGATCTTCCTCGGCAATCTGCGCAGTGCGATCATCGTGTCGGCGACGATCCCGTTCGCGCTCGCCTTCGCGATCCTGATCCTCGTGTTGCAGGGGGAAAGCGCGAACCTGCTTTCGGTCGGCGCGCTCGATTTCGGGCTCGTGGTCGATGCCTGCGTTATCATGGTCGAGAACATCTTCCGCCACATGGTCGAGCGGTCCGCGCACGTCGAAAGCGGCAAGGGGCATTACACCTTGGCCAACCGCTTCTCGGCGGTGCTCGGCGCGAGTTCGGAGGTCAGCCGCGGAATCTTCTTCGCCGCCGCGATCATCATCGCGAGCTTCCTGCCGCTGTTCACACTGACCGGTGTCGAGGGCCATATCTTCGGGCCGATGGCGAAGACCTATGCCTATGCGATCACCGGCGGGCTGATCGCGACCTTCACGGTCGCGCCGGTGCTGGCGACGATGCTGCTGCCCGACAAATTGTCCGAGGTAGAGACGTGGATCGTCGGCAAGCTGCGGCGCGTCTACGAGCCGGCGGCGGCGTTCGCGCTCGGCAACCGGGTCGTCGCGATCGGTGGCGCGCTGCTGCTGATGGCGGTCGCTCTGGTTGGCGTGCGCTCGCTCGGGATCGAGTTCCTGCCGCATCTCGAAGAGGGCAACATGTATATCCGTGCGACGCTGCCCGCGTCGGTCAGCCTCGAGGCGGGGCAGCCGGTGGTCAACGGCGTCCGCCGCATCCTGACGCAATATCCCGAGGTGCAGGCAGTCCTGTCCGCGCATGGCCGCCCCGACGACGGGACCGACTCCACGGGGTTCTTCAATGCCGAGTTCTTCGTGCCACTGAAGCCGTTCGATACATGGCCGAGCGGCGTCACCAAGGAAACGCTGACCGAGGAACTGTCGAAGCGGCTTAGCGCCAAATATCCGGGCGTCGACTTCTCGTTCTCGCAGATCATCGAGGACAACGTCGAGGAGGCGGCGTCGGGCGTGAAGGGCGCGAACTCGATCAAGCTGTTCGGCCCCGACCTGACGACGCTCGAGAAATATGCCAACCAGATCAAGGCGCAGATGGGCAAGGTCCGCGGGATCGAGGACCTTGGCGTATTCCAGTCGCTCGGCCAGCCGACGGTGCGGATCGACGTCGATCGCGCGCGCGCCTCGCGCTACGGACTGACGCCGGACGACATCAACGCGACCGTCGCCGCGGCGATCGGCGGGCAGTCGAACGTCGACCTGTACGAGAAGGGCACCGATCGCCACTTCCCGATCGTCGTCCGCCTGAAACCCGAACAGCGCGACACGATCGACGCGATCCGCCGGATCACGATCGGTGCGCCGTCGCCCGATGGCGCGGGCACGATCCAGGTGCCGCTGTCCGAAGTCGCCGACGTCAAGCTGACGACCGGTGCCTCGTTCATCTACCGCGAGCATCAGGAGCGCTACATCCCGATCAAGTTCTCGGTCCGCGGCCGCGATCTCGGCGGGGCGGTCGACGAGGCGCATGCGCGGATCAGCCAGACCGTGCACCTGCCGTCGGGTTATCACCTCGAATGGGCGGGCGAGCTCGACAACCTCAACAACGCGGTCGCGCGATTGGAAGTGGTGGTGCCGATCAGCCTGCTGGTGATCCTGCTGCTGCTCTATGCGAACTTCGGCTCGATCCGCGACAGCCTGCTGGCGTTCTCGGCGATCCCGATGGCGATCATTGGCGGCGTGCTCGCACTCGCGCTGACCGGGACCGCGTTCAGCATCTCGTCGGCGATCGGCTTCGTCGCGCTGTTCGGGATCGCGGTGATGGACGGGATCCTGGTGGTCACGACCTATAATCACGCCGTCGACGAAGGGTTCGCGCGCGAGAATGCGCTCGCGACCACGGTGCGGCACAGCCTTCGTCCGGTGGTGATGACGTGCTTGGTGGCGGCGATCGGCCTGCTGCCTGCCGCGCTGTCGAGCGGGATCGGCAGCCAGGTGCAGAAGCCGCTCGCGCTGGTCGTGGTAGGGGGCATGACGCTCGCGCCGATCCTGATCCTGCTGGTGCTGCCGGTGCTGATCGCGCGCTTCTCGAAGCGCGTGCCGCCGGAGGATCGCGGCGCGCACGGGCGTGACGTCGGCCATCATCCCAATACTGACGGCCATACGGAGGCCACGGCATGAAGCGTCTCGCCATTCTCCTGCTTGCGGGCGCCACCAGCGCCTGCACGATGGGTCCGCGCAATCTCGACGCGCATGCCAGCCTGCCGCCTACCCCCGCCGCACAGAGCTTCGCACCGTCAAGCGGCGCGGCGCAGGCTACTACGCTCGCGGCAGTGCCGGCGGAGTGGTGGCGAACCTTCGGCAACGCGCAGCTCGACACGCTGGTGAGCGAGGCGCAGGCGCACGCGACGGACATCGCTGTGGCGGAGGCGACGCTGCGCCAGTACCGCGAGCAGGGTTCCGCCACGGCGGGCTCGGCGCTGCCGCAGGCCGACGTGAACTATCAGGCGGAGCGCACGCGGATTTCGAACGCGCTGTCGCCCGCGGTCGCAGACCAGAACCAGCAGCTTTACACGCTCCACACCGCGCAGGTGACGGTGAGCTATGCGCCCGACCTGTTCGGGGGCACCCGCTCGAAGATCCGTTCCGCGCGCGCCGCGACCGAGACGCAGCGCCAGCGTCTGGCGGCGGCGAAGACGACGGTCATCGCCAATCTGGTCGAGGCGGTGATCCAGCGTGCCTCGCTCGCCGACCAGATCGTCGCGGCGCAGACCGGCATCGCCGTCAATCGCGATATCCTGCAGACGTTGATCAAGCGCCAGCAACTCGGCGCAGTCGGTGCCGCTGACGTTTCCACGCAACAGGCGGCACTGGCGACCGCGGAGGGTGCGCTGCCCCCGCTCGTCCGCGCGGAAGCGCATCAGCGCGTGGTGATCGGCACGTTGATCGGACGCTCGGCGGGATCGGACCTGCCGCCGCTGCCCACGCTCGCCTCGCTGACCTTGCCACGCGACCTGCCGCTGATCGTACCGTCCGATCTCGTCGCGCGTCGCCCCGACGTGCTGGCCGCGCGGGCGCAGCTCGAAGGGGCAGGTGCCGACGTCGGCACTGCGATCGCCGCGCGTCTGCCGGCCATCTCACTCAGCGGATCCGCTGGCGGAACGTCGGAACGGTTCGGCGACATGTTCAAAAACGGCAACCCGTTCTGGACGCTGATCGGCGGAATCACGCAGCCGATCTTTCATGCGGGCGCGCTTCGTCATCAACAGCGTGCTGCCGAAGCGGCGCTGGAGGGGGCGAAGGCGCAGTATCGGGCGGCGGTGCTCGATGCGTTCGGCGACGTGGCCGATGCGCTGACCGGGCTGCGGACCGATGCCGATGCGCTCGACTCCGCGACCCGCGCGACCGACGCGTCGGGTCGTGCGCTCGGCTTCGTGCGGCGTCAGCTGGCGCTCGGCGACGTCGGTACGCCCGCCCTGCTCAACGCGACCGCGACCGACGCGCAGGCGCGATCGCAGGCGGTGCAGGCCCGTGCGGCCCGGCTTTCCGATACGGTGGCGTTGTTTCAGGCGGCCGGGGGCGGCGTAGTCGGCGGATGACCGGCCGTCTTCGTCAGCCGCCCGGCTTTTCGATCCAGATCGTGGCGTGCGGCAGGTCGAGGACGATCCGCTTGCCGGCAAACGCATCCCAACCGATCCAGCGCCCGCCTCGACCGTCGTCATGGACGGGAAGCGTCAGCGCGCCGTACGTCACGGTACGAACGACGCTCGCCGGTTGGCGCGCCGCGTCCGCATGGAACGGGATCGGGTTATCACCCCATGCGGCGCTGTAACCGTCGGTCGTGAGCGTGAGGCGGAGTGGAACGGAGCGGCTGCCCAGCGACGCCATATCCGTCTTGCCGACTGTCGCGATCCGACCGCGTGCGAAATCGAGCCGCAGCATCTCGTGCGTCAGCACATCGCGGCCAACGTCCAGCATCGTGCCGTCCGGTGAGACCGCGCCGAACTTCGCCTGCGAGATCGGCCGATACGTCGAGCGCAGCTTGACGTCGATGGTCGGGCGGAGCGGGAGCGCGTCGGTCGTCGCGGTCCGCGCGGCGTGATCGGGCATATGCGGTAGACGCTTGGCCAGCGGCTCGGCGATCGTGGTCGTCGCGGCATCGGGATCGAGGACGGCCTTCACGGCGATCGTCCGGACCATCGCGGCGACGTGAAGACCCGATCGCGTGACCACGATCTGGTCGGATTGCAGAGTATGCCAGACGGGCATGGACAACATCCTCGGTGCGGATGTCGCGACGAGGCGAGGTCTTTCGCCTTCCGAAGAGGATACGCCGCCGGTTGGATCCCGGTTTACCGAGGAGCCGGATGACGACGCGTCGCGACGATGCCACCCGATGCCGTGATCGTCTTACAGGCGCCTTACGCGACGCGCGGACGTCATATAATCATACGGTAATTGCGGGCGGATCACGCGGCCGACACGTGATCCGCCCTGCTCTCAGAAGCCCTTCTTCAACGAAATGAACACCTGGCGCGGGGTGCCTGCGAGCAGCGTCTGGTTGTCGCCGCTGGCGGTGAACCCATTCGTGCCGACCGTCGAGATATACTTCTTGTCGGTCAGGTTGGTCACGCTGCCGAGGATCGACACGCCGTGTAGCGCACCCTCGCCCTCGAAGCGGTAGCCGATGCTCGCATCGACCAGCACGCGGCCCGGCACCGACTGGTCGTTGAGATAGGTGAAGTAGCGCTTGCTCATGTAATCCGCGCCGACCCGACCGGTGAAGCCGGACTGTTCGACGACGATCTCGCCCTTGAGCATGTGCTCGGGGCTGTCGACCGCCATCTTGCCATCGGTCGCGACCAGGACCGTGCCGCTCGCCGACAGCACGTCGTCGGCGTATTTCGACTTGTTGTACGAGTAGCTGGCGAACAGCGAGAGCGGCGTGAAGATGCGGTAGTTGACCGCGACCTCGGCGCCGTAGGTGTGGACACTGCCGACGTTGTTCAGCGTCGCCGGATTGCCGATGATCCCGGCTCCATTGGAGAAGCCGAGCAGGCGGTTCGAGAAGTCGATATAATAGCCGACCGCCGACGCCTGGAACGGGCCTTCGCGGAAGCGAAGCCCGCCCTCGGCCGTCTTCGACCGCTCGGGCTTCAGCTGGCCCCGGATCGCGTCGAACCCGGCCTGGGTCGTCGAGAACGGACCGGTCGTCGCGGACGAGACATAGGCGCGGACGTTCTCCTTATAGTCCGCGAACAGCTCGGCACCCGGGGCCAGCTTGAACAGGATCCCGGCCTGTGGCTGGAACCAGTCCTTCGCGCTTATCTTGCCGACCGCGAGCGGCGAGGCGGTTGCGGGCAGCATGATCGCGCGGTTGGTGACGTAGAACCCCTTCCAGCCGGCGTTGAGGACGAGGCGGTCGTCGGCTAGGCGAATGGTGTCGCCGACATGATACTGGATCGTGTCGGTGGTGTATTTGCCGTCCCACTGCGTGGCGTACGGGTTGCTCTGGAACTGCAGCGTATCGCGGTTCGGCGTCGCGCTGTCGGTCATCCCGTAGAACCGGCGCGCCTGCGTGAAGGTGTTCGTCTCGTACCAGCCGCCCAGTTCGAGCGTATTGGCGCCGTGGACATAGGCGAGGTTGCTGAGCGCACCGCCGCGCTTCATCGCATATTCGGTGGTGCGGAAGCCGAGCGGGCTGGCTGCGGTGATCGGCGTGCCGTCGGCGTTCGCCGCACCCGCGGGGGTCGGTGAATAGGGCGTGATCCACGATCCCTGACCCTTGTTGTCGTGATAATAGCCGGTCGTGCTGAGCGTGAGTTCGGGCGTCAGATTGGCGTCGAACGTGACGCCGCCGAGATAGTCGCGGCGCAGACCGCCGGCATCGTAATAGGCATCGTCGACCGTGCCGAAGCCGGCCGGAAAGGTCGTGCCGACGCCGGCCCAGGGTTGCGCTGTGCCACCCGCGACCGCCGCCTGGTTCTGTGCGACCTTCGCGATCTGCAGCGCGAGCGGGTAATTATTGGCGATATTGTCGTTGCCGAGCCCGCGACGGCGGATGATGTCGAGGCTGAGATCCTGATAATCCTGCTCGCGGCGATCCGAGAAGTTGAGGAACGCCGTCAGCGAGCCGAGGCTGCCCAGATCCTTGACGATCTTGCCGTTCGCCTGATGCTGGCGCTGGACGCCGTCGCCCTTCCACTTGTCGGTCGAGAGAAAGCCGTAGCTCAGATAGCCTTTCAGACCGCTGCCGAGATCGCCGCTGTCGATGCGAGCGAAGGCGCGGTAGGTGTTGTCCGAGCCATAGGTGCCGCCGCCGGTGACGTTCATCACATCGCGCGGCTTGTCGCTGAAGAACTCGATCGTGCCGCCGAGATTGCTGGTCGAGGCGGTGCCGAGCGCGCCGGCACCCTGTGCGACGTCGGTGCGCGCGACGTTCTCGGAGATGATCGCGCGGCTGATGTGCAGGCCGTTGACGTTGCCGTAGCTCATGTCGCCGAGCGGTACGCCGTCGAGCGTGAAGCCGAGCTGGTTCTGGTTGAAGCCACGCAGCGAGATGCGGACCGCCCATTCATACGCGCCGAACGGGTCGGACGCCTGGAAGTTGACGCCGGGAAGCTTCTCGATCGCCTTCAACGGGCTCGAACCGGGGGTGAGGCGCGCGAGGTCGACGGCGCTGACGCTCTGGACCTGGCGGCTCTGGCCGAAGCCGAGCACGACGATGTCGCCACCCGCGCCGTCCGTTCCAGGTGCCGTTGCCGTCGCCGATGCGTCGGTCGCCGGTGTGGCCGATGGATCGGTGGCGGTCTGTGCCGAGAGTGGTGCGGCGAACGCACACGCTGCGACGGCATATGGGGCGGCGCCCGCGAGCAGGCTGGAAAGACGGTTCATGGTGTGTCCCCAAGCCGCTCTAGTGCAGCTTCGCGTTCGCCATTGCCGTCGGACGTTACGGGCTCGCGACGCTTCGATGACGCTTCGGCGACAATCGTATTTTATCCTGGAGCGGCCGCGGCGGTCGGCGGCGGCGGCCGCCTAGCTCGGAGTGACGTTCAGTTTGAACGCGCGCTTTTCCTCGTCATGCCGAGCTCGTTCCGGCTTCCACAATGCCGCAAAATCACAAGATTCTGGGGGGCGGAGCCGCAGCCCCTTGAACCCTTCGATTCCTATCCTCTTCGAACACGTACGGGTCCGCAGTCGTACGGGCCAATGCCCTTGCTTGTTCTCCCGCGAAGGCGAGAGCCCAGGCTGGATCCCCGCCTTCGCGGGGACACACGTCTTGCTTGCTCGAAAGGGATAGTCGTCGAAGCCGTCCGGCATGACGGAGAAAGGAGCGGATCTAGCGGTTCGAACCGAAGCTTCATCCGTGCTCGATCAACCTGCGTCGAACAGCAGGGTCGTCACGGATCTTGGCGCTGCATCGATCCTGCCGTCGCGGGGAACGCCGACGCTGACCGCCTGATGGCGCGCGTCGGTGACGACCACGTCGCGCAGGGTTGCGTGCGGAAGCGCGACCGCCATCCGCCGCGTGATCGAACCGCCGTTGACATGGACGAGCACGATCTTGCGTCCATCCGCCGACACCGCGCCGACCGTATCGGGATCGTCGACCGGAACCAGACGATAGCCGGGCCGGATGTAGCGACTGAACGAGGCCATCGCCCAGTATTTGGGCGAGATCCGGATCGGATGCGGCGCGGACGGTGCGGCCGCGAGGTCCATCTTGACGAGGCCCCAGTTCGACCCGGGCTTGCCGTCCTTCGCACTGAGATTTTCGACCGCTTGCCAGAACACCCAGGCCGCGGGCTCGAGTCGTTTGAGATCGCCGACGACATGCTCGGCAAAGGCTAGAGCGGAGGCCATGTCGGTGAAGGATTCGGGGTCCTTGTCGAGCGGAGTGTCGTCTTCGCTCATCCACAACCGGATACCCGACGCGCGGGCGATATCGCGCACCGCGGTCTGGTGGACGGTGCCATAGCTGTGGACGTTCAACTGCCCGATCCGGGCGCGGGTCGCGGCTGGATATCCGGCCCAATCGGTCACGAAGAGGTGCGAATTCGTCTCGTCCGGGGCGGCGATCCGGGTCTTCAACCCTGCCGCCTTCAGCGCGTCGTCGGAGGCATCGATCATCGCCGCCTGGCGCGCGGGCGACCAGTGTGCGCCCTCCTGCGTGTTCGCCACGAACCAATAGTCGGTGTTGGGCTCGTTGACCGGTGACAGCGTGCGGAAGCGGATGTGATGGCGTCGCTCGAGTTCGCCGACGACGCGCGCGAGATACTGGGCGAACGGGCGCTCCTGTCCGGGGCGAAGATTGTCGTCGGTGCCTTTGACCGCGCCGGAGACCTTACCGCTGACCGTCATGAACCAGGGGGGCGAGTTGGAGAACGCCTCGAAGATCGGCGACGGCACGCGACGGCGGATCGCGTCGAGCCACCAGCGCTGGTTTGCATCCGCGGACCAGTTCCACATCGCCGGATCGTCGGGTCGCCACCAGTCGGCCCCGACCGCGCCTGCCGGGTGGCGCCAGAACCCCGGCACCGCCGCGCCGGTGCGGAGATAGGGCTTTGTTGTTGCGGCATTGCCGCCACCGATGTTGTACCGTGCGATCGTCCAGCCGAGGCCGTCCTTGCCGTAGAACAGGTCGGCCAGCCGCTCACGCGTCGCATCGGGATAGCCGCCGGTGACGTTGGCGAACCAGGCGAGCGCGGTGCCCCAGCCTTCGAACACGGTGCCGGGGCGATCGACCGCGGGCCGGATCGTCAGCGCGACGCTCGGCTCGGGGGATGGTGGAGGCGATACGGTCTGGGCGGCCAGCGGCGTCGCCACCAGCGCGAGGCCTGCGATCAGGTGGCGGATCATGCCGCGGTCAACCGGTACAGCCCTGCACCGTGGGACGGCAATCGTCGCGTGATGCGCGTTTTGGCGACGCCCGTATCGGTGCGGGTCCACAGATCGCGGACCTTTGCGGCGCCGTCGATCCCGAGCATCGTGAGATCGACCGAGACGTCGCGTGCTGCCTTGCCGGTATTGAACAGCGCGAGATAGGTGCCCGCACCGGCGGTAGGACGCGCCGACCAGACGCGCGTGTCGTCCGCGACGAAATGCGGCTGGTTGTCGCGGCTCGCCTGATTGACCGCGAGCACTTCGGGATTGGTGAGCAACGCGAGGGTGGGCGCGTCGAGATGACGCAGGTCGCCGCCCATGATCAGCGGCGAGCGCGCGATCGACCAGAGCGTCATCAGCGTCCGCTGTTCGTCGGGCGTGAACTTGGTGTCGCGCTCGCCGAGCGATAGGCGACCGAGCGGCAGCATGTCGGCATCGGGCCAGCCGCCGATCCGCCGGTGCGCGTTCCAGTTTTCGAGCCGGGTGAACTGCGCCTCCAGCATCGGCCAGCTGTCCCAGAAATCGTCGGAAATCCGCCACATCTGCGCATGTTGCGCGACGTGTTCCGCGCGGGGCACGGGGGTTTCACCGGGCGAAAGGCTGAGTATGATCGGACGGCCGGTCTTGCGGATCGCTGCGGCGGCGGCCTCGATCTCGGGGGCGTGTGCATCATAGGGGCGGCTCATGTCGTCCATCTTGACGAAATCGACGCCCCAGGATGCGAACAGTGCAAACACGCTGTCGTAATAGGCCTGGGCGCCGGGTTTGGTCATGTCGACGCCGTACATGTCGGGGTTCCACGGGCAGGTGCTCGACGTGTCTGCGATCGCGCGTGCGGTGGTCTTCGTGCCGAGCACGGGCAGGTCGCGCTCGACTGCCAGGCGGGGAATACCGCGCATCAGGTGGACGCCGAACCGCAATCCCAGCGCGTGCACCGTGTCGGCCAGCGTGCGAAACCCCGTGCCGTCGGCACTCGACGGAAAGCGGTTGGGTGCGGGGATCAGCCGGCCATAGCCGTCGAGGCTTGGTTTTGGGGCGGCGTTGTACGTATAGCTCTTGGCGTCGGGCTCGTACCACTGGATGTCGACCGTGAAGATGTCGTAGCCAGATGGGAGCAACGTCCGCGCCATGATCCGTGCGGTCTCGATCGCCTGTGCCTCGGTGATCGTCGTCGCGAAACTGTTCCAGCTGTTCCAGCCCATCGGCGGGGTCGGCGCGAGCGTCGGTCCCGCGGTCCTGGCGGCGAGGGGGGCTGGAGCGAGCGAGGCGAGGCCAAGTCCAGCGCTGCCGGACAGCATCGTGCGGCGCGTAATCGTCATGCTCTCGTCTCCCGTTCGCAGGTCGCGCGCTGTTGGCTGCGATCCTTTTCATGACTTGTCAGACTAGTGCGTCGATCGGGAAGGTCAACGTGGTCGCGCGCATCGATGAAGACGGCGGCTTGAGGTCGGCGTGAAGCCGGGAACGACTCTTCAGGCGACTCGCTTGGGATCAGCTGCGCAGAGACAATTCGGTATCCGCCTGAGCCTGCGCGATCAGCGCCATCGTGGCAGCACGCGCGCCCGCGGGATCGCTCTCGGCGATGGCGTCGAACAGCGCACGGTGCTGCGGCATCGAGTCGCTTGGCTTGCGGGTCTGGCGATGCTTGAAGATCGTCGTCCACCGCACGGCGGCGCCGATGCTACCCGCCAGACTGACCAGCAGTTCGTTCTGCGTGGCCTCGAGGATGACGTGGTGGAAGGTCTGGTCCGCCGCCTGACCGATCGGGCTGGCGAGACCGTGTTCCTGCATCTGTTCCAAGGCATGGCCCATCCGCGATACGTGGCGCGAGGTCCGCAGCGCGGCGGCGAACTCGGCTGCGGCGGGTTCGACGATCAGGCGGAGCTGGAACAGGCTGTGGACGAAACCGACCGCGGGTTCGCCCTCGAACATCCAGGCGAGCACGTCGGGATCGAGCAGATTCCACGAGGCACGCTCGCGGATGCGGGTGCCGGCCTTGGGCTTGCTTTCGAGCAGGCCCTTGGCGCTGAGCATCCGCAACGCCTCGCGGACGAGGCTGCGCGAAACGCCGCGCTGGATCGCGATCTCATGCTCTCCGGGAAGCACCGATCCGACCGGGTGCACGCCGGTGACGATCGCGATCCCGAGTTCGCGCGCCAATTGCGTGTGCGAGGGCCGTCCCCGTGGTGCGTCAACCATGTCCATCCATCCCCGTTACGCTGTGTCGCACGCTTCGTCACGACACAGCCACCGTTGGTGCCATGTCGCAACTGCGATGACGCATCGTACAAAAAATAGCACTTGTCCTACAATACCAAGTTGGTAATAAGTCAGACAACAGACCGACAAGCAGGGTTTCGGCCCTCGACGTGACGGCAAGACATTGATGGGGAGGATCGTTCATGGTTCCGTTTCGTACGCGCATGCTGATTGGCGGATCGCTGGTCGTAATCGCGAGCATCGCGATGCCTGCCGCCACGCCGGCGTTCGCGCAGACTGCCCCTGCGCCCGTGCCGCCGCCGGTTCCGGCGCAGACCTCCACCGACCAGCAGCGTGGCACGCTCAATGCCGATCAGGCCGCCGCGCAGGGCGTCTCGAACGACGACATCGTCGTGACCGGCGTTCGCGAGAGCCTTCGGTCCGCGCAGGCGATCAAGCGGAAGTCCGACCAGATCGTCGACTCGGTCAACGCGCAGGATATCGGCAAGCTTCCCGATGCCAACACGGTCGAGGCGTTGCAGCGGATCACCGGCGTCCAGATCCAGCGCCGCTACGGCGAAGGCGCGACCGATTTCGATCACCGCACGCAGCCGGCGATCACCGTCCGCGGCCTGACGCAGGTCAGCAACTTCATCGATGGCCGCGCGGCGATCTCCGCGTCGGGCGGTCGCACGCTCGATCTCGAGGCGGTGCCGCCCGAATTGCTGTCGGGCATCGACGTGTTCAAGAACCCGCCTTCGTCGACGATCGAGGGCGATGTCGCGGGTGTCGTCAATATCCGCACGCGCCTGCCGTTCGATTCGCCGGGCCAGTTGGTCAGCGCCACGCTGAAGGGCAATTACTACGACCGTGCCGACAAGTTCGGCGGGTCGGGATCGGCGCTGTACAGCAATCGGTTCCAGACCGGCGTCGGCGAGATGGGCATCCTGCTCAACGCAAGTTACGCAAAGAGCGCCTATCGCCAGGACGCGTTGCTGATCGGCCAGTTCGGCCCCGTCCCGAAGACCAGTAATATTCCCGGCGCCCCCGCCAATGCGCAGGTGCCGTTCGGCGAGCAGATCTACGACGATGGCGGCAACCGCAATCGACTGGGCATCGCCGGCGCGTTCCAGTGGCAGGCCGCGCCCAACTTCCTGTTGACAGCGCAGGCGCTCTACTCGCGGTACAAGTTCGTCCGTCAGGGCAAATATTATTACTTCAACAACAACGGCAACGCGGCAACGACGCCAACCGACGGCGCGGCGTTCACGTTCGATTCGGCCGGCTATGCGACGTCCGGCTCGCTGTCCAACCAGGTGTTCGAATCGGCGCGGTACGATCAGGATCTGACGAACACGACGGGCAATTATACGCTGAATGCGAAGTGGGATGTCACCGACCGGCTGCACATGAAGTTCGATGCGCAATATCTGAAGTCGTCGTACGATGCCGATCGCAACGGGTTCGTCGTCTCGCTGTACGACCAGACCGGGCAGACCCCATACACGGCAAAGAACCAGAGCATCGTCGATTTCGATCTGCGCGGATCTCGTCCGGTGTGGAACGTGCGCAACCCCGGCCTGCTGGCGGATCCGAACAACTACGCCTTCACCTACATCGCGGATTCGATCACGCGGAACGATGCCGACCAGCTCGCGCTGCAATACGACCTCGAATATGACGTCGAGGGCAGCGTGCTGCAAAAGCTGCGCGTCGGTGCGCGGTATGCGGACAGCACCGTCGATCTGCGTGGCACATGGAATGCCTATTGCCTGCTGCCGACCGGTCCAAACCCAAGCTGCTCGTCAGCTGCTGGCATTCCCTTCGTTCCGGTTTCTGCGCACCCCGAATTGACGATGGGCGGGCCTTCGAAAAACTTCTTCGACGGCAAGACGCTTCCGGGCGGGATCGTTTATCCGAGCTTTGCCGCGGGCAGCGGATTGTTCGACAGCATCACCAAGACCGAAGCGCTGTTCGGCGGCACGTCGAAGACCGCGTTCACCCCGGGCGACCTCAATCACCAGACCGAGCGCAGCGTCGCCGGGTACGTGATGGCGGACTACGAGACCGCGATCGCCGGGCTAAAGATCGACGGTACCGCGGGCGTGCGCGTGGTGCAGACCAAGACCGGGTCACAGGGGACGGTCTTCAACAGCGATGGGACGCTCGCGCCGCTCGAAGTGAACCGCCAATACACCAAGGCGCTGCCGAGCTTCAATTTGCGCGCGCATCTGACGGAGAAGCTGCAGGCGCGTTTCGCCTTCAGCAAATCGTTCGCGCGGCCGAATTTCGATCAGCTGTCGACCAACGTCACGCTCAACGCGGCGACGGTCGTGAGCCCGATCACGGGTCGACCCAGCGGTGGCTCGGGCAATCCGTATCTGAAGCCGATCACCTCGACCAACTTCGACGGCACGCTCGAATGGTATTTCGCGCCGACCGGCTCGTTCACGTTCGGGGCGTTCTACAAGAAGGTCGACGGATTCCTGGCGGGCGGCACGGTCGTCCAGACATTCAACGGCACCGCCTACGACATCGGCACGACCGTCAACACGGGTAAGGGTAACATCAAGGGCTTCGAGACCGCCTATCAGCAGTTCTTCGATTTCCTGCCGGGTGCTTTGAAGGGTCTCGGAATCCAGGCCAACTACACCTTCGTCGACAGCAGCGTCTCGAACCCGTTCGCAACCACCGGATCGGCGATCCCGACGCAGGTGCCGCTCGAGAAGCTCTCGAAGCATAGCTACAATCTGGTCGGGCTGTACGAGAAGGGGCCGATCACCGCGCGTCTGGCGTGGAGCTGGCGCGGCAAGTATCTCGACACGACATCTGGCAGCGGCGCGAACGGCATACCGCAGTTCCAGAAGCCCTATGCCTCGCTCGACAGTTCGATCAGCTACAACATCAACGAACACTTCGCGTTTTCGGTGGATGCGGTGAACCTGACCAATCGGATGAACGTGACGTATATCGGCACGACCAGCCAGCCGCTGCAATACACGCTCAACGATCGCCGCTTCGGCTTCTCGTTGCGCGCCACCTACTGACCTTCCCGTCCCCCTCTGCCGGCGTGGCGTTCCCCTGCCACGCCGGTATTTTTTCGGATATGAAACCGGTCATGACGATCCAGCAAAGGACCGCGGACCACAGTGTGTCGGTCCAGTATATCGGTAACGAGCGCGAACCCGTGGTCGTCGTCGATCGCGCGTTCGGAAGCGTCGACGCCCTGGTCGACTATGCCGCGACACGCTCGAAATTCGCGGGCGCAGCGTCGGTCGGCATCGGCTATCCGGGGCTGCTCGGGCCTGCACCTGCCGATTATATCGACCGGATGGTCCGCCTCGTACTGCCGCTGATCGCCGAGCATTTCGGGGGCGGCGCCGTGATGCCGGTGCGGGCGCGCGGCAATTTCTCGCTCGTGACGACCGATCCGGCCGCGCTGACGCCGTATCAGCGCGTGCCGCACGTCGACGCGGTCGACCGGCTTCAGTTCGCGACGGTGCATTACCTGTGCAGCGAGCGGCACGGCGGTACGGGTTTCTTTCGCCACCGTACCACCGGGTTCGAAACCGTCGATGCGGCGCGGGCGGCGGGGTATCAGGCCACGCTCGACCGCGAGATGGCCGACCCGGCCAACCTCCCGACCGGCTATCCGGGCGCGATCGACGATCCGCTGTTCGCGCGGACTCACGAGGTTGCGGCCAAGCCCGACCGGCTCATCCTGTACCGGGCCGCGCTGCTGCATTCGGGGCTGATTGAGACGGTCGATGCCGCCGCCGCGGATCCGCGACGCGGGCGCCTCACCGGCAATCTCTTTCTCACGGGCCGGACCGCGGCATGAACGATCGGGCCTTGCGCAGCATCGCGATCATCGGGGGCGGTACCGCGGGGTGGATGGCGGCGGCAGCGGTGTCGCGGGTGCTCGGCACGCACAATGTCGCGATCACGCTCGTCGAATCCGAGGAGATCGGCACCGTCGGGGTCGGCGAGGCGACGATCCCGCCGATCCAGGCGTTCAACGCGCTGCTCGGGATCAACGAGGATGCCTTCGTCAAGGCGACGATGGGCAGCTTCAAGCTCGGGATCGAGTTCGTCGACTGGCTGCGGCCGGGCACGCGCTATTTCCATCCGTTCGGCGTCTACGGCACCGATATCGGCGCGGTGCCGTTCGAGGGATTGTGGCACCGGCTGCGCAGGCAAGGTCTGGCCGATCCGCTGGAGGCGTACTCGATCTGCGCACAGGCGGCGAAGGACGGGCGGTTCATGCGGCCGCTGGCCGATGGCGGGAACACGCCGCTGCACCGGATCGGCTATGCATTCCACTTCGATGCGTCGCTGTATGCGCGGTTTCTCCGCACGCATGCCGAAGCGGCCGGCGTCGTGCGGCGCGAAGGGCGCGTCGTCGACGTCGCGCTCAGGACGGCCGACGGGTTCATCGAGGCCGTCACACTGGCATCGGGCGCGCGGATCGAGGCGGACCTGTTCGTCGACTGCTCGGGGTTCCGATCGCTGCTGCTGGGCGAGACGCTCGGCACCGGCTTCGAGGACTGGTCGCACTGGCTGCCCAACGATCGCGCGATCGCGGTGCCGACCGCATCGAACGGGCCACCGACGCCGTTTACCCGGTCGACCGCGCGCGACGCAGGCTGGCAGTGGCGGATCCCGCTGCAACACCGCACCGGCAATGGCTATGTGTTCTCCAGCGCTCATCTGTCGGAGGACGAGGCGACCGCGACCTTGCTCGCCAACCTCGACGGCGAACCACTTGCCGATCCCCGGACGCTGCGGTTTCGCACCGGGCGGCGCGATGCGTTCTGGGTCAAGAACTGCGTCGGGCTCGGCCTGTCGAGCGGGTTCCTCGAGCCGCTCGAATCGACCAGCATCCATCTGATCCAGGCCGGGATCGCGCGGTTGCTGGAGATGCTGCCGACCCGCGATTTCGAGGCGGCCGACATCCGCCGCTACAACCGGCTGATGACCGCGGAATATGACAGCATCCGTGACTTCATCATCCTCCATTTCCATGCGACCGAGCGTGCCGACACGCCCTATTGGGATCACGTCCGGACGATGGCGGTTCCCGAGACGCTCGCCGAGCGCATCCGGATCTACCAGGCGACCGGACGCGTGTTCCGCGAGTCCGACGACCTGTTCAGCAAGACGAGCTGGCTGGCGGTGATGGACGGGCAGGGGCTGCGTGCCGAGGGGTTCGATCCGCTCGCGGCAAGCCTGTCGGTCGACGACGCGCAGGCCCGACTTGCGCGGATCGCCGCGGTGACCGCGGCGGCGGCGGCGCGGATGCCGCCGCACGCAGAATTTATCGCGCGTCATTGCGCCGGCGCGATTGCGTCGCGGACGTAAAGCGATAATGTCCGACAAATAAGGTGCGAACGCATCATACAGGAGGAACGGGTGAAGGTTTCGAGCATAGTGATCGGCGCGAGCATGCTGGCGTTGACCGCCGGTGTCGCCGCGCAGGACGCGCCGCGGGTCCAGCCGGTGCAGATCGATCCGGCGCGTCCCGACTGGGAAAATCCCGCGGTCTTCGCGCGCAACAAGATGCCTGCGTCCGCCACCAGCTTTCCGTTCGAGACGCGTGCGGCGGCGATGGCGGGCGATCCGGCTAAATCGGCACGGTTCCTGAGCCTCGACGGACTGTGGAAGTTTGCGCTGTCGCCATCGTCGGATGCGGTGCCTGCCGGGTTCGAACAACCGACCTACGACGTGTCGCGCTGGGTCGATATCAAGGTGCCGGCGGACTGGCAGGCCGAGGGCCATGATCAGGCACGGTATTTCAACATCACCTATCCGTTTCCGGCCAATCGCCCGCTGATCCCGCACGCGACTAATCCGGTCGGGTCGTACCGGCGCGACGTGACGCCGCCCGCGGGCTGGACGGGGCAGGACGTGATCCTCCACATCGGCGCGGCCGGCTCCGCGTACGACGTGTGGGTGAACGGCAAGAAGGTCGGCTGTTCCGAGGACTCGAAGCTGCCGAGCGAGTTCGACGTCACGAAATTCATGACCGCGGGGCGCAACGTCGTCGCGATCCAGATCCATCGCTGGTCCGACGGGTCCTATCTCGAGGATCAGGATTTCTGGCGCGTGTCGGGGATCGAGCGCGAAGTCTATCTGATGGCGGCGCCCAAGGCGCGCATCCGCGACCTGTTCGTCCATGCCGGGCTGGATGCGGCATACCGCGACGGCGTGTTGTCGACCGAGATCGCGGTGACGCCCACAAAGACCGCACTGACCGCGCGCATGACGCTGATGGACGGCAATCACACGCTGCTGACGAAGGCCGTGCGGGTCGCGCCGGGGAAGGCGGAACGGACCGTGACGCTCGGTGGCACGATACCAGGCGTAAAGCCGTGGTCGGCGGAGACGCCCAACCTCTACACGCTGCTGGTCGAACTGGTCGGTGCCGACGGCAAGGTCGTCCAGGCGACGCCGCAGCGGATCGGTTTCCGCACGGTCGAGATGAAGAACGGGCTGGTCAGCGTCAACGGCAAGCCGATCATCATCCGCGGCGTCAACCGTCACGAGCACGACCCCGAGACGTTCCACGTCATCTCCGAAGCGTCGATGCGCCGCGATATCGAACTGATGAAGCGCAACAACATCAACGCGGTGCGGACGTCGCATTACCCGAACGATCCGCGCTGGTACGCGCTGGCCGACGAATACGGCCTGTACGTGATGGACGAGGCCAATATCGAGAGCCACGCGTACATGGATTACGCGAACAAACATCCCGAACAGCGCGCCGCGATGCAGGTCGGGTTCGATCCGGCGTGGAAGGACGCGCATGTCAGCCGCGTCGCCAACATGGTCGAGCGCGACAAGAACCATCCGTCGATCATCTTCTGGTCGATGGGGAACGAGGCCGGGATCGGGCCCAACTTCGCCGCCGCCGCGACCGCCGCGAAGACGCGCGATCCGGGCCGGCTGATCAGCTATCTCGGCTGGGGCACCTGGGACGGGGTCAGCGACCACCGTCCCAACTGGTATGCCGACATCTATGCGCCGATGTACGACAGCGCCGAGAAGATGGCCGATTACGCGACCAACTGGAATTTCAAACAGCCGATGATCCAGTGCGAATACGGGCACATGATGGGCAATTCGGGCGGCGATCTCGCCGAATACTGGGACACGATCTACGCGCATCCCGACAAGCTGCAGGGCGGGTTCGTGTGGGACTGGGTCGACCAGTCGATGTATCGCCATACCAAGGATGGCCGCCGCTATTGGGGCGACGGCAGCGAATATGGCCCGAACCCCGGCGGCGAGATCGAGTTCGGCGATGGCCTTCTCCAGTCCGATCGCACGCCCAACCCGGCGCTCTACGAGATCGACAAGGTCTATGCGCCGATCCGGTTCGAGGCGTTCGACGCCGCGACCGGGACGGTCACGGTCCGCAACCGGCATGACTTCCGCGACCTGTCGGGCTTCGCGTTCGACTGGGAGGTCGAGGAGGACGGTGTGCCGATCGCGCACGGTGCGCTGCCGCCGATGATGACCGCCGCGCATGCGACGCAGGCGGTGGCGCTGCCGCTCGGGCCGATCGTGCGCAAGCCGGGCTCGGAATATTTCGTGACCGTGCGCGCGACGGCGAAGGCGGATGCGGTGCCGCTCGTGCCGGCCGGGCATGTGGTAAGCTGGGAGCAGTTCCCGATGGGCGGTGCGGCCGAAGTTGCCGCTGCGCCGGCCGCAGGCTCCGACGTCGGGGTGAAGGACGCAGGCGGCGCGATCACGCTGTCGGCCGGGAATGCGACGCTTGCGATCGACCGGAAAACCGGTCTCGTCCGCAGTTACGCGCGCGACGGCGTTCTGCTCGCGAGTGGTGGCGCGCCGCATTTCTGGCGCGCGGTGACCGACAACGACATCGGCATCGGTACCGACAAGCAGTTGGCGGTCTGGAAGACGATGAGCGAGACGCGGACGGTGCGCAGCGTCACCCGCGGCAAGGCTGCGGACGGTGCCGCGACGGTGCGGATCGAGTACGGCCTGGGCGACGGCGCGGCCGGGTTCGTGACGACCTATGCGATGGCGCGCGACGGCAGCGTCTCGGTCGAGGGTCAGCTCACCCCGATCAAGACCGACCTGCCGCCGCCGTTCCGCGTCGGGCTGGCGTTCGCGATGCCGACCGACATCAAGACCGTCGAATGGTATGGCCGGGGCCCGCACGAGAGCTATGTCGATCGCAAGACCTCGGCGCCGATCGGCTTGTGGCGCGGCGCGATCGCGGCGCAGAACCACGACTATATCCGCCCGCAGGAGACCGGCAACAAGGTCGACGTCCGCTGGATGGAACTGAGCGGCGCCGGGCGCGGGCTTCGTGTCAGCGGCGAGACGCCGTTGATGATCAACGCGCTCGCCTTTCCCTATGCCGATCTCGATCGTCACGTGCCGGGGACGTGGAAGAGCACCGACGTCGTCCCGCACGGCCAGGTGACCTTGCTGATCGATGGCGCGCAATGGGGCGTCGGCGGCGATACGCAGTGGAGCGAGGTCGGCAAGCCGTTGCCCAAATACCGCGTGCCGCTGGCGCCGACGCGCGTCGCCTTCCGCCTTGCGCCGTTTGCCGGCGAAGGGACGACGCCCGCCAAGGCGCGTCCCGCCACTGCGACTTCTGAGGAATAGGTGAGGACCAGGATGGAGCCGACCCGGCGCAGTCTGATCGCGGGCGGGGCCGCAACGCTGGCGGCAGCCTCGGTTCCCGCCGTCGCGAGATCCCCCGGACACGCGTTCACGCCGGGCGCGCTGTGGCCGGACAACCGCGGCGTCCACATCAACGCGCATGGCGGCGGACTGCTGCGGCAGGGCGATCGCTGGTACTGGTTCGGCGAGCACAAGACGGCGGGCGAAGGCGGCAACGTCGCGCAGGTCGGGGTACACGTCTACAGCTCGGCGAACCTCTACGACTGGCGCGACGAAGGCATCGCGCTTGCGGTCGCGGACGATCCGAAGAGCGATATCGTCCGCGGCTGCGTGATCGAGCGGCCCAAGGTGTTGCGTGATCCGGTGTCGGGGCGGTTCGTCATGTGGTTCCACCTCGAACTGAAGGGGCAGGGTTATGCCGCGGCCCGCGCCGGCGTCGCGGTCGCCGACCGCGTGACCGGGCCGTATCGCTTCCTGCGATCGGGCCGCGTCGATCCGGGGCAGTGGCCGGTCAACGCGACCGCGGCGGACAAGGCGGATACCGACAGCCATCTCGTCCGCGATCGGCCGGGCGGGCAGATGGCGCGCGACATGACGCTGTTCGTCGATGCCGAGGGCACCGCGTGGCACGTCTATGCGTCGGAAGAGAACCGCACCTTGCAGGCGGCGCGATTGCGGCCCGACCTGACCGCGCATGACGGACGCTATTGGCGGTTGCTGCCCGGCGGCGCGAACGAGGCACCGGCGATCTTTCGTGCGCGGGGGCGGTACTACATGATCACCTCGGGGCTGACCGGTTGGGCACCCAATCCGGCGCGGTCGTTCGTCGCCGACCGTATCGAGGGACCGTGGACGTCGCTCGGCAACCCGGTGCGCGGCACACCCGAGCAGGTGGCGACGACATTCGGCGGGCAAAGTACCTTCGTCCTGCCGCTCCCCGGCAGGAGCGAGCGTGAGCGGTTCGTGTTCATGGCGGATATCTGGCGTCCGAAGAACGCGATCGATGGCCGCTATGTCTGGCTGCCGATCGAATGGGAGGGCGACCGGCCGATCCTGCGCTGGCGCGATCGCTGGACACTGGAGGACTTATGATCCGCATCGCTCTGCTTGCCGCCGCCGCGCTGCTCGTCGCCGCCGATGCGCCTCCGCCGCGCTGGGACACGGCCAGCGACCGCAATCCCTTGCTGCCAGGCTATTTCGCGGACCCCTCGATCGTCCACGACAACGGCCGCTGGTACATCTTCGCGACGATCGACCCGTGGGGCGACGACCGCCTCGCGCTCTGGACCTCGACCAATGGTCGCGACTGGACCCTCTCGACCCCCGCCTGGCCGACCAAGGCCGCCGCGACGAGCCCGAGTTCGGGGGACTCCAAGGTGTGGGCGCCGTCGGTGGTGAAGACGCGCGACGGCCGGTGGTTCATGTACGTCTCGGTCGGCAGCGAGGTCTGGGTCGGTACCGCACCGTCGCCCGCCGGGCCGTGGCGCGACGCGCATGGCGGCAAGCCGCTGATCGCGAAGGCGTTCGACCCCAGGTACCACATGATCGATGCCGAGGCGTTCATCGACGACGACGGCCAGGCCTATCTCTACTGGGGCTCGGGGTGGAACTGGACCAACGGGCATTGCTTCGTCGTCAAGCTCAAGCCTGACATGGTGACGTTCGACGGCACGCCGAAGGACGTGACGCCCGCGCATTATTTCGAGGCGCCGTTCATGGTCCGTGCGGGGAAGCACTATGCGCTGACCTATAGCGACGGGAAGACGACCGAAGACACGTACAAGGTGCGGTACGCGATCGGCGACACGCCGTTCGGGCCGTTCCGCGAGGCCGCCAACAGCCCGATCCTGGCGACCGATCGCGCGCGCGACGTGATCAGTCCGGGGCATCACGCGATCTTCCGGTCGGGCGGGCAGGCGTACATCCTGTATCACCGCCAGGGGCTGCCGTTCCCGCCGCCGGGCGACGCGGTGCTGCGCCAGGTCGCGGTCGATCCGCTGACAATTCATGACGATGGGACGATCGCGACCGTCGCGCCGGGACAGGGCGGGATCGTCGAGGGGTTCGCGGCACGTCGCGACGTCGGTCTGCATTGGACAGCGCGCGGCGAGGGGGCCGATGCGCTGCATGGTCCGGATCGCGCGGCAGACGACAATTACGCGACGCTGTGGCGCGCCAAGCCGGGTGCGCCCGCGACGCTGGTCGCCGATCTCGGGTCGGCGCGAACGGTGCGCGAAAGCCTGGTGCGGATGGAGTATCCGATCCGTCGCTATGCGCTGTCGATCGAGGCCTCCGCGGATGGCCGGACCTGGCGCCGCGTGGCGCAGACGACGGCGAGCGGATCGCCGATCGTGCTCCATCACGCCGCACCGACCCGCTATCTGCGGTTGACCGTGCCAACCGGTGCGGGCGTCTGGGAGTGGACGATCCGATGACGAGATACCGGCCGTTGGCGCTGGTTCTCGCGCTCGCGTTGCCCGCACTCGCATCGAGCGCGCCCCTCGCCAGACCACAGCCGGCGACGCTGCGGATGCCCGATATGCCACTCCACGATCCGTGGATCGTCGCGGACCGGGCGACGCGGACCTACCATCTCTATACGCGCAATGAGCCGAGGATGTCGGGCGACCCGCGGATCGGCATCATGGCCTATACCAGCCGCAACCTGCGCGATTGGTCGCGGCCGCGGATAGTCTCGGTGATCCCGCCCGGCGGCTGGGCGAACGACGGGGCGTGGGCGCCCGAGGTACATCGCTGGCGCGGACGCTGGTATCTGTTCGCGACCTACCACAATGAATCCGCCGCGCTGAAGGTGCAGGGCGTGCGAAAGCTGCATCGCCGCGGAACGACGCTGGCGGTGGCGGATAGCTTGGATGGGCCGTTCGTATCGGTCAGGAATGCGGAGCCGGTGGTCGACCGCGAGACGATGACGCTCGACGGGACGCTATACGTCGACCCCGCCAAACGGCCTTGGATGATCTATGCGCACGAGTGGGTGCAGACCGGCGACGGCACGATCGAGGCGGTGCCGCTGAACGATCGGCTTGCGGCCAGCGGACCGCCGCGCGTGCTGTTCCACGCGTCGGCAGCGCCTTGGGCGGACGGCAAGCCGCAGGCCGAGGGCGACGTGATCCGCGTGACGGACGGCCCCGAACTGTTCCGTACGCGCACCGGGCGCCTGTTGATGCTGTGGTCGAGCTACGACCGCACCGGCTATGTCCAGGGGCTCGCCCGATCGCGCAGCGAGACGCTTGGGGGTCCGTGGGAGCAGCTGAAACCGCTGGTCCGGCGCGACAGCGGCCATGGGATGCTGTTCCGCCGGTTCGACGGGACGCTGATGATGGTGCTGCACCGTCCGTTCAAGAACGCGCGCGGCAAGCTCTATGTCATGCGCGACACCGGCGACCGCGTCGCGATCGTCCGCGAGGCGACCGATTTCGATGGCGAGACCGATCCGACGCACCGCTGAAGCGGTCACCGTTACAGGACCAACGGGCGCTACATCGACGGAGTAGATCCCGGATGCTTTCGCGATGCGATTACCGCTCGACCGCGTGCCGTTCCCGTAAAGTACGGTCGATCTGCCAACCGAAAGCGATCCCGATGACGACGAACAACACCGTCTGCGTGGCGATCGAGGCGATCCGGAATTGCCACAGCAGAGTTGCGGGGAACGTTGCGGGGACCTCGTCGATCGTCGGCAGGAGCAATTGCAGCGCTGCGACCAGCGCGACATAGCCGACCACACCGGCCAGGATCGCATCGATCGCGGAGGATCGTCCGCTCAGGCGCCGCCGGATCCAGACGCCCGCGACCGCTGCCAGCACCGAAAAGCCGAGCATGCCGAAATAGGCGACGGTTCTCAGTCTGACCGTCTCGTGAAGACCCACCGCGGGCGGTGTCGGTGGATATTTGAGCGCCGGCACGAGCACGATCACGACGACCGTCGCCAGCGCGAGCAGCAGCGACAGGCTGCGCGGTCCGATCTGCACGACGCGACCGTAGAGAACCGCGAAGACGATCGCGAACAGGCCGCCGAGCGCGGTCCCATACATCAGCATCGCGGTGTAGAGCCCTGCGGTCTTCTGAACCGTTCGGCTGACGAGTTCCTCGTCCATGCCTGGCATGGCGTGTGCGGCATGGGCCGCTTCGAAGGCGATCGCGGCGTCGATCTTGGGTTCGGCGAAGACCAGCGCGAAGGTCGCGGCGATCAGGGCGCCTAGGATGCCCGACAGCATCCCGCGCCACAGCATGTGCTTCATCATGGTCTGGGACCCCGGCTCAGTGGCAGGGGAAGCCCAGCAGATGCCGCCCGTCATGGACGTATTCGTGCACGTACATGCCCTGGAACAGCGCGAACGCGCCCTGTTCGGTGCTGACGAAATACAGCATGATCAGCGCGATGACGGCGCCGAGCACCGCCCACGGCGCGATCTCGTCGAGCGGAATGCCGGGGGTCGTCCCGATCGCGATGTACGGGTCCTGCGGGGAAAGCGCGCGTGCGGCCATGATCAGTCTCCTACCGGGATCTCGCGCCCGGCGAACGTTGAGGCGTCGGGCGGGGTCTGGCTCTCGACAGGATGGAACCCGTCGATCACAGTGGCGCGACCGCGCCGGTATCGCACCGGCTTCCCGCCCGGCTCCGATCGCTCTGCTGTGGAGCGACGGGGCAGGGGCGTCAACCGATTTGGAGTTTTGGATGGCGACCCGTCTTGTCCTGATCTGCGCTGGCGCCACGCCCTCGATGCGCGGGGGTGGTTTCCCCGATCCGGCGGAACCGCTCCACGAGGGGGGGAGGGCCAAGGCGGGCGTGGCAAAGCTGGACGGTCCGAAGCCGGCCAGCGTCTGGACTAGTCCCGCGGCCGCGGCGCGCGAGACTGCGATCGCCCTGGGAATGGCGGCTACGCCGAGCGAGGTGTTGCGCGACATCGACCACGGTGGCTGGACCGGGCTGTCGTTCGAGGCAGTTCATATGTGCGCGCCGGAGGCTCTGGCGGCTTGGCTTATGGCGCCCGAAGATGGTGCGCCGAACGGCGAAACGCTTGCCGCCGTCGCGCAACGCGTCGAACCCTGGCTGCGCAGCCTGGAGCGGATCGACCAGCCTATCGTGGCGATCACGCACGCCAGCGTGATCCGCGCGACGATCGCCACCGCGCTGTCGATACCGGTCGCGGCGACGCTGCGGATCGATATCGCCCCGCTGTCGCAGACGATTCTGTCGTTCAACCGGGTCTGGCGTCTTCAGGCACTACGCGGCTGACCGGCGGCGCAGCAGGTAGGTGTCCATGATCCAGCCATGCTCGGCGCGCAGCGCGGCGCGTTTTGAAACGATTGTCGGCCCGACCTCGGCCAGTGGCCCTGCGACCAGCGCTTCGTGCGGCATGCCGAGATAGGCTCCCCACCATATATTGATGCGTGGCGCCGCGATCGTCTCGAACGCACAGCCGCCGTCGAGCATCACTGCCAGCGTATCGATTCCCGCCGGCCAGCCCTCGTCGCGCAGCCGTCGTCCGGTCGTGACCAGCACCGGCGCGCCGAGCCCGTTGAGTGGTATCGCGTGCGCCGCGGTCAGCGCCTGCAGACTTGTGATCCCAGGAACGACATGGACCCGCAGCGAAATGCCGGCGTGGCGCAAGCGCTCGGCGATCCTCAGGCTGCTGTCGTACAGCGACGGGTCGCCCCAGACGAGCAACGCCAGCCGTCCGCCCTCGGGAAGGTGTCGCGCGACCGCATCTGCCCAGCATTCGGCGATCGCATCGTGCCAGTCGTCGACCTCGGCCAGATAGGCTCCCACGGTCCCTCGCACGGGCAGGTCGAACTCTACGACCCGCGTGCTGCCGGTCAGCACCGTGGCGCAGATCGTCCGGCGCAGATCGATCAGGTCTGACTTCGCATCGCCCTTGCGCGGCAGGAGGATGACGTCGGCGGCGTTCATCGCAGCCTCCGCCGCCCGCGTGAGGTGATCGGGATTGCCGGTCCCGATCCCGATCAGATGCAGATCGATACCGCTCATCGGCCATGCGCGATCAGGTGGAAGAACGTGCCCGATACGCGGCCGCGATACGATCCGCTCTCGGCCACCAGCGTGCCCTCGGCATCCGTCACGTCGGCGAGCGGCGGGTCGGGTTGGTCGAGGATCGTCGAATAATGAAATTCGTGACCGCGCAGGTCGCTGCCCGCCATGACCCCGGCCATCGGCGCGAGGAGGGCTGCCCGGCGATAGCCCAGATGCATGCGACGTTTCTCGTAACTCGTGACCAGACCGAGCAGTCCCGCCATGCGGTGGCGCGTGCCGTCGGCATCGATCAGCGCCTCGCCGAGCGCCATGTAGCCGCCGCACTCGCCGTGGATGGGCCGCGTGCGCGCGTGCTCGGCCAGCGCCGCGTGGAAAGTGCGCGCCTCGGCGAGACGACCGGCGTGCAGTTCGGGATACCCGCCGGGCAACCACACCAGATCCGCGTGCGGCGCGGGGGCTTCGTCGGCGAGCGGCGAGAAGGGCAGGATCTCGGCGCCGGCGCTCCGCCATCCGGCCAGCATATGCGGATACGCGAACGAGAATGCGGCATCCTGTGCCAGTGCGATCCGCTGGGCCGGCGGCCTGAAGCTATGCGGTTCGGACTCGGCGTGCGGCGCAGCGGATGCTGCAGCGCGGATCGCGGCGAGATCGACATGTTCGCGCAGGAATGCGGCATAGTCGGCGATCCGGGTCTCGAGATCGGCATGTTCCGATGCCTGTACCAGCCCCAGATGCCGTTCGGGCAGCTTCAGGTCGCCGCGCCGTGGCAGCGCGCCGAACACGTGGATGCCGACCGCCGTCATGCCGCTGCGCGCCAGCCGTTCGTGCCGAGGGCTCGCGACCCGGTTCAGGATCACGCCGGCGATCTGGAGGTCGGGGTCGTAGCGCGCAAAGCCGAGCGCCGTCGCCGCGGCCGATTGCGCCTGACCCGAGACGTCGATCACCAGCACCACCGGCCAGCCCATCCGCCGCGCGATGTCCGCGCTGGCACCGTTGCCGCTGGCGCCGGGTTTCGCGACGCCGTCGAACAGCCCCATCGAGCCCTCCGCCAGCACGAAATCCGCGTCGCTCGCCTGCGCGGCAAGGCCGTCGAGCATCGTGCCGTTCATCGCCCAGCTGTCGAGGTTGAACGACGCCCGCCCGCTGGCCGCGCGGTGGAATGCGGGATCGATATAGTCGGGGCCGCTCTTGAACGGCTGCACGGCCAGCCCGTCGTCGCGCAGCGCGCGGAGCAAGCCGAGCATGACCGTGGTCTTGCCGGTTCCCGAAGCGGGGGCGGCGATCATCAGACCGGGAATCATGCCGAGTCCTCCGCAAACCGCGACGTCGCATCCCGCGGTCGGAAGCGCCGGTCATACCCTGTCGCATACAGGCTGCTTTCGCCGAAATCCGCCGCGGCGAGAACGCGCCCGACGAGGATCAACGCCGTCCGGTCGGGGCCATCGGCCGCGGCCTCGACGATGGTCGCCAGCGTCGCCCGGACGACGCGTTGATCCGGCCAGCTCGCCCGCCAGACGATCGCCGCCGGACAGTCGTTCCCGTACGCGGGCGTCACCGCGGCCGCCACCTGCGCAAGGTTATGGATCGACAGATGGATAGCCAGGGTCGATCCGGTGGCGGCGAACGCGGCGAGATCCTCGGCGGGCGGCATCGCGCTCGCGCGTCCGGGCGTGCGCGTCAGGACGACCGACTGCGTCAGGCCGGGGAGCGTCAGTTCGGCTTCGAGCGCCGCCGCCGCGGCCGCGAACGCGGGAACGCCGGGCGTCACGGTGAACGGGATGTCGAGCGCGCGCAGCCGGCGGAGTTGCTCGCCCATCGCCGACCAGATCGACAGGTCGCCCGAATGCAGCCGAGCGATGTCGTGGTCGTCGGCGTGCGCCTCGACGATCGCCGCGACGATCTGATCGAGCGACAGCGGCGCGGTGTTGACGATCCGCGCACCGGGCGGGCAATGCTCCAACAACGCCGCGGGCACCAGCGATCCGGCGTAGAGGCATACCGGCGACGCCGCGATCAGATCGCGTCCCCGCAACGTCAGCAGATCGGGCGCACCGGGACCGGCACCGATGAAATGAACGGTCATGCAGCAGGTCCTTGAGCGATGGCACAGGTCGCCATCCGGTTGGGAGAGACGTGGCGGCGGGTCAGTAGCCTTGCGTCGGGACCTGCCGCGGCGAGTGCTGCGGCCTCCGCGACGCTGCCGGTGCCGCGTGCTTCGAGGCTGAAATGCGAGCGCGTGGGCGTGGTTATGCTGCGCAGCATTTCCGGCGTCACGGCGATCAGCGGCACGTCGAGCGCAGAGGCGAGCGGGGCGAGCAGTGCCGCCTTGTCATGGGGCGCGGCGAGCGCCGTCACCGCAGGATGGCCACCCTGCGCAAGCGCGAGCGCGGCCTTGCACGCCGCTACATCGGCGGCGGCACGAAAGCCGAAACCGGCGACGATCACAGCGCGACACTCCATTGCACGACAGGGTAGTGCGCGCGCCACCCGCGTCGCGTGCCGAGTGGGGCGGCGTCCGACAGCTCGATCCGTTGGAGCGTGCCGCCCTTGGTCGCGTGCCACTGAGTCAGCAGGATTTCGGATTCGAGCGTTACGGCGTTTGCGACCAGACGCGTGCCGGCATCGAGCGTCGCGCATAACCGATCGAGCAAGGTGTTCGACAATCCACCCCCGACGAACACGACATCGGGCGAGGGGAGCCCTTCGAGGATTTCGGGCGCACGGCCGTTGATCACCCGCAGCCGGTCGACCCCCAGTTTTGTCGCATTGGCGCGGACCCGATCGGCGCGCACCGGATCGGCCTCGAACGCGACCGCGCTCGTCGACGCGTGCGACAAGAGCCACTCGATGCCGATCGAGCCCGACCCGGCGCCGATATCCCACAATGTCTCGCCCGGCCTCGGTGCCAGCGCGGAGAGAGTCAGCGCGCGCACCGCCCGTTTCGTGATCTGTCCGTCATGGTCGAACCAGTGATCCGGACGGCCAGCGGCCCCGGGCACCACCGCGCCGTTGCCTGCCACCGTCACACCGACGGCAACAGGATGTGCGATATCGGCGAAGTCGAGCGTGGCGGCGGTGCTGCGGCGAATACGCTCGGACGGGCCGCCGAGCGCTTCGAGGATCCACAGCATGCTGGCGCCGAAACCCTGCTCGTCGAGATAGCACGCGAGCTGGCCTACTGCTGCGCCATCGCGGACCAAGACGATCACCTGTCGCCTTGGCGCGAGGATCGGACGCAGTCGTGTCAACGGCGCGGCATGCAGTCCCAGGCACGCAGTATCGTCGATCGGCCAACCCAGCCGCGCGGCGGCGAGTGCGAACGTGGAAACCGCCGGATGCGCCACCCATTCGTCGCGCGCGAGATGGCGCGTGATGGTCGTCCCTGCGCCGAACCAGAACGGATCGCCCGAGACTAGCAGAACGACGTGCCGCCCGCGCTGTTCTAGCAAGCGCGCGATGCCGTCGTCGAAGGGGATCGGCCAGGGTGCGACATCGCAGCGAAGATCGGGTAGCAGCGCGAGATGCCGCCTCGCACCGGTCACCAGATCGGCGTCCTCGATCGCGGTGCGACTTGCCGGCGACAGTCCTGCCGGTCCATCCTCGTTAATCCCGACGATCGTCAGCCACGGAACAGTGCGAGCCTCAACCATGCCGTCCATCCTCATTCTCGGCGGCACCACCGAAGCCAGCGCGCTTGCGGCCGTGCTGGCGGATCGCGGTATCGCCGCGGTGCTGAGCTATGCCGGCCGCATCGCGCACCCGAAGCCACAGCCGGTGCCCGTGCGGATCGGCGGGTTCGGCGGCATCGACGGTCTTGCGACCTATCTTCGTGAAACGGGCATCACGCATCTGGTTGACGCGACCCATCCGTTCGCGGCGCAGATGAGCCGACATGCTCTCGCGGCGGCGGCGCAGACAGGCGTCAAGTATATTGCGCTCACGCGACCGGCGTGGTCCCCCGAAGACGGGGACGACTGGCACCGCGTCGGCGATATCGACGCGGCCGTCGCCGCGCTGGCAGGGCCGTCGCGACGCGTCATGCTGGCGCTCGGCCGCCTGCACGTCGAGGCGTTCGCCGCGCAGCCGCAGCACCGCTATCTCCTGCGCTTCGTCGACCGCGCCGATCGTGCGATCGGATTGCCCGATCATCATCTCGTGATCGATCGCGGACCGTTTACCGTCGAGCGCGACCTGACGCTGCTGCGCGAGCACGCGATCGATCTCGTGGTGTGCAAGAATGCCGGCGGTGCGGGGGCGATGGCCAAGCTGATCGCGGCACGGACGCTCGGGCTGCCGGTGGTCATGATCGATCGTCCCGCCATCCCTGCGCGAACCGAAGTCTACGATGTCGCGGGCGTGCTTCGCTGGCTGGGTCATGACGCCGACCTCGGCGTGTAGAGAAACGGCGTACCGGCGCGCGCGATCATCCGTGTCGTGCTCGACCCGATAATGACGACCGTCCGCATGTCCGCCATTTCGGCCCGCGCATCGGGCAGCGCGACGATCCGCAGGTCTTCGTCGGGCGTCGACACGGCGCGGGCGAACAGGACCGGGCGCGCATCCGCGCAGGTCTCGCGCAGGATCGCCAGGGCGGTGCCGAACCCGTCGGGTCTCGCCTTCGAGCGGGGGTTGTAGAACGCGATCGCGAAATCGGCCTCCGCGGCCAGGCGGATCCGACGCTCAATCAGCGCCTGCGGCTTGAGATTGTCGGACAGGTTGATCGCGCAGAAATCATGCCCGAGGGGCGCCCCGACGCGCGCGCTGGCCGCGAGCATCGCGGTGATCCCCGGCAGCACGCGGATATCGAGCGCCCGCCAGTCCGTCGGCCCGTTCTCGACCGCTTCGAACACCGCTGCCGCCATCGCGAACACGCCCGGATCGCCCGAGGAGACGACGACGACCTTGTGCCCCGCGCTCGCCAGCGCCAGCGCATGCTGGGCGCGATCGAGTTCGACGCGGTTGTCCGATGCGTGCAGCGTCAGCCCGGGGCGGGGGGCGATGCGTGCAACATAGGGGATGTAGCCGATGACGTCGGTGGCCTCGGCCAGCGCCTGGGTCACCTCCGGCGTGACCAGCGCGAAGTCGCCCGGCCCGAGCCCGGCGATCGCGAGCCATCCTGCGCGCGTCGTCACGGCCTGCGTCCCTGGCCGTGGATCAACACGATCGCGAAATACGGCGCGATGTCGGTCGCATCGGCCAATCGCGTGACGCGCTGGTCGGGCATCGCGGCATATTCCACCAGCCATGCGGACTCGTCGCGACCCGCCGCGATGAGCGCCCGGCGCAGCTTGGCGAGGTGTCGGCCGATCTTCATCACGACCAGCGCATCGGTGTCGCGAATGCGGCGCGCCAGCTCGTCCTCCGGCAAGGTCGCGGTCAGCACCGTCAGGACGTCCTCGCCCCAGGTGATCGGCGTGCCGCTCGCGGTCCAGGCGCCCGACATGCCGGTGATCCCCGGCACGACGCAGACCGGCGCGATACCAGAGAGGCGCGAGTGCAGGTGCATGAACGAGCCGTAGAAAAAGGGATCGCCCTCGCACAGCACGACGACATCTTCGCCGGCGTGCGCGAGCGCCGCCAGATGTCGCGTGCACTCGGCATAGAAAGTCGAAAGCCAGTCGTTGTAGCGAGGGTCGGAGATCGGGATCTCGGTCGTGACCGGGTATTCCATCGCGTATTCGATTGCATCGGCGCGCAGCATGCCATTGACGATACGGCGCGCCTGGCCGGGTTTGCCCGCCTTGCGGAAGAACGCGATATGCCGTGCGCCGCGCACCAGGCGATCGGCGCGGACGCTCATCAGGTCCTGCGCGCCGGGGCCCAGACCGACGCCGTGGATCGTCCCGATCGTCATTCGGCGTAGCTTGCGAGCGCGTTGATCGCCGCGACCGTGATCGCGCTGCCGCCCATCCGGCCGTCGACGACGACGCAGGGCACAGGTTGTACGCCCCAGAGCGCGGCCTTCGATTCGACCGCACCGACGAAGCCGACCGGGCAGCCGATGATCGCGGCGGGGCGCGGGCAGTCCGGGTCTTCGAGCATGTTGAGCAGGTGGAACAACGCGGTCGGCGCGTTGCCGATCGCTACCAGCGCGCCGGCCAGATGCGGTCGCCACAGCTCCAGCGCCGCTGCAGACCGGGTGTTGCCCATGGCACGCGCGAGGTCGGGCGTTTCGGCGTCGTTGAGCGTGCAGAGCACCGGGTTCGCCGCGGGCAGCCGGGCGCGGGTAATGCCCTCGGTGACCATCCGCGCGTCGCACAGGATCGGCGCGCCGGCGCTCAACGCGGCACGGGCGTCGACCGCGAACGTGCGCGAGAACCGGATGTGCTGGGCCAGTCCGACCAGGCCACAGGCGTGGATCATCCGGACGGCGACCGGTTCCTCCTCGGCGGAGAAGCGCGCCAGATCGGCTTCGGCGCGGATCGTCGCGAACGATTGACGATAGATCGCCGCGCCGTCGGTCTCGTAGATATGCGGCATCAGGCGGCTCCGAAATGGGCGAGGACGGCGGGGGCATCGAGACCTGTCAGCGCAGGCGGGTCGCCGGCACGCGCGACGAAGCCGAGGTCGAACCCACCGTCACGGCCGGTGAGGACGACATCGGCGGGGGCGGACCGCGCGCATCCCTTGGCGCAGCCCGAGACGTGGAGGCGACCGGCGACATGCGGCGCGAGGCGGATCGCGAGGTCGCGGGTTGCGACGCTCGCCTGCGGGCAGGCGGGGGCGCCGACGCACGCATCGACGCGGACGGTCGCGGGGTGTTCGCGGCCGAGCGTCACGCCTGGCGCTCCGCCTTCGACGATGAGCGTCCGCCAAGGAGTCACGCGGATCGCGGTCGCGCCGCTCGTCCGCATGAACGCAGCGAGCGCCGCTGCGTCGATCCTACCGAACGGCAGGCCATGCGCGGTTCCGGCCCTAGAGGCGAGTTTTGTGATCGGCACCCGTGGCCGAATGGTTGCGATCATCGGCAGGGGGGCCGCATGGCGCGCCATCCGCCCGACATCGCCGCCGCCGGTGTCGACGAACCAGTGCGCCAGCCCGATCAGCGCGTCGACTTCGCCGCCTGTCGCCACTCGTGCCCCTGTTTCGCGACCTTCAGCGCGAAGGATCAGGTCGCCATCGGTACCGCGTTCGATCCGGAAGTCGGCGGGGTCGGCATGCAGCACGGGCGTATCGCCGGCATCGATCGCGAAGCCGACCTTGCCGGGCAGATCGGGCAGTTCGGACAGCCGCTGCATCAGTTCGGTAGCGATCCGGTGCGTGTCGTAGCCGGTACGCCAGTCCGGCGCGACGAGGATGGCGCGTCGGGATTCCGCGACCGGATCGCGGTTTACGAGACCCAGATCGCACAGCTCTTCGATCAGTTGTTCCCAGGCGTCGACACCGCGGATCTGGAGGTTGGCGCGATTGGTCGCGTCGATCTGGCCGTTGCCATGGGCGTTGGCAGCCTCGCACAGCCCGAGTACCTGCTCGCGCGTCAGCCGGCCGAGTTTCGGGCGGACGCGGACGAGCAGTCCGTCACCCGCGGCCATCGGACGCCACGCGGTCGGGCACCAGCCGCGGATCACGCGTCGATGTCCAGTTGCGCGAGGATCGAGTTGCGGCGTGTCGTCCACAGGCCCGAGGCATGGAGCGCGGCAAATCGCGCCTCCAGTGCCGCGAGCGCCTGCGGATTGGCGTTCGCCATGAACGCGCGCACGTCCTCGCGTGCCAGTGTCGCATCGTAATACAGGTCGATCGATTGCGGCGAGACGGCATCCGCGAGATGCGCGAAGGCACCGAGGTGATCGAGCGTCACGGCAATCTCGGCTGCACCACGGAAACCGTGTCGCAGCATCCCGGCGACCCAGTCCGGGTGCGCGGCACGGGCGCGAACGACGCGGGCGATCTCCTCGCGCAATGATCGTGCGCGCGGCCGTGCGGGATCGGTGGCGTCGAGATGGTAGAGCGCAGCGTCACCGCCCGAGAGCGTCTTCGCCGCCGCGAACCCGGCTTCGTGAGCGGCATAATCGGCGGCGAGCAGCAGATCGGTTTCGGGCAGGTCCTGGATATGGACGAAGCTGTCGGCGGCAGCGACACGGTCGCGTATTCCGGCGGGGTCGGCGCGCTCGCCGTCGTCGAGCGCGTAGGCCGACGCCGCCAGCCACGCTTCGCCGGCGGCGAGGCACGCCTCGGGCGTATAGGTTTCGCTGGCATCGTCCATGCCGACGCCGTAGCGGCCGGGGGCGGGGCCATAGACCCTCGGGCTCGCCGGCGTCGATACGAACGGGTTCAGATCCGCGGGTTCGTCGCGGGCGGCCAGTGCGCGGATGGCTTGGCCGAACATCGTGCAGAGCGTGGCGAACGCGTCGCGGAAGAGCCCGGATACGCGCAACGTCACGTCGATCCTCGGCCGGTCGAGCCGCATCAGCGGCAGGATCTCGACGCCGGTGACGCGCTGCGACGCCATGTCCCAGACCGGTTCGGCGCCGAGCAGATGCAGCGCCATCGCGAACTCCTCACCCGCGGTGCGCATCGTCGCGGATCCCCACAGATCGACGACCAGTCCCTTCGGATACTCCCCCTGATCCTGGAGATGCCGGCGGATCAGTTCTTCGGCGAGCAGCACGCCCTGCGCATGCGCGGACCGCGACGGTACCGCGCGTGGATCGATCGCATAAAGGTTGCGGCCGGTCGGCAGCACGTCGGCGCGGCCGCGCCACGGCGACCCTGCGGGCCCGGACGGGACTCGGCGCCCGGCAAGCGCAGTTAGCAGCCCGTCACGCTCCGCCTCGCCATGAGCGCCGCGCCCGAACACATGCAGTCCGTCGCCGAACCGGCTATCCTTCACGTCGCAGACGAACGTGTCGATCCGCGTGACGACGTCCGCCGCGGATGCCGCCTGGTCGAGTGCTAGCGTGTCCTCGAGCCCGAGCGCGTTCGCCTCGTCGCGAATGTCCGCCTGCAACCGGTTCCGTCGTGCCGGATCGAGCCCGTCCGCGGTGGAAAACTCGTCGAGCAAGGCTTCGAGCCGATCCATCCCCGTGCCGGTTTTCGTGCCGATCATCGGCGGCGGGACGTGGCCGAGCGTGACGGCGCCGATCCGTCGTTTCGCTTGTGCCGCCTCACCGGGATCGTTGACGATGAATGGATAGATCACGGGCATCGCGCCGGTCAGCGCCTCGGGCCAGCAGGCGTCCGACAGCGCGACCGCCTTGCCGGGCAGCCATTCGAGCGTGCCGTGCGCACCGACATGAACCAGAGCATCGGTGCCGCGTGACTGCAACCAGAGGTAGAAGGCGACGTAGCCGTGCCGCGGACAGCGCGAGAGGTCGTGATACTCTTCGGTTCGGACGGCGGATCGCCCGCGTTCGGGCTGGAGCGCCACCAGCGCAGTACCGGCCAACAGCGCCGCGAACCGGAACGCACCGGCCTGGACGGCGGGATCGTCTTCGGGTTCTCCCCAGGCGGCGAACAGTTCGGTTCGCAGCGAGGCGGGCAGGGCGGCCAGCGCCGCGTGATAGGCCGCAACCGGCCACGCGATGGGCTGCGACCCGAGCGCGGTCGTAACGTCGTGCTGGGAGTCGATCGCGTACCCCGCGGTCTTCAGATCCTCCAGCATCGCGTCGACCGAGGCGATCGCATCCAGTCCCACGGCATGCGCCATCTGGTGCGCCTTGCCGGGGTAGGTCGACAGGATGATCGCCAGGTTTCGCTCGGTCGGAGGCTTGGCGGCCAGTGCGATCCAGCCATCGATCCGCGCGGCGATAGCTTCGATGCGCTCGGCATCGGCGCGGTGTTCGCGGCGGGCATATTGCAGGTCGGGGTCGGGCGAAGCCGCTTCCTTGAAGCTGGCGACGCCTGCGAAGATCCGTCCGTCGACCTCGGGCAGGACGACGTGCATCGCAAGATCGGCAGGCGACAGACCGCGCGGGGCATCGACCCAGGCGGCGCGGTCCGACGTCGCCAGCGCGACCTGGAAGACGGGAACGTCGGCACCGTCGAGCGGTGTCGTGTCGTCGCTGCCGCGGCCGGAGAACGCCGTCGCGTTGACGATCGCGACGGGCGCCAGCGCGACCACCCAGCGACGTAGCCAACCGCTCGCGTCGCCGTCCTTCAACGACGGTACGAACAACCCCAGGACATCGTACCCGCGCGCGGTGAAGGCCGTGTGCAACGCGGCGATCGGATCGAGATCCGCCGCCGCCAGATACGACCGATAGAAGATCAGCAGGATGCGCGGCCGCGATGCGGTCATGACGGATGCCGCCGGACACGCGACGCCGGTATCCGGCAGCCACCCGCCGACCGCGGCGAGGGCTCGCGACCCCGTCTTCGGTTCGGCCCGCAACCCAGCGGCGAGCGCAAAGTGCGCCAGCGCCTCGCGCGACGCGTCGGCACCCCCAATATCGCAGAGCGCCGACAATTGCCGCAACACCGCCGGCGGAACCGTGGACGCCGCGTCCAGCCGGCGGTCGTACCGGCCGTCCGCGGGCAGGACCGCCAAGGCAATCCCGCGCCGCCGCGCGAGTGCTTCGACCTGTTGCAGACCGTAGGACCAATAGGCGGTGCCGCCGATCAGCCGGATCAGGATCGCCTTCGCACCCGCCAGCGTCTGCTCGATATAGGTGTCGACCGACAGCGGATGCGTCAGCTCGGCCAGATTGGCTAGCCGCACGGTCGGCATCGCGTCGCCGGCCGCGATCGCCGCGCGCCAGCCCGTGCTGAACGCGGCGAGATCGCTGTCGGAAAACGAGAGCACGACGAGGTCGGCAGCGCTCTGCCCCAGATCCTGGGGAACAGCGCTCTCTTCCAGACCGTGGGTCTCGCGAAAGACGACGTGCATCGGGATCAGGCTCCCAGCGCTGCTCCGATCGCATCCGGATCGAGCCGGCCGCGCTCGGCGATGACGACCAGCCGGGTACGGCGCGGCTCGTCGGCACGCCAAGGTCGATCGTAATGCGCGCGGACGCGGGCGCCGACCGCCTGCACGAGCAACCGCATCGGTTTGCCGGCAACCGCGGCATAGCCCTTCACGCGAAGGATATCGCCGCCCGCCGCCAGCGTCTCGATCCGGGCCGTCAGCGCCGCTGGATCTTCGACCGTGTCCCATTCGACGACGATGCTGTCAAAATCGTCGTGTTCGTGATCGTCCTCACCGTCGTGATGCGAGGGACGTGCGGCGATGTCGTCTTCGGCCGCGGCGCCGAGCCCGAGAACGATGCGCGGATCGACGAAGCCATCGACCAGTTCGACGATCGGCAACGGCCGTACGGTCTCGGCGGCGATCACCGCGCGCGCCGCAGCGATGCCGTCCGCGCCGGCGAGGTCGCATTTGGTGAGCAGGATCAGATCGGCACAGGCGAGCTGGTCCTCGAACACCTCGGACAACGGCGTTTCGTGATCGATGCTCGGATCGGCGGCGCGCTGCGCATCGATCGCGGCGAGATCGGGCGCGAACCGGCCTGCGGCGACGGCTTCGGCATCGGCCAGCGCGATGACCCCATCGACGGTGATCCGCGACCGGATCGCGGGCCAGTCGAATGCCTTCAGCAGCGGCTTGGGCAGCGCGAGGCCCGACGTCTCGATCAGGATGTGGTCGGGTCGCGGATCAAGCGCGAGCAGCGTCTCGACGGTCGGGATGAAATCGTCCGCGACGGTGCAGCAGATGCAGCCATTGGCGAGCTCGACGACGTTCTCCGCCGGGCAATCGGGGATCGCACACCCCTTGAGGATGTCGCCGTCGACGCCCAGCGTACCGAATTCGTTGACGATCACCGCCAGGCGGCGCCCGCCGGCGTTGCGGATCAGGTGGCTGATCAGCGTGGTCTTGCCCGCACCGAGAAAACCGGTGACGATGGTAACGGGGATCTTCGATAGATCGGGCATATCAGTCTCCTCGCGCCGTGCGACGACGGGCGGGAACTGCATGATCACCGGCGCGCGACGATGGACGGGCGCGAATGCCCATGCCACGCACCGATGCAGCTCCAGCCGCATAGGTTCGTCGCTCAGACGGAGAACCGTGCCGCGGCCATCCCCTGGACCAAGGCAAGAGCGACCCATCGCCGGCAGGTCTCCTGGCTCACGGGTCGTCGCTCGAATACACGGCCTTCCCAGCGTGCGCGACAGCGCAGCGTCCAGTGGCTGCATCCCCCTTGCGGAAGGATGCTTGGCATTCTCGCTCACCGCTTACAGTTGCAGGGACAGCCGCGGATTTGGGGGCGAGCCCCGCACCGCATTCCCATTCAAGCCTCTCGCGAGGCACCGACGCGATCAACGAGGTCCGGCTCAGCCGGTCCTCGCCCGTCGCTTAGCGCAAGCCCGCCGGATTGCCAATTCGCGATCGTGGGCAAAGCGGGAGGCGCGTAACTTCACGGCGTGGATGTCGCGATCCGCGTCTGCATGGCGGAGATGAGATCGGCGCGGTTCTTTCGCGCGATCGCGGACAGAACGCGGTCGCGGCCCGCCTGCTTGGCGCGCAGCAGGGCGGCGTCAGCGGTCTGGACGATCGACGCCCAGTCGGTATGCAGCGGCGCACAGGCCAGTCCGATCGACGTCGTGATCCGCCCCAGATCCTTGCCGTCGTACCGTACGCGCAGCGCGCCGATGCGCTCTCTGATCTCGTCCGCCCGCACCGCGGCGATGTCCGGCCTGGTGTCGGGCAGCAGCATCAGAAACTCCTCGCCGCCAAATCGGAAGACCAGATCGTCGCGAACGATGTCCTTCAGCAACGTGCCGACCGCGCGCAGCACCGCGTCGCCGGCATCGTGGCCATGCTCGTCGTTGAACCGCTTGAAGTGATCGATGTCGATCATCGCGCAGCACAGCGACGTCCCGGTGCGCTCCGCCTTGCTCACCTCTCGCGCAAGGACTTCGTCGAGTTGGCGCCGGTTGGGCAAGGTCGTGAGCGCGTCGGCCATCGCGAGCGACCGCAGCGCCTCGCGGAGCCGCAGATTGTCCAGCGCCAAGCCGATATTCTCGGCGAGCATCTCAAGATAGACGTCGCTCAGGCCGTCATCGGCGAAACCCACGCGGCGTTCGAAATAGAGCAGGCCCAACAGGCCGTGCTGCCCGGTCAGCGGCAGGCACAGGCTGTTCGGGACCACGTCGCCGACCAGATGATCGCACGGCACGTCGAACACCGCGCCCGCCGGACGATGGGGGGCACCCCGACGCACGCCCCAGCAGGACAAGGGCGAAAACTCGGGGGACGAATGCACCGGGTCCAGCCACAAACATGCTTCGACCAGCGCGTTGCGAACCGGATCGAGCAGATACAGCCGCCCGGCCAGTTGCGGCGCGAGTTCGGGCACGAAGCGACCGACGACGGCCTGCAGCTCGACGACGGTGTCGCACCCCTGCATGCGCTGCGTCATCCGCGACAGCAGGTCGCGCGCCGCCCGATCGGCATCGCGTTCCTGTTCGAGCCGCTGCCGTTCGATCCCGTTTTCCCGGAAGACGCGCAGCGCCTGCGCCATGTCGCCGATCTCGTCGATCCGCTGATAGGGTGGCGGCTCGGCATCGTAATCCTGCGCGGCGAGCCGGCCGATCACGTCGCTCAGCTTGACCACCGGGTGCAGCACGCGGCGGCGAAACACGAAATACAGGACGAAGAGGAAGAGCAGGCCAGTGATCGCGAGCATCGCTTCCGACGCCGACCGCCAAATCCGCGCGGTGCGTTCGGCCGCGCGCAGTTCGTCGCCGGTGCGCTGGTCGAGCCGGTACTGGAAGCGTTCGACGGCGGCGCGCGAGCGGTCGAGTTCGCGTTCGTATTCGGGCGCGAACAGGATCCGAACGGCGGAGTTTCGATCGTTCCTTCGCCGCGCGAGGATCGCTTGCGCCTGTTGCGCCTGCAACGCGTCGACCCAGCCCAGCGCGTCGTGCAGGCTGCGGAGTTCGTCGCTTGCCGCGCCGGCATCGCGGATATGCCGTGTGCGCATCTCGACCGGCGCGAGGTCGGCCTGCGCGCGTCGATAGGCGAGCAGGTCCGCGACGTCGCCGTTGATCGCGAACTGTCGGGCCAGTTCGCTCAGCGCCAACGCATCGTCCTCGATCGTCGCCGTCGCGCGGTCGAGCGCATAGCGCTGATCCACTGCGGTGCGCTCGCGTTGCTGCGCCGACGACGCGAGCAGCATCGTCGTACCCGAGGCAAGCGTCAGCGCGACGGTGACGCCGTAAGCCCAGTTCGTTATCGCGACCAACCGCATGCGCTGAATATACAACGACATACCTAGCGGTTCGTTAATAGCCGGCCGACGATCGCCTGCCATTATGAGTTGAATTCCGCCCCAAAACGCTCTCAAGAAACATGACATTTATGTTAGATTGATAGTGACTCGCAAAAGCGTCTCCGCTAGTCGCCCCCCTAACAAAGGGGTTCAGTATGAGTTTGATGAGCATTTTGCTGGCTGGCGCGACGCTGGTCGGAGAGCCTGCACATGCGACGATCGCGACACCGGTGCGGTCGGACGTCGCCGACGACCGCGGGGGTGAGGGGGAGCAGAAGTCGGACGAGATCCTCGTGGTCGGCAAGAGCTATGGCCGGGAGGTCGGCAAGACCGTCACGCCGCTCAAGGATACGCCGAATACCGTCACGGTGATCGAGCGCGATCAGATCGAGGCGCAGAACCTGTTCACGCTCGAAGACGCGCTGACCGCGACCAACGGGATCACCGTCAACGGCGTCGGCAGCGAGGACCCGTCGTTCCTGTCGCGCGGCTTCGTTATCAACAACTATCTGATCGATGGCGTGCCGACGTTTTCGCTGAATTTTCCCGCGGTCGTACCCGACCTGTTTTTCTACGACCGGCTCGAGGTGTTGCGCGGCCCTGCCGGGCTGTTCAGCGGATCGGGCAACCCGGCCGGCAGCATCAACTTGGTACGCAAGCGTCCGCTCGATGCGCTGCGGGTGCAGGCGAGCGCAGGCTATGGCAGTTACGACAACGCCCGGTTCGAACTCGACGTCTCGACTCCGGTCGGTTCGAAGGCCGGCATTCGCGTCGGCGCGATGCTGCAGGATCAGGACCAGTTCTTCGACACCGCGCACCGCAACCGGCTGGGCGCCTTCGCGGTTGGATCGATCGAGATCGGCGAGCGCACGACGCTGACGGTCGGCGGCAACTACGATCGGTTCCGCCCGGCGGTCCAGTCGGGCCTGCCCGGCATCGCGGGCGGCGCCGACGGCAGCGACGGAGCCTTGCTCGAAATCGACCGATCGACGTATCTTGGGGCGGACTGGAACCGGTTCGAAAGCAAGAGCTGGACCGGGTTCGCCGAACTCACGCACAAGGTCAGCGACCGCTGGACACTGCGTGCGACCGGGCTGTTCACCGATGTCGATCGCATCGACATCTACAGCTATATCGGCAACCAGCCGGTCACCGCGACCAACGGCAGCACCAACCACATCGCGTATCGCGGCGACAGCAAGCAGCGGACGCGGTCGTTCGACTTTAACGGGATCGGCAGCTTCCCGCTGTTCGGGCGCGACCAGACGCTGATCCTCGGCGGCGATTATCAGGCGAGTTCGGGAACGTCGTTCGCGACCAGGCTGTCGAACTATGCGCGGATCGACGTCTACAATCCGGTTTCCCCGCTCGAACCGCCGCTCGATCCCTATGGCCCGCTGCCCTATTATCCGGTGCAGGGTACGGGCGCGACCTGCCCGAGCAGCGGGACTGCGATCACGCCCGCGCCGGCCAATTGCGTGCTTCAGGTCTATGGTGGCTCCGCGACCGACGTCGAACAATACGGTCTGTACGGGCAGATGCGGCTGAGCCCGGTCGCGGGGCTGACGCTGGTCGGCGGCGGGCGTCTGACATGGTGGGATACCACCGTGACGACGCTCCTCACGCCCACCGGTGCGCTGCCCGCGGCCTCGCGCTACGGCTTCGACAACCGGTTCACGCCCTATGCCGGTATCGTCTGGGACCTGACGCCTGCGCTCAACATCTACGGGAGCTACGCGGACAGCTTTACGCCGCAGGCGGCGCCGGTCGGTCGGACACGTCCCGATGGACGGCAGATCGAACCGCTGACCGGCAAGCAGTTCGAGGCGGGGACCAAGCTGTCGCTGATGCACGACCGGCTGTTGCTGTCGGCGGCGGCGTATCAGATCACGCAGTCGAACCGGCTCTACAACGATCCCGACCTGCCGACGAGCGTGCTCCAGATCGGCAAGGTCCGCGCGCGGGGGATCGAGACCGAGGTCAGCGGCGAGATCGTGCCGGGCTGGCGGATCAACGGCGGCTACAGCTACACGCGGACCAAGTATCTCGAGGACGCCAACCCGCTGTTCGAGGGGATCAGCCTGGTGCCGATCGTCCCGAAGCACATGGCGAAGATGTTCACCAACTATGCGCCCGTCGGCGGTCCGCTTGCTGGCGTCAGTCTAGGCGGTGGCCTGACCTGGTTCGGCAGCACGTTCGGCGGCACGGGGGCGGTGTTCAATACGGACGGTACGGTCCGTACCCGGTCGAGCATCGTCCGCCAGGGGAGCTATGCGGTGCTCGACCTGCGCGCGGGCTATGCGCTGACCCCGCGGCTGGGCGTGTCGGTGAACGTCAACAACGTGCTCGATCGGGATTACTACGCGCGGATCAGCTCGACCGGGCGCGGCAATTACTACGGCAGTCCGCGCACCGCGTTCGCGACGCTGCGGTACACCTTCCAGTGACCGCAGGCGACCTGCACGCACGCGCTCGCTGGGCCCGACGCGGCGATATCGGCCTGCGGGTCATCGCCGCCGTGCCGCTCGGCTACGCGACCGCGAGCCTATGGGCGATGGCGCTCGCGCGCATCCTGCCGGGTGAGCGCACCGAGGCGACCGTCACCGCGACGCTGATCGCGCTCGCGCTGTGCGCGGTGGCGGCGATGTGGGCCTTTGCGGCACGAAGCGGTTGGCGCGCGCTGTGGACGCTGGGGATCGCCGCCGGGATCGCGGCGGCGATCGCGTGGGTCTCGATCGATGCGACGGGTCGGCTGTGAGCAAGGGCTTTCGGCAATCGCAGGCGTTCCTGCACACCTGGTCGGGGATGCTGCTCGGGTGGATCCTGTTCCTCGTGTTCGTCGCGGGCTCGCTTGCGTTCTGGCGCGAGGGGCTCAACCGATGGACGCGGCCCGAACTCGCGCGGATCGAACAGCCGATGCGGGTGCTGGCGGGCTCGCAGGCGTTCCTCGCGAAGACCGCGCCGGACGCGAAAAGCTGGTTCATCCCGATCGTGACCGACCGGATGCCCGGCGCGCAACTCTTCTGGGTGCCGCAGCCCAAGCCCGGTGAGCCAGCGGGACGGCGCCGCGGTCGCGGCCGTCGCGATACTCAGGCGCTGATCGGCGCAGACGGGCAGGTCGCGCACGCCCGCGAGACGCGCGGCGGCGAGTTCTTCTACCGGTTCCATTTCGACCTTCACTACATGCCGGTGATCTGGGCGCGGTGGATCGTCGGTTTCGCGACGATGATGATGCTCGTCGCGATCCTGAGCGGGATCGTCACGCACAAGAAAATCTTCAAGGACTTCTTCACGCTGCGCCGCGCCAAGGGCCAGAGATCGTGGCTCGACGGGCATAATGCGACCGCTGTGCTGGCGCTGCCGTTCCACCTGATGATCACCTATACCGGCCTCGTCACACTGATGGCGCTGCTGATGCCCTGGGCGGTCGTCGCCAACTATACCGACGAACGCGTGGTCGCGGCGGCGCTGTTCCCGAGCGCGGCGGCGGTCGAGCGGACCGGCCGGGCGGCGCCGCTGATCGACCTGCGACGGGTTGCCGCCGATGCCGAACGCCGCCTCGGTGCGCCGGCCAGTTTCATCGAGGTCAGCGATCCCGGCGATGCCGCGGCGCGCGTGACGGTGAGCCAGAGTTTCGGCTCGATGCTGTCCTCGCGGACGCCGCGCCTCGCCTATGACGGCGTGTCGGGTCGGCTGGTCTGGCGTTCGCCGATGCCCGGCGCGGCGGCCGAGACGGCCGGGGTGATGATCGGGCTGCATGCCGGACGGTTCGCCGGCTATGGCGGGCGCTGGCTGTATTTCCTGTGCGGGGTCGCAGGCACGCTGATGGTCGCGAGCGGTCTCGTCCTGTGGACCGTGAAACGGCGCGAGCGATTGCCCGATCCGACGCGGCCGCATTTCGGCTTCCGGTTGGTCGAGCGTCTCAACGTCGCGGTGATCGGCGGCTTTCCGCTTGGCGTCGCGGCGTTCTTCTGGGCCAACCGCGTACTGCCGGTCGACCTCGGTGGCCGCGCCGAGTGGGAGGTGAATACGCTCTTCATCGTCTGGGCGATGACCGCGGTTCTGGCGTTCGTCGCGAAACCCCGCCTTGTCTGGTCGCTGCTGTTCGCCGCGACGGGCATGTTGCTGGTGGTGCTCCCGTTCTACGACATCGTCGCCACCGATCGCGGCATCCTCGACATGCTGGCGCGCGGCGACCTCGTCATTGCCGGTATCGACGCGACGATGAGCGTATTCGGGATCTCGTTCCTCGCAGTCGCGCACCGCGTCGCGCGGCATCGGCCCAGTGCAAAGCGTGTCCGCAAACCCCGTAGCGCCGCGGCGCGCGTGCTGGAGCCTGCCGAATGACCGCTCTGCCGTTGATCCTGTCGATCGCCGCGTTCCTGTCGCTCGGGCTGTCGACCGATGCGCATCATCGCCGCCGGTTCGGGGCCGGTCCGACAGCAGGACGGCGCAGGGCGCTGCGATCGGCCGGATGGACTGGCCTCGGCGCGGCGTTCATACCGGCGATACTGGCGCGAGGATGGGTGTTCGGGCCGATCCTGTGGGTCGCGGCGATCATGGCGGGCGCCGCGATCGCCTTTCTGGTCCTCAACCTCGTCCCGGATCCACGAAGCCGGGCCTGAGCGGTCAGTCGCGTCCGGCGCCGGGGACGATCCGGCGCAGTTCGCGGTGGCCGTCGATCCATTCATGCTTGAGCGCCCCCGCGACGTGCAGGCCGACCAGCGCGTAGAGGATATAGGCGAGCCAGGCATGCGCGGCGCCGAACACCGTATGCAGCGTCTCGCGCGTCGCAGGGTCGATCGACCCGAACGCGATCCGCGGCCACTGGACCAGGCCGTAGAGATACATCGGATGAGTCGCGGCATCCTTCCACGCCGAATCCATGATCCAGCCCGACAACGGCATCGCGAAGATGATCGCATAGAGCAGCCAGTGCGTGACGTGCGATACCGTGACTTCCCAGCGCTGGTAGCGGGTCGGCAGCGCCGGCGGACGGTGCGTCGCCCGCCACAGCAGCCGCATGATCGCGAGGCCGAGCACGGTGATGCCGACCGACTTGTGCAGGTCGATCACGGGGCGGACATGATCGTCGGCCAGATACGGCCAGACCCAGGCAAGCCCGACATTGACGACGATTCCGAGCGCGACCAGCCAATGAAGCGCGATCGCGACCCCGGTATATTTCCTGACCATCCGCCTGTGCCTCGCTCGTTGTTGCCGGCCCTTCGTCTGCGGGGGCGATTTCCGCAATAGCCCATTCATCCTTGACGCGGTACGCGCGCCGCGATGCTATCGATGACCACCATATTCACCGCGCAATCGCCGCGCCTGTCGCCGCGACCGATCCCGATCGTCAGCCGCATGATCGGCTTTGCGGTGCCGCTCGTCTTCCTGGCGCTCGTGCTCCAGGCGTTCCTGCGCCAGGGGCTCGCGGTGTGGTCGGTCGGGATCGCCTACATCCTCTACGATACCGCGCTGCTGGTGTTCACCGCGTGGCAGATCCGCGATCTCGCTCATGCGCCGCCACCCGAGCCGAACGGCCTGCCAACGCCGGGTTTCGGCGTGATCGTCGCGGCGCACAACGAGGCAAGCGTCATCCGCCTGACGATCGACCGGCTGCTGGCGCAGGCGCATCCCCCCGAGACGATCATGATCGCCGACGACGGATCGACCGATGCCACCCCCGCGGTGATGCGGGAGCTCTACGCGCTGGCGGTACCGGCGCTGGGCGACATCGCGACGGTCGATCTCGGCGGCACGCGACTCGCATGGCTGCGGCTGCCGCATGGCGGGAAGGCCCGTGCGCTCAACGACGCGCTGCTGCGGATCGATACCGAGATCGTCTTGACCGTCGATGCCGATACGCTGCTCGAACCGGGCGCGATCGCGGCGATGCGCGCCGCGTTTGCCGCGGAACCCGAACTCGTGGCGGCGACCGGCGTGCTCGCGCCGATCTGCGGACCAAGCCTCGGCGGCCGGCTGTTCGAGTGGTTCCAGTCGTACGAATATGTCCGCAATTTCCTGTCACGCGACGCGTGGATGCGGCTGAACGGCCTGTTGCTGATCTCGGGTGCGTTCGCGGCGTTCCGGCGCGATGCGGTGATCGCGGTCGGCGGCTTCGATCCCGACTGCATGGTCGAGGATTACGAGCTGATCCACCGGCTTCATCGCCATGCGCACGACACCGGGCTCGACTGGCGGGTGCGCGTGGTCGGCGGCGCGCTGGCGCGAACCGATGCCCCGGCGAGCATCCCGGCATTCCTCAAACAGCGTCAGCGCTGGTTCGGCGGGTTCCTCCAGACGCAGCACTGGAACCGCGACATGGTCGGCAACCGCGCTTATGGCCGGCTCGGTACGCGGATGTTGCCTGTCAAGGCGCTCGACACGGTGCAACCGATCTACGGGCTGGCCGCGTTCGCGATCCTGATCGGACTGGTGATCACCGGACGGTTCGCGCTGGCGCTGCCGATCCTGATCGTGATGATCGTCAAGATCGTGATCGACCTCAGCTTTCACCTTTGGTCGCTCGGGATCTACAAGCGCTGGACCGGTCAGCGCGAAGGGCTCGGGCTTGGCCCGGCGATCATCGCCGCGATCGCCGAGCCGTTCACCTTCCAGCTCCTGCGTCACGTCGGCGCGATCTATGGCTGGGTGGCGTTCCTGCGTGGCGGACAGAGCTGGGGACGACAGACGCGCACCGCACTGGAACATCGGGCGTCGTAGACTTTCGATAGAATGATTCCATCTTCGCCTACCAGGACAAAGAAGATTTTGCCGCTATTGTCCTGCAGACGGCGCGGCTGTCATGAAGCGTCGGTGGGTTTGGGGAGCGTTCGTTGGATCACAAGGATAACGACGTGACCGAGGCGGCGTTGAAGCCGGACCGGCGGACCGTGATGCTCGGCGCGCTCGCGCTTACTGCGCTGCCGCGGGGCGTGGCAGCCGCCGACGTTGCGGGCATCCAGCGCCTGTCGCCGGCGTTCGACCGGATGGTCGCGCCGGATGCTCGTATCTCGGTCGTCGCGAGCGGGATACGCTGGGCGGAGGGCCCGCTATGGGTCGATGACGGCCGGTATCTCCTGTTCACCGATCCACCGGCGAACATCATTCGTCGATGGCAGACGGGCGGGGTCGCGACACCGTTCCTGTCGCCGTCCGGGACGGCCGGGACCGATCCTAAACTGGTGCGCGAACCCGGCGCGAACGGACTGGCGCTCGACCACCACGGAAGACTGCTGATCGCGAACAGCGGCGGGCGGTCGATCGACCGGTTCGATCTCGTCACGCGGCGCCGCGAGGTGCTGATCGATCGGTACCAGGGCAAGCGGTTCAACAGTCCGAACGACCTGCACGTCGCGCGCGACGGCACGATCTATTTCACCGATCCGCCTTACGGACTGACCGACGGCGATGCGTCCTCGCTGAAGGAGATGCCCGTCAACGGCGTCTATCGCTGGACGCCGGGCGGGGCGGTCGACCTGATCGACGGCACGTTGACGCGGCCGAACGGCGTCGCCCTGTCGCCCGACGAGACGCGGCTCTACGTTTCGGTTTCGGACGACGTTGCGCCGCGGATCATGGTCTACGATCTCGACAAGACCGGGCTGCCGCGGCGGTCGCGCATGTTGCTCGATGCCAAGCCGATGCGCGTGGGCAGTGCACCGGGGCTGCCCGACGGGATGAAGGTCGCGCACGACGGCACGCTGGTGTGTTCGGTACCGGGCGGGATGATGTTCCTGTCGCCCGACGCAGAGCCGCTCGGGCTGATATCCAACGGTGGGCCGATCGCGAACTGCGCGTTCGGCGAGCGCGGCCGTGCGCTGTTCCTGACCGCAAACGACCGTGTGCTCCGCGTGCCGTTGCGCGCCGGCTGGCAGGATCGCGGCCGACCGGCTTGAGGGTCAGCGCCGCTGCGGCAGCTTCATCCCGAGCAGCACCAGTCGGTCGCCGGTGATGCCGAACCAGTGCGGCACGCCGGCCGGAATGAGCATGACGTCGCCGGGCCCGAGCGTCCGCGTCTTCCCGCCGACGATCCGCGCGCCCTCGGTCAGATCGGGCTTGACGACCACGGCGTCGGCGAGCGTCCCGCCCGAGATCAGCGTACCCGCGCCGGCCACGACGATCGCGTATTCCGCCTGATCGGGGTGTACGGCAGGGCGGCCCGGCTTTTTCCAGTATTCGAGCGCGGCATTGGTCTCACCGTCGCGGACCAGCGGTTGCCAGGCAAATCCCTGTCCCGGCTTCATCGCGGCGCCCATCGCGGCGACCTTCGCCTTCACCTCGGCGTCCGATGCGAAGCTCGTGGGATCGGCCGTCTGTGCCGCCGCCGACGAGGCAGCCATCAGCGCGGCGACTACGAACGGCAGCTTCATGCGCGATCCTTCCGTGCGCCATCGAGCCGGATCGTCCGGCCTTCGCGGGCCGAGCGGTAGATCGCCTCGACGATCCGCATGTCGCGCAAGCCTTCCTCGCCGGAGACGATCGGTTCGCGCCCCGTGCGGATGCTCTGGACGAGATGGTCGAGCTGCCCCGCGAACTGCGTCTTGCCGGGGCCGGGCGGTGGCATGACCTCGCGTTCGCGGCCATCCTTGCCCTGCCACATATGGTTGCCCTCGTAGCGGGTCGCGGGTTCGAGTTCGATGCGGCCGGCGTCGCCCATCAACAGGATATGGTTCTGGTTGGCGCTGTACATCGACTGGCAACCGGCCATCGCCCCCGACGGGAACTCCAGCGTCCAGTCGATGATGTCCTCGACCTCGGTAAAGCGCGGGTCGCGGCGATCGGTCGATTCACGCGCGGTCACCGCGATCGGTTCCTCGCCGGTCATGTAGCGCGCCGCCTGCAGGCTGTAGATGCCCATGTCCATCAACGAGCCGCCGCCCGACAAGGCACGCTTCAATCGCCATTTCGACGGATCACGCTGGACGAAGCCGTGCTCGGACCGCACGTAGCGGATCTTGCCCGCCGCACCCGCGCGCGCCAGCCGCATCGCTTCGAGATTCGTCGGCTCGAAATGGCAGCGATAGCCGATCATCAGCTTGCGGTTCGCGGTCTTGCACGCCGCGATCATCGCCTCGCACTCGGCGACCGATATCGCCATAGGCTTCTCGCACATGACGTGCTTGCCGGCCTTCGCCGCGCGGATCGTGTATTCCGCGTGCATCGAGTTGGGCAGGCAGACATAGACGATGTCGACGTCGGGATTATTCCGGATCGTATCGAAGGTCTCGTAGGAATAGATCGATCGCGCCGGCAGTCCGTGGTCGGCGGCGACTCGTTTGGCCTTGGCGGGATCGCCGCTGACCACCGCGGCGAGCCGGCTGTGCGCGCAGTTCGCGAATTGCGGGATGATGACGTCGAGACCGTAGGAACCCAGTCCGACGATCGCATAGCCGAGCGGCCGATCGCCCGGTCCCGCGCCGAACGCGCGAGAGGTGAGCGTCAGCGCCGCCGCCGAAATCATCAGGTCGCGTCGTGCAATATCCATGTCGATCATCCCCGTCCTGGGTACAGGTCTGGAGCCGAAAACGACCCGGCGCAAGGTCGGTCCGAACAGGAATGGGTTCACCAGCAGGCAGCCAGGCGGTATTTCCCGCCGACAAACGGACCACATCGATATCTGACCAAAATTACGCCGACGGTCGATTCCCAGCGCGAAACAAGCACCTAGCGTGCGCAGGTGGGATCCGGTGCGAAGCCGGCGCCTCAGCTGGCTATGGCGCGGCGAGACGTACCGTGCCGACTCGTGCATTACGCACCCCGCATCTGACGCGAACTCCGCCTAATCTTCTCGGGCAGCAGGCCGCTGCGCGTAAAGAAGGAAGTCGCGATGACTGTCGAATACTCACCCGTCATGTCCTCAAGCCGGAGCCAAGGCCATCATCACAGGCCGATCGAGCTGCCGGCGTCGCTTTTGACCCGCCAACCGTTCGCCTTCGCGGATCTGGAGGTCGCGTTCGACCCCGAACTCGATACCTTGTGGACGTACATGCGGCAAAAGGTCCGTCCAAGCTTCAATCCCGGGCTGCTGGCCGAGTTCAATCAGTGGCAGAACGATATCGCCGAGGCGTGTTCGTCGGAGATGATGCCGATCCGCTATCTCGTGCTCGGCTCGCGTTTCCCCGGCGTCTTCTCGCTCGGCGGCGATCTCGATCTGTTCGCGGAGCATATCCGTCGTGGCGATCGGCAGGCGCTGGTCCGCTACGGCCGCGCCTGCGTCCGCATCCTGCACCGCAACATGCTCAGCCTCGACCATTCGATCATCACGATCGGGCTGGTCGAAGGCGACGCGCTCGGCGGCGGTTTCGAGGCGTTGCTGTCGTTCAACGTCGTCATCGCCGAGCGGGGCACGAACTTCGGGCTGCCGGAAACCAATTTCGGGCTGTTCCCCGGTATGGGCGCGCATTGCTTCCTGTCGCGGCGGCTGGGGTCCGCGCGGGCCGAGCAGATGATCCTGAGCGGGCGGACCTACAGCGCCGAGGAACTGTACGATCTCGGCATCGTCCATGCGCTGGCCGATCCGGGCAAGGGTCGCGCCGAGGTCGAGCACTATATCCGCCAGAACCGCCGTCGCCACAGCGGCCATTGCGCGATCTACGAGGCGTCGCGCTCGGTCAATCCGCTGGCACTCTCCGAACTCGAGGCGGTCGTCGATCTCTGGGCCGACGCAGCGCTGCGGCTGAGCGAGTTCGATCTCAAACTGATGCGGCGTCTGGTCGGCGCGCAGACCCGGTTGCTGACCAAGGCGGCAATCTAGGATCTCAGGAGCGCGCCTGCGCTTTCTGGGCATTGCCGGCAAGCATGGTCGCGACCATGCTTGCCGGCATTGGACGCGCTAGCAGATATCCCTGCACCGCATCGCACCGCGTCCGGCGGAGCTGGTTGAGTTGCGCCTGCGTCTCGACGCCCTCGGCAACCGTCCGCATGCCCAGTTTCGCGGCGAGATCGATCACGGTCTGGACGATCGCCACCGAGGCCGGGCTCTGTTCGAGATCGGTGATGAACGAGCGATCGATCTTCAGCGTCTGGAACGGGAATTTCGTGAGATAGCTGAGCGAGGAATAGCCGGTGCCGAAATCGTCGAGCGTGGTCCGCACGTGCAGGCGGTTGATCGCATCGAGCGCGGCCAGCGACGCTTCGATATCCTCGAGCAGCACGGACTCGGTCACCTCGAGCTCGAGCCGCTCCGCTGCGAACCCGGTGGACGCCAGCGCATTCATGATCACGGTGGTGAGATTGGCGGACCGGAGCTGGATCGGCGACAGGTTGACCGCGATCTTCACCGCTTGCGGCCACGCGCTGGCGATCCGGCACGCCTCACGGATCACCCATCCGCCGATCGACACGATCAGCCCCGTATCCTCGGCGATCGGAATGAATTCCGCCGGCGAGATCGCACCATGCTGCCGGTTGGTCCAGCGCAGCAAGGCCTCGCAGGACAGCACGTGTTCGCCGGCGAGATCGAAGATCGGCTGGAACTCCAGATGGAACTCGCCGCGTTCCAGCGCGCCCTGCATCTCGGCGGCGAGGTCCCGCGTGCGCGAAATCTTCTCGTCCATCAGCGGTTCGTAGAAGCACATCTGACCGCGACCGCTGTCCTTGGCGCGATACAGTGCCAGATCGGCGTTCTTCAAAAGCGTATCGGCATCGCTCCCGTCCGCGGGCGCGATCGCGATACCGATCGATGCGTTCACCTGGAGCAGGCGGCCTTCGTGCAGAACCGGCTTCTCGACGAGCGCCAGGATGGTCTGACCGATCGTCATCGCGTCGGCTTCGGTATTCACCGTGCACACGACGGCGAATTCATCGCCGCCCAGTCGCGCGACGACGCCATCCTTGCCGAACGCCTGATCGAGCCGCCGCGCGATCTCCGCGAGCAGCGCGTTGCCCGCCAGATGGCCGAACGAGTCGTTGATCTCCTTGAAGCGATCGAGATCGAGCCAGTTGATCGCGAGTTGATGCTGCTCGCCCGATAACCGCTGCAACCGTGCTTCGAACTGCTCGCGGAACGCGGTGCGATTGGCGACGCCGGTCAGGTCGTCGCGGCGCGCGATGGCGGCATGATGTTCGGCGAGCGCCGCCTTCTCGCGCGACGCGACGGTCGCCTTCAGGATGACGCCGTAGGTTTGCAGCGTGATATCCATCATCGCGACGACGAACAGCAGGATCACGATGGCCAGGACGATCTTGAGCGGCTCGAGCGATACGAGCAGTCCGATCGCGAGCGGCACCGACGCGAAGCTGAGCTGCGACAGCGCGATCCACGGCCGCCCGGCATTGCGCCCCGCGATCCCCGCCGCGTAGCCGATCGTCGTCGTCACCGCGAGCAATTGCAGCACGCCGTCGTTGGTGTTGACCAGCGTCAGCAGTCCGAACGTGCCGAGCAGCGACGAATAGCCGATCGCGCCGGATCGATAGAGCCGCTCCTGGCGTCGGCCCCAAGGGCCCAGCGCGGCCTTCTTGGAGGGCTGGCGCTTCGCACTCCGTCGGCTGAGGCGCAGCGCATCGACGATCCGCGAGCCGGCGACCGCCGCGATCGCTATCGCGCACCCGGTCATCCAGGCGTTGCCGCTGACCAGCGCGACGATCATCGTGATCGCACTGCTGGTCACCGCGCCGATCACCAGCGATTGCGGCGATGCGTAGAGCGACTCGACCAGGGTCTCCTGGACGTAGGCCGCGATCGTCTGATCGGAATGGCGCAACTGCCTGAGGCGGGTAATCAGACCGATCATGACGGCCTACATGGGAGAAGAAGGTGTAAAAGAAACGAACAAACACGCGCTGAGCGACTGAAAAAGATATTTTTTATTGTACGCTGCGCGCAAGAGTTACGGGGCCGTATTGCCGGCATCGTTCGATCTGTCGTGGCATTCCGCGCGCGATCCCCGTACGCGCAGGTCATGAACGTCAAGACCGCTGACCCGTCGATGCAACCACGCGAGTTCGTTGCCTTTATTGCCGCGCTGATGGCGGTGAACGCGCTCGGCGTCGACCTGATGCTACCCGCGCTGGCGGATATCGGGCATCAGTTAAGCATCGCGACGGCCAACCACCGGCAGTGGATCATCACCGCGTACATGCTGGGGTTCGGGACGGGGCAGCTCGTCTACGGCCCGCTGGCAGATCGCTACGGACGTCGCCCGATCCTGCTCGTCACGCTGGCCGGGTTCGTGCTGGCGAGCATCTTCGCGGCCGGATCGCAGACCTTCGCGGCGCTGCTCGGCGCGCGTGTTCTGCAGGGGCTGATGTCGGCGTCGACCCGCGTACTGGCGGTCGCGATCGTGCGGGATCGCTATGCCGGACGACAGATGGCGCGGACGCTCTCGGTAGCGCAGATGATCTTCTTCCTCGTGCCGATCATGGCGCCGAGCCTTGGCCAGATGCTGCTCGCGTTCGGTCCGTGGCGCTTCATCTTCTATGCGCTCGCCGGTTTCGCCGCGCTCGTCCTGGCATGGTCGTTCACGCGGCTGCGTGAATCGCTGCCGGTCGAGAACCGCACGCCGCTGTCGCTCGCAGCGCTGCGCAACGGGTATACGCTGACGCTGACGAACCGGTTTTCCGCCGGATACGCGGTCGCGGCGTCGATGACGTTCGGCGGCATCATCGCGTTCGTCTCGTCCGCGCAACAGATCTTCGTCGACGAGTTCCACGCCGGCGCGCGGTTCACGATCCTGTTCGCGATCTGCGCGTTCTCGATGGGGTGCGCGTCGTTCGCCAACAGCCGCCTGGTCGAGCGGCTGGGCACCCGGCTAATCTCGCAGAGCGCGGTGATCGGTCTGATCGTGCTGTCGGTCTGCCATATCGGACTGATCGCGTCCGGCTTCGAAACTCTGCCGAGCTACATGGTGTTCCAGGCGTTGAGCATGACGTGCATCGGTCTGTGCGGGGCGAACTTCGGGTCGATGGCGATGGAGCCGGTCGGCGCCATCGCCGGCACGGCGTCGTCGATCCAGGGCTTCATCACCAGCGTCGGCGCGGTCATCGTCGGATCGCTGATCGGACAATCCTATGACGGCACGACCTATCCGCTGGCGATCGGCTATCTGGCGATCGGCGTCGCGGTTCTCGCCGTGGTGTACGTCGTCGAGGGCGGCAAGCTGTTCCACGCGCATCACAGCGCGTAAGGAACTGGAAGACGCTGCCGCCCGGCGGGTCAGAGGCTCTTCGGCGCACCCTTGACGACCTGGCCGCGGTGCATGACGAAATCGACATGCTCGAGGCGGGTAACGTCCTGTAACGGCGAGCCGGTCACGGCGATGATGTCCGCGGTCTTGCCAGGCACGAGCGTACCGATGTCGTCGCGCCCGAGCAGATCCGCAGCACTCACCGTCGCCGCGACGATCGCCTGCGTCGGGGTGAGGCCGTTGCGCACCAGCAGTGCGAACTCGGTCGCGTTGTCGCCGTGCTTCGAGACGCCGGTGTCGGTCCCGAACGCGACCTTCACCCCGGCGGCATAGGCGCGCCGGTGACTGGCGGCCATCGCGGCCGCAGCGGCCTCGGCCTTGACGATCGTCGCAGGGGGCAGGGCGCCACCCCGCGCCTGCGCGAGTGCGGCAACGGGTGCGATCTCGGTCGGAACGAGATAGGCGCCCCTGGTCTTGAATAGCCGGATCGTCTCGTCGTCGAGGAACGTGCCGTGCTCGATCGAGTCGACCCCGGCTTCCAGCGCCGCCTTCGTCCCTTCCGCCGCGTGACTATGCGCCGCGACCTTGCGGCCCAGACCATGCGCGGTCTCGATGATCGCGCGCATCTCGTCGGGGGTCATCGCCCGGCCAAGCCCGCCGCTGACATTCGACAGCACGCCGCCGGTCGCGGCGAACTTGATGACGCGTGCCCCCAACGCAACCTGCGCGCGGACCGCGCGTCGGCATTCGTCGGGACCGTCGCACAGGTTGATTTCCTTGGCATGCACCGCTTCGGCAAAGTCTTCGGCAAGCCCGTTGCTGCCGTCGCCATGCCCGCCGGTCACCGAGATCATCTCGCCGGCATTGGTGATCGTCGGCCCGTCGACGGTACCGGCGTCGATCGCATCGCGCAGCGCGCGGATGCCGCGGGGATCGCCACCGAGATCGCGCACCGAGGTGAACCCAGCGTTCAACGTGGTCCGCGCGTTCACGACCGCGGTCATCTCATCGTCGAACCGATCGCGCGTCATCGCCTCGAGCCGCGCGCGCATCGGGTCGCCGCCAATCCCCCAGAGATGGACGTGCATGTCGACCAGACCCGGCAGCACGAACGCATTGCGCAGGTCGACGAGCGTCGCGCCCTGTTCGGGCGGTACGAACCCGTCGCGCAATTCGGCGACCTTGCCGTCACGGACGATGACGGTGGTGTTGCCGCGCGGCGGCTGGCCGGGCCGATCGAGCAACGCGCCTGCCTGGATATACGTTGTCTTCGACGGTGGAGCCTGGGTCCCGGACGGTGAATTCTGGGCCAGCGCCGGCGCGGATACGGTGGCTGCGAGCGCGATCACACATGCTTTGAACATCGAATTCCCCCTGAGCGGGGCATGCTCGTTCAAGTGCTCGGCTTCGGCAAGTCCTTGCAACCAGTATTTTCCCCCGCGCCGAATACGCGCTGATCTTGATCAAATCGGGTTGGCGGCAGGATTGCCAACCGATCGGGGGCGGCTATGGTTCGTCAACCCTAACGCGCTAGCATCGTTGGGAGATACTCGATTTAGGATGCCATATTGCCAACCGATCCGCAGACCACCGCGATCGTATCGACCGGTATAGCCGGGCTCGACGACATTCTGGGCGGTGGCCTGACCCCCCAGCGCATGTATCTGGTCCAGGGTACGCCGGGAACCGGCAAGACGACCTTGGGGCTCGACTTCCTGCTGACCGGGGCCAAGGTCGGCGAGACCGGGCTCTACATCACGCTGGCCGAAACCGAGGTCGAACTGCGCGCCGTCGCGGCGACGCATGGCTGGTCGCTCGATCAGCTCGAGCTGTTCGAGATGGTGCCCGCCGACGGCCTGGGCGAGGATCAGGAGCAGACCTTGCTCCACCCGAGCGAAGTCGAACTCGGCGAGACGATCCGCGACATCATGACCAAGGTCGATGCGTTCAAGCCTGCCCGCGTCGTCATCGACAGCCTGTCCGAGCTGCGGTTGCTCGCGCAGAGCCCGGTCCGGTATCGGCGGCAGATCCTGGCGTTGAAGCATCTGTTCTCGACGCGGCAGGTCACCGTCCTGATCCTCGACGACAAGGGGGCATCGGGCAGCGATCTCCAGCTTCACAGCATCGCGCACGGCGTCATCTCGCTTGAGCAGACGCTGTCCGGGTTCGGATCGCAACGTCGTCGCCTTCACATCGTGAAGATGCGCGGCGTCCGCTATCGTGGCGGCTATCATGATTTCGAGATCGAGCGCGGCGGCCTCCGGGTCTACCCGCGGCTGATCGCGGCCGAACATGGCCGGACCTACAATGATGCGGCGGTGTCGACCGGATCAGAAGAACTGGATACGCTGCTCGGCGGCGGGCTGGTTCCCGGCACGGCGACGTTGCTCACCGGGCCCGCGGGCGTCGGCAAGACGACGACGTCGGTCCAGTGCATGGTCGCGGCCCTCCAGCGTGGCGACCATGCGGCGTATTTCCTGTTCGACGAGCGCCTGCCGACGCTGATGAAGCGCAGCGCCGCGCTCAACCTCGATATCCAGCCGTTCATCGACTCCGGTCAGCTGAAGATCCGCGCGATCGACCCGGCCGAGATGTCGCCGGGCGAGTTCGCGGATTCGGTTCGCGCCGCGGTCGAGGAGGATGGTGCGCGCGTCGTCGTGATCGACAGCCTGAACGCGTATCTGCAATCGATGCCCAACGAACAGTTCCTGACGCTGCAGATGCACGAGATGCTGACGTATCTGGGGCAGGAGGGGGTCGTAAGCCTGCTGATCCTCGGCCTGCACGGCATGATGGGAGACGTCCGCCAGGACGTGGACCTGAGCTATCTGTCCGATTCCGTCGTCCAGCTCCGCTATTTCGAGGCACAGGGCGAGGTCCGCCAGGCCATCTCGGTCATCAAAACGCGCACGGCACGGCACGAACGGACGATCCGGGAGTTTCAGATAGGGAGCAACGGTTTGCAGGTCGGCGAGCCATTGCGCGAATTCCAGGGCGTCCTGACCGGCGTTCCGACCTTTTCGGGCGAAGGCAAGACGTTGATGGCCAGCAAGATGGGTTCTTTGGAAGAGCATGGCTGACGTGGAAGACCGTGTTCTGATTCTGGCGCCGCGCGGTCGAGATGCCACGATTGCCGCGGACCTGCTCGGCCGTAACACGATCCAATCCTATGTCTGTGCGGACCGGGCGGAGTTGCTCGCGGAAATTCGGCGGGGCGCGGGGGCGATCATGCTGACGGAAGAGGCGCTGGCGGGGCATGACTCGTCAGGTCTGTCGGAGTGGGTCGCGACGCAGCCGACCTGGTCGGACATCCCGTTCGTGGTTCTGGCCAACGGCGCGCCTGCGCCGCGAACGACCGCCGCGAGCGATCGCCTGGCAAATCTCGGCAATGTCGTTCTGCTGCAGCGGCCTTTGCATGCCGAGGCTATGCTGGGCGCGATCCGATCGTCGCTGAAGGCGCGGCGGCGCCAATATGAGGTGCGCGATGCCGCGATGACGCTTGAGCGCGCGGTGGTCGATCGTACCGCGGAGCTGGAAGCGGCGCGGGAGAGTCTCACGATCGCGCTCGATGCCGCCGGCATGGGCAGCTGGGATATCGACTTTACCACCGGCACCGCGCGGCGGACGGCGCGGCACGACGAGATATTCGGCTATCCGACGCGGCGCCCGACGTGGAACATCGATGATTTTCTCGGCTTTGTCGAGGTTTCCCAGCGAGCCCGTATCCGGGCGGACTTCGACGCTGCGCTGGACTCCGGCATGCTGGATATCGAGTGCTCGATCACCGCGGCGGACGGCTCGCAGAAGTGGATCGCAGCCAAGGGCCGCGTCACCTACGGTCCCGACGACAAGCCGCTGCGAATGACGGGCGTCGTCTCGGACGTGACCGACAAGAAGGAGGCCGACGCGCAACTCGCGCAGGCGCACAAGATGGACGCGATCGGCCAGCTGACCGGCGGCGTCGCGCATGACTTCAACAATCTGCTGACCCCGATCGTCGGTAGTCTCGATCTCGTCCGCCGTCGGCACAAGGACGACGAGAAGACGCATCGCATGGTCGCCGGCGCGTTACAGGCCGCCGAACGTGCGGCAACGCTGACGCAGCGATTGCTGGCGTTCGCGCGGAAACAGGCGTTGCAGCCCAAGGCGGTCGATATCGGTGCGCTGATCGATGGCATCGTCGATCTCGTCCGGCGTTCGCTGGGGCCGACGATCACCGTGGTCCTCGAAGTGCCGCGCCATCTGTCGTCGGCGCGGGTCGATCCGAACCAGCTCGAGCTGGCGCTGCTCAACCTCGCGATCAACGCGCGCGATGCGATGCCGGGTGGCGGTCGGCTGATCCTGACCGTCGCGGAGATCGTCGTCGACGATCGGAACGCGGTCGGTCTCGACGCCGGCCGCTATATCCGACTGACCGCGCAGGATACCGGCACCGGCATGGACCGGGCGACGCTCGCCCGTGCGACCGAACCCTTCTTCTCGACCAAGGGCGTCGGCAAGGGAACGGGGCTGGGCCTGTCGATGGTTCACGGCCTGGCCGCGCAATCGGGCGGTATCCTGCATCTCAGGAGCGAGCCCGGCGTAGGCACCGCGGTCGAGCTCTGGCTGCCGGCGACCGACGAAGTGGCGAGCGATGCGGCCGATAGTCAGGGCGAGCCCGCACCGGCGCGGCATGCCGCCAAGATCGTGCTGGTCGATGACGAGGAACTGGTCCGATCGGCGACCGCGGAGATGCTGCGCGATCTGGGCTATGTCGTGACCGAGTTCGGGTCGGCGAGCCAGGCGCTGTCGGCGATCCGGTCGGGGATCGATGTCGACATGCTCGTCAGCGATTATCTGATGCCCGGGATGACCGGCGGTCAGCTGATCACCGAAATGCGCGCCAACGGCATCCGGCTGCCGACGTTGCTGGTCACAGGATACGCGGCGGCTGGTGACGATGTCCCGACCGACGTCATGCGGCTGGGGAAGCCTTTCCGGCAGGTCGATCTGGCCGATCGCGTCAACCAGTTGCTTCGCGTCCCGCCCGCCAAGGGACGTCGGCTGCGCGTCGTCGAATAGTCGGTCCTGGTCGAGGTCGGTCGGCCGCCAGACAGGCGTCAGGCGGCTAGGCCGTTCGTCGTGACGTGATCGGCGATAGCTCCTGCCGTCGTCCACCAGATCCGCGGATCCGCCGCCTCTCGTAGCCGGGCCAGGACGCGATCGAGATCGCCAGCCGGCTGCCTTCGGGCCACGAATAGTCGGGTCGTCCGACGATCGGGCGGTACGCGTATCGCCCGTGATGCGGCAAATCTCTCATCGGTTCGAACATGCGTACGCCTTCGAATTGCCTTGGCTATCTCAATGGAACCGGCTTGAGCTGAGCGGAGTCGAGATGCCACCGCAACTGGTCGGCCGTCGCGCCGTCGACGTCGTTGACGCGTCGAACGACGTACGTGCCGCGGAAACGCTGGCGAGACCCGTCGTCCAGCGTGGACTCTACCGTGACGGGGACCGGCTGATAGATCGATCCCGCCCCGGCATCGCCAGGTTGGAGCGCGCCGATGACCACTTTGGTCGTGCGGGTATGCGCGAAACCCGCCGCGAACGCTGCGAAAGTCTGTCCCGGACGGCCGTCGTTACCCCATTGCCGCCACGCGGTGTCGAAATCCCGCGCGTTGACAGCGGCATAGTACCGCCGAACCACCGCTGCCGCAGCCTCCGCGCTCTTGGGCGCAGGCCCACATCCCTGCATCGGCGCGCCTTTGCCGTCGAACAGTGCACAACTGCGCGCGATCTCGTCGTTGATCATCGCGCAGCTGTTGGCGGCGTTGCAGGGCGGATGTGTGGACGGCGAGACGTCGCGACAGATCGCCACGCGCCGCGCCGCGGCGGCGGCACCGATATCGGCAAGACACGATGTCTTCGTCAGGGCCTTTGGCGAAGACGTCGCGGGCGAGATCGAATTGCCGATCGCCGCGGGGGAGGGCGTTGACTGCCGCACTGCGACGGTGTCGCCACCCGATTGATTCCGGGCTGCGTCAGGTGTGTTCTGCGGCCGATCGTCGGATTGATCGGAGGATGCCCCGCACGCCGCCAGCGCGAACAGCGGAACAGATATCCACGGCGTCAAACTCGGCATGGTCGGACTTGTCCTCTCCTTCGCGGCGGCTTTTGCTGCGCGCGCAACACCCTTAACCGACCGGACGCCAAGTGCTCAATCGCCGGGTAGACGTTTAAGGTCAGCCGTCGACGTTGCGATGCTCGGCTTCGGCGCTTCGAACCTCGCCCAATCGCCTTCGCCTGGGTTTGGCGGCTCACCAGCGATCCCGGCCGGCTCGGTGATATCGGCCATGCGCTGACGGTGGAGATGAACCTTCGCGATCATGTTGGCGGATACGGGTGTGGTGATGAACAGGAACAGCATAATCAGCAGTTCGTGCGTGCTCCACGTCCCGGTTTGCAGCCGGGTCCGCAGCATCGATGCGAGCACCAGCGAGCCGACCCCGAGCGTCGTCGCCATCGTCGGTCCATGCAGTCGCTCCATCATCGACGGCAACCGGACCAGCCCCCAGCTGCCGAGCAGCAGGAACGCGGTCCCGAATAAGGTCAGCCCGACCACGAGATAGGCGAAAGCATCGATCATTCGACGATGTCCCCCCGAAGGAGGAACTTGCAATAGGCGACGGTGCTGACGAACCCGACCATCGCCAGCACCAACGCCGCCTCGAAATACGTACTGGAGCCACCGATCATGCCGATCACGAGGATCAGCGCGATGACGTTGATGACCATCGTATCGAGCGCAAGGATACGATCGCCGAGCGCCGGGCCGCGGAACAGTCGCCATCCGTTGCACAGAAGCGCGAGCGCTATGGCGATCGCGGCGATGTGAAGCGCGACTGCGATCATGGGAATATCCTCAGCAGCCGCGCTTCGTACCGCCGCTTGATCCGCGCGATCTCGGTCGCTTCGTCCTCGACGTCGAGCGCGTGGACCAGCAGTGCGCGACCATCGGCGGACACGTCGGACGAGACCGTTCCCGGGGTCAGGCTGATCGTCGCCGCGAGCACCGTGATCGCCTCGGGCGTCGCCAGGTCGATCGGGATGACGAGCCAGCGCGCGCGCAGATCGCGGTCGCGTCGGAACAGGATCACGCGCGCGATGTGGAAATTGGCGACGACCATGTCGAACAGCACGACCGCGAGAAACGCGACCAACGCACCGCCGAACCGCAGGCGAGGGCGATCGGGCCAGAACGGCGCGGTGACCTTTGGCAGAATGAGCGAGGCCATTGCGCCAAGGACGAGGTCGCCGCCAGTGACGCCGTTCGCCAGCAGTAGCCAGACGATCAACAACGTCGCCGAAAGGGCAGGGTGGGGCAGGAGCCTTCGGATCATCGCGGAACGCTGCCTAGAACAGCGGCGATGTAGCGCTGCGGCGCGAAGATCTGCATGGCAGTCGCCTGGGCTTGCGCGGTCGCCCAGCCGGCGCCGATGGTCAGGGCGGCGAGCAGTCCGATCAGGATCATGGGGGCGATCAGGTCCGCGTTGGATCGGTTCGGACTATCGATCGGGTCTGCGCCGATTGGCGACGCCTTCCAGAAGATGATGCTGCCGGTGCGGGCGAAGCCGACGACCCCGATCAAGGTGGTACCGAGGATTGTTGCCCACAGAATGATCCAGTTGGAAGTCGTGGCGGTGGTCTGGAGGATGAACAGCTTTCCGATGAAGCCCGACAGCGGCGGCAATCCGACCGCGGCAATCGACGACGCGAGGAACAGCAACCCGGTCGCCTGCAGCCCCGCAAACCGGGGGCTCGGTACCGCTACGTCGTCATATTGGCCACGGCGACGCATGGTCACGTCGGCGACCAGGAACAGCGCAGCACCGGCCAGCGTCGCGTGAACCAGATAGAAGAGCGCCGCCGCCATCGTCGCCTGGCTCCAGCAGGAGACTGCAAGCACCAGCGTCCCGGTCGATCCGACCAGCGCGAACGCCGCCTGTTCGCGCATCGCCTGCGCCACGAACACCCCGGCAAAACCGATAACGGCGGTCATCACGGCGGCGGGGAAGAGCCAGGGCGACGGCATCCATGCCAACGCGCCTGCGCCCTCGCCGAAGAGCAACGGTACGATCCGGATCATCGCATAGACCCCGACCTTCGTCAGGATCGCGAACAGCGCCGCTACCACCGGCATCGTCGCGACGTAGGTCCGTGGCAACCAGAGATGCAGCGGGACGATCGCCGCCTTGAGCGCGAAGACGGTCATCAGCAGCACGCCGGCGATCCGCAGCAAGCCCTCGTCCGCTGCTCCCGATACCGCAATGCGGCGCGCGAGGTCGGCCATGTTGAGCGTCCCGGTCACGCCGTACAGCACCCCGAGCGCGATCAGGAACAGTGCGGAACCGACGATGTTCACGACTACATAGCCGACCCCCGCCTTCAGCCGTGCCGCGCCCTGGCCGTGGAGCATCAGGCCATAGGACGCGATCAGCAGGACTTCGAAGAACACGAACAGGTTGAAGAGATCGCCTGTCAGGAACGCGCCGTTCAGCCCCAGCAGCTGGAAATGGAAGAGCGGATGGAAATTCGAACCCTGCCGATCGGCGGCGGTAAGCGTCGCATGGAGCAGGACGATCAGCGCCAATGCCGAGGACAGCACCAGCATCGCCGCAGAAAGGCGGTCGAGCACTAGGACAATGCCGAATGGCGCCGGCCAGCCGCCGAGCGCGTAACTGCGGATCGCGTTGTCCTGGACCCGCCCGAACATCGCTACCGCTGCCGCGAGCATGGCTACACAGCCGGCCAACGACAGACCGACCGCCAAAGCCCGCCGACGGGGCATGGCCAACAGCGTCAGCGGGGCAACCACCGCCGGAATCACCACGGGCGCTATCGTCAACTGATCGGAAAGCGTCATGGGTCACCCTCACCGCGGTCGGGGTCCGCAAGACCGTCGACCTGATCCGATCCGCTTTCGATAAAACTACGGAGCGACAAAATGATGGCCAGCGCGGTCATGCCGAACGCGATGACGATCGTGGTCAGCACCAGCGCTTGGGGCAGGGGATCGGCGTGATCGGTCACGCCACTCGCGAACAGGGGCGGTCGATCGACGACGAGCCGGCCGGTCGCGAACAGGAACAGGTTGACGGCGTGCGACAGCAAGGTCAGCCCGAGCACGACCTGGAACGTCCGCCCTCGCAGCGACAGGTACACCCCGCCTGCGGTAAGGACGGCGATGGCGCTGGCGATCAGGAATTCGAGGCTCATGGTATCGCCCGCTCGTCGGAAACTGCGCCGATGCGGGCGTCGCGCTGATTCAGATGGCCGAGTTGCCCCAGTATCATCATCACGGCGCCGACCACGACGCTGGCGACGCCGGCGTCGAACAACGTCGCGGTCGCCAGCTCGACTTCGCCGAGCAGCGGTAGATGGACATATCCAAAGCTGCTCGACAGGAACGGCGCATCGAACACGAGCGATCCGAGACCGGTCGCGGTGGCGAGCAAGATACCGACCGCGATCAAGGCATGGTCGACAGCGCGCAGACGTTCGCCGGTCGAACCGACCCCGGACGCTAGGTGCTGCATGAAGATCGCGATCGAAAAGACCAGCGCAGCGACGAACCCGCCACCCGGCGCATTATGGCCGCGCAGGAGGATATGCAGGCCGACCAGCAGCGCCAGCGGCAGCAACGCGCGGGCGGCCATCGCTAGCATCATCGGATGTCGATCGGGAGAATGCGGCATTTTCGACCGCGGTCCCCGCACACGTACCGCCGGTTCCAGCAGCGCGTAGATCGCGAGCCCGGCGATCCCCAACACGATGATCTCTCCCAACGTGTCGAACGCGCGGAAGTCGACCAGCGTGACGTTCACCACGTTCCTGCCGCCGGCGCCCGCATAGCTGTTCGCCCAGTGGAACGCCGACACCGTCGCCACCGCCGGACGCGTCATCACCGCCCAGGCCAGCCAGCCGGTTGCGACGCCTGCGACCCCGCCGAGGAGCGCGTCCCGGGCTCTCCGAGGAATGCTCGATAGCGTGGGTGGCGACTTGGGCAACACCGTGAGCGCCAGGAGCATGAGCAGGATCGTGACGACCTCGACCGCGATCTGCGTCAGCGCGAGATCGGGCGCGGACAGGTGGACGAACGCCAGCGCGATGACGAGCCCGACGACGCCGAGGAAGAGCAGGGCGAGATAGCGGTGACGCTGCACGACGACCGCTGCAGTCGCAACGATCAGGCCCAGCCAGGCGACGATCGCAACGGCCGATGCCGAGATGCGCGGACGCGATCCGGTATATACGCTGCCGCTCGTCAGGCTTGCCCCGATCCCCAGCACGATCGCGACTGCGAACAGGAAGAACAGGTAGCGCTGGAGCGACGCGGCATGGACGACGCCAGAAACTCGGCGCGTGCAGTGGAGTGCCGACCGCATCGCCGCGTCGAACATCCGCTTCGCATCGGGCGCGGATCGGGTGGCAAGCCAATCCGCTATCACCGCCCGCCGCCATAGCACGAACGCGCCACCGACGACCGCGACCGCGCTCAAACCGAAGGCCGGGTTGAGACCGTGCCATAAGGCGAGATGCAGGTCGGGCGAGCGGCCGCCTACGAGCGAACCGGTGGCGGCGGCGACCAGAGGCCCCGCGATTGTCATGGGGATCAGCCCGAGCGCGATCGCGACCATGACCAATATGATTGATGGCGCGAGCATGGCGATACCCGGATCGTGCGGCGTGCCTGCTTCGCCAGCGCGCGTCCGTCCGAAGAACAGACCGATCGCGTAACGGAGTGAATAGGCGACCGACAGGACCGCGGCGAGCGTGGCCAGGATCGGTACCAGCCAGGACTGGCCTGCCAGGACCGCATGCGTGCTCTGATCGAGCATCATCTCCTTCGAGATAAAACCGCCGAGCGGGGGCAGTCCGGCCATCGATGTGGCGGCAAGCGTGCCGAGCGTGGCGGTGATCGGCATCAGCGCCGCCAGGCCATCCAGGCGTCGGATATCGCGCGTGCCGGTCTCGTGATCGACGATCCCGGCGTTCATGAACAGCGCCGCCTTGAACGCCGCGTGGTTGAGGATGTGGAAGACCGCCGCGGTGGCTGCGGCGGGTGTGCCGAACCCGAGCAGCATCACCATCAGGCCCAGTTGGCTGATCGTCGAATAAGCCAGGATCGCCTTCAGATCATTGCGGAACAGCGCCACCGCGGCGCCGAACAACATCGTCACGAGCCCGGTCGACGCGACGAGGTCGAACCAGAGATCGGTCCCCGACAGCACAGGCCACAGCCGCGCCAGCAGGAAGACGCCCGCCTTCACCATCGTCGCGGAATGCAGATAGGCGCTCACCGGGGTCGGCGCAGCCATCGCATGCGGCAGCCAGAAGTGGAACGGGAACTGCGCCGACTTGGTGAACGCGCCGAGCAGCACCAGGATGAGGATCGCCGGATACAGCGGCGAGGCTTGGACGATGTCCGCACGCGCGAGAATGGTCGTCAGTTCGTATGATCCTGCCGCCTGTCCGAGCAGCAGCATCCCTGCGATCAGCGCCAGCCCGCCGCCGCCCGTCACCGCCAGCGCCATCCGCGCACCTTGCCGCGCCTCGGGTCGATCTCGCCAAAACCCGATCAGGAGGAACGACGACAGGCTGGTCATTTCCCAGAAAACGAGCAGCAGCAGGACGTTGGCCGACAACGCGATACCGATCATCGCGCCCTGGAACAGCATCAGGAAGGACAGGAACCGTCCGGTGGCCTCGCCCTTGGCGAGATACCCGTGCGCATAGACGACGACCAGCAAACCGATGCCGAGGATCAGTCCGGCGAACAACAGACCGAGCGGGTCGAGCCACAGGCTCGCGTCGAGACCCAGCGCCGGTACCCATGTCAGATGCGCAGTCAACGGCGTCCCGGCCAGAACGGTGGGTGCCGCAACCAGCAACAGACCGAGGCCTACGGCGCTGGCCCCGCCCGCAATCATCACCTGCACGACGCGATCCGCTCGCGTCCAGAGGCCCAAAATCATGGCGGCGACGAACGGCAACAGGACCAGGGTCGTCAGGACCATCGCGACCGTCTACCTCGTTGTACCATGCAAGCACCCTTCGCACGATGCGACGATCGGGTCGACGTTCCCGGCTGAAATCTCGGCGAATTCCGTCCCGATGTTTACCGGAACGTTGGCGAATGGCCTTAACGAAAGGCCCGGCCATGCACGAGAGCCCCAGACGATCTTACCTCCGCTTGTGCGGCTAGATCAGCCCTTCGTGCGCCATCGCCATCGCTGCCGGGCGCTCCATGTTTTCAGATCGACCTTCTCATGGTCGAACGATGGCGCGAATACGCCGCCACGTTGGTCTAGCTCAGACACCGATGCGGACGCGCGCCGCGCGGTATTCGCGTTCGAGGCGATCGACCCGGTCGGCGACGCTCTCGACTTCGGTGACTGCGCCGATGCCCTGGCCCGAGCCCCAGATGTCGCGCCACGCCTTGGGCTTCGATCCGTTGCCGCCGCCGAAGTCCATCGTCTTGAGATCACCCTCTGGCAGCGCGTCCGGGTCCATGCCCGCCGCGACGATCGAGGCGCGGAGGTAGTTGCCGTGCACGCCGGTGAACAGGTTCGAATAGACGATATCGGACGCTTTGCCCGCGACGATACCGTCCTTGTACGCTTGGTCCGCATTGGCCTCGGTAGTCGCGATGAACGGCGAGCCGATATAGCCGAAGTCCGCGCCCATCGCCTGTGCCGCCAGCACCGCGTCGCCAGTCGCGATCGAGCCCGACAGCGCGAGCGGGCCGTCGAACCACTGGCGGATTTCCTGGATGATCGCGAACGGCGACAGGCGGCCGGCATGGCCACCCGCACCGGCGGCAACGGCGATCAGGCCGTCGGCGCCCTTCTCGATGGCCTTGCGCGCGAACCGGTCGTCGATCACGTCGTGGAGCGTGATGCCGCCCCAGCCATGCACCGCGGTGTTGAGGTCCTCACGCGCGCCGAGCGAGGTGATGACGATCGGCACCTGCCACTTCGCGCACGTCGCGAGGTCGCTCTCGAGCCGGTCATTGGATTTGTGGACGATCTGGTTGACCGCGAACGGCGCCGCTGGCCGATCCGGGTTGGCGCGGTTGTGTGCGCTGAGTTCCTCGGTAATCCGGTGCAGCCACTCGTCGAGCATCGCCTGTGGGCGCGCGTTGAGCGCGGGGAACGAGCCGACGATGCCCGCCTTGCACTGCGCGATCACCAGCTCGGGGCCGGAAATGATGAACAGCGGCGAGCCGATGACGGGCAGGCGCAGGTTTTTTAGAATAGCGGGTACGGTCATGCCAGTTTCCTAGCGCAACCCATTCGCCCACGCCAGACCCGGTTTTACCCTCCACCCCGACCGGCGATGCGGCGGGGTGGAGGGCAGGGTATCAGGCCATCTTGCCAATGACCTTGTCGAGCGTCAGCGGGTATTCGCGGATGCGGACGCCGCACGCATTGTAGACCGCGTTGGCGATCGCCGCACCGACGCCGCACAGCCCGAGTTCGCCGATCCCCTTGGCCTTCATCGGCGAGGACTTCTCGTCGAGTTCGTCCATGAAGAACACGTCCTGCATCGGAATGTCGGCGTGCGCGGGCACGTGATATTCAGCGAGGTCGTGGTTGACGAAATAGCCGAACCGCGTGTCGACGACCGCGTCTTCCATAAGCGCCGCACCGACGCCCATCGTCATCGCGCCGATCACCTGGCTGCGGGCTGATTTCGGGTTGAGGATGCGGCCCGCGGCGAACGCACCGCTCATTCGACGGACTCGGATCTCGCCGGTCGCCGAGTCGACGCCGACCTCAACGAAATGCGCGCCGAACGTCGCCTGCGCATACGTCTTGGTCAGATCGCCGAACTCAATCGAGTCCTCGGCGGAAAGGCCGGCATCGCCTGCGGCTTCCGAAAGCGAGACGCTGCGGTTGCCAGATTTAACCTTGCCGTCCTCGAACACGACGTCGGTCGAGTTGAAGCCGAGTTTTTGAGCGACCCGCTCACGCAACGCCATGCATGCCGCATAGACACCCGCGGTCGCGCTGTTGCCGCCCCACTGGCCGCCCGAACCCGACGAGGCCGGGAAGCTGCTGTCGCCGAGCAGGACGATGACCTTGTCCATCGGTACGCCGATCATCTCGGCCGCGGTCTGCGCGATGATCGTGTAGCTGCCGGTGCCGATGTCGGTCATGTCGGTGGCGACGGTCACGACACCCCTCTTGTCGATCCCGACGCGCGCGCCCGACTTCATCGTGACGTTGTCGCGGAACGCCGATGCCATGCCCATGCCGACCAGCCAGCGGCCGTCGCGGACCTGCCCCGGAACCGGGTTGCGCTTGTTCCAGCCGAAGCGTTCGGCGCCGGTCTTCAGGCAGCCGACGAGATCACGCTGCGAGAACTGGCGCGACGGCTTTTCCGGATCGACCTGCGTATCGTTGACGATCCGCAACTGGACCGGGTCCATCTTCAGCTTCTCGGCAAGCTCGTCCATCGCCGCTTCGAGCGCGAGCAGGCCGACGGCCTCGCCCGGCGCACGCATCGCGTTGCCCTCGGGGAGATCGAGCACGGCGAGACGCGTCGCGGTCATGCGGTTCGCACCGGCGTAGAGCAGGCGGGTCGCATTCGGTGCGGTCTCCGGTCCGCCGCCGGGCAGATCGCCCGACCAGCTCTCATGCGCGATCGCGGTGATCTTGCCGTCCTTCTGCGCACCGATGCGCAGGCGCTGAATCGTCGCCGGGCGATGCGTCGTATTGTTCATCACCTGCGGACGCGCGAGCGCGAGCTTGACCGGACGTCCGCCGATCGCGCGCGAGCCAAGCGCCGCCATCACTGCGTCGCTGCGAACCCACAGCTTCGAGCCAAACCCGCCGCCGACATAGGGCGACATCACGTGGATGCTTTCCTTCGGCAGGAGCAGCGTCTCGCTCATGTCGCCAACCGCCCAGGCGATCATCTGGTTCGACGTCCAGAGCGTGAGCTTGCCGTCCTTCCACGCCGCGGTGGTGGAGTGTGGCTCCATCATCGAATGGCTCTGATCGGGAGTCGTGTAACGCTCGTCGACCTTCACCGCCGCCTTGGCGAATGCGCCCGCGAAATCGCCGACGGCGGTGTCGGGGTTGCCGCTTTTGGGCTTGGTCGCCGAGCCCTGCGATGCGGCGAGATCGAAATTGCCCTTGGCCCGCGCGTAATTGACGCGGAGCAGCTTGGTGGCGGCGCGCGCCTGCTCGAACGTTTCGGCGACGACGACCGCGACGGCCTGGTCGTAATGCTGGACCTCGGGCCCGGCGAGCATCCGCGCGGTGTGGTTCTTCGCCTTGCCGAGCTTGCCGGCATTTTCATAGGTGACGACGGCCAGCACGCCCGGCGCAGCCTTCGCGTCGGCCGTGTCGATGCTCTCGATCCGGCCCTTGGCGATCGCCGCGCCGAGGATGTAGCCATAGGCGGCATTCGGCGCGACATCGTTGCGCTCATAGGCGTAGTGCGCGGTGCCGGTGGTCTTGAGCTTGCCGTCGACGCGGTCGAGCGGCTTGCCGAGCACCTTCATGCGGTCGGTCGGGTTCGCCGTGGCGGGGGTATCGAACTTCATGGCGATCAGGCCTTTGCGTCGTCGAACACGGCGCCGATGGTGCGTTCGACCAACGGCAGCTTGAACGCGTTCTGGGAGGTGGTGCGGGCGCCGGCGAGGACCGCGGCTGCGGTCGCCTTGGCGCCATTGGGCATCTGCGCCTCGGCGGCTTCGACGCGCCACGGCTTGTGCGCGAGACCCCCGAAGGCGAGGCGCCCGCGACCGCCGGGCTGGATCACGGCGGCAACCGAGATCAGCGCGAACGCGTAGGACGCCCGGTCACGGACCTTCTGGTAGATGTGCGTACCGCCGATCGGCTTGGGCAGCGTCACAGCCGTGATCAGTTCGCCGGGCGCGAGTGACGTCTCGATGTTCGGCGTCGCGCCGGGAAGACGGTGGAAGTCAGCGATCGGGATCGCGCGCGTCTTTCCAGCGGCGTTGACCGTCTCGACCGTCGCGTCGAGCACGCGCATCGCAACCGCCATGTCGCTCGGGTGCGTCGCGATGCACGCGTCGCTCGTGCCCATGACCGCGAGGTTGCGGTTGAATCCGCCGATCGCGGCGCAACCGCTGCCGGGCTGACGCTTGTTGCAGGGCTTGGTGGTGTCGTAGAAATACGGGCACCGTGTCCGCTGGAGCAGGTTGCCTGCGGTCGTCGCCTTGTTGCGTAGCTGGCCCGACGCGCCGGACACCAGCGCGCGGCTGAGCACACCGTAATCCTTCCGCACGCGCGCATCAGCGGCAAGGTCGGTGTTGCGGACGAGCGCGCCGACGCGGAGGCCGCCCTCGGCGGTCGGCGTGATCTTGTCGAGGCCGAGGCCGTTGACGTCGATCAGATGCTGCGGCGTTTCGATCTGGAGCTTCATCAGGTCGAGCAGGTTGGTGCCGCCTGCGATGAACTTCGCGCCCGGCGTGCGGACTGCGGCGCTGGCGGCTTCCTTGGCCGAAGCGGCACGCTCGTAGGTGAAGGCCTTCATGCGCTGCGCTCCGTACCCGCGACGTCGTGGATCGCGTCGATGATGTTCGCATAGGCACCGCAGCGGCAGATGTTGCCGCTCATCCGCTCGCGCAGCTCGTCGGTGGTGACGGCGGGCTTTGCGGCGATGTCGCCGGTGACATGGCTGGGGATGCCCGCCTTGATCTCGCCGAGGGTTGCGACCGCCGAGCAGATCTGGCCGGGGGTGCAATAGCCGCACTGATAGCCGTCGTGCTTGACGAACGCCGCCTGCATCGCGTGCAGCTTCTCGGGCGTGCCGAGACCCTCGATCGTCGTGATCTCCTCGCCTTCGTGCATGACGGCGAGCGTCAGGCAGCTGTTGATACGGCGACCCTCGACGATGACCGTGCATGCACCGCACTGGCCGTGATCGCAGCCCTTCTTGGTGCCGGTGAGCTTCAAATTCTCACGCAGCGCGTCGAGCAGCGTGGTGCGCGTATCGACGTTCAGCTTGGTGGTACGTCCGTTGACCTTGAGCGTGACCGGCATGGTCGGCGGGGCCGATTGCGTCGTGCCCTGCGTCTGCGCCTGTGCAACGGGTGCTGCTGCCAACGTGGCCGACGCGACACCACCGGCGATCACGCCACGGCGTGACACCGGAAAACATTCATCCTGATGCATATAAACCCCTGTATATGTTGGCCTAACGGGTGAAGCGCGGCAAAGTTGCGCTACTAGGCATTTGGTTCCGTGAATTTTGCGTCACGGAGGTTTGGGTAGGGCATTGAAATGCGGACAATTTCTTCCGGCGTGTCGGTCCGGCTGTATCATCTAGACGACAGCGGCGAGGGCGGGGCGGCGACGACTCTGTTCTATGGGCCGCTCGGGGAAGCGCTCGCGATTGCCGCACAGCAGGAGGAGGACGTCCAGACGGGGCTGTATCTCGCCACCGAGAACGACGTCGTCGCGTATCTTGATCTGGAGGAATAGGACGCCAAGCGACCGACCTCTTATTGCGATGCGCCACCTCGATAGCGCCACCCCGGCGAAGGCCGGGGCCCAATTGGAAAGCTGGCCGTAACGAAGCGTTGCCAGCCGTTACTAAGCGCTCCCAATTGGGCCCCGGCCTTCGCCGGGGTGGTATTTGTGTTCAGATGCTTCAAGTTCCCGGCGTGAACCCATCATCCCGATCCGGCGGGGTGGGCGCATGCACTTCGGCGCAGATCGAGCGCAGCGCGCCCTTCATCCCCTCCTCGAACGTCGGATGATAAATCGGCAGGTCGAGCACCTCGGTCGCGGTCCAGCCGCTCTGGATCGCCCAGGCGATCAGGTGCGCGCTGTGCTCGACCGCCGGCCCCGCCATCGTCGCGCCGATCAACCGGCCATCGCGACGATCCGCATAGAAGCGCACCAGCCCCGCATTGCACGCCTCGACCTTCGCGCGGCCCTGATCGTCGTACGACGCGGTGCCGATCACGCTGTCGGCATCGTCGTCGTTGGCGATCTTGCCGATGACCGCGACGTTGGGGTGCGTGAAGGTGATCGCGAACGGCACCGTCCGCTTGCCCGGCGTTACTTCGGGATAGCTTGCCGCGTTGCGCCCGGCGATCGTTCCCTCGGCCGACGCTTCGTGCAGCACCGCGCGGTCATGGTCGGCATCGCCGGCGATGAAGATCGGCGCAGTGCCGCACTGCATCGTCTCGCGGTCGAAGTCCGGCATGCCGTGGTCATCGAGCGCAAGACCCGTCGTCTCCAGCGCGATATCTTTCACCTGAGGCGGCCGTCCGGTCGCGACGAGCAGATAGTCGAAACGTCGTTCGCCCGACGCCGACCCGGTCCAGGCCAGCTTGACGCCGTCGCCATCCGGCTCGACCGTGAGCTTGACGCCGAGCAAAATCGGCATCTCGCGCGACAGGATCGCATGATACGCTTCGGCGACGTGAGGATCCTTAAGCCCGCCGATCGTCTCGCCGGTGTCGAACACCATCGTCTCGACGCCCAGCCGCGCCATCGCCTGCGCCAGTTCGAGCCCCAGAGCGCCGGCACCGATGACACCGAGCGATTTGGGCAGATCCTCCAGTTCGAAAATGCTCTCGTTGGTCAGCACCCGGTCGCGCACCGCGTCGAACATCGCGGGGTTCGCAGGGCTCGATCCGGTCGCGATCACCACGGACTTCGCGTGGACCTCGCGGCCGTCGCTGAGCGAGAGGATCGTCGCACCCGCAAATTTTGCCCGCGCCTTGATCTTCACCTGGTCGGGCAGCTTGTCGATCGACTTTTCGACGCCAGCGACGAATGCATCGCGCTCTTTCCGCACGCGCGCCATCACCGCGACGCCATCGACTTTGCCCGACGCCTCGATCCCGAACACCGACGCGTGCTCGACCGCATGCATCGCATTTCCCGCCGCGATCAACAGCTTCGACGGCATGCATCCCACGCTCGCGCAGGTCGTTCCGCCAAAGCCTTCGTCGATCAGCAGCGTGCTGGCGCCGTTGCGGCGCGCGCTGCGCTCGGCGGCGAGGCCGGCGGTCCCGGCACCGATGATCGCCACGTCGCAGGTCAGCTTGGTCATAAGGCTCTCCGTTGCCGGAGAATTCCGGGGGCCGCGACCGAGGAAACCTTCGATGCCGCCCAGCCGTTCCGCGGTGCAGCACATTCCTAGTCGAAGGACGCTTATGTTAACGCTCCACCACCTGAACTACTCGCGCTCGATCCGCGTGCTGTGGTTGCTCGAAGAGCTCGGCATCGAATACGACCTCGTCAAATACGAGCGTGACGAGAATTTTCGCGCACCGGCCGCGCTGAAGGCGATCCACCCGCTTGGCAAGGCACCGGTGCTGGTCGACGGCGACCTGACGCTCGCCGAGAGCGCGCCGATCCTGTCGTACATCGACGCGCGGTACGGCGACCGCCGCTTCTCGCCGCCGATCGACAGCGATGCCGCCGCCGTGCACGACGAGTGGCTGCAATATGTCGAAAGCTCGGCGGCGCTGCCGATCATGATGACGATGTTCGGCAAGCGGATGGGCGGCCTGCCCGAAGGCCTGACCAAGTTCACCGGCCCCGAGGTGACCAGGACGCTCGACTATATCGGCGCAGGCGTCGGCGACGGCCCGTATCTGATGGGCGAGCAGCTGATGCTGGCGGATATCCAGATGTGCTACATGCTGGCGATCGCCGAAAGCACAGGCCTGCTGAAGGAACATCCCGACGTCGCCGCGTATCTCGACCGCCTGCGCGCGCGACCGGCGTTCATCGCCGCGACCGAGATCGGTGGACCCTTGATGGCGCCGCGACGCTGAACGATCCCGGGTCGGTCCGTCGCGAGACGGGGCGACCCGGATACAGACTCACCGCGCCTTGAAGCGGATCGCCTCACCGCCACCCGGGGCGAGCGGCAGCGTCAGCGCGTCGCCCTTGCGGACTGTCTTCGTCTCGATCGTGATCGCATGGCGCGCATCGGTCTTGTAGTCCGCGTTCGGACCGTCGCGGTAAATCTGCGCGGCGTAGCTCTTGCCGGCGTCGAGGAAATCGAGCGAGACCGTCAGCGTCCGCGGGTTTTCGTCGGTGACGCTGCCGAGATACCAGTCGTTCGACTTGCGGTCCTTCCGCGCGAAGGTGACGTAGTCGCCGACTTCGCCGTTCAGCACGCGCGTGTCGGACCAGTCGGTCGGCACGTCCTTGATGAACTGGAACGCGGCTGGATACTTCGCATAGTTCTCGGGCGTATCCGCGGCCATCACAACCGGCGAGTACAGCACGACGTACAGCGCGAGCTGCTTGGCGATCGTCGACAGGATGTCGCTGTTGTCGGATCCCTTGAGGCTCAGCACGCCGGGCGTGAAGTCCATCGGCCCTTCGAGCATCCGCGTGAAGGCGAGGTTGGCCTCATGCTCGGGCGGGTTCTTGCCGGCCCAGCTGTTATATTCCATGCCCCGCGAACCCTCTCGCGCGATCCAGTTGGGATAGGTGCGGCGCAGGCCCGTGTCCTTGACCGGCTCGTGGCTGTCGATGGCGACCTTGTACTTTGCCGCCGTAGTGACGACACGGGTATAGTGGTTCACCATCCACTGGCCCTCGTGCCATTCGCGGTGCTGCGAGCCATCGGGATCGACGCGTTCGATCTGCCCGGCGTCGGTGACGTAGCCGGTCTTGACCGCCGGGATGCCGTGATCGCGCGCGTAGCCGAACGACCGGTCGAGCTGGCTGTCGTAATGGCTCGCGGAGCCGCCGGTCTCGTTATGGCCGATCAGGTACACGCCCTTGGCTTTCGCGTATTTGGCGAGGACGTTCGCGTCGAAATCGGGGGTCGGCGTGTCGAACTGCATCGCGTTGCCGTCGCCGAACCAGTCGCCGTCCCAGCCGACGTTCCAGCCCTCGACCAGCACACCTGGGATCTTGTTGGCGCTGGCGAAATCGATGTAGCTCTTCACATGCGCAGTGGTGGCGCCGTGCTGCGGACCGGTCGCCCAGCTCCATTTGCCCGTGATCATGTTCCACCACACGCCGACGAACTTGCCGGGCCTGACCCAGCTGACGTCGCCGAGTTTGTTGGGCTCGTTGAGGTTCAATTCGAGGTGGCTCATGTAAAGGCCGGGCGCATCGTCCGACAGGATCAGCGTCCGCCACGGCGTCGCGAACGGCCCGGTCCGTGTGACTTTTGGCGCGCCGGCGCCGGGGGTGAGGACCGCCTTCAACGTGTTGCCCTCGACCTTGGCGACGTTCATCCCGGCATAGTCTGTCAGCGCCGCCTCGTGCAGCGCGACATGCGTGCCGCTGGCGAGCTTCATCGTGATCGGCGTGGCGGCGGTGCCGACGCCGGTCAGCGGCGTGCGGTTGTACAGATACTCCTCGCGGTTCCACTCGAACGCCGGTTTCCACCACGCGGTCGCGTCTTCGGCGAACGCGAACTGGGTCAGTTCCTCGGCGATGTTGATCGTCTTGAAATTGGGCTGTTCGGGGAATTCATAGCGGAAGCCGACGCCGTCGTCCTGCAGTCGGAACACGACATCGATCGCGCGCTTCAGGCGATCGGTCTCGACCAGGCGGACGCGCATCTCGGTGTGGTCGTCGCGGATCGACTTCCACTCGCCCCAGGGCTGCGTCCAGGTCGAGTCCGCCTTGTTGCGGGCGATGCTCTCGATCTTGAGGTGGCGGTCGAACTTCGGCGCGTCGGTGAATAGGAAGCCGAGCCGCGACGGGCTGACGATCAGCTCGCCCTTGCGGGTGATGCTGTAGCTCGCCTTGCCCTCGCCGTCGGTCGCCACGGTGACGACGATGCTGCCGTCGGGCGAGGTTGCGATCGCGTTCGGGATCGTCGGCGCGGGCTGCGGCTTGATCGTCTCGTTGGAGGTCGGGGCAGGGGCAGCGTCCTGCGCGAAGGCTGGCGTTGCGATCAGCGCGGCGGAGAGCAGAAGGAGGGTCTTCATGATCAAGCGATCCTTTCGGCGACGAGTGCCGCGTATGAGCCGAGGGTCCAGCCCTCTACGATGTTGACGGTATCGCGCACGCGCCAGCCGTCGGGCTGGGCAGGGCGCCATTCGGTGGGGTCGGCGGCCATGTTGAACACGCAGAGCATCGTCTCGCCATCGGCATGACGTTCGAACGCGAGCACGGAAGAGGATACCTCGACCAAAGTCAGGTCGCCGATCGCCAGCGCGGGGCTCGCCTTGCGCAATGCGAGCAGGCGACGGGTAAAGTGGAGCAGCGAGTGCGGGTCGCCTTCCTGACGATCGACCGCGAGCGCGGCATGATCGCCGCCGACCGGCAGCCACGGCGTCGCATCCGAGAAGCCGGCGTTGCGCGCGTCGGCGATCCACGGCATCGGCGTTCGTGCTCCGTCGCGCGACAGAGTCAGCGGCCAGTTGGCGATGGCTTCGGGATCCTGAAGCAGGTCGAATGGCACCTCGACCTGGGTCAGGCCGAGTTCCTCGCCGTAATACAGGAAGATGTTGCCGCGCAGGCAGACGAGCAGCAGCATCTTCATCCGCGCGAACGCGTCGCGATTGTTGATGTCGACCCAGCGCGAGACGGCGCGCGGCGCGTCGTGATTCTCGAACGCCCAGCTCGGCCAGCCGAGATCGGCGTCGGCGGGCCAAAGCAGGATCGCGTCCGCCACGGTCTTCGGATCGAGCGCGGACGCGTAGAGGAAGTCGAAGCCGTACGCGCTGTTCAACCGGGTGTTGCCCCGTGTGAACAGCTTCATCTCGCGGTCGCTGTCCGCACCGCCGACCTCAGCCACTGTGAAACGGTCGCCGTATCCATCGATCAGCCGCCGCAGCCGTTCGAGGAACAGCGGGATGTCCGGATGGCTCTGGTTGTGGACATGCGCCTGGTAGTCGAACGGCCGCGTCTTCAGGCTGTTGTCGCTGGCCGGCGGGTTATCGGTCAGCGCCGGATCGTGCATCGTGAAGTTGATCGCATCGAGCCGGAAGCCATCGACCCCGCGATCGAGCCAGAACTTCGCGGTGTCCACGATCTCGTCCTGGACGTCGGCGTCGTGGACGTGAAGCTGCGGCTGCTCCTTCAAGAAATTGTGCAGGTAATATTGCCGACGCCGCGCGTCCCACGTCCAGGCGGGGCCGCCGAACACCGACTGCCAGTTCGACGGCGGGCTGCCATCGGGCTTGGCGTCGGCCCAGACGTACCAGTTCGCCTTGGGATTGGTGCGCGACGAGCGGCTCTCGACGAACCACGGGTGTTCGTCCGACGTGTGGCTGTAGACCTGGTCGATGATGATCTTCAGCCCGAGCGCATGGGCGCGGGCGATCAGCGCATCGAAATCGGCGAGCGTGCCGAAGATCGGATCGACATCGCGGCAGTTCGCAACGTCGTAGCCGAAGTCCTTCATCGGCGATGTGAAGAAAGGCGAGAGCCATACCGCATCGACGCCGAGGCTGGCGACATAGTCGAGATGGCGGGTGATGCCGGGCAGGTCGCCGATCCCGTCGTCGTTCGAATCGGCGAAACTGCGCGGATAGATCTGGTAGATCGTCGCGCCCTTCCACCACGGGCGGTCCTGGGCGTGGTGATCGGCGGTAACCGGCAACAAGGCAGTGTCAGGCATCAACGAATCTCCGCGGCGCAGACGGCATAGCCGAACGCAGGCAGCGTCATCATGACACTGCCGGGCGCGGCCGCGCGGGATGCGCAGGTGCCGGCGAGCGTGGTGAAGCGGGGCGAGCCGGTCTCGACCTGCACCGGCTGCGTGAGCGGCTTGGCAGACGTGTTGAACGCCAGCAGGATTTCCGCACCGGTGGTCGGGTCGAAGCGTGAGACCGCGAACAAGCCCGGCGTTTCGCTCCGGCTGCGGATCAGCGTGCGACCGCGCGTCAGGGCGGGGTGCGTGATGCGGACCTTCGACAGGGCCGCGATCTCGCGAAACAGCGGGTTCGTCTCGCCGAAGCTTTCGGTCTCGGTCGTCTTGGTCGTGCCGAGCAGGCGGTTGTCGTTGTAGCTGGCGACCTTCGACGCGAACATGTCCTCGCGTGCGTCCTGGTCGTTGCCGTCGCCGACGAAGCCCTGTTCGTCGCCCGAATAGATCGTCGGCACGCCGCGCAGCGTCAGCAGTATCGCGTTCGACAGCAGGACGCGTTTGAGCACCTCGTCGTCGGACGCCTTCGGAAACGCCTTCCGGACGAACGTCGCGAAGCGGCCGTCGTCGTGATTGCCGGTGAAGGTCGGCAGGATCGCCGCGGTGTCGACGCCCTTCGCGTACAACACGTCGCCATCGAGCAACGCCTCGAACGCGTCGGTCCCACGCGTACCGGCGACGGTCTCCACCACCGCCTGGCGGAACGCAAAGTCGAGTACCGCGGGCAGCTTGTCGACGATCGTGTGCTGCGCGAGCACCGCGGGGCGAACCTCGTGATCGGAGACCTCGCCGAAGATGTGGAAGTTGGGGATGCCGTTCGCCTGCGCGCGCGTCAGCATCGCGGGCACGAACTGCGCCCAGAATTCGGGGTTCACGTGGCGCGCGGTATCGATCCGGAAGCCGTCGACCTTGAACCGGTCGATCCACGATCCGAAGATATCGATCATCCCGCTGACGACGCGCGGGTTCTCGGTCATCACGTCGTCGAGACCCGAGAAGTCGCCCATCGTCGAGCTCTCGTTCGTGAAGGTCGAGTCACCGCGGTTGTGGTAGTAGATCGGGTCGTTGAGCCATGCCGGCACCTTCACCGTCCGCTCGGCGGCGGGCACGTACGGCGTGTAGGCGTAGGTCGGGTCGGTTAGCTTGCTGAAGTTCGCCGCGGTCTCGACGCCGTCACCGACGAACCCGCCGTTGATCGCCTTGCCACCAAGACCGCGCTTGCGCTGGTACGGATACGCCGCGCGGTCGCGGTACGGGCAAGGCACGCCGACCGAGCATTCGCGGTACTGAATCACGTCCGCGGTGTGGTTGATGATGATGTCCATATACACCTTCATCCCGCGCGCGTGCGCGGCGTCGACGAACGCGGTCATGTCGGCGTTGGTGCCGAGATGCGGGTCGACCTGCGTGAAGTCAGTGATCCAGTAGCCGTGATAGCCCGCGGACTCGTGGCCCGGCGAACCCTGCACCGCCTTGTTCTTGAAGATCGGCCCAAGCCAGATCGCGGTCGCGCCGAGATGCTGGATATAGTCGAGCCGCCCGGTCAGCCCCTTAAGATCGCCGCCATGATAGAAGCCCTTGGCGGTCGGATCATAGCCCGTCTTCAGCCGATCGCCCGCGATCCCGCCGCGATCGTTGCTCGGATCGGCATTTTCGAACCGGTCGGGCAGGACGAAGTAGATCACCTCGTCCTGCGGCAGGCGCGCGCGATAGTCGGCTTTCGCACTTTGCGCCGCCACGGAAATCGCGGTGGCGCACAGCAGCGCGGAGAGGATCAGCGACTTGATCATGGAGCGTCCTTTTGCGGGGATGTCGGTACTGCCCCATGATTGACGCGCGCTTCACCCCAACCGGTGCGAAGTGCGCGGCGATCGGTCGGATCAGAACTTGAAGGTCGCGCCCGCGAGGAAGCGGCGACCGTATTTCTGATAGTCGATGATCTCGTTCGTGTTCGTCCCGTTGATCGTCACGAACGGCTCGTTGGTCAGGTTCTGGCCTTGCACATAGAGCGAGACGCCCTTCAGCATGCCCGTGGAGATGTCGTAGCCGAGCTGGCCGTCGATGATCATCTCGCCCGCCGCACGACGCCGAACCAGGTTCGCACCGAAGCCCGACAGCTCACCGACGAAAGTCGACCGATAGCGCAGGCTGCCGCGCGCCGAGAAACCCCATTTCTCGAAATAGGCGGTGCCGTTGGCGACCCAGCGCGAATAGCCCGGGATATCTTCCGCGCGACCGCCCGGCGTCGGGACGATCTCGGTCTTGGTGTACGACCCGCCACCGGTCAGGCCGAAGCCGTCGAGCGCGGAGACGATCTCGCCGATCGGCAGCGTTCCGGCCAGCTCGACGCCGTAGATGTTGCCGCCAACGCCATTGATCGGGACGGTCGCGGTGCCGATCGTCGGAACGGCGCCGGGCGCGTTCGACGGCAGCGGATAGCCTGCGTAATCGAAGCCGGGGTTCGCGATGGTGTAAACGAAGCTTTTCAGCTGCTTGTAGAAGCCCTGCACCGCCAGATACCCGCGGTTGCCGAAATACTTCTCGACCGTGACGTCGTACGAGTTCGAGCGGATCGGACGCAGATACGGGTTGCCGCCGGTGCCGGTCAGGATGCCCTGCGCGGCGTCATAGCCGTAGGCGAGCGCGACGCGCATGTCGTCGAGGCGCGGACGCTGCATCTGGCGCGCCGCGGCCGCGCGGATCACGATATCGCTCGGGAAGCGCAGCGCCAGGTTCACGCTCGGCAGGATGTCGATATATTCAGCGCCGCGCGTGACCGGGATCAACCCGCCGTTGGCGACGACGTTGCCTGACGACTTCTGGTTGGTGAAGACCCCCTGCACACCGGCGTTGCCGGTCAGTTCGGCCGACCCGATCGACTGCTTGATGTTCGCCTGCAGGTACGACGTCATGATCCGTTCCTGGATCGAATAGCCCTTGGCGACGACATCGAGATTGTTGTTGTTCGACGACAGCCGGTACACGCCGGCATCGAGCAGCGCGGTCGGATCGTAGCTGAGGATTGGGCCGAGCCCCAGATACGCGAGGTTGGTCGGCTTCAGCTGATACTGCGTCGGCAACGTCTGTTCCAACGCACCGTTCGCGAGTTGCACGAGCGCCTCGTTCGGCGTCAGCGACTTGTTGCGATCGGTATAGTTGAGGCCGAACTTGACGCTTGAGATCGGGCTTTCGAGTTCGCGCTCGATCTCGACGCGGTACTGCTTCAGGTCGTCGACGATGTGGCGGTCATTGTAATAGCCGGCCTGCACGTTCGCGCCGCCCCAGCCGAGCGGATCGGTCAGCCTGATCAGGCCCGGATCGGAATAGTTGAGCGTCGGGCTGAACGCGGTCCCGGTGCTGCCCGAGGTGAAGCCGATCGTATCCTGCGCGCCGACGCCCTGGCCATAGCCGGTCCCCGAATAGGTCTCGAGCACGGTCTCGTCGCGGGTCGTGCGCGACAGGCTCAGATCGATCTGCGCGTTCCAGCCATCGTCGCCTTCGTACCGGCCGTTATACCCGAACGAATAGAGCTTGGCCTTGCGCTCGAAGCTGTCGTTGCGGACGACCCCTTCGACGCCGCGGAACGATCCGTTGGTGACTAGCCCGTTGGTGACCGTCGTTACCGACGGGATGGTCGTCGCCGCGCCGAAACCGAGCGGCAGTTCGATGCCGCGCTTGATCTGGTCGTCGTTGAAGTCGGAGTAGAAGCCGTCGAGCGTGGCGGTGAACTCCGGCACCGGCTTCCATTCCACCGTGCCCTGCAACCCGAGGCGCTTCAGGTTCGTCGAGGTCACGTAGGACTTCGAGCCGCCGATGATGTCGACGGGCTGATTGTTGAAGGTGCCGCCGGCATAACCCCAGGCGTTGAACTCCTGGATCTGGTACGGCTCGTCGAGATACGAGGCGGACAGCGCGATGCCGAGCGTGTCGTTGAAGAACTGATCGACGTAGGTGCCGGTGACTCGGTAACCCTTGTCCTTCGAGCCCGCGTTCAGCTTGCCGATATCGGCGTAGGTGCCGCGGCCGCCGACCGAGATCACGCGCTTGCCGTATTCGATCGGGCGGATCGTGCGAAGGTCGACGGTGCCCGACAGGCCTTGGCCGATTAGCGAGGCGTTGGCGGTCTTGTAGACTAGCACCTGGTTGATGACCTCGGCTGGATACTGGTCATATTCGACCGCGCGGTTGTCACCGGTCGACGTCTGCTCGCGACCGTTCAGCAGCGTGGTCGAGAAGTCGGGCGAGAAGCCGCGGATCGAGATGCTGTTCGAACGGCCGTTGACGCGCTGCGAGGTGAGACCGGGAAGGCGGGCGATCGACTCCGCGATCGACGCGTCGGGCAGCTTGCCGATGTCTTCCGCGGAGATTGATTCGACGACCTGATCGCGGGACTTCTTCTCGGCGACGGCGTTTTCGAGGCTGCGACGAAAACCGGTGACGACGATCGCGGCATCTTCAGGCGTCCCGCCCGCATTCTGCACGGCGCCCGCGACGGCCTGTGCGGTCGCTTCGTTCTGCGCCGGCGTTACGTCACCGGTCACGGCAGCGTTGTCGGCGCGACGCTGGGCGGCACCGGGTGCCTCGTTGGGATTGGCGGCGGTCGACGAACTCGCGGCAGGGTCGGGAACCTTGGTCCCGGCATTCACGTCCTGCGCGAACGCGGTACCGGCGAACACTATCGCCACGCCGAGCGTCGCGCTGCTGGCCGAAAGCTTCAGGATGGCGCGTGCGGCAGTAGCCGACGCACGAGTGCGAGCCGTCATGGTATTCCTCCCCTGGTCCCGGTTGGCGTCTTCGAGCGCATCGGGCATGTAACTGTACCGTCACTGGAATTTTGTCGGGTCGAAGGGAAGCCGACTACATACGTATTCAATAAGGCCGTTGCGGACGTGTTGCCCTCGCGCCACATATTCCATGGGGCCGAGGATGAAACCGACCGGCGTTGACGGCGCGTGCGTTCTGCGCTGTGTCTTGCCGGTACCGCCCGCCGATCGAGCGAGCACACCGAGGATGCCCGTCACGTGACCGCCCAGCGAAAGCTTCATGGCAAGCCGACATCGTTCGACATCGCGCAGCTCGCGGGCGTGTCGCAACCGACGGTGTCGCGTGCGTTGCGCGGCAGCCCCAGCGTCAACGCTGCGACCCGCCAGCGGATCGAGGCGATCGCCCGGCAACTGAACTATACCGTCGATCGCAGCGCCTCGAACCTGCGCAGCGGCACGACACGGACGCTCGCGCTGCTGCTGTTCCGCGATCCGGCGCCCGACGAGACCGTCGTCAACCCGTTCTTCCTCGGCATGCTCGGATCGATGATGGGGGCGTGTGCCGAACATGGCTACGACCTGCTCGTGTCGTTCCAGCAATTCTCGAGCGACTGGCACATGGATTATGAGGACAGCCACCGCGCCGATGGTCTGATCCTGCTCGGCTATGGCGATTATGCCGATTACGAAGCGCGTCTGGTGCAACTGGTCGAGCAGGGCACGCACTTCATCCGATGGGGATCGGTCCGGCCGGGGCAGCCGGGGCTGACAATCGGCTGCGACAATGTGGCAGGCGGTGCGGCGGCGGCGCGCCATCTGATCGAGCGCGGTCGGCAGCGGATCGCGTTTCTCGGCAGCGCGACCGATCATTATCCCGAGTTCAACGATCGGTATCGGGGCTATGTCGCGGCACTGGGCGAGCATGGCCTGAAGGTCGATCCGCGGCTTCAGGTCGAGGCGATCTCGACCGAGGACGACGGCACGCGGGCGGCGCGCGAACTGCTGCAACGCGGCGTCGCGTTCGATGCGATCGTCGCGGCGAGCGACCTGATCGCGCTGGCGGCGATGCGCGTGCTGGCGGGGGCGGGACTGAACGTGCCCTACGACGTCGCGATCGTCGGGTTCGACGATATCCCCGCCGCCAGCCTTGCCAACCCGCCGCTCACCACGGTCGCACAGGATACCGGGCTTGCGGGGCGTCGGCTGGTCGAGATGCTGCTCGCGCGGATCGGCGATCGTCCGGTCGCCAGCACCGTGCTGCCCACCCAACTCGTGATCCGGCGGTCGTCGGGCGAAGGACCCAACTGAATGTCGTCCGCTGCAAGGCAAAAGCCACGCCAGGGGTTCTGGGGCCTGTGGAACATCTCGTTCGGGTTCTTCGGGATCCAGATCGGCTTCGCGTTGCAGAACGCGAACGTCAGCCGGATCTTCCAGTCGCTGGGGACGAGCGTCGACGATCTCGCCTTCCTGTGGATCGCCGCGCCGCTGACCGGGCTGCTCGTCCAGCCGGTGATCGGGCATTACAGCGACCGGACCTGGGGGCGGCTCGGACGCCGGCGGCCGTATTTCCTGGCGGGCGCGCTGCTCGCGACGATCGCGCTGCTGGCGATGCCGAACGCGCCAGTGCTGTGGGTCGCGGCAGTGCTGCTGTGGATGCTCGACGGGTCGCTCAACGTCGCAATGGAGCCGTTCCGCGCGTTCGTCGGCGACATGCTCGGCAGTCGCCAGCGCACTGCCGGGTTCGCGTTCCAGACCGGCTTTATCGGCGCGGGCGCGGTGATCGGCAGCTTGGCGCCGATCATCCTGACCGACGTGTTCCAGGTCGCCAACACCGCGCCGGCGGGCGGCATCCCGCTGTCGGTGCAATACGGCTTCTACATCGGCGCGCTGGCGTTGTTCTTCGCGGTGCTCTGGACGGTGCTGACGACCCGCGAATATTCGCCGGCGCAGATGGCCGGGTTCGAAGATGAGGGTGAGGTCGCGCGGCGCGACACGATCGTCCGGTCCAGCGCGAAGCTCGCGCCCGTCTGGATCGCGCTGGGCGCTATCGTGATCGCGGCCGTGGCTAAGTTCGGGCTCGACAAGCCGGTATATCTGCTCGGCGGCGGTCTCATCGCGTTCGGCGCGGCGTTGCTGGCGAGCGCGGCGCTCGTGCGGTCGGGCCGGGAGTCTAACGTCCTAAGCCAGATCGTCGGTGATCTCGGATCGATGCCGGCGACGATGAGGCAACTCGCGCTCGTCCAGTTCTTCACTTGGTCCGCGCTGTTCATCATGTGGATCTACACCACGCCGATCGTCACGCAGCACGTGTTCGGGACGACCGACACCACCAGCGCCGCGTATAACGACGGCGCGAACTGGGTCGGGGTGTTGTTCGCGGTGTACAACGGCGTAGCGACACTATGGGCGTTCGTGATGCCGTCGCTGGCAGCGCGGATCGGTCGCCGGGATGCGCACATCCTTGGGCTGCTGAGCGGCGCGGCGGGGTTCGCGTCGTTCCTCGTAGTGCGCGACCAGTATCTGCTGATCGGGTCGATGGTGCTGATCGGGATCGCCTGGTCGTCGATCCTGACGATGCCCTATGCGATCCTGTCCAACGCGCTGCCGCAGGCCAAGCTCGGCGTATACATGGGCCTGTTCAACATCTTCATCGTGTTGCCGCAGCTGATCGTGTCGTCGGTGATGGGGCAGGTGGTCCGCACGTTCTTTCCCGGCGATGCGGTCTGGGCAATGCTGATCGCCGCGGGCGTGATGGGCGTGGCGGCGCTGGCGATGCTGCGAGTGCCGCGGAACGCCTGACGCCCTCCGTGATGCTGGGCCTGTTCCGGCATCCACTGTGCCGCGGGCTCACTGGCCAATGGTTGCGCGGACCGGTGGACCCCGGCACTAGTCCGGGGTGACGGTATGCTAGCCGCCGAAGCTCCGCCCGCCGAAACCGCCCCCGAACCCGCCGCGCGAGATCACCGAACTGCGCGACTGGACACGGGCAGGGGCCCGCGCCGTCGTCGGCGTAAACGCATCCGACCCCACGCGGGTCCGGCCGGTCACATAGTCCCGGTTGATCCGGCCGCCAGCGCCACCGTAGTAATTGCCGTCGCGGTCGCGGTACATCGGCGCGCCACGGTTGCCGAAGCCGCCGTTGAGCGCCTGTCCGACCAGGAAGCCGGTCAACAGAGGCGTAAAGAAGCTTCCGCCACTGCCGTTGTTGCGCGGCTCACACTGCGCGGCGCCGTATTGTTCCTCGCATGTCTGTCGGTCCTGGAACCGTGGCGCAGTCTTGGCGGCATCGGCCTTGGCCTGCTCGAAAGCGGTATCGCACTGCACCGCCGACAACGCACCTGCCGCGCGGCACTCCTGTACCGACGCATAGCTCTGCGCCTCGACGGGCTTGCCACCGACATCGCCGTCGCACGCAGTCAGCGAGATGCCCGATCCTGCGATCAGGCTGGTGAGAACGATCGATCTGGAACGCTTCATCGCTATGCCCCTCAGTTCGTCATGCAGGCGGCGTTGAGGATGCCGACGCACAGCGAGATGCTGCCCATATAGGTCGCCGCCGCGATTTCGCCGCGGACGATCCGGTCGTTGAAGTCGCGCATCACGAAATGCTGGACCACCAGGAACGTGACGATCTGGATCACGCCCGCCAGCAGCGCCCACACCGCGAACTCGACCAGCGAAACGGTATGCGTCAGCGCAGAGGCGAGCGGCAGGACATAGCCGAGCAGCGCCGCGCCGAGCGTGATCGCGGCGGCGGTATTGCCTTCGCGGATCAGCGACTTCTCGTGATACGGCGTCGCGACCTGATAGACGATCTTGAAAACGATCGTGAACGCCCCCGCCGCGACGAACGCGATCAGGAAGGCGAGCGCGCTGGCGCCGAAGCTGTATTGGTCGATCATGGCATTTCCCCCGAAGCCTGGTGCGCGATGCTAGGCGCGGAACTCGCCAAGTTCCAGTGCCACACCCAGCATGATCTCGAACGAGACGTCGCCGGACTCGGTCTCCATGTCGATCGCGAGCAGCAGTTCGCGCCCGTCGTCGCCCGGCAGGTCGCGGCTGAACAGCATGCAGGTCTGGAAGATGCGGCGGTCGACGATACCGTCGCGGTCGTCATGCAGTTCCTCCCAGAACGTCACGGGCTCCTGCTCGCTCGCTTCGGGGCCGAACCATGCGCGGCTGTATTCGGGCAGTCCCTCGGCGGTGAAGGTGCGCGCCTTGAGGCGGCTCTTCCACGCCGGGCGCTCGGCGGCGGACGACGGATAGCTGCTGTCCCATGGTGCGAACAGCGTGACGTCCGTCACGTCTTGTCCGTCACGGTCGTTCGACACCGCCTGGAACATGATGTCGTCGTCGGTGTAGAACCGGTGGACGAACCCGCCTTCGTTGAGGTCGATCAGGCCTTGCGCGACGATCACCAGTGTATCGCGGTCGAACGGGAACAGCAGTTCCGATCCGAACCGCCGCCAAGCGAGCGGATCGACTGTCACCGTCCGCCCCAGTGTGACGTTGCGGACGACGGGCAGGGCGTTCTCGTCAAGCGTTGGCTTGCGGCCGAACAGGCGATCGAACATGCAATCCTCGTATCTCTGATTGGCCCCCCGCATAGGCCAAAGCGCGAGCCGTCGCAAAGCGCCATTGGCGTGCCTCTCGCCTGCGCCTATGTGTCTGCGCGAGCGACAAGCACGGGAGTTCTTGCATTGACCGACATCTGGACCGTCCGCAGCCTGAAGGCCGCGCTCGACACGTCCGAGCCCGCGAAAGCCGGCGAATTTTCCGCGCGGATCCTGGAGGGCGCGGACCCGGTGCTGCTGGTGACGATGCACCACCACGGCGACCTCGAACTGTTCGTCAACGTCAGCGAGGCGCAGATCGCGTGCTCGACGTTGCTGTGGCCCTGCGACGAGCAGGAGGACCAGCTGGCGTTCAACACCTTCCTGCTGAAGTCGCAGAAGCTGGTGCCGCTGTCGAACTTCGGGATCGGCACGGTCGATGGCCGCGACTATTACGAGCTGTTCGGCGAACTCGCGACGTCGAGCCGGCTCGATACCGTGATCATCGAACTGCGCACGCTTGCCGAGAATGCGATCGATGCGGCCACCGACCTGCGCCACGCGCAGATTCCCGCCGCCTGAACTGATACAAACGGAGAGACTGGCATGGCCATCTGGAGCAAGCTTTTCACCCTCGGTCGTGCCGGCGCGCACGAAGCGGGCGCGGCGGTTGTCGACGCGAACGCGCTGCGCATCCTCGACCAGGAAATTCGCGATGCCGACAAGGCGCAGGGCAAGGCACGCGACGATCTCGCGGGGCTGGTAGCGCGCCGCCGCATCCTCGAAACCGAGGTCGAGAGCTTCCGTGCTCAGGCGACCAAGTACGAGGCGTCTGCGCGGATCGCGGTCGAGAAGGGCAACATGGATCTCGCGCGCCAGGTCGCACAGCGGATCGCCGATCTCGAACAGGACATTGCGCTGAAGAGCCCGCAGGTCGAAGACATGCGCGCCGCCGAGGAGCAGATCCACACCGCCGTCGCGCAGACCGATCGGAAAATCGAACAGCTCCGCCGCGAGGTCGAGGTCGTCAAGGTCAACGAGTCGGTGCAGAAGGCGCAGGCCTCGGTCGCGTCGGGCAGCATGGGTGCGGGCAACAAGCTCGGCTCGGCCGCGGACAGCCTCGCGCGCATCCGTGAACGCCAGGCGATTCGCGGCGAGCGGATCAAGGCTGCAGGCGAATTGGAAGACCGTCGCACCGGTGCCGATCTCGACGAGAAGCTGCGGCTGGCGGGCATCGGGCCGGGGCAGTCGTCCGCGGATGACGTGCTCGCGCGCCTGACGGCACCAAAGACGCCGCAGGTCGGCCAGACGCTGCAGATCGAGCAGCGCGACGACTCCAAGACGTCGGACTCCTGATGCGCCGGATCGCGGTCGATCCGCGCGGCGACTGGCGCGAGCGGGCAGACGCGATCGGGTTCGTCTATCACGACACGGATGGCGAACCCTATTGGGACGAGGGTGCGGCGTATGCCTTCACGCTGGCGGAGATCGAGGACGACCTCGAACCCGCTGCGGAACAGCTGCACGCGATGTGCCTCGATCTGGTCGACGAGGTGGTCCGGGACCAGCAGCTGATGGAACGTTTGGCTATCCCGCGCGAGCAATGGAACTACGTCGCGGAAACGTGGCGCACGCGTCAGCCGTCGCTCTACGGGCGGTTCGACTTTGCCTATGACGGGACCGGACCGGCCAAGCTCTACGAGTATAACGCCGACACGCCGACCTCGGTGTTCGAATGCGCGACGTTCCAGTGGATGTGGCTGGAGGACCTGCTCGCGAGCGGTGCGTTGCCGGCGGGGACGGACCAGTTCAACAGCCTGTTCGACAAGCTACGCGAGCGGTTCCGTGCGCTGTTCCCGAGCGGCGGTTTCGTCCACTTCGCGGCGGACGCTAGTGCCATCGAGGACCGCCAGACGGTGCGGTTCTTCGAGGATCTGGCGAGCCAGGTCGGGATCGAGCCGAAGTTCGTCGAGATGAAGGACATCGGCCTCGCTGCGGACGGGCGCTTCGTCGATACCGACGGCTTCGAGGTGCAGGCGGCGTTCAAGCTGTATCCGTGGGAGTTCATGCTCCGCGAGCCCTATGCGCCGAACCTGTCGCGCGCCGACGTGCGCTGGATCGAGCCGGCGTGGAAGTCGATCCTGTCGAACAAGGGTATTCTGCCGCTGCTGTGGGAGCGGCATCCCGAACATCCGAACCTGTTGCCGGCATTCTTCGACGACGATCCCGCCGCGAAGATCCTCGGGCCTAAGTATGTGCGCAAACCTTTGTTCTCGCGCGAGGGTGCCAACGTCGAGGTGATCGGCGAGGATGGCCACGCGGTGCTTGATCAGGGCTACGGCGCGGAGGGCGCGATCCGTCAGGCCTATGCGCCTCCACCCGTGTTCGACGGTCGCCATCCGGTGATCGGCGCGTGGATGGTCGGCAACGAAGCCGCGGGGATCGGCGTTCGGGAAGATGACACGGTCGTGACGCGCAATCTCGCGCGGTTCGTGCCGCATATCATCGAGGCGAATGATGACTGACGCGCGAGACCTGCCCCCGTTGCCGCCTATGGAGCGGCTGATCGAACTGATGTTCGACGCCGCACGGACGGGGCGGGACGAGATGATCCCGGCGCTATTGCAGGCTGGTGTCGACATCGAGGTGACTGACGCCAAGGGCTACACGCCGCTGGTGATCGCCAGCTACAACGGCCAGGCGGAGGCCACCGCGGCCCTCCTTGCGGCAGGCGCGAAGGTTGATGGCGCGGCGGACGCGCGCGGCAACACCGCCCTGATGGGTGTCTGCTTCAAAGGCTACGAGGAGATCGCGCAGATCCTGTTCGATGCCGGGGCCGACGTGAACCGGCGTAACGGCGTCGGCCAGACCGCGCTGATGATGGCCGCGCTGGTGAACAAGACGGCGATCATCGACCTCTTACTGGAACACGGTGCGGATTCGGCGATCGTGGACGCTGCGGGAAACAGCGTGCGCTCGCTGGCGGTATCGCAGGGGAATACGGCTTTGGCCGAGCGCTTCGCAACGACTGGTTAGCCCCTACGCTACCACCCCGGCGAAGGCCGGGGCCCAATTGGAAAGGTCGCAGTAACGGAATACTGCGCTTCGTTAGCACCGTTCCCCAATTGGACCCCGGCCTCCGCCGGGGGGGGTAAAAACCGTTGAAGGTCCTGCGGATCAATCCGCCCCATACGTCTTCGGCAACACCGCCCCGACATGCGCCTCACCCCGAGCCTCTGCCAGCCGCACCTGCCGCTCGCGCTCCGCATACCCAGCCCGCTGAGCCTCGTCCCGCGCATCATGACACGCCGGGCAACTCACCCCCTCGACATACAGCGGCGAGCCACGGTCTTCGACACTCACCGGCATCCGGCACGCATGGCACAGCACATGGCTTCCCAGCGCTAGACCATGTCCAACCGCAACCCGCTGATCGAACACGAAACACTCCCCCTCCCAGAGACTCTCTGCCTCGGGCACGGTCTCCAGATATTTCAGGATGCCGCCCTTGAGGTGATACACCTCGTCCAGCCCCTCGGCCTTCAGAAACGCGGTCGACTTCTCACACCGTATCCCCCCGGTGCAGAACATCGCGATCTTCGGCGGTGGGCCGTCCCCGACCAGTTCGTCGCGATGCTCGCGAAACCACGCCGGAAAATCCCGGAACGTCCGCGTCTGCGGATCGACCGCGCCGGCAAATGTGCCGACCGCGACCTCGTAGTCGTTGCGCGTATCGATCACGATCGTCCCCGGCTCGGCGATAAGTGCGTTCCAGTCCGCCGGCTCGACATAATGCCCGACGCCCTCCAGCGGATCGATCGAAGGCTCGCCCATCGTCACGATCTCGCGCTTCAGCCGGACCTTCATCCGGTGGAACGGCATCGTCTCCGCGCGCGACTCTTTGACGTCGAGATCGGTGCATCCCGGCAGCGCGCGGATATGCGCGAGCACCGCATCTATACCTTCCTCGGACCCGGCGATCGTCCCGTTGATCCCCTCGGCGGCGAGCAGCAGCGTCCCCTTCACGCCGTTGGAACAACACACCAGCGCGAGCGGCGGCTGGATCGCGGCGATATCGGCGAACGGCGTGAAGCGGTACAGCGCCACGACGCGGATGGGCAGGGTTTCGGTCATCGGTTCAACGTGCAGGGGAGGAGGTGCGCTCCCTTAGCGCATGTCGCCCGCCGCGTCAGCCTGCGGTGACGATCATCCCGTCGACCACCGCGACTGGCCATGGCGTCAGCCGAGTGCCCCCGCAGGGCCCGCCAACGCACGCGCCGCTGTCGATCTCGAACAGCGCGGAGTGCCAGCTACACGCGATCAGGTCGCCGCGTGGCGTGAGATACTCGTCGAGCACCTGCGCGAGCGGCAGGCCCATATGCGGGCAGCGATCGACATAACCGAACACCGCGTCGTCCTTACGCACGACGAACCCGTGGAAACGACCCGCGCGCATCTGGAGCACAAAGTTCCGCGCCTTGCCGTCCGCGATCGCGTCGAGCGGCGCGAGCTTGATCCCGCCGGGGGTAGCGGTCAGCCGTTCGCCGTCGCTCATGCGCGGTCGGCATCCGGCTGCTGGTCGGGGTGCGCCGCGGCGAAAGCGGGGAGGGCGCGGGCGTTCTCTGCTGCCGCCTTGAGCTTCGGGTAAGGCGAGAGATCGAGCGCAAACCGTTCCGCGGAGTAGACCTGCGGGACGAGGTGGCAATCGGCGATCGTCGGTATCGCGCCGAACGCGAAGCCGTCACCATAACGCGCGATCTGCGTCTCGAGCGCAGCGAACCCATCGCCGATCCAGCGTACGATCCAGCCGTTTACCGCTGCCTCGTCGGCCCCGAACTCGGTGCGCAAGGCGTTCAGGATACGTAGATTGTTCACCGGGTGGACGTCGCAAGCGATCGTCGCGGCCATCGCACGGACGATCGCCCGATCATTCGCGCCGGCGGGGAGCAACGGCGGGTCGGGATACACCTCGTCGATCCATTCGAGGATCGCTGGGCTCTGCGTCAGGACTACATCGTCGGTCTCCAGCGCCGGAACGAGCCCCTGGGGATTGAGCGTCCGATACTCGGCTTTGCGTTGCGCGCCGGTGCGGAGATCGTGCGCGACCTGTTCGTACGCGATGCCCTTCAAGCCCAGCGCGATGCGGACGCGGTAGGCGGTGGTCGAGCGCCAATAGCCGTGCAGTGTCAGGCTCACTTCGGCAGGACCGCTTTCGGGAAATCCGACCAGACCGTATCGTAATCGAGTTGCGAATGCTCCAGCGCATAGGCGGTCGGCTTGTACGGCCAGCAGCTCTCCAGCATGAATGCCATCGTCCCGTCGATCTTGTGCGGCTTCAGGTCCGCCGCGCTCGCACCCTGCCAACTGGCGAGATCCGGCCCGTGACCCGACATCAGGTTGTGCAGCGAGATACCGCCCGGCGCGAACCCCTCAGCCTTCGCATCGTACGCGCCGGTGATCAGCCCCATCGCTTCGGACATGACGTTGCGGTGGAACCACGGCGGTCGAAACGTGCCCTCGGCGACCATCCAGCGTGGCGGGAAGATCACGAAATCGGCGTTTGCGCGGCCAGGCACGTCGCTCGGCGAGGTCAGTAGCGTGAAGATCGAGGGATCGGGGTGATCGAAGCTGACCGTGTTGATCGTGTTGAACCGCGACAGGTCGTAGCGCCACGGTGCAAGGTTGCCGTGCCATGCGACGACGTCGAGAGGCGAGTGATCGAGTGTGGTGGACCACAGCGACCCCATGAACTTCTGGACGACCTCGACCGGCTCGTCGCGATCCTCGAACCAGGCGACCGGCGTCTCGAAATCGCGCGGGTTGGCGAGCCCATTGGCACCGATCGGGCCAAGATCGGGCAGGCGGAACAGTGCGCCGTGGTTCTCCGCGACATAGCCGCGCGCTTCGCCATCGGGGAGTTCGGCGCGGAAGCGGACGCCGCGCGGGATCAGCGCGATCTGGCCGGGGGCGATGTCGATTCGGCCGAGTTCGGTCAGCAACCGCAGCCGTCCAGCCTGAGGCACGAACAACAATTCGCCGTCCGCATCCATGAACACGCGCGAAATCATGTCGGTGTTCGCGGCGTAGACGTGGAGTGCGACGCCTTCGAGATCGGCGGGATCGCGGTTGGCGAGCATCGTCGTCGTGCCGTCGATCAGGTCGGTATTCGGGGCGGGGGCGGCGATAGGATCCCAGCGCAGGCGGTTGGGCGCGAGCGGCGCATCGGTGGTGCCGGGCGCAAACCGTTCGGCACCGGCATAGCGCTCGAACGGCGGATGCTCGGCGGTCGGGCGCATTCGGTAAAGCCAGCTGCGGCGATTCTCGTGGCGAGGCGCGGTGAAGGCGGTACCGGAGAGCTGCTCGGTATAGAGCCCGAAGGCGGGGCGTTGCGGTGAATTGCGGCCGATCGGGAGCGCGCCGGGGATCGCCTCGGTCGATACGTGGTTGCCGAAGCCGGGCTGATACGCCGTGTCTTCGGTCTGGCCGGCGGTCTCGCCTGCGGCGTTGGTCGGCTGGTGGATTGTCATGGCTTCCTCTCCGTCACCTGTTCCGATCAACGCCCGAACCGCCGGCCGTTCAAACTCTTTCTAACCGCAGCCCCGTCGGTCACGGCGAAGCCGCGCCCTGTGGGGCGGCTCCGTCCGCGCCGGCCGGTCGACGGCAGCGCCTGCGCGCTGCATCTCAACCGACGCTGCGCTTCGATCCTCGATCAGGCGTCGACAGTGATCACGCCGCGGCGGATCTGGTCGAGCTCGATGCTCTCGTACAACGCCTGGAAATTGCCGTTGCCGAAGCCCTCATTCCCCTTGCGCTGGATGATCTCGAAGAAGATCGGCCCGAACATGTTCTCGGTGAAGATCTGGAGCAACAGCCCTTCCTCGCCGACATTGCCGTCGATCAGGATGCGGTTGCGGCGCAGGCGTTCGAGGTCGTGGCCGTGGTTCGGCACGCGCTTGTCGACCAGTTCGTAATAGGTCTCGATCGTGTCCTGCAGCTTGACGCCGCGTGCGCGCAGCTTCTCGACCGTCTCGAAGATATCGTCGGTGGTCAGCGCGAGATGCTGGATACCCTCACCGTTGTAATCCTTGATGAATTCCTCGATCTGGCTCTTGTCGTCCTGGCTCTCGTTGAGCGGGATGCGGATCGCGCGGTCGGGCGCGATCATCGCCTGGCTGAACAGCCCGGTCGCCTTGCCCTTGATGTCGAAATACTTCTGCTCTTCGAAGCCGAAGATCTGGCCGTAGAATTCGGCCCAAGTCCGCATCTGGCCACGTTTCACGTTGTGCGTGAGGTGATCGAGCAGGTCGAGCCCGACGTTGTTCTCGGCCTCGGCTTCGGCCGCGCCCGGAACCGCATTCCAGTCGTCGTACAGGCTGCCGGCCGCCCCGTGCCTGTCGACCAGATACAGCAGCGAACCGCCGATCCCTTCGAGCACGTAGCTGCCCTCGCCGAGCGCGCCCATGCTGGCATCGGCCGCCTTGGCGCCGCGAGCGAGCGCTGCGTCGAACGCTTCCTTGGCGTCATGGACGCGGAACGCCATGCCGCTTGCGGACGGGCCATGATCCGCGCGGAATGCTGCCGCATGACCGTTTTCCTCGCGGTTGAGCAGCAGGTTGATGCGGCCCTGCTTATAGCGCGTGACCGCCTTGGTCGGATGGGTCGAGGCGGCGACGAAGCCGAACTGCTCGAACTGCGCGGCCATCCGGTCGGGATCGGGCGACGTGAATTCGGCGAACTCGAACCCATCGAGACCCATCGGGTTTACGTCCATATGGTCCATGATCACATCCTGACAGTTGGTATCCGTTGTTACCAATCTGGCGGGTTGAACAACTGGTGTCAATCGTTACGATTTTGATATGCCCAACTCCGATGCCACCCGCGCACTCGTCCTGGACGATTTCATCCCGTATCGCCTGTCGATCACCTCGAACCTTGTCAGCGAGGCGGTGGCGGACACGTACGAAGCGCTGTTCGGACTGACGATCCCGGAGTGGCGGCTGGTGGCGGTGGTAGCCGAAGCGGACGGAATTACGCAGCAGCAGGTCGGCCAGCAGACCCGGATGGACAAGGTGACCGTCAGCCGCGCGGCGATCGCGCTGGTCGAACGTGGGCTGATGCAGCGGCATGCGAACCCGGAGGATCGCCGCTCACACCTGCTGAAGCTGACCGAGGACGGTCACACGCTCTATGCCTCGGTCGCACCGAAGGCGCTCGATCTGGAACGCCGCATCTTTGCCGGGTTCTCAAGGGCGGAGGTCGAGCAGTTCGTCGCGATGCTGCGGCGGATCGATGCGGTGACGATCGACCTCGTTCAGGACTCCCACGGCGGCGTTGGCGACCAGAGACCGCGCAGGTAATCGAGTAGCGCAGCGGTGCCCGACGACACCGGGCCGCGCGCATGCACCGCATAGATCCCGACGTCCGCCGACCCAGCCAGTTCCGGGAGGACACGCATGAGCCGGCCACTCGCCAAGTCCGCGCTGACATCCCATAGCGACCGTAGCGCGATGCCGACGCCAGCCAGCGTGAGTTCGCGCACCACCTCGCTGGAGTTGGTTGCGACATAGCTCGGGCGATCGATCGTGACGTCGCCATCGGGTCCAGCCAAGCGCCACGGCATCTGGCCTTTCGCCGCGAGCACGCGATGTTCCGTAAGATCGGCCGCGTCGCACGGCGCACTGTAGCTCGGAGCAGCGCACAGGACCCGACGGCTGTCGGCGAGGCGATGGCCGATCAGGCTTGGCGGCACGGCTGGGGCGATCCGGATCGCGAGATCAAGCCGGTCGCCGATCACATCCGAGAAGCCGTCCGACAGATCGAGGTCGAGTTCGATCGCAGGATGCGCGTCGAGGAACGGCTTCAGATGCGGGGCGATGTGGAGGCGACCGAACGACGTGGGTGCGCTGACCCGAAGCGGCCCGGCCGGCGTGTCCGCGCGGTCCGACACCCGCGCCTCGGCGTCGCGGATCGCGGCGAGGATCTCCACCATGTCGCGGTGATACGCTGCGCCGCGTGCGGTAAGGTCGAGGCGACGCGTCGTGCGGTTGAGTAACCGCACGCCCAGCCGGGCCTCCAGCCGCGCGATCCGCTTCGAAACCATCGCCGGCGAGATACCCATCGAACGCCCCGCCGCGCTGAGGCTGGCGGTGCGGACGACTTCGGCGAAGAGGACGATGTCGGGATCCATTCGTTCTCCAGGCGATCAACAGCTTTCGGTTTATGATGTCTAGTGGCGAAGGTGGCGGGCGTCTATCGTGCTGCAGAGCATAGGAGAGCAGCATGGCCAAGATGATCGAAAAGGCAGATCTCAAGATCGCCGCATCGCTGGTGGACTTCATCGATACGCAGGCGCTGCCAGGCACGGGCCTGGATGCGGCCGCGTTCTGGCAGGGCGTCTCGGACATCTACGCTAAGTTCGCGCCAGAGAATGCCGCGCTGCTGGCGGTCCGCGACGACCTTCAGGCGAAGATCGACGCGTGGCACGAAGCCCGGGCCGGCAAGCCGATCGAGCAGCCCGAGTATCAGGCGTTCCTGCGCGAGATCGGCTATCTGGTCGACGAGCCTGCGCCGTTCTCGGTTGCCCCGACCAACGTCGATGCGGAGGTCGCCTCGCTCGCCGGCGCGCAATTGGTGGTTCCGATCCTCAACGCTCGCTTCCTGCTGAACGCCGCGAACGCAAGATGGGGAAGCCTCTACGACGCGCTCTACGGCACCGACGCGATTCCGGGCGCGGCGTCCGGCAAGGGCTATGACGCCGCCCGAGGTGCGCAGGTGATCGCGTGGGCGAAGGCGTTCCTCGACGATGCGGTGCCGTTGGCGAACGGATCGTGGACCGACTGGACGGGTGGTACGCCTGAACTCGCCGATCAGAGCCAGCTCGTTGGCCATGCGGGCGACAATATCCTTTTGTGTCACAACGGCCTGCACATCGAACTCGTGATCGACTCTGAGCATCCGATCGGTCGGGGCGACCCTGCGAACCTCGCCGATGTCGTGCTTGAATCCGCGCTTAGCACGATCGCCGATCTTGAGGATTCGATCGCCGCAGTCGATGCCGACGACAAGGTGGCCGCCTACACCAACTGGCTGGGGCTGATGAAGGGCGACCTGACGGCTCGCTTCGACAAGGGCGGTCGCTCGGTCACGCGCTCGCTCGAACCGGATCGCCCATACACCGCACCCGACGGCAGCGCGTTCACGCTCCCCGGCCGCAGCCTGATGTTCGTCCGCAACGTCGGCCACTTGATGACGACGCCAGCGATCCTGCTCGCTAACGGCAGCGAGGCGCCCGAGGGCATCCTCGACGGTATCGTCACGTCGTTGATCGCGCTGCACGATCTGAAGGGCACCAGCCCGATCCGCAACAGCCGCGCGGGCTCGATCTACATCGTCAAGCCGAAGATGCACGGCCCCGACGAAGCCGCCTTCACCAACCGCCTGTTCGAAGCGATCGAAGACCTGCTCGGCCTTGCGCGCCACACGATCAAGGTCGGCGTGATGGACGAGGAGCGCCGCACTTCCGCCAATCTCGCCGCCTGCATCGCCGCGGTGAAGGACAGGGTCGTGTTCATCAACACCGGCTTCCTCGACCGCACGGGCGACGAGATGCACACCTCGATGCGCGCCGGTCCGATGATCCGCAAGGGCGAGATGAAGGCCTCGTCGTGGATCAAGGCGTATGAGGATCGCAACGTCCAGATCGGGCTCGCCTGCGGGCTCAGCGGCAAGGCGCAGATCGGCAAGGGCATGTGGGCCGCGCCGGACCGGATGGCGGACATGCTGGAGCAGAAGATCGCGCATCCGATGACCGGCGCGAACACCGCGTGGGTGCCGTCACCGACCGCCGCGACGCTGCACGCGACGCACTACCACCGCGTCGACGTGTTCGCGCGGCAGGCGGAGCGCAAGGCCGAGCCGATCGCCTCGCTCGATGCGCTGCTGACGATCCCCGTCGCGACCGGGCACAACTGGCAGCCGGACGAGGTGCGCGAGGAACTGGAGAACAACGCGCAGGGTATCCTCGGCTATGTCGTGCGCTGGGTCGACCAAGGGGTCGGCTGCTCGAAGGTGCCGGATATCCACGACATCGGCCTGATGGAGGACCGTGCCACGCTGCGGATCAGTTCGCAGCACATGGCGAACTGGCTGCTCCACGGCATCGCCACGCCGGAGCAGGCTGACGCGGCACTGCGGCGGATGGCGGCGAAGGTCGACGCGCAGAATGCGGGTGATCCGCTGTACCGGCCGATGGCGGGGTATGAGGACGACAGCCTCGCGTTCCAGGCCGCCCGCGCGCTCGTGTTCGATGGCCTGACGCAGCCGAGCGGCTATACCGAGCCGCTGCTCCACGCGTTCCGCGCGCGGGCAAAGGAAAGGAACGCCGCCTGATGCCACTCTACGCGATTGAGGGTAGACGACCGACGCTGGCCGACGACGCCTGGGTCGCACCGTCCGCCGACGTGATCGGCGACACGCGGCTGGGGGAGGGGGCCAGCGTCTGGTTCGGGGCGGTGATCCGCGCCGACAACACGCCGATCCTCGTCGGTGCGCGGACCAACATCCAGGAAGGCGCGATGCTGCACTCCGATCCCGGCGCGCCGCTGACCGTCGGTGAAGGCTGCACGATCGGCCATCACGCAATCCTGCATGGCTGCACGGTCGGCGACAACGTGCTGGTCGGGATGGGCGCGACTATCCTCAACAACGCGGTGATCGGCGAGAATTGCCTGATCGGTGCGAACGCGCTGGTGACGGAGGGGAAGGTCTTCCCGGCCGGCAGCCTGATCGTCGGTGCACCAGCCAAGGCGGTCCGCGAACTGACTCCGGAAGCGATTGCCGGCCTGAAGATGTCGGCGGCCGGTTATGCAGCCAAGCAGCGCGTTTACGCCGAGGGCTTGAGACTGGTCGAGGTATGAAATCCTCCCCCGCGAGGGGGAGGATCGTGACGGCGGATTTAGAAGCTCACCCGCCCCCCGAGCGAGAGCACGACTGCCGACGCGTTGCGCAGCGCACCCGAGGTTAGGATGTTGGTCTGCGCGGCCGTCCCGACATAAGCCGCCGTGATACGGTCGATCGTCGTATTTTCGAAGTCGACATATTGCGCGGCAGCGTCGAGCGCGATGCGACGCGACAGCTGGTACGAGCCACCCGCCGCATAAGTCCACCGATCCGCATCGGGCACGCGCGCGTCGCGCGAACCGTCCTGCGTCGGCGACTTGGTCCGCTGCAGGCCGGCGCGCACGGTCAGCTTCGGCGTGACGTCGTAATCGAACCCGCCGGCGAGGCTCCAGCTGTCCATGTAGTTCTCGGGGATCGCGGTGTTGAGCGGCGCGCCGAGATCGATCGTGTCGAACTTGCTCCAGCTGTACGCGACCACCTGCGCGTTGAGCGTAAGCTTGTCGGTACCGCGGAACCGCCCTGCGACGATCACCTGACCCGGCGTGTTGAACGCGGCCTTCGCACCGGACACGGTCATGTTCGACGACGCCAGCGGCCCGACGAGGCCACTGACGGTCAGATCACCCTTCAAATTGTGGCGGATGCTCGATTTGTAGCTGATCCCGACCGTCGCGAAGTCGTTGTGGAGCTGCACACCCGCGGTCCAGCCGAAGTCCCAGCCATCGCCCTTCAGCTCCTGCTGGCCATCGGGCAACGCCGCGGACAGATTGGGCAGCGCGTTGCTGAGCGACGCGTCGGTATATTCGACGTTGAGCGCAACACCTACGCGGAGCCAATCCGTCACGACGATGCCGACCGAAGGCTGGATGTCGATCGTCCGCAACCGCGTCTTGTCGGCGCTGTACCGCGCCCAGCTGTTCGCGTCGTAGTTGGTCGTGAAGCTGAACGGCGAGGTTACCGCGAGGCCCACCGCGATCCGATCGGTCAGCGGATACGCGACCGCACCCGATGGCACGACGCCCTTGTTGATCGGGTCGCGCGAGTTCGATTGGCCGCTGATCCCCGTGCAGGGCTGGCCCGGGCGGCAGATGCGCGTGCCGGTATCGACCACGTCGCCCTTTGGCAGGATCGCGGAGGCGGCGAGCGTCGCGCTGCCGTCACGGATGCCGGCGATCGCCGCGGGGTTCCACCACAGCGAGTCAGGACCGGTATCGGCGCCCTCGCCCGAGAACGCGCGGCCGGCGCCACGCGCGGACTGCGCCTGGAGATAGAAGGCGTCGGCATAGGCGGTGCTGGCGAATCCGAAAGCGGACACGAGCGCGGATACCGCGAGAAGTGGAGCTTTGGTGCGAAACGTCATGGATAAGATCCTGAAAGCTATACTGATAGTGGAAGACGGAACAGTGCAACTCAGCGCACGCGCGTCCAGGTCTGGGTCTTGCAGAGCGGGAAGAAGACGCAACCGCGCAACTTCAGCTGGTTCGCGCCAAGCGGGGTGATCTTGCCACTGTAGGTCTTGCCGTCCTCGGCATTGTAGACCTGACCGCTGCTCCACACGCCGTCCTTGTCGGGCTTGAACCCGCTCAGCATCTGCATGCCCTGGATCGGACGATTGCGCAGCGCGGTGTTCGCGTTGTTCGCGTCCTTCATCGAAGGATTGGCGCGCAGCGCATCGGAGGTGAGAATCTTGCCGCAGATCGACGGGCCACAGCGGGCGATCTCGACGATGGCGTTGTGCGTCTCGGTCTTCCAGCGGCCGATAACGGTCTCGGCGGTGGCGGGCGCGCCCGCGAGCAATGCACCGATAATCAACAGGGACATCTTCTATCCTCTCCTTGGATGTAGGGACGCCGTATCTGTACGGTCGTTAAAATCTTGTCAGGCCAGCGACGTTACCGCGAGCTTGCTGCCGTATACGGCATGTATCGTTTGGCCGTAGAATTGTACGAAGACAAGTCAAGTCTTCTTACTGATTCCGCGCGGTGAAAATGTGTTCATTCGCGTGGTGTTCCCCCGCGAAGGCGGGGGCCCAGGGTAACGAACGCGGCGCTGCTTGATCCTGGGCCCCCGCTTTCGCGGGGGAACAGGGTCAGTTGCGGAGGGGCTTGCCCGTTTGCAGCATGTGGACGACGCGCGCCTGCGTCCGCGGATCCTTAACGCTCGCCATGAACGCTGCGCGCTCCAGGTCGAGCAACTGGTCCTCGGTCACGGTGTCGACCAGATCGGCCTCGCCACCGGTCAGCACCTCGGCAAGCCGATCCGCGACGACGAGGTCGTAGTCGGTCGCCATGCCCTTCTTGTGGAAGTCCGCAACCGCCATGTTCAGCCCCGTCCGGCCGCTCGCGCCCGCCAGGCGGAAGGTCGGCTTCTCCGGCGCGACATAGCCGTCGACCAGCGACAGCGCCTTGGCCTTCGCATCCGCCAGCAACCGGTCGCGGTTCATCGTGATGCCGTCGGCCTTGCGCAGGATCATCATCTCCTTCGCCTCCGCCGCCGACTTGGCGACCTGCGCGGTGGAGACCGCCTGGAACACCTTGGTCAGCACCGGCATCGGCCCGTTCGGCAGCGTACGCGACTTGCTCCAGCGGTCGAGCATCTCGCCATTGCCGCCCCAGCCGGGGACGAGCCCGACGCCGCACTCGACGAGCCCTGCATAGGTCTCGGCATGCGCCTGCACCGCATCGGAGTGGAGCAGGATCTCGCACCCGCCACCGAGCGCGAGCCCGGCCGGCGCGCTGACGACCGGGAAGGGCGCGTATTTAAGCGCCTTGTACGCCTGCTGGCCACCCGAGACGCTGGCCTCGACCATGTCCCACAGGCCCGCGCCGACCGCGAACATCGCCGCGCCGAGGTTCGCACCTGCCGAGAAGTTCGACGCCTCGTTATACACCACCAGCGCCTTGAAGCGCTCGCGGACGACCGGGATCGCCTCGTTGATCAGTGCCACGACCTGATCGTCGAGCGCGTTCATCTTGGTGTGGAACTCGAGCGCCGCGACGCCGTCGCCGACATCCCAGAGCGACGCCGACAGGTTCGTGAGGATCGGCTGTGAACGGAGCTTGATGTCCTCCAGCAGCTCGACACCGTCCGCACGCGGCACGTCGACATACTCGCCGCCAGCCGTGAGGTACTGACGCTGGCCGTTCTCGACGCGGTAGAACGGACGGTCGCCCGCGGTCGTCAGGATCGCAGGAACGTCGCGACCTTCCTCGGCAAGGCGCGCGGCGAGCACGCCGGGACCCATCCGGTCGATCAGCTCGAACGGCCCGTATTTCCAGTTGTAGCCGAGCTTCATCGCGTCATCGATCGCGACGACATCGTCTGCTGCTTCGCCGACGAGCATCGCCGCATAGGACAGCGTGTTCCCGAGGATCGACCAAGCATAGGTGCCGATCTCGCCCGGCTCAGCGATTAGCGCCGCGAGGTCCTTGCCTGTCTTGCCCGGCAATTCAGCGGGCTTGGCTTCAGCACGGTACTCGCCGGTCGCGAGGTCGAGCGAGAGCTTGGTCCGCGTCGCCTTGTCGAAGCGGTAGAACCCGCCCTTGCCCTTGCGGCCGGTGAACCCTTCCGCGATCATCTTGTCGACCAGTGGCAGCGGACGCACCGTATCGAAATACGGATCGCCAGCCGGCAGCGTAGAAGAAAGGCTCTTCGACAGCAGCGGCATCAGATCGACGCCGACGAGATCCACCAGCCCGAAGATCCCGGTTTTCGGCACGCCCATCGGACGTCCGCCGATCTGGTCAGCTTCCTCGACGGTCAGCCCCTGGTCCATCGCCGCGTTGATCGCGATCGCCAGCCAGTAGGTGCCGATGCGGTTGGCGATGAAGCCCGGCGTGTCCTTCGCGCGCACGATCCGCTTGCCCATGAAGCGATCGACGAAATCCTCGACCTTCTCGGCGACCGCGACGTCGGTATGCTCGCCGCGGACGATCTCGACCAGCCGCATGTAGCGTGGCGGGTTGAAGAAGTGCGTGATCAGAAAGTCGGCCTTGAACTGGTCCGACCGCCCCTCGACGAGGTTGCCGAGCGGGATAGTCGAGGTGTTCGACGACACCGCGGTGCCCGGACGCTTCAGCGCTTCGAGCTTGGCATAAAGCGCCTGCTTGATGTCGAGCCGTTCGACGATCGCCTCGACGATCCAGTCGCACTCGGCGACGCGACCCAGATGATCGTCGATGTTGCCCGTCTCGACCAGCTTGGCCGCACGCTTTGACATAAAGGGCGCGGGATCGGTCTTGAGCATCTTGGCAACCGCGCCCTTGGCCACTGCGTCGCGGTCGTCACCCTCGCGGGGGACGATGTCGAGCAGCAGCACCGGGATGCCGGCATTGGCGATCTGCGCGGCAATGCCCGCGCCCATCACGCCTGCGCCGATGACGCAGACCTTTTTCACAGCGTCGACCATCATGCGCGCTCCAGCACCGTAGCGATGCCCTGACCGCCGCCGATGCACTGCGTCGCCAGCGCATAACGGCCACCTTCGCGCGACAAGAGCGCAGCCGCCTTGCCGACGATCCGCGCGCCGGTCGCGCCGAGCGGATGGCCGATCGCGATCGCGCCGCCATCGAGGTTGATCGTCTCGTCCTTCAGCCCGAGGTCGCGGATGCAGGCGATCGCCTGGCTCGCGAACGCCTCGTTGATCTCGACCACGTCGAGGTCCGCGACGGTGATCCCGGCGCGCTCCAGCGCCTTCTTCGACGCACCGATCGGGCCAAGCCCCATCGTCTCGGGCGCGCAACCCGACACGCCGATCGACTTGATCCGCGCGAGGATCGTCAGGCCGTGCTTCTTGGCGAACTCTTCCGAGGTGACCAGCACCGCAGACGCGCCATCGGTCAGCGGCGACGAGGTGCCGGCGGTCACCGAACCGTCCGCGCTGAACGCAGGCTTCAAGCCGGCGAGCGCTTCGGTGGTCGTGCCAGCGCGGATCGTGCCGTCCTGGCTGACCGGGCCCGCCTTGGTCTGGATCGTCACGATCTCGTTGGACAAGCGGCCATCGGCGCGGGCCGCGGCAGCCTTGTCCTGGCTCTTGACCGCGAACGCATCCTGCTCGGCGCGCGTGATCTGATAGTTGCGCGCGACGTTCTCGGCGGTCTCGCCCATGCCCATGTACGCGCCGGCGCTCTTCTTCGCGAGCTCGGGGTTGGGGAGGGGGTTGTAGCCGCCCATCGGCACGCGGCTCATCGATTCGAGGCCCGCGCAGATGAACGCCTCGCCCGCGCCGACCGCGATCTGGCCATAGGCGATGTGGATCGCGCTCATCGACGAGCCGCAGAACCGGTTGACCGTCATCCCGCCGACCGAGATCGGCAGGTCGGCGATCTGTGCGATCAGCTTGGCGACATTGAGGCCCTGCTCGCCCTCGGGGAAGGCGCAACCGAGGATGATGTCCTCGATCTCGGCGGGATCGACGCCGGTCTTGTCGAGCAACCCGCGAATCGTCTGCGCGGCGAGATCGTCCGGACGGACGCGGGCGAGCTCGCCCTTGCCGGCGAGGTGGAACGGCGAACGGGCGTACCCGGCGATGACGACGTTGGTCACGATGATCCTCTCATATTGCGGTCGACCCGGTTAACGCTTGCGGGTTACCCTTAAGGTGCGATACCTCACCTTTACGTCAAGGTGAAGCGGCCGACAATATGGCTTACGCACACCGAGCAATGGAGAGCGAGATGCAGGACACTTCCGGGGGCAAGGCGATCGGCGTACCGTTGCTGGGCGAGCCGCGGCTGCTGGGCGACATGCTCGATGCGTCGGTGCGCCGGTTCGGGTCGCGCAACGTGCTCGACTTCATGGGGCGGACGCTGACCTATGCCGCGCTCGGCGAGTCGGTCGATCGGGCGGCGCGGGGACTCCAGGACATGGGCGTCGTGAAGGGCACGCGCGTCGCGCTGTGCCTGCCGAACACGCCCTATTATCCGATCCTGTTCTTCGCGATCCTCAAGGCGGGCGGCGTCGTCGTCAACGTCAACCCGCTCTATGTCGAGCGCGAGCTGGCGCATCTGCTCGAGGATTCGGGCGCGACGATCATCGCCACCTGCGACATCGCCGAGATCCACGCGCGCGTCCTCAAGGTCGCGGGGCAGATGGGCGTGAAGCACGTCATAACCTGTCCGATCGCAGGCGCTCTGCCGACGCTGAAGTCGATCGCCTACCGCATCTTCAAGCGCGCCGAGATCGGGCGGGCGCCCAACGATGCGCGGCATTCGACGTTCGATGCGTTGCTGAAGGCAAAGGGCGCGCCGTCCCCCGTTACCGTTTCCCCGGACGAGGTCGCGGTGCTGCAATATACCGGCGGCACCACCGGCGAGCCCAAGGCGGCGATGCTCAGCCATGCCAACCTCGTCGCGAACGCCGATGCGATGGTCGTGTTCGTCGGTGGCGAGCAGCCGCATCAGGACCGCGTGATGGGCGCGCTGCCGCTGTTCCACGTCTTTGCGCTGACCACCGTGCTGACGTATTCGATCCGCACCGGCGCGGAGATGATCCTGCTGCCGCGCTTCGAATTGCAGCAATTGCTCAAGACGATTGACCGGACCAAGCCGAGCTATTTCCCCGCGGTCCCCACGATCTACGCGGCGATTACCACGGCTGCCGAGACGCAGAAGATCGACCTGTCCTCGATCCACGCCTGCATCTCGGGCGGCGCACCGCTGCCAGCGGAGGTGAGGATCGCCTTCGAGGCAGCGACTGGCGCCAAATTGTGCGAGGGGTACGGTCTCTCGGAAGCTTCGCCGATCATCACCTGCAACCCGATCGATGGCCTCAACAAACCAGGCTCCGCGGGGCTGCCCTTTCCCGGCACGACGATCGAGATCCGCGATCGGGAGGACCCGACCCGGCTGCTGCCCGTCGGCGAGAATGGCGAGATCTGCGCGCGCGGGCCTCAGATCACGCAGGGCTATTGGCACAAGCCCGCCGCCACCGCCGACCTGTTCGCCGACGGTGCGCTGCGTACCGGCGATGTCGGGCATCTCGACGCGGACGGCTATCTGTTCATCGTCGACCGGATCAAGGACCTGATCCTCGCCGGCGGCTACAACGTCTATCCGCGCGTGATCGAGGAGGCGCTGTACGAACACCCCGCGGTGCTCGAAGCGGTGGTGATCGGCGTGCCCGACAAATACCGCGGGCAGGCCCCCAAGGCGTTCGTCGTGCTGGCCGAAGGTTTGGTCGCTACCCCGCTAGAACTGCGCGATTTTCTGCGCGACAAGATCAGCAAGATCGAGCTTCCCCGCGAGGTAGAAATCCGCGACAGTCTGCCCAAGACGCTGATCGGCAAGCTATCCAAAAAGGAACTTGTCGCTGAAGAGACCGCAAAGGCGGCGGCGTCGGAGGCGAGGGGAGTGGACGCGTGAACGACCGACAGGACGATCTGACCGGCATACAGGAGGTCTCGCGCATGCTCGGCGTGAGCGCGCGGACGCTCCGCTTCTACGAGGACAAGGGGCTGATCGAGCCCTGCCGGATCGGCACGACGCGCGTCTACACGCGGCGCGAAGTGGCCCGGATGCAGCTGATCCTGCGCGGCAAACGTCTCGGTTTCACGCTGCGCGACATCGAAGAGTTCCTCGACCTCTACGACGCCGACCCGCAGCATGTGGAGCAGATGCGCGCGCTGGCCGAACGTTGTCGCCAGCGGATCGACCTGCTCGATGCCCAGCGCGAGGCGATCGTCCAGACGCGGGATGAACTGGAGAAGATCGAACAGGAGGCTCTTGCGCGGATTCCGGCTGGGTTGGTCTGATAGCTACCGCTGCTCGTGAGAGACGAGTCCCAAGCCTATGACAACGATACCATTTGGCGAGAATGCACCACCCCGGCGAAGGCCGGGGCCCAATTGGGAAAGCCGAGGTAACGACGCACAGCGCTGATGAGCGACGTCCCCCAATTGGGCCCCGGCCTTCGCCGGGGTGGTGCGTTAGTCGATCCTCCCCCTCGCGGGGGAGGATCAGCAAACTCCGAAGCTTAAAGCCCCACCACACCCCCGTCGGTCTTCGTGATCACGATCGTCGCCGACCGCGGCCGTGACGGAGCTGCCACCGCGCCCGCCTGGTTGGCAGGCCAGCTGCTGGTGATGTTCGTCGGCCCGCCATTCTCGCCGGGATGCTGGATGTTGACGAACAGCGACCGGCCGTCCGGCGTCGAATGAATGCCCGTGATCTCACACTCCTTCGGCCCGACCAGGAAGCGGCGCAGTGCCGCCCCCGGTGCCTTGCCAATCCGCGTCGTTACCGAGCCGGTTGCCGTACCGATCGTGTTCGTCACCGTCCGCGTACCGCCATCGTTGACGATCCCCGGCACCGAGGCGAGCAGCATGCAGTTGGTAACGTCGGTGTACGCGCCGTCGTCGGTCTCGATCCACATCACCGGCGCGATCGTCCCCGACGCATTGCTCGGCAGGCCGAACCACAAGCCGTCGGGCGACGAGAAGTCGTTGGTCGCATCGAGCCCCGACAGGTTGATGTTGGCTGCATCCAGATCAGAACCGGCCCCGAACGCATAGATGTCCCACGCGAACGTCGTCGCCTCGGACGTATCGCCCGTCTCGCGCAGACGGATGATGTGACCGTTGGCGTTACCCGTGGTCTGGCCGCCGGTGGTCTTCGGATCGACATAGGCGCGCGGGTTCGACGCGTCCGCGGTCGCCACGGTACGCGACGAGTTGTTGGTGAGTGTGCAGTACATCTCGCCGGTCGCCGGGTTCACCGCGGTCCATTCCGGGCGATCCATCCGCGTCGCACCCAGTGCATCCGCGGCAAGTCGCGTATTGATCAGCACATCGATCTGGCTCGAGAACGGATACGCCGCATTCGCCGAGGTGAGAGGTCCCTGGCCAAAGACCAGGGGGAGCCACTGGCCGCTACCGTCCGCTGCAAACTTCGCAACGTAAAGTGTTCCAGTATCGAGATACTTGTCACCGATCGCCAGACGGTTCGCCGCGCTTGCATCTGCCGCCGACCACGGCGTAGCCGACACGAACTTGTAGATATATTCGTTCTGCGCGTCGTCGCCCATGTAGAACGCGGGCTTCACGCCGGCGATGGTCCGGCCGATCTGGCAGCCCTCATGGTTCATCCGGCCCAGCGCGGTACGCTTGCGCGGCGTCGAGGTGGCGTCGAACGGGTCGATCTCGACCACCCAGCCGTACTGGAAGATCTCGTTGCGGAAATCGCCCGTGCCGTCGGCGGGGGCGCCAGCCTGCGCGGTGATGTTCCAGCGCGAATAGACCGTGCTGGTCGTGTCTGCCGGCGTGACCGACCACCAGCCATAGTTGCCAGCCGTGCTGCTGCTGCTCTCGGTCTTGCCATACCGCGCGAGCGACGTGTTTGCTTTTACGCCGATTGGGCCGCTCGCCGCACGGCGTGCACCGTCGCCGACCTCGCGGCGGAAATAGCCGACCCAGTTCTCTTCGTTCGTCAGGTATGTGTGCCAAGGCATTGTACCATTGGCGCAGTTGTTGATCGTGCCGCGTCCCGTCGTGGCGTCGGGCGAGTAGCGCGTCTTGAGGCTGTCGGCGCCGCGCACAGGTCCCGAGAAGCTCATCGGCGTCAGCGGGGTGATGCGGCGGTTGAACGACGAGGTCGTGACATAGCTCCACGCGGCGGCGCGGCTGATCTCGATCACCGACACGCCGTGGCACTCCATCTCCTTCAGCGCCTCGGCTTCGGGACGGACGCCGCCGGTCGTGGTCGGGCCATTCGGATGCAGATAGGCCTGCGTAATGTTCTCGTGGTTGAGCACGAGCAATCCGCGCGTGTTGCCGTCGGCATCGGGCGTGCCGGCGGCCGACAACCCGAAATAGCTCATGCCGTCATGGTGATCGCCGGCGCGCTTCGAGAAGGTCGTATCGCTGCCGTCATTGGCATAGGCGCCGACGCCGCTGCCGATCGGATCGCCAAGGCGGTAAAGCACCGTCACCGCATAGCCGGTCGGCACCGCGACGACGTCGGCGAGGCTCTTCGCCACTGCGGTGAAGCCGAGCGAGGCGGCACCCACCGTCACGCTGGTCGAGGCAGTGACCGATCCGCGCGCCGATCCGGCGGTGAACAGGAAGGTCAGGACGGTGCCAGCGGCCGCACCGGGTACGACGAACGTCGCAGTGCTCGTGGTCGCGCCTGCGAGCGTGACGCTGGGGCCGGCGGTCTGCGTCCAGCTGACGCTGTCGACCTGGCCGATGGCGGCCCCGGTCAGCGTCGCCACGCGGCCGGCCGATGCACTCCCGCCTGCGGTCGCGGTGACCGTGACGGGGCTCGCGCCGCTGTCGCTGTCGTCGTCGCAGCCGGTCAGCAGCATGCCGCCGAACACCGCCGCGGCGGTAGCCGACATGCCGCCCATCAACGTCTGGCGGCGCGAATACCGCACCTCGATCAGATCGTTGATGTGCGGGTTGGCGGTCGGATTGGTGTCGATATCGCCGTCGGTATAGATGGTTTCGAACGTCATGATTGGTCCCCCCGGGGATGAATGGTCGGTGCGGTCGCGGCTAGTGGCGGATCAGAACTTCGAGCCCAGTTCGATGCCGTAGAAGCGCGGCTCGCCGGCGATGTAGGTCGGGATGCCGAAGCCCCCGCCGGTGTTGCCGGCGTCGATCAGATAGCGCTTGTTGGTCGCGTTGCGGACGAAGCCGCCGACGCTGTAGCGGCCTTCCGCGAACTCGAGCCCGGCGCGCGCGTTGACGAGCGTGTAGCCCGGCGTGCTGACCGCCTGGCTGTTCGGCAGCTCGAAGAACACCTTGGTCCGGTAGTTGATGCTCGGCGTCGCATAGAGCGTCGCACCACCGACCGGCAGCCGCAGCATCAGGCCGCCCGATGCGGTCGTCTCGGGCTGGAGACGGAAGCGATTGCCCGCGAACACGCCGTTCGCCGCCTCATCGCCGATGCCGCCATCGATATAGGCAAACGTCGCGAAGGCAGAGAGATACGAGGCGAGCTTCAGATTGCCTTCGAGCTCGACGCCGAGGTTCTTGGCCGATCCGGCGCTCTGCGTGGTGGTGACGCCGTTGTTGGTGATCGACACCTGGAAGCCGTCATAGGTCTGGTAGAACACCGACGCCGCGCCGGTGAACGGTCCGACCCGCCCCTTGATGCCGCCTTCGTAGTTCCAGACATTCTCCTGCGGCACGACCTGCAGGTTCGGACCGACGCCGAATGCGGTGTTCTGTGCGGCCAGCTGGACGACCGGCGAGCGGCGACCCTTGCTGATGGTGGCATAGAGATTGACGTCGTCGTTGAGCTTCAGCAGCGCATTGAAGCGCGGCAGGATCGCGGTGAAGCTCTTCTCGGCAACGAACTTGTTGCCGTTCGTGTTCGCCGTTCCGAGCAGGCTGGTGCGAATGCCGAGCGCCGCGAGGATCACCGAGTTCGGCTGGACCGACGAATAGCCCGACTGGCGATCCTCAATCAGGATGCGCGCGCCAGCGGTAAGTTCGAGCGCGGGTACCGGGATGTAGGTCGCGTCGGCAAACACCGAATAGGTGTCGTTGTTGCCGTAGTTGGTGAACACCGAGGCGTAAGGTATTGCCGTTGCACGGCCACCGGTGAGCGCCGCGGTCGCCCGCGTCGCCGGGATCGTACCGTTCGGTGCGACGCAGGACGTACCTGTGGCGATGCCTGCACCGTTGAGCGCCGCGCGGATCGGCGCGAAGCTCGCGCTCACCGAGCAGGCGAGATACGTACCCTCTTCGGTCGCGAACGGCACACGCTGATACCCGTTTTCGAAGAACGCGTTCCAGCCGACCGAGGCGCGGTATTTCGGCCCTTCGAACGCGAAGCGGCTCTCATGGCTCCACTGGTCGCCCTTCGCGTCTTCGGCGAATTCCAGGTATGCGGCGGGGCCACCGTCGGCATCGAACACCTCGTTCGAATCGAACCGGCGATAGCCGTTGACCGTCGTGAAGGTGATTCCTGGCGACAGGTCTGCGGTGATCGTCAGATTGGCGTCGTAGACGTTGCGCTTGAGCCCGAGTTTGCGCGCACCGAGCACGGCTTCGCTGTATGGCGAGCCCGAGAGTTCGGCATAGCCGTAATCGCCGGTCTGGCCGCCGGTCGGGGCATGCGCGCGGCTCTTGAACGCGGTGCCGGGGTTGCGCTGGCCGTCATAGGTCAGGACGAGATCCGCGGTAATGCTGTCGCTCGGGCGATAGCGCAGCGAACCGCGCAGGCCGCGCTGGTCCTGGCCGTTCAGGTCGTCCTGGTCGACGCCTCCCTGATTCTGGTTCGGCACCTTCGGATCGCCGGCGATGTTGCGGACATAGCCGTCGCGGTATTTGTAGGCGAACGCGATCCGCCCGGCGAGCACGTCGTTGCCGGCGTTGAGGAAGCCCGACACCTGCGTCCGGTTGAAATTGCCGTACGATCCGTTGATCGCGCCCGACACGCCGGGCTGCGGTTTCGCCGAGATGACGCTGATCGCGCCGACTGCCGCGGCGGTGCCGAACAGCGTCGCCTGCGGGCCCTTCACGACTTCGATCCGCTCGAGATCGAACAGGTCCTGATACGCACCGCGCGACCGGCTGATGTCGATGCCGTTGTAATACAGCGTGACGCGCGCGCCCTGCTGTGACGAGCCGTTGTCCGAGGTGATGCCGCGGATCACGAAGCCCGGGTTGTTCGCGCTCTGCTCCTGGATCTGCAGACCGGGAATGTAGGCAGCGACCTCGCTTAGCGAATTGACGCCGATCGACGCCATCTTCGCGCCGGTGATCGCGGTGACGGTGACGGGAACGTCGGCGATCCGCTGTTCGCGCTTCTGCGCGGTGACGACGATCTCGTCGCTCGGGGTGGTGGAAGCCGTGGTCTCCGTGCCGGGCTCCGTTGTCGCCTGGGCCAGTGCCGCGGTCGAGCAGGTCGTGGCGAGCGTCGCAAGCGCGAGCCGCGTAAAGATGCGTGTCATTGTGTCCCCCGTGTTCGTGCATCGGCACTAGGCAGGGAACGTGACGGTTAAACGGCGTCTTCATGAAAGCAAGATGACAGTCCAGTCACGGCACTGTCACAGGGTTGCCACCGGAGTGTAGCGGAGTGCGCCTACCGCGGCGGTGCCTAATAACGAAAGCCCTGTTCAATGACGATCAACCGCCGCGATGCTTTGAAGACTGCGCTGAAACTCGCCGGTTCGGGTGCAACGCTCGCGCTGCCCTCGGCCGCGACGCATGCAGCGGGCGCGGCCAAGCTCCGCTTCGATCACGGCGTGGCGAGCGGCGATCCTTCGCTCGATGGTGCCATCCTGTGGACCCGCGCCACCCCGGTCGAGGCCGCACAGGCCGGCGACATCGCGCTGACGTGGCACGTGGCCGAAACCGAGAACGGCAAGCCGCTCCGCTCGGGCAGCGTCAAGGCGCGTGCCGCCCGCGACTTCACCGCCAAGGTCGAGGCGACCGGGCTCCAGCCGGGCCGCGAATACCGCTACTGGTTCGACGCCGCCGACGGCACGCGCTCGCCGGTCGGCCGGTTCCGCACGCTGCCCAAGGGCAAGGTCGCCGACGTCGTCATGGCGGTCGTCTCGTGTCAGCTCTACGCGGGCGGGCTGTTCAACGCCTATGACGCAATCGCCAAGCTCGACCGCGTCGACACGGTGCTGCACCTCGGCGACTATATCTACGAATACGGCGTCGACGGTTACGGCGCGGACATCGCCAAGAAGATCGATCGCTTGGTCGAGCCACGTCACGAGATCGTTAGCCTCGCCGACTACCGCATGCGGCATGCGCAGGTTAAGCGCGACACCGACATGCAGGCCGCGCACGCCCGCGCCGCGTTCATCTGCGTGTGGGACGATCACGAGGTCGCCAACGACGACTGGATGCACGGCGCCGAGAACCACGATCCCAAGACCGAAGGCGACTGGGACGCGCGGAAAGCGGCGGCGATGCAGGCCTATTTCGAATGGATGCCGATCCGCGATCCCAAGCCCGGCCAGCCCTGGGCGGCGATCAACCGCAGTTTCGAGTTCGGCGATCTCGCGACGCTGGTGATGGTCGAGACCCGGCTGCTCGCACGCAGTCACCAGGTGGTGTCGAAGGGCGAGGAGATCACGCAGGCCGAATACGCACCGATGCTCGCGGAGCGCGCGCGGACGGATCGCGAACTGCTCGGGCCGGCGCAGCTCGCCTGGGTCGAGAAGACGATGGCGACCTCGGTCGCGGCGGGCAAGCCGTGGCAGGTGCTCGGCAACCAGGTGGTGATGGCCAAGGTCGCAGGGCCCGACATGGAGCGCCAGCTCGGGCCGGTGAAGTTTGCCGAGACGATGGCGAAGCTGCCGGCGACGTGGCGCGAGCGGCTGACCGCGAGCATCGCCTCGTACCGTGCCGGCTTGCCGTTCGGGTTCGACAGCTGGGACGGCTATCCGCCCGCACGCGAGCGACTCTATGCGGCGTTCAAGCGCGCGAAGTCGCGGCCGATCGTGCTGTCGGGCGACAGCCACGCGGCATGGGCGAACGACTTGCACGACGCATCGGGCAAGCTGGTCGCCGCCGAGTTTGGCTGCACCGCGATCACCAGCCCGTCCTATGGCTCGCTGCTGCCCGGCATCGGCACGCTGATCGCCGACGCGAACAAGGGCGAAGTCCGGTTCTGCGACCAGGACCTCAAGGGCTTCACGCTGCTGACGTTGACGCCGGAGCATGCCACCGGCGATTCGGTGACGGTGTCGACGGTGTTCGCCAAGCCCTACACGCAGGGTAGCGCGGCACGCTTCCGTGCCTATGCCGATCGCCCGAACCAGCCGCTCGAAAAGATCGTCTGACGAGCAAGCCGTTCAGGGCCCACGGGGCGGCATCGCCGATGCCGTATCGTGGGCCTTGCGGTCCCGGGCGCGAGATAAATGAGACATTGTAACGCCCTGACACTCCATGCAAGAAGCGCGTCATCACTCCTGTCTTTGTGAGACACCGATGCCGCGTTCCACTTTGCTACGTTCCGCCGCCATCCTCTGCTGTTTCGCGGGGCTAGCGCCCGTCCAGGCGGCGCGCGTCAATCCGCTGACCGTCCCCAGCACGCTGCCGTTCCAGGCGCCACGTTTCGACCAGATCAAGGACACCGATTACCAGCCCGCGCTCGAGCAGGGCATGGTGGAACAGATCGCCGAGATGAAGGCGATCGCGAACAATCCCGCGGCACCGACTTTCGCGAACACGATCGAGGCGATGGAGCGCTCGGGGCGCACGCTCGACCGCGCGAGCCAGGCGTTCTTCGGCGTGTCGCAGGCGAACACCAACGATGCGCTCGACGCGGTACGGTCCGCCGAAGCGCCCAAGCTCGCGCAGCACAGCGACGCGATCTATCTCGATCCCAAGCTCTTTGCGCGCGTCCAGGCGCTGTACGCGAAGAAGGATTCGCTCGGGCTCGATGCCGAGCAACGCCAAGTGCTGGAGATCTACCACAGCGACTTTCTCCACGCTGGAGCGCAGCTAAAGGATGCCGACAAGGCCAAGCTGCGATTGCTCAACACGCAGATCTCGACCGCGACGACCGACTTCCAGCAGAAGTTGCTCGCCGGCACCAAGGCGGGTGCGTTGGTGGTCGACGACAAGGCCAAGCTCGCCGGGTTGAGCGATGCCGAGATCGCCGCCGCTGCCGAGGGTGCGAAAGAGCGGGGTATGCCCGGCAAATACGTGCTGTCGCTCCAGAACACGACGCAGCAGCCGGCACTCGCCTCGCTCTCCGATCGCGCGACCCGCGCGGCGCTGTTCGAGAAGAGCTGGAACCGGTCGCAGCGCGGCGACGCGAACGACACGCGTGCGCTGATCCGGACGATCGCGCAGTTGCGCGCGCAGAAGGCGCAGCTGCTCGGCTATCCGAACTATGCCGCCTATTCGCTGTACGACCAGATGGCGAAGACCCCGGCGGCGGCGAAGGGGTTCATGACCCAGCTCGTCCCCGCGACCGCCGCGGAACAGCGTCGCGAAGCGGCCGAGTTACAGAAGACCATAAACGCGTCCGGCGCGTCGTTCCCGCTCGCGCCGTCGGATTGGGATTTCTATTCGGACAAGGTGCGCAAGGCAAAGTATGACCTCGACCAGAACGAGCTGAAGCCGTATTTTGAGATTTCTCGCGTGCTCACCGATGGCGTATTCTTCGCTGCGAACCAGCTTTACGGCGTCACGTTCAAGGAACGCCGCGATATTCCGACCTATCAGCCGGACATCCGCGTCTTCACCGTCTACGACAAGGACGGCTCCGAGCTTGGCCTGATGTATTTCGATTACTGGAAGCGCGACAACAAGGCGGGTGGCGCGTGGATGTCGAACTTCGTCGGCCAGTCGAAGCTGCTGAAAACCAAGCCGGTCGTCTATAACGTCGGCAACTTCACCAAGCCCGCGCCGGGCCAGCCCGCGCTCATCACGTTCGACGACGTCACAACGATGTTCCACGAGTTCGGCCATGCGCTTCACGGGCTGTTCGCGAACCAGACCTATCCGCTGGTCTCGGGCACCAACACCGCGCGCGACTGGGTCGAGTTCCCGTCGCAGTTCAACGAGCATTGGGCGCTCGACCCCGAGGTTTTCGCAAACTACGCCAAGGATTACCGCACTGGCGCGGTGATGCCGCAGGCGCTCGTCACGAAGATCAAGAACGCGGCGAAGTTCAACCAGGGGTATGAACTGGGCGAACTGGTCGCGGCGGCCACGCTCGATCAGGACTGGCATTCGCTGCCGGCGTCGGCGGGGCCGCAGGATGTCGACGCGTTCGAGACCAAGGCGCTGAACTCGATGGGGCTGGACACGAAGGACGTGCCGCCGCGCTACCGCACCAGTTATTTCGCGCACATCTGGGCGGGCGGCTATGCGGCCGGATATTACGCATATCTGTGGACGCAGATGCTCGATAACGACGCGTATGCGTGGTTCATGGCGCATGGCGGGCTGACGCGCGCGAACGGCCAGCGCTTCCGCGACATGATTCTGTCGAAGGGCCATACCGAGGATTACGGTCCGATGTTCAAGGCGTTCTACGGCAAGGACCCGGATATCGGTCCGATGCTCGAAGATCGTGGGCTTGCCGCTTCGGCAAAATGATGCGGTGACGAACCCTGAGCGGTGATCGACAACGATCGCCGCTCAGGAGGTGTGCTCCGGAAAGACGGTTGGCGGATCGCCGTCCTGCCACGGCGGAGGGCGGACCATGATCCGTTCGAAAAGCCGTGACGACAGATGCCGCGTCAGCCAGGCCTGCAAACCCGGCATCGGCAAACCGTCGAAATACGATCGATCGGTTTCGGCGAACTGGCGCACGAACGGCATGATCGCCAGATCGACGAGGGACAGCGCGTCGCGTCCGAGATGATCGGCGACGCGCAACCGTTGGTCGAGGTTGGCGAGGATGTCCGTGGCGCACACGCGATGTTCCAGACGATTCACTCCATAGCGGTCGGCATATTTATACCGATCGAGGTGATATTTGAACGCGCCGTCATTCGCGGCGATCCACGCATCCGGATCCGTCTCGCCATCCCCCGCGACGTCGCCGGAGACGAACGCCCATCGCATGATCCCGAGGCTCTCGTCGATCACCGACCCGTCCGGCAGGACCAGCACCGGCACCGTACCCTTGGGTGACGCCGCAAGCATCGCGGGCGGCTTCGCGCGCAGGACGATCTCACGCAGTTCGACCACGCGCACGCGCACCACGATCGCAAGCCGCGCCCGCATCGCATAAGGGCATCGTCGGAAACTGTAGAGGATCGGCAGCATCGGGCGACCATACCGGATCGCTACGCTGACGTCGTCACTCCGACAGCTTCGTCGCACCCGACCGATGACCGAATGTCGATCGGCCGGGATGTCTCGTCGTTACCGCATCAGAAGCGATAGCCGATCGTCGCCTGGACGGTGCGGCGGTTGCCGTACCAGCACCAGTTATAGTTGGCGAAGCACGACGTCAGATACTTCTTGTCGAAGATGTTGGCGCCGTTGACCGCCAGGCTCAGGCCGCGGAGCGAGGGCGCGAACTTCGCCAGGTCGTAGCGGATCAGCGCGTCGTACACGGTGTAGGACGGGCTGTTGCGCCCAATGGTTTCGCCCGGCGTGACGCCCGCATACACCTGATCGACGCGGCGCAGTGCGCCGCCGATCGTCAGCCCGGCCAGGCCACCCTCGGGCGGGGACCAGTTCAGCGCGAGCGTCGTGCCGCCACGCCCGACCGTCTCGAGCCCACGACCGATGCGCGACGGATTGTTCAGGTCCTGCGTGACCTTCACGCGCTGGCGGCTATAGGCGACGCGCGCGTCGAACCCGTAGGGCAGGGGCGCCGTACCCTCGAACTCGACTCCCTGCGAACGGACCTTGCCGGTCTGCGTCGAGACCGAGAACGTCGGCGTCGAGGTCAGCACGTTGGTCTGATCGATCCGGAACCACGCGCCGGACAGCAGGATCGGCGTGCCGGGCACGGTGAACTTGGCACCGGCCTCGAGCTGCTTGCCGAGCGACGGATCGGCGATGCCGAAACTGCCATCGGGACGCAGCACGGTGCCGGCCTGTTGCTCGAACGACGTCGCATAGCTGACATACGGCGCCAGACCGAACGGCAGCGTATAAAGCGCGGCGGCGCGATAGGTAAACTTCTCGTCGTTCTTCGCCGCAGCGCCGATCTGCTGCGCGCGCGCCCAGTCCTGGCGACCGCTGACTACGACGCGAAGGTCGCCGAGCGCCATCTGATCCTGCGCGTAAAGGCCCTGCTGGCGCTGGCGCGCGTCGATCGTGAACTGACCACCGATCGCTTCCGGCGTGGTCGGTACAACCACCGTGCCATAGACCGGGACAAACCCGTTCAGCGATGGCGCGGTGCCGAACGCGCCGACTTCGGCCGAATGCGCGACCTGGCGGTCGGCCCCGAACAACAGCGTGTGCTTGACCGGACCGGTCTGCACCGTGCCGGTCAGCTGGTTGTCGAACGTCCAGTTGTTGAGCTGCTCGCGGGTCGCATACGAGGCGCGGCTATAGGTCTGCTGGGTCGGGTCGGTCGCATCGAGGGCGCCGGCGGTATAGATCAGGCCGAGGTTCGACTTCACATACTGATACCGGCCCGACGAGCGGAACGCCCAGCCGCCGCCGAAATCGTGACGGAAGATGTAGGTGAGCGCGGCCTGTTCGCGGCTGAACCGGTTACCCGCCTCGCCGCCGTCGAAGCTGGTCGGCAGCTTGCCGTTGGGGTTGGCGATCAACGTGCCGCTGGCCGGGAACACGCCGTAATCGCCATTGTACGGATCGTGCGAATAGGCGCCGAGCAGCGTGAAGCTGGTCGAGCTGCCCGCGCCGACGGTCACCGCGCCCGAGATCGTCTGGCGCTCGCGCTTGCCGAACTTTTGCTGCGTATCGGCACCGTTGACGCTGCCGTTGATCCGCCAAAGGACGCCCGCACCGGCACGGCCGCCGATATCGGCATCGATGCGGTAGAGATCGTAGTTGCCGTAGGTCCCGCCGATCGCGCCGTACAACGCCTGGTCGAGCGGCAGCTTGCTCGACTCCGCTACGAGCCCGCCGGGGCTGGACTGGCCGTAGAGCACCGAAGCGGGGCCCTTGATGACTTCAATCCGATCGAGCCGCGAGACGTCGATCTGCGGGACCGCGTAGCCGGACGCGCTGCCGAACTGCTTCAGCCCGTCGAGATAGACCGGCGCGTCGAACCCCCGCAGCTTGAACTGGTCGTAGACCTCGCCGCTCGAGCCGCGCGTTTCCGGCGTGACGCCGGCGACGAAGCGCAGCGCCTGATTGAGATTTTGGAGACTGCGCCCGGCAATGTCGTCGGCGGTGATGACGCTGATCGATTGCGGCGTCTCGGCGAGCGGCGTGTCCGTCTTGGTACCCGAAGACGCCTGACCACGCGCATGCTGCCCCGTCACGACGATGGCGCCGGTTTCGTCCTCGGTGCGCACTTGCGCCTGCACCGGCAATGCGGCGAGCGTAGAACCAAGCAGAAGGGCGGTGCCGAAGCGACGACGTGTCATGAAGTTTCCTTATCGAGAACCGCCCCGCTAATGTTTATGATAACTATTATCAATAGGAAGTTGGATCGTGGGATTTTCTGGCTTGCATCTGTGGTGGTGCGGCAACACCGCGTCGCTATGATCAGCGATACCGATCGATGTGAGGAAGCGGTATGAATGGACAGACGATAGCGGTGCAGATCGCCGCCGCGGGCGACGATGCGTGGTTTGCCAAGCATACGGACCGTCGGTTGCGACTCCGTAACATGATCCCGGGCGAATTCAGCGACATCGGCGGCGAACCGCCGGTCGGGATGGCTTGGCGGACGATCGTGATCGAAGCGCAACCCGGCGCGCGCAGCCGGCAGGCGATCGCCTTGCCGCTTGGCACCGACATCGAGCAGTTCACCGACGAGGCACTGTTCGAGCTATTCGTTCAGGTGGCACCGCCGGGTGCGCGGCAGGTGATCGCCTCGCTTCGCAAGGTCAAGCTTCCCGCCGCGACCGGTGCCTCTTAAGGTCAGGGTGCAGCGGATCATCGGCATACCGGGCGATAATCGGGATGGACGACCGCCAAACTTGACGAACGGAAGTTTTCAACGGCACCGGCCGTGTTAGCTTGCCCATAGAGACGCGCGTCGATCGATGAAGCGTCCACGGCGCCCCGCCCGGATACGAGAGTGTCGCACGGACGGGCGGGGCGCTTCTCCCGAGTAACGCTCAGATTTCGTCAGCGCCGAAGCCAAGTGTCCGGGTCAGTGCGGCGCGCGCGCGCGCGCAGCGTTCCCACAGTCGCGGATCGCCGAGGTCGTCGAAGCCGATCGCTTCCGGCCATTCGCGGGCGACGACGTGTTCGATCCGGGTGCAGATCGTATCGTTCAGCAGGAACCGGGGATCGATCGACGCCAGCGCGTCCTCGTTGACCTGGACGCGCAACCGCAGGCAGGCGGGGCCGCCGCCGTTACGCATCGATTCCCGGACATCGACGACTTCGAGCCGGCGGATCGGACCGCCATCCGCGACCTGCTCGGTCAACCACGTCCATACCGCGGCATCCTCCCGCGCTTCGGCCGGCAGCACGAGGGTCATCGTACCGTCAGCCGCAGTGACGAGTTGCGAGTTGAACAGATAGGTCCCTATCGCGGTCTTCAGGCTGACCCTGTCGGCGGGCACGGCTAGGATCACCACGTCCGGCACGAGCCGGTGCAAGTCACGATAGAACGCCTGCGGGTCGGCGAAGGCGTGCTCGTGCGCGAAGAGAACGTTTCCGTTGGCGACCGCGACGACGTCGTTGTGGAATGCACCGGCTGCGATCGCAGCGTCGCTTTGCCGGACCATCAGCGTGCGCGCGGGGTCGAGGCCGTGGCGACGCGCGACCGCTTCGCTTGCGGTGCGTGACTGGCGGGACGGAAAGTCGCCAACGTGCCCTTCGCCATAGACGAAGATCTCGACGCCGACGCCGCCCGCTTGCGGCACGATCCGCATGAAGTTCGCCGCGCCTTCGTCGCCGAAGGCTGTGGGAACGGGCGAATGGACGCGGAAAAAGCGCGCGTCGCCGAACGCGAGCCGCAACTGACGCTCGGTCTGTCCACACTCGCTCGCACGGTGCGGCATGGTCGACAGGTTCGCCACCGAGATATGGCAGAGCCCGTCGGCGGTATTAGGGGCAGGCGATACCGTCCCGGCATTCGCGGTCCACATCGCCGACGCGGAGAAGGCGTTCGCGACGAGAGCCCGGTCGGCGGTCCAGGCCAAGGCAAGCACCTCGGCATCGCTGCCGACAAAGCCCAGCGCGCGGAGCCAGTCGACATTGGGACGCACGTGCGGGAGAAAAATCCCCTGCCGGAATCCCAACGCAAGCAACCGCCGCATCTTCGCGACGCCCTGGAGCGCGGCAAGCCTAGGCGCCGAAACCGCACCCGCATTGTTCGCCGAAGCCAGATTGCCGATCGAGAGCCCTGCGTAATTGTGCGTCGGGCCGACCAGCCCGTCGAAATTGACCTCGATCACGACAATCCTCTCCCGTGCTGTCCTCTTCATACGACTGAACAGTAGCGCGTCGGACTGCGATCAGGCCAGCCGGGGGGCTGAGAAATCCAGCGATTTACGCAAGCGTGACAGCCGCGCCCGCGACAGCGGAGATCGCAGCGTAAGATGCAAAATGTTCGGGGAAAGCGGGGCTGAACCCCGAAAAATCGGCAATGGTCGGGGCGATAGGATTCGAACCTACGACCCCTGGACCCCGAGACCAGTGCGCTACCAGACTGCGCCACGCCCCGACAACATTGCCGGTGAGCGCCCTAGCCGCGACATGCCGAACGTTCAAGACAAATATCCTACGCACGATCGATTGAAAGAGCTCGCGGGGGGAAGCTGCGCCGGGATGGCGGTTCTTTTATCGGGGCCGGCCGGTAACCTGGATCAAGCCCGCGTATGCGCAATCATACGCGTGCAACGGTCGAGGCGCTGCTGAGCGAGACAGGCGCCGGGATCGTCGAATGGTCGGGTATCGGCATCTTTACCGATCACCACACCGGTCCGATCTTGGCGGACGATCCCGAGGACGTGTTGCAGGCCGAATGGCTGGCGGGCCGGCTGGACCCGTATCGGCAGGTCGCGCGCTGCTATCATCTCATCGCGCGCAAGCTTTAGGTCGGCCGTCTATCCCCCGCGCGGCGTCGCTGCTAGGAGCGCGCCATGACTCCGCTCGACCGCATCCGCAATTTCTCCATCATCGCCCATATCGACCATGGCAAGTCGACGCTCGCCGACCGGCTGATCCAGGAAACTGGCGGCCTGACCGCGCGCGAAATGTCCGAGCAGGTGCTCGACAACATGGACATCGAGAAGGAACGCGGGATCACGATCAAGGCGCAGACCGTGCGCCTTGCGTATCACGCGAAGGACGGCCTGGACTACGTCCTCAACCTGATGGACACGCCGGGGCATGTCGACTTCGCCTATGAAGTGAGCCGCAGCCTGGCCGCATGCGAGGGCGCGCTGCTGGTGGTCGATGCCGCGCAGGGCGTCGAGGCGCAGACGCTCGCCAACGTCTACCAGTCGATCGAGCACGATCACGAAATCGTGCCGGTGATCAACAAGATCGATCTGCCCGCCGCCGAGCCCGAGAAGGTGCGCAAGGAAATCGAGGACGTGATCGGCATCGACGCATCCGAAGCGGTGCTCGCGTCAGCGAAGTCGGGGATCGGCATCGTCGAGATCCTCGAGGCGATCGTCACCAAGATCCCGCCGCCCAGCGGCGATCCGGAGGCGCCGCTGAAGGCGATGCTCGTCGACAGCTGGTACGATCCGTATCTCGGCGTCGTCATCCTGGTGCGCGTGATCGACGGCGTCCTGAAAAAGGGCCAGCAGATCAAGTTCATGCAGACCGGCACGATGCACCTCGTCGATCGGGTGGGCTGTTTCCGCCCGAAGATCGAGCAGCTGACCGAGCTCGGCACCGGCGAGATGGGCTTCATCACCGCGCAGATCAAAGAGGTCGCGCAAACGCGCGTCGGCGACACGATCACCGATGCGAAGCGGCCTGCGCTCGAAGCGCTCGCGGGCTTCAAGGAAGTCCAGCCGGTGGTGTTCTGCGGGATGTTCCCGGTCGATGCCGCCGAGTTCGAAAAGCTGCGCGAGAGCATCTCGAAGCTGCGGCTGAACGATGCGAGCTTCTCGTTCGAGATGGAGACGTCGGCCGCACTGGGCTTCGGCTTCCGCTGCGGGTTCCTCGGGCTACTGCACCTGGAGATCATCCAGGAGCGACTGACGCGCGAATATGATCTCGACCTGATCACCACCGCGCCTTCCGTCGTCTATGAAATCGAGCTGACTCACCCCGATCCGTCCGGCACGACGCATATCGAGCTGCACAACCCCGCCGACATGCCCGAGCCGAACAAGATCGCGACGATCAGCGAGCCGTGGATTGAAGCGACGATCTACGTCCCCGACGAATATCTTGGGTCGGTGCTGAAACTCTGCCAGGACCGCCGCGGTATCCAGAAGAACCTGACCTATGTCGGCGGTCGTGCGCAGGCGACCTACGAACTGCCGCTGAACGAGGTCGTGTTCGATTTCTACGATCGGCTGAAGTCGATGTCGAAGGGCTATGCGAGCTTCGATTATCACCAGATCGGCTACCGCGAAGGCGACCTCGTCAAGATGGGCATCCTCGTCAACGAGGAACCGGTCGACGCGCTGAGCATGATCGTCCACCGCGGTACCGCCGAAGTGCGCGGCCGCGGCATGGTCGAGCGGTTGAAGGAGCTGATCCCGCGCCATCTGTTCAAGATTCCGATCCAGGCGGCGATCGGCGGCAAGGTCATCGCCCGCGAGACGATCAGCGCGATGCGCAAGGACGTGACCGCGAAGTGTTACGGTGGCGACGCGAGCCGCAAGAAGAAGCTTCTGGAGAAGCAAAAGAAGGGCAAGCTTAAGATGCGCGAGTACGGCTCGGTCAGCATCCCGCAGGAGGCATTTATCGCGGCGCTGAGGATGGGCGACGACGCGTAGGCGGCCAAAGCTAGGCGGGGCAGCGCTTAGCTGAGGCTAGCGCCAAGCCGGACGACACGGCTTTGCCGCGGCGCGATGCACGCGCGGTCGAATGACAGTCTGCCCTTCCTTGTTCTCCCGCGAAGGCGGGAGCCCAGTCTGGATCCCCGCCTTCGCGGGGAAACATGCTACTCTTGTCTTTAGAGAACAAACGCCGAACCAGTCCGGAGTGAAGGAGCGACTTTGGGGCGCTCGCCATACCAAACCCCGAATGTGTGTCCGTCCTGGAACAGAGCATCGGCATCCGCCGCCATCACTCGTACGTCGCGATTCCGAACGCGATGTAGCCGACGCATAGGATGATCCGCATCAACCAGGCGGCTTCGCCGTGGAGCGCCACGGTCGCAGCGATCGCGACGATCCAGGCTGCCATGATTGCCCAAGCCTGCCAGGCGAAGGGGAACGGGAAGATGCCACCGGTCATGCTAGGTTCGAACCAGCCCGAGCCTCGGATCGACAGCCAGAATCGCATCAGCAAGTTCATGACGCGAAGCTAGCATCGCGTATCCGCCGGTCGCGAGCGGCAAAAATATCGCACTATTCTGCAAACCGCTGCGTGCAAAAATACGCCGTAACCAACTGTCATCATACCAACACAATCCCCGCCTAACCGCCGTGTCGGGGAGTGAGCGTCGCGAGGCGTCGTCGAGCCGTCCGGGGAGGGCGGTCGAGGACAAGCCGCGACGTTGTATTTTTGGGATGTGCGGTCGGTCGTCAGGGACGGCACCGCATTATTGGGGAATAGAATTTTGAAGATTTCGGTCGTTAAGTCGGCGCTGATGCTTAGCGTCGCGTTCGGTTCGGTGTTGGCTGGTTCGGCGGCGTTCGCGCAGGATGCGGCGCCCGTCCAGGAGCAGGCTGCTCCGGCGGAAGGTCTCGGCGACATCGTCGTCACCGCCGAGCGTCGTTCGGAAAACCTCCAGAAGGTGCCGCTGTCGGTCGGTGTCGCGTCGGGCGATGCGCTGCGCGCCTACACCGCAGGCGGCGACGACACGCTGCTCGCGCTGTCGGGCCGCGTCCCCGGCCTGTACGTCGAATCGACCACCGGCCGCATCTTCCCGCGTTTCTACATCCGCGGTCTCGGCAACATCGATTTCTACCTTGGCGCATCGCAGCCGGTCACGATCATCCAGGACGACGTGATCCTCGAGCATGTCGTGCTGAAGTCGAACCCGGTGTTCGACGTCCGCCAGGTCGAAGTGCTGCGCGGTCCGCAGGGCTCGCTGTTCGGTCGCAACACCACCGCCGGCATCATCAAGTTCGATACCAACAAGCCGACCAACGACTTCGACAGCCGTGCTTCGGCGTCGGTCGGTTCGTACAATAGCGTCAGCCTCGATGCCGGTGTGGGTGGCCCGCTGATCAAGGACCTCCTGGCCATCCGCCTGTCGACTTTGATCCAGCACCGCGAGAACTATGTCGACAACCGGTTCGCGGGTGTCAGTGCCGACAACACCGCGACGCCGCGCAAGGACGCGATGGGCGGCTTCGACGATCGCAACGTCCGCGTGCAGCTGGCACTGACCCCCGGCGACCGCTTCACGCTGGACCTGTCGGGCCACGCCCGCTGGTATGACGGCACCTCGACGCTGTTCCACCGCGGCGCGCTCAAGAAGGGCTCGAACGCCGTGTCGGCCGAACCGCGCAACGTGGTGTCGTACGACGAAGGCAACGACAACCCGCAGAGCTACAACACCTATGGCGGCTCGGCCCGCGCGACCTACGATTTCGGTCCGGCCGCGCTGACCTCGATCACTGCGTACGAAACGACCTCGGGGTTCAGCCGTGGCGACACCGATGGCGGTGCCGGCGCGAACTTCCCGGTCGGCGGCGTGGCAAACGGCTTCGGCCAGTCGCAGGGCCAGATCCGCGATCTCGATCAGTGGTCGCAGGAAGTCCGGCTCGCGGGCACCCCCGGCGGTCGGTTCAACTGGCAGGTCGGTGGCCTGTATTTCGACACGCGCGACATCACCGACTTCTATCAGCGCGGGTTCTTCCTGACGACAGCCGCGCGCAACCCCAACAACTGGGTACGCCTGCACGACGTCAACACGTCCTGGGCGGGCTTCGGGCAGGTCAGCTATGAGCTTGTCGACAAGCTGACGCTGACCGTTGGCGGTCGCGTCACCGAGGACAAGAAGCGCACGCAGCTTCTGAAGACGGCGGACACCGCGGCGGGCGTGGTCACGTATCGCGGCCGTACCGACGTGACGCTGAAGGCGACCAAGCCGAGCTGGGATGCGAGCCTGTTGTATCAGGCGAGCCCGGACGTCAGCCTCTACACGCGCGTTGCCGAGGGCTTCCGCGGGCCGACGATCCAGGGTCGCTCTGCCGTGTTCAATTCGGACTTCACGACCGCCAAGTCGGAGACGATCCTGTCGTGGGAGGGTGGCGTCAAGAGCCGCCTGCTGAACAACACGCTGAGCCTGAACGCGACCGTCTTCGCCTACCGCGTCAAGGACATCCAGCTCAACGGCAACGATGTGAACGGCAACGGCGTGCTGTTCAACGCCGACAAGGCCGACGCATATGGCATGGAAGCAGAGGCGAACTGGAAGCCGGTACCGAACCTGACGCTCGGCGCTGGGCTCAGCCTGTTGCACAGCAAGATCCGCGACAAGAACGTCTATGCGCAGGTCTGCATCCTGAACAATGTCGTCGTCTGCACGGTCGAGGATCCGACGATCAAGGTCGGCGCCAACACGTTCGCGCAAATCAATGGCAACCCGCTGCCGAATGCGCCCGAGTATAACGTCGACCTCAATGCGCGCTACGACCAGCCGCTCGGCAATGGCGGTCGCGCGTTCATCGCGGGCGACTTCAACATCCAGGGCTATACGCAGTTCGTACTGTACAAGACCAAGGAGTTCACCGCGAACGGCAACTTCGAAGGCGGCCTGAAGATCGGCTACGCCGCGCCCGACGATGCGTACGAACTGGCGGTATTCGCGCGCAACATCACCGGCGAGAAGAACCTCAAGGGCGTGATCGAGAACTACATGGCGGCGGTGTTCAACGAGCCGCGGATCATCGGCGTATCGCTCAGCGGCAAGTTCCGCTGATCTGACCTTCTCCCCTCCCGCATGCGGGAGGGGTAGGGGGTGGGCTCGCGTTCTCGATAGGCGCAACGCTGATACAAGCCGCACGCCCACCCTCGGTCTCCTCCCGCGTGCGGGAGGGGATGCAGCGATCCCGGGTTCATCCCACGCAGCGTGACGGATTTTTCAGCAGCGTCCGCCGGAACCGCGCTGTAGCGGCCTAAAATAGAAATTTGCCGTTTTCCTTCCGTCGGTTGATACTCCCCCTCATGTCGCTCAATCCTGTCTTCTATGATGCAAGCGGCCGTCGTCGGCGGCGGTTCACCTTTGGCGTCGCAGCGTTCGTCGCGCTGCTGCTGCTATCGATCGCGATGTTCGCCGTTTCGATCGGTGCGGTGCCCACCGCGCCGCTGCTGCCGATCGAGCCCGAGCACCCCGCGCTCCACAAGCTGCCCGCGCCGCGCGGTGGCATCCTTCGCGAAACGCGGCGCGACCTGAATTACTATGCCAAGCAACTGTTCGGGACGAGCGCGGCCAAGCCGGGTGTCGGCAACGGCGCCAACCCGGCGCTCGCGATCGCCTTTCACGCGCCGTGGGACGAGGCGAGCACCGCCAGCCTCGCGCGGCATGTCGAACAGCTCGACTGGCTGATCCCCGGCTGGGTCTCGATCACCGGCAAGGACCACCACATCACCGTGTTCCGCGATCAGTCGGGTCGCGATATCCTCAACAAGGCGGTCCACCGGCCCGTGATCCTGCCGATGGTGCAGAACGCGGTCGACGGGAACTGGGACGGTGCCGGCAGCGCCGCGTTGTTCGCCGATCCGAAGGCACGCGCGGCCTTCCTCGACAAGCTCGTGCCGTTCCTTGCCGCCAACCGCGCCGGCGGCGTGTTCTACGATTTCGAGGATCTGCCCGCGTCGGCACAGCCCAACTATCGCGCGTTCCTCGCCGAGACGCGCGCGCGGTTCGCGAGCCGCGGCTGGGTGGTCGCAATCGCCGCGCCGGTCGCCAATCCCGATTGGAACCTGCCGGCCTATGCCAAGGTGACCGACAAAATCTTCCTGATGGCGTATGACGAGCACGAAACGAGCGGCGCGCCAGGCCCGATCGCGTCGCAGCGCTGGTTCGCGCACATGGTGGCCGACGCGGCACGTGGCATCCCCCCCGCCAAGCTGGTCGTGGCGATCGGCTCCTACGCCTATGACTGGCACGCAGGCGCCGATGCCGGCAACGGCGATGCGCTCGACGTCGAGGAAGCGTGGCAGAACGCAGCGGACTCGGGCACGGTGCCGACCTTCGACAAGGCCAGCGGCAACAGCAGCTTCGCCTATTCCGAGGGTGGCGTGAAGCACCAGGTGTGGCTGCTCGATGCGGCGTCGGCGTACAACCAGATCGCGTTCCTGCAAAAGGCGGGCCTCGGCAGCGTCGCACTCTGGCGTCTCGGGTCGGAGGATCCCGGGCTCTGGTCGATCTGGGGTCGCGATCATCGCAAGCTGCCGATCCCCGATTCGATCGACAAGATGCCGGCCGGCACCAATGTCGATATCGAGGGCAGCGGCGAGATCCTCAAGATCGCCGCCGAGCCTATCACCGGCATTCGCGACGCGGTGCCGGCCAAGGACGGCACGATCGCCGACGTCAATTTCACCCGGATGCCGTCGCCCTATGTCGTGGTGCGAACCGGCTATCGTCCGAAACAACTCGCGCTGACCTTCGACGACGGGCCCGATCCCGAATGGACGCCGCAGATCCTCGACGTCCTCAAGCGCGAGCATGCGCCTGCGACGTTCTTCGTGATCGGCGAGAATGCGCTGACCGAGCGCCCGCTTCTTCAGCGGATGGTCGACGAAGGCCATGAGATCGGCAGCCACACCTACACGCACCCCAACCTCGCCAACGTCTCGCAGCGGCAGGTGAAATACGAGCTCAACACCACGCAGCGGCTGTTCCAGGCGTTCACCGGGCGGTCGTTGCGGCTGTTCCGCGCCCCCTATTTCGGCGATGCCGAGCCGAGCACCGCGGACGAAATCCTGCCTGCGCTCGAAGCACAGAAGCGCGGCTATATCTCGGTCGGCCTCCACGTCGATCCCGACGACTGGAAGCGCCCCGGCGTGCAGGCGATCATCGACCGGACCATCGCGGGCGTCGAAGCGGGCAATCCCGAGCGCAGCGGCAATATCATCCTGCTCCACGACGCCGGCGGCAACCGCGCCGAGACCGTCGCCGCGCTGCCGATCATCATCGAGCGGCTGCGGGCGATGGGCTACAGCTTCGTCCCCGTCTCGACGCTCGCCGGGCTGTCGCGAAACCAGTCGATGCCGGTTATCTCGTCGAGCGACCGCGTTGCCGCTGTCGCCGACCTCGCACTGTTCAGCACGCTCGGCGGCATCGTCGTCGCGCTCCGCTGGATCTTCGGGATCGCGATCACGATCGGCATCTTGCGTGCGCTGGCCCTATCTGCGCTCGCGCTGATCCAGGCGCGGCGCGAGCTGAAGACGGTGTTCCCGGCGATCGATCCGTCGCGGTTCGTGACGGTGATGATCCCCGCGTTCAACGAGGAGCGCGTGATCGTGCGCGCCGTGGAGGGCGTGCTGGCCTCGAAGGACGTCGCGATCGAGGTGATCGTGATCGACGACGGATCGAGCGACGGCACCAGTCGCGTCGTCGCCGAGGCGTTCGCCGGTGACGACCGTGTCCGTCTGCTGACGCTGGAGAACGGCGGCAAGGCGCGCGCGCTCAACCGCGGTCTCGAACTGGCACGCGGCGAGATCGTGATCGCGCTCGACGCCGATACGCAGTTCGAACCGATGACGATCGCCCGCCTCGCACGCTGGTTCGTCGATCCCGAACTGGGTGCGGTCGCGGGTAACGCGAAGGTCGGCAACCGCGTCAACCTGATCACCAAATGGCAGGCGCTCGAATACATCACCGCTCAGAATCTCGAACGGCGTGCGCTCGCGCGGTTGAACGCGATGACCGTCGTGCCGGGTGCGGTCGGCGCGTGGCGGCTCGAGGCGATCCGCAGCGTCGGCGGCTATCCCGACGACACGCTCGCCGAGGACCAGGACTTGACGATCGCGATCCAGCGGCATGGCTGGACCGTCCAGTACGACCAGTTCGCGATCGCCTGGACCGAGGCGCCCGAGACGATGCGCGCGCTTGCCAAGCAGCGGTTCCGCTGGGCGTTCGGGACGTTGCAATGTCTCTACAAGCACCGCTCGGCGATCGGCCGGTCGCACCCGCGCGGGCTCGGCTGGGTCGGCTTGCCGCAGGCGATCGTGTTCCAGATCATCCTGGCGTCGATCTCGCCGATCATCGACCTCGCACTGCTGGTGAGCTTCGCCTCGACCTATCTGTCGGTGCAGGCGCATGGCTGGGAGCAGACCAGCCACGACGTCTATACGATGCTCGCCTACTGGCTGATCTTCACCGCGATCGACCTGTTGGCCGCGACGATCGCGTTCGCGCTGGAGCGGAAGGAACGCTGGCGGCTGCTCTGGCTGCTGATCCCGCAGCGGATCGGCTATCGTCAGGTGATGTATTACGTCGTGCTCAAGGCGATCGCCCAGGCGCTGCGCGGGCCCCTGGTCGGCTGGGGCAAGCTGGCGCGAACCGGGCGGGTCACGGCGAACTAACGCGCAACGCATTGCCGCGCGCGACGTTACGGTGTCTGCTGGCGTTCGCCGGTCGAAATTATGGGGTCTCTGTATGCGGTATCTGATGGCGGCACTGGCAATCCCGGTGGGCCTTGCGAGCGGCACCGCGCAGGCGCAACGTCCGCCGCTGGTGCTCGCTGCCGCATCGCTGCAGGAATCGCTGACCGCCGCGGCCGATGCGTGGGCCAAGAAAGGCCATATCAAGCCGACCATCTCGTTCGCCGCATCGTCGGCCTTGGCCCGGCAAGTCGAATCCGGTGCACCCGCCGATCTGTTCGTTTCCGCCGACGAGGACTGGATGAACGAGCTCGCGAAGAAGAACCTGATCGTCGCTACGAGCCGCGTGACGTTCCTCGGCAATCGCCTCGTCGTCGCCGCCCCCGCCGACAGCAAGGTCCGGATCCCGGTGCGTCCTCCCGCAGCACTCGCGCGCGTGCTGACTGCTGGGCCGCTGGCGATGGCGGACACAGCGGTGCCCGCGGGTAAATACGGGCAGGCGTCGCTGGAGAAGCTCGGCGTCTGGGCGCAGGTCTCGCCGAAGGTGGTGCGCGCTGAGAATGTTCGCGCGACGCTGGCACTGGTCGAGCGCGGCGCGGCGCCGCTCGGGATCGTCTATGCGACCGATGCTAAGGCGTCCGCCAAGGTCCGCATCGCGGGCGTCTTCCCCGAAAACACGCATCCCGCGATCACCTACCCGGTCGCGCGATTGAAGGCGTCGACCAATCCCGATGCCGAGGCGTTCCGGCGATTCCTCGTTTCGCGCGAGGGCAAGGCGATCTTCGTGCGCTACGGGTTCTCCGCGCGCTAAATGCTTGACGCGGCCGAATGGGGGATCGTCGCGCTGTCGCTGAAGGTCGGCGGCGTGGCGATGCTGGTAACCCTGCCGGTCGCTTTCGCGCTGGCCTGGCTGCTCGCGCGCGTCCGCTTCCCGGGCAAGGTTGTCGTCGATGCGGCGATCCATCTGCCGCTGGTGGTGCCGCCGGTGGTGACCGGATGGTTGTTGCTGCTCGCGTTCGGGCCCAATGGGCCGATCGGTGGGTGGTTGCAGGACTGGTTCGGGATCACCGTGCTGTTCCGCTGGACCGGCGCGGCGATCGCGGCGGGGGTGATGGCGTTGCCACTGATGGTGCGGGCGATGCGGATTTCGATCGAGGCGGTCGACAGGCGGCTGGAGAATGCCGCGCGAACGCTGGGGGCGGGGCCCTGGCGTGTGTTCTGGACGCTGACGCTGCCGCTCAGCATCCCCGGCGTGCTGGCCGGCGCGGTGCTTGGCTTCGCGCGATCGATCGGCGAGTTCGGCGCGACGATCACCTTCGTGTCCAACGTCCCGGGCGAAACGCAGACCTTGCCGCTGGCGATCTACTCCGCGTTGCAACAGCCGGGGGCGGACGCGTTGGTGTGGCGATTGTCATGTGTGTCCGTGGGCTTGTCGCTCGTTGCTCTGATTGCGTCGGAACTGTTGACGCGGCGCGCGGGACGGGGGCTTCATGTCCTTTGAAATCGACGTCGAGAAGCTGCTCGGCGATACGCAGGTTTCGCTGACGCTCGACGCAGGCGAGGGCGCTACCGTGCTGTTCGGCCCTTCCGGCGTCGGCAAGTCGAGCGTCCTGAACATGGTCGCCGGACTGCTCCGGCCCGATCGCGGGCGGATCGCGATCGATGGCGAGACGCTGTTCGGCGACGGCATGGACGTGCCCCCCGAACGCCGCCGCGCCGGCTATGTCTTCCAGGAAGCGCGACTGTTCCCACACATGCGCGTCCGCGCCAACGTGCTCTATGGCGTACGCGGCGAGGCCGAGCGGTTCGAGGACATCATCGGCTTTCTCGGCATCGGCCATCTGCTCGAACGATGGCCCCGCACGCTGTCGGGCGGCGAAGCACAGCGGGTGGCGATCGGTCGTGCGCTGCTCAGCCAGCCGCGCTTCCTGCTGCTGGACGAGCCGCTGTCGTCGCTCGATCGGGCCCGCCGTGAGGAGATCATGCTGGCGATCGAACATGTCCGCGACGTGCTCAAGCTGCCGATCCTGATGGTCACGCACGACCCCGAGGAAGCCGAGCGGATCGGAAACCGGGTCGTGCGGATGTAGCGTATTCCCCCCGCCGAGGCGGGAGAACAGCTTATATGAGTTCGAAGCTCTGTTTTTCGCCGGCGACCGAACTCGTCGCGACCCAGAGGTCGAACATACCAGGCTCGATCACCCAATCGCCGTCCCCCCAGAACCGCAGGTCATCGCGCTTCACGGTCAATGTTACGCGTTTCGACGTGCCTGGTGCCAGCGAGACGCGCGCGAATCCCTTGAGTTCGCGGACCGGCCGCGTGCGGCTGGCGACGCGGTCGTGGATGTAGAGCTGCACGACTTCGTCGCCGGCCCGCGCGCCAGTGTTGGTGACGGTGGCGGTGACGGCGAGCGTGTCGGTCATTTGCGCCGGCAGGACGACGTTCGAAACCGAAAAGCTGGTGTAGCTCAGGCCATGCCCGAATGGGTAGAGCGCTTCGTTCTTCGTCTCGCGGTAGCGCGACTTGTATTCCTGGCTGCCCGTATCCGGTGCCGGGCGGCCGGTGTTCTTGTGGTTGTAGAAATAGGGTTCCTGGCCGCTTTCGTTGGGGAAACTCGCGGACAGCTTGGCGGACGGGTTGACGTCGCCGAACAGCACGTCGGCGATCGCATGGCCGCTTTCGGACCCGAGAAACCACGTCGCCAGGATCGCCGGCGCATCCTTGACGGCACCGTGCAAGGCGAGCGCGCGGCCGTGGCGAAGCAGCACGATGACCGGCTTGCCCGTCGCCGCGATGGCTTCCGCGACCGCCATCTGCGGCGCTGGGATCGTGATCTCGGTGCGCGATTGCGCTTCGCCCGACATGAGCTGCGATTCGCCGACCGCGAGCAGCACGATATCCGCAGCGTACGCAGCGGCGACCGCTGTGGCGATCCCGCCGGGCAGGGGAGCTTCGATCTCGGAACCCTGCGCCGTCGTCACGGTCAGCCCGCGTGCGCGAAGCCCTTGCGCGATCGAGACGTTGAGCTTTTCGTCGGCCATGAACGCCCACGTGCCGACGACGTTCTTGCGATCCTCCGCGAACGGGCCAATCACGGCGATCCGCCCCGGGTTCTGCTTCAAGGGCAACAGGTCGCCATCGTTCTTCAGCAGCACGATCGACCGCGCGCCGGCCTCCCGGCTGAGCTTGAGCATGGCGGGCGTCGAGACGCTGGTGCGTTCGGCCTTCCGGCTGACCGAGCGATAGGGGTTGTCGAACAACCCGATCGCATCCTTCAGGTGGAGCACGCGGCGCACGCCTTCGTCGAGCCGCGCGAGCGGGACTTCGCCCTTCTCGACGAGGTCGGGTAGCCACAGATTGAACAGGTTCGACTGCATGGCCATGTCCATGCCCGCCATGAACGCCTTCTTCGCGGCGTCGCGGCCGTCCTTGGCATAGCCGTGCGCGATCAGTTCCTCGTCCGCGGTATAGTCGCCGACGACCATCCCGCGGAACCGCCACTCGCCGCGCAGGAGGTCGGTCATCAGCCAGTGATTGCCGCTGGAAGGAACGCCGTCGATGTCGTTGAACGCGCTCATCAAAGTGGCAACGCCCGCGTCGACCGCAGCCTTGAACGGCGCGAGATGGACCTCGTGCAGCGTGGCGGGGGAGATTTCTGTGAAATTGTAATCCTGCCCGCCCGAGACCGCGCCGTATGCGGCGAAATGCTTGGCGCAGGCCGCAACGCGGGTCGGATCGCGCAGATCGTCCCCCTGGAAACCGCGCACGCGCGCCTTGGCCAGCTGGATGCCCAAATACGGGTCCTCGCCGGAGCCTTCCGCGACGCGGCCCCAGCGCTGGTCGCGGGCGACGTCGACCATCGGCGCGAAGGTCCAGTGAATGCCGAGCGCGGTGGTTTCCAGTGCCGCAGCGCGCGCGGTCCGCTCGGCGAGGTCGGGATCGAACGCGCAGGCCTCGGCGATCGGCAGCGGGTAGGCGGTGCGAAGGCCGTGGATCACGTCGCCGGCGAAGATCAGCGGGATCTTGAGCCGGGTTGCCATCGCCGCGTCCTGGGCGGCCTTCGCGCCGGTATAGCCGACGCCGTTGAACAGCATGCCGATCTGGCCGGTCTTGATCCGCGCGATCTGCTCGGCCGCGCCGCCGGTCGCGAGACCGGGATTGAACGGCACGCCGATCGGGCGGATCTGATCGGAGAAGCAGCTGAGCTGGCCCGCCTTTTCGGCCGGGGTCATCTTCGCGATCAGGCTCTCGATCCGGTCGTTCTGCGCGAGTACGGCGGTCGAGCCGAGCGAGAGGCCAGCAATGGCCGCGCCGCCGGTCAGTATCTGGCGGCGATCTAGAATGGGCGACATGTCCTGCTCCTTCGTCTTGGGAGCGGGGTAGTCGTTGGACCACGGTTCCGCAAATCTGCGGAACCGTGGTGTAGGTCGCTCAGCCCAACGCGCGCGTGAACAGCCGCGACAGGCGGGCGGAGAAAGCGCGGGCATCGACCGGGCGCTCGCCATCGGCGATCTGCGCTTCGTCGAACAGCAGGTGCGCGGCGTCCTCTCGCAGCGCGGTCTCGTCCTCGCCGAGCGCGGCCAGCTTGGCGATCAGCGCAGAGCGCGGGTTGATCTCCAGCACCGGCTTGGCGGCGGGCATCGCCTGACCGCTCGCGGCCAGGATCCGCTCGAGCTGGCGGTCCATGCCGCTATCGGCCGCGACGAGGCAGGCCGAACTGTCGGTCAGACGCTCCGACGCGCGGACCTCCGAGACCGCATCGGCGAGCGTCGTCTTCACGAACGCGATGAAGTCCGCGACTTGCGGCGTGGTGTCGGCCGTCGGTGCTTCGGCGCCGTCGACCAGCGGGATCAGGCCGAGATCGGCAGCGCCCTGCGTCACCGATTTGAACGGCTTGCCGTCGTGATCGATACCCGCCGTCACCCAGAAGCCGTCGACCGAGTCCGGCAGCAGCAGCACTTCGATCCCGCGCGCGCGGAACCCTTCGAGCTGCGGCGAGGCTTCGAGCCGGTCGAGATCGGTACCAACCGCGTAGTAGATCGCCGTCTGGTTGTCCTTCATCGCCGCGACGTAGTCGGCGACAGAACGCCATGCGCCGGCCGACGTCGTGGTCTTGAACCGTGCGAGTTTCAGCAGGGCCTCGCGCCGTTCGAAATCCTCGTACAATCCTTCCTTCAGGACCGCGCCGAAATTCTCCCAGATCTTCGCATAGGCATCCGCATCGCGGGTCGCGAGCTTGTCGAGTTCGCCGAGCACGCGGCCGGTGACGCCCTTGCGGATCGCGGCGAGCATCGGGCTCTCCTGGATCATCTCGCGCGAGACGTTGAGCGGCAGGTCGGACGAATCCACCAGCCCGCGCATGAAGCGGAGGTAGCGCGGCAGGACTTCGGCGTCGTCGGTGATGAAGACGCGCTTCACGTACAGCTTCATGCGGCCGTTGCGATCGGGATCGAACAGGTCGAACGGCTTTGCGCCGGGGACATAGGCGAGCACCGAATATTCGTGCAGCCCCTCCGCGCGGTAGTGGAGCGTCAGCGCGGGTTCGTCGAACTGGCCGGAGACGCTGCGATAGAAATCGGCATAGTCTTCCGTGCTGATCTCGGACTTCGGCTTGGTCCAGAGCGCGGCGCCGTCGGCGATCTCGACCGGCTCGGCGTCGGGCGTTTCGCGAAGCGTGATGGGGACGGGGACGTGGCCCGACTGGTCCTTGATCAGCCGTTCGACGGTATAGCGCTCGGTGAAGGACGTCGCGTCCTCCAACAGATGGAGCACGACGCGGGTCCCGCGGGCGGGCGCATCGGCGAGGTCGACGGGCGCGATCGTGTAGGTGCCGAGACCATCCGACGACCAGACCGACGCGGTGTCGGCGCCAGCGCGGCGCGAGACCACGTCGACCTTCGATGCGACCATGAACGCGGAGTAGAAGCCGACGCCGAACTGGCCGATCAACTGCGCACCGTCCGAGCCGGTCGAGGCGGCGATACGGTCCATGAACGCCTTGGTGCCGGAGCGCGCGATCGTGCCCAGAGCCTCGCCCATGTCCTCGGCGGTCATGCCGATGCCGTTGTCCTCGATCGTCAACGTCTTGGCGTCGGGATCGAGCGTTATGGCGATCTGCGTGCGGGCTTCGCCTCCGACCGAGTCCGGACCGAGCAGTTCGGGGGCACTCAGCGCCTCGTAGCGGAGCTTCTCGCACGCATCGGCCGCGTTCGAGATCAGCTCGCGCAGGAACACGGTCTTATCCGAATAGACCGAGTGCACCATCATGTGCAGCAGCCGCGAGACATCCGCTTCGAACGCGTGCGTTTCTGCAGGCTGCGTATCGGAAGGCTGGGTTTCCGCGGCTTGAACGGGTTGGTTGGTCATGGGCTGTTACGGCTCTCTTATGGGTAATGACGGTCGAGAGTTGGCCGGCTCGGAGGGTAATTTCAAGAGTGCGTCGTCGTCGGACAGGGTGCCTCAAGCCGGCCGATGTTGCGTTGGCATCGCTTGGCGGTTAGCGGGCCTCGATCAGCCGCTATGGGAATACTCGACATGCGCCGTTTTATCATCGGGTTGGCGGGGGTGTTGAGCCTCACGACCGCGGTCGGGGCGCAGCCTGCGTCGCGCGGCATATCGGTCGCCAAGCCCGGTATCGTGCGGGTCCGGATCGTCACATCGGAGGGGCCGATCCTGCTGGGGCTCGACGCGCGCCATGCGCCCAAGACGACCCAGAATTTCCTCGAATATGTCGATGATGGACGCTTCGACGGGACCGACTTCTACCGCGCAAGCCGGCAGAAGTCGGCGCCGAAAACCGGGTTCGTTCAGGCGGGCATCCGCACCGATGCGCGGCGAATCCTGCCGCCGTTCCCGCTCGAGACGACGGCGATGACCGGGATCAAGCACGGCGACGCGACGATCTCGATGGCGCGCGGGATGAACCCGGCTTCGGCCGGGGGTAATTTCTTCATAACCGTCGGGCCTGCGCCGGCGATGGACGCGCGTGCGGGATATCCGGGGTATGCGGCGTTCGGGCACGTCATCGCCGGGATGGACGTGGTGAAGCGGATTCTCGCCAAGCCGACCGGCGGCGGAATGGATGCGTTCAAGGACCAGATGATCCTGAAGCGCGTGGCGCTGGTGAGCGCGCGACGGCTCGACGGCGTGGCCAAGCCGACCGGGTTGCCGAAGGCCTGGCTGATCAAAACGGGACCTGGCCGGGCGAAGTGACTTCGCCGCCATTCGGGGCTGGTTCTGCGCCCATACGGGCGAGCACGTCCACCACCCCGGCGAAGGCCGGGGCCCAATTGGAACGGTCCCGGTAACGGAGGATCGTCCTCGGTCATCGACGTCCCCCGATTGGGCCCCGGCCTTCGCCGGGGTGGTATTCGGGCGCTCGTTTCGGGCGTCAGGCAGTGAGGCTGAGCGCGACCGCTTCCGCAACCTTAATGCCGTCGACTGCGGCGGAGAGAATACCCCCCGCATAGCCGGCGCCTTCGCCCGCCGGGAAGAGGCCGGCGGTGTTGAGGCTGACGAAATCGTCGCCGCGCGTGATCCTCACCGGCGACGAGGTGCGCGTTTCGACCCCCGTCAGCACCGCGTCGGGGTGATCGTAGCCGGGGATCTCGCGGCCGAACGCGGGCAACGCCTCGCGCAACGCCGTGATCGCGAACTCCGGCAAACACTCCGACAGGTCGGTCATGTGCACACCCGGCTTGTACGACGGGATCACCGAGCCGAGCGCGGTCGAGGCGCGACCCGCGAGCAGGTCGCCAATGCGTTGCGCAGGTGCCTTGTAGTTCGAGCCGCCCGCGACATAGGCACGCGATTCCCAATGCCGCTGCAGCTCGATCCCGGCGAGCGGGTGGCCGGGATAGTCGCGTTCCGGGTCGATGCCGATCACGATGCCGGAGTTCGCGTTGCGTTCGTTGCGCGAATATTGGCTCATGCCGTTGGTGGCGACGCGGCCCTCTTCGGAGGTCGCCGCGACGACGGTGCCGCCGGGGCACATGCAGAAGCTGTAGACGGTGCGGCCGTTCTTGCAGTGGTGCGACAGGCTGTACGCTGCCGCGCCGAGATCGGGATGGCCTGCGCACGGCCCGAACCGGGCTTCGTCGATCCACGACTGCGGATGCTCGATGCGGACGCCGATCGAGAAGGGTTTCGCCTCGACGTATACGCCCTTCGCATGCAGCATCTCGAACGTGTCGCGCGCGCTGTGGCCGACCGCGAAGACGACGTGGTTGGCTTCGAGATAGTCGCCGGTGCTGAGGTGGAGGCCGCGGAGTTGGCGCGTGCCGGCCTCCTCCACGATGTCGAGACCGTCGACGCGCGTCGAGAAGCGGTATTCGCCGCCGAGCGCCTCGATCGTCTCGCGCATGCTCTCGACCATCGTGACGAGGCGGAAGGTGCCGATGTGCGGGTGCGCTTCGGTGAGGATTTCAGGCGGTGCGCCGGCTTTGACGAACTCGGTCAGGACCTTGCGGCCGAGATGGCGCGGGTCCTTGATCTGGCTCCAGAGCTTGCCGTCGGAGAATGTGCCGGCACCCCCCTCGCCGAACTGGACGTTCGATTCGGGGTTGAGGACGCTCTTGCGCCAGAGCCCCCAGGTGTCCTTGGTGCGCTCGCGGACGACCTTGCCGCGGTCGAGGATGATCGGGCGGAACCCCATCTGCGCGAGGATCAGTCCGGCGAAAAGCCCGCACGGCCCTGCGCCGACGACCACCGGACGCGGGCCGGTATAGCTCGCGCCGCCCTTGGTGACGGAGCGGTAGCCGGTGTCCGGCGTGCGCTGGACGTGACGATCCTTGCGGAAGCGCTGGAGGACCGTGTCCTCGTTCTTCAGCGTGACGTCGACCGAATAGACGAGCTGGATGTCCATCTTGTCGCGCGCATCGTGCGCGCGACGCGCCACGGTGTAGCGGATCAGGTCGCGCGGGGTGACGCGCAGGCGATCGCGGATCGCGGCGGGGAGCGCTTCGTCGGCGTGGTTGAGCGGGAGCTTGAGGTCGGTAATGCGGAGCATGTCGGTCGCTCTAGCGCCGCGCGGCGCGATCCGCCATCGGGAGGACGAGAGGACTTGATCATGCGGACCGACGACGAACAGAATGCCAAGAGCGCCAAGCGCAAGGAGGTCCACGACCGGATCGTTGCGAGCAAGACGATCGAGAAAGGCCTGATCATCGTCCACACCGGCAAGGGCAAGGGCAAGTCGACCGCCGCGTTCGGCATGGCGGTGCGGATGATTGGGCATGGGCGCAAGGTCGGCGTGGTGCAGTTCGTCAAGGGCGCGATGACGACGGGCGAGAAGGCGGTCTTCGACGCGTTCCCCGCGTTGTGCGAGTTCAAGCCGATGGGGGAGGGCTTTACCTGGGACACGCAAGATCGCGCGCGCGATATCGCGGTGGCGCGCGAGGCTTGGGACGAGGTGAAGCGGATGGTTGCGGATCCGTCGTACGCGATGGTGGTGGCGGACGAGCTGAACATCGTTTTGCGGTATGAGTATCTGCCGGTCAACGAGGTGCTGGCGGCGTTGGCGGCGAAGCCCGAAATGACGCATGTCGTGGTGACCGGGCGGAACGCACCGGATGCGTTGATCGAGGTGGCAGATCTTGTGACCGAGATGACGCAGGTGAAGCATCCGTTCCGATCGGGGGTGAAGGCGCAGGCGGGTGTGGAGTTCTAGGCGGGTTTCAGACGGCGGTTGGGTCGGTCGCGCTGCTGACCCAAAGCTCCGTCATCCTGACGAAAGTCAGGACCCAGAGCCACGACGGCCGCCGCCCGTTACCCTGGCTCCTGACTTTCGTCAGGATGACGGGAGGGCGTGAGGACTGCTGGCGGACTTCTAACCGACGTAGCCGTGTCTTGCGTCGTGTCTTCCTCCCGCCTATCGCTCCCTCCGCGACAGGTTCCCCCGATGCTCGCGCGGAGGGGGATGAAAATGGGAACGGGAAACCCCCGGCTGCCCCTGCAACTGTACGCGGCGAGCCATCGTGCCTCATGCCATTGGGATGGTCCCGAGAAGGCGGCGCGGACGGCGTTGACCCGCGAGCCAGGAGACCTGCCCGTCGCGGTCGTCTTTCGTCCGGCCAGGGTGCGCCGAACGGACGGGTAACACCCCGAGCGACGACATCGCTTCGCGTCGCGCGAAGGCTGGAGGCGTGCGCCTTCGGCCTCTCGCGCGGTGCGGGACCGACTGTCCGAAGGGGTTCCTATGCCAAGTTCACAACGTTCTGAGATCGTCCGGGAACGGACATGCTGAAGCCCGTCGACGACGGCGTCGCGGTGGTCGCGTGCAATACGTGTCGCCATTCCACCGACGCCCGCGATGACGGTGAAGGCGTGCGTGGCGGCGCGCGGCTCGTCAACGCATTGAAGGCGGTGCAGGCGAGCGATCCCGCTTATGCCGACGTCGCGGTGCAGGAGATGCCGTGCCTGTTCGCCTGCCAGGAGTTCTGCACGATCCATCTGCGCGCGCCGGCCAAGGTCGGCTATGTGCTCGGCCGGTTCGAGCCGACCGAAGACGCCGCCCGCGCGATCCTCGATTATGCAAAGCTCTACGGCGAGAGCGCGTTCGGGCAGGTGCCGTTCAAGCAATGGCCGCAAGGCGTGAAGGGTCACTTCATCACCCGCACGCCGCCCGCCGGGTTCGTCGTCGAATGACCGCGTTCGCGACGCCCGCTGCGTTTCTGGCGGCGTTACGCGGCTTGCCGCAGGCGGACGCCGCGGCGCGATCCGCGGCGATCGCGCGGCAGGGGGAACTGACCAAGCCACCGGGCTCGCTCGGTCGGCTGGAGAATATCGCGGTGTTCATGGCCGGCTGGCAGGGTAATCCGCTGCCCCGGCTCGATCGCGGCAGCGCGGTCGTGTTCGCGGGCAACCACGGCGTCGTCGCGCGCGGCGTCAGCGCGTTTCCGGCTTCCGTCACCGCGCAGATGGTGGCCAATTTCGAGCATGGCGGTGCGGCGATCAACGCACTATCGCGCGCGGCCGGCCTCGATCTCAAGATCGCGTCGCTCGACCTCGACCGGCCGACTGCGGATTTTACCGAAGCCCCGGCGATGTCGGAGGAGGATTGCCTCGCCGCGATCAACACGGGCGCGGCTGCGGTCGCGGATGCGCCGGACCTGGTAGTGCTTGGCGAGATGGGCATCGGCAATTCCACCACCGCTGCGGCGCTGTGCTTGGCGAGCTTCGGCGGGTCGGCGAGCGACTGGGTCGGGCCGGGCACGGGGGTCGATGGCGAGGGTATGTGGCGGAAGGTCGCGGTCGTCGAGGCTGGAATCACGTTGCACCGGGATGCTCTCACCACGCCGTTCGAGATCTTGCGCAGGCTCGGCGGGCGTGAACTGGCGGCGATTGCGGGCGCTGTCGTGGCGGCGCGGCTGGCGGGCGTACCGGTGATGCTCGACGGGTTCATCTGCTGTGCGGCGGTCGCGCCGTTGGCGGCGGCCTGTCCCGACATCCTCGCGCATTGCCTGGCCGGGCATGTCTCCGCCGAACCGGGACATCGGCGTCTTCTCGACCGCATGCGTCTCGAGCCGCTCCTGTCGCTCGGGATGCGGCTAGGGGAAGCGAGCGGTGCGGCGACCGCGACGTTGCTAGTCCGGGCGGCGCTTGCGGTGCATGCCGAGATGGCGACGTTCGCCGAGGCGGGCGTTTCGGCGGCGTGAGCGCACATATGCTGTTTCTGATGCGGCATGGTGCGCCCGAGGTGCCGGGGCGGTTGCTCGGGCGCACAGACGACCCGGCGACGGAAGCGGGGATCGCCGCATGTGTCACGCGGGCTGATGGCCTCGCGGTGGACCGGATCGAGGCGTCCGATCTGATCCGTGCGCGCGCTTGTGCGGAGGCGATCGGTGAGCCGCGCGGTGTTCCGGTCGAGATCGATCCACGCTGGCGGGAACTCGATTTCGGCGCTTGGGACGGGCTAGCTCCCGCGGCAATCGACTCCGCGGCGTTGTCCGCGTTCTACGACGATTCCGACGCGTCGCCGCCGCCCGACGGTGAGCGCTGGTCCGCGTTGCAGGACCGTGTCGCGCGCGCACTGGCGGAGATGCCGCCGGTCTCGACGCTGGTCGTGACGCATGGCGGCGCGATACGTGCGGCACTCGCGGACCTCTGCGGGTTCGATCGGCGGCAGGTCTGGGCGTTCGATCTGCCCTATGCCGCGCTCGTCTCGCTACGCATTTGGCCGGGCCGGCCACGCACGGTGCAGATCGTCGGGCTGGCGACGTGAAGCGGCTGATCGTCGCGTTCGGGTTCCTGACACGCTTGCCGATGCCGCGCGTCGATGTCGGCGCTGAGGATTTCGCGACGGCGATCCGCTTTTACCCGATCGTTGGCCTTGCGATCGGCGCGCTCGTCGCCGCGGCCGGCTGGCTCGGTGCACTCGTCGATCCGTGGACGGGCGCCTGTGCCGCGCTGCTGACCTGGATCGCAGTGACCGGCGCGCTGCATCTCGACGGCCTTGCCGACCTCGCCGATGGTCTCGGCGCCGCGCATGGCGATCGGACACGGTTGCTCGCAGTGATGGCCGATCCGCATATCGGCAGCTTCGGCGTCGTCACGATTGCCGGTCAGATGCTCGCCAAGCTGGTGCTGCTGCACGCGGTGGGAGCGAACTGGGCGCTGATCCTCGTGCCGTTTGCCGCGAGGATAGGACCGCTCGTCTGGGCTAGGCTGCTGCCACCGCTGCGTCCTGGCGGCCTCGGCGCAGCGGTTGCCGGTGCGGTGCGTGGGCGTGACCTTCTGGGGTGGGGGCTGCTGCTCGCGCTTGCCGCTGCCGTGGTGCCGGCGCTGGTCGCCCTGCCGCTGCTCGTGCTCGGCGTCGCGACCTGGCTGCGGCGGACGCTCGGCGGTGTGACGGGCGATGCACACGGCGCCGGGATCGAGATCGTCGAGACCGGGCTGCTAGTCGCGCTCGCGGTGGCCGGCGCGCTCGCTTAGCGCCAGCAGCGCGTCGAGATCGACATGACGTTCGAGCGTCGCGGCAATCGCATCGAGTGCGGCATCGATCGAGGCGCCGTGATCGGGCCCGCTGGCCGTGACGCCAAGCCGTGCGAGCCACGCCGCACGCTGCTCTGCGAGTGCGAGTAGGCCGTGGACATAACTTCCCGCCACCAGTCCGTCCGCGCTCGTCGCGCCTTCGGGACTGCCATCGGCGCGGTGGCCGACCGGGTGCGCGGTCGCCGGTCCGGTCGTCGCGCCCATGTGCATCTCGTAACCCTCGAACGCCGCCCCCTGGGCTCGCCCGCGAACCCGGTCGAGCGTCTTGCGGCCGGTGAGGACCGTGTCGACGTCGAGCAGCCCCAGTCCGTCGACGCGCCCCGCCGGCCCTTCGATCCCGTCTGGATCGGCGATGCTGCGACCGAGCATCTGGTAGCCGCCACAGAGCCCGAGCACCGGCTTGCCGCGGCGATGATGCGCACGGATATCGATGTCCCAGCCTTGCGCGCGGACGAAGGCGAGATCGGGAATCGTCGCCTTCGACCCGGCGAGCACGATCATGTCGACGTCGGGGATCGGCGAGCCCGGCGGCACCATGACCAGCGCGACGCCGGGTTCGAGCCGGAGCGGATCGAGGTCGTCGAAATTGGCGATCCGCGGCGTGATCGGGCAGGCGATCGTAACGCGGCGTTGCGAACTGGCGACCGGGCGTTCGAGGATCACCGCGTCCTCGCTCGGCAGCCGTATCGCGTCGGTCAGCCACGGCACGACGCCGTACCCGCGCCATCCGCTGCGTGCCTCGATCGCGCGGTAGCCATCGTCGAACAGCGCAGGGTCGCCGCGGAACTTGTTGATCAGGAAGCCGTGGATCATCGCCGCATCGGCCGGATCGATCACCGCGCGCGTGCCGACGATCGCCGCGATCACGCCGCCACGGTCGATGTCGCCGACCAGGATGACGGGGACGTCGGCGGCGCGCGCGAAACCCATATTGGCGATATCGCCGTCGCGCAGGTTGATCTCGGCGGGGCTGCCCGCGCCTTCGACGACGACGAGATCGCAGCCGGCCGACAGTCGCTCGAAGCTGTCGAGCACGTCGACCAGCAGTCCTTCGCGCCCCTCGCGCCAGCGTGCGGCGGCAAGCGTACCACGGACCTGGCCGCGGACGATCAATTGCGAGGTGCGGTCGCCCTGCGGCTTGAGCAGCACCGGATTCATGTCGACGCTCGGCTCGACGCGGCACGCGATCGCCTGCGTCGCCTGCGCGCGGCCGATCTCGCCACCATCGGCGGTGACGGCGGCGTTGTTCGACATGTTCTGCGGCTTGAACGGTCGCACCGACAGTCCGCGGTTGACGAACGCGCGACACAACCCCGCGACGAGCACCGACTTGCCGACGTCCGAGCCGGTTCCCTGGAGCATCAGAGCGCCCATGCAATCCCTCCGGCAATCACGACAAGAAGGACGCACACCCGGCGATAGACGCGAAGCGCGGCGCGAAGGTCGAGCGCGGTGGCGTCGGCGCGGCCATCGCCGATATAGGGTTTGGCAAGGGTCAGCCCGCCATAGGCGATCGGTCCGGCGAGGCGAAGACCGAGCGCGCCGGCCATCGCTGCCTCGGGCCAGCCGGCGTTGGGCGAGGCGTGATTGCCGGCGTCGCGCCACATCGTTCGCCACCCGCCGAGCCCCGCGACGCAGACCAGGACGCCGCTCAGCCGCGCCGGAACCAGATTGACCAGGTCGTCGGTGCGCGCGGCGGCCCAGCCGAACGCGCGCCAGCGGTCCTCGCGGTGACCGATCAGGCTGTCCGCCGTGTTGATCGCCTTGTAGGCCCACAGCCCGGGGACGCCCGCCACGAGCAGCCAGAACAGGGGTGCCACTACCCCATCGCATAGGCTTTCCGCCAAGCTCTCGATCGCGGCGCTCGCGACGCCACTCTCGTCGAGTGACGCGACGTCGCGCCCGACGATCATCCCGACGCGGGATCGTGCGGCGGGGAGGTCGCCGGCTTCGAGCGCCATCGCACACGGCACGACGTGATCGTACAGGCTGCGGATCGCCAGCCCGGGTGCCGCCAGCAGGCCCAGCCCGAGCCATGCGAGCGGACCAAGCGCAAAGCGGGCAAGCGCGACGAGCGCCAGGGCGGTGGCGATCGTCACACAGAGCAGCAGGGTCAGCGCGAGAATGCCGGCGACGCGTCGTTTCGCGAACGACCAGGACGTCCTGTTCCAGTTTTTCTCCGTATACCCGATGAGGCGGGCGAAGCCGCCGACGGGATGTCCGACCCGTGCGTAAAGCGCCGCTGGCCAGCCGATCGCGATGTCCAGCACCAGCGCGACCAGGGCGACGGGCTCAGCCATGCGCGAGGGCTGCATCGAGGCGGGCGAATGCGGCATCGTCGCCCGGCACGCCTAGTCTCAGCCATCGCGGCGCATAATCGAAGCGGCGGGTTAGGATGCCGGCGTGCGCGAGACGCTCGAATATCGCGTCGGCCGCATCGTGTTCGACCAGACGAAACAGCGGGCATTCGCCCGATGCGGCGATGTCATGACCACGCAAGAGCGCATCGAGGCGATCGGCGCGCGCACCAATCGATCGGCGCGCCTCGGTTTGCCAAGCGGTATCACGATAGGCCGCGCACCCATAGGCAATCGTCTGCGCGGATACGGGCCAGCTTCCCAGCCTGCGCCGCATCGCAGCCGCGAGATCGACCGGCGCGATCATGAAGCCCAGGCGGAGGCCGGCAAGCCCGAAAAACTTGCCGAACGAGCGGAACACGACCGCGCGGTCGTCGGCCGAAAGATGTGGCACAATGCTGGTCTCGGGCACGACATCGGCAAACGCCTCGTCGACGACCAGCCACACGCCGCGTCGGGCGAGACCAACGAGACGCTCGGGCACATCGCGCCGGCCATCGGGATTGTTGGGGTTCGCGAGCAACACGGTCCCGGTCGTGACGCCGTCGATCGCCGCGCGGTCGATACACTGGGCATTCGCGAAAGCCTCTGCGTGCGTGCCGTAGCTCGGGACGACGACCCGGAGCGGGGAGGGGAGGTCGAGCGCGTCCAGCTGCCGCAGCCCGATCTCGCTGCCCGGCAGCGCGACGACGCGGTCAGGGGTGGTGCCGAACACCTCCGCCGCCACCGCCTCGAGATCGAGCAGCGCATCGGGCGAAGGCAGCGCGTGCGTATCGACCTCGATCCCGGAGGGGGGCACCCAGGGTTGGGAATTGATCCCGGTCGACAGATCCAGCCACGGCCGCGGCGCGTCGGGATAAAGCCGCGCGGCAATGTCGACCCTTCCTCCATGAACGCGCAGTGCCGACATATCATCTTTCACATGATCAGACGGGCTTTCGCTTGATCTTCCGGGCGTCATCGTCATTCCGTTGGCGCGCCGCAAGCGCGAAGGGGTGTGAAATGTATTCAGTGGACGCGTCGTTCGGCAAAACCCTGTTGGTCCTGGGGGGCGCGCGCTCGGGCAAGAGTCGCCATGCGCAGGCGATGGCCGAACAGGCGGCCGAACACGCCGCGGCACAGGGCAGTGATCTGGTCTATGTCGCGACGGCGCAAGCCTTTGACGACGAGATGGTCGATCGTATCGTCCGTCATCGCGCGGACCGCGACGCGCGATGGCGAACCGTGGAGGCGCCGATCGCACTCTCCGAGGCGTTGGCGGACGCCGATGGTGCGGCCAGCGTCATCGTGGTCGACTGTCTGACGCTCTGGATGACGAACCTTCTGCTCGGCGACCACGATATCGAGGCGCAAACCATCGACTTGCTGGCGGTGATCGCCAGCATGCGGGGCCGGGCGGTGTTCGTGTCGAACGAGGTGGGGATGGGCATCGTCCCCGATAATGCCCTTGCCCGGCGGTTCCGCGACGAAGCCGGCCGGCTGCATCAGCGCCTCGCTGCGCAGGTCGACTCGGTCGATATGGTATTCGCGGGACTGGTCCAGCGGTGGAAGGGCGTTTCTCCCGCGCAATCATTTCATCGGTAATCCACGATTTTTTCGGCTAAATAATCTGATCGAAATCGTGATGGCCTCGCCAAAAATGGAGCCGAAATAAGAGGCGCACGTTGCGATATATCGCGCTTAAATTTCATGATCGCGCGATCATCGTAACAATGAATTTCGGATATAATTCTGTCTAATCACACAGATTATCCATACTAGGCCGCGCGATATTTATTTTGGTAATATTTATATTTCGTAAGATATGTGTGAATAGCGGGCGTCCTTCTATGTTATTATCGTTTATCGTCAGCCGACGCATGGGCTCTGACGACCGAGAGAGGCTTGTGCTCCCGCCCCGATTTTTGCGGGAATACGTTTATGAGTTCAACCTCCGGACCGCTGTCGCTGTTGGTCCGCAAACTCGAGACGCACGCGGTCCTCGATGCCGCCGATCGGTCGGCGCTGCTCGCGCTTCCCTACACCTGCCGGACCTACGAGGCCTCGTCGTATCTGGTGCGCGAGGGCGATGCGCCGGCGCAATGCGCGGTGTTGTTGACGGGGTTCGCCTATCGCCAGAAACTCACGGGGTCGGGCATGCGACAGATCGTGTCGATGCACATCCCCGGCGAGGCGCTCGATTTCCAGCACCTCTTTCTCGATGTCGCGGATCACAACGTCCAGACGCTGACCCGTGCGGATGTCGCGACGATCCCGCGGACCGCGCTGCGTGAGCTGGCGCGGTCGCGCGCGTCGATCGGCAATGCGATCTTCATCAACACGCTCGTCGAGGCGTCGATCTTTCGCGAATGGATCCTGAACGTGGGCCGCCGCGATGCACGGTCACGGCTCGCACACTTCCTTTGCGAGTTTGCGATCCGTCTCGACATGCAAGGGCTGACGGGGCCCGAGGGCTATGAATTGCCGATGAGCCAGGAGCAGCTAGGCGATGCGCTGGGTTTGACCGCGGTGCATGTAAACCGGACGATCAAGTCGCTCGAATCCGATGGACTGATCTCGCGAAACCGACGCCGGATCAGCTTTCCGCGCTGGGATGCGTTGCAAGAACTCGCCGATTTCTCGACGCGTTATCTGCACCTATCCCAGCAGCGCGGTTAGCGATCGCGCGACGGATCCACCGAGTCGATCAACCGCCCGCCAGCCATGAATACGGCGATGGGGCAGGCTGCGAACAACAGCCAGCCGCCATAGCCCGGGTATTGCTGGAGGTAATGCATCCCGCGCTCGACCGCACCGAGCCCCAGCCCGTAGATGACGAGGAACGCCTCAAACTTGGTCTTGACGACGAACAGGCGGGCAAATTTGGTCCACATGACGCGAAATCAGCAAGACCCGTGCCATTGGCCGAATCCTGCCGGTCCCGATCGGGCTTGGATGGTTAACTGTAAATTAACCCGACGCATTCGGGATCGTCCCGGTTCAGATTCGGCTGACGTGCAGGACCGTATCGCCTTCGCCGATCGCTAGCACGTCGGCGCAGTCTCGGGCCAAGATGATCCCGTCGTCAGCATCGCGCACGTCGCCGAAAGCTGCACGGAAATCAGCGAGGTGCCCGGTAGCGACGAGATCCTGCTCGCCGCCGCCGCCATCTATCGCGGCAATCCGGCTCTGACGCGCTTCGGCGATGGTGCGGACCCGGTCGGTGCGCGCGGTCATGGTCGGGCCACCGTCGAAGATGTCGACATAGTTTTCGAACGCGAAGCCTTCGTTCTCGAGCATCCGCATCGCCGCACGACCTGAAGGGTGTGGCAAGCCGATCGCGGCGCGCGCGCTTTCGGTGAGCATCGCGGTGTAGATCGGGTGCTTGGGCATCAGGTCGGCGATGAACTGGTGGCCGTTGATCGCGTTGAACTGATCCGCGTCCTGGAAATTCATCCCGAAGAACCGCCCGGCGAGACCGTCCCAGAACGGCGAGCCGCCCGCTTCGTCGATCACGCCGCGCAGTTCGGCAAGGATGCGGTCGGCAAAGCGCGCGCGGTGCATCTTGATGAACAGATAGCGGCTGCGGGCGAGCAACAGGCCGAGGCCACCGGCGCGTTCGCCGGGATGGAGGAACAGCCCGCCGACTTCGCTCGCACCCTCAAGGTCAGTGGCGAGCGTCAGCATGTCGGCGCGGAACGTGCGGTTCAACTCGCGGCTATGCTGCGTCAGCTGGCCGATCCGGTAGCTGTAGAACGGGTAGCTCTGGCCGACCTGCGTGAAGATCTGGCAGGTCCCGCGGACCTCCTTCGTCGCGACATTCTCTAGCACCAGCACGAACAGTTCGTCCTGGACCGGGCCGTCGGTGCGCGCGAACGCGGCGTGGCTGCGTTCGAGCTTGGCGGTCAGCGCGCGCCGATCCGGGGGCAGGTTGGTGAATCCGCCGCCGGTGAGCTTGGCCATTTCGTAGAGATGCTGGAGATCGTCGTCGACCGCGGCCCGGATCCTGAAACTCACAAACGGCCCTCCGCGATACGCATTATGGTGACGGCCGACAGCGCCGCGCGCTCGGCCAGACTGTCGGGAATCATGAACTCGTCCACCGAATGGATCGCGCCGCCGCGGACACCCATCGTGTCGACGACCGGCACGCCGGCGGCCGCGATGTTGTTGCCATCGCAGACGCCACCGGTTGCCTTCCACGCGATGTCGAGGCCCAGATCGCTGCCGGAACCCTTCACCAGCTCGAACAATCGCGCGGCGCCGGCATCGATCGGTTTGGGTGGGCGGTTGAAACCGCCATGAACCTCGATCCGGACGTCGTGCTCGGCGGCAACCATCGCGACCGCGGACTCGATATGCGATTGCGCGCGCGCGATCTCGTCGAGCGTCGCGGGGCGGAAGTTGATGCGGAGAATGGCGAGGTCGGGGACGACGTTGTTGGGCCCGCCGCCCTCGATCCGTGCCGGATTGACCGCCAGACGCGGACCGCGGACCTTCGCCAGCCGCACCGCGATATCGGCGGCGGCGACGATCGCGTTGCGGCCATCGTCCGGGTTGCGGCCCGCGTGCGCGCTGCGGCCGCGGACGATGATCGAGAAATTGCCCGTACCGCCCCGCGCGCCCGCCAGCGTGCCGTCGGCGAGCGCGGGTTCGTAGGTGAGCGCCGCCACCTTGCCCTGCGCGGCGCTGGCGAGCAGCGCGGCGGAGGAGAAGGAGCCGGTCTCCTCGTCCGAGTTGATCACCACGTCGTAACCGATCCGCGCCGCTGCCGGGCTCGCCTCGACCGCGGTGAGTGCGGCGAGCATCACCGCGAGGCCACCCTTCATGTCGGCGACGCCGGGACCGTTGAGACGGCCATCGTCCAGCCAGCGAAGCGACTGGAACGCATGATCGACCGGATAGACCGTATCCATGTGCCCGGTGAACAGCATCCGCACCGGCGCGTCAGGCCTGACCACCAGATGCAGATGCTTGCCGTGCTGGAGCGAGGATACGACGCCGTCCGATCCGACGCTGTCGACCGGGGTCGGCTCGACCAGCGTGACCTCGCCCGGCAATCGCGCGAAGGCGTCGCCGAGCAGGCCCGCCATTGCCGCCAGCCCCGCCAGATTGCGCGTGCCGCTGTTCACCGCCGCCCAGGCCTCGACCTGCGCGAGCATCGGTGCCGCGCGCGCCGCGTCCACGGCGTCGCGCTCGATATTGGAAAGTCCCCTCATCATGCGACCCTAGCGGGGCCGGACGTGCGAGGGAACAGCGTCAGAAACTGTAGACCAGCGAGGCGCGGCTGGTGGTGTCGGTCGAGACCGAGCCGATCGGGGGCTCGCTTTCATACTGGACGTTGTACGACAGTGCGGCGGACAGCGGGCCGATCAGCTTGGCGGTCAGCGCGGTCGTGCCGCTTAGCGTGCTGTTGTAGCGCTGGACATAGGCGGACGCGACCTGGCTGACCGACAGACCGCTGAGGATCCGGATGCTGAAGTTCGCGGTGCCGCGCGCGGCGATGCTGCTCTGCTCGGTATTGTCGGTGAATTCGGTGTAGCGATATGCCGGCCCGAGCTCGAGATCGAGCTTGGTCCCGGCGGTCTTGATCACGCTGTAACCGGCACCGACCGACGTAGAATAGCGGTTGAAATAGCCGAGGAACCGGTCGCCTTCATACTGCGCGACGCCGTAGATATAGGCGCGTTCGTCGATCTTGTAGTTGGGCTCGTACGAGGCGAGGTAGTGCTCGCGCGTCGTGATGTTGAGATTTTCCTGATAATCGGCCTGGGCGTGGAATTTCTGACGCCAGCGCAGGCCTTCGCGGGCGAGATCGATCACCGCGGTGCCGCCCGCCGTGTTCGAATTGCCGGTCGTCAGATAGCCGCCGACCTCCGCCTTGCCGCTCCAAAGGTCGAGAAAGCTGGCCTGGCGGATCACCTGGGTACGCTGTTCGGCGCGATCCGCCTTCCACTTTTCCGCGACCGCGAGCACCGCGTCGCCGCTGAGCGGATCGGCGGCGCGTGCGTATTTCGCGATCGTCGCGACGTCGGCCTCGTTGCCCGCCTCCAGCGCGGCGTCGAGCATCGCGCGGATCGTCTCGGGAATCATGACCGATTGCGGATCGGGCGCGTTGGCGAGCAACAGCGGGGCGAGGATGAGGCAGAGTAAGCGACGCACGCCGGTTTCCGTAACGGCCGCGCAACCGATTGGGAACTGCGCGGAGAAGCTATTATGCGCCGAGATGTGGCGCGAAGGCGGCGAGTACCTGTTCGTAGAGCGCCTTCTTGAACGGGACGATCAGCCGCGGCAGATCGGCGGGATCGCTCCAGCGCCACGCGCGAAACTCTTCGTGGTCGGTGGCGATGTTCACGTCGGCGTCGGTGCCGAGGAAGCGGTACAGGAACCAGCGCTGCGTCTGGCCGCGCCATTTGCCTTTCCAAACTTTCCCCAGCAGTTCGGGGGGGAGGTCGTAGACGAACTCGCCGGGCGCTTCGGCGATCAGTTCGACCTTGTCCGGGATCACGCCGGTTTCCTCGCCGAGTTCGCGCAGCGCGGCGGCTTCGGCGTCCTCGCCGGGGTCGATCCCGCCCTGTGGCATCTGCCATGCCTCCAGCGGCGAATCGTTGCGCTGGCCGACGAAGATCTTGCCGTCCGCGTTCATGAGCATGATGCCGGCGCAAGGACGGTAGGGCAGGGTCGAAACGTCGGTCAAAATAATCTCCGCAACGCAGATGCTTGGGGCTCGGGCAACTTGGGGGTTGGCAGGCGCGCTCCTACCTACGGAGCATGATCCATGTCGTCCACCATCCCGACTATGTCACGCCAGCGCCGGCGCGCTCGACCTATCGCTGGAACAAGAACGGACTGATCCGCGACCTGCTGCTCGAAAAGGGCGATGCGGTGACGTGGCACCGCGCCGAAACGACTCCGACTGCCTGGCTGGAGGCGGTGCATGACGAGGACTACGTCGCCGAGGTTCTCCGGGCGGACGTGCCGAAGGAGAAGGAGCGGCGGATCGGCTTCCCGGTGACCGCGGCGGTGGCGTCGCGCGCGGCGATCGTCCCACACGGGACATGGCTCGCGGCGTGCCTCGCGCTGGAACACGGGTTCGCGGCGAACACCGCGGGCGGGAGCCATCATGCGCTGGCGAACACCGGCGCGGGGTTTTGCGTGTTCAACGACCTCGCAGTGGCGGCGGCGCGGCTGATCGACGAGGGGCGGGTGGCGCGTGTGCTCGTCGTCGATTGCGACGTGCATCAGGGCGACGGGACCGCGGCGCTGCTCGCTGGGCGGCCGGAGATCGCAACCTACTCGATCCATGCGGAGAAGAATTTTCCGGTGCGGAAGGCGCGTTCGACGGTCGACGTGCCGTTGCCGGACAAGGTCGGCGACGAGGCGTATCTGGCGACGCTGGAGACGACCCTAGTGCCTTTGCTCGACGAGTTCCGGCCGGAGCTGATCCTCTACCAAGCTGGCGTGGATCCGTTCGAGGGCGATCGGCTCGGGCGGTTGGCGCTGACCTTGGATGGTCTGGCAAGGCGGGAGCGGCTCGTCGCTGGCCTTGCGATCGCGCGCGGCGTGCCGCTCGCAAGCACCGTAGGCGGTGGTTACGGCGAGGATGCGCTCGCGATCGCCGAGCGGCACGTGGCGGCAATCATGACGCTGGGGGAATCTTTCGCAGCGGCGTGATGCTGGATCGCGGGTTGCTGCGTTGGGGATGCGATGACGACACCTGTTCTTCTCTGGCTGCGCCAGGACCTCCGCCTTCACGATCACCCCGCGCTGATCGCCGCCGCGCATGCCGGGCCGGTGATCCCGGTCTACGTGCTCGACGACGACGCGCCGGGGAAATGGACAATGGGCGGCGCTCAGCGGTGGTGGCTGCATCACACGCTCGACTCGTTTGCCAAGTCGCTGGCGGACAAGGGATCGAAGCTGGTCCTGCGACGCGGCGATGCGGTCGAGGTGTTGACGGCGCTGATGGAGGAAATCGGTGCCGAGGAGGTGCATGCGATCCGGCATTACGAGCCTTGGTGGCGGAAGGCCGAAGCAGCGCTTGGCGATCGGCTGTGCCTGCATGACGGTAACCATCTTGCCCGCGTCGAGGATGTGAAGACGGGGTCGGGCGGGCAGTTCAAGGTGTATTCCTCGTTCTGGAAGGCGCTGAACCAGATGATGCCCCCGGGCGATCCCGAGCCCGCGCCGCGGACGATCCCGGAGCCGTCGAAGTGGCCGAAGAGCGAGACGCTGGCGGAGTGGGATTTGCTGCCAACCAAGCCGGACTGGTCGACCGGGTTCGGCGATTGGACGCCGGGTGAGGCGCAGGCGTTGAAGAACGCGAAGGCGATGGCGCCGATCGTCGAAGCCTATGACGTCGATCGCAACATGCCGTCGATCGAGGGCACCTCGCGCCTGTCGCCGCATCTCCATTTCGGCGAGATCTCGCCGCGTGCGGTGTGGCATGCTGTCGATGGTCACGGTGACGCGACGACGTTCCGCAAGGAACTGGCGTGGCGCGATTTCACCGATGGCGTCGTGCTGACGATGCCGGACTACGGCGATACGAACGGGCGGCCGAAGTTCGATAAGCTGCCCTGGCGCTCGGGCAAGGAGGCCGAGGCGGACCTGAAGGCATGGCAGGAGGGTAGGACCGGCTATCCGATCGTCGATGCCGGGATGCGTCAGCTCCGGGCGACCGGCTGGATGCACAACCGCGTGCGGATGATCACGGCGAGCTTCCTGGTGAAGCATCTGCTGATCGACTGGCGCGAGGGCGAGCGCTGGTTCTGGGACTGCCTCGTCGATGCCGATTACGGGAATAATTCGGTGAACTGGCAGTGGGTGGCGGGGACCGGAGTGGATTCGAACATGTTCGGTCGGATCATGGCGCCACTGACGCAGTCGGAGAAGTTCGATGCGGGGGATTATATTCGTGATTGGGTGCCGGAACTGGCGAAGGTGACCGGCGAAGCGATCCATGATCCGGACGAGTCCGGCTGCCGGCCGAAGGCGTATCCGGCGAAGATCGTCGGCCACCGCGAAGGGCGGGAGAGGGCGCTCGAAGCCGGGCGGCACGCGCGGTAAGCCGTTGCCGCCGTCACAACCCCCGTCATCCTGACGAAAGTCAGTATCCAGAGCCGTAAACGTCAACGCCCGTAACTCTGGGTCCTGACTTTCGTCAGGATGACGGTTTGGGACGAGTGAGCGGCTGTCCTCATGTTCGAGTGTTTGACGCCTGCCTCTTTCCTAGCCGCGGCCCCTGTTGCATGGAGCGCCGCGATGACTGCCGTTCCCGCTTTCGATGATGTGCCTACCGCGCAGGTTTCCCCGGTCGCGCGCTTCGTCGCGCCGGCGTTTCACCGCTTGCTCGACCGGATCGACGCCGGGCTGAAGAGTGGCGGCATAGATGCACATTTGCCCGACGGCACGCGTCGGCTAATCGGCGGACGGGCTCCGGGGCCTTTGCCCATCGTGACCGTGCACCGCTGGCGCGCGTTGGTGCGGCTCGCAACCGCGGGCTCGGTCGGCTGGTACGAAGGCTGGGCGGCAGGCGACTGGTCGAGCCCCGATCCGGTGCCGCTGTTCGACCTGTTCATGCGCAACCGTCGCTCGCTCGGGAGTTCGGCACGGTCGGGCGGCGTGGTGCGGTTGGCGGCGCGCGCGTGGCACCGGATGCGGCGCAACAACCCGACCGGCTCGCGCAAGAACATTGCCGCGCATTACGACCTCGGCAACGACTTCTACGAGACGTGGCTCGATCCTAGCCTAACCTATTCGAGCGCGATTTTCGCCGAGCCGGTGGACGATGCCGAACCGCATGAGGCGGCGCAGGCGACCAAGCTGCGTGCGATCCTCGACCGGACTGGGGCGCGGGCAGGCGACACTATCCTGGAAATCGGCTGCGGCTGGGGATCGTTCGCCGAGATGGCGGCACGCGCAGGTGTCGGCGTTCATGCGCTGACGCTGTCGACGGAGCAGAAGCGGCAGGTCGACGACCGGATCAGCGCAGCGGGGCTCGACGGCGTGCGCGTGGCGCTGACCGATTACCGCGACGTCACCGGCACCTACGATGCGGTCGCGAGCATCGAGATGGTCGAGGCGGTCGGCGAGGAATATTGGCCGGTGTATCTCGACGCGATCGCGCGCGCGTTGAAGCCGGGCGGGCGCGCGGCGTTGCAGTATATCTCGATCGACGACGCGATCTTCGACTCGTATTCGCGGAGTGTCGACTTCATTCAGCGCTACGTGTTTCCGGGCGGGATGCTGTTGTCCGAGCCGCGGTTTCGCGCGCTTGCGGAAGCGCGGGGGCTCGCGTGGGAGGACCGCCGTGGGTTCGGACTGCACTATGCCGAGACGTTGCGACGGTGGCGGGTTGCGTTCGATGCCGCGGTCGCGGAAGGGCGGTTGCCGGCGCGGTTCGATGCGCGGTTCGTCGCGTTGTGGCGCTACTATCTGATGTATTGCGAGGGCGGGTTTCTCGGCGGCGGGATCGACGTCGCGCAGGTTACGCTGGTGAAGCGGTAGTGTTTTCCTGCGAACGCAGGAGCCCAGGGTAACGGGGGGTGGCGATTGTGATCCTGGGCTCCTGCGTTCGCAGGAGAACGGTTAGCCGACCCGCTCGAAGTGACCGGCTTCAAAACCTTCGATTGCCAGCGCGACGATGCGATCGGCCACGACTGTCGGTTCCTTGACCGAGCTCGGATCCTCGCCCGGATAGGCGCGTGCGCGCATCTTGGTCCGCGTTGCGCCGGGATCGACGATCGCGGTACGGATAGCGCTGATCTCGGCCATCTCGTCGCCGTACGCGCCGAGCAGAGTCTCGAACGCCGCCTTCGACGCGCCGTAGAGGCCCCAATAGGCGCGGGGTTTGCGGCCGACGCTGGAGGTCACGCCGATCACGCGGGCCGACTTCGCCTTCTTCAGCATCGTGTCGAACGCAGCGATCATGGCCGCCTGCGCGCTGACGTTGAGCGTCAGAACCTGCGCCATTTCCTTCGGATCGATCGCCGGCACCGACGACAGCGAGCCGAGCATGCCGGCGTTGAGCACGAGGATGTCGAGCGCATCCCAGCGGTCGCCGATCGCCGTCGCCAGCCGCCCGATGGCTTCGCTCTCCGCCAAGTCGAGTGGTGCGATTGTCGCCGAGCCGCCGGCTGCGTGGATCGCCGCCTCGACTTCTTCGAGACCACCCGGCGTACGCGCCGTCAGGACGACGTGCGCACCCTTTGCCGCCAGCGCGACCGCGGTCGCGGCGCCAATGCCGCGGCTGGCACCGGTGACCAAGGCCAGTCGGCCGTCGAGAGGCTTGTCGGTCATATAAGCTCCGCGAGTATCAGATGACGCGTTCGGCGAGCATCGCGAACTGGTCGACTTCCGAGCCTTCGTCATGGTCGGTCAGCGTCGTCGGATAATCGCCGGTGAAGCACGCATCGCAATATTTTGGGCGGACATCCGCGCGCTTCGCCTCGCCGAGCGCCTTGTAGAGCCCGTCGATCGAGATGAAGTTGAGGCTGTCGGCATGGATGAAGCCGGTCATCCCGCCGAGATCGAGCTTGGCCGCGAGCAGCTTCTCGCGCTCGGGCGTGTCGACGCCGTAGAAGCACGAATGCCGGGTCGGTGGGCTGGCGATCCGCATATGGACTTCGGCCGCACCGGCTTCGCGCATCATCTCGACGATCTTGAGCGAGGTCGTGCCGCGGACGATCGAATCGTCGACGAGGATGACGCGCTTGCCCTTGATCAGCGCGCGGTTGGCGTTGTGCTTGAGCTTAACGCCAAGATGGCGGACCTTGTCGCCTGGCGAGATGAACGTGCGGCCGACATAGTGCGAGCGGATGATGCCGAGCTCGAACGGGATGCCCGACTGCTGCGCATAGCCGATCGCCGCCGGGGTGCCCGAATCGGGGACCGGGATCACGAGGTCGGCATCGACCGGCGATTCGATCGCGAGCTGCGCGCCGATCGCTTTGCGGACCGAATAGATCGAGTGATCGTCGACGATCGAATCGGGGCGCGAGAAGTACACCCACTCGAAAATGCACGGCCGCGCCGCCATCGGTGCGAACGGGCGGATCGAGCGGATCTCGGAGCCCTGGACGATCACCAGCTCGCCCGGCTCGATCGCGCGGACGAAGGTGGCACCGACGACGTCGAGCGCGACCGTCTCGGAGGCGAAGATCACCGCCTCGCCGAGCTTGCCCATCACCAGCGGGCGAATGCCGAGCGGATCGCGGCAGGCGATCATGCCCTCCGGCGTCATCACGATCAGCGAATAGGCGCCTTCGATCTGCTTGAGCGCATCGATGAAGCGATCGAGCAGCGTGCGGTAGTTCGACGTCGCGACGAGGTGGATGATCGTCTCGGTATCGCTGGTCGACTGGAAGATCGAGCCGCGACGGACGAGCTCGCGACGCAAGCGCATCGCGTTCGAGATGTTGCCGTTATGCGCGATCGCGAAGCCGCCGGTCGACAGCTCGGCATAGAGCGGCTGGACGTTACGCAGCGCGGTTTCGCCGGTCGTCGAATAGCGGACATGACCACAGGCGACGGTGCCCGGTAGCGACCGGATAACGTCGTCGCGGTCGAAGTTGCCGGCGACGTGACCCATCGCGCGGTGCGTGTGGAAATGCGCACCGTCGAAGGTCGTGATGCCGGCGGCTTCCTGGCCGCGGTGCTGCAACGCGTGCAGCCCCAGGGCTACGAGCGCGGCTGCGCCATCGGTGGCCGAAACGCCAAACACCCCGCATTCTTCACGGAGTTTGTCGTCATCATAAGGGTTTGTCGTCAGCATGCCGGTTCTCACGTCGTGCGGAAGCTGCCCTATACGAGCGGATCGCCGGCTTGTCGCCTGTTTGTAATAACATTGCGCGCCGCTGGTCGCATTGGGCCGGCTTTCGGGTATATCCGTGGCATGACACATAGCCGCGACATGGGCCTGACGCTCGATCCGAAATTCGATTCCGCCGGGCTCCTGACCGCGGTCGTCACCGATCGCGTATCGGGCGACGTGCTGATGGTCGCGCACATGAACGCCGAGGCGCTGGCGGAAACGCAGGCGACCGGCGAGGCGCATTTCTGGTCGCGGAGCCGCGAAAAGCTCTGGAAGAAGGGCGAGACGTCGGGGAACGTGCTGCGCGTCGCCGAGCTTCGGATCGATTGCGATCAGGATGCGGTATGGGTGATCGTCGATGCGGCGGGGCCGGCGTGCCATACCGGCGAGCGCACCTGCTTCTTCCGGCGGATCGAGGGAGGCAAGCTGGTGCCGGCCGAATGAAACGCGTGCTGCTGCTCGCGCTCGTTCTCGGCGGGTGTGGACGCGAGCCGACGACTGCTGTGGCGGACAGCGCGGGGGCTCGGCTCGAGGCTGCGGCGGAGACTGCGGGAATCGTACCTGATCCAAAGGCGCCACTGCAAGGATCATGGGCACGCGACACGGACCGCGTCTGCGTGGTCGGCACCGCAAAAACCGCCCGGATCGGCGTCAGCGTCGACTATGGCGAGGATCAAGCGTGCGCTGCGTCGGGAACCGTGGAGCGCGCAGGCGATGCGCTCAAGCTCGCGTTCGGTGCCTGCAAGTTCGACGCGCGCTTCGACGGTGATCGCATCGTGTTTCCCGCCGAAGTCCCCGAAGCCTGCGAGTCCCTCTGCACTGGCCGCGCCTCGCTCGCGGCGCTGACCGTCGACCGGCTCAGCGAATCGCGATCGGAGGCCGCGACGCTACGGTCGACAACGGGAAAGTTGCTTTGCGGCAATTGACGTTGACGTAAACGAGAGTTATTTCTCCGGGGATGGCGACACAAGCATCCCCTCGATTGCAGGCGACCCCGCAATCCTACGCGGTGATCGAGCCGCGGCATGATCGCGAGAGCTTCACGATCTCCGACCTCTCCGCCGAGTTCGACGTGACCGCGCGCGCGCTTCGGTTCTACGAGGACGAGGGCCTGATCGCGCCCGAGCGTCGCGGGACTCAGCGTATCTATTCGCACCGCGACCGCGCGCGTCTCGCCTGGATCCTGCGCGGCAAGCGCGTCGGGTTCAGCCTCGGCGAGATCCGCGAGATGATCGACCTGTACGATCTCGGCGACGGTCGGCGTGCGCAGCGTCAGGTCGTGATCGAGCGCAGCCAGGCGCGGATCGCACTGCTGACCGCGCAGAAGCGCGACATCGATCTCGCCATCGACGAACTCACCAGTTTCGTGGCCCTTCTCGAAGTGAGCCGCGCCCAGGACAACCAAGGATAAACCATGCCTCAGTATACGCCCCCCGTCCGCGACACGCGTTTCGTCCTCGAGCATGTCGTCGGCCTCGATCGCTACAATAACCTCCCTGGCTTCGATGCAGCCTCGCCCGACGTCGTCGACGCAGTGCTCGAGGAAGGCGGCAAGTTCGTCGCCGAGGTGCTGTTCCCGCTCAATCTGTCGGGCGACCAGCAGGGTTGCACACGGCACGAGGACGGCTCGGTGACGACGCCGGACGGCTTCAAGGAAGCGTATAAGCAGTATGTCGAGAGCGGCTGGGCGACGCTCGGCAACCAGCCCGAATATGGTGGGCAGGGGATGCCGCACGTCGTGTCGACCGCGTTCCAGGAATACATGATCTCGTCGAACATGGCGTTCGCGATGTATCCAGGGCTCACGCACGGCGCGATCGCCGCGCTGATCGCCAAGGGCTCGGACGCGCAGAAGGCGATGTACGTACCGAAGATGGTGTCGGGCGAATGGGGCGGGACGATGAACCTGACCGAGCCGCAGTGCGGCACCGATCTCGGCCTGATCCGCACCAAGGCCGAGCCTCAGGCGGATGGCTCGTACGCGATCACTGGTACGAAGATCTTCATCTCGTCGGGCGAGCATGACCTGACCGAGAACATCATCCACCTCGTGCTGGCCAAGACGCCGGGCGCACCGGACAGCTCGAAGGGCATTTCACTGTTCGTGGTGCCGAAGTTCCTAGTGAACGAGGACGGGTCGCTCGGCGCGCGCAACGGCGTCACGTGCGGGTCGATCGAGCACAAGATGGGCATCCACGCGAACTCGACCTGCGTGATGAACTATGATTCGGCGACCGGCTGGCTCGTTGGCGAGGAGATGAAGGGCCTCGCGGCGATGTTCATCATGATGAACGCCGCGCGTCTCGGCGTGGGTTTGCAGGGTCTCGGCGTCGCCGAGGTCGCGTACCAGAATGCCGTCCAGTATGCGCAGGATCGCCGCCAGGGTCGCGCGCTGACCGGGCCGAAGGAGCCGCAGGAGAAGGCGGACACGCTGTTCGTCCATCCCGACATCCGCCGCATGCTGATGGAGGGCAAGTCGCTGACCGAGGGCCTGCGTGCGCTGATCCTGTGGACCGCGCTCCAGGCCGATCTCGAGCACCATGCCGAGACGGAGGAGGAACGCCAGCTGGCCGGCGATATCATCAGCCTGCTGACCCCGGTCATCAAGGGCTATGGCACCGACATGGGCTATGCGATCGCGACCAACGCTCAGCAGGTTTATGGCGGCCACGGCTACATCGCCGAATGGGGCATGGAGCAGTATGTCCGCGATGCCCGCATCGCGATGATCTACGAGGGCACCAACGGCGTCCAGGCAATGGATCTGGTCGGGCGCAAGCTCGCGCAGAATGGCGGACGCGGGATCCAAGCGTTCTTCAAGCTCGTGGCGGACGACGTCGCGGCGGCAAAGAACGATCCGGCAACGGCGACGTTTGCCGAGGCGCTGGAGAAGGCCAACGGCCAGCTTCAGGCGGCGACGATGTGGTTCATGGCGAACGGCATGAAGAACCCCGAGAATGTCGGCGCGGGTGCGGTCAGCTACATGCACCTGATGGGAATCGTCGCGGTCGGCACGATGTGGCTGCGGATGGCGGTCGCTGCGACCAAGCTGAAGACAGCGGGTGAGGGCGAGGCTGCGTTCCTCGACGCCAAGCTGGTGACCGCGCGCTTCTACGCCGAGCGGATCCTGCCGGATGCTGGTGCCCTGCGTCGGAAGATCGAGGGCGGGGCGGAATCGCTGATGGCGCTGCCGCCCGAGATGTTCATGGCGGCCTGATCGCCGTGATCGGCCTGAGCTCGCGGATGCGGGCCTGAGATTACGCGAAAACGGCCTGCCACCCTTAGCGGTGAGCAGGCCGTATTCGTATCGGTTGCAGCGCAGACAGCGCTACGATCACCCGGTAAGCCGCTACGCCGCGGCTGCCGGCTTATTCGAGGTCGTTCTCGTCGACGACGACGGTGGTTGCCGACGGCTTGCGCTCGATCGCGGCAAGGCAGGCGTCGATGATGTCGTCGTTGAAGCGGTTGAACAGCTCGATGCCGTCGTCCTCGGGCTCGTCGCCGCTGAGTTCCTTGAGAACCGCGTATTTCACCGCGAACTCATATTCGTCGCCGTCGAACTCGCCGGTAAATTCGATCTGCTTCTCGACGTCGTTGTCGACGACGCTCGACTGGTCGATTTCGAGACTGTTTGCCATGCTGGAACTCCTTGGATTCACGCGTCTACTGCCTGCCCTCGGGCAACAGCGCAAGCCGTCGTCTGCCATCGCGAACGTCGATGACCGATCGCAATCGATGTCACCGCCTTTGGCTGGATGCGAAGGCGCTCAGATCGACAGATCGCGGCGCCTGATCTCGCCCAACACCGCCTCGGCAACCGGGTTGCCGATGTCGCCACCCGACTGCCGATACGCGTCGAGCAAGTCTGCATCCGATGCGCCGTGCAACAAGGCATCGGTTTCGGCCATGAACGTGGCGGCTTCCTGCGCCGCCATCTCGGCCGCATCGTCGCTCGACACCGTTGGTGCGGCACCCGGATCGGGCGCGTGCGCCATCGCGGCGTCCTGCTTGAAGACGTCGAAAGCCTCGGCGGCTTCGTTACGCTCCACGATGGCGATCTCAAGACGAGTGAACAGGTCGAGCGGCGATGCAGTATTTTCCATGCGATCAGCTTATCCGCACTTCGTGGGTCCGAGTAAATGGTTTGCGAGCCTCCCATCCCCCAGGGACGACCGAAAGTAAGACCACCGCATCCAACGCGCGCGCGTGTCCGTAGCTAGGAGCCTGAGGAGGATCGCCATGGGACATGAATGCTGGCTTCCAGAAGCCGACCGGCAGCTTGTTCAACAATACAAGTCGGGTGTCGACGTCGCCGAGATAGCCGAGTCCTTCGGCAGGACGGTCAGCGCGGTGCGCACGCGGGTGGGGACGCTTGGCTTGCAGAGGCGCAAAACGACGAAGGGTTGAACCTTCGAGGCGTGTCTTATTCGAGCGCGATCCTTTTTGCGCGATCGGCCACATGCGGGGCGATCGCCAATGCCGCAGCCTTGTTGCTTGCAGCCTCGCTTGCTCTGCCGGCCTTCGCAGCGGCCACCCCGCGCGAATAGAGCGACCAGGCGTTGCGGGGATTGATCTTCAACGCTGCGTCATAGTCCGCGAGCGCGGCGTCGAACTCGCCGCGACGCAGTCGGACGAGCCCCCGGCTGTCCAGATACGCCGCATTTCCGGGAATCAGCCGGAGTGCGGCGTTGCAGTCCGACAGCGCCTTGTCGAGTTCGCGGTTCAGTTGGCCACGCGCCCAACACCGCCCGTTGAACGCCGTCGATCGCGTGGCGTCCTCGGGATGGGCTCGAAGCCACTGATCGTAATTCACCAGCGCGGCCGCCGGCATCTCGATCCGGTCATACAGTCCACCCAGCGTCAGCCGCCGATCGGAAGAAGGCGCGAGCGACGCATCCGCCGCCTTGATATCCGCGGTCGCGCCATCGCGATCGCCACCACTCAACCGTAGCCCGGCACGAGCAATACGCGCATCTCCGTCGCCCGGCGCGAGCGCGATGGCACGATCGAGGTCAGACAAGGCTGGCAGCATCTGCCGATTGGCGAGACGGGCCATCGCACGTTGCTGATAATATCGTGCTTCGTTCGGTGCCATCGCGACCGCCTTGTCAAAGTCGGCGAGCGCCTCGGTGAGCTTCCGGTTCGACGCGAGGACCGCGCCGCGCCGGCTGTAACCGGCGGCATCGGTCGGTTCGGCCCCCTTGTCGGCGAGATCGATCGCCTTGCCGTCGGCGCTGCGTGCGCCGGACGGCGACAGGCCGAACACGGGTCCGCCTTCATAGGTGAAGAACATCGTCCGGGTCGCATTCGAGACGAAGATCCGGTGCGTCAGGAAGAAGTCGGCGCCGATCAGCATGTCAGCATCGACCAGGGTCAGTTCGGCGATGCGGATCTTTGGTTTCCGGATGACTTCGCCACCGATATCGATCGTGTCGAACGGCGCGTACCACGAGCGCAGCTGGCGTGATCCGATCCCGCTGCTCATGCCATCGGCAACGACATCCGGCGAGCTCGGGGTCACGCCCAGGCGCTTGGCGGCCGCCAAGGTCATGACCGACGATGGCGCCCCGGTATCGAACACCGCGCGAACTGCGTGGCCGTTGACGAGGACGGTGCCGATGGTGTGCGGCTTGAACGGACCGGCCTCCGACCCGCTGAGCTTCACCGTCGATACCGGCCTGTCGCCGGACCAATAGGCGAGGTTCGCCTTGCCGCAATCCTTCGCCACCATCAGCCGGACCATCCCGTGGGGCAGGTCGTATTCGACATCGCGCAGACCGAGGATATTCTGCCCGAGCAAACCCGCCGTTCCGGTGTCGCTGCCACCGACGACGAACGAAATCTTGGGGACCGTCACGCCACCCAATGTAAGGTTCTGGACCATGGCATACCCAGCGGATGCGTCGCCGTTGATGCCCTTCAACCGGAAATTGCCGGGAAGCGAATCGACCTTCAGTCCGAACTCCGTGGCGGTCGCACGCGCGATCATGCTGTAGAACGCACCGCTGTCGAGGATCATGCGCGCATCGCGTCCGCCGAACTGTGCGGTAACCATCGGCCGACGGCCTGCCATCGTCACCGGCAATTCCAGCATCTTGCCGATCTGACATGCGGCGGATGCAGGCGCGGGGGCCAGAAGCACGAAAGCAGCAAACGCCAAGGTTTTCAATGCCATACACCGCCCCTAAAAGACACGCCTACCGCCGGAATTGACCGATGGCGCGCGTGTCATCGCGCGACGACATCGCAAATGCAATCGGCAGTTTCGCGTGTCTGAAAACGCAGCGACAGGCCGAAATCGTGGGTTCTGGAGCCTGCGACGGGGCTTGCTCGTCTCGGCCTTGGCCGAAAGCGTCTCAGTACAGGATGCTCCGAAAACGATGGTCGGGGAGACAGGATGGGAATAGAACCTAATAATTGACAGGAAAAGTCCGCGAGGCAAATATGGCATCGCCGATCACGTTCAGTTCAAGAATGTCGGCCGTCGCGACCGTCGCGGCGTTGTTGGTCGTCCCAATAGACGTATTGCTCCCCCGCAAATGATTCGTGCGGTGGAACATCAATAGGGTGGAACCCTATTGTGTCGTTCAGTGGTGCTAAAAGTGCGTGTCAAAAAGCACACTCCGGCTCACTTACTAGATGCAAACACCCCGAGGCGGATTAAGATAAAGCCGGTAAAAGCTGCGAATTGAAACATAAGCATCATCAAGCGAACATGCGCAGTCGCTACATGGCCGTGAGGTATTATCTTCCGCTTCGGGTGTTCAAATTAATTATTGTGGAAAGATTGTGAACGGGACTGTGAAATTCGGGAATATCTGGAGCAGAGAAGACGACCTTTATCTTGATAATCCGGTTCCTAGCGACTCGTTCGGCTTTGATGTCAAGTGAACCGGACGAAGAGTCGGCTTTCGATACCAAGACGCCGCCATCGTTCGGTGTCTCAATAGAAGCGAATCCTACTACGTTACGTGGCCGTCGAGAATGAATTAACACGTCCAGCGGGCGCATTGTCATGGATTTATTTTTTGATCCAGATCGTCCAGTGCGTTCCACCTCCCGAACGATCTAATGCCTCGGGTATGCACACGGCTTCAAAGCGATAGCGAAGCCTTGTCCAGACGGTCTTTATTGAGGTGAGAACGGCTAAAAGAGCAACGGCTCCGGTGGCAGCCTGAGCCCAGCCTGCCCAATCAATCTCGTTCGCCATGTGCCTGCTACCCCCGCGAGCCGTATGCAGGAAGTTGACCAACAACTTAAAGTGCAAAGCTCGCCGAAACCGCATTCGGTATGAGACGGAGGTCTCGGCGCCATTCAACGCCTTATGCTACAGCAAACGCTCCAGCACTTCCTACAGCGCGGAACGCTAGCTGCCTGCAAAACAACGGTTTTCCATTGATGGTCGGGGAGACAGGATTCCCGACCTAATTTCATCTCAAGCTAAGTGCCTGATTTCACGTCATCGCACGACCCGTGTGTTGGCGGGTTGCACAGCGATGGGTACAACGATGGGCACAAAACGGCAAGCCGGTTCCGGCCGTTCGGCATCGACCACCCGTCGCAAGCGAAACCCAAGCCGTCCGGGGAGGCTGGCGCTTCCGGGACGATTGTCGGAGAAAATCTAGGCCCACGTTTCCCTCCCGCCGGAGTCATGATGCCCCAGCGATTGAGCCTGACCGCGCTACTGGTCGATGACTATGACGACGCCATCGCCTTCTATGTGGGTTCACTCGGCTTCGAGCTGCGCGAGGATATAGTGGTCGCAGAGGCCAAACGCTGGGTCGTGGTGGCACCGCCGGGGGCTGCGAGCGGCCTTCTGCTGGCGCGTGCCGTCGATGACCGTCAGCGTCGCGCGATCGGCGATCAGGCGGGCGGCAGGGTCTTCCTGTTTCTGGAGACCGACGACTTCGCCCGTGACTATGAGGGCTATATCGATCGCGGTGTTCGCTTCACCGAACCGCCGCGACACGAGCCTTATGGCACGGTGGCGGTGTTCGAAGATCCCTATGGCAACCGCTGGGATCTGATCCAGCCGGTCCGTGAAGGTGGTCCGGCATGACCGCGCGCGAGAGCGGGTCCGTCGTCGAGCTCTACCAGCGCCATGGCGCCGCATGGGCCGCGCTGCGGACTGCCAGATTGGTCGAAGCCAAATGGCTGGACCGCTTCTGCGCCCTGCTGCCCGCTGGCGGGGCGATCCTCGATATCGGCTGTGGTTCCGGATTGCCGCTCGCGCGGGATCTTGCGCGCCGCGGGTTCGACGTGACTGGGGTGGATGCGGCGGAAACGATGCTGGCGCTGTTTCGCCAGAACCTCCCGGACATGACCGCCTCTCGCTGCGACATGCGCGAGCTTGCACTGGGGCGGCGGTTCGCCGGGTTGCTTGCATGGGACAGTTTCTTCCATCTGTCGCCGGAAGAGCAGCGCGGCATGTTTCCGCGCTTCGCGGCACATGCCAATCGAGATGCAGCGCTCATGTTCACCAGTGGCAATGCGGAAGGCGCTGCGATCGGAGCGCTGGAGGGTGAGCCGCTCTATCACGGCAGCCTTGATCCCGAGGAGTATCGCAAGCTGCTGGACGCGAACGGCTTCGATGTCGTCGCGCATGTGGTGGAGGATCCGGATTGCGGAAATCGCACCGTCTGGCTGGCGCGCCAGCGTCCCACCGGAAGGGGCTGAGCCAGCCCAGGGGCGGAGCCGGATGCGGATCTGCCACGAACCCCTGCGCGAGCGTCGCCCCGTCGAGCCGTGCCGACAATGTCTTCGACCGATGCTCGTCCAGCGAACTTCAAGCGGAATACCGCTCACCCTATCACGATGAAGCGGTATTCCGCACGGGTTGAAGATAGTGGCCAATTCGCTCGAGGGGTGATGGCCTTAACTCAAGCGGGGCAGGCGTCAGAACGTGGCCGGCGTTGGAACGCCAGCAGCATCGCAAACGCGGCGGCGGCCATGCCGGCACCGGCAAGCGACACCGCCGGCAGGCCGAGCCCCGCACCGATCACCCCGCCGCCGAGCGCCGCACCGATCGCGTTGCCGAGATTGAACGCACCGATGTTCATCGCCGAGGCAAGGTTGGGCGCGTCGGCTGCCGCCTCCATGACCCGCATCTGCAGGGGCGGCACGATGGCGAAGCTGGCGATGCCCCAGATCAGGATCGTGGCGGCGACGGGCCACGGCCAGTGCATGACGCCCGCGAACACGATCAGCGCCACGGCGAGGACGGTGAAGCTGGCGACCAGCGTCCGCTCGATCGACCGGTCTACCAGCCGTCCGCCGAGCGTGTTTCCGATCGTCAGCCCGATGCCGTAGAGCACCAGCATTGCCGTCACGAACGCCGTCGAAGCTTGGGTCTCCTCGCGCAGGATCGGGACGATGTAGGTGAAGACGGTGAACATCGCACTGGCGCCCACCACGGTCAGCGCCAGCGCCGCCAGCACCGGTCCACGCGTCAGCACGCGGAGTTCGGCCGCGATGTCGCCATCGGTTGATGCCGGAAGCGAGGGCAGGGCAACGCGTAGCGCCACCATCGCCACCGCACCGACGCCGGCGATCCCGGCAAAGGCGGTGCGCCAACCGAGCGCCTCGCCGGCCCAGGTGGCCAGTGGCACCCCGCCGATCGTGGCCACCGTCAGGCCGGTGAACATCGCGGCGACCGCGCCCGCGCGCCGGTCGGGCGGCACGATGCTGGCGGCGACCACCGAGCCGACGCCGAAGAAGGCGCCATGGTTGAATGAGGTGACGACCCGCGCGACCATCAGGGTCCAATAGCCGTCCGCCAGTGCCGACAGCGCGTTGCCGAGTGTGAAGATGGCCATCAGCCCGACCAGCAGCGTCCGCCGGTTCACGCGGCCGGTCGTCAGCGTCATCAGCGGCGCGCCGATCAGCACGCCCATCGCATAGGCACTGACCAGCAGTCCCGCCGCAGGGATCGAGACGCCGAGATCGGATGCGATGCCCGGCAACATGCCCATCGCCGCGAACTCGGTCACGCCGATGCCGAACGCACCCATGGCGAGCGCTAGAAGAGGGGGATTGAGTTTCATGGAATTAATCCCTGTCGTCAGACGAGCGGCGGGTTCAGGCGGGCAAAGCCCTCCTGCTGGACGTAGGGCGTGTGCGGATAGGGCGGCAGCACGGCGCTTGCCGCATCCAGTGTTGCGATCTGCTCGGCCGTCAACGCCCAGCCGACCGCGCCAAGATTGTCGCGTAGCTGCGCTTCGTTGCGCGCGCCGATGATGACCGAGGCGACGGTCGGCCGCTGCAACAGCCAGTTGATCGCGATCTGCGGCACACTCTTGTCCGTCTCGGCCGCAACCGCCTCCAAAGCATCGATCACGCGGTAGAGATGCTCGGCCTCGACCGGTGGGGCGAACTGTTCGGTATCGTGCAGGCGGCTGGCTGCAGGGATCGGACGGTTGCGCCCGATCCGTCCGGTCAGGCGGCCCCAGCCGAGCGGGCTCCAGACCAGCGCGCCGACACCCTGGTCGTGGCCAAGCGGCATCAGGTCCGCTTCATAGGCGCGGCCGATCAGCGAGTAATAGACTTGGTGCGCGACGAGGCGGGGCCAGCCATGGCGGTCGGCGAGGCCTTGCGCCTTCATCAATTGCCAGCCGGGATAGTTGGAGACGCCGGCATAGCGGACCTTGCCCGCCGTGATCAGCCCGTCGAGCGTGCCCATCAGTTCCTCGGCCGGCGTCGAGGCATCGAAGGCGTGGAGCTGGAGCAGATCGATATGGTCGGTGCCGAGCCGACGCAGCGACGCTTCCACCGCGCCGATCAGCCGTGTGCGCGAGACGCCCCAATCCTGCGGTCCGTCGCCGAGCGGCAGGCCGGTCTTGGTCGAGAGTATTACTGCGTCGCGTCGACCCTTGATCGCGGCGCCCAGCACCTCCTCCGACGCGCCATTGGAATAGACGTCGGCGGTGTCGAACAGCGTGACACCCGCATCGAGGCAGATGTCGACCAGCCGCCGCGCCTCCGTTGCGTCGCTCTGCCCCCATGCACTGAACAGCGGTCCGGTGCCGCCGAACGTGCCGGTGCCGAAGGACAGCGCGGGCACCCGCAGTCCCGATGCGCCCAGTTGTCGATATTCCATCTGCCACCCTTCCATGCTTTCCGTCAGGCGCATAAATGGCGAGAACGCCGCCGGGCCATAAGCCGGTGGAGATGCGAAGGAGCTGTGCGTTGGATGCAAAGCTGACCGGCGAAACCGATCGTGCCCGCTCGCTCGCGCTGTTCGCCGCAGTGGTGGAGCAGGGCAGCTTCTCCGCGGCTGGTCGGATGGTCGGCCTGACGGCGTCGGCGGTCGCGCGCGCGATCGATCGGATCGAGGCGCGTCTCGGGGTGCGGCTGTTGCTGCGTTCGACCCGTATGCTGACACTGACCGCCGAGGGGCAGGCCTATCTCCAGGCCGCGCGGCGGATCCTGGCCGACCTCGACGATGCCGAGCAGCAGATCGCCGATCAGGGGGCGCCGCGCGGCCGGCTGCGGATCAGTGCGGCGCTGTCGCACGGCCGGCTGTGTGTCGTGCCGCTGCTCAAGGACTTCGCCCACCTCTATCCGCACATCCTGATCGACATCGCGCTGACCGACGCGCTGGTCGACGTCGCTGGTGGGCAGGCCGACGTGGCAATCCGCTTCGGCCCGCTGTCGGACAGCAGCCTGACCGCGCGCAAGCTGGGCGAGAGCCGGCGGGTGATCGTCGCTGCACCGGACTATCTCGCGCTCCGTGGGACGCCGGTGGTGCCGGAGGATCTGCACGGGCATAACTGCCTGAACTTCGACTTCCGCCGGGTCGAACCGAGCTGGCCATTCCGCCGCGACGGTCGAGATATGTCGTTGTCGGTGAGGGGCAATATCGAGGCGAACAACGGCGAGACGCTCGGGCAACTCGCTGCTGCGGGCGTCGGCGTCACCCGTGTCGGCCGGTTCAGCGTGGTGGATGCGATCGCCGAGGGACGGCTGGTGCCGTTGCTGGAGAAGTATAATCCCGGCGACGTAGAGCTGATCCATGCGGTGTTCGTGGGCGGCGCGACCGTGCCCGCCCGCGTCAGGGCGTTCGTCGATTTTCTCGCCGAACGACTGGCGCATTGACGGCGCATCGTCGTCGCACCTGTCGGGATGGAGATGCACGGCATCATCTGCTATCAGCGTGTCGTCCAGCGATTCACAGGGAAGGGGCGACGATGACCGATCAGATCACGCTCCTTCGTGGGGTTCAACGCATTGGCGGCCTGCTCCGCCGCTGACCTGCGCGGCTTTCGATAAGAGCCGTTTCCTATATCGCTGACGCAAGGACCGCGCCCTATGGTGCGGTAATCTCTCCATGACCGATGACGACGAAGACCTGTTTCCGCGCGCCTCCGTACTGCGCAAGGTATTGTCCTTCACCTTCCGCCTGTGGCGCCGGACACCGTTGCTCGCCGCTGCCTGTGTTGCGGCGATGCTGCTGTCGACACTGACCGAGGTGTTCGTGCCGCTCTATGCCGGCCGGATGATCGATGCCGTCGGTGGCGGCGATGCCGGTGCGGCATGGCTGGCGTTCGGTGCCATTGCCACGCTGGGTGTGGCCATGGTGCTGTTCCGCCATCTGGGCTGGTGGGCGATCACGCCGTTGACGCTCGGCATGATGCGCGATGTGACGCAGGAGGCGTTCGCACGGGTCCAGCGGCTGTCGACTGACTGGCATGCCAACGCCTTCTCCGGATCGACCGTGCGGCGGATCACGCGTGGCATGTGGGCGCTCGATACGCTCAACGACGTGCTGCTGCTCTCGCTGCTGCCGTCGTTGACGGTGCTGGTGGGAACGGTGGTCCTGCTCGCCGCGCACTGGCCGTTGCTCGGACTGGTAATGGGGGTGGGTGCGCTCGCCTATATCACGCTTACGGTCGGGATGGCGACGCGGGTGCTCGCGCCGATCGCGCGGCTGTCGAACCAGTGGGACACGAAGATGGGCGGCGTGCTGGCCGATGCAATCGGCACGAACGCGGTGGTGAAGGCCTTCGGCGGCGAGGCGCAGGAAGAAGCGCTGCTCGCGCGGACCGTCGCCAAATGGCACCGGCGCACGCGCCGGACCTGGATGGCGTTCACCTGGGCCGGCTCCGGCCAGCTCGCATTGCTCTGGCTCATCCGCATCGCGGCCACCGGGGCGGCGCTATGGCTGTGGTCGCGCGGGCAGGCGAGCGCGGGGGACATGGCCTATGTCGTTACCAGCTATCTCGTGCTGAACGGCTATCTCCGCGACATCGGCCAGTATGTCCATCAGCTCCAGCGGTCGGTGAACGAGATGGAGGAACTGGTCGCGCTCCACGAAGAGCCGCTGGGTGTCGCCGATCGCGCCGACGCGCATCCGATCGCAATTGAGGCGGGCGCAATCCGGTTCGAGGACGTGACCTTCCGCTATGCCGGCCAGGACTGGCCGCTCTACGAGCATCTGACCGTCACCATTCCCGCCGGGCAGCGCGTCGGGCTGGTGGGGCCATCGGGTTCCGGCAAGACCAGCTTCGTGAAGCTGATCCAGCGACTCTACGACGTCGATGCCGGCCGGGTGACGATCAACAGGCAGGACGTGAAGCTGGCGACGCAAGCGTCGCTGCGCCGGCAGGTCGCGATCGTGCCGCAGGAGCCGGTGCTGTTCCACCGCACGCTGGCCGAGAATATCGGCTATGGTCGTCCCGAAGCGAGCCAGGCAGAGATCGAGCAGGCCGCCCGGCTTGCCAACGCGCATGACTTCATCGCGGCGTTGCCGAAAGGCTATCGCACGCTGGTCGGCGAGCGGGGTGTGAAGCTGTCGGGCGGCGAGCGCCAGCGCGTGGCGATCGCGCGGGCCTTTCTCGCCGACGCGCCGATCCTGATCCTGGACGAGGCGACCTCCAGCCTTGATTCCGTATCCGAGGCCGCGATCCAGCAGGCGATGGAGCGGCTGATGGTCGGCCGCACCGCGATCGTCATCGCGCACCGGCTGTCGACCGTTCGTGCGCTCGACCGCATCCTCGTGTTCGCGGCGGGGCGGATCGTCGAGGATGGATCGCATGATGATCTGCTGGTGGTCGATGACGGCCACTATCGCCGCCTGTTCGAGCGGCAGACAGGGGCCGCGACGCCGGAAATCGCCTGACCTTCATCCGCTCCACGGCAGTCATGAGGGAGTAACAAGGAAAGGAGCAGCTCCGGCCTACGCCTGCGCTGTCGAAGGAGGAAAGGAGGTAGCAGGATGGGTGGTGTATGACACCACAATCTGCTATCGCAGACCTGCTCCGCGCCGGGGCTTGTCGCAGGGGAGGGGCAGTGAGCCAGGACGAAGGTGCTCGACCGCGTCGTCAGGAACGTGGCAAGCGTGCGGCGCGGGTCGATACCGGGGACCGCATCGTCTTCCGGGTCAATGCCGAGGAGCGACAGCGTCTGGTGAGCGAGGCGGGCGAACTAGGCATCTCCGCCTATGTTCGCGCGCGACTGTTCGGCGGAGGCGTGCGCAATCGCGATGCGCTGCGCAAGATCGCCGCGCTGCATGTCGCGGGTCGCCGCATCCAGCAGCTTGCCGAAAAGCCGGGTGTCGATGAGTTCGTGATCGCCGATACGCTCGGCGACGTGTGCGCCGCGATCCGTGGGCTCGTCGACGAACTGGATGACGTGGTGGGCGATGACGAGAAGGCGCCCGCCCCGTGATCGTGAAGCATATCCCCGCACGGCCTGCCGGACGCAATGCGACGGTCGAGCGGGCGAGACATGCCCGCAACCTCGTCGACTATCTCCGGCAGCCCGAGAAGCAGAGCGCGGAGAAGGATTACCAGGTTGCCTATATGCTGAGCGAGAAGCTCGGCGATACGAAAGGCGAGCGCCTCTTCCATATCGGTGCGCGCAACTTCGTCAGCAGCGACATCGACGGGCAACGCGCCGAGATGATCGCCGTGGCCCAGGCGGCTAGCCGCAGCCCCAACCCTATCGATCACTGGCTGCTCAGCTGGCGCGAGGGCGAGTTGCCGACGCCGACGGAGATCGACGAGACTGTCGCGATGTTCGTCGAGCACCTCGGCGTTGGCGGCCAGCCCTGCATCTATGCCTGCCATGGCGACACCGACAATCGTCACGTCCATCTCGCGCTCAACCGCTATGACCCGCTGGCGCGGCGGATGATCGAGATCAACGATGGCTTCACCCGCGAAGCGGCGCATCAGGCGGTCGCCCTCATCGTCGATCGGTTCGGCTGGCAGGCGGAAGCCGACGCCCGCTATGCGGTCGTGGACGGCAGGCCAGTCATGGCCGCCGGTGCCGCGGCACGGCAGTCGGAAGGGCGCAAGCCGATCGGCGCGAAGGCGGCGGCGTATGAGAACCGGACCGGCTATCGCTCGGCGCAACGGATCGTGCAGGAGGAGGCGGTGCCGCGCATCAAGGCGGCGCGGTCATGGCGTGACCTGCATGCCGCGCTGGCGGAGGTCGGGATCCGCTACGACCTCGTCGGCACCAATGGCGTGACGCTGACGGTCGGCGACGAGCGGGTGAAGGCGTCGAGCGTGGATCGGGCGATCACCCGGACGCAGGTCGAGAAACGGATCGGGGCGTTCGAGCCGCGCGCAGCGGCGATCAACGACGTGCTTCGTGATCCAAACGGTGATCGGCTGGCCGAAGCGTTCCGCGCCGACGAATATCGCGCCGAATGCGAACGTTGGCGCCAGCACCAGCAGGCTGGTCGTGAGCAGCGGGCAGCTTTGGTCCGTGAAAGTCTGGATGAGAAGAAACAGGTGCGTCCTGCGGAGCGGGAGCGTCGGGCAAGGTTGATGCCACCGCCGCCCGATCTGGAGAGCTGGTATTATGCTCGTCGCGAAGTCACGTTCGTTTCGCGCTGGCGAAATCGCCTGCGGGTAACGGAACTGCCGCACTTCAGCGGCGGCGCTATCCGCACGACACATCTACCCAGCGAGATCGATGGCTATCACGGCTATCCGTGTTCGGACGGCGTGCGCTACGCGCGAGGGCCGGAAGATCCGACCGCGTTCGTTGATCGCGGCACGAGGATCGGTGTCGTCATTCAGGATGACCAGGCGATGCTGGCGGCCTTGCGGCTGGCGGCGCTGAAGTTCGACGGCAAGGTGTCCGTCAACGGCGACGAGCAGTTCCGCGAGCGCACCTTTCAGCTCGCCCAGCGGAACGGGCTGGGTCATGTCCTGACAAATCCCGATCTGGCTGCTCGGTGGCAGGCCATGCAGCCCAAGTCACCATCTCGGGTGGTCCCGATATCGCCGGCCATCACCGAGCCGGATGTGCGAAGGAGGGAGGGGGAACTGGCCAAAGGCAAGATTGCCGACAGACCCAGAGTTGCGACGAAAAACCAGATGGACCCCGTCGTCACTGCGCCGCCTGCCAAACCAGCGCTACGGCCGGCAGCGCCGAATGGATCGGGACGCACGATCGGTTCAGATTCCGCCCCGCCGCCCAAACCTGCTGGCGACCGGCCCGATGTTCGGGAGGCTGTTCGTGCTCGCGAGGCTGAAATTCTAAAACGGTCATGGGCTCACGCCTTTACTAAATTGGAGGAGATGGAACGCCTGCCGGTGCGCGACGAGGCTGGACGGTGGACGATCGACACCGATGGTCTGTCGCTGCCCGAGCGACGCGCGCTGTCCAATCCGGACCGTGAGGCGGAGACGCAACAGCGGCTCGCCGAGATAGCTGCCGACCGCGCCAAGCGCGAGCGTGGAACGGCGCAGCATGGCGAAATCGGTAGGTTGGCTACGCCAAAACCTTCGCCGATCGCACCGTCCGGCAAGGCTGCTGGTTCGCAAGCCGACCGACAGCAACGGCGCATTCCGCCAATACTGAGCAGGGGACCAGATGATGTGACCGGCACCCCGCCCGGCGGCGGGAGAACCGGGCCCGGACGCTGAGAGGAAGGGTAAGCCTGTCGGCTGCACCATGATGGTGAAAAACTGACCCCGGCGACGCGTGAACAGCCCCGCATCGCCTTGAAGACGGAAATACCCTGATGAAGACCAAGAAGACGGCTGTGACGACGACGTGGCAGAGCCCGGCGCAAGTGATGGACACCCTGTTCGATGTCCGCGAACCCGGCTGTGACGGTGTCGGTTTCGCGCTGCTGCGTCCCCGCGCCAAGCAGAAGGCGAACAGCGTCGCGGCGCTGATCGGCGCGAAGCTCTCGCCCATCAAGCCGGCGGTTAGCACGCCGACGACGGCGTGCGGCATGCCGGTGACCGCGCGCGATCACCGGGTCGTACTGGCGCGCGGCGTCGCCGACACCGCGCTCACCCGGCTGCTCGACGATTACGATGCCGCGACGCGCCCGCACCAGCGGCTGCTGGCGGCGGTCATCACCGTGCGCGGTGACGAGGACATGCCCGCGCACGATCTGCTCGACATGGCGGCGACCTATGCCACCATCCATCTGGCGCGGGGTCGCCGGCTGACCAGCGTGGTCGCACTGCACACGCCCGGTGACGAACTGAGCAGGGCGTTGCCGCACGCACATATCTGCATCCTCGCCCGCCAGCATACCCCAAGCGGCTGGCTTGCCGAGCATGAGGACCTGACCGACACCGCACACGGCCTGTGGGCGGAGGAATGGGCAGCGTTCCGCGCCGGCTGGGAGAGGATCGCGGCGGCGGCATAACCGTGTCGACGGGGCGGCTGGCGCCGCCCCGTCTGCCATGCGTGTGTGATCGTGGCGTCAGAACGACGACTTGGCCGGCGTTCCGCCCCCGGCTGCGCGTTGCAGCTGCGCCTGCCATGCGCGTTCGGTGTCGCTCCCTGCCATCAGGAGCAGCTTTGCCTTGTGGTAGACGTCTTCCTGAGCGTGCAGGGCCGGCTTGGCTGCCCCATAGGCTGACCGGCACGGCTCGCCCGCACTGCACCAGGTCAGATCGAGGGGAAGCTGCGGTGAAGCGGCGCGCGTCGGCTTACCATAGCGCTGCGTCAGCTGTGCCCGGAGCTGCGCACCCGTGCGGCCCGCCATCGGTGCCTCGTATTTGACGACCTTGACCTCGGCACCCGCCGGCACCCGCCGGAACTCGATGATCAGCGCCTCGTCGCCCTTCTTCGCCTGGATGGTGGCGAGGCCGGTGCGCGGCAGGTCGAACGAGGAGGCGCCGCGCTGCTGGCGCTTCTGTTCCTCAACGGCGGTCGCCCAGTCGTAGCCCTGGAAGGTCTCGACCTTCCAGCCGTTGCGGGCGAGTGCCGCCTGCACCTCGGTCGCCGGCATGCCGATCCGCACGCCGGCGATGGTCAGCGGCTTGGCGGCAACCCTGGTCTGCGCGCTGGCATCCTGTTCGGCGACGGAAGCCGACCCGCAAGCGGCGAGCAACGCCAGCGCGGCGGTGGCGGTGATTCTGGTCATCATGATAGGTCCTTGTGCGTGGGACGTGCGTCGTCGTTCGCCGGGACGCGTCCCGGCGTGGCAGGTCCGATGGTGGTGGTCGTTCTATGGCTAGGCCGAGGCCTCACCCGGCGGGGAGCGAGCCCGGAACGTGCGGGTCATCGCAGCACCAGCGTGGCGAAGCCGGCGGTGTCGTGGACGCCGGCGACGTGGCCGGCATTGATGGCGTGTGCGATGCCGAGGCGTAGCGACCGGCCAGGGCCAAAGGCGGCCGACCAGCCGAGTTCGACATCGAGTTCGCGCGCGGTCGGCGTCAGATCGATGCTAGCGCTGCGGGTGGTAAGCGCGCCGCTCATCAGGTCGTAGGCGACCGGCGCCTGCACGGTGGCGCGGGCGCGTTCCAGCCGCAGCGGCGACGAGAGCCCTAACGTCGCGGTGCCGGTGCCCAGCCGGCGTGCGGCGTCGAGCGCAAAGGCGCTGCCGACCAGCGGACCGGTGAAGCGCAGCAGGTCGGAGCCGCCCTCGACCCTGGTCGTTGAGGCGGTGGCGCGGGCGGACAGCAGCACGCCGGCGATAGCCCGGCTGGCCGTCAGCGTGGCGAGCGTCGTCCGGCCGCCGGACAGCGAAAAGCCGGTGGCGCCGCGCAGGCCGAGCATCTGTCCCTGCTCGGTCAGGTCCGACAACTCGATGCCGATCCCCGCTGGCGTGGTCAGCGACACCGTGCGCAAGGCGGCACGACCATCGCGCGCAGTGCCGGATGCAAAGCTCGCCGACCAGCCACTGCTTACCCAAGCGAAGGATTGACCGACCGGTGCCGCGACCACGCCACGCAGTGCCGAGCCGCTGATGCCTGCGTTCTGGCCGATGGCGATGTTGGCAGCGAGCGTCACCGACTGACCCGGCGCGGGCGAGAAGGCGATGCTGGCGGGCCGGTTCGACCGGGTGCCCTGCCACGGGCCGGTCGTGGCGGAGGTGAAGCCGAGCCGCCTGTCAGTCGGCGTCGGCGTCATCCATGGCGGATCGACCGGCGCCAGCATCGTGCCGGCGAGCAGGCCCGAACCGCGATGGCGCGGCGCGGTCGAGCCGGTCATGCGGTAGTCGCGGCCATAGCGGTCGAGCACCGTCATGGCGGCGGTGGTGGCCACCAGCGCGCCGCCATCGCCGAACGGTCCCGACAGCGTCAGCGACGAATAGCGCGCCAGCACCGTGTCGGCGGCGGCAAAGGCGCTGGCGGGGGCCTGCGCCTTCATCGCCTGCTCGATATCAAGCAGCCCGGCGCCATAGATCTGGTCGGCGCCCTTGTCGCCGAGGTCGGTGGCGGTATCGAGCAGGATACGCGCGATCGCCTTGCCGCCGAGCTGCGGCCAGTATTGCTTGAGCAGCGCCGCGGCACCAGCGATCGCGGGCCCGGCGAAACTGTTGCCCGTCGTCGTCACGAGACTCCCGTCCTTGCCGACGACCTGGACGCCGGTCGCGACCACCGCGAGCGTGCGGTCGGCGAGATCGCCGGGACGACCGTTGCCGGCGGGCGGGCGTAGCGCGGCATCGACGCGGATGCCGAACAGGAACCAGTCCCGGTTCTCGAGAGTGTCGCCGACGAGGTTGCGCGCGATGGTGCCGGCAGCCGCACTGTCGTCGCCAATATCGTTGGAGACGGACTCGACCAGCAGCCGGTCGGCCCGGGCGACCTGACCCATCGCCGCCTTCTGCTCTGCCGCGGCCTGGCCGCTCGATACGCCGTTGAGGCTGAGCGACAGGACGAAGGCGCCCTTCTCAACCGCGTAGCGGATCGCAGGCGCGATGTTCATCGCGTTGGCGGCGCTGCTCTCCCTGATCGGCGAGGTCGCGGTGACGCCCTCGAGATCGGGACCGCTGATCTTGAGCGCCAGCAGCGTGGCGTCTGGAGCGATGCCGTGGACGCCGCTGCCGTTCCTCGCTGCCAGCGCGACCGAGGCGGTCTCGGTGCCGTGACCCTGGATGTCGTCGAGTGCGAAGGTCACCGTCTCGGGCCCGCAGGTCGGGCAGCGCGCGATCCGGTTCTCGAAGGCCTTGCTGTCGGGTGAGATGCGGCCGGTAAACTCGGGACCGTTCACTGCGATGCCGGTGTCGATGACGGCGATGGTCACGCCCTTGCCGGTGATGCTTTTGTCATAGGCATAGGCGGCCTTGGCGCCGAACACGGCGGCGGACGCCTTGTATTCCGTGCTATCGGCGGTTGTGGGCGGAGGGGCCGGTGTAGGCGTGGGTGGGTGTGGTGGTGCCGGCGTCGGCGCCGGCGTAGCGACTGGCGGCGCGTTGGTGCCGGGCGTGCTGACGCCACCGCCACCGCCACATGCGGCAAGCAGCAACGCACCCGATGCGACCGATCCTGTATGAAGTGCCGCGCACCATCGGCGGCGATTTCCCTCTACCATGCACACCCCCGTGTTCGGCGGTGCATGGTTCCTCCAGCCGGCGGCACCGCCCCATGTGAAACGAGGCGGTGCCGGCCCGTGAGCCGGAGATTGGAAACCTGCGGAAAGACAGGCGCGAGTGTCTTTAGGCCCCGAAGAGCCCTGGACATGCACACCCGCTCCCCGGCCGAAATCTCTTTCGACCGGGCATACGGCTACTTTCCGACGAGGTTTCCACGCCTCGGTCCGCCTGCTGGCGAACCGGCTACCCATATGCCGGCGCGGTTAACGAACCAAGTCATGTTGTGCAGGTGATGCAACGCATGCGCCTCGACATGGACCGGACCCGCCGCAAGCAGCAGCAGGATTAGCAAGCAATCGTCGATGTTTATCAACCGCGAGCGTGAATGATCCGCTGGAGGAAAGAAGATGAAGCGACGCCGGTATCCCTGGGTGTTCCGCATCGCCGCCGCCCTGCTGCTGGCGAGCGTGATCGCCGGCCAATGGTGGCAACGCCAGCTAGCCGGTGAGGTCGGCCTCGCCATGCTGACGGTCATCGCCGCGCACTGCCCTGCCGCCATCGACCAGCAACGCCGCGGCAGGATCAGCGTCGCCGACAGCGCCCGCGCGCTCGACCGCTGGGGATATGCGCGCCTCACCGAGATGGTCCGTCGCGATGGCCGCAACCGCTGCCGGCGGCAGCGCTGAGGGGAAAGACGGTCGGGGCGAAGCGAAGCCCCTGACGAGAATGAAAATCGAAGGGGGCCTGATCCGGACCGACCCGGTCCGGGGATCACGCCAAGACCCGAAGGCCCCCATGTCCAACATGATCCCCGAAGTGCTGCCGACCGCGTCGGTCGCGCTCATGCACTATGTCCTCGCCGAACTCGAACCCGACGAACCCGACCAGCTTTACGGCAACACCGGCCTGCCCGCCGCGGTCGACTTCCCGGTTCACGACATCATCGTCTCGGTGACGCCGGTCACCGCCCCCATGTTCGACCAGGCGCTGCTGCGCTGTGCCGCGGCCCGCCAGCGCGACGTCATGCTGATCCGGCACGGCTTCCACCCGGAGACCATCGACCCGGTCCGTGTCGATGTCGTGCTGCACTCGGTCGGCGGCCCGCTGCTGCTGACCGACCTCAGCTTCTTCCGCCACCGCGACCGCAGTCTGCACCTCGTGCCCGACGACGCCGGTAGATGCGTGAAGATCGGCGATGGCGGTCTCGAGCTCGGCATCCGGCCGCCCTGGGACAGCGCGTGGGACCGCGCCGCCGGACTGGAGAGTGCTGCTGCCCAGATCGTGCTCGCCTGCCGCCGCAGGAACCGGGGTTGAGATGAGGAGGAGGACAAGCGGCCCCGATGCGGGGATGAAACAAGGAAGCAACACGATGACCATGACCAACGACGCGTTCGAGACCGCCTGCACCAAAGCCGTCGCCCGGCTACTGCTCGGCAACCGCAGGCTGAAGGAGGGCATCGTGCTCACCGGCGGCAACCGGCTCGACCTCGATGGCAAGGTCCGGCTCGCCCGGCAGGCGCGGGCCAGCGACACGGATGTGCTGCACCTCGAATATGGCGCAGACGATGATGGCCGGCACGGGCTGACCGGCATGATCGTTTTCATGGTGCGCGGTGACATCTGCCACATCCAGACGCAGTGCCGGCTGTTCCTTGCGAAGGGCAGCACCCGCGGCGTCGTCCTGCCGCAGCCCGGTGCCCGTGGTCACTACCGCCTGGCTCCGGACGAAATCCTCCACATCGATGGCAAGCCCGCCGGCGACGTTAGCGACGGCATGGCACGCGCCGACGCCTGGCTCGCCCGTCAGCTGGCGCTCGGCAACGACGCCGCAGATGACGGTCGGTATCAGGTCTGGTCGCAGGCGGCGTGATGATGGCGGCGACACCGATCATTGAGCGGCGACGGCGGGTGACGATCATCCGTCGAGCGTCGGAGACCTCTGACGTTGATCACCGGATGCCACCGTGACGCTGCGGGCAAGCCAGAACCCCGCGACCAGTTCTGCATAGCGGTGCTTCTGCTCGGGCGTCGCGCCCAGTGTCAGCACCATCAGCGAGAACGGGGTCTGCTGGCTTTTGTCGCGTATATCGAGAAAGCGGACGCGGCCCTGCAGCAGGTAGATGTCCGCATCCGCGCTCAGCGTCTGGTGAAACCAGGCGGAGTCGGTTCGGACCGGCACGAGGCAGACGACCGTCTCGACCTTGCCGGCCCGCCATTGGTCGTAAGCGCGCCGCAGCCAGCGCAGGAGCTGCGAATAGGGCGGATTGACGAACGCGACTTTGCCCGACCAGTCGTCGACCAGCCCGTCGCCGCCGTCGCTGGGCAGAATCCGGCGATGCGCGATGACCGGGCTGAGCGGATGGCCACATGGGTCGAGGTCGATCTCGCCGAACGCGGCGTAGATGTTCGCCATGAAGTCCGACGGCGTGAAGCGGATGTCGCGATCCTCCTTGTCGCCTTGACCCCAATAGGATCGTTCGGGCGCACGGCGGCGGGCGTTCGGTGCGATCACAGCCAGCAGCCGCAGCAGGCTGGCGACCGATCCGCCGCCTCGCTCGAGGCTGGCAATGGTCGTCGGTGACAGGTCGGTCTTCGCCGCCGCATCCCTCAGCGACATCGACCGCTTGCGCCGCTCCGCGGGCAACTGCTCTGGCAGCGTCTTGCCCGCCGCCAGACCGGTCAGGCGAAAGTTCAGCGCCGCCATGGCCGCGATGAGGGTCGGCACCGAACCGACACCCTTCTCCAGCCGCTTGATCGTCTGGCCGTCGACGCCGATCCGGTCCGCCAGGGTCCGCTGCGACCAGCCGGACGCCCGCCGCGCATCACGTAGCTCATGTATCAGAATCTGATCCTGTTTGGGTTCACATTCTGTCCTAGTATCTGATGTTGTGCGGCACCGGCAAGACCAGTGGCCACACCGTGCACCCGAACCGCCACTGTCCACCCGGTTAGCGAATGCAGACAGTCCGCATTTCGGCGATGCTGGTGGAAAGCGGCCCGGCCGTTTTCGAGCGCTGAGGTGTCGTAAGTGCCCCTTCGTTCAGATACCGCCGGAGGGCAGCTACACCTTTTGCGGTCGTCAGCCATCTTCGAGAATTTTACGCACGATCGCCAGCGCGTCATCGGCGGAGGACGCCACGCGGCAGCCGTTGATATCCTCCAGGCCGGATCCGCGGGAGGTGACGAGGTGACGCAGCGGACCTTCGGTGAGGAATGCATCACAGTATGTCAGCGCGAAGGTGGCATGCCCGAAGTCGTGCCAGTCGTTGGCCTTGAACCGCCTCTCTTTGTCCCACCGCATCGTTGCATGGATGGAAGCCTTCACATGGAGCGTGCGCATCGCGGAGCGATTCTCGGGCCGCCGCATGGCATGATAGACGAGGTTGCGGCACATGTTGACCGATGCGGCGCGCTGCTCTGGGCTTGGATCCGGGCGACTGCCTGTCGTCCGCGCCTCCATCTCGGCGATGATGTCCGCCGCGATCTCCCCCACCACCTCGACGGCGCCACGGAGCTCGACATCGTAGGCGTTCTCGTAACTGCGTAGCTCGTCACGGTGCTCCTGATTTCGAGCGTTAGTGTCTCTGGTGAGCTCGGTGTAGTCGCGGCGCAGTTCTGTGCCGTCATCCATGCCGGCCACAAGGTCCGACAGGGGCGTCTCCCAGAGGTGATCGAAGACCCGCTTCTGTAACTCGAGCTGGTCCTCCGGGGGCGCGCCGTCGAGCTTCGGGTACATGTCGCCGAGTGCGTAGGCGACCTTAGTCCAGATGAGTTCCTGCATTGGATGCACAGCCTCTTCTCCGTGTAGGGCGGCCGAGAGGAACCGGTGCGCCTCCGTCGCGAGAAGGGTCTGCGGATCCATGGACGTCACGCCGAGGCTAAGTTCGTCGATGAGGCGCGCGGTGGCCTGCCGACGTGTTGGCGTGTTTGCCTGCTTCGTGAGCTCCATGAAGAGGTCGGCGCTGATCGGGCAGATCAGGCGGCCGGCGTTCACGCCCCGGCGAAGGAAGTGCAGCAGCTTGCGGGAGGCGGCGTCGGTCCGACGAGCGGCAGCGGTCTCCCGGAGGATGATCCAGTAGCGTGTGTCGAGGTACACCTTCCGGCGGCCCAGCAGCTCCTGGCCCAGCTCGATCTTCCGCGCGCGGCTGTGCCGTTCAATGGTCATGGTTCTGTCGATCCAATCTGGAGGACTTCTTAGCTCAGTTTCGCATATTTGGATTCACGCGAGGTTGGGGAGATCCGGTACTGCTCGCTTATTTCGTCGGACGCGGCTCGAACAGCGTGTGGTCGTCGTGCAGGTAGGGAGCCTTCCTGATCTCGAAGCTCGCCCCGTGGAACCGATACTTACGGTCGGCAGCATCCATCAAGCCGTCCACTACCTGCAGGGACGCGCGATAGCGGGAGAACGCTTCGGCGACGGTGATGTTGGGGCCGCGACCGTAGCGCCACTCTGCCATGACCTCCCAACTTGGGATGCGTGACAGAAGCGCACGGGCAAAGGGCGGCTTGCCTGGAGGCAGGCGGTCATGGAGCACGTAGAGATCGTGCGTTTCCGTGAACGATCCACTGCGCTGCTGAGAGAGCATCTTCAGCGAGAGCTCACAGGCCATCTGCAGCTCCCACTGCGCGCGCTTGATCTCGACTGGCTTGCCGGTCGAGATTTGCACTGCCGCCTGGTCGAGATGCGGCAGGATCGGGTCGCGCAGCTCACCGACACGCGGATCGCCCGTGTGCACCGTGAACATGCCGCAATATATCGAGCGAAGCGCTCCGGCGATGCCATTGGCGAGCCGTCGCGCTTTCATCCCGTCGCCCCGCGGCAGTGTGGCGAAATTCGGAGCGCGCTTTACCCACGAGAGCGAGTCCTCGTCGTCCTCAACCGCGGCCGGATAGTGCATCCAGATCGTCTCGCCGGGCTTGCCTGAGCGTGTCGTCACCAGCGGCACCTTAATGCGGAATGGGGTACCGAGCACGAGGGTGCAGCCGGTAATACTCCGATCCGACCTGTCGCTCATGATGTCGCCGTATCGCCGGCGATACCAGGCGACGGTGCGGGCGTAGATGAATTTGAACCAATCGCTGCCCATGTAGTCGAGGAACTCGCCAGGTTCGGTCGACTCCGCTGCGCTATCGGTCTTCACCTCAATTACGCAGAAGCGGACGAAGTCCTGCGCGGCACGGCGCGGGCGGCTGGTGAGCGGCACGTCGTCCTCGGCCAGAACCCGATCGATCACGTCGAGCGACTCCGCGAGGGCGTCATCGAAATCGTCGGGGCCGGCCATTAGCTACGCGTGCGCTCGACGATCCCGGCCGTCGCTAAAGGTGGCTTGCTCGGGCTGTAGACTCCCGGCGTCCTCTGATTGGTGGCAACGCCAGCGTGGACGCGCTCCCGGAGGTGAGCTCTCTGCGGGGTTGGAAGGCCGTTCCACCAGCTCGGGCGAAAGTAGATGTTCTCGAGCTGCTCGAACGCCATCTGCATGATGGCGTCTGCCTTATCCGCGTCTGGCACAGCGTCGAACGCATCGACGTAGGCGGCGGAGGCGCCATCGTCGGGGCCAATCCATCCGAACACCGCGACGCTACGCCCGGCATAGGAGGAGATAGTAAGCGTCAGCTGCTCGAAAGCCGCGGTGCCGCGTGCAAGACGCTGAAGGAGCGTGCCGTCGATCGCCAGCTCCGGCATGAAAGCTCCCGAGGCAACCAGCGGCAGGACGCCGTCAAAACGATAGGCAAGGTGGTGAAATCCGGCGTGGCTGCCGCCGTCCAGGCGCGCGGGATATTCTTTCATCACGGCGTCGATCTCGGCGAGGGAGCGTTTCGCTCCGGCGAGTGTGATATGACATTGCCGTTGGATGGCCTGCTGGATTGGCAGCGGTTGACCGCGGTCCATCTGGCGCTGCACCATAGTGTTCTCTACGTGCACTGCTTTCGTAAAGCGCTCGTAGGCGATCGCGCGATAAGCAAACAGCATCGCGTCGTCCGCATCCAACGCCACGTCCTTACCCTCCACGGGTTTGAAGATCGCGTCATCGTGATGTCCGCAGAACCCCGGGAACACCGAGGCCTTGCCGATGCCGATCTCGACCGGCGGCGGACGGCCTTCGTGATCGATCATCGCGCGCATGCTCTGCGGCTTCACTGTCATCACGACCGACTTGCCCTCAGCGATCGCGGAGAGACCGCCACGGCGCTGCAACGTGTGCGATTTCACGATTCCGTTGGCGCAGCCGGTGCCGTCAAGCGAATGCGAACAGTAGCCCTTCTGCCCTCGCCGGCGCCAATCGGCTTCGACCTCGAACGGGCTGAACGGCTTCATCGCCTGGCGGCCCATGTGGCACTTCTTCCACTTGTTGTTCGAACCGCACCAGCAGGGCTCGTTACGCCCCATCGTAGCGCGCGCCACCGGTGCTGGCGGACCGGTGTAGCTTGCGAGAAGGGACGGATGTCTTGGCATCAATTGAATATCGCTACTCGCGGAACGCGCCGCAACCGAGTGCCGACCGTAGCGCGTTGACACTTGGCGGTGGGCAGTGGCGGTCGTCAACGACGGCGCACGTTGAGGTTCCACGCCTTCCAGATGCGTCCCGTGTCCCAGTCGAAGTGCAATCGGTCTAGCGTGCAGCGGACCCATCTGTATGTCCATCAAGCGATGTACGCCTCTTGGCGCGGCGAGGGAATGCCGGCGAACGCGCCGGGCCCCTCCGGCGTCGGATGCAATGCCTTCTTTTACCGCTGCCTGAATTAGACAACTCTGCGAAAAGTTTCTGAGCCACTGCTCCGTCCAACTCAACAAAACGGGCGTATGTGGTGGCGCGGATCGGGACGGCTCGTCTAAACGTCGGCGATGGCAACTGTGAACCCAGTCAGGGCGAGCCGCGACGGCGATCAGTTTCACTACTACTGGGCCGCTCGGCGCTGTCTGGGCCTGCTGGCGCCGGACGCTCAGCTCGTTGCGGTTTCAATCGAAGGTCCGGCCGTTCAGGATGGCGACCAATTCGAGGAGGGCGTCGCCTCGATTGATGTGGCCGAGTATCGCGGCGACGTCGATCCGTCGAAGGCGACCCAGGTCCGATACATCCAGCTCAAGCATTCGACCCTTCGCACTGATACGGATTGGGTCGCCAGCGACTTGACCGACACGCTGCAGAACTTCGGCACGCGATATGTGCAGCTTGTCGGGAAGTATGGAGCGGAAGACGTCGCCGCGCGGTTCGCCTTCGAATTCGTCACGAACAGGCCCTTCGCCGACTCTCTCGTCTCGGGGCTCGAACAGCTTCGGTCGGGAGAAGCCACGCCACAGGCGCGGGCGGCTGCGCACGCGACGCGCCTGCCGGAGGATGTCGCACCCGCATTCGCTAGGCTGCTAACGCTTACGGGCCGGGTCGAACACTTGGCGGTGCAGGAGAGTCTGCTCCACGACGACGTTTCGGGCTTTCTCCCGGAAGCTGATCGCGACGCTCCGCTGCACTTAAAGGATCTCGTTACGCAGCGGGCGACGACGAAATTCGAGCATCGTCCCGAGATCGCACGACTCGACGTCCTCAAGGCCCTCGGCGTCGACATGCGAGACCTCTTCCCGGCACCCCCGCGCATCGATATCCCCACCCGCATCGTTCCGCGGCGGCAGCTGGACAATCTCGCCGCCCTTATTGTCTCTGGGGGATGCGTCAGCATAGTCAGCGCGGATGCCGGCGTAGGGAAGACGGTGCTGTCGACACAGCTTGGTGGCCTGCTTCCTGAAGGAAGCCGAACGCTGGTCTACGACTGCTTCGGGAACGGCTCCTACCGCAGTGCGAGCGAATACCGCCATCGCTGCCGCGACGGCCTCGTTCAGCTCGCTAACGAACTGGCGGGACTCTCGCTGTGCAATCCGCTGATCCCGACCAGCAAGGCCGATCCTCCCGCATATGTGCGGGCCTTCTTGGCGAGGGTGGAGTCGGCGGCGGCCTTGCTTCGGCAGAACGCCGCGGGCGCGGTGCTGTGCCTCGTCATCGATGCCGCCGACAATGCGGAGATGGCGGCCGGGGAGATACACGATGCGCCGAGCTTCCCTCGGTTGCTGCTGCGCGAGACCAACTGGCCCGCCAATGTTCGGGTGGTTCTGACCGCGCGACCGCACCGGATAGACCAGCTAGACCCGCCCGCATCGATCGAGCGCATCCCGCTCGAACCCTTCGACGAGGCGGAATCAGCGGAGCACCTGCGTGGCTCCTTTCCAACCGCCACGGATCAGGACACGATCGAGTTCCACCGCCAGACGTCGAGAAATCCCCGCGTCCAGGCGACCTCCCTGGCGCAAGGCGGGACGCTGCACGCCGTGCTCCTCAGCCTAGCCGGGGAGCCACGCACCGTGGATGCCTTAATCGGCGACCTGCTTCAATCCGCGATCAACCGGGTGCTCGCCGAGACGCCGACAGCCGACCATAACCAGGTGCGAGCCGTCTGCTCCGCATTGGCGACCCTGAGACCCTTCGTGCCGCTGCGGGTCGTGGCGAGTGTGGCGGCGGTGTCGATCGACCTAGTACGCAGCCTCGCCCACGATCTCCAACACCCGCTCATCGTGCGCGAGGACGCGATACAGTTCCGGGACGAGCCGACCGAAACGTGGTTCCGCGAGGTCTTCAAGCCGACCGGCGCGGAGCTCAATTCATTCATCGACCGCCTCGTGCCTCTCGCGGGCGAGAGCGCCTATGTCGCGGCAGGGATACCGCAGCTGCTTCTTGAGGCCGGCCGCTTCGGCGAGCTGGTGAAGCTGGCGCTGTCGGACGATGCATTGCCGCTGGAACCGGCGATGGCGCGAAGGGACGTAGCCCTTCAGCGCCTCCAATTTGCGCTCAAGGCGGCGATCAGGGACAAGCGCCATCTCGAAGCGACCATGCTCGCTCTGAAGGCGGGTGGCGAGACCGCCGCCGACGCACGTCAGCAGAAGCTGATCTCGGCGAACACGGATCTCGGCGCGCGCTTCCTGGAACCGGATCAGATGATCGAGCAGATCTCGCGCCGGCTTATTACGGGAGGCAACTGGGTCGGATCTGAGCACGCTTATGAGGCCGCTTTCCTTTCTGGTTCCCCCGATCTCGCCGGTGAGGCGCGCAGCAGGCTGCGCGTTGCGGACGAGTGGTTAATGCACTGGGCGACGCGTCCGCCCGCCTCTGGATCGAAGCGCGGCAACGCCACCAAGGTCGATGCTGCAGAAATGGCGTTGGCCGTGATCCGGCTCGACGGCGCGGATAGCTGCGCGAAGTATCTGAGGCGCTGGAAGAGACGTGAGCGATCCTACGAGGCGGGACGCATCCTGGTGGCCCGGCTTGTCGATGCCGGGGACTTCGGCCTCATCGACGAGCTTGCGATCGCAGCCGGCAATGATCTCGGTCTGCTGCTCGCGATCACGTCGAAGCTCGCATCGGTCGGACGCCTTCCGCCGAAACCCGCCGTTGAAAGGATGACGCGTCTCGTCACCAGCCGCCACGTGAGGATCATGGAGCCCTCGGGCACCGATGGCGAGATGGTCTTGCTAGCGGCGGTGACCGACGTCGTGGTGGCCGCCGCCCGAATGCGGGTGGCGTCGAAGGGTCTGCTTGCGCGCACCCTCACACGCTACATCCCGGCGATGAGGACCGCCGTGCTCGGAGGACGGTCGGCATCGTATCAGGACCGGCGCGGCATCTACATGACGGCGCGGTGCATACGGGCCGCGCTGCGCAACGAGACGATGACGTTGGATCGGCTCAGACCCCGCGAGCCGAAGCCGGTGCAGGAGAAGCTGGGCAAGCCCGTTCGGCGGCGGCGCTCTCGTGACAGGCATTCCGGCGAGACGGCGGAGTTCACCGAGCAGGTCGGCGGCCTGCTTCCTTGGCACCAGCTCGCGGCGGAGGCGCGGTTGGGTCGGGTGAAACCTGGAGACATCGACGGGCGGATCGGAGCGGCAAAGGCGGCGTCCGCGACCGCCGGGCCGAGGAGCTACGACGAGGATCGCCCAATTCAGGACGAGATCGCGATGCTCTGGGCCGGGGTGGCCCTTGGCGCCCCGGACCCACAGCTGCACTTGGAACGGTTCGAGGAGTGGCGACAGGGTCTCACGAAGCCGTTGTTCATACCGACGCTCATCGCCATCGCGCGTAGGGCCGGGCGCACCGCCGACTGCGGCAAAGCCTGTCTTAATCTTGCCAGGGCCGCCTACGCCATAATGGCGGCCGAGCGCGAGGACGCCAGTAGTATCGCTGACACCTGCGTGGATGCGTGCCGGGTCGTTCTCCTCGTCAGCCCGACGGAGGCCGCCGAGTTCTTCGAGCAAGCGATCGAAGTCTCCGGCAGGATCGGAGAGGAGAACCTCTCGCGCTGGCAGGCGCTCGCCAATCTGGCGGAGGCGACGGGTAGCGATATGGTTGACCGGCCCGAGCTCGCCTACCGCTTCTCGCGGGTGGCGGAACTTGTCGTCGCCTACAGCACGAGCTTCGGGTGGGACTATGCGCTCGAAAGCATGGCGGCGTTGTCGCCCTCGTCGGCTCCGACGATCGCAAGTCGCTGGATCGACCGGAAGTTCGCGGACCGGGAAGAGACGCTCGGTTGGCTGGTCGCCGCGTTGGTCGCCAGGAAGGCGATCGACCCGCGCGACGCCATCGCGCTGCTGCCCTTCGAGGGGCGTTGGCCCCGCATCCTCATGCTCAAGCGTGCGCTCGAGGCGTCCTCGGATGTTGGCGAGCGCGACAACATTGCCACGCACTTCATCCGATATGCACGCCACCGGCACCACGATGCCAAGGATTGGCTGCGGGTGGGTCGGCTCCTCGATCAGTTCGGCGTGGATTCCCGCGAAGCCGCCGATCTCGCCACTGCCGCCGCACGCGCTGCACGCGAGCAGGCGAGCAAGCGGCCGTCCCGTCGGAAGGACGGCTGGAAGCTGAAGAAGCGGAAAACGGACTGGGACGCGATCTTCCGCGACATTCATCTGAATGTCCCCGGTGGCGTTGCCGAAGCGCTGGCGCGATACCGCTCGGGCGAGCCGCCATGGGCCCATGACGAGTTCTACGCCGAGGCCATTTCGAGGGTTCAGGTCGGACAGGAGGCCGACTTCCTCAAGGGAATCGACGCAACCGACATCCTCGGGATCCTTGATGGCGAGTATCTCCTCAAGAGCGTGCCCCACGATTGGCTCGGCAGTCTGGCCGTGAAGCGCGCCACGCGGAACCTGCTGCTCAACCTGGCCCGTCGCGAATGCACAAGGATAACGACGAGCCGCAGCTACCAGCCGTTTCCGTTCGACCTGATCGGCAAGGTCGAGCTTTCTCGGGACGAGGTGATCAGGGCGGCGGTCACCGCGATGGGGGACACGGCGCTTCCCGTTCGGCATGACGATCTGTTCGATCTCGCAGGCCTGCTCTCGACGATGATCACGCCCGCTGAGGCGGCTGAGGCTCTTAGCTACGGCCTCGGACTGCTCGAGCCGTTGCTGCTCGATGGCGACGACGGACCATGGCGAGCCGAGCTCGAGCCTCCCCCGACCGTCCCGGAGGCGATCGCGGGCTTCATCTGGGCGGCGCTCGCATCGCCCTGGGCCGAGCAAAGGTGGGAGGCTGCTCATGCGGTTCGGGCACTTTGCGCTCTCGGTCGCGGGACGGTGCTCGACGCGTTGGCCCGTCTCGCGGACGCGGGAGGCGGCGGAGCCTTCGCAGCGCCGCAGCTGCGCTTCTATGCGCTGAATGCCCGACTGTGGCTCGCGATAGCCATCTCACGTGCAGCGGAAGAGCATCCGGCATCGGTGGCGCGGTTCCTTTTACTCCTGGAGGCGGCGGGTCGACGCGCCGAACCGCATGTCCTCATTCGCAAGTTCGCGGCACGGGCGCTCCTGTCCCTGCATAAGCATGGCCTCGTGGATCTCGACGCCGTTCGGCAGGATGAGCTCACCACGATCAACCAGTCGAAGCTGCCTGAGACCGAGCGGGTGTTAGGCCGGTCGAGAGCCCGGAGACCCTCCACCGCGGATGAACAGGGTTTCCGCCTCGCCCACGACTTCGAACAATACTGGGCCGCGCCGCTCGCGGATGTTTTCGGCCTTCCAAACCTCACCGTCGCGGACGCGGTAGCCGCCGTGATTGGCCAGCTGTTCGGACCGGAGGAGACCGGACATCACGAGCGGGACGTCCGGCTGATGCGGCGGCAGTTCGACAACGACCACTACTTCCGTCTCTCCAGCTACTGGCCGAAAGTCGACGACCTGAAGTTCTATCAGTCCGCGCACGCACTGATGATCGTCGCAGGCCAGATCCTTGACGTTCAACCGCTTGAGATGCGGGAAGGAGTATCCGACCGGTTCGACGACTGGCTGAACCGGCATCGCCTGAGTCTGCGCGGCGACCGCTGGCTTTCCGACCGGCGAGACGACAAGCCGACGGGGCTCTGGCTGAAGTTGCCGATGCAGGGTCCTTCGGACCGGCTCGGTGCTGCGGATCTGAAGCGCCTCATCATGCCACCAGGGGGCAAGATCGTCGCCTCCGCCGACTGGGAGACCCACCGGGGATTCATTCAGCAACGCGTTGATGTTGTCAGCGTCCTGGTGTCGGCGGGTCGCTCCGCAGATCTCGCGCGGGCGCTCCAGAGTGCCACGAACCACGACGACTATAGGCTGCCGACCTCTGAGGGCGACGAGGGCGAGATCGACCGCGACGGCTGGACGCTGCGCGGCGTCATGCAGGACGACGAGGGCGAAAGGCACCTCGATCGCTACGATCCCTGGGCTGCAGGACTTCGGGCGAGGATCCCGGTGCTGGGCTCGTCGATGCTCGCTGCGATCGGCGCGACTGGTAATTCGATGGAACGGATCTGGCGCGATGCGCGGGGCTCGGTGAAGCTGCGCGCGGAGGTCTGGAGCGACGGCGAGGAAGGCGATCGCGACCTCGTCCACGACCGCGGCCAGCGGCTTCTGGCCACCAGGGGCGCACTGGACCGACTGATGAAGGTCACCGGAACGCACCTGTTGCTGGAGGTCAGGCTCCGCATGGACCGAGTCGAGACCCGGCACAGTCGATACTCGGAGAAGGAGAAGATGGATGCCATCAAGGCCACGCGGTATGTCGTCCTCCGCCCGGGATGCCGACTCGAGTTCCCCCCAGTCGTTGCTCGACCTCGGCGAGGCCCTCGTTCGCGAACTCGATCTTGAGCAATCGAACGACGTCCTGGGGCGCTGGATGGCGCATCACCTCGCCAGTCTGATCACGGCGGCGCGTGAGGCATCGCCGCACCGGAAGGTCGAATGCGAGGAACGCTGCCGCGCCGCCATCCTGGAGGTCTGGAGGCATCGCAACTGCTTGCCAGAGGGGCGTCGCCCGTTCGAACCGCTCGAACGGGTCGTCGACACGCTCGCGGCGTTGGATCCGGACGCAACGCGGCCGTTCTATCATCGCACCGTCCTGCAGTTTGAGGATTTCGACGACTTCGACCTGCCGGGCGAGTCACTGCCGCGAAGGCCGGACTATCTAGAGAAGGCGCGCAGCTTCGATACGACCGCGCGCTCTGTCATCCGGCACCTGATCGCGCTCGCCGTCGAGGCCGAGTCCGACAAGACCCAGGAATGGGTGCGGCTCGCCACGGAGGCGAAGCTCAACGCGCCGGACGTGGCGCTGATAGTCCGATTGTTGCGCGCGGGGGAGCGGATTGACCCGGAGCGCCAAGCCGACACCGAACTTGTAACGAAGACGCTCCGGTCTCGCCTTTCCGAGATGGAGCAGTTTCTCGAGCGCGCCAAGGAAATCCGGGACGACCTCGCTGATCGGTTGGCTCGTGCGGAGGCCGAAATCGGATAGGCAGATGCTGGCGCCGAAACGCTAGGTGTCTGCTACTGACAAAACCTGCCGCTCTGGGATGACGGGGCTGTCTTATTTTTCTGTCCACGTCCGCGTCGCCGACACCTCAGACGGCTGTCACGCCGAGATGAATAAATGGCGGCTTGGGGTCGTTGCTGCCGCTAAGCGCCCCAATGTCGGTCACTCGACCGAATACAAATTGAGTCAACAACCTGCCGTTCGTTCAACCTACTCGTCAAGATACCGCGAACGGTCGGCACGGGGAACACCGCGGCCGTCACCAATGCGCTGTCACTTCCGCAGCACCCGCGTCATGCCGCGATCGCGCGGTCGGCTACAAAGAGGCGAGCGTCCCAGCGGCTAGTAGTTTGCCCAATGGCATTGCGCCCGAGTTCGACGATATTGAGGCGATCCCCTTCAAAGGCTGGACTCAGTTCGAGCGCAAGATAATCGAAAAGCGACCGCTCGTGCACCGCGACAATGACCTGTCGCTGCATCTGCTTGGACAAGGTGCGCAGCAATGCCGCGAACTGCGCAATGTGAACTTCGTCCATACTCTGCACAGGATCGTCTATGACCAGCCAGGGCAGCCTCGGCTTGACCGACAGATGCAATGCAAGAAACAGGGTCAATGCTGCGGTATTGAGATTTCCTGCGCTTAGCATGGCCCGCGGATTGCCGCCCTTTCCACCTCGGCGATGATGGGTTTCAAGCACTGCTTCGACATCGGCATTAGCCGATTCCGGGATCGCAAAGGCCGGGATGAAGGGCTCTTCTGGGGCAAGGCGCACGAAGAGATCGCGCCAAACCGAATTCAGTTCGTCGTTAAAGACACGCCTTACTACACGGCCGCGTGCCTCGCGGGTCTTGCGTGTCATGTCCTTGGCGACCTCGATGATCACATCCGCCTGCGCCTTTCGCTTCTTGCGGAGTGCAAGTTCTGCCTCAAGATTGTCAGCGCTCGCTGCTAGCGCGCTTTGCTTTCCGACCGAGATCACCAGAAGCCGCGCCATCTCGATGGCACTACGTCGGGCAGTCTGACGGGCGGTCAGCGCCGCTTCCTGCTGTTGGATGGTCGTGTCGAGCGACGCCAGCAACTGTTCGGTTGATGTCGACGGCTCGAACGTCAGGTCAAGGCGGCGCGCCAGATCCTCGACGCTGTTGCGAAGAACGATGGCGGACTGATCGCTATTCTGTGTGACTGCCAGTGCTCGCGCAGACCGGTTCGCAGCCTCCGCGTGGCGGTCGCCTTCCTCAAGCTCGGCTCTCGCGTCGCCCAGCTGGCGCTCGACCTCGGTCAAATCTGCCCCGCGCGTCTTCAAGGCGCTTAGCTCGGCATCCAGAACCATGCCGCTGGCCGCCGCCTGAAGCTCACGATCGAGCCGCGATACTTCGGCCTGCGTGCTGCCGCGCGAGCTGAGAAGTGACTGAAGCCGTCCGGCCTGTTCGATCATCTCAGCTACTTTGGCGGCGACATGAGCCGAAAGCGGCGTATCGGAAACCTCGGAATAGTCGCGATCACAGACCGGGCAGATGTCCCCCTCAACATGTGTCATGAGGTCCGACAGCCTCCGGCCGAACGCTTCATTCGCGGTCGATACCGCAGCAAGGTCAAGGTCGAGCCGCTCGAGGCGAGTTCGCGCCTCCGCAAGCTGACGGTCGAGATCGCTGCGCTTCAGCAACGCGGCCTCATGCGCTGTGAGAACGCGCTCGACGCGCTCGCGATCGTTCGCGATTCGCGCTGTCAGCACCTTGGCCCGCTCAACATAACCGGACTCGCTCGAAAGCGAGATGTCGCTGAAAAAGCCGGCTGCGCGCCCGAGCAGGGCCTCCAAAGTCTGACCGTGCTCGAAAATCCATTTGTCCAGCGCGCCGCGATCAGCCTGATTTGCAGCTTCAATATCGTTGCGATTGTCGGGCGCGGCATTTTGGGATGTCGCTGATTGCCAACTCGCCTGCGATACTTCGAGCTCGCGGCGCAGGCGAACAAGCGCAGTCAGGTCGGCGTCTTCGGAGACCAGGCCAAGGCGCTTCTCAGCCTCCGCGGGCTCCAGATCCACAAGCAGCGGATCAATCGCAGCCAGCTGAAGCCGGAGGGCCTCGGTTCCGGTCCGTAACGCCACCTCGTCTTGCGCCATTTCCCCGCGTAACCGCTGGAGTTCAGCTTCGTCCTCCGGAATCTGGTCCCGGATCTCTCCATAGGCGGACACCGGCACTTTAAGGCGAGCAATATTACCCGAGCTGTGCAAGCCACCGATCAGCGCCTCCATCCGATCAAGGCCGAGCAACTCCTTGACAAATTTGGTGAGCGGAGAATCGCTTTTCTTGTCGGAGTGCTGGTAGATTTCGAGCAGGCGGCCAAGCGTGGCTTGAGCGAGATAGCTCCGCTCGCTGAAGAAGCTCGCATCGCCTTCGCCCAGCAGCGCGTTCCCGGTGACGGCCGTGGTCGTGACGCGAAGATCGGAACGCAGCGTCGCCCCGTCGCTGCCGGTCACCTCCAGCCGAACCTCACCAAAGGGCCGGTCCTTGTGCGGCAGATAAGCCAGATAATCAGGCTCGGCGCGCGACAGCGACGGCACGGTACCGGTCAAGGCTAGCTCGATGGCGGACAGCAGGCTCGTCTTTCCTGCCCCGTTTGGCCCATGGATCAGAACGATCGGGGCATCGAGCGAGATGTTGACCTCGCCGTCGATGCTTCGGAAATCCTTCACGTAGAGCGACTTCAGACGCATCACGCATCAACCTCCCCAAGATCGTCGCCATCTTCGTCATTCTCCTCGTCGGCGAGCGCGGCATTTAGCGCCTTGTGGAAGCAGTCGCGGACCGCTTCCTCGCCAAGCTTCGAGGCCTCCATCAGCGCTTCCGCAAGCGGGTCGTCAGGAAGGACGAAGGCATCTTCCCCGCCCAGATCCCGGTCCGCCGACAGGGTTGCAGGAAGCTCCAGCGGCAATAGAACAGCGAGTTGATCGCGAAGCTCGGCGGGATCGGGCGCTTCCTCCACCGCCAAAATTCGCCCGACCTGCGCGAGCGTCTCGAGCGTCTTTCCGACCGGCCGCGGTCCCACGATGATCGTGCTGAGCGGCCGATGCGAGCGCATGACGTCGAGCGCCCGCGCAATGCCTTCGACCTGTTGAACCACCTTCCGCTCGCCATCGGCTGCCATATCGCCGACCAGAACCAGGTCCGCCGAATGTCCAACCCCGACAAATGCACCCGCGATGTCAAAGGTCAGGCCGGCGACCTGCAGCGGCATTTCGATTCTGCGATAGCCCGCGCCGACCAGAAGCGCAGCGACGCGCTCGGCGGGCAAGCCCGACATCACAGCGCCACCTGATTGCGAAATCGTGCGAGCAAGTCCTCGACCTCGGTTCCGCCACCCATCAGGGCTTCCATGCTCACCTCGCGAATATTCGCGAGCCCGGTACGCCCCGGCGCGCGACGCGGGTAGCGCGGCATGGGCGGCGGATTCTCGTGGCTATGGATGATCACCGCGTCGTCATTGTCCGCGATGAGGCCGTTGGTACCGAGGCGGATCGCCGCTTGGGCGCTGGCAGCAAAGTAGATCTTGGCTGGACCGCTGCGGCCGTTTAGCACCACCGCTCCGGAGGTGCGGTCGGCCAGGTCCGCCTTGGCCGCCGTCCATAACCCCCGCGCGAGGCCAAGGCCGATCAGGCCGGATGCGATCGCGAACTGACAAACGCCGCTGCCCGATAGGGTCATGTCGGCGGGCATGCGATGAAGCGGTTCGGTGGTGATCGGCGAATAGGTTCCGTTGACCGGATCGGACAGGCCTCCGTTGCGAAGCATTGTCAAGGCGCGGCCGAATTGCGCAAACAGCTCGGTGACAATTGCTGCGTTCGGGCTGATGCCATCGGCCACAAGATTGCGGGCCTGTTCGAGTCCATCGTGAAGCTTGTCGCGATCGATCGGCGCCAGGCCCGGAGCGCCGATCCCAATCAGCGCCTTGAGCTTGGCAGTCACCACATAGAGGTAGAGCGACAACAGCAAGGGCTTGGCATAGGCCTGGACCAGCGCTTCCACTTCCATATGCGGCCGGTTCGCGGGCGAATAATCCTGATGATAGACGTTTTGCAGTAGGCCTTCCTGGTCGGCGCCCAGTGCATTTTCCGAGAAGGCATAGGCCGGAGGGTGTGACGGCCAAGGCCAGGCCATGGTCGCCTGGGCTACCGCGAACAGACCCTGAATATTAGAGTCCTGCGCTGACAGGCCGAGCATCAAGGTTGGCCGCGTCACGATGAAATTGATCAGGAACGGCGCCATGACCGGGTTCTGCGCCGCCCAGCCATTGATCTGGCTCGAGCGGGCAACGAGTAGATCCCGGAACTGACCTTCATTGTCGAGCGCCGACTGCGCGCACCCGTGAAACTTGTACAGGTTCGCACGAAGTCGGTTCCACCGGACATCATTGGGCGCGACGACGACGCGAAGCACGGGTTGAGTGCCAGCGAGGCTTCGCACTGCCCGCTCGATCAGATTGTCCCAGTTTGCCGTCGGCATCTCCGAGGCCACGCCTTCGATGGCCAGTGCCGCCAGGCAGAGATGCTCGGCATCGGGCTCGATTGCGGGATCGGCATAGACATGCGCCGCATTCAGTACGTTCCATAGCAGATAGTCCGCCTGCTCGCCGTCAACGGTGACATTGAGCATTCGCGCATAATTATTGACGAGCCGTGCCGCGAGGACCTCATAGTCGGGCCATGACACCGGGGCCTGGTCAAGGTCGGTACGTCCCCATTCATCCGGGCTGGGCTGCGCCAAGACGACGACCGCATTCAAGGCCTTGCGGAAGCGGCAATCGGGATTTCCCGCAACAATCCGACTTTGCAAGGTGGCGAGGACGCGTTTTGCGACATCGCGTAAGTCCGGCATCCGCTCGCGCGAAATCCCCGAGCCGAGCCAGAAGACATATTGATCATTAGCGACGCCATCCGCGATTTCGCGCTTCGGACCATCAAGCATTGCGAGAGTGGCGCGAACCGAGATCACCGCCGCAGGGGGCATTGCCATCAATGCTTCCCCAGCTGACGAAACCGCCGCTGTAGACTGGCCGGAAAAAAGCGCCACCACATCGATCGAATTGCCCCCGCCACCAGACGCATAGAACATGGGGTGCGCCATCGATGCAAGGTCAAAGACTTCGCATCTAACTTCGGAACGTGACGCTTGCCAGAAGGCCGCTGTTAGTGGGCATTGCCAGCCGCCTTACCGGCGATGTCCCCGTGCGGCTGCTTTCACGAGTTCGTTTCCCACAAGTGGACGGTCCGCTAACGGCCCAATTCCTGCCCCCCGGCAGCACGTGAACGAAAGACCGCTCCCAAGGAACGCTCAAGCCGAGCTGACCGTCCGCAATTGGGTCGGAGCGGCAGTCGTGGTGTCGATCTAATGGAAGTGCCACATCACGCCATCGTGCCGACCCCGCCCTAAACCGTCGCCGTCCGGTAGCATCGTCGTCATGTGAAGACGACGCCCTTGGGTTCGTGTTCGGCCGCGCCCCGCTAGGCTTGACCTGTCTCGTGGCTCCTCCGAAGAAATCATGCAAAAACTTGCCGAAGCAGGCTTGTCGAACGCACATCATGGCACAGCGACCATGACTCGTTGGCACAGGGTTTCTATAAATGACGACTAACGGAGATTTGGTCGGCGCCGCGTTGTCAGAGACGGTCGCATGCCAGCATGCCGGCCCTGAGCAGTTAGAAGCTCGGAGGAAGGGACCCTACGCGCCGTTCGGTCCATTTCTCAAAGCCCCCTCGGGAACCGGTCAGATCCCGACCACCGAACTCGCGATGAGCGCGCTTGCGGAACTCGCCGAGCGACTCCTGTCCGCCGACAGTCGTCTTGCGCGTGCAGTAAACGAGGCGACGGTGAGACGGGAAATTGCCGCGGCCTTCAGCGAGACCATCATCTCAATATCGGAAATCGACGACCCGAAGCAGCGGTGGCGCCTCTTGCGTGATAGGACGTGTCAGCGGATCTCCGACCTGATCCTCGACCAGCTACACTACATCCCGGTCTGGCTGTTCCTTGGCCAGGATCACGGCCCCATAGATGTCGGGCCGGTCCGATTCGTCAGGCGCTCTGACTGGCTTCTAGAGATCGCCAACCGGAAAGGAGAGAGCATCCCATGGCTCGACCAAGTGCAGGCGATGTGGTCGGCCGAGGGTACCGAGGGGCCGGCCCCGGACCTGGAACCGGCCGAGGCCATCAGGATCGGTCAAATCGCTAGAGCCGTGCATCCGGACCAGTGGGTGGCTTGTACAGACGTCACCGGCTGCGAGCAGCATGAATCCCGACGTCGAGCCGTACTCGCCACAAAGGTTGCATTGGATACGCTCCGCCTCCTCCTACCCCTGTCCGAACGTCGAAACGTGCGCACCGCCATCGATCTCGCCGCCCCGATTGGAACCGATCAGATGGTACAGCTGCGGGGCCGAGACATCGCGCTTGGAATGAGCATCGATCGGCCCGGCGTGAGCGGCGGCCCGGGGCTCGCGAAGGCGATCGTCGAGGAGGGACGGGAAGTGCTGGCCGAGGCCGGCGTCTGCATCGCGCAGGCCTGCCGCGCCGACGAGCCGCCCGCCTCGGAGCTTCCCGGGCTTCGCGATCGCTGGTTCAACGCCGTCCACTGGTTCGGTCGAGCCTGCATGGCGGACGAGCATTATGTCGCCGTGATCATGCTCGCGATATCGCTGGATATCCTGTCCGGCGGCGGAGAGGCTCGGGGCATCGTCCACCTTATCTCCCTCTTGACCGGGCACGATCCCAAGGCTCCGGTATTGCGCAAGGGACACACGAGCCTTGAGACAGTCGTGACCCGCGCGTACAAGCTCAGGTCCGAGATTGCGCATGGATCCATTCTGGCGCTGCATGGCGATTGGGAGGAGCCGCGGGTTCAACTCGGTGCCCTCGCCGCCGCCACCCTTCGCGAATATGTCCTTGCCCTTGGCAGCTTCCAGGCCACGGGCGGTGTGGATGGGAAGGACGCATTCGCGTCATGGCTTCGCGATGGTTGGCCAGCGCAGACGCCACATGCCGAGCAACCATGATGCACTGCTGGGTTGCTATGGCGGCTTCACGAGCTCCGAAGCCGGTCCTGTCCTGTTACCAAGGACTGCATGGGCGGCTTTGCAAAAGGTTGCCCTGACACCGGCACTGCGGGAAGGTCTTAGACATCTGGCCTAACGTTCCAGGGTGATCGCGCGAGCAATGGCTGTAACCAGCGACAGCTCCCGATCACGCAGATGAACGAATGTCGGATAATGGCGGACGCGCGGAAGGCTCCAAATGTTGCCTTTTCCTGGGTTGTTGCGACGGTGAAGCTGCTGAGAGATCGCGGCCTATTTTGCCGTGATCGGCGCGCGTGCTGATCGGGTATCAGCCGTCATTTATATAGTCGCTCAGTGCCTGGTCGAGGTTCGGGCGGCCGGCGCGACGGCGATCCTTGCGTGTTGGTAAACGGTTAAGCCACTGGACGAGATCGGTTTCCAAATGCGGGTGCTGGGCGAGCCGGAACCGGTAGTGCGCAAAGAAGAAGCTTCGCAGGGCCTGCTTTAGAATGTCATCGTTTCCCTTGCGGATCAGCACCGTTCGGGCAGGCGATGCGGCGAAGCTGTCACGGTTCGCGAGGACGGACTTAAGCCCAGTTACGGTATCAGGCGGCGCGAGCCGACAGAGGTCCGTCGCGACATACTTGACGACTCGTGTGTAGAGAAGGTGATCGTCGAACGTAGCCGCTTCAAACCGGTTCGGCGCGTCTAGGCCATATTCTTCGCGTACGAGATTGCGGTAGCCAGCCACTTTTTCGTATTGAGTAAGCAACCGCTTGGTCTCGACTCCAGAGTGTGCGGCATAGTTGCGCAGCAGCCGGTAATACTCGAGCAAGTCGTATCGCTCCTGACCGATCCTCTTTTGGTTTAGCGCAAACCCACCGGTAATACCAGCAAGCGTGAATTTGAGGTCGGGTTCGCCGTCCTCTCGTTCGCGCCAAATACAGCCGAGCGCACGCTGTTCAAGCCGGAACCGTTCGAGGAAGTCTTCTAAATAGCGCGAAGTCCCGACAAGCAGCAGTATTGCCAAATGAGATGGCAGCCCTCTTAGATCTAGGAAACGCGTTGGGATCCTGTATTTGCGAGCCAGACTTACGCCAAAGTTCTGCGGATCGTCGTAATCGGACGACACCTCCACAAGATAACGCGCCGAGATCGTCATTGTTGCTGCCAGACCATCGATAGCCCCGAGCTCAGCGGCGAGCATGCGATAGCTGTCGAAAATGAATGGTATGTCTTGGCGTGGCTGCTTGGTCCTCGGCAGTCTGACCGTATCGACCATAGGGGCTCCCAAAATTGCAACCTGGCTGGTTAGCGTTGCTGACCCTGGCCGTTTGTGCAAGCTCAGTGCCTACCCCTCCAACGCTGCGGGACACGACTGTGAGATGCCGCGACTAGCTGCTGACGACAGTTCCGCCGAGTCATGAACGAATGACGAGAGTTGGGAACCGGCGAGCGCGGTCTGAGTGACTGCTACTGGGTCCATCTAGTCGCGCGTGCTTTCAACGCAGTCACCAGCGATCAAGGAGCGTCGCCACCCGGACGATATACCCGCTCGACGTGACCGGCGAGCTCGTCGGGATGGAAGTAGACAGGCCGAAGGCGACCAGTGGCGTAGCGGTCGATCTGGTCAGCAAAGTGCAATGAGGCCGGATTACCACTCTGCCCGCCCGCCATGACGGCCATCGCCCTGACGCGCGGGCCGAACTCGACCACCGCGACGAAGCTGTTGCCGCTGGTGCCGTAATAGCGCTTCGTCCCCGGCCACGTCTTGGCGCCGAACGAGGCGAGGCTGCCCCACTGCGCCGAGGTGAAGGGGACGGGCGTCGATGGCTTCGTGTCGTCGAAGTGCGGCCGGATGGCGCCGTCGAGCCGTTGGAAGCGGTTGATCGCGCCCCACGGCATGCGCCAGCTGCCGAAATCGCGCGTCAGTTGCGCGACGGCCTGCTCCAGCGCGGTAAGCTTGGTCGCGGCGTCGACGCGGTTGGCGATGTAGTCGGGAACGTTGATCCGCTCCGCCTGTGCGAAGCTGCCGACTTCACGCCAAAGCTGATCGCCCCAATATACGGCGAGGCTGGTCGCGACCGAGTCGTTGCTCCAGCGATGGTCCCACCGGGATAGGGTCGCGATCGGCCCGGCCAGCGCACGCCGACGCGGGTCGCCCGCCGGCAGTGCGCGCCACGCGGCGACCAGGCCGGGCAGCAGCCGTGCGAAGGCGGGCAGATAGGGATCGTAGGCGGCGGCGCGCAGCCGCTCGGGCGTCCAGCCCCGCCGGCCGGTCAGCAGGAGATCGGCGTGTTCGCCGCGAGCGTTGCCGCCGACCTGATCCATGTAGCGCGGATAGTTGGCTGCCTTGGGGCTGTCCGGCCCGGCGGCGCTCCACGGCCAGTCATTGGTGTTGTGGACCCAGCCGACCGGCGGGTGGGCGACGCTCGGTAAGCTGGCCAGCGGGTGCAGCCCTTGCCAGTCGGTCGCGGGATCGCTGCCATCGACGGGGCGGGTGTAGTCGAACCGGTCGTCGCGGACTGGCATGAATTGCGGCATCAGGAACGCGATCTCGCCCTTGTCGTCGGCGAACAGCGTGTCGTTGGAGGAGTTCGCCTTGCGCTCCGCGACCGCGATGTAGGAGGCGAGGTCAGTGGCCTTGGTCCGCAGCCAGCTCTGCTCGAGTGCTGGCACCGGCCGCCACATCAGCGCGGTCGCGATCCAGCGGCCGTTCTTCGCCGCGACAATTGGACCGTGATGGGTGCGCCAGGTAGTGAATCGCCGTTCGCCCATGCCGCCATCGGGCCGGCGGAAGCGGAGCGTCACGGTGCGCGCCGCGACCGGGCGTGTCTCACCACCGTAGCGATAGCCCCAGCCGTCACCGCGCCGAACGATTGCCTCCGCGAACTGGTCGACATTGTCGACGGTGGAGGAGGTATGCATCCAGCCGGCGTGCGCGTTGAACCCCTGATAGACGAAGAACTGCCCCCCAGGTGCTGGCGCCGTAGGCGTTCAGGCCCTCGTCGCTGGTCATCTGCGCTTCGGAGCGGAAGTAGAAGCTGGTGTGCGGATTGATGAGGAGCAGCGCCCGGCCGTTCGCGGTCAGCTTCGGCGCGATAGCGATGCCGTTCGACCCGGACGGCTCGCGTGGCACCGCCCCCAGTTCTTCCGGCGTCGGCGGCGTCGGCCGGCCATAGAAGGTCTTGAGATCGGCGAGCGAGATGCGCTCGATGTCGCCGCCGATGCTGCCTTCGGTGAAGCTCAGCGCCATCCACGGCTCGAACCGGGTCAGCACCTTCGGCTTGGCCTGCGGATGGGTCGCGAGGTAGAAGTTCAGCCCGTCCGCCCAGGCATCCATCAGCGTGCGCAGCCATGGGGGACAAGCGGCATATTGCGCCTGGAGTTCGACCGGATCGACGAACAGCCGCTGGCGCAGGTCGGCCCAGATCGCCTCTTGGCCGTCGGCCTCGGCGGTGCGACCGAGCGCGGTCAGGTAGTTGGCCTCGATGCGGGAGAAATCGTCCTCTGCCTGCGCGTAGGTCATACCGAACACCGCGTCGGCGTCGCTGCGACCGCGGACATGCGGGATGCCCCAGTCGTCGCGCGTGATCGTCACTCGCGCCGCCTCGGCCCGCCACCGCGCCATGTCGGGATCGGGCGCGGCGGCGGTCGTCGCCAGCAGGGCTGCGACGATCAACGGATTGCGCGTGCGCTGGAGGAGCGTAACCATAGCGTAAGCCTAGAACGGGGAGTGAGGCATGGCCAAGTGCTGGTTGGCGATCGTGATGGCAGTGATGCTCGCCGGCGCAAGCGCCCCGCCGGTCGAGCCCACGACAGGCACCGCGACGCTGCTACGACCCGCGGCGGTGTTCGACGGCATCGACGGGAAGATGCACGTCGGTTGGCAGGTGCTGGTGCGCGGCGACCGGATCGTCGCGGTCGGCCCGAACCTAACCGTTCCTACGGGCGCACACATCATCGACCTCGCCGGTGACACGCTGATGCCGGGCATGATCGAGGGCCACGGCCATCTCTTCCTCCATCCCTATGACGAGGCGAGCTGGGACGATCAGGTGCTGCATGAACCGCTGGCCCTGCGCACCGCACGCGCGGTGGCGAACGCGCGGGCGACCTTGCGGGCAGGCTTCACCAGCGAGCGCGACCTCGGCACCGAAGGGGCTGGCTATGCCGATGTCGGGCTGAAGGCGGCGATCGATCAGGGGATCGTCGAAGGCCCGCGATTGAGCGTCGCGACTCGCGCGATCGTCGCGCTCGGTGCCTACGGCCCCAAGGGGTTCGAGCCGGGTGTCGCCATCCCGCAAGGTGCGGAGGAGGTCTCGGGCGCGGAGCAGATGGTTGCCGCGGTCCGTCGGCAGATCGCCGCCGGCGCGGACTGGGTGAAGCTCTACGCCGATTATCGTTGGCGCGCTGGCGAGGACAGCCGCGCGACGCTGAGCCTTGATGAGATCAGGGCGGCGGTGGGGGCGGCGCACGACGCCGGACGTCCCGTCGCGGTCCACGCCTCAACCGTGGAGGGTATGCGTCGCGCGATCGAGGCGGGCGTCGACACGATCGAGCATGGCTATGGCGGGACGCCCGCGATCTTCGCGAGCATGGCGGCGAAGAAGATCGCCTTGTGCCCAACGCTCGCTGCTGCGGACGCGAGCGCACGCTATCGCGGTTGGACCGGCGCGGAGCCGACCCCCGCCGCGGTGAAGGCAAGCCGTGACAGCCTCCGCCTTGCGCTCGCCGCCGGCGTGCCGATCTGCATGGGTGGCGACGCAGGCGTATTCGCGCACGGGACGAACGCGCGCGAGATGGAACTGATGGCGGCAGCGGGAATGACGCCGGCGCAGGTGCTGCTCGCCGCCACCTCGGGCAACGCGCGGTGGATGCGGCTGGGCGACCGTCTCGGCGCGGCGAAGCCGGGTATGCTCGCGGATCTGGTCGCAGTTGCGGGTGATCCCACGGTGAATATCTCCGCCGTGCGTGCCGTGCGGCTGGTGATGAAGGGCGGTGCCGTTGTCGGCATGTAGCCGTGGGCCAATGTAAGTTACCTCAAGGGCGCTGCCGCAGCGGAAGGGACGGACGCCTGTCTGGCCGACGTTAGGAAGTCGGGGAGGGGGCCTGGACGACCACAACCGGGCCTTTCCGTTACTCAGCTTTCCTTGAGATGCCGCCCGCCAGGTAGTCCCCGTATTGCGTCCGCGGGTGTCTAAAGCTTCGCACTCTTTCTGATCGCAAGCGCGATACCAGCCCAATCAATGTCCGGGCCTTCCGTTGCGATGACACTGCGAAGGTGGTCTCGGACGATCCCCAGCAGCGGCATCGGTGCCCCAAGCGAAGTGGCAGCGGCATCGGCCAGCGTCATGTCCTTCAGACCTAGCGGGGCCGCAAATCCGGCGGGCCGGAATCGGTCCTCCAGCAGAATCTCGCCATAGATGTGGTATACCGGCGCGCCGAACAGGGTTCCCGTCAGCACCTCCAGCAGGGTCTGACGATCAACGCCGCCCTTTTCGGCCAGCGTCATCGCCTCGGCCATCGCCTCCACGGCGGCCATGATCATGAAGTTGCCGCTGAGCTTCACCAGATTGGCAGCGGACGGCTTGTCGCCGATGCGGAAAGTCCGCTGACCGATATCGGCGAACACCGGTTCGCAGCGATCCAATGCAGCTTCCACGCCTGCCGCGACCACGAACAGCTTGCCCGCCGCCGCCGCCGGTGGACGGCCGAAGACGGGTGCAGAAACGTAACCGCCGGTGCCGCTATCCGTCGCGAGCCGGTCGGCAAGCGCGATGCTGATCGTGCTGTGTCCGACGTGCAGTGCAGGAGCGCCGACGATGCCGCCCTCGCCGAATGCCACGTCTTCCACCGCCCGGTCGTCGGCGAGCATGGTCATGACGAGATCGCCTTGGGCCGCATCGACCGGCCGTGCCGCGCGAGCTGCGCCCGCGTCGACAAGCGCGTCGGTCTTGTCTGTCGAACGGTTCCAGACCGTCACCTCATGGCCTGCCTTGAGCAGATTGGCCGCGATGGCGCCGCCCATCTGACCCAGCCCGATGAACCCGATCCTCATGCGTCATCCTCCATGAAGCGGGCGAATTCGGCCTCGTGATCGGGGTGCCAGCGGGACAGGGCGGGGCGGTTCTCGATGATGTCGCCTGCCGCCCAGGCGATGCGTTTCGCGTCCTGTGCCGACGTGGTCTCGTTGTCAGGGCAGAGAATGTAGAAGTCGCCGCGCGCCAGACGATCGAACATGAGATCGACCACCTGTTCCGGCGTCCAGGCGCCAGCCGGCTTTTCCGGCCGCGGAGAGGTCATGCCCGTGTAGGTGAAACCAGGGATCAGCAAGTGCGCGCTGACCCGGTCCCCTGTCTGCTCGCGCAGCGTATGTGCCAGGCCTTCGGTCAGGGCTTTAACCCCTGCCTTGCTGACGTTGTAGGCGGTGTTGCCCGGCGGCTGGGTGATGCCCTGCTTGGAGCCGGTGTTGATGACGAGGCCCGGCCCGTGTCCCTCCACCATCAGCGGAGCGAAGCTCTGGATGCCGTTCAGCACACCCATCAGGTTGACGCCGAGCAGCCTTGTCCACGCCTCCTGGCTGGCGAAAACATCACCGCCCTGGCCGATGCCGGCGTTGTTCATCAGGACGGATGCCGGCCCAAGCGTGGTGGCGAGGGTGCGCATTGCCACCGGGTCAGCGACGTCGACGGCGTGCGCGCCCGCCCCGTCGATCGACCCGGCCGCCGCATCGAGTGCTTCGCCCGGCCGGTCGAGGATAGCGACCCGCATGCCACGTACGGCGAATGCGCGCGCGGCGGCCAGCCCGATGCCGCTGGCCCCACCCGTCACGACGGCGAGATTGCCCGGCGCGATCGCCGCGAATGAGATTGCACTCATCGGTCGATGCTCGCCATGTCGGCATAGCGCTGTCCCTCGGCTGCACCGGGCGGCATGATCGCGTCGATGCGGGCGATGTCGTCCGCGTCCAGCGTCACGTCGATCGCGCCGAGGTTGTCTTCCAGATAGGTACGCCGCTTGGTGCCGGGGATCGGCACGACGTCGTGGCCCTGCGCGAGCACCCAGGCAAGCGCCAGTTGCGCCGGCGTGCAGCCCTTGTCGGAGGCCATGGCGCCGACCGCCTTGACGAGGTCGAGGTTGCTCTGGAACGCTTTCCCCTGAAAGCGTGGGTGATGGCGCCGGAAATCATCTGCGGCGAGGTCGTCGGGCGCGGTGATCTGACCGGTGAGAAAACCCCGGCCGAGCGGGCTGTAGGGCACGAAGCCGATGCCAAGTTCGCGCACCGTAGGCAGGATTTCTGCTTCGGGATCCCGGCTCCACAACGAATATTCGGTCTGCAGAGCAGTGATGGGGTGGACCGCATGGGCGCGGCGAATGGTCGCTGGCGACGCCTCGGACAAGCCGAGATACTTCACCTTGCCGGCCGTCACCAGCTCCGCCATCGCGCCCACCGTCTCCTCGATCGGCACGTCGGGGTCGACGCGGTGCTGGTAGTAGAGGTCGATGACGTCAAGCCCGGTGCGCTTCAGGCTGGCATCGCATGCACGGCGGACATAGTCGGGGCGGCCATTGATGCTGCGGCCCTTGCCATCGGCGCCCCGATCGATGCCGAACTTCGTCGCGACGACCACCCATTCGCGGCGTTCGCGCACGACACGGCCAACCAGTTCCTCGTTGGCGCCGACCCCATACATATCGGCGGTGTCCAGAAAGGTGACGCCGCGGTCGAGCGCGAGGTTGATGGTCGCGACCGATTCCGCTTCGTCACGACCGCCATAAAAGTCGCTCATCCCCATGCAGCCGAGGCCGAGCGCAGAGACCTCAAGGCCTTGCGAACCAAGCTTGCGTGTCTTCACCATGTATCTCCGATGCGATGTCTGTTGTCGGGGGAATGATCGCGGACGCGGGAGGTTGCCTCTTCACGACGCAAAGGCGATCGTTGCCTCGTGATAGCGGAGGAAGAAGGGGGCGATGATCGGCAGCCGGAACGGATTGCCGGCCCAATCGAGGAATAGCCGGTTCCGACGAACGCGAAATCGGGTCCGTCGTGACATGGCATATCTAGCGGACCGGTACCTACCGGTCCGCTAGCGATGTGAAAGGGGCCACCTGAGCCGATCGGCTTGGCTCGGCTATTATGACGGGATGTGGATTCCGCACAGCTTGTTGCCGTCCGGGTCGCGGACATAGGCCAGATGGATGGTCCCCATCGCTGACTCACGCGGACCGGGTCCGTCCTCGATCGAGGTGCCGCCGTTGGCGACAGCGATATTATGGAACAGTTCGACCTGTTGGGGCGAGTTGCACGAAAAAGCCACAGTGCCGCCATTGGCCACGGTGGCCGGTTCGTCGTTGATCGGCTGGGTAACGATGAAGTTCGTCCCGCCCTCATTGCGATAGAACAGGCGGGTGTGACCACTGCCGGCCATGTTCAGCGTCGCCTCTTCGGCTCCTAGGGCACCTAGCACTGCATTGTAGAAGCGCTTGGATCGCTCGATGTCGTTCGATCCTACCATCGTATGAAACAGCAAATTATCTCTCCTCGATTATACATGCAGGCGAACGCACGCCCTTGAATCACGGAAGCTCTATCCGCCCGTTCATTCCGGGCCAGTCCGAGTAGCCGACCGAGCCACCGCCATACCAATATTGCTTCGGGGCCTCGGCAAGCGGGGCGCCGGTCCGCAGCCGCTCGACGAGATCGGGGTTCGCGAGGAAGGGCCGGCCGAAACTGAACAGATCGGCATCCCCGTCCGCCAGCGTCTTCTCCGCAAGATCGAGCGTATACTGGTTGTTGGCGATATAGGCGCCCGAGAAGCGCTTGCGCAGCTCCTGAAAGTCGACGCCGTCCGGCACGTCGCGCGTCTGCTGGGTCACGCCTTCGATATCGTGAATGTATAACAGGCCGATCTCGGACAAGGCATCGACGAACGTGTCGAACGTGCGCCCGACCTGGCTGTCGAGCGGGGTCTTTCCGGGCTCGGTCGTTGCCGGCGAAATGCGAATGCCGACGCGATTTGCTCCCCAGACCTCGACCACGGCACGCACCACGTCGAGCGGAAAGTGGAGACGGTTCTCGATCGAGCCGCCATAGGCATCGGTGCGCTGGTTGGTGCTGTCGCGGATGAACTGCTCAAGCAGGTAATTGTTCGCAGCATGCACCTCGACGCCATCGAACCCGGCTGTCTTGGCCTGTTCCGCGGCATGGCGGTAGTCCTCGACGATGGCGGGGATTTCGTCCGTTTCCAGCGCGCGCGGAACGACGAAATCCTTCATCCCGTCATTGGTGAACGCCTGCCCCTCCCCCGCTATCGCGGACGGCGCCACGGGAAGGGCGCCGCCATGAAGATCGGGATGCGAGATCCGGCCAGTATGCCAGAGCTGAAGGAAGATCTTGCCGCCACGCCGATGGACGGCGTCGACAATGGGTTTCCATGCCGCCACCTGCGCGTCCGACCAGATGCCGGGCGTCATCGCGTAGCCACGCGCTTGGGACGAGATGTTCGTCGCTTCGGTGATGATAAGGCCGGCATCGGCGCGCTGTGCGTAATAGTCCGCGGCGAACGCCGGGGGGATGCCTTCCTCGTTCGAGCGGCTGCGCGTGAGCGGTGCCATGACGATACGGTTCCGCAGTTGCAGATCGCCGATCGTAACGGGTTGCAGGACGGGGCTGACAGGCAGATCGGCCATGATATGATCTTCCGTAGGAGTAATAAGGGGCGAGGGCAGGCGGCTGTAACGCTCGGGCTGCCGTTTCACCCCCGACCGGCTTGAAACGATCCGGGTAGCAAGCTGGGTGCTACGGACGGTTGTCCAGTTCCGGCACGCCGCTGTTCCGGTCCCCATAGGCGGCAAGGAATGTCGGGCGGCGCTGCCACCGCTGCCAGAACGTATCGATATGTTCGTAGCGCTCGTCGAGCGGCATGGCGTTCACCTCGAACTTGGAGAACGCGATCGCCGTCGCCAGCGTGATGTCGGAGAAGGTTGGTTCGTCACCGCCGAGCAGCCAGTCGCGGCCATCGGCGAGATGCCGGTCCACCAGCGCGGTATGCGCCAGCGCTTCCTTGCGACAATGCTCGCCCCAAGCGGCGTTGGCAGTCAGCTCGAGCTTGGGACCTAGTCCCTGATGCAGGACATGGAACGCGGTCGTGATGCGGTAAAGGATGTGCACCCAGACGCGGTTGTCCCACATCGCGTCCAGGCCTTGTTCCTCCGGGGTCTCGCCCATGATCCGGCGACCCGGAAACGCCTGATCAAGATAACGGACGACGGCCGCGGTTTCCGAGATGAAGCTTCCGTCGGCAAGCTGGAGCGTCGGGGTCTCGCCCCAGGGGTTCATCTTGAGATGCTTCCACTGCCGCTGCTCGCCGACCGGGGACATGTCGTAGACCTGCTCGTCGAAGCGATCGGCAATGCCCTTTTCGTGCAGAAAGATGCGCAGGCGCTGTGGGTTGGGGAAGGCAGAGGGGGAGGTGAAGAGGCGAAGCTTCGGGCTTTCAGGCGGTATCTGATCGGTCATGAGGCGTCCCTACCAAGTGATTGGTAGTCACTCAGGTGGGCGGTTGCCTCCGGATGGTCAACCCCTATCTACCAGTTGGTCGGTTGGCGGAGTAAGCAGGGCGATGGCCGTGTCGAATTCGAGAGAGGCAGTGCTCGCGGCAGCAAGGCGAAGCGCTATGGCGCGTGGCTATAACGGCCTGAACTTTCGCGACATCGCCGCCGAGGTCGGGATCAAGGCACCGAGCATCCATCATCATTTCGCGACGAAGGCCGATCTCGGTGCGGCGGTAGCGCGCCGCTATTGGGAGGATACGATCGAGCAGTTGGCCGCGATTTCGGACGAGACGCCAGAGCCTCTTGGTGCGCTTCGTCGCTATCCGGAAATTTTCCGCACGTCGTTGTCGAACGACAACCGCATCTGCCTGTCGAGTTTCATGGCGGCGGAATATGATGACCTTCCAGACGCGGTAAAAGTCGAGGTCCAGAGTTTCGCTGACGTCAATGTTGACTGGCTGAGCAAGCTCCTTGTCGAGGCCAACATTGTCGAACCGGGCGAAAGCAGGGCCAGGGCAAAGGCGATCTATGCGGCCGTGTCCGGCGCGCAGCTATTCGCAAGGGGCCGTGCGGATATCGCACTCTTCGACACGATGATCGACAGCTACCGCGCGGCCGGGCTTCTGCCGGCCTGACGGTCCTGCTGCTGTGTTTCGCCAAGTTCGACGAGCCGCGCAACCGCCAGATAGCGGCGGATCTTTAAGCAGTTGGGCTGAGACGTAATGTTGATGCACGACTCCGATGCCTTAGTCGATGAACCGGTCTGATGTTGATTGGATGGCTCGGTTGGATATGCGCGGTAATGGGCGTCAATAGCTGTAGTGCCTCGAGCTTGATAGAAAGCTCTGCCTCCTCGTCATAGGTGCGCGCGGTTTCCGTTTCGCCTTCATGGCCAAACAGATCGCAGCGGACTTCACTGGCGACGCGACCTTTCATCATTGTCGTTGCCAAGCCGCGGTAACTATGCACGTCTTTGTCCTTCCAGGCACCGCCAGCGCGGTGGCGCCATGGCGTGCCTTTGGGGAATGCCCAATCGCGCAGTGGTTCGAAGATGGACTTGTAGAACGTCCCGGCAAAAGTGGTCGATTTCGGTGACTTCATTTCCGGGAACAGCAGCGTGCAACCCGCTGCTCGCAATTGCGTCACGTAATCGATGAACCCGAGGCGGATCAGTTCGGGATGGATCGGTAGCCTACGGATCGATTGAATATTCTTGAGTGCGCGATCTTCGGTATATTCGATCCGGAAGTAGGGGATCGGCTCCAGTTCGTGCACCTCCGCCAGTCCCAGTCCGGCGAGTTCCGAACTGCGGCCGCCATACAAGGGCAGCATGAGCGGCATCCAATACCAGGCGTCGTGAATGATCTCGGTGCCCGGTTTCAGGCGGCGGTCGATCCCTGCCGCGCCTGTCCAAACCGGTGCGGACAAAAGCTTGGCGACCTCCTGTATCGTCCAATTGGCTCGCTTGTCGCGATCTCGTTTTTTCGCCTTGCGCGATGTCTTGCCTATGCCGGCTCGTGCCACCGTGAAAGAAAGCGGCTTCGCCGGCCGATGGGCTTCCGGATCGTCATCCTCGCCTGCCGCATGGGCGAGAACGGCCGTGACCCATGTCAGGTGCTTGTTGATGGTCGCTTGGCTGATGCCGATATCGGCCGGTGGCATGGTTGCCGCCCGCATCAAGCTGGCAGCGATGCCGCCGGCTTGCTCTTCGCGGGTGCGGCCCCAGCGATTCGGCAACGACCGACACAGGGTCGTGAAAGAGCGGACGTGCGACTGCTCCAAGTCTTCGATGTAGATGCCGCTGCCGCAGGCATGATCGAACAGCCGCAATGCTGTGCGCACCTGCTTCATCGAGTCCGCGTCCCAGGCGCCGGCTTTCTGATAGGCCGTGACGCATTCCTCGGCCGCGTCGAGCAGGCGCTTCTTCGGGCGCTTCAGAGCCGGTGATGGGGGCGCCTCATTAATGTCGACAGCTTCCCGTGCCGTCGGCGCGGATTGCTCTGGGTTCAATGCAGTCGACGAAACGGGTCGTCGCTCGGCTTGTTCGAAGGCGAATGGCGTATCATCGACCAATGCCTCGTCGATCCATTGCGCCATGTCGTCGTCGCCAACGGGGAGGCGGGCAGTTGCCTCGCGGCATGCCGACGCACGAGCCGAGCAGATCGTCCGCGCCATCCGCGCGAGGTTGTCCCGCGTGGAGGCGATGCCGAATGCCTCACTGTAGCTGTCGAGCTGCGCCTTCGAAACCGGATTACCGTTCTGAAGATCGAACACGAGATCCGCCACTGCCTTCGCGCGCTCCTCGCTCCAGCCGGCATTGATCAATCGGTCATGCTCGTCTGGTGTCCAGCGTGCTTCGACGCCCTTGTGCCCAAGGAATGCCCAGGCTTCGGCATAGATGGAATTGATCGTGGCGTGATCTTCCGACCGGGCGGGGCTGCCGACCTGATCCTGCTCGATACGCTGCAACTGCCAGCGCAGGGCATCGCTGAAAACCCGCTTCAGCTGATCGGGGGTCAGCCCCGTCGATTGACCATAGGCCACACGCAAACTTTCGACCGTCGCACCAAGTCTGTCTGCCATACACCGGGCGCGTTGATAATTCCCTGTGCCGAGCGACAGGGATAGCGGCACCGCCGCGCCGGCCACGGTAATCTTCCTGCGCCAGTGATAGCTGCCACCGCGCAGCTTGAGGTTCGGCAGTCCCAATCCATCGCCCCCAATGGGTACAACGATGGGTACAGTCGTGGGTACAACCATTCCCGATCGCCATGTTGGCGACGAGAAATCAAATACTTAGCGGATGATGGTCGGGGAGACAGGATTCGAACCTGCGACCCCCTGGTCCCAAACCAGGTGCGCTACCAGCCTGCGCCACTCCCCGACGGCGCTGCGGTTAGGCGTAGTCGGCGGGATGCGCAAGCGCGTTATGATCTTTGTGTGACACGCCGGTGGCGGATCGCGCAGGGATTGCGCAGGCGGGGGATCCGGGTGCGCGAGGCTGAACGTGTCGATCGCGCGACGATACGAGGTTCCGATCACGATCTCGCTGTGGCACAGCCGGCCAATGGGTGGCTCATCGACAGCAGCGGCGCGGATGCGCAGGATTTTCATCGGCCTCATCGCTATGATGGCGGGGAGCAGCCCCGCGCTGGCGCAGGACGATGCCGGGTTCCAGGCGTATATGACAACGCTTCGCCAGCAGGCGCTGGCTGACGGCGTGAGCGCGCGGACCGCCGCCGCGGTGTTTCCCACGCTGACGCTAAACCAGCGGGTGATCGATCTCGACCGCCAGCAGCCGGGTGCCGCGAACCCCAGCGCGGTGCCCGCGTTTGCGCCCTATCGGATCCAGCACGTCGATGCGGCGCGGATCGCGCGTGGTCGCCAGAACTATCTCGCACAACGCTCGCGGTTGCAGCGGATCGAACAGACGACGGGGGTGCCCGAATCGATCATGGTCGCGATCTGGGGGCATGAGACGAATTACGGCAGCTATACCGGCAATTTCGATCTGCTGCGGTCGCTCGCCAGTCTCGCCTATGAGGGGCGGCGCCGGTCGCTGTTCGCGGGCGAGTTCATCGCTGGCCTGAAAATGCTCGATCGCGGCGTGACGCGCGACCAGTTGAAGGGAAGCTGGGCGGGCGCGACCGGCAATCCGCAGTTCCTGCCGTCGATCTATCTGCGGCTGGCGCGCGACGGCGATGGCGACGGGCGCGCCGACATCTGGAACAGTCCGGCGGATACGCTGGCCTCGATCGGCAATTACTTCGTCGATGCCGGCTGGCGTGCAGGCCAGCCTTGGGGTGTCGCGGTCACTGTGCCCGCCGGGTTCGACCGGTCGGAAGTCCGCAATCGGCTCGTCTCGCCGCGCTGCCCGCGCGTGTTCGAGCGGCATAGCGGCTGGCGGACGATCGCCGAATGGCGCGCGCTGGGGATCTCGCCGCAAGGTCGCAGCCTGCCCGCCGACAGCGTTATGGCGACGCTGCTCGAGCCGGACGGGCAGGGGGCGACCGCGTATCTGCTGACCAGCAACTACCGCGTGATCCTCGATTACAACTGCTCGAATTTCTACGCGCTGTCGGTCGGGCTGCTCGCCGACGCGGTCGAACGCTAGGAATTTGGCCGCAACGGAGACGTGACGCGGTCGCCGGGCGCGGCTATGACCTGCATCACATCCTGCCCACGGACTGCCCCTTTTGCTCACGGAATACCCCATGAAGAAGCTGATCGTCGCACCGCTCGTCGCCATCGCGCTGGCGCACCCGTCCATTGCCGCTGCGCCGCAGTTCCAGACCGCTGCGCCGATCGCGTATATGGAGGACCTGTCGTCGGGCGCGGTCCTGTTCGCGCGTGACGCCGACCGTCGCATGCCGCCGGCGTCGATGGCCAAGATGATGACGGTTTATGTCGCGTTCGACATGGTCAAGAAGGGCGAGTTGAAGCTCGACCAGATGATGCCGGTACGCCCGGAGACCTGGGCGAAATGGCATGGTCCGTCCGCGGGTTCGACGATGTTCCTGTCGTCGGGTGAGAACGTCAGCGTCGCCAACCTGCTGTACGGGATCGTCACGCTGTCGGGCAACGACGCGTGCATCGTGCTCGCCGAGGGCATCTCGGGGTCGGAGCAGGCGTTCACCGAGCGGATGAACCGCAAGGCCGCCGAACTCGGCCTCAAGGACAGCCATTTCGGCACCGCCAACGGCTGGCCCGACAACGGCGTCACCTATGTCACCGCGCATGATCTGGCGCAGCTCGCCGCGGCGACGATCACCAACTACCCCGATCTCTACAAGCAATTTTATTCGAAGCGCGATTTCACCTGGGGCAAGACGATGGGCGGCAGCGCCATCACCCAGGCGAACCGCGATCCGATCCTCGGCCGCGTGGCCGGTGCCGATGGCCTCAAGACCGGGCACACCGATGAGGCTGGTTATGGCTTCACCGGATCCGCGATCCAGAACGGTCGCCGCCTGGTGATGGTCGTCGCCGGCCTGACGAGCGCCGGCCAGCGCGCCGAAGAGTCGGTTCGGTTCATGGAATGGGGCTTCCGCGCCTGGCAGTCGAAGCCGATCGTCGCGAAGGGCAAGAAGATCGAGACTGCCGCGGTCCAGATGGGCGACAGCTCGTCGGTCGGGCTCGTCGCGCCCAAGGCGCTGACCGTGACGCTGCCCGCCGGCACCTCGCCGACCATGACCGCCAAAGTGGTCTATGAAGGTCCGATCAAGGCGCCGATCAAGGCCGGCCAGCATATCGCCGATCTCGTCGTGACGACGTCCGACGGTCTGCAGCAGACGATGCCGCTGGTCGCCGAGAAGGATGTCGCGGTTGCGGGCTTCTTCGGTCGCGCATGGGCAGGACTGACCGGCTTCTTCGGCTGATGACCCCGGCGCCGACGACGTTGCCGGCATGACGCCGATCATCGGCAACACCGCCGCGCAGGCTGCCTTCATGGCGGCGATGCGCGGCGGTTCGCTGCATCACGCCTGGCTGATCGCCGGACCGCAGGGCGTCGGCAAGGCGAGTTTCGCACGCGCCGCAGCCATGCGGATGCTGGCGGACGCGGCTGACCCGGATGGCGGCTCGACCGATCTTGCGGTTCCCGAGGCAAACAGGACGCGGTCGCTCATGGAGGCGGGGTCGCATCCCGACTTCCGCGTGCTGGCGCGCCTGCCGAAGGATCCGGAGAAGCCCGACCAGGATCTCGCCCGCAGCATCACGATCGCCCAGGTCCGCACGCTGCAACCATTGTTCGCGACCACGCCGTCGATGAGCCCCCGCCGCGTGGTCGTGATCGATGCGATCGACGATCTGGAGCGGGGCGGGGCGAATGCGCTGCTCAAGAACCTCGAGGAACCACCCGCGGGGACGATCTTCCTACTCGTCAGCCATGCGCCGGGCCGATTGCTCCCCACGATCCGCTCGCGCTGTCGTCTGCTGCGGTTCGAGGCGCTCTCGGACGGCGAGGTCGCGACTGCGATCCGGACGTTGCAGCCCGACGCGGACGAGAGCGAGGTCGCTGCACTGGTTCGTGCCAGCGACGGCGCACCCGGTCGCGCGCTCCGCTATGCCGGGCTCGACATCGCCGCGATCGACGATGCCATCGCCGCGATCGCGCAGGACGGCGACCGCGACAATGGACGCCGGCTGAAGCTGGCCAAGGCTCTGGGGCTCAAGACCGCGCAACCCCGCTACGAGGCGTTCCTCGATCGTGCGCCCGCATTCATCGCCGACGCCGCACGGACCCGGTCGGGACCCGCGCTGCGATCCGCGCTCGACGCACACACCGCGGCACGCGAACTATCAGGCGCCGCGATCGGCCTGTCTCTCGATGCGCAGGCCACCGTGTTCGAGATGGCGGGGATCGTCGCGACATTGCGCCACTGATCCGCCCGCGCAGGCTTCACCTGATCGGGGCGATGCTCTAGGAGCGCGGCATGGCCGACCCTTTCTATATCACCACCGCGATCCACTATCCTAATGGCCGTCCGCATATCGGCCACGCGTACGAGATGATCGCCGCCGATGCGATCGCGCGCTTTCAGCGCCAGGCCGGGCGTGACGTCCTGTTCCAGACCGGCACCGACGAGCATGGTCTGAAGATGGTCCAGGCCGCGCGTGACCGCGATATTCCCGTGCGCGAACTCGCCAACGAAATGTCGTCGTATTTCCATGAGATGGCCGACCTTCTTGGCATCTCGTATGACCGTTTCATCCGCACCGTCGACGAGGATCATTACGCCGCGAGCGCCGCGATCTGGCAGGCGATGGCGGACGCAGGCGATCTGTATCTCGACCGCTACGAAGGCTGGTATTCGGTCCGCGACGAAGCGTTCTACGATGAGTCAGAGCTGACCGGGGAGGGCGACGATCGCCGCTCGCCGCAAGGCACGCCGGTCGAATGGACCGCGGAGGAGACCTGGTTCTTCCGCCTGTCGAAATATCAGCAGCCCTTGCTCGATCTCTTCGCCGCCAACCCCGACTTCATCCGCCCCGAAAGCCGTCGCAACGAGGTGATGCGCTTCGTCGAGGGTGGCCTGAAGGATCTGTCCGTCTCGCGGACCAGCTTCGACTGGGGCGTGCCGGTGCCGGGCAGCCCCGGCCACGTCATGTACGTGTGGGTCGATGCGCTTACCAATTACCTGACCGGGATCGGCTATCCCGACATGACCGGTGACAAGGCGAAATACTGGCCGGCGGATATCCATCTGATCGGCAAGGACATCGTCCGCTTCCACGCGGTCTATTGGCCCGCGTTCCTGCTGTCGGCGGGCATTCCGTTGCCCAAGAGCGTGTTCGGCCACGGCTTCCTTCTCACGCGGGGCGAGAAGATGTCGAAGTCCGTCGGCAACGTCGTCGATCCGATGGCGCTGGCAGATGCTTTCGGCGTCGATGCGCTGCGCTATTTCTTCCTTCGCGACGTGAGCTTCGGCCAGGACGGCAGCTACTCGCCCGAGGCGATCGTGACCCGCGTCAACGCCGAGCTGGCGAACAGCTTCGGCAACCTTGCGCAGCGGACATTGTCGTTCATCGCCAAGAACTTGGGCGGCGAGTTTCCCACGGCTGGTAGGGTCGAAGATGCCGACGGGATGTTGATCGAGGAGGTCGTCGTCGCCTGTGCGGGGTTCAAGTCGGGCTTCACCGATCTCGCGCTGTCGCAGGGCATCGAGGCGTGGATGCGCGGCGTCTTCGCGTGCAACCAGTATATCGACGCGCAGGCACCCTGGGCGCTGCGCAAGACCGATCCCGAGCGGATGAACGCGGTTCTGCGTACGCTGGTCCGCGCGATCCGCATGCTCGCGATCGCGGTCCTGCCGGTAGTACCGGACTCCGCTGGGAAAGTGCTCGAGCAGATCGGCGCGACCGAGCGCGACCATGCCGCGATAGACGACGACGGCTGGTATGATCGTGTGGCTGCTTCCGACTTCCGGATCGCACCGCCGGCGCCCGTATTCCCGCGTCTCGAACTGCCTGCGGAGGCCTGATGCTCGCCGACAGCCATTGCCACCTGAACTACAAGGGCCTCGTCGAGGACCAGCAGGCGGTGCTCGCACGCGCACGCGCGCGCGGCGTCACGGCGATGCTCAACATCTCGACGCGCGAGAGCGAATGGGACGATATCGTCGCCACCGCCGAGCGCGAGCCTGACGTCTGGGCGACGATCGGCATCCATCCGAACGAGGCTGACGTGTATCCCGACGTGGACGCCGCCAAGCTGATCGAGCGCGCACGGCATCCCCGCGTCGTCGGTCTCGGCGAAAGCGGCCTCGACTATTTCCGCGATACCTCGGACCATGCCCGCCAGCAGGCGAGCTTCCGCGCGCACATCGCCGCGTCGCGAGAGACTGGCCTGCCGATCGTCGTTCATACGCGCGATGCCGAGGACGATACCGCGGCGATCATGGCCGAGGAGATGGGGAAGGGGGCCTATCCCGGCGTCATCCACTGCTTCACAGCGAGCGGAGCTTTCGCGGACAAGGCATTGGATTTGGGGCTTTATATCTCGATCTCGGGGATCGTGACGTTCAAGAACGCGCGGGACCTTCAGGAGACCGCCGCACGCCTGCCGATCGAACGACTACTGATCGAGACGGACGCGCCGTTCCTCGCGCCGGTGCCGCATCGGGGCAAGACCGGCGAACCTGGCTTCGTTGCCGACACCGCGGCGTTTCTTGCCAACCTTCGCGGCGAAAATGTCGAGGAACTGTCGCGCCGTACGGCCGAGAACTTCCACACGCTGTTCGGCAAGACGCGGGTGTCAGGGGCAGCGGCATGAAGATCACGATCCTCGGCTCCGGCACATCCTCCGGCGTGCCGAGGATCGGCAACGACTGGGGCGAATGCGATCCGACCGAGCCGCGCAACCGGCGCAGCCGTGCGTCCGCTATCGTAGAGCATGACGGTACGCGGATCCTGATCGACACAAGTCCCGACATGCGCGAGCAATTGCTGGCCGCGGATATCGACCGGGTCGATGCGGTGATCTGGACGCACGATCACGCCGATCATTGCCACGGTATCGACGATCTACGCCAACTTTTCCACGCAGCCGGAGAGCCCGTTCGTGGCTACGCCCGGCCGTTCACGCTTGCAGCGCTGGACGCGCGCTTTACCTATGCTTTCCACGGTCGCCCTGGCTATCCGCCGACGATCGCCGCCGAAGTTCTGCCCGATCGGTTGACGATCGGCGGGATCGATATTTCCGTGACCGACCAGCCGCACGGTAGTATTAATGCCGCCGGCCTGCGGTTCGAGGCAGCCGGAATCTCGATCGGATACGCAACCGATTTCAACCTGATGACCGACGACATGGCCAGCCTGTATCAGGATCTGGACATCTGGGTAGTCGACGCACTCCGCCGGAGACCGCATCCAACGCACATGGAACTTCCCGCCGTGCTTGCTTGGGTGGAGCGCCTGACGCCGAAGCGGACCGCGTTGATCCATATGGACAACACGATGGATTATGTGACGTTGCGTCACGAACTGCCGGCCGGCGTCGAGCCTGGCTATGACGGCCTGATCCTGACCGCATGACCGATGATCGCGCAGCCCAGTTTGCGCTGTATGCGGTCATGTTGATCCTGCCGCTGTCGGCCTTGGTCGCGCGCCGACTGCCGTTGAAGCCGGTGCTGAAGATGGCGCTGGCGTGGGTCGCGATCTTCGCGGTTGGCCTGCTGATCGCGAGCCAGCGGGATCGGCTGTCTGGCTTGAGGACCATGTTTTCCGATCAGCAGGTCAGCGGAACCGAAACTCGGATTCGCATGGCGGAAGACGGGCATTTCTGGGCCGATGTCGATATCGACGGTGTCCGTCGCCGGATGCTGATCGATAGTGGTGCGACGACGACCGCCTTGTCGTCCGCTACGGCCAAGGCCACCAGCCTGGATAGCGACGAAAGCCCGTTTCCAGCGATCATTGAGACCGCCAACGGTACGGTATCGGCGCGCACCGCGACCGCCAAGAGCGTGACGATCGGCACGATCACCGCCACCAACCTCGGCATCGTCACGTCGCCGGCGTTTGGCGAGACCGACGTGATCGGCATGAACTTCCTGTCGAGGCTGGGATCGTGGCGGGTCGAGAATGCCACGCTCGTTCTTACGCCAAACAAGCAATAGATTTTACATAATGTATATTATCGATCTCACGTTATGCGTTAGATCGCGCGCTATCAATGGAGTCCTTGATGATCGAACGGCTCGTTTCCATCATGGCGCGACTGCGTCATCCGGTCGAAGGTTGCGAATGGGATCGCGTTCAGACGTGGTCGACCATCGCGCCTTACACGATCGAGGAAGCCTATGAGGTCGCGGACGCGATCGCGCGCGATGACCCGGCGGACCTCAAGGACGAACTCGGCGACCTGTTGCTCCAAGTGGTGTTCCACAGCCGTATCGCCGAGGAGTCCGGCGCGTTCACCTTGGCTGATGTCGTTGCCGCTATCAGCGACAAGATGGAGCGTCGTCACCCTCACATATTCGGCGACGCAACCTCCTCGCCAGGTTGGGAAAAGATCAAGGCCGCCGAGCGCGCGGAGAAGTCCGATCACAGCGCTCTCGCCGGCGTGGCGATCGGACTGCCGGCTCTGGCTCGTGCAGAAAAACTACAGAAGCGTGCCGCCCGTGTCGGGTTCGACTGGCCGGATGCGGCTGGGCCTCTCGCCAAGGTTGTCGAGGAAATAGAAGAGGTTCGCGAGGCCGGCTTAGACACGGTAGAAGAGGAAATCGGCGATCTACTGTTTGCCGTGACCAACTGGGCACGGCATCTCGGTGTCGATCCCGAAGCCGCGCTCAGGGCCGGCAACGCCAAGTTCGAAGCACGTTTCCGGGCAATAGAGGCCGATGGCGGCGACGCGTTCGCCGCCATGACGCTCGATCAGAAGGAAGCGCTATGGCAGGCGGTCAAGCATCGCGGCGGCTGAATCGGTCGTAGTCGGTCTCGGACAACCGGACATCGTAGGTCGTATCGAGCTCGTCGCTGACGCTGCCCAGCACTTCGCCGTGCGCATGGAGCCACGCCGCCCCCGCTCCGTCGCTGGCCTCGATCGTGATGCTATAGCGTCGGTGGGCGCCGGTGAGCTTCGCCGCCACCTGCTCGATGAGGTGCTGGACCCCTTCCCCGCTCAGCGCGGAGATCGCCACGACGTCGTCACGATGCGCTGCCTGCCCGGCGATCTCGTCGTGTGTGTCGGCATCGAGAAGATCGAGCTTGTTCCATACTTCGAAGCGCGGCGTGTTTTCATCGACGCCGATCTCCGCGAGCACGGTCCCGACGTCGGTGCGCTGCGCCTCGGTGTCCGGATGCGCAATATCGCGGATGTGCACGAGCAGGTCCGCCGACACCACCTCTTCCAGCGTCGCCTTGAACGCCGCGACCAATTGGGTCGGCAGATCGGACACGAAGCCTACCGTGTCGGACAGGATAGCCTTGTCGATGCCGGGGAGCTGGATCTGCCGTAGCGTCGGATCGAGCGTTGCGAACAACAGGTCTTCCGCCATGACATCGGCGCCGGTCAGTCGATTGAACAGCGTCGATTTGCCAGCATTGGTGTACCCGACCAGAGCGATGACCGGCCATGGCGCTCGCTGACGGCGTTCGCGGTGCAGGCCACGCGTGCGACTGACCTGCTCCAGCTCGCGCTTGAGCCGGGCCATGCGGTCGCGGATCAGGCGACGATCCGCCTCGATCTGCGTTTCGCCCGGGCCACCGAGGAAGCCGAAGCCGCCCCGCTGACGCTCGAGATGCGTCCAACTGCGGACCAGACGCCCCGCCTGATAATCGAGATGCGCGAGCTCGACCTGCAATCGGCCTTCGGCGGTCGCCGCGCGCTCGCCGAAGATCTCGAGGATCAGTCCGGTCCGGTCGATGACCTTGGTTTCGAGCGCTTTTTCCAGATTGCGCTGCTGGATCGGAGTAAGGCTCGCATCGAACACGACGAGCCCCGCCTCCTCCATGCGCACCTGCGTGGCGAGCAGTTCGACCTGCCCACTACCGATCAGCGTTGCAGGTTTAGGCTGGCGCACACGATAGGCGATCCGCTCGACGACCTCGACGCCGATCGCCCCGGCAAGCCCGGCAGTCTCCTCCAGACGCGCATCGACATCACGCGACGCGTTACCCTGGTCGGGTAGCACGACGATCGCCCGCGTACCGCGGGTGAACTCGTCCCGATCGCGTTCGAACCCGCTACTCAATCGTCACCGTCCGCGTCATCTTCGTCATCCGTGTCGGTGGGCTCTTCGGCGAGATTCAGCGGGCGCGCCGGCTGGATCGTCGAGACCGCGTGCTTATAGACGAGCTGCGCCATGCCCTCGCGCTGGAGCAGCATGCAGAACAGGTCGAAGCCTGCGATCTGGCCCTGCAGCATGACGCCGTTGATCAGGAACATCGTCACGCTGTCTTCGGATTTGCGCACGGCGTTGAGGAAGATATCCTGCAACAACGGGTGCTTCTTCTGGCTTTCTCCCACCGCGTCGACGATTGCCGACACGTCCATGGGGCCGGCTGGCATGATCGTCGAGATCGCATGCTTGTAGATCAACTGCGACTGGCCATCGCGGCGGAGCAGAACGGAAAAATTATCGAACCACGTGACGATGCCCTGGAGCTTCACGCCCTTGACGAGGAACATGGTGACCGGCGTCTTGGAGCGCCGGAGTGCGTTCAGAAACAGATCCTGAAGCGAGCCTGGTTTTTCGGCCAATGGGATAACCCTTTGTTTTTGGCGGGACTTTGCCCGCGAGGCGCTGTTTCCCAGCGTCGGAGATGCACCCGGTTACCGGGCGCCTTGTGTGATCTATGATCGATGCGGCCATAGTTCCAGAGGACGGCGAAATTACGGCGCTCTATTCGTCGCGTGTTTCGGTGATCCCGAGCAGTTTCAGTTTCCGGTGCAAAGCCGATCGCTCCATGCCGATGAAGCTGGCTGTGCGCGAGATGTTGCCCGAAAACCGCCGAATCTGGACACGCAAATATTCGCGCTCGAACGTCTCGCGCGCCTCGCGCAGCGGCGATCCCATGATCGCGGTCGATCCCGCCGACCCAATGTCGCCTTGGTCGCCGAGCACTTCCGCCGGCAACAGGTCGAGATCGATCCGGCCGATCCGGTCGCCCGGCGCGAGGATGATCGTGCGTTCGACGACGTTGCGCAACTGCCGGACGTTGCCGGGCCAGTCGTACGACTGCAACGCGACCATCGCATCGGGCGCGATCTCCGGCGTCGGGACGCGGCGTTCGGACGCGTAATGCGCAATGAAATGCTGGACGAGCGCCGGGATGTCCTCGCGGCGGTCGGACAGCGGCGGGATCGTAACCGGCACGACGTTGAGGCGGTAATAGAGGTCTTCGCGAAAACGCCCCTCCGCGATCTCGAACACGAGATCGCGCGCTGTGGCCGATACGACGCGAACGTCGACCTTCACCACCCGCGTGCCGCCGACCCGCGTGAAAGCCTGATCGGTGAGCGCACGGAGGATACGCGCCTGGGTCGCAATCGGCATGTCGGCGATCTCATCGAGGAACAGCGTCCCGCCATGCGCCTGTTCGAACAGACCAGGGCGGACCAGATCGCCCGCCTCCTCGACGCCGAACAGCTCCTCGTCCATCCGCTCGGGCGTCATCCGCGCTGCACTGACGATGATGAACGGCGCGTCGGTGCGCAGACTCCAGCCGTGCAGCAGTCGCGCAGCGACTTCCTTGCCGACGCCAGCCGCCCCCATGATCAGGACGCGGCTACCGGTCGACGCCACGCGCTTCAAGGTCGCGCGAACCCCGTTGATCGAGCCCGAATTGCCGGTCAGATCGGTCTCGCGGCCGACTGTCGCACGCAGCGAGGCGACTTCACGGCGGAGGCGTTCCGTCTCGGTCGCGCGCGCGACCATGATGAGCAGGCGTTCGGCCTCGAACGGCTTTTCGATGAAGTCGGAGGCGCCTCGGCGGATGGCGGCGACAGCGGTGTCTAGATTGCCGTGACCCGAGATGACGAGGACCGGGATCGACGGGTCGCGACGCTTGATCTCGTCGAGCAGTTCGAGCCCGTCTAGCCGCGAGCCTTGCAGCCATACGTCGAGCAGCACGAGCGACGGACGACGCGCGGCGATCGCCTCCAGCGCGGAGTCGCTGTCGCCAGCGTCGCGCGTTTCATAGCCTTCGTCCTCGAGGACCCCTGCCACGAGTTCGCGAATGTCACGTTCGTCGTCCACGACGAGAATATCGAGCGCCATCAAATCATATCCGGTTGCGGGTCATCGTGGCGAGCTGGCCCTCCCCTGCCAACTCGGGTGCCGATGCCCCTTGGTCGAGCGCGTCCAGCGCCTTGGCGTCGAAGGTCATGGTGACGATTGTACCGCCACCGGGCCGATCGGAAAAGCCGATCGTACCACAATGCTCCTCGATGATCTTCTTGACGATGGCAAGCCCGAGCCCCGTCCCCCGGGCCCGGGTCGTCACATAGGGTTCCATGATCCGGTCGCGATCCGGCGGCAGACCGATGCCGGTATCCGCCACCGCGATGCTGACGCTGCGGCCTGGATCCTGGCTGAGCGTCATGGTGACCGAGCCACCGGATTCGCCACGCGCTTCGACGGCTTCCACCGCGTTCTTGACGATGTTGGTGAGCGCCTGACCGATCTGACGACGGTCGCAAACCAGCGCCAGACCCGGGTCGTCGTTGACCAAATGGAAGCCGATCGCGGGGTGCGCCACCTCGTGCAGAAACAGCGCCTGCCGCGCGGCATCGACCAGCGATTCCTCGCGGAACACGGGCTTGGGCATCCGCGCGAACGAGGAGAACTCGTCGACCATCCGGCGGAGATCGCCGACCTGGCGGATGATCGTGTCGGTCAGCCGCGAGAACGTACCGTCCTGCATCTCGGCCTTGGCACCGTAGCGACGCTGAAGGCGTTCGGCGGCAAGCTGGATCGGCGTCAGCGGGTTCTTGATCTCGTGCGCGATCCGTCGCGCGACATCGGACCATGCCGCGCGACGCTGATCAAGCAACTGCTGCGTGATGTCGTCGAACGTCAGGATTGGGCCGGTGGTCGGTCGCGCGATCCGCACGGCAAGTGTCCGCATATCGCCCGCCGGCCCGACTTCGACGATCGCCTCCCGGTCGCCGCTGTCGAGCATCGCATCGAGTTCGGGCGCGACATCGACCAGTCGGCGACCGACCAGGCTATCCGTCCCGACGACCGTCGCCAGCAATCCCGTGGCGGAATCGTTCGCGATCGTGATCGTCCGATCGCGGCTCGTCGCGACGACGCCGGCCGAGACGCCCGCCATCACCGCCTCGATCAACGCGCGGCGGTTCTCCAGCTGACCGTTTGCGGTGACGAGCTCGGTATTCTGTTCTTCCAGCCGCCCCGTCATCTGGTTGAACGCGTTGGCCAGCGTGCCGACCTCGTCGCGACTGCGCGGGTCCGGCACGCGTGCGGTCAGGTCGCCCTCGGCAACCCGGCGCGCCGCATCGACCAGTTCGCCGACCGGCCGCACCAGACGATCCGCCACCGCCAGCGCGATCCAGACCGCAACGCCGACGATCAGCAGTGAAATCAGCAGCAGCGCGGCGTTGAACCGCAATTGCAAGCTGCGGGCCCGTGCGAGCAACGATCGATAACTCGTCAGCACCTCGTTCGCGCGCGTGGTCTGCTCGGACAGCGATTTGGTATCCTCGACGCGGCCCGCGTAGAGGAACAGCTCGTCCGACCCCGGCAGCATCGTGATCGTCTGGATGCGATCGCCGGTGACCGCGACGACCGCGCTCTTGCCCGATCGCAGTTCGGCGATCGCCGAGGGCGTGACCCGACGCGTGAAGTCGATCTCGTACGGATTGACGATCGCCAGCGTCTGGATGCCACGCTGCGGCGACAGCTTGAACAACGCGGCTTCCGAGAGACTCCGATAATAGACCTGCTGGAGGAACCAGCCGGAGAAGTCGGGGCTTTGGAGCGAGCGCTCGCGGAGATAGGCGGACATGTCGCTCGCCATCGTCACGGTCGCTTCCTGCCACCGGTTGAGCTGGCGGGCGTAGGACGACTGGGCGAGGCCGGTCGCGTTCTCGAGCATCCCGCGCGCCTGATCCGAATACCAGAATTGCACGCCATACTGGAACAGCAGCGACGCGAAGATCGTGACGAGCAGCATCGGCACCGCGGCGACGATAGAAAACAGGGCCACCAGCCGAACATGGAGACGCCCGCCGCCACCAACGGGCGACCGAGCCGCGCGGCGCATGGCGACACGGCGGCCGAGCAACATCAGGAGCGCGATGCCGGGGACGAGATTCGCGACCAGCAGCAACGCGACGAGCGGGGGAGCAAGAAGACGCTGCGGCGCGTCCGTCCCGGTGATCGTGAAGTAGCTCGCGACGCCGATCGCAACCGCCACGGCCACGACCAGCCCCTCGATCGCGGGCGTCACGGCAAACCGGGTCGGAAGCCCGTCTTCATCCATAGGTAGCGCCGCGGAAGCGATCATCGATGCCCCGATACAACGTCAACCGTTGCCTTTAAACCACATAATGACTGGAAGATTGCCGTTTCGGTGCAATCAGGCGACCGATTCACCGCCGAGATCGATCCCCAGCGTGTCGAGCCGCTTGCGGAGCGTATTCCGATTGATCCCCAGCGCGCGGGCCGCGCGGAGCTGATTCTGGCCGTGGCGCGCGAGCATCACCTCGATCAACGGCCGTTCGACTTCGCCGATCACGCGGTCGTACAGGGTGCCATCGTCAAGCGCAGCGGGATCCTGGCGTGCGATCCGCTCGATCATCGCGCGAACCGCCTGCGCGATGTCGATATCGGGCGCCTCGCTCGCACCGACCTGCGTGCCGAGCATCGTCCGGATCGCCTCGGCGTCGATCACTTCGTCGCGCGCAAGAACCGCGAGACGGCGCATAAGATTTTCGAGCTCGCGGACGTTGCCGGGCCAGGCATGCGCACCGAGCGCGGTGATCGCGTCGGTGGCAAGCTGACGACGCGGCAATCCCTGGGTCGCGGCGTGATCGAGGAAGTGGCGCGCGAGCAAGGCGATGTCCTGCCGCCGTTCGCGTAGCGCGGGCAGCGCGATCGGCACGACGTTGAGGCGGTAGAATAAGTCTTCGCGGAACTGGCTGGTCGCAACCTGCGCGGACAAGTCGCGATTGGTGGCGGCGACGATGCGGACGTCGACGCGGATCGTCCGCGCGCCGCCGACGCTGGTGAACTCGCCCGACTGGAGCACGCGGAGGAGGCGGGTCTGTGCCTCCATCGGCATGTCGCCGATCTCGTCGAGGAACAGCGTGCCACCCGACGCCTGCTCGAACCGGCCGGCATTACGCGTCGCCGCGCCGGTGAAGGCGCCGCGTTCGTGCCCGAACAGCTCGGCCTCGATCAGTTCGCGCGGGATCGCAGCCATGTTGATCGCGACAAACGGGGCTGCGCTACGCGGGCCCAGATCGTGGATCGCGCGCGCGACGAGTTCCTTGCCGGTGCCCGATTCGCCCGAGATCAGCACGGTCAGGTCGTTCGAGACCACGCGCGCGATGATCCGGTACACGTCCTGCATCGCCGCCGAGCGACCGATTAGTGGGAGCGCCCGGTCCTCGTCATGGAGCGCGTCCTCCGACACCATGCCGCCGCGGGCAAGTGCGCCCGTCACGGCGCTCGTGAGGACGTCGAGATCGAACGGCTTGGGGAGGTATTCGTACGCGCCCACCTCTGCCGCGCGGACCGCGGTGGTCAGAGTGTTCTGTGCCGAGAGGACGATGATCGGCAGCAGCGGGAAGCGCGCGGCGACGCTGCGGACGTGATCGATGCCGTCGCCGTCGGGGAGGATGACGTCGGTGATGAGGACGTCGGGCAGAGACACGGCGAGCGCGAGTTCGAGTTGCGCGAGACTGTCGGCGACGGCGACGTCGTGGCCTGCGCGACGGAGGGCCTGCGCGACGACGGTGCGGATGGCGGCGTCGTCATCGACGACCAGGACGGTGCTCATGATGCCGCTCTCGGTAGTAACAGGCGAAGGACGGTCATTTCCGGCGTACCTTCCCGGGCGTATTGGACGATGCCGCCCATGTCTCGGGTGAGCTTGTCGACGAGCGCGAGACCGAGCCCCTGCCCTTCGCGACGGCCCGAAACGAACGGATCGAACAGGTGATCGGCGATATCGACGGGCGCGCCGGGGCCATTGTCGAAGATGCAGATCTCGATCGGCAGCGGCACGCGCGGCTTGCCCGGCGCGGCGCTGACGGTGATGCCATGGCGATAGGCGGTCGTCATCACCATCCGCGGTTCGCGTTCGTTTCTAACGGCTTCGCGCGCGTTCTTGAGCAGGTTTATGACGATCTGGAGCAGGGCGTCGCGGTTGATCTGCGCCGGCGGGAGCGAAGGATCGAAGCGTTCCTCGATCGTGATACCGCGCGCAAACCCGGCAAGGGCAAGCCGGCGGGCATGACCGAGCAGCGGATAGATGTTCTCGCTGGCGAGCGGCAGCGGCCGCGTGTCGCTGAAGTCCTGCATGCGGTCGATCAGCGCGGCAATGCGGTCGACCTCGGTGACGATCAGCGTCGTAAGTTCGCCCGCGCCGAGCAACTGCGCGGCACCGCGGATGCCGGATAGCGGGTTCTTGATCTCGTGCGCCAGCATCGCAGCCGCACCGACCGCCGCCCTTGCTCCGGCCGCGCGGTCGACCGAATGCCCCAGTCGCCGAGATGTTGCCGACGCATGGAGCGTGATCGCACGCCAGCCGGGATAGTCCGCAATCTGCGTTTCGGCGAAATCGACGCGGATCTTCACGCCGCGTGCGGTCGATATCTCGGTGTCGTATACGGCCAGGCCGTGCCCATCGCGGTTACGCGGATCGTCGGGCGGCGGGATGATCGCATCGAGCGGTTGGCCGATCATCAACCGCTCGGAGAGGTTCAGCAATTGCTCCGCGAGTGCATTGGCGTGCGCGACGCGGTGGTCTGGATCGACGACGACGACCGCGACCGGCAGTGCGGCGAACAGCTCCGCAAAGCCTGGCCGCCCCCGGGATTGCGTGTCAGGCCGCTGCAAGTTCGCGCCAGGGAGCGTAGAACTCGGCGAGCATCGCCTTGACCTGCTTGGGATCGGGGACCTGGTTGACCTTGTTGCGGAACTCGGCCGAACCGGGCAGCCCCTTGGTGTACCAGCCGATATGTTTCCGCGCCATGTTGACGCCAGTCTCGATCCCGTAATGTTCGAGCATCGCCTCGTAATGGCCTGCGATCGCGTCATATTGCTCGGTGATCGACGGGTCTTCGATCCGGCGGCCGGTAGCGAACCACTCCATCACCTGGCCGAGCACCCACGGGCGGCCGTAGCTGCCCCGACCGATCATCAGGCCATCCGCGCCGGACTGGTCCATTGCGGCTTCGGCGTCCTCGATTCCGCAGATATCCCCGTTGACGATCACCGGGACCGTGACCGCGTCCTTGACCTTGCGGACGAAGCCCCAGTCGGCGCTGCCCTTGTACATCTGGTTGCGTGTGCGGCCGTGGACGGTGATCAGCTTGATGCCGAGGTCTTCCGCGATCCGCGCGAGGTCGGGCGCGTTCAGGCTGTCGTGGCACCAGCCCATACGCATCTTGAGCGTCACGGGGACGTCGACGGCCTTGACCGTCGCCTCGATGATCGCGCTGGCGAGCTTGGTGTCGCGCATCAGCGCCGATCCTGCATCGCCATTGACGACTTTCCGCACGGGGCAGCCCATGTTGATGTCGATGATCGCGGCGCCGCGATCCTGGCTGAGCTTGGCGGCCTCACCCATCTCGTAGGGGGTGCAGCCGATCAGCTGCATCGACACCGGTTCCTCGAGCCGGTCCCATGCCGCCTTCTGCAACGACTGGCGCGTCTCGCGGATCGCGGCCTGGCTCGCCACCATCTCGGTGACGTTGAGGCCAGAGCCATAGCGTCGCACCAGCGTGCGGAACGGCATGTCGGTGACGCCGGTCATCGGCGCGAGCACGACGGGGCTCTCGATCCGGACGGGACCGATCTGGATAGGGGCAAGGTTGCGCATGGATGTGCCTGAAAAAGAGGCATCCCCCTACCCTACCCTGCCAATTCAGGCAAGGCTGGCGAGTGCACGGACGACGCGCTAGGTGGCAGACATGGCATCAGCACAGCGTATCGTCGCGATCATCGTCGCCGCCGGAACTGGCGCGCGCGCGGGTGGATCAGTTCCCAAGCAGTTCGCGCTGATCGCCGGTCAGCCTATGATCGCCTATTCCTATGAGGCGTTCGCGACGCATCCAGCGATCGCCGAGACGATCGTCGTCGTCGCGGAGGGTCAGCAAGGCTTGGCGACCGCCGCGTTGGGGACTGCGGCGATCGTCGTTGGTGGGACGACGCGACGCGCCTCGGTCACCAACGGGCTCGCGGCGGTCGGCGACGCGACACACGTATTGATCCACGATGCAGCCCGCCCGTTCCTGTCGCATGCGGTCATCGATTCGCTTGTCGCCGCCTTGAAGACCCGGGACGCGGCCATTCCGGTCCTCCCGGTGACCGATACGCTGGCCCGCGGCAGCGTCCTGCTCGGCGACATCGTGCCGCGCGCGGATCTCAACCGCGTGCAGACTCCGCAGGCGTTTGCCGTGGAGGCACTGCGCGCCGCGCATGCCGTCTGGCCGGTGGACGAAGAGGCGACTGACGACGCGCAGATGGTGCGACGGCTTGGCGTCGGCGTCGCGTTGGTGCAGGGCTCGGCGATGCTCGAGAAAGTCACGCACTCCGAAGATTTCGCGGCCGCCGAAGCGCGTGTCGCCTACGAAACCCGCACCGCGATGGGGTTCGACGTCCACCGCCTCGAAACCGGCGAAGAGCTCTGGCTCGGCGGCGTCCTGATCCCGCACGACAAGGGCCTGTCGGGGCATAGCGACGCCGACGTCGCGCTTCACGCGCTGACCGACGCGCTGCTCGGCACGATCGCGGCGGGCGATATCGGTACGCATTTCCCGCCGAGCGACCCGCAGTGGAAGGGCGCCGACTCCGCGCAGTTCCTCCAGCACGCCGCCAAGCTGATCGCCGACAAGCGCGGTCGGATCGATTTCGTCGACCTGACGATCATGTGCGAGGCGCCGAAGATCGGCCCGCATCGTGCATCGATGACCGCGCGGATCGCCGATTTGCTCGGGCTCACGCTCGACCGGGTCAGCGTCAAGGCGACAACGACCGAACGGCTCGGCTTCACCGGGCGCGGTGAGGGTATCGCCGCGCAGGCGGTTGCGACCATTCGCTTGCCCGGATCGCCGCTTTGAAGATCGCCGCCGCGTTTGCCGTGATTGCACTCCTTGCCAGCCCGGCGGTCGCGCAACAGCGCTGCATCACCGGACCCGAGGCCGAGTCGCTTACGCTTGTCGCGATGCCCGATATCCTCCGCGAAACCGGACGCGTCTGTGCGGCGCAGCTTCCCGCCAGAAGTCTCATCCGGTCGCAGTCGAGTGCGCTGATCGATCGCTATCAGGTCGAGTCCGACCGAGCCTGGCCCGCGGCGCGCGCGGCGATCGTCAAGCTCAGCGATCCTGCCGTCGACGCGCTGCTCGATTCGGAGTTTGCGCGGCCGCTGCTGACGACGTTGCTGGTGCCGCAGATCGTCGGGCGGATCGCGACGCGCGATTGCGGGACGATCGACCGGATGGTGACGCTGCTCCAGCCCTTGCCACCGCGCAACACCGCGGGCATCGTCGTCGAGACGTTGCGGTACCTCAAATCCCAGAAGTCGCGCAGCGGTGATATCGCCGCGGTGGCGATGCTGCTCTGCCCGGTGGAGACTCGCTGATGGATACGATCCTTCCCGCCGAACTGGTCGACGCCGCCCGCAAAGTGGTCGAGCAGAACCGCGCGATCGGCCGCCGAGTCGCGGTCGCCGAGAGCTGCACCGGCGGGCTGGTCGCTGCCGCATTGACCGAGATCCCTGGTTCGTCGGACGTGTTCGAGGTCGGTTTCGTCACCTACTCGAACGCCGCCAAGCTCGGCGTGCTGAAGATCAGTTCGGATGTGCTCGAAACGTTCGGCGCGGTCTCGATCGCGGTCGCGTGGAGCATGGCGCAGGCTGCGCTCAAGCAGTCGGGCGCCGACATCGCGGTGGCGATCACGGGCGTTGCAGGGCCCGGTGGCGGTTCGCTCAAGAAGCCGGTCGGCACGGTGGTGTTCGGTCGCGCCGAAAAGGGCCGTGACCCGTCCGATGTCCACGCCGATCGCAAGGACTTCGGCGATCTCGGTCGTGGCGGGATCCGGCTTCAGGCCGCGTTGTGCGCGCTCGAACTGTTGTTGCCGGACGCGTCGGCGCCGTAAAGCTCGGCGGCGCGGGTCTCGAACGCCCCTATCATCTTCCGCAGTGCAGCGCCGAATACCTGCCCGGCGATCATCTCGAACATTCGGTTCTTGAACGCGAAGTCGACGGTGAAGTCGACCGCGCAGCCTTGCGGCTCTGGCCGGAAATGCCATTCGTTGCGCAGATACTTGAGTGGGCCATCGACGTAATCGACGTTGAGTTCGCTGGGCCGGACCTTCTGCACGCGCGACGTGAACGTCTCGCGCAGGCCCTTGAAGCCGACGATCATGTCGGCGAGCGTCTCCGTATCGCTGTTCGAGCGCACCCGCATCGCGCTGACCCAGGGCAGGAATTCAGCATAGCGACCGACATCGGCCACCAAGTCGAACATCTGCTCAGGCGTGTAGGGCAAATGGCGCGTTTCCGAATGCTTCGGCATCAGATGCGCGCGACGCCCAGCTTGGCATCGCGGTTCGCGCGCAACCGCTCGAAGTCGTCACCCGCGTGATAGCTCGACCGGGTCAGCGGCGACGACGCGACCAGCAGGAAGCCCTTGGCGCGCGCGATCGAGGCATAGGCATCGAACGCCTTGGGCGGCACGAACTCGGCGACCTTGGCGTGGCGCGGAGTTGGCTGGAGATACTGGCCCATCGTCAGGAAATCGATGTCGGCGCAGCGCATGTCATCCATCACCTGATGAATCTCGAGACGCTCCTCGCCAAGCCCGAGCATCACGCCCGACTTGGTGAAGATCGACGGATCATGGCGTTTCACGCTCTCTAGCAGCCGCAACGACGCGTAATAGCGCGCACCCGGGCGGATCGTCGGATACAGCCGCGGCACCGTCTCGAGGTTGTGGTTGTAGACGTCGGGTCGCGCCTCGACGATCGACTCGATCGCCGCCTGCGCCTTGTTGCGGAAATCGGGCGTGAGAATCTCGATCGTCGTCGTCGGATTCGACGCGCGGATCGCTTGTATGACCTTCACGAACTGCGATGCGCCACCGTCCGGAAGATCGTCACGATCTACCGAGGTGATGACGATATGGTTGAGCCCCATCTGCGCGGCCGCATCGGCGACGTTCTGCGGTTCCATGCGATCCACCGCGCGCGGCATGCCGGTCTTGACGTTGCAGAACGCGCACGCCCGCGTGCAGGTATCGCCGAGGATCATGACCGTCGCATGCTTCTTTGACCAGCATTCGCCGATGTTCGGGCAGGCCGCCTCTTCGCACACGGTGGTGAGGCTTTTGGACCGCATGAGTTCGCGGGTTTTTGCGAAGCCAGCGGAGGTCGGCGCCTTGACGCGGATCCAGTCGGGCTTGCGCGCACGGACCGGCGCAGCCATCGGGGTCATGTCGTTCATGCACGCCAGATAGCCCCGCCCTGCCGTCGAGACAATGGCGGCAGACACCGTCGGCGGGTTGGAACCATCGGACGAACCGGATAAAATCATGGAACCAGTTTCAACATGACAAGTTTTTCATGTTGCATCGCAAACTGATATGGAAGGCTAACCGTGCCAACTCACTTTCCGGAAATGATCGAAGGCTATCACCGCTTCAAGGACGGCCCCTGGGAAGCGCAGCGCGAGCGCTGGAAGGAACTGCAGGAAGGCCAGAGCCCGAAGGTGATGATCATCGCGTGTTCCGACAGCCGCGTCGAACCCGCGCAAATCTTCGACACGCTCCCCGGCGAGGTGTTCGTCGTCCGCAACGTCGCCAATCTGGTCCCGCCCTACGAGACCGGTGGCGGCCATCACGGCGTGTCGGCGGCCATCGAGTTCGCCGTTACGCAGCTGAAGGTCGAAGAGATCGTCGTGATGGGCCATGAGAAGTGCGGCGGCTGCAAGGCCGCGCTGACGCAGGCCTTTGCCGACGCGGACCATGGCGCTGGCGGCTTCGTGTCTGACTGGGTGAGCTTGCTCGACGGCGCGCGCGAGAAGGTCATCGCCAAGTATGGCGACAGCGACCAGGCGGGCCGTGAGATGGAACTCGAGTCCGTTCGAACCTCGATCGCCAATCTGCGCACCTTCCCGTTCGTCAGAAGGGCCGAGGCCGCCGGCACGCTGGCGCTCCGCGGTGCCTATTTCGGCATCGACAAGGGCCAGATGCTGCTGCTCAACGCGGACGACGAGTTCATCCAGGCCGATGCACCAGAGGCCAAATCCGCGAAAGCCTGACGCGTCAGCGAAGGCCCAACGCCTTCTCCGCCACGCGCTTGACCTTCGGGTCGAGCGGTGGCGGCACCATCGAAACCCCCGCTTCGAAGCGGTCCGCGATCAGCGTCAGCGCGGCGATTCGGGCCGCCTTCTTGTCGTTGCCGTCGATCACCGTCCAGGGCGCGGTCGCGGTATCAGTGCGCGCGAACATCTCGGCCATCGCCTCCAGATACTCCTCGCGGCGCGACCGGTTGTGGAAATCGTCGAGCCCGGTCTTCCAGTGCTTCCACGGATCGTCGAGCCGCGCCTTCAATCGGCGGTCCTGCTCCTTCTGCGTCGTGTGGATGAAAAGCTTGATCAGCGTCGTGCCGCTCTCGACCTGCTGCGCCTCGAACGCATTGATCTCGTCGTATCCGTGGCGCCATTCGGTCTCGCTGGCGAACCCCTCGACGCGCTCGACGAGGACACGGCCGTACCAGCTGCGATCGAACACCGCGATGTTGCCGTTCGCGGGCAGACGGTTCCAGAAGCGCCAGAGGAAATGGTGTGCCTTCTCGTCCGCGGTCGGCGCCGAGATCGGCCAGACCTTGTAGTTGCGCGGGTCCCATTCGGCGGACAGGCGCTGAATGATGCCGCCCTTCCCTGCTGCGTCCCAGCCTTCGAACATCACGATCGCGCTCTTGCCCGCGACGATGTGCGCGACCTGGATATGTTCGAGGCGCTTTTGCAGCGCGGCGAGGTCGTGCTTGTACTTGCCGTCGTATTCGTCGCCGGCTTCGTAATCGGCCAGGTGTATCGTCATGCATCACGCTCCGTCGCAAGGGTCGGGATCTGAACGTTCCAGGCGCCGCGACGACGCAGGACGAACCAATAATAGGCGATCGACAACAGTATCTGTGCAGCCGTCATAAGCAGACCCGGGCGGCCCTCCTCGAGATCGAGCCAGCTCGTCCAGCAGACATAGCCGAGCGCGAGTAGCGTTACGAGCGGAGCGAGTGGGTAGAGCGGCATCTGGTAGTGAGCGTGGCCCGTCTTGCCGGTTCGCCTGCCAACTATCGCTGCGACGCAGATCCCCGCATAGATCGCGACGAGGCCGGTGCCGCTAAGCACGAGCAGCAACTGGAGCGGCAGGAAGCACGCGACGATGCCGAACCCGCCGACCAGCAGTGTGCCGACCCAGGGGGAGCCGAACTTCGGGTGGACCTGCGTCATCCACCGGTCGAGCGGACGGCCCCAGCTTCCGTCGCGCGCGGTGCCGTAGAAGAAGCGCGCGCAGGCGAGGATGCAGGCGATCACCGCGTTGACGATCGCGACGACGACGCCGATCGAGATCCAGTTGGCCGTCGTGGTGCCGCTGCGCAGGGCGACCAGCAGGCCGAACGGGTCGTCGGCGGTGAGCGTGGCGTGGAGATCCGGCGCGCCGACGAGGACCGCGACGATCGGGATGCCCTCGAACAGCAGCGTCAGCGCGAGCGAGGCCATGATCGCGCGCGCGATCAGCCGGGGGGCGTCGAGCATCTCCTCGCCGAAATACACCGCCGCGCCGTAGCCATTGAGCGCAAATATCGCGATCGAGGTGGCGAGGCCGATCGATGCCGCTGACGCGGGGACGAGATTGGCCCCTTGCGGCATTACCGGGTGGAGAAGCAGGTCGCCGATCGGGCGGACGGTATCGGTGAACCCGAGCCAGACGACCGCGAGGATGGCGAGCATTTCGACCAGCAGGAAGAGCCCGGTGAGCCAGGCGTTCACCTTGATCCGGAGGATCGCGACGAGTGTCGACCCTGCGACCACGGCGATCGCGACGGGGATCTGCGGCAGGCCGGGGACCAAAGTGCCGAGCACCGCGCTGACACCGAGGCCTGCGACCGGTGGGAAGAGCAGGTTGTTGAAGACGTTGACGCCGAGCATGACGAACCCCGCCATCGGTCCGAGCGTATGCGCGACCGCGACATACTCGCCGCCCGCTACCGGCCATGCGGAGGAGAGTTCGGCATAGACGAACGCGGTCGCGACGCAGACGAAACCGGCGATCAGCGTTGCCCAGACTGCGCCGGTGCCGGCAACCTGGAGCATGCCAGGGACGATGACGAACACCGACGATGCCGGGGTCGCGACGGAGAGGGTTAGGAACAGGACGCCCGTGACGCCGAGGCTGCGGACGAGGCTTGGCGCAGCCGCCGGTGTCATCTGATCGTCGCGCATGCCAACCCCTTATCGTGCAGGGGTATTTGCACGGTTGAGGGGGTTGAGGAAGCGTAGGTCGTCTTTCCCTCGCCCCTTCGGGGAGAGGGAGGGGCCCGCCCGCGCTTGCGGGTGGGAGGGTGAGGGGAAGTTGGTTTGCGCCAACCTCCCCTCACCCTCCCGTCGCCAAGCGGCTCCTCCTTCCCTCTCCCCGATGGGGCGAGGGACAGTCACGTCACCCCGCGTTCGGCGCGACCACCTTCGTCGCATCCTTCGGGCCATCGACCGTCAGGCGGATGTTGAGTTCCTTCAACTGCTTGGCGCTGACCGGGCTCGGCGCGCCCATCATCAGGTCCTCGGCCTTCTGGTTCATCGGGAACAGCACGACCTCGCGGATGTTCGGCTCGCCCGCGAGCAGCATCACCATCCGGTCGATCCCCGGTGCCGAGCCACCATGCGGCGGCGCGCCGACCTTGAACGCATTGATCATGCCCGCGAAGTTCGTGTCGACGTCCGCCTGCGTATAGCCGGCGATCTCGAACGCCTTGTACATGATTTCCGGACGGTGGTTCCGGATCGCGCCCGACGACAGCTCGACGCCGTTGCAGACGATATCGTACTGATACGCCAGGATATCGAGCGGGTCCTTGGTCTCCAGCGCGTCCATCTCGCCCTGCGGCATCGAGAACGGATTGTGGCTGAAGTCGACCTTCTTCGCGTCCTCGTCATATTCGAACATCGGGAAGTCGACGATCCAGCAGAACTCGAACCGGTTCTCGTCAATGAGCCCCAAGTCCGCACCGATCCGCGCCCGGGCAGCGCCCGCGAGCTTGGAGGCGGGCAGTTCCTTGCCGGCAGCGAAGAAAATGCCGTCGTTCGGGCCGAGGCCCATCTCAGCGATCAGCTTCCGGGTCGCTTCCTCGCCGTGGTTCTTGGCGATCGGACCACCAAGTTCGCCATTTTTCTGCGTGATGTAGCCGAGCCCGGCATGACCCTCGGCGCGCGCCCAGTCGTTCATGTCGGTGAAGAATTTCCGCGACTTGTCGGCGGTGTTCGGCGCGGGGATCGCGCGGACCACGTCACCACCGGCGACTATGCCCGCGAACAGGCCGAAGCCCGAGTCGACGAAGTGGTGGCCGACGTCATGGATCAGGATCGGGTTGCGCAGGTCGGGCTTGTCGCTGCCGTACTTCAGCATCGATTCGCGGTAGGGGATGCGCTTAAACGGCAATGCAGAGACCTGACGACCCTTGCCCTGCCAGTCGGCAAACTCCTCGAACACGCCGTGCAGGACGGGCTCGATCGCATTGAACACGTCGTCCTGCGTGACGAAGCTCATCTCGAAATCGAGCTGGTAGAATTCGCCGGGCGAACGATCAGCGCGTGCGTCCTCGTCGCGGAAGCACGGCGCGATCTGAAAATAGCGGTCGAAGCCCGCGACCATCAACAGCTGCTTGAACATCTGCGGCGCCTGCGGGAGCGCGTAGAACTTGCCCGGGTGGACGCGGCTCGGCACCAGATAATCGCGCGCGCCCTCAGGGCTCGATGCGGTCAGGATCGGCGTCTGGAATTCGGTGAACCCTTGCGAATTCATGCGGTTGCGGAGCGACGTGATCACCTGGCTGCGGAGCATGATGTTCGCGTGCAGCCGCTCGCGACGCAGATCGAGGTACCGATAGCGCAGGCGGATATCCTCGGGATACTCGGCCTCGCCGGCGACCGGCATCGGCAGTTCGCCGGCCATCGACTGGACCGTCGCGGCGGTCGCACGGATCTCGATCCCGCCGGTCGGCAGGTTCGGGTTCACAGCTTCCGGCGCACGTGCGGTCACCTTGCCGGTGATCGTGACGACGCTTTCGCTCTTCAGGCCTTCGATGACCTTGAAGACGGGCCCCGACACGTCGGTGACGATCTGCGTGATGCCGTAGTGATCGCGCAGATCGATGAAGACGAGGTCGCCGTGATCGCGCTTCTTGTGGACCCAGCCGGAGACGCGGACCTCTTCGCCGACCTGTTCGGGGCGGAGGGCTGCGCAGTTGTGGGTGCGATAGGCGTGCATGATGGGTCTTCTCGGACGATAAACAGGTGGTCCGCGCTTCCCTTCATCACCCGCCTTTGTCAACCTCGGCGACCCTCGCTATGGAAACCTCATGCATATCCACCCGCTTATCTCCGACAGTGCCACGCTCGCCAATCTGTGCGCGCGGATGGCCGACGCCGACTATGTGTGCGTCGACACCGAATTCATGCGCGAGAGCACCTATTACCCGGAACTGTGCCTGATCCAGATCGCCGACGACAAGGAAGCCGCGGCGATCGACCCGATGGCACCGGGGATCGACCTCAAGCCCTTGCTCGACCTGCTCGTGGAGAATCACGACGTGCTGAAGGTAGTCCATGCCGGCGGGCAGGATATCGAAATCGTCTACAACCTCACCGGCAAGACGCCCTTCCCGCTGTTCGACACGCAGGTGGCGGCGATGGCGCTCGGACAGGGCGAGCAGATCGGCTATTCGAACCTGGTCGACAGCTGGCTCGGGATCGCGGTCGACAAGGGCGCGCGGTTCACGGACTGGGCGCGGCGTCCTCTGGATGCGCGGCAGATCGAATATGCGATCGGCGACGTGACTCATCTGTCGAAGATCTTCCCGAAGATGCTGGAGCGGTTGCGGAAAACCGGGCGCGGCGTTTGGCTCGATCAGGAGATGGAGCGGCTCGGCGATACCGCCAATTATGCGAACGATCCCGATCTGGCGTGGAAGCGCGTGCGGATTTCGGGGCGCAAGCCTGATGTGCTGGGTCGCCTAAAGGCGCTGGCTCGGTGGCGTGAGCTTGAGGCGCAGGCGAAAGATCTGCCGCGTGGGCGGATCGTCAAGGACGAGACTCTCGGCGACATGGCGGGGCATCCGCCGAAGAAGCAGGCGGACCTGGCGCGGGTGCGTGGGTTGTCGGCGACGTGGGCCGGCAACGACATCGGCGGGCGCTTGATGGCGGCGATCGAGGGGGCGCAGCCGCTTGGCGACGACGAACTGCCGCCACGCGACGATCGCAAGCCGGGGCTTGGCAAGGAGGGTTCGCTGGTGGCGGACCTCCTCAAGCTGCTACTGAAGATTCGGTCGCGAGACATTGATGTGGCTTCGAAACTTCTTGCGCGGACCGATGAGCTCGAGGCCCTGGCGGCTGGTGTTCGCACCGGGCTGCCGATGCTCGAGGGCTGGCGGTTCGACCAGTTCGGGCGTGATGCGCTGGACCTAGTCGAGGGGCGGCTGGCGTTTGCGGTGATCGGCGGGAAGCTCAAGATGACACGTACGGAGGATGCCGCATGAGGATCGTTCTGGTCGCAGCCTTGCTAGCCTCTGCGGCGTGTACGCCGGTCGAGATGCGTGGCGAGACGCCTACCGCTCCGCCGGTCGCCGCCGCCTGCAATGCCGACTCGCTGGGCGATCTGGTCGGCAAGCGCGCAAGCGATGCTCGGGCCGACGTGATGCAGACCCGATCGGGCGCACGCACGCTCCGCTGGATCGCACCGAACACGGCCGTGACGATGGATTTCCGCTCCGATCGGCTGAACGTTTATGTCGATGCGAAGGGGCGGATCGAACGCTTCACCTGCGCCTGATAACTTAGCTCCACCCCTGCAGGGGTGGAGCTAAGCAATAGCGAGTAGGGGTTTGCGACCTAACGCGGTTGCCAGGGCAGTATGGCGACGCTCGACCGCCTCGCCGTACAGTCCACGATCGTCAGAACGCAGCGTCAACGTGAGCGATACGCCATCGTCCGTGAGTTGCGAGCGCTTCAGCGGTCCGGCTAGGCCCCCGCTCATCCTCTGGCCGAGCCGCATCGCCATGCCCCAGGCCGTAGCACTCTTCAGCGCGGCCGGGGTCGCCAGCCGCCCTACCGGGTCTGCCGCCGCCAGATCGCCGCCGAGGCTCGTGTAGAGCGCCTGCGCCAGCATTCCGCGACCCGGTGCGTCGATCGCGACCCAGTTGCCGTGCAGCGCGACCTCGACGCCGCGTTCGGCGCGGAACTCGGGGTTGGCGCGCCAGCCTACGTCCGCGAGCAGGCATGCGGTGTGGCGGATGCGGGCCATCGCGGGTGGCTCGGTGGTGAACAGCGGTGCGATCCAGCGGTCGAGGAGATCGCCGTGCTCGGGGAAGCGGCCGAGCAGGCGCCCCTCTTCGCGTGCTGCGACGATCAGCGGATCGAGCGTTCGGTCTGCGGGCTTCAGGTCTTCGTAGAGAAGGCCTTCGCGCAGGCCATAGGCGGAGACGATCGTCGTCCGGCTGCCAAGCTGCCGCATCAGTACGCCTAGAAGCGCCGCGGCGTCAGCCAGCGTTGCCGTGCGGCCCGACGACAGTCCCGGAATTGCCTTCAGGCGCGGCTTGGAAAGCTGCGGGATGGTCCGGCTGAGCCGGGTGATCGTCGCCGCGGTCATCGAATATTGGTGGATGATCGGCAGCGGGTAATCCGACAGCTCCATGTCGAGCCGTGCCAGCGCCCGCCACGATCCGCCGACCAGATAGAGCGGAAGCCCCTGCCCCTTCGCGGTCCACCCCGCCTCGCGCACCAGACGCGCCACGTAGCGGGCGAGCACCTTGCCGCGCTTCGCCCGGATCGGACCGATGCGCAGAACGCCGAGCGGGAACGACACGCGGTCCTCGATCTTGCCGCGGCGGACGCGGACGAGTTCGAGACTGCCGCCGCCGAGATCGCCAACGATGCCATCTGCTTCGGGGATGGCGGACAAGACACCGTAGCCAGCCGCGCTGGCTTCCTGTTCGCCTGACAGCGTCTCTACCGTCAGGCCGAGTTGTTCAGCTGCGGCTATGAGTTCGCCGCCGTTTTTCGCATCGCGCACTGCCGCGGTCGCGACCGTGCGAAGCGTCGAGCATTCCATTTCTTTCGCCACCGCCGCGAACCGTGCCAGCGCGACGCGTGCCGTCTTCAGCGCGGATTTCTCGATCGCGCCGGTAGCGGCGAGCCCTCGCCCGAGCCCCGCCAACACCTTCTCATTGAACCGGATCGCGGGGAGCCGCGGCGGCCCCTGGTAGACCACCAGACGGATCGAGTTCGAGCCGATATCGATGATCCCGGTGCGCGGGTGGTCGTCCGTCTCGGCCTTGGGCGGGGCATTGCCGAACAGAATATTTGTGACGCTCATCGTTTTCGACGGAGCGACAGCGTCGGCACGGCATTGCTGGTCGCGAGCGAAGCGCCCCGGCCGGAAAGCGAAGGATTCGTCATGAAATACCGATGCAGGTTGAACGGGCGGTCGCCGGGATCGACGCGGCTATATTCGCCGTCGGGGCCTAGCTCCCAACTCTGCTCGTTGTCGATCAGGTTCGCGACCATCACCTGATCGAGGATCTGGTCGTGGACGGTGGGGTTGAGGATCGGCAGCATGTACTCGACACGGCGGTCGAAGTTACGCGGCATCCAGTCGGCCGACGAGATAAACAGCTTCGCGCCATCGTTCGGCAGCGCCTTGCCGTTGCCGAACGCCCAGATGCGGCTGTGCTCCAGAAAGCGCCCGATCACCGATTTCACCCGGATCGTCTCGGACAAGCCAGGCACGCCGGGGCGCAGGCAGCAGATGCCGCGGATGATCAGGTCGATCTCTACCCCTGCCCCGCTCGCTTCGTAGAGCTTCTCGATCACCGCGGGGTCGACCAGCGAGTTCATCTTCGCCCAGACGCCGGCGGGCTTTCCGGCGCGGGCATTGCCGATCTCGACATCGATCAGGTTCATGAGGTTCTGGCGGAGATCGCGCGGGCTCAGGCTGACGCGCGCCATGTCGGTCGGTTCGACGTACCCTGTGATGTAGTTGAACATCTGCGCCGCATCGCGACCCACTGCTGCGTCGGCGGTAAAGAAGCTGAGGTCGGTGTAGATCTTGGCGGTGACCGGGTGATAATTGCCCGTGCCGAAGTGGCAGTAGGTGCGAAACGCCTGGCCTTCGCGGCGGACGACCAGCGAAACCTTCGCGTGCGTCTTCCAGTCGATGAAGCCGTAGACGACCTGTACGCCCGCGCGCTCCAGCGCGGAGGCCCAGACCATGTTCTGCTCTTCGTCGAACCGCGCCTTCAGCTCGACGACCGCGGTGACAGACTTCCCCGCCTCCGCCGCGGTGATGAGCGCGTTGATGACCGCGGGCTGCTTGCCGGCGCGGTAGAGCGTCTGCTTGATCGCCACCACGTCCGGGTCGTTCGCCGCCTGTTTCAGGAAGGCGAGTACCACTTCGAACGTCTCGTACGGGTGGTGGACGACGATGTCCTTGGCCTTGATCGCCGCGAAGCAATCGCCGCCGAATTCACGGATTCGCTCGGGGAAGCGCGGCGTGAAAGGCGGGAACTTCAGGTCGGGGCGATCCTCGTCGACCAGCCCGTCGAGGTCGACGATGCCGAGCAGATTGCCGCTCTCGGTGATGATCGCGTCGGCGCCACCGAGTTCGTCCTTGAGCACGGCCGCCAGCACGTCGGGGATGCCGGTTTCGAGTTCCAGGCGGATGACGCGGCCGCGGCGGCGACGCTTGATCGCGTTGGCGAAATAGCGGACGAGGTCCTCGGCTTCCTCCTCGATCTCCATGTCGCTGTCGCGCAGGACGCGGAAGCTGGCAGCGGCGAGGACTTCGTAGCCGGGGAACAGGACCGGCGCGAACCGCTTCAGGATCGATTCGATCGAGATGTAGCGTGCGGGGTCGCCCGGCAGGCGGACGAAGCGCGTCATCGTGTGCGGGAGCATGACCAGCTCGCGGACAGGCTCGTTATCGGAGCGGCGGACGAGGTCGAAGATCACCGACAGACCGCGGTTCGGGATGAACGGAAACGGATGCGCTGGGTCGAGCGCCTGCGGGGTCAGAATCGGGAAGATCTGGTCGCGGAAATGCGTTTCCAGCCACTCGTCGGCTTCGCCCTCGACCGCTTCGCGCCGCAGCACGAACAGCCCGGCTTCGTCGAGCAGCACGCGCAGGTCGCCCCACACCGCCTGCTGGCTTGCCATCAGTTCGTCGGCCTCGCGGACGATCGCGGTCAGCTGCTGGCCCGCAGTTAAGCCGTCGGCGGATCGCCGATCGACGTCCTGCGTTTGCTGCCCCTTCAAGCCGGCGACGCGGACCATGAAGAACTCGTCTAGGTTGGAGCCCGAGATCGACAGGAAGCGAAGCCGCTCGAGCAGTGGGTGCGCGGGGTTACACGCCTCCTCCAGCACGCGGCGATTGAACGCTAGCCAGGACAGCTCGCGGTTGAAAAACCGGTCGTTCGGCTCTGCGCCGATGGGATCGTCGTCGTCTTCCGATTGGCGGACGATATGAGCTGGACGGTTCATCGGGCCTCTTGGGGGCTTATGGTGGCGTGAAGAGCGGGAGGTCGAGAGCGAGTTGCGGCCGGAGGATCAGCCCGGCCTCAGTGAGTGTGGTTCGTGCAAGAGGAATGGACAAGCGCTTGCGACGTTCCATCGCCTCCTGATCCAGCGCATCGACGGTTCGCGTTACGGTAATATGACTGCGCTCGATTCGGGTCGCGAGCCAGTCGATCAGATCGGGCCGTGCATCGAGGCTGCGCCGCTCGAACAGATGCGCCAGCAACAGCCGCATGAGTTCGTCGTCGGGCGCGCCGATCGCTGCGATCGGGCTGGCGGCGAGGCGTGAACGCAGGTCGGGAAGCTTCACCTTCCATTCGGGCGGCGCGGCGTCGGCGACGATCAGCAGCGGCCTGTGCTCCTCCTGCGCGCGGTTCCAGGCGTGGAACAGCTGCGCCTCGGGCACGCGTTCGGCGTCGTCGATGATCGTCCCGCCGCTCTTCGCCGCGAAGATTCGCGCAAGCAGGCTGCGGCCCGATTTGCGCGGGCCGGTCAGGATGGCAGTCATGACGGGCCAGGTGGCGGTATGCTCCAGCGTATGGACTGCCCGCGAGTTGGAGGGGGTAACGAGGAAGGCGTCGTCGCGAGGGTCCGCCGGCCACCCGAGTGGCAGCGCAATTTGAGTCATCTTGGTCGCGCTCACCCTGTCGTCGCATTGTCCGCGGGCAAGTCCGGCGGAAGAAGTTGGGCGACCCGGCGGATGCGGATCGTCTGGCCGGAGCCGAATACCTGGTAGCCTCGGGCTTCTAGCGCGGTCTTCAGCGCCGCGGGGTCGCCGTCGTACGCGACGCGCATCAGTGAGACGCCGCCGAGTGCAAGGCTGGTTGTTGCCGCCGAGCGGACGCCGGGGATCGCGCGGAGTGCTGCTTCCGTAGACGAGACGGCGGTCGCTGCGGGCGTGTCGAACTGGACGATGACCGAGATGCCCTCGCCGCCGGTCAGCGCCGCGGTATTGGCGTCGGCGGTCTCGTCGGTCGGCAGGTCGTCTATCGTCGCGGCTTCGGGCGGCGGCGGGGGCGAGAGGCTGTAGTCGACGCGGAGCGAACCGTTGCGGCGGGCCTGCTGGTACAGGTCGTCGATCCGCTTCACGCCGGTGTCGAGCAGTTGCGGGAGGCCATCGGGTGTGCCGACTCGCAGCGTAAAGCTGCCGATCAGGTCGTTGTCGGGGCCGTGGCGCGCTTCGAACACGCCGATCACCGGGCCGCCGGGCCATTGGCGATAGAGCTTCACGACCGGGGTGAGCACGTCGCTCGCGCCATATTGGTCGAGAATCGTCCGCCACCAGCCGCGGCCGGGGCGCTGGGTCTGGCCGACGTTGAGCAGGAGCGCGTCGGGGCCGGAGCCGGACGGGCGGACATAGTCGATGCTGCTGTTGCCGGTGCGATAGCGCGCCCAGGCCTGCTGCCACTGCGTGCTCTGCTCGAACGCCTGGCCGACGCCGCCCGAATATTGGACGGGGATGACGAGCATCGGCTGCGAACGATCGGCATAGGTCGAGATGCCGAGGATCGATCCGGCGCGGCCGCGATCGAACAGCACGCCGAGCTTGGCGATGTAGCGCTGCGGGCCGATCTGTTCGTTCTCGACGACGATTCCCGAGACGAGCGAATCGAGCGTGCCGTCGGAGACGAGACCGCCACCACCGCCGAGCCGGTTCGACAATTGTACCCAAGCTTTTCGCTGGGCGAGCCGCCAGCCGCTGTAGCGCGCGGCGTCAGCGGTCTTGCCGGCGACGTCGACCGTAACGCCGCTCACCTCGTACGCGCTGCCGCTGTCGACCGGAGCGGCGCCTCGGCTGCCGCCTTCGATCTGCGCGAGCACGGCTCCGCCGCTCAATAATAGGGCGGCACCAGCAAGCGCGGTGGGAAGGGCACGGATACGCATCAAGTGGGCCTTTTGGCGAAGCAGACGTGGAAATCCAAGCGCGATGTGGCTAGCAGCACCGATCATGACCGATACGCCAGACTCCGCCGCTCCCGCTTCGGGCCCCTACACCTACGCTCAGGCGGGCGTTTCGATCGCCGCGGGCAACGCGCTGGTGCGGGCGATCGCCCCGCTCGCGCGCTCGACGCGGCGGCCGGGCGCGGATGCCGATCTTGGCGGGTTCGGCGGGATGTTCGACCTCAAGGCGGCAGGGTTCGTCGATCCGTTGCTGGTCGCGGCGAACGATGGTGTCGGTACCAAGCTGAAGCTGGCGATCGAATGGGACCGGCATGAGGGTGTCGGCGTCGATCTCGTCGCGATGTGCGTCAACGACCTGATCGTCCAGGGTGCCGAGCCGCTGTTTTTCCTCGATTATTATGCGAGCGGGAAGCTCGACGCCGCGGTCGCCGAGCGCGTCGTGGCGTCGATTGCGGAAGGGTGCAAGACCGCAGGCTGCGCGCTGATCGGGGGCGAGACCGCCGAGATGCCGGGCATGTATGCGGATGGCGATTATGACCTCGCGGGCTTCTGCGTGGGGGCGGTCGAGCGGACCAACGTGCTGACCGGGCGGGAGATCGCGGCGGGCGACGTGATGCTCGGGCTGGCATCGTCGGGCGTGCATTCGAACGGGTTCTCGTTGGTTCGTCGTCTCGCCACCGATCGCGGGTGGAAGCTCGATCGGCCTGCATTGTTCGATCAGGACAAGTTGCTGATCGATCATCTGATGGCGCCGACTCGCATCTATGTCGCGAGCCTGTTGCCGTTGCTGCGCGAGCGGCGGATCAAGGGGCTGGCGCATATCACCGGTGGTGGCCTGCTCGAGAACATCCCGCGCGTGCTGCCCGACGGCGTGCATGCGGTGGTCGACGCGGATGCCTGGGAGCAGTCGCGGTTGATGGCGTTCCTGCAAGCTCAAGGGGCGATCGAGCCGGAGGAGATGGCGCGGACGTTCAACTGCGGGATCGGCATGGTCGTGATCGTCAGCGCCGACGAGGCTGAGGCGGTGACCGCTGCGTTGGAGGCGGCCGACGAGACGGTGTTCGCGATCGGGCGGGTCGAGACCGGGACGCATGGCTGCACGGTTCGTGGGTCGGCGGGTACGTGGAGCGCGCGCGAGAACTGGACCGCGACGCATGGCTGAAAAGACGCGGGTCGGCGTGCTGATCTCCGGGCGCGGATCTAACATGATGGCGCTGGTCGGCGCGTCGCGCGCGGCGGAGTGTCCGTACGAGATCGCGCTTGTCGCGTCGGACAAGCCGGGCGCGGCCGGGCTCGACTGGGCTCGGTCGGAGGGCTTGGCGACGTTCGCACTCTCGCCGAAGGGTCTGGGGAAGCCGGCCTATGAGGCGGCGATCGATGCGGCGTTGCGCGACGCTGGTGTTGAGGTCGTCGCGCTCGCCGGGTATATGCGACTGCTTTCGGACGAATTCGTCGCCGCGTGGCGGGACCGGATCGTCAATATCCATCCGTCGCTGCTGCCCAAGTACAAGGGCCTCGATACGCATGCGCGGGCGATCGCGGCAGGAGATGCGGTCGGCGGGTGCTCGGTGCATGTCGTGACCGAGGAGCTCGATGGCGGCGTGGTGCTGGGTCAGGCCGAGGTGCCGATCCTTGCCGGCGACGATGCGGATGCGCTTGCGCGTCGCGTTCTGGCGGCCGAACATGCTTTGTACCCGAAGACCTTGGCGGAGTTCGTGACGCGATGACCGATCTACCCCCCCTCGACCGCGTTCGTGCGGCGGCGCTTGCCTTGCCCGAGACCGAGGAAAAGGTTTCACACGGCCAGCCGACTTTCTTCGTGGCCGACAGGCAGTTCGCGCAGTTCCGGGCGGATCATCACGGCGATGGACTGACCTTGGTGTGCGTGAAGACCAGCGGCACCGATGAACAGATGACGCTGATCGAGGCGAACCCGGCCGTATATTCGCGGCCGGCCTATCTCGGCGCGACCGGCTGGGTTGGGATGAATGTTGCCGGCGATCCAGACTGGGCGCTGGTCGAGGACCGGATCGCGCGGAGTTGGGAATTGGCAGCCCCTGCCCGATTGCTGGAGGCTGGCGGGCGATGAGCACCGAGACGCCGACCGAACGGCGCGAGGCTGCGGCGACGCGGCGGCGTTGGGTGACGCTAGCCGAGGTTGTGGCGGTTGCGGGCGTGCTGATCGCGGCGCTGACGCTGTGGACCAACTGGTCGGATCACCGCGCGAACGAGGCCGACAAGATCGCCGCGCAGTCGAGCGCCGCGCGCGAACGGTCGCGGATCGATCTGTCGGCGATCGTCCAGAGTGGCGGTGATTCGCTCCTGCTCAAGGATGCGCGACATGATCTTCAGGACGTGACGATCACCTTTCCGCGCGCGCTCGGCGTCTCGCCGCAGCGGCCGCCGGCCGAGCCGATCATCGACGGGTCATGGGTTTCGGATGCGATGTTGAAGCTGACCGATGGTGGGTCGGACGACCGAGCGGGGCGCCTGCCGGTTTTGGTCAGCGTGCAGTATTTCGATGGGGATACGACGCGGACGGCGAGCGGGATCTACGATGTGATCTGGAAGACGCATGGTCGGAGGATACTGGGTCGCTCGTTCAAGCTTGAGGGACTGCGCGTTCGCCAGCTTGGCGGCGATCAGGCGAAGCTCGATGCTATCTGGGCGAAAGAGAAGCCGGCTGCGTAGGTCGCGTACCGCTAAACGGTACCACCCCGGCGGAGGCCGGGGTCCAATTGGGGAACGTTGCTAACCAAGGGCAGCGTTCCGTTACTGCGACCTTTCCAATTGGACCCCGGCCTTCGCCGGGGTGGTAGTGATGCTATGCAGTGCGGCGCTTTCGCCGGGGAAACTCACACCGTTCGTGCGTAGACCGGGTCGTCGTGGAGGGTGGTGCCGACCATGAACTGGCGGGCGCCGATGACCTTGAAGCCTTGGCGTTCGTAGAAGGCTCGGGCGCGGGTGTTCTGGTCCCATACGCCTAGCAGGACTCGGGTTCGGCGTGCCGCCGCGGCGTCTTCGAGCGCGCGGGCCATCAGGGCGGCGCCCAGACCTGAGCCTTGGGCCTGCTTCATGAGGTAGATGCGGCGGAGTTCGATGTCCGCGGGGCCGGGTTCGATCGGGAAGTCCGGCACGGTCAGTACCGTGTAGCCGATCGGCGCGTGGCCGGGTTCGTACTCGGCCAGCGTCACGATCGTTGCGGGATCGGACAGCCACGTCTGGAACGCGGCGATGCTGTTCTTCGTCGTGCAGTGGGCGACGATGTCCGCCCCCGTCAGCACGGTCGCATAGGTATCGAGGAACGTGGCGGATGCGACGAGCGATAGCGCGGGCGCATCGCCCGGCTCGGCCCGTCGCAGCCGCCAGGTCATCAGCCGACGATTTCTTCGGGCTTGAAGAAATAGGCGATCTCGATCTCGGCGTTCTCGTCCGAGTCCGACCCGTGCACGGTGTTGGCTTCGATCGACTCGGCGAGTTCCTTGCGGATCGTGCCGGCATCGGCGTTGGCGGGGTTGGTGGCGCCCATGATGTCGCGGTTGCGCTGCATCGCGTTCTCGCCTTCGAGAACCTGGACGACGACCGGGCCCGAGATCATGAACGAGACGAGCTCACCGAAGAACGGACGCTCCTTGTGGACCGCGTAGAAGCCCTCGGCCTGCTCGCGGGTCATCTGGATGCGCTTCGAAGCGACGACGCGCAGGCCGGCTTCCTCAAGCATCTTGGTGACCGCACCGGTCAGGTTGCGGCGGGTTGCGTCGGGCTTGATGATCGAAAAGGTACGGTTCGCGGCCATGATGGTCACGGGCTCCTGTGTTGACGGTAATCGGATGCGCGGCGCTTAGGCGGGAGACGCGGCTAAAGCAACCTATGCGGACTGTTCCCAGCGGCCCGACTCGTTCTGCTTCCAGTAGCGGCGTTCGACGCCGTCGTGGTCGGCTAGCGCCTTCCAGGCGAGGCGGGCTTCGCGGATGGATTCGTCGTCGAAGATGTGAAAGGCGCGGTCAAAGGTTAGGATAAGGTCACGCCAACGTCCGTCTACCACCGCGACGTTGCGGGCGGCGTTGGCGGGGGTGGCTTCCTGGATATCTTGAGCGATTAGAATGGGTTGTGCTGTATCGTCGGTGCTGCCGGCTTGGGCGTGGGGGAGGAAGCTCTCGGGAGCGTAGGACCAGAGCAGGCGGTCGAGCGCCACGCGTTGTTCTTCGGGTTCGGCTACGATGAGGAGGCGGCCGCCGGTTTGGACGACGCGCTCGGCGATCCGCGGGAGGACGCGGTCGAGGGGGCTGGTTAGGTGGTAGAAATCGACCTGCATAGTTTCCATCTCCCTGCCCAACCCACGCCGTCATCCTGACGAAAGTCAGGACCCAGAGTCATGGAGTGCATCGTTTGGTATCCTGGGTCCTGACTTTCGTCAGGATGACGGGGGGAGTGCGAGCCCCTCCTATCCGTAATTAGCCCTCGAAATTGTCGGCGACGAACTGGTCGAGCAGGCGCACGCCATAACCCGTAGCGCCCTTGTCGTGGTTGGTGCCTGGCTTGTCGGACCAGACCATGCCGGCGATGTCGAGATGCGCCCACTTCACGCCTTCGTCGACGAAGCGCTTGATGAACTGCGCCGCGGTGATCGAGCCAGCGCCGCGGGGGCCGACGTTCTTCATGTCGGCGATCGGCGAGTCGATCAGCTTGTCGTAGGCGGGCGACAGCGGAAAGCGCCAGAGCGTGTCGCCGGTGGTCTTGCCTGCCGCGATCAGCTGGTCGGCGAGCGCATCGTCGTTGGCGAAGATGCCGCCATTCTCGGTGCCGAGCGCGACGATCATCGCGCCGGTGAGCGTGGCGAGATCGACGATCGTGGTCGGCTTGTGCGCCTGCTGTACCCAGGTCACGCAATCGCAGAGCACGAGGCGACCCTCGGCGTCGGTGTTGAGCACTTCGATGGTCTGCCCCGACATCGAGGTGATGACGTCGCTCGGACGAAGTGCCGCGCCGTCGGGCATGTTCTCGACGAGGCCCATCACGCCGACGACGTTCGCCTTCGCCTTGCGGCTGGCGAGCGCCTTCATCGCGCCAGCGACCGCGCCTGCGCCGCCCATGTCCCACTTCATGTCTTCCATGCCCGCGCCGGGCTTGATCGAGATGCCGCCCGAATCGAACGTCACGCCCTTGCCGACGAACGCGAGCGTCGGCGCGTCGGCCCCTGCCCCGTTCCACTTGAGTGCGAGGATGCGCGCTTCGCGGCGCGAACCCTGGCTGACGCCGAGCAGCGAGCCCATGCCGAGCTCGGTCATCTGCGCTTCGTCGAGCACGGTGATCTCGAGCCCGAGACCTTCCACGTCCTTCGTCACCTTCTCGACGAAGCTCTCAGGGTAGACTACGTTCGGTGGCGAGGTGACCAGCCAGCGGGTCAGGTCGAGACCGTCGGTGACAGCGGCCGCCTCGTGCCAGGCAGCATCGGTGCCGTCCGGTGCACCGGCGATGGTGATCTCGGTCAGCGTCGGCTTCGACTTCTCGGCGAGCTTCGTGCGGTACGTGTCGTAGCGCCATGCGCGCTGCGCGGCGGCAGCGGCGAAGTGTGCGGCGGCCTTGGCGGTCGGCGTGGCGCTTGCCGAGAGGTCGGCAACGACCGACGTCGCGCCCGAGGTCAGCAGACGTGCGGTGATCGCACCGCCAGCCTTCTCCCAATCAGCGGTGTCGCCCGCACCGACTCCGACGAGCAGGACCTGGCGAACCGCGCCGTCGACCGGCACGAACAGCTCGATCACCGAGCCTGCTTCACCCACAAAGCGTGCCGCAGCCGCTGCGCTGGTCGCCACTGCCTCGACATCGCCGCCGATCGCGCTCCACTTGATCTTGGCCACGCCGTCCTTCGCCACGGGGACGGCGAGGATCGGGGCGTTGGCGGGAACGGTCGGGGCGAAGACGATCTGCATGAAGAAACCTCGGGAAGCTTTTGAACGATAGGATGGGCTTGGCCCTAAGTTGATGCCGCGGGCTTGGCAAAGCAAGGTGGCGGCCTGTCATCTCACGGCGATTGCAGCGAAGCGCCGGTGGTGCGATAGGCGAGCGATAGGGCGGCAAACGGCTGCCGAGTGCCAAAGGGGTTGGTTCGGATCGTGTTGCGTATCGACCTTTTGACGGGTTGTGCCGTTTCGCTCGCCTTGGCGTGCGGACTGGCGAGCTCGCCCGTGCATGCCCAGGATTTCCAGAGCCGTCCGGTCCCGCCCCCCGTGCAGGACGCACCGGTCGCCAACGCGCCCGCCGCGACTCCCGCCGAAGACCAAGTGCAGTTCAGCGCCAACGGCCTCGAATACGACACGAACACGCAGATCGTCACGGCGACCGGCGAGGTCCGGATGTTCCGCCAGGGCAACCGGCTGCGTGCCGACAAGGTCGTGTGGAACCGCCAGACCGGCAAGGTCGTCGCGTCCGGCAACATCGCCGTCACCAATCCCCAGGGCGACATCGCCTATGGGGACGAGATCAACCTGACCGATTCGCTCAAGGACGGCGTGGTCGACAACATGCTCGTCGTGCTCGAACAGGGCGGTCGCCTCGCGGCCAAGCAAGGTACGCGCGACGCCGACGGCACGGTCAACCTCAAGACCGCCGCCTACACGCCGTGCGCGGTCGGCACCTCGGCGGGGTGTCCGAAGGAACCGACGTGGAAGATCACCGCGGTGCGCGTCACCTATCGCCCCGAGCGCAAGCGCATCTATTACGCCGGCGCACGCCTGCATCTGTTCGGTCTGCCGAGCTTGCCGCTGCCCAAATTCTCGAACCCGGTCGGTGGCGACAGCGACAGCGGACTGCTGTCGCCGAACGGCGGTTATAGCCGCGTCAACGGCCTCGAAGTCAGCGTCCCCTATTATTTCAAGCTCGCGCCCAACCAGGGGCTGATCGTCACGCCGCACATCTACAGCAGCGTGCTGCCGATGGCGCAGGTCGATTATTCCGCGCTCAGCACCAAGGGGGCGTTCAGCGTCCGCGCCTATGCGACCGAGAGCCGGCGCAGCGACGACCTCAACACCGCCAACCCGACCGATACCGAGATGGCGTTCCGTGGCTATGTCGACGGCATGGCGCGCTATCAGCTATCGCCGAACTGGACCGCGAGCGGATCGCTTCGCCTGACCACCGACCGCACGTTCCTGCGGCGGTACGATATCTCGCGCGACGACCGGCTGCGCACCACCGCCAGCCTCGAACGGATCGACGACACCAGCTATTTCGCGGTAAGCGGCTGGTATGCGCAGACCCTGCGCGTCAAGGACAGCCAAGGCCAGCAACCGATCGCGCTGCCCGAGATCGATTACCGCAAGCGGTTCGACGACGGCCTGATCGGCGGCAAGTTCCAGCTCCAGCTCAACACGCTCGCGCTGACCCGCACCGATGGACAGGACACGCAGCGTGCGTTCGCCAGCCTGCAATGGGATCTGCGGCGGCTGACCAACTGGGGGCAGGAAGTCACGTTCACGGCGTTCGCGCGCGGCGACCTGTATAATACGAACGATACGCTGGCGACGACCAACCTCAGCTACCGCGGGCTCGAAGGGTTCAGCCAGCGCGCGATCGGCGCGGTCGCGGTCGATGTGAAATGGCCGTTCATCGGGACGTTCCTCGGCGGTACGCAGCGCTTCACGCCGCGCATCCAGCTGGTCGCGGCGCCGAAGTTCGCGAACATCACGCTGCCGAACGAGGATTCGCGCGCGGTCGATCTCGACGATACCAATCTATTCTCGCTCAACCGCTTCGCCGGCTATGACCGCTTCGAGGATTCGTCGCGCGCGACCTATGGCGGCGAATGGGCGTTCGATCTGCCGGGGATCAGCTTCACGACCAATGTCGGCCAGAGCTATCGGTTGAGCACGCGCCCGACCATCCTGCCCGATGGCACCGGGCTCAGCGATCGCTTCTCTGATATCGTCGGTCGTACCGAGCTGCGGTTCCGGGACTTCGTGTCGATCGTCCATCGTTACCGGCTCGACAAGGATGGTTTCGCGATCCGTCGCAACGAGATCGACGCGACGATCGGGTCGCGCGCGACCTATGTGCTGGTCGGCTATCTGAAGCTGAACCGCAACATCGACGCGTCGATCGAGGATCTGCGCGATCGCGAGGAAATCCGTGCGGCCGGCCGCGTCCAGTTCGCGCGCTTCTGGTCGGCGTTCGGGTCGGCGGTGGTCGATCTCACCAACAAGTCGGAGGACCCGCTCTCGGCCAGCGACGGCTTCACGCCGATCCGCCACCGCGTCGGTTTCCAGTACGAGGACGACTGCCTCCGTCTCGGCGCGACGTGGCGGCGGACCTACAACAACACGGGCGACGCGCGGAAAGGCAACAGCTACCTGTTGACGCTGGCCTTCACCAATCTCGGCCGCTAAGCCCGCATTCAGCTACGATGAGGCAAGCCTTGCCGGATGCGCCGCCATGACGTGGCGACGCGGTCCGCTAGGCCGATGATGGGATATCGACACTTGAAGCATGATGTTCGACTGGCGGCGCGTGGCGGCCGTATGATCGGGACCGTCGTCCTGGCGGCACTCGCCGCGAGCACGATCGCGCAAACCGCGCCGCGCCGGGCAGCACCCAAGCCGGCTGCGGCGCGGGCCGCGGCTGCTAAGCCTGCTGCTGCTCAGCCTGCTCCGTCCCAGCAGGCTCCATCTCAGCCGAATGCGGATCAGGCCAATTCGGGCCAGACGGTCCAGGATCAGAGCGTGCCGGACAATACCGGCCTCGATATCCCGACCAACCTCCAGATCTTCGGCAAGCTCGATCCCAACGTCCGCAAGCCGACCGCGGTCGTCAACGATACGGTGATCACCGGGACCGACGTCGACCAGCGGGTCGCGCTGGTAGCGATGGCGAACGAGGCGAAGCTGTCGCCGGAGGATCGCGATCGGCTCAAGCTGCAGGTGCTCCGCCAGCTGATCGACGAGACGCTCGAGATCCAGGAGGCGAAGACCGCCGACGTCGTCATCACGCCCGCCGAGATGACGCAGAGCTTCGCCGGCGTATCGAAGCGCTTCAACCGCACACCCGATGCGATGCGTGCCTATCTGCGCGAATCCGGATCGTCCGAACGGTCGCTCAAGCGGCAGATCGAGGGCGAGCTCGCCTGGCAGCGCTATCTGCGCAAGCGCGTCGAGCCTTTCGTCAACGTCGGCGACGAGGAGGTGAAGTCGATCATCGATCGCCTCCAGGCCGCCAAGGGCACCGACGAGTTCAATCTCAAGGAAATCTATCTCGCGGCGACGCCGGCGAACAGCCAGCAGGTGTATGCGAACGCCAAGCAGATCCTCCAGGAGATCCAGAAGGGCGCGCAGCCGTTCGAGTATTTCGCGCGGCAGTTCTCGGAAGCGTCGACGCGTGCGGTCGGCGGCGATCTCGGCTGGATCCGTGCGGCGACGCTGCCGGGGCCGCTGTCAGAAGCCGCGACCTCGATGCAGGTCGGCCAGGTCGCAGGACCGATCGAGGTGCCGGGCGGCTATTCGATCCTGTATCTCACCGACAAGCGCCAGGTGCTGACCGCCGACCCGCGCGATGCCAAGCTCAGCCTGAAGCAGCTCACGTTGCGGTTCCCGCCGAACACGACGCAGGCGCAGGCGAGCACGCGCGCGCAGGCCTTTGCCAAGGCGACGCAGGACCTGCGTGGCTGCGGCACCGTCGAGAAGGTCGCGGCCGGGATCGGCGCCGACGTGGTGGACAACGATACGGTGCGGATCCGCGACCTGCCGCCGCAGTTGCAGGAGATCATGCTGAAGCTCCAGGTCGGCCAGTCGACGCCGCCGTTCGGCTCCGCGGAACAGGGCGTGCGCGCGTTGGTATTGTGCGGCCGCGACGAAGCCGCCGGTGGATCGGTGCCGAATTCGGAGCAGATCCAGGGTCAGCTCGAACAGCAGCGCGTCAACCTGCGCGCGCAGCAGAAGCTGCGCGATCTGCGGCGCGATGCGATCGTCGACTATCGTTGAGCGCGGCATGACCGCCACGACGCCAATCGCGATCTCAATGGGCGATCCTGCCGGGATCGGGCCGGAGATCATCGCCAAGGCGTGGGACGCACGGGCGAAACATGATCTACCGCCGTTCGTCGCAGTGGGCGATGCGCGCGCGATCGAGCGGGTGTGGGCGGGGCCGATCGCGCGCGTCGCCGATCTGGCCGCGGCGGTCGCGGCATTTCCCTCCGCCCTGCCGGTGTTGTCGGTCGGCGATGGCGGCGCGATCGTCCCGGGACAGCCCGATGCGGACGGTGCGCGCTCCGCGTTGCATGCGCTGGAACTGGCGGTCGGACTGGTCCGGAACGGCGCGGCGCGCGCGCTGGTGACGGGGCCGGTGTCGAAGGCGCAGCTCTACACGATCGGCTTCACGCACCCGGGACAGACCGAATTCGTCGCCGAGCGCTCCGGTGTCGCCGCCGATAACGCGGTGATGATGCTGGCCGGGCCTTCCCTTAAGGTGGTGCCGATCACCACGCATATCCCGCTGAACGCGGTCTCGGGGGCGCTGTCGATCGAGTTGATCGTTGCGAAGTCGCGCGTGACCGCCCGCGGTCTGCTCAGGAATTTCGGAATCGCGCATCCGCGTCTCGCGTTTGCCGGGCTCAATCCGCATGCCGGCGAACAGGGCGCGCTTGGGCGGGAAGAGATCGAGATCATCGCGCCGGCGATCGCGATCCTGCGCGAGGAAGGCATCGATGCGACCGGGCCGTTCGCGGCGGACACGCTGTTCCACCCGCGCGCGCGCGCGACCTACGACGTCGTCATGTGCTGTTATCACGACCAGGCGCTGGTGCCGTTGAAGACGATCCATTTCGACGAGGGCGTGAACATGACGCTGGGCCTGCCGATCGTGCGGACCTCGCCCGATCACGGCACCGCGTTCGCGATCGCGGGCAAGAACCATGCCGAGCCGGGTGCGATGATCGCGGCGATCGCGATGGCGGGTGAAGCGGCGGACCGACGCGCCCAGACCGCTGCCCAGTCGTGAGCGAGGCTGCATTGACGGAGCTTCCCCCGCTGCGCGAGGTGATCGCGCGTTATGGGCTGAACGCGAACAAGGCGCTTGGGCAGAACTTCCTGTTCGATGGGCAGTTGCTCAAGCGGATCGCGGCGGTGCCGGGGGATTTGCAGGATGCCGAGGTGCTCGAAGTTGGCCCGGGTCCTGGTGGCCTCACGCGCGCGTTGCTCGCGGCGGGTGCGCGGGTGACGGCGATCGAGCGCGATCGACGGTGCATCCCTGCGTTGGCGGAACTTGGCGAGGCGTATCCGGGGCGGCTGCGGGTTATCGAGGGTGACGCGATGGAAGTCGACGCGCCTGCGCTGTTCGAGGGCAAGCCGCATATCGTGTCGAACCTGCCATATAACATTGGCACGGCGTTGCTGGTGGGGTGGCTGTCGACGTCGTGGTTGCCGTGGTGGCAGTCGTGCACGCTGATGTTCCAGAAGGAAGTCGCCGAGCGGATCGTGGCGAAGACCAACGACGATCATTATGGGCGGCTCGCGGTGCTGGCGCAGTGGCGCTCGACTGCGCGGATCGCGATGCCGGTTCACCGGTCGGCGTTTACACCGCCGCCGAAGGTGATGTCTGCGGTGGTGCATCTGACTCCGGTCGAGGCGCCGGAGGGGGTGAACTTCGCGGTGCTGGAGCGGCTGACGGGCGCGGCGTTTGGGCAGCGGCGGAAGATGTTGCGGCAGAGTTTGAAGGGCGTGCCGGGGGCGCTCAATGCGCTGGAGCGGATCGGGGTAGAGGCTACGCGCCGGGCGGAGACGCTTTCGGTGGCGGATTTCACGGCATTGGCGAAGGCTGTCGGCTGACATCGTCTGCCAAGACAATTTCGTCATCCTGACGAAAGTCAGGATCCAGAGTTACTGAGTACGACGATCGTCGCTCTGGATCCTGGATCAAGTCCAGGATGACGAAAATGGATGATCAGTCCTTGGCCGCTACTGGGGTCTTCTCGACCTGCGCCGTTGCAATCGGTGGGCCCTTGGCGATTACCGCCGCGAGTTGCGTCGCTTCGGGGCAGACACCCTTGCAGAGCGTGCGGATTTTCACGAGGTTGTCCTTCGCGCGGACCACGGCGCCCTTCGCGACCAACGCCTCGCCCTGCCCCTTCAACGCCGCGACGTCGTTCGGCTCCAGCAGGAGCGCCTCGCGGTAGAGGCGGATCGCCTTGCCTGGCAGGTCGCGGGTTTCGGCGACGCGCGCGAGCAGGAGGAAAGCGCCCCGGTTGCGCGGATCGACCGCGACCGACGTTTCGAGCACATCCGTCGCGCCGTCGAGATTACCGGCCGCGACCAGCGAACGGCCCTGCGCCAACAACTGCATCGAGCGCGCGTCGATTTGGGCGTCGGGACGTTGCCCGCTGAGCGAAGTCGACACGCATACGACGGTCAGCGCGGCGGCAAGGGCAACGGACGAAAAACGCATCATCGTCTCCAGGCGGGATACAGGTTTGGCCGTGAGTTGAGCCATAGGTCGGCTGGCTAGCACGCAGCCCGGAGGCGCGCGACAAAAAAGCCGTCGGTGCCGTCGCGGCCGGGTTCGAGGCGGACGCCGTGGCCGTGCTTCGCGCCGGCGGGGAGCGACAGGGGCTCTGTCGTCCAGCCGGGGTGCGCATTCAGGAACCAGGTGACCTGGTCGGTGCCCTCGGCGTCGAGCAGCGAGCAGACGATGTAGACGAGCGCGCCGCCGGGCTTGACCAGCGTGGCGGCGACGGAGAGCACCTGCTGCTGCGTCGATTGCAGCCGTGAGACACGGTCGGGGGTGAGCCGCCAGCGCGCCTCCGGGTTGCGCCGCCACGTGCCGGTGCCCGAACAGGGGGCGTCGACCAGCACGCCGTCCGCGCGACCGGCCCATTCGCTGAGCGCCTCGATCTCGCGCGTCGGGTTGAGCAACCGGCTCTCGACGATCGTTGCGCCGGCGCGGGTCGCGCGCGGGGCAAGGCGCGCGAGGCGGTTGCGGTCGGTGTCGCAGGCGAGGATGACGCCTTCGTTCTTCATCGTCGCCGCGAGCGCGAGCGTCTTGCCGCCGGCGCCGGCGCAGAGGTCGACGATGCGTTCGCCGGGTTTGGCCTGCATCGCGAGGCCGACGAGCTGACTGCCTTCGTCCTGCACCTCGAGCGCGCCTTCGTTGAAGAGCGGGAGTGCTTCGACGTTGGTGCCGGTCGGGAGGCGGATGCCGTCGGGGGCATGCGCGGTGGCTTCGGCGTCGGGAAGTGCCGCGAGGACGGTCGCGCGGTCGGCGATCAGCGTGTTGACGCGGAGATCGAGCGTGGCGCGGCCGGCTAGGTCTGTAAGGGCGGCGCCGTCGAGACCTGAAGCGCGGAGGGCCTTGCTCAGCCACTGTGGTGCGACGCCGGCGCGAGCGCGCGGTTCGTCCTTGGCGATCGGCGCGGGTGCGTGGGTGGAGCCGTCGAAGGTTGCGGCGACTTCCGGATCGGCGTCGGCGACGAGTAGCATCGCGGTGCGACCGTTTTCGGGGCGGTCACCGGCCTTGCGGATCGCGGCGTAGACGAGGTCGCGGACCGCGCGGCGGTCCTTCGAGCCGGCGTAGCGGCGGGTGGCGAAATAGCGGGCGATCAGCGTGTCGGCGGCGGCGCCGGACTCGCGGGCGGCGGCGATGATCTGGTCGAGGAGCTCGATCGCGGCCTGGGTGCGTGCTGGGGGAGTCACTTCTGGGCTCCCGACTTCGCGTGGGTTCGGGGGGAGGCTTGGTACGGAGTGTTCGTCATCATCCCCTCCCCTAGCCCCTCCCGCGCGCGGGAGGGGAATAATTTCGGGACCCCGCCTCCAGCACAGTCGCGAGCGGGGGCTCGGCTCTTCCCTTTGTCATCCCGGCGAACGCCGGGACCCATGGACGCGGTGGGCCCGGCGATAGCGTGCAACCACCACCCGGCCCGCAACCATGGGTCCCGGCGTTCGCCGGGATGACGGATGAGGGCGGCGGGACGAAGGAGGGGGACCGGCAGTCTGTGAGTTAGCCTGCGGTTTGTCGCGGATCGCTACGGCACATATCGTCCGTCATCCCCGCGCAGGCGGGGATCCATATCCTCGAACGGTTGCGATCTTTCCGCGACGTCAGCCAGTATGGGTTCCCGCCTTTGCGGGAATGACGGGGAGCGTGAGAGCGAGCCGCGACCCGCTCCCCTCCCTGGAAGGGAGGGGTTGGGGGTGGGTTGGTCCGCTTTAGCCACCGACCGAGGAGCTTGCGGAAACCGACCCACCCCCGGCCCCTCCCTTTCAGGGCGGGGGGAAGTTCCCGCCTTTACCGCGTCGGGTAGTTCGGCGCTTCCCGCGTAATCGTCACGTCGTGGACATGGCTCTCCATCAAGCCCGCGCCGGTGATCTGCACGAACTCCGCCCGCGCCTGGAGATCCGGGATCGTCGCCGAGCCGGTATACCCCATCGCCGCCTTGATACCGCCGACCAGCTGATGAACGACGTCCCTCGCCGGCCCCTTGTACGCGACCTGACCCTCGATGCCCTCCGGAACCAGCTTAAGCTGGTCCTTGATGTCGCCCTGGAAATAGCGATCCGCGGACCCGCGGCCCATCGCGCCGACCGAGCCCATGCCGCGGTACGACTTGTACGCACGGCCCTGGTACAGGAACGTTTCGCCCGGTGCCTCGTCGGTGCCAGCGAGCAGCGAGCCGATCATTACGGTCGACGCGCCCGCCGCGAGCGCCTTAGCCATGTCGCCCGAGGTGCGAATGCCGCCGTCGGCGATCACCGGCACGCCAGCCTTGTGGCCCGCCTCCGCACAATCCATAACGGCCGTAAGCTGCGGCACGCCGACGCCAGCGACGACGCGCGTGGTGCAGATCGAGCCTGGACCGATACCGACCTTGATCCCGTCCGCGCCCGCACCGATTAGCGCCCGCGTAGCTTCGCCGGTCGCGACGTTGCCCGCCACCACCTGGACCGAGTTGGACAGCTTCTTCACGCGCTCGACCGCGCGGCCGACGTCGCGGTTATGGCCGTGGGCGGTGTCGATCACGATCAAGTCGCAGCCGGCGTCGACCAGCTGTTCGGTCCGGTCGAAGCCCTTGTCACCGACCGTCGTCGCCGCGGCCACACGCAGGCGGCCAGCCTCGTCCTTGGTCGCATCGGGGAACATCACCGCCTTCTCGATGTCCTTGACGGTGATCAGCCCGACGCAACGATACTGCGCGTCGACCACCAGCAGCTTCTCGATGCGGCGGGCGTGAAGCAGGCGGCGTGCCTCTTCCTTGCCGACTTCGGTCGAGACCGTCGCGAGGTTCTCGTGCGTCATCAGTTCGCTGACGGGCTGCTTCGGATCGCCCGCGAAACGCACGTCGCGGTTGGTGAGGATACCGACGAGCTTGCCGTCCGCCTCGACGACCGGGATGCCGCTGATGCGGTGGCCCGACATGAGCGCCTGCGCCTCGCCGAGCGTGGCGGTCGGCTTGATCGTGATTGGGTTGACCACCATGCCCGACTCGAACCGCTTGACCTGGCGGACCGCGATGACCTGCTCCTCGACGGTCAAATTGCGGTGGAGCACGCCGATCCCGCCGAGCTGCGCCATCACGATCGCCATGTCGGCTTCGGTGACGGTGTCCATCGCGGACGAGAGGATCGGGATGTTGAGCGCGATGCCGCGCGTCAGCTGAGTCCGAGTATCGGCCTGGCTTGGCAGCACGTCCGATTCCCCCGGATACAGGAGGACGTCGTCGAAAGTGAGGCCGAGGCGGATATCCATGAGAGCTGCCGTTCCTGGGTGTGAGGTGGCGCGCCATGTAACCAAAGGCGCGGCGTACGGCTAGGCCTGTCCTTCTTTGGCGTGCTATAGCGAAGCGATACACAGATGGGGGGATTGTTCGATGGGCCTGATCGTTGCCGCGCTGCTGCTGGCACTCGTGCTGCTGTACCTCTTCACCAGCATCAAGATCGTCCATCAGGGCTATCAATACACGATCGAGCATTTCGGCCGCTTCACGACGGTCGCGCGGCCGGGCTTCAATTTCTACCCCGCGTTCTTCTACCGTGTCGGGCGGAAGGTGAACATGATGGAGCAGGTGATCGACATCCCCGGCCAGGAGATCATCACCAAGGACAATGCGATGATCTCGACCGACGGGGTCGTGTTCTTCCAGGTGCTCGACTCGGCGAAGGCGGCGTACGAGGTGTCGGACCTGTACCAGGCGCTGTTGCAGCTCACGACGACCAACCTGCGCACGGTGATGGGCTCGATGGATCTCGACGAGACGCTGTCGAAGCGCGACGAGATCAATGCGCGGCTGCTCAACGTGGTGGATCACGCGACGACGCCGTGGGGCGTGAAGATCACGCGGGTCGAGATCAAGGACATCCGCCCACCGGCCGATATCGTCAACGCGATGGGGCGGCAGATGAAGGCCGAGCGCGAGAAGCGGGCTAACATCCTCGACGCCGAGGGGTCGCGGGCGTCCGAGATCCTCCGCGCCGAGGGGCAGAAGCAGGCGCGGATCCTCGAATCCGAGGGGCGCAAGGAATCGGCGTTCCGCGATGCCGAGGCTCGCGAGCGGGCTGCTGTTGCTGAAGCTTCGGCGACGCGCGCGGTGTCTCAGGCGATCGAGGAGGGTGGCGCTCAGGCGATCAACTACTTCATCGCGCAGAAATACGTCGAAGCGATCGGCAAGTTCGCGACCTCGCCTAATGCGAAGACGATCTTGTTTCCGGTCGAGGCTACGCAATTGATGGGGACGCTTGGCGGGATCGGCGAGCTGGCCAAGGATGCTTTGCGGGATGCCGTTGCGTCGCCGCCGGCCAAGCCTGAGCCGCGGAAGGGTCCGTTCGAGCTGCCGAAAAGCTGATGGACGCGATCGGGGCGGCCGGCGCTTGGTTGATCGCGGCGCTGGTTCTGGGGATCGCCGAACTGGCGGTGCCGGGGGTGTTCCTGGTGTTCCTCGCCATCGCCGCGGCGGTGACCGGGGTGGCGGTGTTCGTGTTGCCGGACTTGCCGGTGCCTGCGCAACTCGCGGCGTTTGCGGTGTGGAGCGCGGTCACCGTGCTGATCGGCAAGCGCTGGTACCGGGATTATCCGGTCGAGGGCGGCGATCCGATGTTGAATGATCGGTCTGCTCGGCTGGTGGGGCAGGTTGTGGTGGTGGAGGCCGCGATCGTCGGCGGGCGTGGTCGGGTGCTGGTGGGCGACGGGAGCTGGCCAGCTAGGGGTGAAGATGCCGCGGTTGGAATGCGCGTTCGCATCACTGCGGTTGTGGATGGCGAAATCGTGGTGGAGCCCCTCGACTCTTCATCCTGACGAAAGTCAGGACCCAGAGCCATGAGACGCGACGCCTGGTACTCTGGGTCCTGACTTTCGTCAGGATGACGGGTGGGGACAGGGCACGCCGTATCACGTGCCCTCACCTTCCCACTCGACTTCGTCGTGCGGGCCCCTTCCTCTCCCCGGAGGGAGAGGAGGTTTAGGCTACCTCTCGAACCTTCGGGGCCGCCTGCCTCACACCTTCGTCGACATGCTCGGCGAACTGCGCGAAGTTCTCGACGAACAGGTCGACGAGCTTGGCCGCCGTGGCGTCGTACGCGTCCTTGTCCTCCCAGGTCGTCCGCGGATCGAGGATTGCGGTGTCGACACCCGGTACGCTCACCGGCACCTGGAAGCCGAAGTTCGGGTCCGTGCGGAACTCGGCATCGTTCAGGCTCCCATCCAGCGCTGCGTTGAGCAGCGCCCGCGTCGCCTTGATCGGCATGCGGTTGCCGATGCCGTATTTGCCGCCGGTCCAGCCGGTATTGACCAGCCAGCAATCGACGCCGCCCTTCGCGATTCGGCTCTTCAGCAGGTTGCCGTAGACCGACGGATGCCGCGGCATGAACGGGGCGCCGAAGCAGGTCGAGAAGGTCGCATCGGGCTCGGTCACGCCGATCTCGGTCCCGGCGACGCGCGCGGTGTAGCCCGAGAGGAAGTGGTACATCGCCTGGTCGGGCGTGAGCTTGGCGATCGGCGGCAGCACGCCGTACGCGTCCGCGGTCAGCATCACGATGTTGCGCGGCACCGGCCCCATGTTCTCGGCTGACGCATTCGGGATGAAGTCGATGGGATACGCGCCGCGGCTGTTCTCGGCGAGCGTGTGGTCGTCGAGGTCGAGCAGCCGCGTCGCCGGGTCCATCACGACGTTCTCCAGCACCGTGCCGAAGCGCTTGGTGGTCGCGAAGATCTCCGGCTCGGCATCGGCGGAGAGGCGGATCATCTTGGCGTAGCACCCGCCCTCGAAATTGAAGACGGCTGTGTCCGACCAGCCATGCTCGTCGTCGCCGATCAGCGTGCGGCTCGCATCGGCCGACAGCGTCGTCTTGCCGGTGCCCGACAGGCCGAAGAACACCGCAGTATCGCCGTTCGCGCCCATGTTCGCCGAGCAGTGCATCGGCATCACGCCGGTCGGCGGGAGCAGGTAATTGAGCAGCCCGAACACCGATTTCTTCATCTCGCCGGCGTATTTCGTGCCGCCGATCAGGATCAGCTTGTCGGTGAAGTTGACCGCGATCACCGTCTCGCTGCGGCAGCCATGACGCGCGGGATCGGCGCGGAAGCTCGGCAGGTCGACGATCGTGTAGTCCGCGACGAAGTCCTTCAGCGCCGCCTGCTCGGGCCGAACCAGCATCGTCCGGATGAAGAGGTTATGCCACGCCAGCTCGGTGACGACGCGGACGTTGACGCGGTGATCCGCCTGCGATCCGCCGTACAGGTCCTGCACGAACAACTCGTCCCTGGCGGCGAGCGCGGCGAAGAAATCCTCCTTCAGCGCCGCGAAATGCGCAGGCTCCATCGCCTTGTTGCTCTTGCCCCACCAGACCGTGGCGTCGGTCTCGGCATCGCGAACGATGAACTTGTCCTGCGCCGAGCGACCGGTATGCGGCGCGGTCTCGACGACCAGTGGACCGTCGGCGGACAGCGTCCCCTCGCGGCGTTTGAGCGCGGCTTCGACAAGCTGCGCGGTGACCAGGTTCCAGTGCAGGGTGGCGCGGGTTTCTATCCCCTGCGCGGCCAGGCCGCCGGCCGGAATACGTTCGTTGGACAAGACATCTCTCCAGATGGTTTCGCATACGTATGTATGTCGTTGCGGCGGGATGTAGGTCGCGCCTCCCCCCCGGTCAAATGGGCTACCCTGACGCGGTCCCGATACGGCCCCAGTTGAGTGCGGTCGCGGATTGGCCTACGCCGATACGCCAACGACCGAGGCAAGCGACCCTAGAATGACGGCAACGATCGCGCTGGTCGACGACGACCGCAACATCCTGACCTCCGTGTCGATCGCGCTGCAGACCGAAGGCTTCGTCACGCGCGTCTATTCGGACGGCGAGACCGCGCTCAAGGCGCTGACCGACAACCCGCCCGATCTTGCGGTATTCGACATCAAGATGCCGCGGATGGACGGCCTCGAACTGCTCCGCCGGTTCCGCGAGAAGAGCCAGGTCCCGGTGATCTTCCTCACCAGCAAGGACGACGAGCTAGACGAAGCGCTGGGGCTCGCGATGGGCGCCGACGACTACATCGCCAAGCCGTTCTCGCAGCGGCTGCTGATCGCCCGTATCCGCGCGATCCTGCGCCGGACCGAGCTGGCTCAGTCGCCGGGTACCGAGACCGAGGCGGAAGCCGCCGGACCGCTCGCGCGCGGACGGCTGAGCATGGATCCGGCGCGGCATCGCACGCTGTGGGGCGGCGAACCGGTGACGCTGACGGTCACCGAGTTCATGATCCTCGAAACGCTGGCGCAGCGTCCGGGCATCGTCAAGACGCGCAACCAGCTGATGGACGCGGCGTATCAGGACGACATCTATGTCGACGATCGCACCATCGACAGCCACATCAAGCGGCTCCGCCGCAAATTCCGCCAGGTGGATCCCGCCTTCGATGCTATCGAGACATTATATGGTGCCGGGTATCGATTTTCTGAGGAATGAGCTCGGCGTCGACGGGCGCGATCTCACGCTGCGCTGGTCGGGACAGATATCGCTCACGCGGCGGATCCTGGCGGTCAATATCTTCGCGCTGCTGCTGCTGGCGGGCGGGTTCTTCTACCTCGATTCCTACCGCAGCCGGATCGTCGACAGCCGCGTCGCGCAGACCGCGCGTGAGGCGCGGCTGATCGGCGAGGCGATCTCGTCGGTCGATCCGACGCAGCGCAATCCGCTGGTGCTGAGGCTGGCCGCGGACACCGGATCGCGCATCCGCCTGTTCGACGCTGGTGGCACGACGATCGTCGACAGCCGGGTGCTCGGGCTGCGGAATTTCGTGCTGCAGGACCCCGACAAGGAAGACCGCGACCAGGTCATCGCGCGGTTCCTCGACGCCGCGATCGACGTCGTCGTGATGGCACCGCGACCGCCGCTCTACCGCGAACGGAACGACGGCCAACGATGGCCCGACGTCGCCGCCGCCGAGTCACGCCGCAAGGTTGCGACCACCGTCTGGCGCGCGCCCGACCGCACCCCGGTCATCACCGCGGCCGCGCCGCTTCGCACAGGCGGGGTCGTGATGACCACGGTCAACGCGCGCGACATCACGAAGACGGTGCGGATCGAGCGGTTCCGGCTCAGCATGGTGCTGCTGGTCGTATCGATCGTCTCGATCCTGCTGTCGCTGTTCCTGGCGCGGACGATCGTTCGCCCACTCCGCCGCCTTGCGCGCGCGGCGGTACGCGTCAGGCTCGGGCGTGCGCGCGAGGTTGTCGTGCCCCGCCTCCCCTCGCGCCGCGACGAACTCGGCATGCTCGCGCGTGCTCTCTCCGACATGAGTCTTGCGCTCAGGGCGCGGATCGACGCGACCGAGGCGTTCGCCGCCGACGTCACGCACGAGATGAAGAACCCGCTCGCCTCGCTGCGGTCCGCGGTCGAGGGACTGTCGCGCGTGAAGGACCCGGCGCTCCAGGCGCAGCTGCTCGCAATCGTCCGCGACGACGTCCACCGACTCGACCGATTGCTCTCCGACATATCCGAAGCGTCGCGGCTCGATGCGCAGCTCAGTCGCGCCAAGTTCGAGCCGGTCGATATCGCGGCGATGATCGACGGCTTGGTTGCTCAACGCGACGCGCGCGGCATCGAGCGCGGCATGCGCCTGGTGTTCGACCGCAATCCCGACGACCCGACCATCGTGCTGGGCGAAGGCGCACGGCTCGAACGCGTGTTCGAGAACCTGATCGACAACGCGCTCTCGTTCTCGCCCGACGAGGGTCTGGTCGCGATCTCGGCGATCCCCGAGCGCGACGACCTCGTGATCCGCGTCGAGGACGAAGGCCCCGGCGTTCCCGAGGAGGCGCGCGACGCCGTATTCAAACGCTTCCACTCGGTCCGGCCCGACAGCGAGACGTTCGGCCAGCATTCCGGGCTGGGCCTGGCGATCGCGCGGACGATCGTCGACGCGCATCAGGGATCGATCGGCGTCGAATCGCGCGAAGACCGGCTTTGCGGTGCGCGGTTCGTCGTACGGCTACCGCTGGCCGATCCGTCGTTGTAAGGACCAGACGTGGCGATCCCCTCCTCCGACCGGCTCCACGCCACCTCGGTCGCGATCGACGGCGTAGCGGTGCTGATCGAGGGCGCGTCGGGATCGGGCAAGTCCGACCTTGCGTTGCGCCTGATCGACCGCGGCGCGACGCTCGTTAGCGACGACCAGACGCTGGTAGTGCGCGCGGGCAAACTACTGCTCGCGCGGGCGCCGGCGACGATCGCCGGGCAGATCGAAGTCCGCGGCATCGGGATCGTCGCCATGCCGCATGTCGACGACGTGCCGGTAGGCCTGCTCGTCCGAGTCGACGGCGCCGTCGAGCGGATGCCCGAACGCCGCGCCCGGAAGATCGCCGGGATCGACGTCCGCCAGTTCGCGGTCGACCCGTTCCACGCCTCCGCCCCGATCAAGGTCGAACTCGCCCTACGCAACCCGGAGCCTCTGACATGACCGTTTCGCTATGAGCCGCGCGAGCAAGGATATCCTGCTGGTCACCGGCATGTCGGGCGCGGGCAAGACCACCGTCCTCAAGACGCTGGAAGACATCGGCTGGGAGGTCGTCGACAACCTTCCGCTCTTGCTGCTCGACCGGTTGCTCGACGCGCCGTTGCCCAAGGGGTCGACCGACGACTCGCAGCCGCTGGCGATCGGCATCGGCGCGCGGACGCGCGATTTCGACCCCGAGCGGATCATCGGCCGAATCCGCGATCTTCGAGAGCGCCACGGGATGGAGGTCGGGATGCTGTTTCTCGATTGCGCCGGATCAGAACTCGAGCGGCGGTATTCGGAGACCCGGCGGCGTCATCCGCTCGGACTCGACCGTCTTGCAAGGGACGGTATAGGCCAGGAGCGAGAACTGCTCGCACCGCTGCGCGACTGGGCGAACCGGTTGATCGACACCACGGACATGTCCGCGAACGAACTCGCGCAGCAGATCCGGTCGAGCTTTGCCGGCGATCATCTCGGCGAACCGACGCTGGCGGTCCAGTCGTTCGGGTTCGCCCGCGGGCTGCCGAGCAACGCCGACCTAGTGTTCGACATGCGTTTTCTGCGCAATCCGCACTGGGACTCCGCGTTGCGGCCTGGCACCGGGCTCGACGCCGACGTTTCCGCCTATATCGTCGCCGACCCCGCCTATGAGGACGCGGTCAGCCGGATCGAGGACCTGCTGATCCTGCTGCTCCCCCGCTACCGGGCGGAGGGGAAGTCGTACGTTACTGTCGCGATCGGGTGTACCGGAGGGAGACACCGCTCGGTCCACGTCGCCGAGCGCGTGGCGCGGCGGTTGCGCGAAGAAGGTTTTTCGCCCACTGTGCGTCACCGCGACCTGGGGGCCGCACCGCAGGATGCGCTTGAGGGATCGTCGGTCGTCACATGAGTATGAATAGCCCGCTATGATCGGCCTTGTTCTCGTTACGCACGGTCGTCTGGCCGAAGAATTCGTTCGCGCGATGATCCATGTGGTCGGTCCGCAGGAGCGCGTCGCGACGATCGCGATCGGCCCCGACGACGACATGGAAAGCCGCCGCGCCGACATCGCCGCAGCGATCCATGAGGTCGATACCGGGCGCGGCGTGATCGTGCTGACCGATCTGTTCGGCGGCACGCCCTCCAATCTCGCCATCTCGCTGATGGAGCGCGGCCGGATCGAAGTGATCGCCGGCATGAACCTGCCGATGCTGATCCGGCTCGGCTCGGCGCGCAAATCGATGACCGTCGTCGCGGCGGTCGCAGCAGCGCGCGAAGCCGGACGCAAATACATCTCGGTAGCCTCCGAGGTTCTCGGCGAGGCCGCCGCATGAGCGAGGTCTCGCGCACCGTCAAGATCACCAACCGCCGCGGGCTCCACGCACGGGCCAGCGCCAAGTTCGTCACGCTTGCCTCATCGCATCCGGTCGAGGTGCGCGTGACCAAGGACGGCTCGGATCATGTCACCGGCACCTCGATCATGGGGTTGATGATGCTCGGCGCGGCGATGGGCGACGCGATCACGATCAGCGCGAGCGGCGACGGCGCGGAACATACCGTGGCGGTGCTCGCCGAACTGGTCGAAGCGAAGTTCGGCGAGGATTGACGTCTTTCTCCCCTTCCGCTTGCGGGAGGGGTCGGGGGAGGGCATGAGCGACGGCGTGTTTACAAACCCCTCCCCCAACCCCTCCCGCAAGCGGAAGGGGAGTTAGATGCCCCGCGAGATAACCGCCTTTTCGAACCCGCTGATCAAGTACGTCCGCGATCTGCGCGACAAACGGCATCGGCGCGCGGCCAAGCAGTTTCTCGCCGAGGGACTGCGCATCCTTACCGAGGCTCGCGAGACGGGACGCCTGCCCCGCACGCTGTTCTACGCGGCGGCCAGCGCGAACCATCCGCTCGTCCACGCGCTGTCGATGGACGTCGAGGATGCCGGCGGCGATTCGATCCAGACCACGCCCGACATTCTCTCGAAGCTGTCCGGCAAGGATAACCCGCAGGCGGTCGTCGGCGTGTTCGACGAGTTCGACGCGACGCTCGAAGACCTCGATCGCACCACGTCCGGCATCTGGCTGGTCGCCGAGCGGCTGCGCGATCCCGGCAATCTCGGCACGATCCTGCGCACTGGCGATGCGGTCGGCGCGGGCGGACTGATCCTGATCGGCGAGTCGGTCGATCCCTTTTCGGTCGAGGCGGTGCGCGCCAGCATGGGAGCGCTGTTCACGATCCCCGTCGTGAAGACCGAGTGGGAGCCGTTCCACACCTGGCTGCGCACCGGCCCCGGCCAGCTTGTCGGCCTCAGCCTCGATACCGACACCGATTACCGGGCAGCGACCTATACCGGCCCGACCTTCCTGCTCACGGGCAACGAGGCGCAGGGCATGCCGCCCGAGATGGCGGAGGCATGCGACGTGCTCGTGAAGATTCCGATGCTCGGCAAGGCGGACAGCCTCAACGCTGCGGTCGCGACCGCGGTGATGGCCTATGAAGTGCTGGCCCGGCAGGAAAAATCCGCAGCTTCCGCCTGAACCGACGAAATAGGCCCGATTGGCGATGCTTAGCGAGTCCGGTTCAGCTATGGGTGGGGTGCGTCGTGCGAAAGCATCGACGAGATACGGGTAGACAGGATGAGTATGGCGCGCGGTTTGGATGATGGACGAGTGAAAAGCAGCATGGTCCGGTTGGCGCTGACGGCGGCACCGCTGCTGCTGGCGACGCCCGTGTTCGCGCAGGTGACGCCGCCGCCGATCGTCCCCACGGTGCCGTCGGTCGTCCCGACGCTCGCGCCGCCGGTGATCACCGTGCCGACGCTGAGCGACAAGCAGGCGACGCAACTCGACAAGCTGCTCAACGGCGATATCGTCGCGCAGGGACTGAAGTCCGCCGCCACCGCGACAACGATCGCACCGAGCAAGGACGAGCTGGTCCGCGCGGCGCTCGACCACGCGCGTGCGGTTCATGCCGGTCGCCTCAGCGAAGCCGATTTCCAGAAGGATTGGGGCCTGCGTCCGCCCGCCTATGATCCGACGCCGGCGTTCGCCGACGCGGTGCGGCAGGACCGGATCGCCGCGTGGTTCGCGTCGCTGCCGCCGCCCTATGCCGGCTATGACGGCCTGCGAAAGGGCCTCCAGAATTATCGCTCGATCGCTTCGGCGGGGGGCTGGCAGACGCTGGCCTCCGGTCCCGACTTCACGATCGGCTCAAGCGGACCGCGCGTGCTCGCGCTGCGCAAGCGACTGGCGGTGGAAGACAAGGACGTCGATGCCAACGGCGACAAGTTCGATGCGTCGCTGCTCGAGGCGGTCCGTCGCGCGCAACGTCGCTATGGCCTGAACCCGAGCGGGATCGTTTCGACCCAGACGCTCGCCGCGCTGAACGTGTCGGCGGGCGATCGCGTGCATCAGATCATGGCGAACATGGAGCGCTGGCGCTGGCTGCCACAGAACCTGCCGCGCGATCGGATCCAGGTGAACATCGCCGCTGCCGTGCTGACCGTGTTCGACGGCGACGTCCCCGTGCAGTCGATGCGCGCGGTGACCGGGCGCCCCGGCGACGAGACGCCGATGCTATCGTCGACGATCCACAGTATCGTCATCAATCCGCCCTGGAACGTGCCGACCTCGATCGCGACCAAGGAATTGTGGCCGAAGGAACGCGCCAACCCCGGGTACTTCAAGCGCAACGGCTTCAAGGTGATCGGCGGGACGCGGTTGCAGCAGCAGGCCGGCGACCAGAGCGCGCTCGGCCGGTTCAAGTTCGACTTTCCGAACGACTATTCGGTCTATCTCCACGATACGCCGAGCCGCGCCAAGTTCGCGAGCTTCAGTCGGCTTTCGAGCCATGGTTGCGTACGCCTTGAAAAGCCTGCCGAACTTGCAGACCTGTTACTGAAGGGCGACCCGACCTGGACGCCCGAGATAGTCGATGCCACGGTCGCGAAGGGCGATACCGTCCGCGCGCCGCTGATCAAGCCGGTCTCTGTCTATTTGCTCTACTGGACCGCATTCGCCAGCGGCAACGGCCAGATGAACTTCCGCGCCGATCCCTATGACTGGGACGGCATCCTCGCTTCCAAGATCGAGGCGCGCACCGCACGCCAGACGATCGCCGCTCGCTGAGAGACACTGTCATGACGATCTCCTCCCGCACCCGTACCGCCATCGCCGGTGGCTTGCTCGCCGCGATGGCACTGGCCGGCTGCTCGCGCTCCGAGCCAGAGCAGCCGCCGACGGATACCAACATGGTCGAGGATACCGGCGTGACCGAGACCGAAGCGGCCCCCGCCCCGGTCGAGGCCGCGCCGGTCGAGGCCGCCCCGCCGGCGCCGGCGGTGGTCGAACCGCCACGCGAGAAGCCGATCACACCCGACGAGCAGATGCAGGACGATGCCGATGCCACCGGGATGACCGCCCGCGTCAACCGCGACGATGCACCCGCGGCGAACGAAGCCGAACCGCAGCAGTAATTCGTTCTCCTGCGGACGCAGGAGCCCAAGATAACGGGCGTTGACGCCCGTGATCCTGGCTCCTGCGTGAGCAGGAAAGGTCAGGTTGCCATCGCCGCCATCACCCGATCGCGTAGCGCGACGGGGCAGATCAGCAGGTCGGGCATGTATACATCCCGACAATTATACACGAGTGGCGAGCCGTCTATCCGGCTGCAATGCAGGCCGAACGCCGCCGCAACGGCGACCGGTGCGGCGGAATCCCACTCATACTGCCCGCCCGAGTGGAGGTAGATGTCCGCCTCGCCGCGGACTACCGCCATCGCCTTTGCACCCGCCGAGCCCATAGGGATCAACGTGGCGCCCAGGACCTCGGCGACCTTCACCGCCTCGGGTGCAGGCCGAGTCCGGCTGACAACCATCCGCAGCGGATCGCCCGGTGGCGGCACCGGCGCAGGCTGGTCGGAGCGTAGCACCAGGCCCAATCCCGGCAACGCGACCGCGCCGACCGTCGCGACCCCGTCGATCGCAAGCGCGACGTGCACCGCCCAATCGTCGCGCGCTTCGCCGTATTCGCGCGTGCCGTCGACCGGATCGACGATCCACACGCGCGACATCGTTGTCCGCGTCCCGTCGCATCGGCGCTCCTCGGATAGCAGGCCGTCGTCCGGCCGCGCATCCTGCAGCGCATGGACAAGGAACGCGTTGGCCGTCTCGTCGCCAGCCTTGCCGAGTGCGCCCGGCGAGAACACGCCCGACCGCCGTACTTCCAGCAGCAACCGGCCCGCCGTTTCCGCCAGATGCGCGGCGAGTTCGCCGTCGGTCATCGCCCCGCTCATGGGATCAGCATCGCGACGATCGCATCGGCCGCCTCGTCAGGAGTCATGCCGGTCGTGTCAATCCGAATCTCCGGGTTGGCCGGCGCTTCATAGGGCGAGTCGATCCCGGTGAAGTTGGCGAGCTTGCCAGCCCGCGCCTTCGCATACAGCCCCTTCACGTCGCGCCGCTCGGCCTCCGCGAGCGGCGTGTCGATATGCACCTCGATGAACTCGCCCGGCGCGATCATCTGCCGCACCATCTCGCGCTCGGCGCGGAACGGCGAGATGAACGCGGTGATCACGATCAGCCCGGCATCGGTCATCAGCTTGGCCACCTCGCCGACGCGGCGGATATTCTCGACCCGATCCGCATCGGTGAAGCCCAGATCGCGGTTCAGTCCGTGGCGGACATTGTCGCCGTCGAGCAGGAAGGTGTGGCGGTTCATTCGCGCAAGCTTCATCTCGACGAGGTTGGCGATCGTCGACTTGCCCGCACCCGAAAGCCCGGTGAACCATAGCACCGCCGCCTTCTGGTTCTTCAGGCTAGCGTGCGCCTCGCGGCCGATATCGGTCGCCTGCCAGTGCACGTTCTGCGCGCGGCGGAGCGAGAAGTGCAGCATCCCCGCCGCGACGGTCGCGTTGGTGATCTTGTCGACCAGGATGAACCCGCCGAGCTGGCGATTGTCGGCATAGGGCTCGAACACCAGCGGCCGGTCGGTCGACAGGTTCGCGACACCGATCGCATTGAGCTCCAACGTCTTGGCAGCAAGCCGTTCCATAGTGTTGATATTTATCGCGTATTTTGGCTGCTGGATGGTCGCCGTCACGGTCTGTGTCGCGAGCTTGAGCCAATAGGATCGCCCCGGCAGCATCGCCTCGTCCGCCATCCACACGACCGTCGCCTCGAATTGATCGGATGCCTCGGGCGGCGAGTCCGCGGCAACGATCACGTCGCCGCGTGAACAGTCGATCTCGTCCGCCAGCGTCAGCGTCACCGACTGACCGGCGACCGCACTCGGCAGATCGCCGCCGAACGCGACGACGCGCGCGATCGTCGAGGTGCGCCCGCCCGGCAGAATGCGCACCGCGTCACCCGGCGCGATCGATCCGCTCGCGACCAGCCCGGAAAACCCGCGAAAATCAAGGTTCGGCCGGTTGACCCACTGGACCGGCATCCGGAACGCGCCCCCCTGATCTTCGCTGACGTCGAGCGTCACCGTGTCGAGATGGTCGATCAGCGTCGGCCCGTCATACCAGCGCGTGTTCGCGCTCGCGCCTGTAATGTTGTCGCCCTTGAACCCCGAGATCGGCATCGCCGTGAAGCCGGCGATCCCGATCGACTCCGCGAACGTCGCATAGTCCGCGACGATCCGGTCGTAGGTGGCCTGGTCGTAGCCGACGAGGTCCATCTTGTTCACCGCGAGCACGAGGTGCCGGATGCCGATCAGGTGCGCGAGATAGCTGTGCCGCTTGGTCTGCGTCAGGATGCCCTTGCGCGCATCGACCAGGATCACGGCCAGATCGGCGGTCGACGCGCCGGTGATCATGTTGCGCGTGTACTGCTCGTGCCCCGGCGTATCGGCGACGATGAACTTGCGCTTCTCGGTCGAGAAATAGCGATAGGCGACGTCGATCGTGATGCCCTGCTCGCGCTCGGCGGCGAGGCCGTCGACCAGCAACGCAAAGTCGATCTCCTGCCCTTGCGTGCCGACCTTCTTCGAATCGCTCTCCAACGCGGCGAGTTGATCCTCGAAGATCATCTTAGAATCGTACAGCAACCGCCCGATAAGCGTGGACTTTCCGTCATCCACCGAGCCGCAGGTGATGAACCGAAGCAGGCTCTTGTGCTGATGCTGGAGCAGATAGGCGTCGATGTCCTCGGCGATGATGTCCTGCACCTGATAGGCCGAGTCCTGCGTGCGCGTTGCCATCAGAAATAGCCCTCCTGCTTCTTCTTCTCCATGCTCGCCGAGCCGGCGTCGCGATCGATCGCGCGGCCCTGGCGTTCGCTGGTGGTGGTCAGCAGCATCTCCTGGATCACCGCGGACAGGCTGGCCGCCTCGCTCTCGACCGCACCCGTCAGCGGGTAGCAACCCAGCGTGCGGAAGCGGATCGAGCGCTCTACCGGCACCTCGCCGGGTTCCAGGCGGAAGCGATCGTCGTCGACCATCAGCAGCATCCCGTCGCGCTCGACGGTCGGGCGCGGCGCTGCAAAATAGAGCGGGACGATCGGAATGTCCTCGAGCTGGATATATTGCCAGACGTCGAGCTCGGTCCAGTTCGAGATCGGGAAGACGCGGATGCTCTCGCCCTTCGCTTTCCGCGCGTTGTAGAGGTTCCACAGTTCGGGGCGCTGCTGCTTGGGATCCCAGCGATGATGCGCCGCGCGGAACGAGAAGACGCGCTCCTTGGCGCGGCTTTTCTCCTCGTCGCGCCGGGCGCCGCCGAACGCCGCATCGAAACCGTGGAGATCGAGCGCCTGTTTGAGCCCCTCGGTCTTCCACATATCGGTGTGGAGCGCGCCGTGGTCGAACGGGTTGATCCCGCGCGTCTCGGCCTCGGAGTTCTTGTAGACGAGCAGTTCCATCCCGCTCTCCGCTGCCATCCGGTCGCGCAGGTCGTACATCGCCTTGAATTTCCACGTCGTATCGACATGCAGCAGCGGGAACGGCGGTGGCGACGGGTAAAAGGCTTTCCGCGCGAGATGCAACATCACCGCGGAATCCTTGCCGACGCTATAGAGCATCACTGGGCGCTCGCACTCGGCGACCACCTCGCGCAGTATATGGATGCTCTCCGCCTCGAGCCGCTGGAGATGCGTGAGCGACACGGGGCCGGTATCTGGAAGTTTCGTCATCCCCCTCGACGTAGGGTGTCGGGGCGGCGCGTACAGCATCGTATTTCTCGCCCGCCCCAAAGATCGAGCACTAGCCCCCGATCGGGTCGAGCATCAGCGGGGCATGCCGATCGACCAGCGTGGCGCTAGCTGTGTTCAGGCCGATGACCTCGACCTCGCGGCCGTGGCGGCGAAGCTTATCGACGACGGTTTCGAGCGCGCCGACGGCGGTGACGTCCCAGAGGTGGGCATTGGTCAGGTCGATGCGAACGGCGCGCGCGCTTTCTCGCAGATCGAAGCGATCGGCGAAGATGTCGGCGCTGGCGAAGAAGATCTGCCCGCTTACCCGATAGATGCGCGTGTCGGTTGCCACATCGTGATCGATGGCGACGTCCATCAGCCGGGTGACCTTCCACGCGAAGAACACGCCGCTGAGCAGCACGCCGACGCCGACGCCGAGCGACAGGTCGTGAGTCGCGACGGTGACGACGACGGTCGCGACCATCACCACGCTCGACATCTTTGGGTGCCGCGCGAGGTCGCGGAGCGAGCCCCAGGAGAAGGTGCTGATCGACACCATGATCATGATCGCGACCAGCGCCGCGACCGGCACCTGCGCGACCCATGGCCGCAGCGGGACCATGACGATCAGCAGGAACATGCCCGCGACCATCGTCGAGAGCCGCCCGGTACCCCCATAGCGGACATTGCCGACGGTCTGGCCGATCATCCCGCATCCGGCGATGCCACCAAACGCGCCTGCGGCGATGTTGGCGAGGCCGAGCCCGGTGCATTCGCGCGCCTTCGAGCTGGTCGTCTCGGTGAGCTCGTCGACCACGCTGGCGGTCATCATCGATTCGAGCAGGCCGACCGCGGCCATCGCGAACGCATAGGGGGCGACGATCCGCAGCGTGTCCCATGTGAGCGGCACTTGGGGAAGGCCGAACGACGGCAGCGAATCCGGCAGGCGGCCGAGATCGCCGACCGTCTTCAACGGCATCGGGAACCACATCGCGATTCCCGTCAGGACGACGATGCAGATCAGCGGCGACGGGATCGCGCTGGAGATCCGCGGCACGAGATAGATGATCGCGAGGCCACCGGCGATCATTGCATAGGCCTGCCAGCTGACACCGACCATCTGCGGCACCTGCGCGGAGAAGATCAGGATCGCAAGCGCGTTGACGAAGCCGGCATGGACCGACTTCGAGACGAACCGCATCAGGATGTCGAGCTTGGCAAGCCCGAACGCGATCTGGAGCATGCCGGCGAGGATCGTCGCGACAAGCAGATATTGCAGGCCGTGGGCGTGGACCAGCGCGGCGGCGACCAGCGCGACGGAGCCTGCTGCGCCGGAGATCATCGCGGGGCGTCCGCCGGCAAACGCGATGACGATGCCGATCACGAACGAGGCGAACAGGCCGACTTCGGGATCGATCCCGGCGACGAACGAGAAGGCGATGACCTCGGGGATCAGCGCGAAGGTGCCGACCATGCCGGCGAGAACGTCACGGCGCGCAGCCGTCGGGCCGCTGAACCATTCGGCTCGGTAACGAGATAGTGATAAGGATGTCATGGATGTATCCGCATAGGACGCACGAACCGCGGCGCTGTCTTGGCAGGCGGTTCACTTCAGAGGCGTCGTTGCGTTGTCCGGCGGATCGGCGGCCGGAATAGCCACCCGGAATTGCACCGGGTCCAGGGCGAATGGCGATTCGTTAGCTGAGAGGGTGCTGCATTGCAACATTCGGCCTGCCCGTCATTCTGACGAAAGTCAGGATCAAGAGTAACTTCGGGCTGTCGTACATGGCTCTGGATCCTGGCTTTCGTCAGGATGGCGGAGCGTTTCAGATTAGCCCGAACTCCTACGTGAACAAATCCACGACCTCGGCCCCCTCGCCTACCGCCTGCAACAGCAAGGTCCGATGGCAGTGGCACGGGTCCCGCTCGTAACACAGGAGTGCGCTCGGCTTCTCCGCTGCCAGACCGAGCATGATCGCGGCCGCCGCCTGCGCCTCGGGCAATTCGAGTTGCTCGTCATACACCGCGGTCAGCGTGGCGACGTCGCCCTTCTTCGCCGCGTCGCGTCCGCGCTTCGGTGTTCCGAGCGCCTTCAGATGCACGTAATCGATCCCGACCTCGCGCAACGACGCAGCCAGCGAGGTCTTCGAGAACCCCGGCCGTCGCGACAGCGGCAGCGCGCGGACGTCGATCACGCGCTGCACCCCCGCCGCCTTCAACGCGCTGAGGAAATCAGCCATCGTCGTGGCTTCATAGCCGATCGTGAAGATCGTTGTCGGGCTGGTCATCCAGGCGAAGTGGGATTGCATCGCTGGAACGACAACCGCTGACACGACCAGCGTCTCGCGCTATCTGACCGGGATGACCCACGATATTCACGTCATCGGCGGCGGCCTCGCCGGTTCCGAGGCCGCTTGGCAACTCGCGGAAGCCGGCCTCAAGGTGCGGCTCTCCGAAATGCGCGGCAGCGGCGAAGAGACGCCTGCGCACCAAACCGACGGCCTCGCCGAACTCGTCTGTTCGAACAGTTTCCGGTCGGACGATGCCGAGGCCAACGCGGTCGGCCTGCTCCATCAGGAACTGCGTACGCTTGGCTCGCTGATCATGCGGCAGGCGGACATCCACCGCGTCCCCGCCGGCTCCGCGCTCGCCGTCGACCGCGACAATTTCTCGGCCAGCGTCACGGAGGCGATCGACCAGCATCCGAACATCACGCTGGTCCGCGAACGGATCGATGCATTGCCCGATGGCCCGACGATCATCGCCACCGGTCCGCTCACCGCCGCGTCGCTTGCTGCCGGGATCGGTGCCGAGACCGGTCGCGAGGCGCTCGCCTTTTTCGACGCACTCGCGCCGATCATCCACCGCGACTCGATCGACATGGACACCGCGTGGTTCGCGTCGCGCTGGGATAAGGGAGAGGGCAAGGATTACATCAACTGCCCGATGGACAAGGACCAGTATCTGGCCTTCCACCAGGGCCTGATCGATGGCGAGAAGACCCCGTTCAAGGAATGGGAGAAGGACACCCCCTATTTCGACGGCTGCATGCCGATCGAGGTGATGGCGGAGCGCGGCGTCGATACGCTGCGCTATGGGCCGATGAAGCCGGTCGGGCTCGACAACCCGAAGACCGGGCGCTGGCCGCACGCCGTCGTCCAGCTCCGCCAGGACAATGCGCAGGGCACGCTGTGGAACATAGTCGGCTTCCAGACCAAGATGAAGCACGCCGATCAGGTCCGCCTGTTCCGCACCATTCCCGGTCTGGAGAACGCCGAGTTCGCGCGGTTGGGCGGCCTGCATCGCAATACGTTCATCCGTTCGCCTGAACTGCTCGACGAGACGCTGCGACTGAAGTCGCGCCCGAACATCCGCTTCGCCGGCCAGATCACCGGGTGCGAGGGCTATATCGAGAGCTGCGGGATCGGCATGCTCGCGGGGCTGTTCGCGGCGGCCGAGCTGACCGGCAAGACATTGACGCCCCCGCCGTATGCGACAGCGCTTGGCGCGCTGCTGGGCCATATTACCGGCGGTGCGGAGGTCGAGACGTATCAGCCGATGAACGTGAACTTCGGGCTGTTCCCGCCGATCCCCGGTCGGACGAAGAAGACCGATCGCAAGCGGATGTACACCGATCGCGGCCGCGCGGCGCTGGCAGAATGGCTCAACTCTCCTCGCCAACAGCCTGAGCCGGTGGACAATTCACCCGAGCTGGCCCCTTTCGCTTGACCGCGGTCGTGGCAAATTCGGGCGCGGTCATCGTGCCCGATTTGTCACGGTCCGCGTCGGCGAACTTGGTCGTCGCCTTTACCGCCCACTCGTCAAACGACAGGTTGCCGTCACCGTCCACATCCAACCGCGCGTAAGCCTTGCGCCGCTGGACCAGATATTCCTCGCGCGTGATCTTCGCATCGCGATCCTTGTCGTAGCGATCGAACCGCTTCTGCTCGCGAGTCTTCTCCGTGGCTTCGGGGGCGGCATCGGGTAGCGGATCGCTGGCGACCGCTGCGCCGCCGACCTGCGATATCGGTTGCGGGGGCAGCAGCGGCCCAGGTCGTGCGTCGCCGTTGAAAAACATGAACCCCGCAACGATCAACGCGATCACCGCCGTCCCACCTGCCAGATACCGCCACATCGCCGCCGCCCCCACTGCCCAGGCCGTACGCTAGGCCTCGCCGGCGGCGATCCCCAGACGATTGGTCAGTATCCGGTCAGTCTATGCCACGCCAACCGCCCGACCCGCTTCGGGCTGCCCGGCGGCGCTGGCGAAGCCGAAACGTCGAACCGCGCCGACAGCGCCAGGGCGCCAAGCGCGCGCGCTTTGACGGGCCAGTGGCCACGCAACGCCGCGTCGAGCGCCTCGACCGCCCGTGCGCGCGCCAATGTGCGGCTGGGCGCGTCGCTCAACCGCTGAGACAGATCGGCGAGCGCCCAGCCCTCGCCCGCCAGCCCGATCCGCGCGTCGCTCACCGACAGCATCGAGCCCGCCAACTCGAACAACCGCCGCCCCCGATCGCGCGCGAACCGGTCCACGGCTGCCGCATCGAGCACGGGCTCCAACAAAGCCTCCCAGCCATCGATCATCCCCGCCAGCTTCGCCCCCGACACGCCCACCGGCAACACGCACGCCTGGAGTGCGGTCAACACCGGTTCGGCTGGCGCAGGGGCGGTATCGAGCCGTCCCAGCGCCTCGTACCACCACGTCAGCCGCATCTGCCCGACCAAAGGCTCGCGTGTCGTCCGCAGGATTCCGGCGAGCGTGTCGTCTAGAGCGAACAGCGCTTCCAGGGCTGGGCGTTCGGGTGAGTCGGCATAGCCCATCGCCAGCCGAAATTCAGGTTTCGTCATCGGGTTTCCTACGCTTTACGCCGTGGTCGATGCCGGATGAGCCAACCGCAGCGTAAACATTCCTTAAGTCGCGCATGCGATACGGATTTCGGGTGGATGCAGATCAGCTATGACGATGCTTTACGACGATATGCCGGTACGGCGCCAGCTATCGCGGCCGGCTTGGGCAGCGATCGTCCACGACACGCGTGGCTCGCCGGCGATCGAGTTCGCCATCGTCGCGCCGATGTTGATCGCGCTCCTGCTCGCGATCACCCAGATCGCGCTGTTCTTCTTCGCCCAGCAAAATCTGGAAACCGTCGCGGAGAACTCCGTGCGCAAGTTGATGACCGGCAACGCGCAGCAGGCCAACATGACCCAAACCCAGTTCAAGAACGCTGTCTGCGCGGATCTTCCGCGTTTCATGAAATGCGCGAACCTGATGATCGATGTTCGTACCGCGAACTCGTTCTCGGATGCCAATACGGGTGCGCCCACGATCACATACGATTCGACGGGTAAACCAACGAATCTTCAGTTCGCGCCCGGCGGCGCGGGCAGCATCGTCATCGTCAAGACGATGTACGTGTGGGACGTCGCCGATGGACCGCTCGGCTTCGACATCTCTAACATGTCGAACAACAAACGACTGCTGATCGCCACGTCGGTCTTCAAGACCGAGCAATACGCGTGATCGGCGCGCTTCTGGGCAGGCTCGCGCGTGACACGCGGGGCGTCTCGCTCATCGAATTCGCGATCTCGCTGCCATTCCTGATCCTGCTTTTCACCGGCAGCTTCCAATTGAGCGATGCAGTGGCGGCCAATCGCAAGGTCACCATGGCGACCCGGACGATCGCCGATCTCACCTCGCAATACACGGCCGTATCCGATTCAGACCTCGATACCATCCTGAATGCCAGCCAGCAGGTCCTGGCGCCTTATTCTGCAGATGCCGCGACAATGACGGTGACGCTCGTGAAGACCGACGCGCTGTCCCGGTCCACGGTCGCCTGGAGCGATGGGAAGAATACCACGGGTCTCAGGCCGTGTTCCGCCTTCAACCTGCCGCTTGCGATCAAGCAGGCCGGCACATCGATGATCGTTGCGCAGGTAGTCTATAAGTATAAGCCGACGTTCGGCGCGACCTATATCGGCATGATACCGCTGACCGAAACGATCATCATGAGTCCGCGTGGATCGACCACGATCACATACTCGGGCCCGTCATGCTAATGCTCCCGAAAACCGGTGTAACATCATGAAGATATCCTTCAAATCCTCAATGCGGCGGTTGATGGGAGATCGGCGCGGTAACGTGCTGATGATCATGGGATTTGCGACAATCCCGATGGTGTTCGCAACGGGCATGGCGATCGATTACTCGGGTGCCGCGCGGCTTCGTACCAAGTTGAACGCCGTCGCCGACGCGGCCGCTCTCGCTGCGGTCACCACGCCGATGATGAGCCAGACGAGGGAAGCAGGCGCGCTTGCCGCCTACACCATGTTCACGTCGCAGGCGTCTAACATCAAGGGATTGGAATACACCGTAACCTCTCCGGTGATCACGTCGACCGCAACCGTAGCGTCGTACGACTATGGCGCGTTCAAGATCGTCATCACGCAGACCAATTCCACCGGAATCAATCGCACCGCGGTCGTTAGCTACAAGGCGCGTTCGCAGAACAGCTTCGCCGGTGTGCTGGGCATGGCGACGCTGCCAATCAGCGGATCCTCGACGACGAACGCGAAGGTCGCACCGAACATCGACTTCTACGTCCTGCTCGACACGTCGGGATCGATGGCATTTCCAGCGACGTCCAGCGGGATCACCCAGTTGCGATCGCTGACCGGCGGCTGCGCATTTGCGTGCCATTCGACCAATGACGCGACTGCGCGGTCTAAGAATGGATCATATACCGATTATTACGGCGTCGCGCTTTCCTACGGTATCCCACTGCGCGTCGATGAGGCCCGCAAAGCTGTGCAGTCGATGATGGCGCAGGCGACCCAGACATCGGCCAACAACAACGCCGATTATCAAGCCGCGATGTACACGTTCGCGGCGGCCGATCCTCGAGCCCCCAACAGCTTCAAAATGCTGGCAAGCCTGACTGATAATCTTCAGTATGTTTCGGATAGAGCGGCGCAGGCCCAGACATCATTATATTATAACAACGGCTGCCCGACCAAAGGTTTTTGCAATAACGATGCCGATACTGGATCGAGCGATGCCTTTGTGAAGATGAATGCCCTCATGCGCCTTCCCGGAAACGGAACCAATGTCCTAGGCGACAGGCCTCAAGGGATCATGTTCGTCATCACGGACGGTATGCGTGACGAGCAACGGGCATCGGGTGTTCCCGAGATCGCATTCGACACCTCATGGTGTGCTGCCGTCAAAGCCAAAGGTATTCGCGTTGCGATCCTCTATACCGAGTATCTAAAAATGTCGATGGATGGCGACGCGTGGTCCCAAGCCAATGTCGTGCCCTATCTGAGCCAAGTCGAACCCGCGCTACAGAATTGTTCGTCCGACGGGCTTTACTACAAGGTCACGACCGACGACGATATTTCGACTGCTCTCAATCGCCTCTTCTCGCAAGCCGTGTCCACCGCCCGCATCACGCAGTAGGCGGTGGACACGAGAAGCGTTATTACTTGTACGTAACCTTCTTCACCGCCTTCACGACCTTCGCGACATCGACCAGCATCAGCTTCTCAAGATTTGCCGCATAGGGCATCGGTACGTCTTCGTTCGTCACGCGCAGCACCGGCGCGTCGAGGTCGTCGAAGCCGTGCTCCATCACCACCGACACGATCTCCGAGGCGATCGAGCAGGTTGCCCAATTCTCTTCGACGATGATCATGCGGTTGGTCTTGGCGAGGCTCTTCAGGACCGTCTCGGTGTCGAGCGGGCGCAGCGTGCGCAGGTCGATGACCTCCGCGTCGATGCCCTCTTCGGCGAGCTTGTCGGCGGCTTCGAGGCTGATGCCGACGCCGATCGAGTAGCTGACGATCGTCACGTCCTTGCCCTCGCGGACGATCCGCGCCTTGCCGATCGGCAGGACGTGGTTGTCGAGCTTGGGGACGTCGAAGCTGCGGCCATACATCAGCTCGTTCTCGAGGAACACGACCGGATCCTCGGTGCGGATCGCGGCCTTGAGCAGGCCCTTCGCGTCCGCCGCGTCATACGGCGCGATCACGATCAGGCCGGGGACGCTCGCATACCACGCCGCGAAATTGTGCGAATGCTGCGCACCCACGCGCGACGCGGCGCCATTGGGACCGCGGAACACGATCGGGCAGCGCATCTGGCCACCCGACATGTAGTTGGTCTTGGCCGCCGAGTTGATGATGTGGTCGATCGCCTGCAACGCGAAGTTGAAGGTCATGAACTCGACGATCGGGCGCAGACCACCCATCGCCGCGCCCGCACCGATGCCGGCAAAGCCGTATTCGGTGATCGGCGTGTCGATCACGCGACGGTCGCCGAACTCGTCGAGCAACCCCTGCGTGACCTTGTACGCGCCCTGATACTGCGCGACTTCCTCGCCCATCACGAAGACGCGGTCGTCCTCGCGCATTTCCTCGGCCATCGCGTCGCGAAGCGCCTCGCGGACGGTCGTCTTGACCATCTCGGTGCCCTCGGGGATCGCCGGGTCGGAGATGCCGACCTTCTCCGTCGATGCGACGAGCTGCTGCGTGCCACTCTCTGCCTTGGCGGGCGAAGCGCCTTCGGGAACGGGCGGTGCCTTGTCGTCCGAAGGCGTTTCCTTCGGCGCGGCGTTGGCCGCATCGCCCGAGCGTGCCTCGGTTGGCTTCGCGTCGCTCGCGCTCTCGCCCTCTTCGAGGATCGTCGCGATGACGGTGCCGACCTTCACATTGTCGGTGCCTTCGGCGACGCTGATCGAACCGATCGTACCTTCGTCGATCGCCTCGAACTCCATCGTCGCCTTGTCGGTCTCGATCTCGGCGAGGATGTCGCCCGACTTGACGCTATCGCCTTCCTTGACGAGCCACTTGGCCAGCGTGCCCTCTTCCATCGTCGGGGAGAGCGCGGGCATCTTGATCTCGATCGCCATCAGTACTTCTCCACCAGAACGTCGGTGTAGAGCTCGGCAGCATCCGGCTCCGGGGTCTGCTCGGCGAAATCGGCGGCTTCGTTCACGATTTTCCTGATTTCCTGTTCAAGGGACTTGAGGTCCGCCTCGGTCACGCCCTGCGCGTCGAGCAGCTTCTTCATGTGATCGATCGGATCCGACTTGTCGCGGACCGCCTGGACCTCGTCACGCGTACGGTACTTCGCCGGATCGGACATCGAGTGGCCACGATAGCGATACGTCTTCATCTCCAGGATGACCGGGCCCTTGCCCGCGCGGACCCACGCCAGCGCTTCCTCGGCGGCGCCGCGGCAGGCGAGCACGTCCATGCCGTCGACCTGGATGCCGGGAATGCGGAAGCTCTCGCCGCGGCGATACAGCTGGTCCTCGGCCGAGGCGCGATTGACGCTGGTGCCCATCGCGTACTGGTTGTTCTCGATCACGAAAATGATCGGGAGCTTCCACAGCTCGGCCATGTTGAAGCTCTCGTACACCTGGCCCTGGTTCGCGGCGCCATCGCCGAAATAGGCCATGCAGATGCCGCCGTCGTTCGAGTATTTATGCTTGAACGCGAGGCCGGTGCCGAGCGACACCTGCGCGCCGACGATGCCGTGGCCGCCGTAGAATTTATGCTCGGTCGAGAACATGTGCATCGACCCGCCCTTGCCCTTCGAGATCCCCGAATTGCGCCCGGTCAGCTCGGCCATGATCACCTTGGGGTCGATCCCGTAGGCAAGCATGTGGCCGTGATCGCGGTAGCCGGTGATCACCGAATCGGTCTCGCCGTTCAGCGCGGACTGCAAGCCGACAGCGACGGCTTCCTGGCCGATATACAGATGGCAGAAGCCACCGATCAGGCCCAAGCCATAGAGCTGGCCTGCTTTTTCCTCGAAACGGCGGATCAGCAGCATCTGCCGATACATTTCGAGCAGTTCGTCCTTCGACGCCTCGTACGGCTTTGGTTCGGCCGGTCGTTCGCGGTTCGTAATCGGCGGTTCGGCGATTGCGCGTGCTGGTGGGGGGGTCTTGGCCACGATGTGGGAAACCTCGTTTTCCGTAGGGGAGTTGAGGGAGCCTATAGGCGCGGACGGGGCGGAACATCAATTCCCGTCTGGGGTATGTCGGTTCTCCCTCCCGTCATCCTTACGAAAGTCAGGATCCAGGATACCCAGACGCGGCCCTTCTGGGTTCTGGATCCTGACTTTCGTCAGGATGACGGCGTACGGTGGCGACGGTTCCGTCACTTCACTATCCCCACCCCAAGCAAAGCTCCAGTTGCCCTCCCCTCGCACCACCGCCTAAAGCCAACCGCAATGGACTCCACCGCAGACCCCCGCCAGCATCCCTTACGGATCGCCAATTTCCGCGCCTATTGGCTGTCCCGCTTCACCGGCACGATCGCGGTCAGCGCGATGTCGATCGTGATCGGGTGGCAGGTCTACAACATCGCCCGCGAGACGATGAACATCCGGCAAGCCGCGTTCATGCTCGGCATGATCGGGTTCGCGCAGTTCGTGCCGTTGTTCCTGCTAACCCCAATCACTGGACTCGTCGCGGACAGCTTCGACCGCCGCTGGATCGTCCGCGGCACGACCGCGCTGCTGGTGCTCACCGCCGCGACATTGTGGTTGCTGACCTGGACCGGCCACCTCACGCTTGGCGTGCTGTTCGTTGCCGCGGTCGCGTTCGGCGTGGCGAGAGCTTTCTCAGGCCCAGCCTATTCAGCACTCGCGCCCAACCTCGTCCCCCGCACGGTGCTCCCAACCGCGATCGCGATCAGTTCGATCGCCTGGCAGGTCGGCACCATCGCGGGCCCCAGCGTCGGCGGGCTGCTTTACGCGATCCACCCGGAGGTCGCCTACGGCGTCGCGACGATCCTGTTCGTGGTCGCGCTCCTCTTCATGTTCCTGATCGGCCCGGTGCCGCAGCCCGCCGCGCAGACCGATCACCGTCCCCTCGCCCGCATCATCGAGGGTTTCACCTATGTCCGTCGCAACCGCCTCGTCCTCGCGACCATCACGCTCGACCTGTTCGCGGTGCTGCTCGCCGGCGCGACTTCGCTGCTGCCGGTCTATTCGCGCGACATCCTCCACGTCGGCTCGCAGGGGCTCGGCGTTCTCGCGGCGGGCATGGGGATCGGCGCGGCGGTGACCGCGATCTGGTTCTCGGTCCGCCCGATGAGCACCAATGTCGGCGTGAAGATGCTCGCGGCCGTCGTCGTGTTCGGCCTCGCGATCCTGACCTTCGGCGTCGCAACGCCCATCGTAAATTTGCTCGGCATCGCGCCTGGCACGATCGCCGGCATCCCCGTCCAGCCCGCCTTCGTCCTCAGCCTCGTCGCGCTGATCGTCGCGGGTGGCGCGGACATGATCTCGGTCTATGTCCGCCAGTCGCTGATCCAGCTCCACACGCCCGACGCGATGCGCGGCCGCGTCAGCGCCGTGTCTCAGCTCACCATCTCGGCCTCGAACGAGCTCGGCGAATTCGAGAGCGGCGTGATGGCGTCGCTGCTCGGCCCGGTCGGCGCGGTGGTGTTCGGCGGCGTCGGTGCTATTGCGATCACGATCGGCTGGGCGCGACTGTTCCCGGAACTTGGCCGCGCGAAAACCTTTGATCCCCCAGAGATCCTAGAGACCGAACCCGAACACGGAGAAGCCAAGCCATGAAGGCCAACTCGATCCTCGATACGATCGGCAACACGCCGCACGTCCGCCTGTCGAAGCTGTTCCCCGAATCCGAAGTCTGGGTGAAGTCCGAGCGCTCGAACCCCGGCGGCTCGATCAAGGACCGCATCGCGCTCGCGATGATCGAGGCAGCCGAAAAGGACGGCCACCTCCAGCCCGGCGGCACGATCATCGAGCCGACCAGCGGCAACACCGGCATCGGCCTCGCGCTCGTCGCGGCGGTGAAGGGATACAAGATCGTCCTCGTCATGCCCGAGAGCATGTCGATCGAACGCCGTCGCCTGATGCTCGCATACGGCGCGACCTTCGACCTGACCCCGCGCGAGAAAGGCATGAAGGGCGCAATCGAGCGTGCGAAGGAACTGGTCGAGCAAACGCCCGGCTCTTGGATGCCGCAGCAGTTCGAGAATCCTGCGAACATCGCCGTGCATGTCGCTACGACCGCACAGGAAATCCTTGCCGACTTCCGTGACACGCCGATCGACGTGATCATCACCGGCGTCGGCACCGGCGGCCACATCACCGGCGTCGCCGAGGCGCTGAAGAAGGAATGGCCGTCGCTCAAGGTCTACGCGGTCGAGCCTGCCGCATCGCCGGTGATCGCCGGTGGCCAGCCGGGACCTCACCCGATCCAGGGCATCGGCGCGGGCTTCATTCCGGTCAATCTGCACACGCAGGCGCTCGACGGCGTGATCGAGGTCGATGCCGCAGTGGCTAAGGACATGGCGCGCCGTTCGGCGACCGAAGAGGGCATGCTGGTCGGCATCAGCTCGGGCGCGACGCTCGCAGCGATCCTTCAGAAGCTGCCCGATCTGCCTGACAACGTTCGGGTTCTCGGGTTCAACTACGACACCGGCGAGCGCTATCTGTCGGTCCCGGACTTCCTGCCCGAACAGTGACACGTCCTACGTTCGCGCGCGGCGCATCATCCTCTTCCGCGCGCGGGTTTTCCGCGTTGCATGGCATTTTGACCGGCATCGCCGGGCTGGCGATCGTCGGTCCGGCGTTGGTCGTCGCCAATGCGCCGGTCATCGTCCCGGCCAAGCGCATGGCGCTGCCGCGGCAACGCGTCGTGCCGAAGGCCGAGATACCCCAGGTCGAACCGTTGAAATTCGTCGACCTGACGCCGACCGACGCTCGCGCCTTCAACGCGACCGTGCCCTTCTCGACCGAGCCGAATCCGGCGGCCAAGCCGTTCCGCTTCGCCGGTGCCCCGGACGACCTCGCGCGGGCGACCGACTGTATGGCGGCGGGGATCCTCTACGAAGCCGGCGACGACACCCTCGGCGAACGCGCGGTGGCTCAGGTCGTGCTCAATCGCTTGCGCCATCCGGCCTTCCCCAAAACCGTGTGCGGCGTGGTGTTCGAAGGACAGGACCGTAGCACCGGCTGTCAGTTCAGCTTCAGCTGCGACGGTGCGATCACCCGCTGGCACCCGACCGAGGACGCCTGGCGTCGCGCGCGCGAAGTCGCCGGCGCGGCGCTCGGCGGCGCGGTGTTCGGCCAAGTCGGTTATGCCACGCACTACCATACCGACTGGGTCGTGCCCTATTGGCAGTCGAGCCTCGACAAGATCACCGCAGTGCACACGCATCTGTTCTTCCGCTGGTCCGGCTGGTGGGGCACGCCGGCGGCGTTCGGCCGTCATCCCGAAACCGTCGAACCGGTCATCACCCAGCTCGCGAGCCTGTCCGACGCGCACAAGACCGGCGCAGCCTTCGACGAAGCCCAGGCGGCGTTGGCCGAGGCCTCCGCTGCGATGGGGTTCGTCACGGCCGCGGACTCGGATGAGGCTGGTGCCGACGACGCCTCCGCGCGACGCATCGACGCGGATACCGTCGTGGTCGTGTTCCCGCGCGGGCAATCGCCGGACACGCTCGTGACGGCTGCGACGCAGTCGTGCGGCAACCGGTCCTTCTGTCGGTACATGGCATGGCTCGACGGCACCAAGGTGCCCACGTCGCTGCCGCTCGATACCGCGCAGATGACCTCGCTGACGTTCAGTTATCTGCGCGATCGGTCGAACGGCTATGAACGCGCGTTGTGGAACTGCCGCGAGTATAAACGCCCGGATCCGTCGCAGTGCCTCCAGCCGCCGGGAACGAAGATTGCGACCCCACCGCCTGCCGGATCAGATCCCGCGGCCAAGCCACCCGCAGCGACGGACCTCAACGGCGTGAGGCGGAAGCCCGCGACTCCGTCCGATCCAGTCGCACCGGCACCCAAAGCCGTCGCCGGTCAGTAAGTCGCAAAGGCCTGGAGGCGATCAGCAGGTCGAGGGATGCGCCACATCGTCGCATCCCTCCTTGCGGCAGACCTTCTACTTAGCCAGACCGAGTTGTTGCAGCATGAACGCCTGCCACTCGGAGTTCTGGCGATAGCGCTCGAACCGGCCGGACTTGCCGCCATGCCCCGCCTCCATGTTCACCCGGAACAGCAGCGGGTTCGTGTCGGTCTTCAATTCGCGGAGCTTGGCAACCCACTTGGTCGGCTCGTAATATTGCACCTGGCTGTCCCACAGCCCGGTGCCGACATACAGCGCCGGATACGCCTTCGCCTTGACGTTGTCGTACGGCGAATAGCTCAGCATGTAGTCGTACGACGCCTTCTGCGCGGGATTGCCCCATTCGTCATACTCGAACGTCGTCAGCGGGATCGACGCGTCGAGCATCGTCGTGACGACGTCGACGAACGGCACCTGCGCGATGATGAGCTTATAGTCCGCCGGCGCCATGTTCGCGACGCCGCCCATCAGCAGCCCGCCCGCGCTGCCGCCCATCGCCGCGACGCGGTCCTTGGCCGCGTATTTCTGCGCGACGAGATAGCGGGTGACGTCGATGAAGTCGGTGAAACTGTTCTTCTTGTTGAGCAGATGGCCGTCGTCATACCAGCCGCGCCCCATCTCCTGCCCGCCGCGGATATGCGCGATCGCGTAGACCACGCCGCGATCTAGCAGGCCGATGCGGCCGGGATCGACTGCCGGGTCGCTGGAGATTCCGTAGCTGCCATAGGCGTATTGGAAGAGCGGCGCGGTGCCGTCGCGCTTGGTGCCCTTGGCGTAGACCAGCGAGACCGGCACGCGCGTGCCGTCACGCGCGGGCGCCCATACGCGTTCGGTGACGTATTTCGCGGGATCGTAGCCCGGCACCGGCGCGACCTTCAGCACGCGGCGCTCGCCGGTCTTCGCGTTGACCTCGTACGTCGTGGTCGGCGTCACGAGCGAGCCGTAGGTGTAGCGCACCCACGGCGTCGCGGTCTCCTCGTTGACGTCGAGCGACATGCGATAGGCGGGTTCGTCCGCCGTCACCGGCGTCGACTTGCCCGCATCGCTCAGCACGCGGATCATGCGATTGCCGCCTTCACGCTGGTCGATAGCGACGAAGCCGTCGAAGGGCTTGAAGCCCTCGATGAAGACAGTGTCACTGGCCGGCGTCAGGTCGCGCCACGCGGCCGTGCCCTTGGCCAGATCGGCGTCGGCGACGGTCACTAGCTTGTAGTTTTTTGCGGCCTTGTTGGTACGGATGATCCAGCGGTTGCCGATATGATCCGCGCTGTAGCGGAATTCCCGTGCACGCGGTGCGACGATCGTGAAATTCGTTGGCGCGGCGGCTGGTGCGCAGCGTTGCTCGTCGCTGACCGTGCTGCTCACGCCGATGCAGACGAACTTGTCGTCGGCGGTGCGCGAGACGCCCATCGAATAGGTGTCGTCCTTCTCCTCGTACAGCAGACGATCGCTGGGGACGGGCGTGCCGAGGACGTGCGCCTTCACGCGGTAGCCTCGCAGCGTGACCGGGTCCTTCTCGACGTAGAGCAACGTCTTGTTGTCGTCCGCCCAGACGACGTTCGGCTCGATATTCGATATCGTGTCGGCGATCATCGCACCGGTAGCGAGGTCCTTGACCTTGAGCACGTATTGGCGGCGGCCGACGGTGTCCTCGGCCCAGGCGACGCGGGCGTTGTCGGGGCTCACAGCCCAGTCGCTCAGCGCAAAGAAGCTGTGCCCCTTCGCCATCGCCGGCTCGTCGAACAGCGTCTCGGCGGGCGCGGTGCGGCTTCCCTTGCGCCGCTCCAAAATCGGATAATCCGCGCCGGTCTGGAACCGAGATTCGTAATAATAGCCGGTCTTCGCGTAGGGGACCGAGCTGTCGTCCTGCTTGATATGCGAGACGGTCTCTTCGTAGAGCTTGGCCTGGAGCGGCTTCAGCGACGCCAGCTGAGCATCGGTATAGGCGTTCTCCGCGGCGAGATAGGCGAGCATCGCCGGGTTCTTCCGCGTGTCGTCGCGCAGCCAGTAATAGTCGTCCTCGCGCGCGCCGTTGGGCGACGTCACCTGGAACGGCTTCTTGGCGACGCGCGGCGGCTGGACCTGTGCGACCGCTGCGGTCGAGACCAGCGCCACGCCGGCCAGCATCATGTACCGTATCGTCATTGTGCAACTCCCTGTGCCGGCGTCGTTGCGCCTGCCGGTTTTCGGTATCGATCGAACCAGGCGATGATCGCCGACGCTTTTGCCGCCGATTGCGACGGGCGGGCGGCAAGGCCACCGTGGCTCGCACCCGGCACCTTCACGAGCGCGGTCGGCACGCCGCGGATCTGAAGCGCCGCGTAATATTGCTCGGACTCGCTCACCGGCGTCCGGTAATCGTCGCCCCCGACCACGACCAGGGTCGGCGTCTTGACGTTGCCGACCAGGCTCAGCGGCGAGCGGTTCCAATAGCTCATCGGATCCTCCCACGGCAGCTTCGTGAACCAGTAGCGCGAGGTGAACAGCGTGTTGTCCATCGTCAGCGCCTCGCTGATCCAGTTGATCACCGGCTTCTGCGTCGCAGCGGCCTTGAACCGGTCGGTCTTGCCGACGATCCATGCGGTCAGCAGCCCGCCGCCCGATCCGCCGGTCACGAACAGATTGTCGGGATCGGCGGTACCGTCCTTGATCGCCGCGTCGACCGAGGCGATCAGGTCGTCGTAGTCGGCAGCCGGGTAGGTTTTGTCGATCAGGTTCGCGAACTCGGCACCATAGGAGGTCGAGCCGCGCGGGTTGGTCCAGAGCACGGCGTATCCGGCGGCGGCGTAGAGCTGCATGTCGGTCGCGAAGCCGGGGCCGTAGGCGGCGTTCGGGCCGCCGTGGATTTCGAGGATCAGCGGTACGCGCTGGCCTGCGACACGGCTCGGCGGGGTCGCGAGCCAAGCGTCGATCGGGCGACCATCGGGTGCGGTCACCGCGATCTTTCGGACCTGTGCGAGCGCCTTCGATCCGGTCAGCACCGCGTTGAGCGTGGTCAGGCGACGCGGCTTCCCGCCCGCCAGCACCCAGACGTCGGCGGGGGCGCTCGCATCGCCGCCGGTGTAGGCGATCGTGCCGCCCTTCGAGACCGAGAACTCGCCGCCAGTATAGGGCCGGTCGAGCCCGCCGCCTGCGACGTTGTCGATCAGCGGCGTGACGCGGCCATCGACACCGACGCGGGCGACGCGGCGCTGGCCGTGGTCGTCATAGCTCGCATACAGGCTGCGGCCGTCGGCGGACCACACTGCGTCCTCGATCGCGCGGTCGAGTGTCGCGGTGAGCGAACGCGGCGAGGCAGCATCGCGGTCGCCGACATAGAGCTGCGTGTTCTCGTAGCTGCGGCGCTTGTCGTCGAAGCCTAGCCACGCGATCTTCGAGCCGTCGGGCGACACGCGCGGCTGCGCATCGGGGCCTTCGCGCGTCGTCAGCGTCCGCATCGTGCCGCTCGTCGCATCGACCGCGATCACGTCGGAGTTCATCACCTGGCGGTCGGCGGCGGGGCCACGGATCGCGGCGAAGACGATGCTGCGGCCGTCTGGCGTCCATGACAGCGGGCCGCCATCGTCGAACTTGCCGTATGTGAGCTGTCGAGCCGCGCCCCCATCCGCGCCGACCACGAAGAGGTGGTCGTAGCCTGGCTTCACATAGCCCGGTCCGTCGTTGCGGTAGTTGACCCGGTCGATGATCGTCAGCGGCTCGGCCCATTTCGCGCCCTCGGGCTTGGGCGGCTGCGTGCCGAGCTTGGTGCCCTCGCCCGCCACCGTCGCGATATAGGCGAGCCTGGTGCCGTCCGGCGACCACGCGAGCGCCTGTGGATCGCCGGGGAAACTCGTTACGCGCGCACTCGTCGAACCACTTAGCCAGCGGACGAACAGCTGCGATCCCTCACCGTCGCGCGCGGCGTAGGCAATACGCATACCATCGGGCGACCAGCGCGGGCTGCTGCCGTCGGTCGCGAACGGTGTCTGGCGACCTGTCGCGACGTCGATCAACCAGAGCGAGGACTGCATCTTGTCGGTCATCACGTCGCCGGTGCGGCGGACATAGACGATCGTCTTGCCGTCCGGGCTGATCTGCGGATCGGCCGCGACCGTCAGGCCGAACAGGTCGCTGCTGGTAAAGTTGCGCGTCGGGCCGTCAGGTATTGGCGCGGCCGGCTGTTGCTGGGCAAAGGCCGGCGTCGCCGCGAGCAGGAGGAGGGCAAGGGTCAAGCGCAACGAACGGCTCCTTCGAATGAACCGCGCGAAGATGACACACTATTACGGGGTGGCAAGCGGTACGAACGTCACCGGCAAACCATCCTTCGGGCGCGGGATCGGGAAGACCTGCCACGCGTCGCCGCTGCCCGCCGCCGCCTCGATCCGGTAGCGCGTGAGCAGATGCGCGATCAGCAGCCGCATCTGCATCGTCGCGAAGTGCAAGCCGATGCACATGTGCGCGCCGCCGCCGAACGGAACCCAGGCGAACCGGTGGCGGCCCTTCGACGCCTCGGGCGTGAAGCGGAGCGGGTCGAACTTGTCGGGATCGGGCCAGTGCTCGGCCATCCGGTGCGTATAGGTAATGCCCGTGCCGACGTTGGTGCCTGCCGGAATATCATACCCGCCGAAGCTGAAATCCTTTAGCGCGCGGCGCGGGATCGACGGGACCGGCGGCATCATCCGCAGCGATTCCTTGAACGCGTATTCGGTGAGGATCAGGCGATCGAGCTGCTCGGTCAGCGGCACGTGCGGGTCGAGCGCGGCGACCTCCTCGCGCAGCCGCTCCTGCCAGTCCGGGTTGCGCGCGAGCAGCATCACCAGGCTGGTCGCGGACGAGGTGATGGTGTCGTGCGCGGCCATCATCAGGAAGTTCATGTGGTCGGCGATCGCCAGCGCGGTCAGGGGCGCACCGTCGTCATCGGTCGCGCGGCAGAATTGCGAGAAGAAATCCTGGCCGTCGCCGGTCCGCCGTGCGGGGATTTCGCGCTCGAAAAAGTCGACGAGATAGGCGCGCGCCTTCACACCCTTGCGCATCTGCGTGCCGGGCCAGGGGTTGCGGATCGGCGAGACGCTCGCCTGGACCTCGTCGACGAACGCCTGGTTGATCTTGTCCGCCTCCGCGCCGAGCGGCACGCCGAGGAAGCTGGTCGCGGCGAGATCGAGCGTGAGCTTTTTCACCACATCGTAGAAGCGCAAGGTCTGCCCCGCCCAGCCGCCGATCGCGCCCTCGATCCCGGCATCGAGTTCGGTCGCATAATGCCGCATCGGTTCGGGCTTGAACGCAACCGACAACGCCTTGCGATCGGCGCGGTGCTTGTCGAAATCCATCAGCATCAGGCCGCGCGGAAACAGCATGTTGAGGAGCGGGCCCCAGCCCTGTTCGGACGAGAAGATCTTGTCGCGATCGAACAGCACCAGCTCGTTCGCATCGGGACCGAGCAAGTTGACGCCGGTCCCGCCGAGCGCACGATTGCGATAGATCGGGCCGTAGCGCGCGGCCATGCCTTCCGAGAACGCGATCGGATCGGCCAGTAATTTGAATGTGTTGCCGACGAACGGCAGGCCGTTGCTCCCCGGAATATGATCGAGCGCACCCTTGGCCTGGCGCGGGAGCCAGTGTGGGCTGGCATTCTGCAACATGGCGTGGCTCATCGTCGGATCCTCAGCGACATGCCGGCTTGGCAAGCCTCGAATACCGGCATAACTATTGTTCTGCAACCGGGGCGCGGATCCCGGGGCTTTGACAGGAGAGATGCATGGACCTCGCAAACACTGCCGCCGTCGTGACCGGCGGCGCGTCGGGCCTGGGTGCCGCCACGGCGCGCGCACTGGCCGCCAAGGGGGTGAAGGTCGCGATCTTCGACCTCCAGGCGGACAAGGGCGAAGCGCTCGCGGACGAGGTCGGCGGCGTGTTCTGCAAGGTCGACGTAACCTCGGACGACAGTGTCGATGCGGGGTTCGCGGCGGCGCGCGCGGCGCATGGCCAAGAGCGGATCCTGGTCAATTGTGCGGGCACGGGGAACGCGGCGAAGACTGCGGGGCGATCGAAGCAGGACGGCTCGATCAAGCATTTCCCGCTCGATGCGTTCGACCGGATCATCCAGATCAACCTCGTCGGCACGTTCCGTTGTCTCGCGAAGTCGGCGGCGGGGATGCTGACGCTGGAGCCGGGCGAGGACGGCGAGCGTGGGGCGATCGTCAACACCGCGAGTGCTGCGGCGGAGGACGGCCAGATGGGGCAAGCCGCGTATTCGGCGTCGAAGGCCGGCGTGGTCGGCATGACCTTGCCGATCGCGCGCGACCTGATGAGCGAAGGAATTCGGGTTAACACGATCCTGCCGGGGATCTTCGACACGCCGTTGCTTGCCGCCGCCCCGCAGCAGGTGCGCGATGCGCTGGCGGCTTCTGTGCCGTTTCCCAAGCGGCTGGGCCGGCCGGAGGAGTTTGCGGCGCTGGCGCTGACTATGATCGAATGTGGGTATTTCAATGGGGAGGATGTGCGGCTGGATGGCGCGATCCGGATGGCGCCTCGGTAAAGATGGCCCCACCCTTCCCACGGCCGGGCGGTCGCGGGCTCCTTTGGGAGAGGACCACAAAGACGGCGATGGGTGAGGATGGACACGTGCGCGGGATACCAACCTCCACCCCGGCGGAGGCCGGGGCCCAATTGGGGGACGTTGGTAACTGAGGTCCGTGCTTCGTTACTGCGACCTTTCCAATTGGGCCCCGGCCTCCGCCGGGGTGGTATCCATTGAGCGGAGGTAGTGCTCGGTGTCGCGGAACCTGACGCTTAAGCCGCCCGCGCCAATTGCCGCCCCTTGATCATGTCCGCCGCCTTCTCCGCGATCATGATCGTCGGGGCGTTGGTGTTGGACCCGATCAGCGTCGGCATCACCGAGGCGTCTACCACCCGCAGCCCCTGCAACCCGCGCACGGCCAAGGTCGCATCGACCACCGCCAGCTTATCGTCCGAAGTGCCCATCTTGCACGTCCCGACCGGATGGTAGATCGTCTCCGCCGTACGCCTTACCCAGGCGTCGATCTCGTCGTCGGTCCGCACGCCCTCACCCGGCGACAATTCCCCCGCACGGTATGGATCAAGAGCCGCCTGCCGCGCGACATCGCGACCGATCCCGACGCAGGCGCGCATCACGCGGCGATCCTCCGCGGTCGCGAGATAGTTCGCGACGATCGTCGGATCGGCGAACGGATCGGCGGAGCGCAGCCCGATCCGTCCGCGACTCTGCGGCCGCAACTGGCAGAGATGCAGCGTGAAGCCGTCCTCGGTCGCCTTCACCTTGCCGTGATCCTGCATGATCGCGAGCACCGCGTGGATCTGCACGTCGGGCCGCGACAGCTCCTCGCGCGACGACACGAACGCGCCTGCCTCGAGGAACTGCTGCCGCCCCGCTCCCTTGCCGCGCAACAGGTAATTGAGCCCGACGCCGATCATCCCCACGCCCTTGGTCATCGCGTACCCGGTCCGCAGCCCGCGCGACTTCCAGTTCATCACGACGTCGAGATGGTCCTGCAAATTCTCCCCAACACCCGGCAGCGCATGCACGACGCCCACACCCGCCGCAGTCAGCCGGTCCGGATCGCCGATCCCCGATAGCTGGAGGATATGCGGCGACTGCACCGCCCCCGCGCACAACAGCACCTCGCGCGTGGCGGTCACGCTCTCCGCCCGAGCCCCCTTGTCGAGTACGTAATCGACGCCGGTCGCACGTCCCTTGTCGACCCGGATCCGCGTCGTCCGCGCGCCCGTGACGCAGGTCAGGTTGCGCCGCGACAATACCGGGCGCAGATACGCCGCCGCGGTGCTCCATCGTTTCCCATCCGCAACGGTCAGGTCGTAGCGCCCGAACCCCTCCTGGCTCGCGCCGTTGAAATCCTCGGTCACCGGGTACCCCGCCTGCCGCCCCGCCTCGACCAGCGCGTCGTAGAACGGGCTGTCGGACTCGCCGCCCGAGATCGTCAGCGGCCCCCCGCCGCCATGCAACGGGCACTCGCCGCGATGATGCCCTTCGAGCCGCTTAAAATACGGCAGCACGTCGTCGAACGACCAACCGGGCAAGCCCATCTGTCGCCACTCGTCATAATCCTGCGGATGTCCCCGCGTATAGACCATGCCATTGATCGACGAGCTGCCGCCCAGCCCCTTGCCGCGCGGCCACCACAGACGCCGGTTGTCGAGATGCGGCTCGGGCTCGGTCGAGAAGCCCCAGTTGCTCGCATTCTTGCTTTTGATGAGTTCGCCGACGCCCGCGGGCATCCGTACCAGCACGCCGTCGTTGCGCCCGCCCGCCTCGAGCAGCAGCACGCTCACCGCCGGGTCCTCGGTCAGTCGCGCGGCGAGCACACAGCCGGCCGAGCCTGCGCCGATAATTACGTAGTCATACGTCTGCATGCCCGCATCCTCTTGTTCACGCTCCGCTTTTTTACGGAGTCGCGGTATCAGGCTAGCGCTCGCACAGCAGCGTTAGCAACCCACCGCGCAGCACGTCGCGGTCGATCGCCTCGTCCGGGTGCACTTCGCTGAGACCGATCGCGAGCAGCGCATAGGCCCGGATCCCGGCCTCCACCGGGTCGAACCCATGCGCGGACAATTGCTCGACGAGAAACGCCATGACCGTGTCGTCGTGTTCGCGGATCGCCGCGGCCGCACGCGCGTCGCTCCTCGCCCAGGCGCGCATCGCCAAGGCAAGCTGCGCCATGTCGTGATCGCGGACATGATCGGCGAACGCGCGAATCCGCTCGACCGGGGACAAGTCCGACGCGGAGAGCATGGCCACCAGCGGATCGATATGCGCCTCGACGAAATATCCCGCGAGCGCCGCGTGATACCCGTCGAAATCCTTGAAATGATGGTAGAAGCTGCCGGTCGATGCGCCAAGCGCCAACGCCAGGCTGCGCAGCTTCAACGCGCGCAGCCCGCCGGTCTTGAGCGACGACAGGCCGATCTCCAGCCAGTCGCGCGGTGCCAGATCGCCGCGCGGTGCCGCCCCGTCTTCCAACAATACCCTGCTTGACAAGCCATTCCCCATAACGAATGTTACGCCCTACCGACGCCGGACGCAATCCGGCATCAGGCACCACGACCGCATCCAAGCGGCGGGTGCAAAAGGAGAGCGATGTGGCCGAGGCACTGATCATCGACGCCGTCCGTACCCCGCGCGGTATCGGCAAGACCGGCAAGGGCGCGCTTGCGCACATGCACCCCCAACATCTCGCCGCGACCGTCCTGAAGGCGATTGCCGAGCGAAACAAGCTGGATACCGCCGATGTCGACGACATCATCTGGTCGACCTCGACTCAGCGCGGCGAGCAGAGCGGCGATCTGGGGCGGATGGCGGCGCTCGATGCGGGCTATGACGTCAAGGCGAGCGGTACCACGCTCGACCGGTTCTGCGGCGGCGGGATCACCGCGGTGAACTTTGCCGCGGCGCAGATCATGAGCGGGATGGAGGACCTCGTCATCGCCGGCGGAACCGAGATGATGTCGCTGACCACGACGATGATGCAGGACGACATGGCGGCGGGGAAGCGCCCCCTCGGGATCGGATCGGGGAACGCACGGCTCGACGCGGCGCATCCGCAATCGAACCAGGGCATCTGCGCCGACGCGATCGCCAGCATCGAAGGGATCGACCGCGAAACGCTCGAAGCGCTCGGGTTGGAGAGCCAGCGCCGTGCCGCGGTTGCGATCGCCGAAGGGCGGTTCGATCGCAGCCTCGTCCCCGTCACCGACGATACTGGCGCGCTGGTGCTCGAAAAGGACGAATACCCCCGCCCCGACACCACCGCAGAGGGTCTCGCCGCGCTGCGCCCGTCGTTTGCGGGGATCGCCGACATTCCGCTCGACGACGAGGGCACGACGTATCGCAAGCAGATCAATCGCCGTTATCCCGATGTCGATATCAAGCACGTCCATCACGCCGGAAATTCGTCGGGCGTGGTCGATGGCGCTGCTGCCGTGCTGCTCGCGAGCGCCGACTATGCGGCCGAGCACGGGTTAAAGCCTCGTGCGCGGATCGTCGCGATGGCGAACATGGGCGACGACCCGACGCTGATGCTCAACGCCCCCGTCCCCGCGGCGCGAAAAGTGCTGGCGAAGGCCGGGCTGACGGTCGACGACATCGATCTATGGGAGATCAACGAGGCGTTCGCGGTGGTCGCCGAGAAGTTCATCCGCGACCTGAAGCTCGACCGCGACAAGGTGAACGTCAATGGCGGCTCGATCGCGCTCGGCCATCCGATCGGCGCGACCGGCGCGATCCTGATCGGCACGATCCTGGATGAACTCGAACGCCGCGACCTGAAACGCGGGCTCGTGACGATGTGCGCGGGCGGCGGGATGGCCCCGGCGATCATCATCGAGCGCGTCTGATGCACCCCGTCGCGCACGCGCTGACGACGCCCGACAAACCCGCCTACATCATGGCGGCGACGGGCGAGACGGTGACGTATCGCGACCTCGATGCGCGGGCGAACCAGGGCGCGCACCTGCTCCGCTCGCTCGGGTTGAAGCGCGGCGACGGGATCGCGGTGCTGATGGACAATTCGGCGCGCTATCTGGAGGTGATGTGGGCCGCCGAGCGCACCGGCGTCTATTGCACGTGCCTGTCGTCGAAGCTGACCGCGGCTGAGGCCGCGTACATCATTCGCGATGGCGATTGCCGCGTGCTGATCGTGAGCAAAGGGTGTGCAGAAGTTGCCACCGCGCTGGTGCCGATGGTCTATGACGTGCGCCGCTACGTCGTCGACGGTGCGATCGACGGATACGCGTCTTACGAAGCCGCGCGCGATGCGAAGCCCCCCACGCCGATCGCCGACCCGTCGCCCGGCGGCATCCTGCTCTATTCGTCGGGGACCACCGGGAAACCCAAGGGCGTCAAACACGCGCTATCGGACGAGCCGTTCGGCACCAACGTCTCGCCGCTCGTGATGCTCGGCAAGGGGCTGTATTGCTTCACGCCCGAGATGGTCTATCTCTCGCCCGCGCCACTGTATCACGCCGCGCCGCTGCGCTGGTCGATGGCGGTGCATCAAGTCGGCGGCACCGTCGTAGTGATGGAGCATTTCGATCCCGAAGCTGCGCTCGCAGCGATCGAACGGTTCCATGTCACGCATGCGCAATGGGTGCCGACGCACTTCATCCGCCTGCTGAAACTGCCGCCCGAAGTCCGCGCGCGCTACGACGTGTCGTCGTTGAAGGCGGTATGGCACGCCGCCGCCCCCTGCCCGCTCCCGGTCAAGCAAGCGATGATCGACTGGTGGGGCCCGATCATCGGCGAATATTACGCCGGCACCGAGGGCAACGGGTTCTGCGCGATCTCCAGCGCGGAGTGGCTGGCGCATAAGGGCTCGGTCGGCCGCAATCTTACCGCGCAGACGATGATCTGCGACGAGGAGGGCAATGCGCTGCCGGCCCGCGCTGAAGGCGACGTCTATTTCGCGGGCGGCGGTGCGTTCGAATACCACAACGACCCTGCCAAGACTGCCGAGGCTGCCAACGCGCATGGCTGGACGACGCTCGGCGATGTCGGCTGGTTGGACGAGGAAGGCTATCTCTACCTCACCGACCGCAAGAGCTTCATGATCATTTCGGGCGGCGTGAACATCTATCCCGCCGAGATCGAGAACCTCCTCGTCACGCACCCGAAGGTCGCCGACGTCGCGGTGATCGGCGCGCCCGACGACGAAATGGGCGAACAGGTGGTGGCCATTGTCTGCCCTGCCGACCCGTCCGAGGATCGCGTGCAACTCGCCGCCGAACTCAGCGCTTTTGCGCGCGCGAACCTCAGCCATGTGAAGGCGCCGCGTCGGATCGATTTCCGCGACGCGCTGCCGCGGCACGAGACGGGGAAGCTCTACAAGCGCCTGCTCCGCGACGAATATTGGGCGCAAGCCAAGGAGTCCGCATGAACTTCGATTATTCCGACGACCAGAAATTCCTGAAGGACGAAGCGCGCAAATTCCTGGCGTCGCACTGCGGCAGCGACCGCGTTCGCGTCGTGCTCGACGACTCTGCCAAGGCCTATGACGTAGACCTGTGGAAAGCGGTCGGCGCACAAGGCTGGCTCGGCGCGGCGATCCCCGAAGAGTTCGGCGGGCTAGGCCTCGGCCATATCGAACTCTGTGCGATCGCCGAGGAACTGGGGCGAGCCTGCGCTCCGATCCCGTTCGCCTCGACCGTCTATTTCGTCGCCGAAGCGCTGATGCTCTACGGCAGCGACACCCAGAAAGTCCGATGGCTGCCGAGGATCGCGGCGGGCGACGCCATCGGCGCGTTCGCGACCTCGGAGGGCGCCGGCCCGGTCACCGCAAGCTCGATCCGTACCACCGTGTCCGGTGGCAAGCTCACCGGCGAGAATATCCCCGTCACTGACGGCGACGTCGCCGACCTGATCGTCGTCCTAGCGCGCGACGGCCTCTACCTCGTCGAGAAGGGCGCAGGCGTTGCGATCGAGGTACTCGAAACGCTCGACCCGACGCGTAGTGCGGCGCGGCTCACCTTCAATGGCGTGCCTTGCGAGAAACTCGGCAGTGACGACGGCATCGCGGCGATGCAGGCGGTGTTCGACCGGGCCGCGGTCCTGCTTGCGTTCGAGCAGCTTGGCGGCGCGGATCGCTGTCTTGAGATGGCGAAGGGCTATGCGCTCGATCGCTACGCGTTCGGCCGGCAAATTGGCGGGTATCAGGCGATCAAGCACAAGCTCGCCGACATGTACGTCAAGAACGAACTCGCGCGCTCGAACGCCTATTACGGCGCGTGGGCGCTCAACGCGGGCGCCGCCGAACTGCCGCTCGCCGCCGCCACCGCGCGCGTTGCCGCGTCCGACGCCTATTGGTTCGCGTCCAAGGAGAACATCCAGACGCATGGCGGGATGGGCTTCACCTGGGAGTCCGACTGCCACCTCTATTACCGCCGCTCGCGCCAATTGGCGCTCGTCGCCGGCAGCCCCGCGGCGTGGCGCGAACGTCTCGTCGGCCAACTCGAAATGCGCAACGCCGCCTGATCGGAGCAGCACATGGACTTCAAGGACAGCGACGCCGAAGACACGTATCGCGCCGCCGCGCGCGACTGGCTCGACGCGAACATCGCCGAGCATGACGCCGGCCATTACCCCGACGACATGACCAAGGCTAAAGCGTGGCAGGCGCGGAAAGCGGCGGGCGGCTATGCGTGCATCACCTGGCCACAGGAATGGGGCGGTGGTGGCGGCACCCCGATCGAAAGCGTCATCTTCGGGCAGGAAGAGGCGAAACACGCGGTCGACGGCAGCTATTTCACGATCGGGCTCGGCATGTGCGTGCCGACCGTGATGGCCTATGCCGACGACGCGACCAAGCATCGCTTCGTCGGCCCCGCAGTACGCGGCGACGAGATCTGGTCGCAACTCTTCTCCGAACCCGCCGGCGGCTCCGACGTCGCCGCAATCCGCACGCGAGCCGTCCGCGCCAAAAATGAGAATGGGAGCGACGACTGGGTAATTAACGGCCAGAAGGTCTGGACCTCGGGCGCGCACTACAGCGACTACGGCATCGTCCTGGTCCGCACCAATCCCGACGTGCCGAAGCACCAGGGCCTGACGATGTTCTGGCTTGACCTGAAAGCGCCGGGGATCGAGATCCGCCCGATCCACCAGATGTCCGGCGGGTCGAGCTTCAACGAGGTCTGGTTCGAGGACGTCCGGATTTCCGACGCGCAGCGGCTTGGACCGGTCGATGGCGGCTGGAAGGTCGCGCTGTTCACGCTGATGAACGAGCGGCTCGCGATCGGTACGAGCGGCGGCGTCGGCCCCGAGGACATCCTCGCCTTCGCCGCCCAAGCCAACGGCGCAGACGGCCCGCTGCTGAAGGACGCCGCGTTCCGCCAGACGCTCGCCGACTGGTGGGTGCAATCGGAGGGCCTGCGCAACACCCGCATGCGGACGATCACCGCGCTGTCGAAGGGCCAGGTGCCCGGCCCCGAAAGCTCGATCGGCAAGATCGTCGCCGCCAACCAGCTACAGGCGATCGGCAACACCGCGGTTGAGGCGGGCGATCAATATGGCATCATCTCCGACCCCGCGCTGACCCCGCTGAAGGGCGCGTTCCACGCCGCGACGATGTGGGCACCGGGCCTGCGCATCGCCGGCGGCACCGACGAGATCCTAAAGAACATCATCGCCGAACGCGTCCTCGGCCTCCCCGGCGAAATCCGCGTCGACAAGGATCAGGCGTTCCGGGATTTGCCGGTGGGGGCGTGAGACGCAGTGTTGCCCACCCCGCATCCTTCGTCGCCGCCGATGCGGTAGACCATCACGCCCGACGACGTGGCCTATGGAGCGACGCCGTTGCTTCGCTATCTGAGGCTTGGGGGCTTGCCCGATGACCAACGAGGGTTCAGCTTTTACCGATGAAAAACTTGGATATCGCCGAACGCCGGTCGATCGGTCACGATCACGCCGCCGAAGTTTCGATCCGGATCGGCGCACGGACGAAATTCGATGCCCGCGTGACCAACGCAGGCCTGCTATCGGTCGGCGTCCTCGTGTCGAGTATTCTGCTGTCGAGCGCCGTCATCGTCCTGGCAGCGGGAGGTAAGCACAAACGAAAGCCGTTGGCACCGCCTCCCGCCGAGCATCGCAACTAGCGGGCGGTATCTACGACGTCACACGACCGCTTGGCGTTCGCTTTAACCCCGCTCACCTTGCGAGGCGGGTTCGTTACCCATTCGAGGATGCCCCGATGACCGATATGCAGACCATCCTCACCGCCCAGCGCGAAGCGTTCATGGCGGAGCTTCCGGTCACCAAGGCGGTCCGGCTCGACCGGCTCAAGCGCGCGGCAGCGATGGTGCGGGACAACGCCGCGCGGTTCTGCGATGCGGTGTCGGAGGATTTCGGGCATCGTAGCCGCGAACAGACGATGATCACCGATATCGGCGCCTCGCTCGCGCCGATCGCGCATGCCGCCAAGCATCTCGATCGCTGGATGAAACCCGACCGGCGTCCGGTGCAGTTTCCCTTGGGGCTGCTCGGCGCGAAGGCCTGGGTCGAATACCAGCCCAAGGGCGTGATCGGCATCATCGCGCCGTGGAATTTCCCCGTGAACCTGCTGATCGGTCCGCTCGCGGGCGTGTTCGCCGCGGGCAATCGCGCGATGGCGAAGACGAGCGAATACACCCCTGCCACCGCTGCATTGTTCGAAGAACTCACCCCGCGGTATTTCGAGCAGGACGAACTAGCGATCGTCTCGGGCGATGCGGAGGTCGGCAAGGCCTTCTCCGCGCTCCCGTTCGATCACCTGATCTTCACCGGCGCGACCGCGATCGGTCGCCACATTCTCCACGCCGCCGCGGATAATCTGACCCCGGTCACGCTCGAACTCGGCGGCAAATCGCCAGTAATCCTCGGCGCATCGGCTGATATCGTTAAGGCAACCGAACGCGTCACGCTCGGCAAGATGATGAACGCGGGGCAGATCTGCCTCGCGCCCGATTACATGCTCGTCCCCTCGGCGGACGAGGCCAAGGTCGTCGACGGCATCAAGGCGGCGGCCAGCGCGATGTACCCGACGCTGCTCGCCAACGCCGACTACACCTCGGTGGTCAACGATCGCCACCACCAGCGCCTTACCGACTGGATCGCCGACGCCCGTGCGAAGGGTGCGACGGTCGAGGTCGTGAACCCCGCCAACGAGGATTTCGGCGCCGCCAACTCGCGGAAAATGCCGCTGCATATCGTCCGCGACGCGACCGACGACATGATCGTCATGCAGGAAGAGATCTTCGGCCCGGTCCTGCCGATCCGCCGCTACGACGGGATCGACGACGCGATCGCGCAGGTGAACCGCCGCGACCGACCGCTCGGGCTCTATTATTTCGGCAGCGACGACGCCGAACGCCGCCGCGTGCTCGACCGGACGATCTCCGGCGGGGTGACGCTAGACGACGTGATTTTCCATATCTCGATGGAGGACCTCCCGTTCGGCGGCAGCGGCCCGTCGGGGATGGGCGCGTATCACGGCATCGACGGCTTTCGCACGTTCAGCCACGCGCGCGCCGTCTTCAAGCAATCGCGGCTCGATGTCGCCAAGCTCGCCGGACTGAAGCCGCCTTATGGTGCGGCCGCTGCCAAGACGATCGCCCGCATGATCCGCTGATCCTTGCCGTGCGGGGAGGACAGGATGGCCAAGTGACAGGCCGCCCGCACCCGGCTACCCCCGATTCGTGTACCGTCTTCGCCGCCTTGCCCTGTCCCATCGCTACCTCGCGGCAATGCTGTGCGTGGCGGCGCTGGCGATGAAACTGCTGGTGCCCTCGGGCTACATGGTGTCCAGCGAGCATGGCCGTATCGCGATCACGCTCTGCTCGGGCATGACCCCGCAGGACATGACGGCACAAGGCATGACGGCACAGGCGGTAGCTCCACAGGCGATCGCCATGCCGGGCATGCACGACGACGGCGCCGGATCGGCGATGAGCCACGATCGCTCGACCAAGCACGACAAGGCGGAGATGCCCTGCGCGTTTTCGAGCCTGACCGCGCACGCGCTGGAAAGTGTCGATCTCGTCCTGCGTATCGCTGCGATCGCCTTCGCCATGGCGCTCGCATGGCGGTATGTTCGACCGCTCCCGCGCGCGCTGACGCGGTATCTGCGCCCGCCGTTACGCGGCCCGCCGGCCTACCTCTGATCCTCTGAAACGCATGTCGCCGAGCGCGATGTGCACCGATTCATGACGCGCATTCCCGAGATGCGCGCCGATCACTGGAATTGCCGATGTTTCGATTCACGCCTCCCCACGAGGCGACGATGGCGCTGGCCGTCGTCGTGCCGCTGCTCTTCGCCACGCCGAGTGCCGCGCAAACCGCCAATGCCCCGCCGACCGAAAGCGATACGCGCTTCACGATCGGCGATATCGTCGTCACCGCGCCGAGCATGGCGCGCTCGACCGGCAACGTCCTGACCTCGGTCGATCTGCTCGGCGGCGACGTCGCGCAGCGCCAGTCGGTCGACAACGCCTGGGAGATCTTCGCACGGCTGCCGGGCGTCGTGCTGACCGACTTCAACCAGGGTACGACATCGGGCCGCTTCTCGATCCGAGGGTTCAACGGCGAGGGCGAGATCAACGCGGTCAAGCTGATGGTCGACGGCATCCCGACCAACGACAATGCCGGCGGGATGACCGGAATCGACATGGTCGCGCCGCTCGACATCGCCGGAATCGAACTGGTCCGTGGCACGTCCGATCCGCGCTGGGGACTGAACAACATCGCCGGCAACGCCAACATCCTGACCCGGATCGGCGGTAATTACCTCGACGCGCGCGTCATCGGCGGCGCGTTCGGGACCGCCGATGGCCAGGTGTCGGCGGGGCTCGAACGCGGCAAGTTCAGCCAGAATTACTTGGTCAGCTATCGCCGGACCGATGGCTATCGCGACCATGCCGACCTCGATCGGCTCAATCTCGCGGGCAAGTGGTTCTACGATTTCGGCGCGACCCGGCTCGGCGCGATCGTCCGCTACTCGACCGCGACCGCGCAGGAACCGGGCTACCTGACGGACGCCGACGCCTATGCCGACCGGCAACGATCCTATGCTGTGTCCGAAACCGATGGCGGCAAGCGTCGGATCGGCCAGTACAGCCTCCACCTCGATTCGGATCTGGCCGACACGCTGGCGCTCAGCGCGAAGGGCTATGCGAACAGCCTCACCGACGATCGCTATGTACGGTTCTCGGCCAGCGTCGCGCAGCAGCGGCGGCTGACCGACGAATGGCAATATGGCGGCATCGTCGCGCTGCATTACCACCCACACGTCGACTTTCTCCACGCGCTGATGATCGAGGCGGGGGGTGACATCCAGGTGCAGGACAATCGCAGCCTGCGCTGGCTGACCGATCGCCGCGTCATCACCAGCCAGACGCGCGACCAGCAATTCGGCCTGACCGTGTATGGCGGCTACCTCCAGGCGGTGATCGAGCCGACCGCCTGGCTCAAGATCACGCCGGCGTGGCGGATCGACCGGGTCGACGGGCATTTCGCCAACCGGCTCGCGGGCACCACCGCGCCGATCAACGACTATGGCACGATCAGCCAGCCCAAGCTCAGCGTCGCGATCACCTCGGTCCGCGATGTCACGCTCTATGCGAACTATGGCCGGACGTTCCAGATCGGCGCGGGCTCGGGCGCCTATCTGGTGCCGCCGCGCACGACCGATGTCGCCCCCTCGATCAACGAAGGATATGAGGGCGGTATCAAGCTCACGCGGGGTCGCTGGCTCGAGGCGCGCGTCGCGCTGTGGCAGCAGACCGCGAGCGGCGAACTGAAGCGACGGCTGAACGACCCGTCGGGCGATTTCGACAATCTCGGCAAGACCCGGCGGCGCGGAATCGATCTCCAGCTCGACCTCAAACCCGCGCGCGGCGTCGACCTGTGGGGCAGCTATTCGCACCAGACCGCGACGATCGTCACGCCCGACCCCGCGACTCCGTCCCAGGCCGGCAACGCGATCGATCATGTCCCGCAGAACGTCGTCTCGGGCGGGCTCGACGTGACGGCGGTCGACCGGTTGCGGCTGTCGCTCTGGGGCAATGGCCAGTCGAGCTACGAACTTACCCCGGCCAACACGCAGGGGCGCTATGGCAGCTATGTCGTGCTCAACGCCGAAGTCGCCTATGCCGTGACACCGCACGTCGAGGTGTCGGTGCAGGTCAAGAACCTCGCCAACGACCACTACGAATATGTCTGGTACGACGGCACGCAACGGCTCCACGCCCCCGCCGATCCGCGCGCGCTGTTCGGCGCGGTGCGGCTGCGGCTCTGATGCCCGCCCGGATTACCGCCTCGATCGCCGCCCCGATTCCCGCCCGGCCGCGATCGGCGCGCGTCGTCGTTCGTCACATCCATCTGTGGCTCGGCCTCTCGGTCGGGCTGATCTTCGCGTTCGCCGGACTGACCGGCAGCGCACTCGTCTTCTACCCCGAGATCGACGCGGCGTTCAGCCCGGCGTTACGCGCGGTGCCCGACGGTACGCGCCCGCCGTCGTGGCAGGCGGTCGTGGATACGCTGCACCGCGAGCATCCCTCGCGAACAGGTGCCTGGCGGATCGAGATCGCCCCGAGCGGCGGCGCGATCCCGGTCCGATACTATACGCCGAAGGAGACCGCGGGGCGTGCGTTCGCGCCGATGCTGCTGTGGATCGACCCGGTCCGCCTGACGACGATCCGGACCGGCTTCTGGGGCGATACGGTCGTGACCTGGATCTATGACCTGCATTATCGCCTACTGCTCGGCGAACCGGGCGGCATCGCGATGGGCATCGCCGGCATCGCGATGCTCGTCCTGATCGCCAGCGGACTCTGGGCGTGGTGGCCGAGACCGGATGGTTGGTGGCGGGCGCTGCGGTTCAAACGCCCCGCCGCCACGATCCGCCGGCTCTACGATCTTCACAAGCTGACCGGGCTGATCGGGTTGATCCCGCTGCTCGCGATCACCGCGACGGGCGCCCTGCTCGACCTGCCCGACCAGACCAGGCCGCTGATCGCCCGCGCGTCGCCGCTCTTCCACGTGCCTGCGCTTACGGTCGAACCGGTGGGCCGTGCGCCGCCGGTCGACCGCCTGATCGCAGTCGCCCAGCGCCGATTTCCCGATGGCGCGCTCGCCTGGATCGAGACACCGGCAACGACCACGGCGCCGATCCGGATCAATCTCGCGCGGCCGGGCGAGCCGAGCCGCCGGTTCCCGCGTACCAACGTCTGGCTCGACCCGTATACCGGCCGAATCCTCGCCGTCCGCGACGGGCTTGCCGACACCAGCGGCGATACGGTGCTGAGCTGGCTGCACCCGCTACACGGCGGCGAAGCATTCGGACTGGTCGGACGGTGGCTGGCGTTCGTCACCGGACTGGTGCCGAGCGCGATGCTGGTGACCGGTTTGCTGCGCTGGCGACGGCGATTGCCGCCCCGCCACCGGTCCTAGCCCGCAGCTAGGCGATACCCGCACCGCGCCGGACCGCCAGCGCGACGCCCGCCCAGTCGACATCCTCGCCCTCGCTGGCGATCACCGAGCGCAAATGGTCGCGGACGATACCCAGGATCGGCATCGGCGCACGGAGCGTGGTCGCGGCGGTATCGGCCAGCGTCATGTCCTTGAGGCCGAGCGGTGCGGCAAAGCCGGCGGGGTGGAACCGGTCCTCGACGAGGATGTCGCCATAGGTCTGGTAGATCGGCGCGCCGAACAATGTGCCGGTTAGCACGTCAAGCAACGTCCGGCGATCGACGCCGCCTTTTTCGGCCAGCGTCATCGCCTCGGCCATCGCCTCGACCGCCGCCATGATCATGAAATTGCCGCTGAGCTTGACGAGGTTCGCGGCCGACGGCGTCTCGCCGATCCGGAACGTCCGCTGTCCGATCGCGGCGAACAATGGCTCGCAGCGATCGAGGTTCGCCGGAGAACCGGCAGCAATCACGAACAGTTTGGCGGCCTCTGCCGCGACCGGGCGGCCGAACACCGGGGCAGAGACGAACCCGTTTCCGGCATCGGCTGCGAGACGATCCGCCAGTGCGATGCCGATCGTGCTGTGTGACACGTGCAGCGCGGGGGCACCTTGAATACCACCCTCGCCGTACACCACCGCCTCAAGCGCGCGATCGTCCGCAAGCATGGTCATCACCACCTCGCCCTGCGCCGCGTCGACCGGCTTCTCGGCCAGGTGCGCCCCCGCCTCGACGAGCTTGGCCGCCTTGTCGGCCGACCTGTTCCACACCGTCACGTCATGCCCGGCCTTGAGCAGATTGGCGGCCATCGCGCTGCCCATCTGGCCGAAGCCGATAAAACCGATCTTCATGTCATCAATCCTGTCCTGGTACGCAACACCAGAGCGCAGAGACGGCGCGGACGTTCCGATCGCGCGTCGCGCCGATGACCGAAAGCGCGCTAGTCCGTGGATCGAACGAGTTCGACGATCTCGAAATCATACCGATCCCAGCCGCGCGCGATGCCGGGATCGCTTGCGGCAGCACGCTTGCGGCGGGCCTCGGCGAGCGACTTGGTATGGCCCCAGAATACCTCGGTCCGCCCGCCGCCGAGATGCGCCACCAGCCGCCAATAATGCGTGAACGGCGTTGCCGTCGGGCCGATCGTCTTCACATACCCGTCCGGCAGGGTCGCGGTCAGCAGATACTTCTTCTTCGCCATAGACTGCTGAGCATGCACCAAGATCGCCGACACGACCATTGGTCGCGCATCGGCCGGCATCCGACGCGAAGCTGCGCGATGCGTGGGCCACACGGGGTTGCGCCTCGACGATGCCCCGACGATGTACTCGCGATGGGCAGTGCGTGGCCTCGCCTTCAAGGCCGACTCGCTAGCGCAAAACGCCCCGCAACTAGGATGGAGACGATCTATGACGACGGCCTATGACACGAGCCTCGGCCTGTACATCGCTGGCGAATGGGTGAGCGGCGGCGGGCGCGAGACGCGCGACGTGCTCAATCCAGCGACCGGCGCGGGTCAGGCCGCGTTGCCGCTCGCGACCGCCGCCGATCTCGACCGCGCACTCGAGGCGACGCAGCGCGGGTTCATCGCCTGGCGCGCGACCCCGCCCGAAAAGCGCGCGGCGATCCTCATCCGCACTGCACAATTGCTCCGCGAGCGCGCCGATCACATCGCCCGGATCGCGACGCTCGAACAGGGCAAGATCCAGGCCGAGGCGAAGGGCGAGGTCGCATTTGCTGCCGCGCTGCTCGACTTCCACGCTGGCGAAGCGCAACGCATCTACGGCCGCGTGCTGCCGCGTCCGTCGGGTTCGCGCAGCCTCGTCCTGCATCAGCCGGTCGGTCCGGTCGCGGCGTTCTGCGCCTGGAACTTCCCGGTCATGAACGTCGTCCGCAAGATCGCGCCCGCACTCGCGGCCGGCTGCTCGATCATCATCAAGCCGTCCGAGGAAACCGCGGGCAGCGCGGTCGAAGTGCTGAAGTGTTTCCAGGATGCCGGGCTGCCCGGCGACGTCGCGCAGTGCGTGTTCGGCGTCCCCGACATGGTCTCCCGCCATTTGCTCGCCTCGCCGATCACGCGGAAGCTGAGCTTCACCGGATCGGTCCCGGTCGGCAAGGCGCTGATGAAGCTCGCCGCCAACACGATGATGCGGACGACGATGGAGCTGGGCGGGCATGGTCCGGTGCTGGTGTTCGACGATTGCGATCTCGACAAGACGCTCGACACGCTAGTCGCGCACAAGTTCCGCAACGCCGGCCAGGTCTGCGTCGCACCGACCCGCTTCCATGTCCAGGACGGCATCTACGACCGGTTCGCGGCAGGCTTCGCCGAACGCACGCGCGCGCTGAAGGTCGGCGACGGGATGGCCGCGACCAGCCAGATGGGCCCGATGGCCAATGCCCGCCGACCCGAGGCCATCGCCGAACTGGTCGGCGATGCGACCGATCACGGCGCCAAGCTGCTCGCGGGCGGCGAGTATGGCGGCAGCGGCGGGTTCTTCTTCCAGCCGACCGTGCTGTCGGACGTACCGTTGTCGGCGCGCGCGATGAACGAGGAGCCGTTCGGCCCGATCGCGCTGCTCAGCCGATTTGCCACCGACGAGGACGCGATCACCGAAGCCAACCGCCTGCCGTTCGGTCTGGCCGCCTATTGCTTCACCGAGAACGGTCGCCGGCAGAACGTGCTCGGCGACGCGATCGAGGCGGGGATGATCGCGATCAACAACGTCCGGCTCAGCTATCCCGACAGCCCGTTCGGCGGGATCAAGGACAGCGGCCACGGTTCCGAGGACGGCCCCGAAGGCGTTGCCGCACACCTGATCACCAAGACCGTACACATCAGCTGATCGCGACCAACTCTTGTCGCGGACCGCGGCCGATGCACGCTATCGCGGCGCATCGGCCGCCTAGAATGCCTGGGCCAGCCGCCGATGCATCGAACGTACCGCACTCGGCAGCGTGTCGGGCAGCGATTGCGCGGCGTCCAGCAGCGCAACCCGTCTATGCAGGTCCGTACTCGAGTCGATCAACACACGCGCACGGGCCGGCAAGGATTCAAGCAGAACCCTGTCGGTAACCGGCCCATCTCCCAGGCGGCGCGATGGATCGAGCGCATCCTTGACGTCCAGTTCGCCAGCCTGAACCGCGCGCTGCGTCAGCAGCCACGCGATCACGTGCATGAGCCGAGTCGTGACCTTGAGCGATTCGCAACTGAAACCGACGCGCACGAACGGATCGAGCCCGTCGCGCTCGTTGCGGCCCACTTCATCGAAATAGGCGCGCGCTTCGTCGGCCAGCAGCATCGATTCGCTATACAGCGCGTCGATCAACCGACGATGCATCTGCGTTTCGTGTCGAGAGTCAGTCATGAACAGCGCGATGGCATAGCGCGCCTGCCTAGCCCATCATGGCGAGCGCCGCGTTAACCAAGATCTGTCCCGAAATGCGTCGTTCGGTGCGGCGGGGTCCTGATCTGAGCGGGAACGCGTCAGACGAGGACGGCGATCACGCGATGATGTCGGGGATCAGCATATCCTCGCGCGCGGCAATCTCGTCGCGGAGCCGCAGCTTGCGCTTCTTCAGCCGCGCCATCTGCAACTGATCGGGCACGGGCTTGGCAGCCAGCGCCGCGATCGCGTCGTCGAGATCGCGATGCTCGATGCGCATGGCTTCGAGTTGAGCTTTGGTCTGCGCCTCGTCCACCTCGTCCCCCGGTATTACTGGCTGCTGCCGTGCCCCTTAGCAAATCCGCCGACGGGCGCGAGCGCTAAACCGACCGGGCCGGCGATTTGCGTCGATGCGGGACGATCTGCGATCAATTCACCAGTCACCGCGGAAAACCGCTCGTTCAATCGATTTGGTCCATTTCCGATGAAGACATTTCCGTGACACGGTGGTTTACTCAGCTCCCAACCCGAATGCAGGAGGTATCCTACCGTGCAGACGACGCATCAGACAGCTCTGGAAACCAAGCACGCCGTGCTCGATAAACGGATTGCAGCCGAAGCTCACCGGCCTTTGCCCGATGCGACCATCCTGGCAGGATTGAAGAAACAGAAACTCAAGCTGAAAGAGGAAATCGTCAGCCTCTGATCCGCTGCCTTTCAGCACCCGCAGCACTCCCCGGACATCGGTCCGGGGGGACACTGAGAGGCAGTCTGTGCGATCAGCGTTCGGTCGCCGCCTTGGCATAGAAGGGCGTACTGGCCGATTGCGACACACCGGCAACCTTGCGGGCTTTCTTGGGATCGATCGGCGAGTCGAGCGCGATGCCGATGCGACCCTGGGTGCACCATGCGACCTTGCCGCCGATTTCGCCGAGGCCGCGCAGTTCCAGCAGTACCGGCGTTGCGATCGCGACGACCTTGTCCAGTTCGAGCATCAGGCCGCGCTCGGAAAGATTGCGGACGCGGACCTCCCGAGGTCCACGCTCGTCCGCCAGCCTGAGCTTTGCCATGAGAAACAGGCTGTCGCGGCTGCCGACGCGGTTGCCCGACACATCGGGAGACGACGTGTCCTGCGCGTCGGCCGCGGCATCAGTCGTCGTCGATCGGTCAAAAGCTTCTGTCACGCCATTCGTCCCGTTTGGTCGCCGTTCGCTCCCGGCTGCCCCGATCCTTATCGCCGACGGATCATAGCATCATACTGCGACGAAAGACCTAACGGATCCGACGCATGCCGCTGACCCGCGCCCTCGACTCCCGCGGCGTCGACGTCCGGAGTTCAATCCTCGCGCGAGACCTTCTCGTGCCGCTCGTGGCGTTCCTGCGCCTCGACGGTCATCGTCGCGATCGGTCGTGCTTCGAGCCGTGCCAGGCTGATCGGCTCACCGGTCACTTCGCAATAGCCGTATTCGCCCTCGTCGATCCGGCGGATGGCGGATTCGATCTTCGAGACCAGCTTGCGCTGCCGATCGCGCGTTCGCAGCTCGATCGACCAGTCGGTCTCGCTCGACGCGCGGTCGGTCAGATCGGCCTCGCGCAGCGAGTCGACCTGCAACTGCGACAGGGTTTCCTGCGACTCCCGCAGGATCGCTTCCTTCCAGGCCTGCAGCTTGCGTCGGAAATAGGCTTGTTGCCGAAGACTCATGAAAGGTTCGTCGGCATCGGGACGGTACGCGCCGTCCGCACCGCCGTCATCCGCGCTACGGTCGTTTGCCGCGCCGTGGTTGGAATTGTCGGTATCGTCCATACGATTCATAACGGTCGCCATACCACTCTCCCTTTGGCCTCGTCGGATCAGCCACGCCGATCTCCAGAAGCCTCCCCCAAATGGTGAAAGCGCCTATAGTCGCAGCCGTCCGGCACCACAAGCGACCCCACTTGCGCATCCTGCATCAAAACGGACATTTTATTGCGTGGCTTGCCGCTCGCGTCGCGCGCCAACATTTGGCAAGACCGAACCGGACCTTATCCGCTGGCAGCACGGCCCGGATACCTCGGCACGCGCCTGCTTTTGGTGCTTTTATGTCCCAGCCCGGCACGTTAACGTCGATCGTGTCAGCTATGGATGCGTAAATAGTTCGTTACCTATACTAGGTTCGGATAATGCGGTTGCACTTAACCGTTTCTTTTGCAGTTAGTCGGATAGCAGGATGCAAGCTGCGGACGGGGTGCGGCATTACAGCGAATGTCGACAATGAAAGAATGACGATATGTCGGTGAGGATGGCTCTGGCTAAATTGTGCGCATGCGCATGCGGCGGTGCGTTGATCGGCGGGGGTGCGGTGCACGTCGCCGAACGGCCGGCACGGACCGCGAACACCAAGCGCGTCCTGGTGAAACATGCGGTTCATCGTCAGGTCGCGTCGGTTGCCCGCCCGCGCCTGCGTCGCCGGGTCACGACGACGACCAGCACCGCCTGCACGCCGACGATCGTCACGGTCGCCAATGCGGCGCCCAACCCCGCGATCGCGCCGGTCGGTAGCGGCTTCATCGGCGGCGGTGGCGGCGGAGGCGTTCCCGTCGTGGTCGGTGGCAGCGGCGGTTTCTTCGGCGGATCGGGCGGATTTGGCGGCGGCTTCGGAGGGGGCTTCGGCGGCGGTGGCGGCGGATCGAGCGGCAGCATCGTGATCTCGTCGACCTCGAGCGGCGGGTCGACGTCGTCGTCGACCGGCGGCGTCAGCAGCACCTCGGCGTCGGGCGGATCGAGTGGCGACGTATCGTCCTCGTCCAGCGGCAACGTGTCTTCGTCTTCGAGCGGCAATGTCTCGTCGTCGTCGAGCGGCAACGTCACGTCGGCATCGAGCAGCAGCACGTCCTCCGCCTCGTCGACCTCGTCGGCGAGCAGCACGTCGACCAGCAGCAGCACGAGTTCCGGTGGTCATCATGGCGATCCGCCAGGATCGAGCGGTGGCCCGCCCGCCCCCGTCCCCGCGCCGCCGATGGTGTTGCTGTTCGGCGCCGCAGCAGCAGCGCTGGTAGCCCGCAAGCGGTTCGCGAAACCGGCGGCGGTGAAGGTCTGAACCGGCCACATCGGCAACAAACAGGAAAAGGCCCCGGTGGATCGATCCACCGGGGCCTTTTTCGTTAGGGGGAATCGGGTTTGTTAGCGGCGATCAGGCGTTCTTGAGTGCCTTCTCGATGTCCTTGATCGGATGCCCGGTCAGGTCCTTGTCGAGTTCGCCCTTGAGGCGGCTGACCACCTCCTTGTGATAATGCTTGCGCAGTTCGCCCAGAGTCTTCGGCGGCGCGACCACGATCAGCGAGTCATACGTGTTCTTCAGCGCGCCGGTCTTCAGGAAGTCGGCCGCGTCGGCGGCGAAGCGGTCTTCCTCGATCTGGTGAAAGTCGGTCGGCTCCACCGAACTCTGTACACCCCCCTGCGGCGAAGAGGCTCGGCCGGCGGAGTCCGTCGCCTGCTCGCGCGTTGCCGGATTGTCCTGCTCCTGCGCCTTTTCGACGACGAGATTGGGGAATTCGACGTCGCCCTCGTTGCGCAGGAACAGCATTTTCCGGCCGTCGGCGACGAGCACGACGGAGTTATGGGGAAGATGCATGCAGGTTTCTCCTTTTCGCTATGCGTATGGTCGAAGAACGCGCCGCGAACGCGAGAGGTTGCGAACCCTTGGTCCTCCCCCGCCAAGGGGGAGGTTTCAGAGGGCCTGCCTTGCGTACGCTCGCGGCCCTCGGCATAGCCCGGCCATGCACGACATACGCCTGATCCGCGACGATCCCGCCGCCTTCGACGCCGCCCTCGCCAAGCGGGGTGTCGCACCGCAGTCCGCATCGCTGGTGACGCTCGACGAACAGCGCCGCGCGACGATCGCGGACTCGCAGATCGCGCAGACCCGCCGCAACGAACTGTCGAAGGCGATCGGCCAGGCCAAGGCGCAGAAGGACGAGGCCAAGGCGCAGGCGCTGATGGCCGAAGTCGCGAGCCTGAAGGAGGCGCTGCCCGCTCTGGAAGCCGATGAGGCGCGGCTTGGTAGCGAACTCCAGGCCATGCTTGCCGCGATCCCCAACCTTCCCGCGACCGACGTGCCCGAGGGCGGCGGCGAGGACGACAACGCGCTCGTCCACACGCGGGGCACGCCGACGACGTTCGCCTTCGCGGCGCGCGAGCATGACGCAATCGGTCCTGCGATCGGCCTCGACTTCGAGACCGGTGCGGCGATGTCGGGGGCGCGCTTCACGCTCGTCCGCGGGCCGGCCGCCAAGCTGCAACGCGCGCTTGGCCAGTTCATGCTCGATCATGTCGCCGACGCCGGCTTCGAGCAGGTCTCGCCGCCGCTTCTCGTCCGTGACGAGGCCGTGTTCGGTACCGGCCAGCTCCCGAAGTTCTCGGAGGACCTGTTCCGGACCACCGACGGTCGCTGGCTGATCCCGACCGCGGAGGTGAGCCTCACCAACATCGTCCGCGAACAGATCCTGAGCGAGGGCGAACTGCCGCTGCGCTTCACCGCGCTGACGCCGTGTTTCCGCTCCGAGGCTGGCGCCGCGGGTCGCGATACGCGCGGCTACATCCGCCAGCATCAGTTCGACAAGGTCGAGATGGTCTCGATCGTCACTCCCGACATGTCCGAGGCCGAGCATGAGCGGATGACGGCATGTGCGGAAGGCGTGCTCGACGCGTTGCAGCTACCGTTCAGGCGGATGCTCCTATGCACCGGCGATATGGGTTTCACCGCGGCACGCACCTACGATCTCGAAGTCTGGCTGCCGGGCCAGGCGCGCTATCGCGAGATCAGCAGCGTCTCTACCTGTACCGACTTCCAGGCGCGGCGGATGAACGCACGCTATCGGCCCGAGGGCGAGAAGGGCACGCGGTTCGTCCACACGCTCAACGGTTCCGCGCTCGCGGTCGGCCGGACGCTGGTCGCGGTGCTGGAGAATTACCAGCAGGAGGACGGCTCGGTGGCGGTTCCGGACGTGCTCCAGCCGTATCTCGGCGGGCTTACGCTGTTGGAGCCTAAGCGCTGATGCGGATCCTGCTCACCAATGACGACGGTTATCATGCGCCCGGTCTGAAGGTGCTGGAGACGATCGCCCGGACCTTGTCGGACGATATCTGGGTGGTCGCACCTGCCGAGGAACAGTCGGGCGCCGGGCATTCGCTGACGCTGTCGCGGCCGATCCGGGTGCGGAAGCACGGCGAGAAGCGGTATTCCGTCGCGGGCACGCCGACCGACGCGGTGATGATGGCGCTCGCCAAGATCATGAAGGATTGCCCGCCCGACCTGATCCTCTCCGGCGTCAACCGGGGCGCGAACCTTGCCGAGGACGTGACCTATTCGGGGACCGTCTCGGCAGCGATGGAGGGCGCGCTGGGCGGTATCCGCTCGATCGCGTTGAGCCAGCTCTATAGCCGCGAGGGCATGGGTGACAGCGTGCCGTTCGAGGCCGCCGCTGCCTGGGGCGAACGCGTATTGCGGCCGTTGCTCGACGCACCGATGGCGCCGGGGACGCTGGTCAACGTCAACTTTCCTGCCGGCCCCGCCGATGCGGTAAAGGGCGTGCGCGTGGTCAGCCAGGGCCTGCGGGACTACGGGCGGCTGGAGATCGTCACCAACACCGATCCGCGCGGCTACGAATATCACTGGTTCGCGCTGGGTCGGACCGTCGAGACGCCCGCGCACGCGACCGATCTCGAAGCGACCGCGGACGGATTCGTCTCGGTGACGCCGCTGCATCTCGACCTGACCCACACCGAATCGCTGGACGTGCTCACCCAGGCCTATCGGTGATGGTGCGCGCGCGGTCCCTGCTGGCGGCGGCCTCGCTGCCGTTGCTCGGGCTCGCCGCGTGCATTCCGCAGGTCGAACGCCCCGCCGGCTACGGCCAGCCGGCCCCTGACCGTCGTCCGCAGCGCCCGTACCGCGGTCCACCCGTCCAGCGTTACGATCCGCCACCTCGTCGGGACCAGGCCGTACCGCAGGACGGGTCCGATGACCGACCCCGCCGCGATACCGGCGCTGTGACGACCCTGCCCGCGCCGCGCCCGGCCTGGGAGGCGCGTCCGGTCCGCGCTGATGCCAAGACGATCCCTGACGCGACCTATATCGTGCAACCCGGCGATACGCTGAGCAAGGTCGCCGACCGGAGCGGTGCGGGGCTCGAGGCGATCGCGCGCGCGAACGATCTCGATTCGCCCTACACGATCGAGACCGGCGAGCGGCTGACGATCCCCGGCGGGCGCTATCACCAGGTCCGCCGCGGCGAGACCGGCATCGCGATCGCGCGCGCCTATGGCGTAGAATGGTCGCGGATCGTGGCGGCCAACGCGCTGGTTGAGCCATACGTGTTGCGCGCCGACCAACGAGTCCTGATCCCCGACGCCCCCGGCGGCGGCAGGCCCAGTGCCGCGGAACGCGCCTCGGCGTTCAAGCTCGACATTGACGACATCCTGACCGGCGGCGAGCCGGCGCTCGCCAATAACCAGGCACCGGCAAAACCAATCGCGACGCCGCGCCGCGTGCTGCCGTCGAACGCGGTCGTCACCGCACCCGCACGGCTGGCAAGCGGCGGGTTCCTGTGGCCGGTCGACGGTCGGGTCGTGAAACGCTTCGGCCCCGGCGCAAGCGGCGAGCGCAATGACGGCATCAAGATCGCGGTGCCGATGGCAACGCCGATCCACGCCGCGGCTGACGGCGTCGTCGCCTATGTCGGAGACGGCATCGCCGCGCTCGGCGGTCTGGTAATCGTCAAGCACGGCGGCGGCTGGACGAGCGTCTACGGCCACGCGTCGAAGCTGCTGGTCCAACGCGGCCAGAGCGTGAAGCGCGGCCAGACCATCGCGCTATCGGGAGATACCGGGTTTGCGGATCGGCCCGAACTGCACTTCGAACTCCGCAAGGGCCGCACGCCAGTCGACCCCACGTCGCAGTTGCCACGAACGTAAGATTGTTCTCCCGCGAAGGCGCGAGCCCAGGCTTGGTCCCCGCCGTCGCGGGGAAACAAGTTTCGTGCGCGCCGTTTTCCTGACCGAGCTTTTGTCCTAAGCGCGCTCCCATGACCTACCAGTCCGACCTGCTCACCACGCTGACCTCGCGCGGCTATGTCCACCAGATGACCGATGCCGCCGCGCTCGATGCGCTCGCCGGCAAGCAGGTGGTGCCCGGCTATATCGGCTTCGATCCAACCGCTCCGTCGCTCCACGTCGGCAGCCTCGTCCAGATCATGCTGCTCCGCCGGCTCCAGCAGACCGGGCACAAGCCGATCGTCCTGATGGGCGGCGGCACCGGCAAGATCGGCGATCCGAGCTTCAAGGACGAAGCGCGGAAACTGCTCGGCGAGGACGGGATCAAGGCCAACGTCGCCTCGATCCGTCGCATCTTCGAACGCTTCCTGAGTTTCGGCGACGGGCCCACTGACGCGATCATGCTCGACAACGCCGAGTGGCTCGACGCGCTCGAATACATCCCGTTCCTGCGCGACGTCGGCCAGCATTTCTCGGTCAACCGGATGCTCGCCTTCGACTCGGTCAAGCTCCGCCTCGACCGCGAACAGTCGCTGAGCTTCCTCGAGTTCAACTACATGATCCTCCAGGCCTACGACTTCCTGGAGCTTTCGCGTCGCGCTGACTGCCGCTTGCAGATGGGCGGCTCGGACCAATGGGGCAACATCGTCAACGGCATCGAACTCGCACGTCGCATGGACTCGACCGAGGTCTACGGCGTCACCACCCCGCTGATCACAACGGCGGATGGCGGCAAGATGGGCAAGACGATGTCGGGCGCGGTCTGGCTGCACGAGGACCAGTTGCCGCACTTCGACTACTGGCAGTTCTGGCGCAACACCGACGATCGCGATGTCGGCCGCTTCCTGAAGCTGTTCACCGACCTCCCGCTCGACGAGATCGCGCGTCTCGAAGCGCTCGAAGGCGCGGAAATCAACGCCGCCAAGATCGTGCTCGCCAACGAAGCGACAGCGATGTGCCGCGGCCGCGATGCTGCCGAACAGGCCGCCGAGACCGCGCGGAAGACGTTCGAGGAAGGCGCGTCGGGCGACTCGCTGCCGAGCTTTGCCGTCGCCGGCGGCACGATCGGTATCGTCGAGGCACTCGTCGGACTGGGTTTCGTCGCGTCGAACGGCGAAGCACGGCGCAAGATCGCCGAGGGCGCGGTGCGGGTCGATGGCGAGGCCGTGAAGGAGCCGAGCACCTCGATCGACGTCGCGGCGCCCGTGCGCCTGAGCCTCGGGAAGAAGCGACACGGGATGCTAACCCCTTCGTAATCAAAGCCTTTATGTTACGGAAAACACGGTATTAAGCATCCCCGTTTGCACCGGCTTCACCGCAAGTGGGTTAAGTCGGTCATCTTCAAAACGGGGGACGTCCGATGCCAAACTATGCCACGGCTGTTCGAGACCATCGCGGCGAACCGCGCGACGAGGTGATGCACCGCACGCACGCGATCGACGGCGACGGCCGCAAAATGAAGCTGGTCCTGGTCAACATGTCCGCCAACGGCCTGATGGCGCGGTGCGAGGGGGCGCCCGAGGCTGGCGACCGGTTGCGTATCGCCCTGCCGATCCTGGGCGATGTCGACGCAGTCGTACGCTGGTCGCTGGGCGGACGGATCGGCTGCGAGCTCGACCGGACGATCCCGCTATCCGACTATTACGGCATGCTCACGGTGATGGTCCGCAACAGCTGAGGTCAGCCGGCGCGAACAAGCAGCACGCCGCCGATCACCAGTACGACGCCTGCGACGCGCATGAGGCTGATCGGCTGGGCGGTAAGCCCAAGCAGACCGAACCGATCGAGCACCAAAGCGGTCACGAGCTGGCTTCCGACCGCTAAAGTCAACGCGGAGGCGAGCCCGAGACGCGGCGACGCATAGGCCAGCGCCGCGACGAAGCACGCGCCGTAAAGCCCGCCAAGCCACGCCCACCCCGGTGCGCCCTTCAAAGCCGACGGCATCGTCCGATCGGCCGCCGCCCAGATCGCGAACAGGATCGCGGTGCCCATCGCGAACGACACGAGCGACGCCAGCCAGACCGAGCCCGACGCCTTTGCCAACGCGGCGTTGGTCGGCGGCTGGACCGCCAGCCCGACGCCGGCGAGCAGGACAATGAGGATAGGGAAGAGTGCTGGCATGCGTCCCCCGTGTCGTCCTGCGCGGGCGAAAGCAACAGCCCTTACCCCGATCGCAGCAGCGCGACGCCCGCATCGCGATCGAACAGATAGAGCGCCGTCCGCGCCGCCTGCCCCCTCGGTCCCTCCAACCCACCGTCGCGATCGATCAGCAGCCGCGCGTCGTCGTGCGCGCATTGCAGCAGGTCGGCCATCATGTCGGGGGTCGCGAGCCGGAACGCCATCTCGCCGGATTGCTTCGTGCCGAGCAATTCGCCCGCGCCGCGGAGCCGTAGATCCTCTTCGGCGATGCGGAAGCCGTCGTTGGTCTCGCGCATGAGGGCGAGGCGCGCGCGGGATGTTTCGCTGAGCGACGACCCACGCATCAGCAGGCAGATCGATCGACCGGTGCCGCGCCCTACCCGCCCGCGGAGCTGATGGAGTTGCGCGAGACCGAAGCGGTCGGCGTGCTCGATCACGATCAGCGTCGCGTTGGGCACGTCGACGCCGACCTCGATCACGGTCGTCGCGACGAGGACCGACGTGCGCGCGGCGGAGAACTCGGCCATCACCGCGTCCTTTTCTGCCGGCTTCATGCGGCCGTGGACGAGCGCGACCTTCTCGCCGAACCGCGCGCGCAACACCTCCGCGCGCATTTCGGCGGCGGCGAGGTCGCTCTTCTCGCTTTCCTCGACCAGCGGGCACACCCAATAGGCCTGCCCGCCATCCGCCAGATGCCGGCCGAGCGCGTTGACCACGTCGTCGAGCCGGTCTTCGGAGATCACGCGCGTCTCGATCGGCTGGCGACCCGGCGGCATCTCGTCGAGACGGCTGACGTCCATTTCGCCGTACTGCGCGAGCGTCAGCGTGCGCGGGATCGGCGTCGCGGTCATCGCGAGCAAATGCGGCGGCGCGACGCCCTTGGCCTGCAACGTCATCCGCTGCGCGACGCCGAAGCGGTGCTGTTCGTCGACCACCACGAGGCCGAGGTCCTTGTAGCCGACCGCATCCTGGAAGATCGCGTGCGTGCCGACGAGAATGTCGATCTCGCCGCTCGCCAGCGCCATTAGGGTAGCCTCGCGCACGCGGCCCTTGTCGCGGCCGGTGAGCACGCCAATCTCGATCGGCAGGCCGGCGAGTGTCTTTCGCAGCGTCTCGTAATGCTGGCGTGCGAGGATTTCGGTCGGCGCGAGCATCGCCGCCTGTGCGCCCGCCTCGACCGCGATCAGCATCGCCATCGCCGCGACCAGCGTCTTGCCCGAGCCGACATCGCCTTGCAGCAGCCGCAGCATTGGCGCGGTCTGCGCGAGGTCGCCCTCGATCTCGCCGACCGTCCGCGATTGCGCGCCGGTCAGCGTGTAGGGGAGCTTGAGCATATCGCGCAGCCGGCCGTCGCCCTGCAACGCACGGCCTCGGCGCTTGCGGGTATCGGCGCGGACGATCGTCATCGCCAACTGGTTCGCGAACACCTCGTCATAGGCCAGCCGTTCGCGCGCCTTCGCATCCGATGGATCGGCATGGATGCGCGCCAACGAATCGTGCCAGCCCGGCCATTCGCGTTTCGCCTTCAACCCCGGCTCGATCCACTCGGGCAGGTCCGGCGCGCGCGCGACCGCCTGCGTGGTCAGCGCCGCCAGTCGTCGTGACGTGAGGCCTTCCGACAGCGGATAAATCGGCTCACGCTCGCGCAGCTCCTCGTCGGGTTCGACGATGTCGGGATGAACGATCTGCAATTCCTGGCCGTATTCGTCGAGCCGGCCCGAGACGCGCTTGGCCTCACCGATCGGCAGCAGCTTCTTCGCCCAACCGGAACTCCCGCCGAAGAAGACGAGACTGACGTAATTGCCCAGCTCGTCGGTTGCCTGCACGCGGGTAGGCCCCCGCCCGGCGCTGATCTTGTAGTCGCGCGGGGTCAGCGTGATCGTGATGATCCGCCCGGCATCGCTCGACATCAGCTCGGTGCGTGGCAGGCGATCGACGTACCCCGTCGGCAGATGGAAGGCGACGTCGACGACGCGCGCGAGCCCGAGCCGGTCGAGCGGCTTAGCAAGCGCGGGCCCCACCCCCTTCAGGACGAGGGTTTCGGCGAACAGCGGATTGAGGATTTCGGGTCGCATGACTATCTGGCCTCTATAGCCTAGCCGACGCTCGCTACCAGCGGGTCGCCGGCTCTTCGTGTTTGGAGTTCGAAATGGACCACGAGACCCGCCTCAAGCGCCTGGGCTTTCGCAGCTCGCACCGCGGCACGCGCGAAGCCGACATGATGATCGGCGGCTTCTTCGCGACCTATGGAAGAACGTGGACGCCGGAAGAGCTCGACTGGTTCGAGGCGCTGCTGGAGGAACAGGACGTCGACATCATGGGCTGGGCGATCGGCTCGATCGTCTGCCCACCCGAGTGGGACGGCCCGATGATGCAGGCTATGCGCGACATCAACTACGTGACGGTCGTGAAGTAACATATTCCCTCTCCCCTCCGGGGAGAGGGTCGGGGTGAGGGGCAGCCAAGCAGCGCAGCGCCTAGAACAGCCCCTCACCCAACCCTCTCCCCCAAGGGGGAGAGGGCCTTAGGAAACCGATGCCAGACCTCAAGACGATCCTCTCCGCGACGAGCCCGCTGATCCTTTCCGGCGTGCCGTCCGGCTTCCAGCCGTCGCTGCTCGCCGACCTCGCGCGCGCCGCGAAGACGCGCGCGGTGTTCATCGCGCCGGACGATGCGGCGATGCGCGCGGTCGCTTCCACCGCGGCGTATTTCGCGCCCGATCTCGAAGTGCTGAGCTTCCCGGCCTGGGACTGCCTTCCCTACGACCGCGCCTCGCCGACGCTGCGCATCATGGCCGAACGTGTCGCCGCGCTGCAACGCCTGCAAGGCAAGCCCAAGGGTCCACAGCTCCTTCTCACCACCGCCAACGCCGCGACTCAGCGCGTCCTCACCCCGTTCCGCATCCGCCAGCTCGTCGCGCGGCTCGCGCCCGGCGAACGGATCGGCCGCGACAAGCTCGCCATGCTCCTCCAGGCGAACGGCTATGTCCGCACCGACACCGTCCACGACCAGGGAGAATATGCGGTGCGCGGCGGGATCGTCGATCTCTACCCGTCGGGCGAAGACCACGCGCTCCGCCTCGACTTCTTCGGTGACGAGATCGAGAGCGTCCGTACCTTCGACGCGACCGACCAGCGCACCACCGGGCGGATCGACGGCTTCGTCCTGCTCCCCGCCTCAGAAGCGTTGCTCGACGAGGATTCGATCAAGCGCTTCCGCACTCGCTACCGCGACGCGTTCGGCGCGACCGCGACCGGCGATCCGATGTACCAGGCGATCTCCGAAGGTCGCCGCATCGCGGGCATGGAGCACTGGCTGCCGCTGTTCGAGGAGAAGATGGCGACGCTGTTCGACCATCTCGGCGCCGACGACGTCGTGGTGCGCGACAACGGCGTCGCCGCGGCGGTGGAAAGCCGGCTCGAATCGATCGCCGACTATTACGAGAACCGCAAGCGCGCCGAGGCCGCCCAGCCCGGCAGTTACCGGCCGATGCCCGCCAAGGCACTGTATCTCGACGCGCAGGAATGGTCCGGCGGGGTCGAGGCGTTCGCCGCGCACATCACCTCGCCGTTCCACGAACCGCCGAGCGATACCGTGCTCGACTTCGACGTCGATGGCCCGCGCGATTTCGGACCCGAGCGCGCGGCGCAAGCGAACATCTACGAAGCCGTCGCGGATCATGTTGAGAAACTGCGCAAGCAGGGGCGGAAACCGATCCTTGCCAGCTACTCGATCGGCGCACGTGAACGCCTGGGGAGCCTGCTCGCCGACCACGGCATGAAGGGCGGCAAGCACGCCGAGACCTGGCAGGAGGCGCTCGGCATCGCCGATACCGCGCGCAGTTTCGGCGTCGCGCTGATCGTCCTGCCGCTCGATCACGGCTTCACCGCACCGGGGATCGCGGTTCTCACCGAGCAGGACATGCTCGGCGACCGCCTCGTCCACCGCAAGAAGCGCAAGAAATCTGCCGACGCATTCCTCGCCGAACTGGCGACGCTGACGCCGGGCGACCTCGTCGTCCATACCGAGCACGGCATCGGGCGCTATGAGGGTCTGACGTCGATCCCGGTCGGCCAGAGCCCGCACGACTGCGTCGCGCTCAGCTATGCCGGCGGCGACAAGCTGTACGTGCCGGTCGAGAATATCGACGTCCTCTCGCGCTACGGTTCGTCCGAGGAAGGCGCGACGCTCGACCGGCTCGGCGGCGAAGGCTGGCAGCGCCGGAAATCGAAGATGAAGGAGCGGATCCGCGAGATCGCCGGCGAACTCATCGCGACCGCCGCCGAACGCGCGCTGCATCCGGGCGATGTGCTCGAACCCGATGCGAGCGGCTATCCCAGCTTCGTCGATCGCTTCCCGTACGAGGAAACCGAGGACCAGGACCGCGCGATCGAGGACGTGCTCGGCGATCTCGCCGCGGGCAAACCGATGGACCGACTGGTGGTCGGCGACGTCGGCTTCGGCAAGACCGAGGTCGCGTTGCGCGCAGCATTCGTCGCGGCGATGGGCGGCAAGCAGGTCGCGATCGTCTGCCCGACGACGTTGCTCGCGCGCCAGCACTACAACAACTTCGTCGCCCGCTTCGAAGGCTTCCCGATGAACATGGGCCGCCTGTCGCGGCTCGTCACCGCGAGCGAGGCGAAGGCGACCAAGGAGGGACTGGCGAACGGCACGATCGACGTCGTCATCGGCACGCACGCGCTGCTGGCGAAGAATATCGACTTCAAGCGGCTCGGGCTGGTGGTGGTCGACGAGGAGCAGCGGTTCGGCGTGACGCACAAGGAGCGGCTCAAGGCACTGCGGGCGGACGTCCACATGCTGACGCTGACCGCGACGCCGATCCCGCGCACGCTTCAGATGGCGATGTCGGGCATCCGCGAGCTGTCGGTGATCCAGACCCCGCCGGTCGATCGCCTCGCCGTGCGGACGTACATCATGCCGTTCGATCCGGTCGTGCTGCGCGAGGCGTTGCTCCGCGAGCATTACCGTGGCGGGCAAAGTTTCGTCGTCACGCCGCGCGTCGCGGATCTGCCCGAGATCGAGGACTTCCTGCGCGAGCAGGTGCCCGAGATCCGCTTCGTCGTCGCGCACGGCCAGATGTCGCCGACCGAGGTCGAGGAGCGCATGTCGGCGTTCTACGACAAGAAGTTCGAAGTGCTCGTGTCGACCACGATCATCGAGAGCGGGATCGACATCGCGTCCGCCAACACGATGATCGTCCACCGTGCCGACCGCTTCGGCCTCGCCCAGCTGTATCAGTTGCGCGGTCGCGTCGGCCGGTCGAAGACGCGCGCCTACGCGTATCTGGTGACGCCGCCCGAGCGGCAGATGACGGTGACCGCGGAGAAGCGCCTGAAGGTGTTGTCCGATCTCGATTCGCTCGGGGCTGGCTTCCAGCTGGCGAGCCACGATCTCGATATCCGCGGTGCGGGCAACATGCTCGGCGACGAGCAGACCGGGCATATCAAGGAGGTCGGCTTCGAACTCTACCAGGCGATGCTGGAAGAGGCGATCATGGACGCCAAGGCCGGCGGCATGACCTCGTCGCGACCACGCGATTTCAGCCCACAGATCACGGTCGATGCGCCGATCCTCATCCCCGAGGATTACGTCCCCGATCTCGATCTGCGGATGGGGCTGTATCGTCGTCTCAACGATCTCGACGAGGGCCAGGAGATCGAGGCGTTCGCGGCCGAGATGATCGATCGCTTCGGCCCGCTGCCGGATGCGACCGAGAATCTGATCAAGGTCATCGAGATCAAGCTCAACGCCAAGAAGGCGTGTGTCTCGAAGATCGACGTCGGGCCGAAGGGCGTGCTGGTCTCGTTCCACGACGACAAGCCGCCGAACATCGACAAGCTGCTGGCCTATGTCGAGCGGCTGAACGGGGTCGCGCGGTTGCGGCCCGACAGCAAGCTGGTGCTGCAGCGGGCGTGGGGCGATCCGAAGGCGCGGCTGCATGGGGCGCTGCAATTGTCGAAGGGACTGGCGAAGGCGGCGGGGTAATTTCTTAGCCCTCTCCCCCCCGGGGAGAGGGTTGGGTGAGGGGCGCCGCGAGCGCTGCGCTCTACAACTGCCCCTCACCCAGGCCCTCTCCCCGAAGGGGAGAGGGAGCAGCGCAATAAAAAGGCCGGACTACCACTGGGTAGTCCGACCTTTTTGGCATCTCGAAGGTAACGCTTACTTCGGCAGCACGACGCTCGGTCCGATGCTGTCCACAACCTTCCGCGCATCGAACGCGCGGATGTTGTCGCGCGGGATCGGGCCCTTGCGCATCACGATCTCCGCGGTCGCTTCGTACCGGTCGATCGTGCGGACATCGAAGTCGTTGCCCCATGGGCCACCACCGAACCCGCCATAGCCGCCGCCGAAACCACCGCCGAAGCCACCATAAGGGCTCCAATTACGCCAGCCGAAGCCGCGGCCGTAATAGCGCCACGACGGACCCCAGTAACCGCCGAAGCCGCCATACCCGAACCCACCACCGAGACCCGGCGTCGTATAGGTGCGCGACTGAAGGTTGGTGTCGCGGTCGGCCATCAGGTAATAGTCGTAGCCGTTCTGCAACGTCAGTTCGGCGGCACGGAAGAAGAGGTAGCGCTCGACGGTATCGCGCGACGTGACGCTGTTGCCGGCGAAGCTGACGAGGAAGCGGCCCGGCTCGACCTGGCGGTCGCTATAGCCGGTGCGGTTGAACCCCTGCCCCGTCGCGGGGCGATAAGCGGTCTCGGTCGCGCATCCGGCCAGCAGCAGCGCGCCCGTTGCAAGCGCTGCGAATGCGACCTTGCGACCCGGTGTCTTGAACATGGTGTCGTCTCCGTTCGCGGCGAATGCGGCGAAACGCCGCTTATTAGCCGTCAATGGTGGAACGGTTGATGAACGGGATCGCTCCAATACGCCACCATACTGACTCATTTTTCATGATCTGGTTCAGTCGCCGATGACGTGCAGCGCGAGTGTACGGCGATGCGGGCGGCGGCGGTGTTCGAACAGGTAGATGCCCTGCCAAGTGCCGAGCGCGAGTCGGCCCTCGATCAGCGGGATCGAGAGTTGGACCTGGGTGAGCGCGGTGCGGAGATGCGCGGGCATGTCGTCCGGGCCTTCGTCGTCGTGTTCGTAGTCACGCGATTCCGGCGCGATGCGGGCGAAATAGGCTTCTAGGTCGGTACGGACTTCTGGGGCCGCGTTTTCCTGGATGAGGAGCGAGGCGGAGGTGTGGCGGCAGAATACCGTCAGCAGGCCTTCAGTGACACGTTGGTCGCGGGTCCAGCGGGCGATCTGGTCTGTGACGTCGACGAGGCCTTGGCGGGTGGTGTCGATGGTGAGGATCGTGGTGGCTTGGCGCATGGGGTCCTAACGATCGGTCGGAAGGGTTGCTCCGTGTCCCTTTCCCCGGGGGTTGCCGTTCCCCCGGGAAGGCGGGGGTCCAGGAGTCCCATAGGCCATCACCGGTAGCCTGTTCTCCCGCCTTCGCGGGAGAACAGGCTACCGTATCATCCCGCCCCACCCCGGCGGAGGCCGGGGCCCAATTGGGGGACGTTGCTAACTGCGGATGCGCTCCGTTACTCCGACCTCACCAATTGGGCCCCGGCCTCCGCCGGGGTGGTAGACCGATCCAGTGATGATCTTTCAGACAGCCCCGTGGCACTGCTTGTACTTCCGCCCCGACCCGCAAGGGCAAGGCGCATTACGGCTGACCACGCCTTCCCAGTTCGCCGGATCCTCGCCGATATCGGCCTCTTGCGGCTGGGGAATCTGGAGCGGTGGCATCGTCGAAGTGATGTGGCCGCGCGTGCCGCCATCGAAGTCGTTCGAATTGTCCTCGCCCGTAAACGGGTCGAAATGCGTCGTGATGAAGTCCGGCAGCTCGGGCAGCCCGACCGGCGCCTGCATCTGGAACTGCGCATGCGCGATCGTCTTGGTCACGTCCTCGCGGATCGTTTCGAGCATCCGCTGGAACAGCGAGAACGCCTCCTGCTTATACTCGTTGATCGGCGTCTTCTGCGCATACGCGCGGAGGTGGACGACCTGGCGCAGCGCGTCGAGCGTCGCGAGATGCTCCTTCCAGTGATGGTCGAGATTCTGCAACAGGATCGACTTCTCGACCGACGTCCACGTCTCAGCGTCGAGATCCGCCGACTTCTGCGCGATCGCCTCGTCCGCCATCGCGCGGACGCGCTCCTCGATCACCTCGGGGTCGACCGACTCCTCGAGCAGCCATGCGTCGATCTGCGGCTCGAGGTTCATCACCTCGGCAAGCCGCGTCTTCATCCCCGTGACATCCCACTGCTCGGGATACGAGTTGGGCGGGCACGCATCGCCGACGATCACGTTGACCGTCTCCGCGCGCATGTCGGTCACCACGTCGCCGACCGTATCGGCATCCATGATGTCCGCACGCTGCTCGTAGATGACCTTGCGCTGCTCGTTCATCACGTCGTCATATTCGACGACCTGCTTGCGGATGTCGTAGTTGCGCGCCTCGACCTTCTTCTGCGCGGTCTCGATCGCCTTGCTCAGCCACTTGCTGCCGATCGCCTCGCCGTCTTCGATATTGTTGCGCATCATCTTGGCGAACAGCGTGTCCGGCCCGAAGATGCGCAGCAGATCGTCGTCGAGGCTCAGATAGAAGCGCGACAGACCCGGATCGCCCTGACGACCCGAGCGACCGCGCAGCTGGTTGTCGATCCGCCGGCTCTCATGCCGCTCGGTGCCGAGCACGAACAGCCCGCCCGCGGCGAGCACCGCCTGCTTCTCCGCCTCGATCTCGATCGTGATCCGCTTCGCCGCCTCGTCATACTCGGGCGTGCCCTCTACCAGCTCCGGGTGCTCGTCGAGCATGCGGAATTCGAGGTTGCCGCCGAGTTTGATGTCGGTGCCGCGGCCCGCCATGTTGGTCGCGATGGTCACTGCGGACTTGCGCCCGGCCTGCGCGACGATGTGCGCCTCCATCTCGTGGAAGCGCGCGTTGAGCACCTTGTGGTCGACGTTCTCGCCGACCAGGAACTCGCTCAGCATCTCGGACTTCTCGATCGACACCGTGCCGACGAGCACCGGCTGGCCGAGGTCGGCGTGATGCTTGATCTTCTTGGCGATCGCCGCGAACTTGTCCTTGGTGTCCTTGTAGAACTCGTCTTCCTCGTCGACGCGCTTCACCTCGACGTTGGTCGGAATGCTGACGACGTTGATCTTGTAGATGTCGTAGAACTCGGCCGCTTCGGTCGCCGCGGTGCCGGTCATGCCGCCGATCTTGGGGTACATGCGGAAATAGTTCTGGAACGTGATCGAGGCCATCGTCTGGTTCTCGGGCTCGATCTGGACGCCCTCCTTCGCCTCGACTGCCTGGTGCAGGCCGTCCGACCAGCGCCGGCCGTCCATCATGCGGCCGGTGAACTCGTCGATGATGATGACCTTGCCGTCCTTGACGATGTAGTCGATGTCCGACTTGAACATCACGATCGCACGCAGTGCCTGGTTGAGGTGATGTACGACCTGCGTGTTCTCGAAGTCGTACAGGTTCTGCCCCTCGAGCAGCCCTGCCGCCTCGAGCATCCGCTCGACCTTCTCGGTGCCGTCCTCGGTGAGGATGATCGTCTTCTGCTTCTCGTCCTTGTCGTAGTCGATCGGCTCGAGCTGCTTCACGACCGCGTCGACCTGCATGTACAGCTCGGACTTGTCGTCGGTCGGACCCGAGATGATCAGCGGCGTGCGGGCCTCGTCGATCAGCACCGAATCGACCTCGTCGACCACCGCGAAGTTGAACGCGCGCTGCGTCATCGCGCTGCGCTCGTACTTCATGTTGTCGCGCAGATAGTCGAAGCCGAACTCGTTGTTGGTGCCGTAGGTGATGTCCGCGGCGTAGGCGGCGCGGCGCTCCTCGTCGGACAGGTTCGGGATGATGACGCCGATCGTCATGCCGAGGAAGGTGTAGACCTGCCCCATCCACTCCGCGTCACGCGCCGCGAGGTAGTCGTTGACGGTGACGACGTGGACGCCGTCGCCCGGCAGCGCGTTGAGATAGGTCGCGAGCGTGGCGACGAGCGTCTTGCCCTCGCCGGTGCGCATCTCGGCGATCTCGCCGCGGTGGAGGACAATGCCGCCGACCATCTGCACGTCGTAATGGCGCTGGCCGAGCACGCGGTGCGCGGCCTCACGGACGGTCGCGAACGCCTCGGGGAGCAGGTCGTCGAGCTTCTCGCCCTCTGCGAGGCGCGCGCGGAACTTGACGGTTTGCGCGGACAGCTCCTCGTCCGACATCGCCTGGAGCGAGGGCTCGAACGAGGCGATCTTGGCGAGGATCGGGTTGAGCGACTTGACGTAGCGGTCGTTGGACGAACCGAACAAGGATTTGGCGAGGCCACCGAACATGGGCTGATTTCCTGAATTTGAGACGCGGCGGCACGCGATGGGCGCACGCGGAAGCGGATCGCTCGGATCCAAAGGTTACGATAAGGTCACACCAAGACGCTATTCGCGGCGGCGCTCTGCCCATAGCGGTAGCGAGACGACGGCAATCGTGCGGAGCGTGGTAGCGACCGCAACCTGAAGCAGCGAAGGAAGGCCAGATACGGGCCTTATCAAGACCTTGGCCGGCGTTGCTGCTATCGACTGCGAGCAAACGCTGCCCTGTGCTACGGCCTGTGCCGACTGACCACGCCCGCCCGGCACAGAGCCGGTCAGCGCGGACAAGAGTGCGGAGAGGAGTAGCAGCAGGTTCATGCAGGTTCGGCTGTATGCGAGGTCGCACGATAAATCTACCGTTCGTCGGGCGGTGGCGTCGTCGTGCCGCGCTCAGGCGCAAAACCCGTTCGGTCTGCCCGCCGATCTTGCCGGCCGGTTCGCAGGGACTATGAAGGCGTCATGCAGACCTCGCCCCTCGCCTTGCCCTTCCCCGACGCCCCTTCGATCGACGGAGTCGCGCTGCATGTCGCACGCGCGCAGTACAAGACGTGGGACCGATGCGATCTGACGTTCGTGACGCTCAATCCGGGGACGGTGGTTGCGGGTGTGCTGACGACCAGCAAATGCCCTTCGCCCGAGGTGGAGTGGTGCCGTGCAGCGCTGACGCTCGGTCAGGCGCGCGCGCTGGTGGTAAATGCGGGGAATTCTAACGCCTTCACCGGTTCGCGTGGGCGAGCCGCGGTCGAGGCGATCGCGGCGCGAACGGCGGCACATCTTGGGTGCCAGCCTTCGGACGTGTTCGTGTCCTCGACGGGCGTGATCGGCGTGCCGTTGCCGATCGACAAGGCCGAGGCCGGATTGGACGCCGCGTTCGCCGCGGAACCCTGCGGCTGGGAGGATGCCGCCGCGACGATCATGACGACCGACACCTTCACCAAGGGCGCGGTGACTACCGCGGTGATCGGCGATCGCACTGTGTCGCTGGTGGGGATCATCAAGGGCTCGGGAATGATCGCGCCGGACATGGCGACGATGCTCGGCTTCATCTTCACCGACGCAGCAGTCGAGCCGGAGTTCCTGCAAGCCGCGTTGTCGAAGGCCAACGCACCGAGCTTCTCGTGCATTACCGTCGACAGCGATACCTCGACCAGCGACACGGTTCTGGCATTCGCGACCGGGAAGGCTGGTAACGTCCCGCTGGCGGAGGATGACAGCGTCGGGGCGGATGCATTTCGCGCAGCGTTGGCGGACCTGTGCCATCAATTGGCGATGCTCGTCGTTCGTGACGGCGAAGGCGCGCAAAAGCTGATCGAGATCCAGGTGACTGGCGCGGACAGCGACCGCAGTGCACACCGCATCGCTATGAGCATCGCCAACTCGCCGCTGGTAAAGACCGCCATCGCAGGCGAGGACGCAAACTGGGGCCGCGTGGTCATGGCCGTCGGCAAGGCTGGCGAACCAGCCGATCGCGACACGCTGTCGATCCGGTTCGGGAATACGCAGGTCGCCGAGGGTGGCTTGGCGCTGAGCGGCTACGACGAAGCGCCGGTCGCTGCGCACCTCAAGGGCCACGAGATCGAGATCGGCGTCGATCTGGCGCTGGGCGAAGGCCGGGCCACCGTTTGGACCTGCGACCTCACGCACGGTTACATCTCGATCAACGCCGACTATCGGAGTTGATACCGCTAATGCCGTCACCCCAGCTTTCGCTGGGATGACGGCGGGAGTTTAGCTTAGGCCAGTTCGCCTTCGAGCCAAGCCTTCAGCCGGCCCTTGGGCTCCGCGCCGACCTTTGTCGCCGCGGGTGCGCCGCCCTTGAACAGGATCATCGTCGGGATCCCGCGGACGCCGTACTTGCCAGGCGCGTCGGGGTTCTCGTCGATGTTGAGCTTGGCGATCGTCACCTTCTCGCCGAGCTCTTCCGAAATCTCCTCGAGCGACGGCCCGATCATCTTGCACGGGCCGCACCATTCCGCCCAGAAATCGACGAGCACGGGGCCGTCGGCGTTCAGTACGTCCGCATCGAAGCTGGCATCGGTGATCTGCTTGGTCGCCATCGTGAATTCTCCTTGGTTGAGTCGTATCTAAGGTCGCTCGCGTGTGCGCTCAACCACCGGGGCGCTAGCTTTGCTCCGTGGGCCGATAGTGCGGCTTGTTCGCGGCCAGCGTCGCGTCGTCCAGCACGATCAGGCGCGGACCGGCCGTGTACAGCAAGGCGGCCTCGACCGACCGGCCGGGGAAGATCACGCCCAAGGCTTCGGCATAGGCCGCCATCTGCTTCAGATGGTATTCCGGCACGTCGTCGAGGCCGCGCGGTGCGCGTCGACCGGTCTTGAAGTCGACGACGCGGATGCGGTCGGGCTCGATCAACAGGCGATCGACCGTGCCCGACACGACCATGCCGTTCGCGAGGGTCGCGGCGATCGGCGCTTCGGCCAACGTATCCGCACTGAAAAGCTCGACAAAGCGTGGGTCGTCTAGCACGGCAATGACACTGCGTACGATCTCGGACCGTTCAGCGGGATCATCGACGCCCCCCGCCTTCGCCAGCCAGCTATCGGCCTTCACCGCGCGGTCGGCAGCAGCAACCGCCGGCAGACGCTCGAACAGCGCATGAATCAGCCGCCCCCGCTCCGCTGCGACGCGCATCGCGGGCGTCGGCGGTGGATCGGACACCGCGTCGTCGCCCAGCGCAGACGGTGACAGCGGGCGCGGCGGACGCGCTTCTTGCGGTGCGGGTTTATGCGCCCAAGCCGGCAGCTGCGCGTTAGCCGCGATCTCTACCGAAGCCGAAGCCTTGGCGATCACCGCAGGCTGAGGCTCGACCCCGGCGAACGTCCGCGCCCCCTCGCCGACCGGCACCTCAAGCGCCGTCAATGCACGATCGGATGCCGCGTACCAGCTGTTCTCCGGCGGCACGCCCTTCGCGCGCGGCCCAAGTGCACCGGCGATCACCAGCCGCTCTTCGGCGCGCGTCGCGGCGACGTAGAACAGCCGCCAATGCTCCTCCAGTTCGCGCTGCTCGGCCGCGGACACGACCGCATCCAGCGGCCCGCCACGCTCGCTCGACCGCGGCCGGAACACCGGGATCGGCGCCGCGCCGGGCTCAGGCGCCCATTTCAGGATCGAGCGCGGGGCCGCCGACGGGTCCGCCGTCGCATCCGCCAGAACCACCAGCGGCGCCTGCAGCCCCTTCGCGCCGTGCGCGGTCATCACCCGGACCGCATCGAGCGGCGCCGACGGATCGCGGACGATCTCCACATCGCCGCGATCGAACCAGTCGAGGAAGCGCTGCAACGACGGCGTCGTCGTACTCTCGAACGTCAGCGCGGCGTTGAGCAGCTCCTCGATCGGATCGCGCGCCTCGGTCCCGAGCCGCCGGATCAGTTTGCGGCGACCGTCGAGCGGGCCCGACAACAATTCCTCCAGGAACTGGTACGGCGTGGCGATGTCCGCGCGTGCGAGCATTGCCAGCAAGGGCGCGAGCCGCGTCGCCGGTTGCGTGCGTTGCAGGTGCCGCCACAATGGGCCGGCCTCGCGCGGGGCCGCCGCCATCAATTCGTCCTGCGTCCAGCCGATCAGCGGCGACACGAGCAGTGCTGCGACGGACAGGTCGTCCTCTGGCTGCAGCACGAAGCGGATCGTTGCGAGCAGATCCTGCACCGCGAGCGGCGCGTTCAACCGCAGGCGATCGACGCCCGCCACCGGCACGCCCTCGGCATAGAGCCGCGCGACGATCAGCGAGGCGAGATCGCCGCGGCGCTTGACCAGGATCATGACGTCCTCGGGCCGCAACCGCCGCCCCTTGCTCTCCAGCATCAGCCCGGTGTCGGGCGCGAGCCAGCCCTTCACCGCGCGGGCGATATCGCTCGCGAGTTTGCGCACCGCGTCGTCGACCCAGCCTTCTTCATCGTCCTCGCTGCCGCCCGCCGACACCGGCGGCCACAAGGTCACGGTGCCCGGCCCGGCGACCTCGCTGGCGTGCTGCTCGACTTCGCCCGCAATCCCGAGCCCCGGCTCGCCGATCGCGTCGATCGCCGCATCGACGAACTCCAGCACGGTCCGGGTTGACCGGAACGAGTGGCGGAGCGACAGTCGTGCCAAGGGGAGCCCGCGCTCCTCCTCGGGCCAGTCATCGTCGCCCTCGGCCTCGCTCGCACGCCCGCCGAAATACTGCTCGGCCGCCTGGAAGTTGAGCGGATCGGTCCCCTGGAACCCGAAAATCGCCTGCTTGTAGTCGCCGACCGTGAACAGGGTACGCGTCGACGGCGCATAGATGCCGCGGCCGACGAAGAACTCGTCCGCCAGCGCGCGCACGATCCGCCACTGATGCCCGTTGGTGTCCTGCGCCTCGTCGATAAGCAGGTGTTCGGTCGCCTGGTCCAGCTTGTAGCGGACCCACTCGCCGATCCCGGGCTGGTCGAGCAGCGCCACCGTCGTCGCGATCAGGTCGTCGAAATCGACCGCTCCTGCGCGGCGCTTGGCCAGCGCATAGCCGCGAGCGTAATCGCGCCCGACCTCCAGCCCGTCGGCGAGCAGGTCGCAATAGGTCGCGCGCTGGACCATCGACAGCACGTCGGTGCACGCCTCGCCCAGATCGCGTGCGAGAACTTCGTAGTCGGGCTCGGCATCGATCAGTTTCTTCGAGGCTTTACGCTGCGTGCCCGTGCCGGTGAGCACGACGCTGGCGAGTTCGTCCAGGGTCGCCGCGCGATCCTCGGAGTCGAGCCAGCGCTGCACGGTCGCCGCTGCGGCTTGGCCGGTGGCGGTCCCCCACGCGCGGTTCGCCGCGGCAATGCGCGCGATCGCGTCGAGGTCGAGCGCGTCGCACCATTCGGCGATTGCTTCGTCGATCTCTCCGGACGGAAGCCCAAGTTCGCGGCGGAGCCAAGGCTGGATGCCGACTGGCAACGCCTCTAGCGCTGGCAGCGTACGGGCGCAGGCGAGCAGGAACGCCTCCGCCCCGCCCTCGCCCATTCGCAGCGACAGCCGCCCGACGATCTCAACCGGGCGCTCGCGTCCCTCGCGCTCGGCGTCGGACAGCATCGACGCCAGCGCTTCGCGTGCCAGTCCGGCTTCCTCGCGTGCCTCCAACGGTCGAAAGCCCGGCGTCAGCCCGGCCTCGACCGGGAACGCTGCCAACAATCCCTGGCAGAAGCCGTGGATCGTCTGGATGCGCAGACCGCCGCCGGGTGCATCAAGGACCTTGGCGAACAGAGTGCGGGCGCGATCCTGCAATGCCTGGACTGGGCTCTCGCCGAGCGCGATCAGGTCCGCCGCCAGCGCCGGCGCGGGCATCCGCACCCAAGCCGCGAGCCGCCCGTTGATCCGCTGCGCCATCTCGGCCGCGCCTGCCTTGGTGAAGGTCAGGCACAGGATCGCGCCGGGATCGACACCGCGCAACAGCAGCCGGAACACGCGGGCGGCCAGCACCTGCGTCTTGCCCGTGCCCGCCGACGCGGACAGCCAGACGTGCGAGGCCGGGTTGCTTGCATCGGCCTGCGCGCCCCTCAGCCGGGGCAGCGTGGCGAGCGCGTCACCGCTCACGGCCATACCATTCGTCGCGTCGCATCAGCTGGTCGTACTCGGCATAGGGGGCGTATTCGGGGACGAGTTTCGCGGTGAACGCGGCGCTGCCGGTCAGCCATTCGCCGACGACTTCGGTGAAGTTGTGCGCGGCGATCGACGTGAATTCGGCGGTCGGGATCTTGTCGCGCTTGCCCTCGGGATCGACCGGGCTCTCGATATAGCCGAACGCGTCGCGCTTCTTGCCGAGCGACCAATATTCGAACGCGCCCGCGGTGCCGCGGACGTCTTCGAACCCGCCGCGCTCGGCGATCAGGCCGAGCAGGCCGAGTTGCAGGCTGTAGCCGGCGCGCACGGCGGTCGGCGATGGCGGCTTGCCGGTCTTGTAGTCGATCACCGCGAGGCGCCCGTCGGGGAGCTTGTCGATCCGGTCATAGCGGCCCGATAGCGTGACGCCGGCGATCTCGATCTTGCCCTTGCCCTCCGCGCTCGCGACTGTCCGGCCGTCCTCGCCCTGCGCGACTATGGCGCCCGCAATCCAGTCGATCGCTTCGAGCAACCGCGGTTGCCAGAGCGCGCGCATCATCGGATGCGTCCGCTCGTCGTCGAGCATCGCCTTCGCGCGCTGTCGCAGCGTGTCGACGGTGCAGTTGTCCTGCTTCCACCATTGCTCGAGGATGTCGTGCACCGCCGTCCCGCGCCACGCCGCACTGGGATCGGCGTCGACGGGATCGAGCGGCATCAGCCCAAGGACGCGCCGGGCGTAGAAGGCGTAGGGGTCGGCCTTGAGGCGATCGACTTCGGTGACGGAGATGACCTTGGGACGCAGCAGCGCTGGCGGCGACGGCGCGGGACGGTCGGCGGGGAGATGTTCGCCCGGATCGTCTAGCGCACGCGTCCAGCCTTCCAGTGCCGATGCCCGCTCGAACCGATCTCCTGCAAGCGCCTGCAACCGAAGCCAAAGACGCGAGGCCAGAGCGGGTGACTTCGCATCCCTGCGTGCCCGCGTGACGACCGCGCGAGGTGCGCCTAACGCCTGCGCAAAATCATGCGCCGCCGTGCCGACACGCCGCTCCAACCCTGGCAGCCCGAGCTCCATCCGGATACGCGGCGCCAGCCAAGGATCGGGCGCAGGCCGCCCCGGCCACACGCCCTCGTTCAGCCCGCCGAGCACCATGACGTCGGCCGTCTGCAACCGCGCTTCGATCAGGCCGTAGATCGCGAGCCGTGGGTGGCCGCCTGGCGCCGGCCGCACCGCGACCTCGTCTAGCAACGTCCGCAACAGTTGTGGCAGCTCGCGTGGATCTATCTGCGGCGGTCCAGCCGGTGCTTCGGCTTCCAGATCGGCGAGGAACTCCGCCGCGGCACGCCCAGCGAGGCCGGACCAGAGATTGTCGCCGCACAAGGTCTGCGCCGTCTCGCGCAGGCACGCGAGCACCGACGCCAAGGGCTGCGGCCTCTGATCGCACGCATTCGCCAGCGGCGTTAGGAGCGGCTGGACATCGGTCCACCATGTTGCCGCCGTGCCTTTGCGCTCCTCCAGATGTCCGGCGATTCCGTCGAGCCCCGCCGCCGGCCTTGGCCCGCGCAACCGTCGGTCGAGCGCACGCGCGCCATCTAGCCACAGCAGGCGATCCTCGCCCGCGCGCACTAGCGGATGCTTCAGCAACGCCAGCAGCGCGAGCGGCGAGAAGCGCTGTGCCGCCGCCTCGGCCAGCGCGAGTAGCAACGTCCCCGGCGGCAGGATCGACAGAGGCCGCCCTGCGCTGTCATCGATCCCGATGCCCCAGCGCCCGAGATGCGCCGCTACCCTCCGCGCCAGAGCGCGATCCGGCGTGACGAGAGCGGCGGTCCTTTCGGGCACTTCCAACGCCTCGCGGAGGACGAGAGCGATCGCTTGTGCCTCCTCCGCCGGGGTTGCGAGTTCGGCGGCGGTTACGCCCTTCAGGCGGCGATCCTCCGCCGCGATCTGCGTCCATTTGCCGGTGAAATCCGCGGGTGCCAGCGCGTTGGCGATCGCCCGGCCGCGCGCGGGGTCGGCGTCATGCCCGCCACCTTCGCGCCATGTCTGCACCTCGCCGCGAGCAACCCCCATGCGAAGGAGCATCAGCTTGGCATCGAACTGCGGATGCGTCTCGATCGAGCGCCGCGTGAGACCGGTGACCGGGTTCGGATCATGCGGGCCGAGTGCGTCCCATTCCTCGTCCGGCAGGGCCAGGTCGAGCCCTGCGAACACCACCATGCCCTGCGGCATGTCGGCGATGCAGCGGAGCAGGCGCGCGACCGCGGGCGCGGAATTGGTCACGCCCGCCGCACAGACGATCCCGGCAGGCGGTGCACTTCGCCAGCGCTGGGCAAGCCGGTCGAGCAACGCCGAACGCCGCGTCGCCGCATCGATCCGCTCCAGCCGCGCGAGTTCGCCCGGCCAGCGTTGCAGGACGATCTCGAACGTCGCCAGCGCACGCCGCCAATGCTCGGTCAGTTCGGGACCGAGCTCGATATCGCGCAACCTTGTCGGCGGCACTTCCTCGACCAGCAACTGATCGAGCGTCCGCGCGAGTTCGCCTGCGAGGCGCACCGCTTCGGCGGCATCGACCGGATGACCTTCACGGGCGCGCTCTTCCGATACCAGCCGCGCGAGGATCATGCGCCGCTGATAGGGCGGTACCGCGGGCAGCGGCGGATCGATGTCGTCCGCGGGATCGAGCGCGGCGCCGACCGCTTCGCCCATCTCCGGATCTCCCAACGCGACCAGACGTGGTAAGACGAGACCACCGCCGCTCGCACGAACGAACGCCTCGGTCACCGCCTTCACCGCGCGGTTGTTCGGCAAAACGACCAGCGCGCGGGCGAGCGCCAGCGGGTCGCGCCCCGCCCGCCGGGTCAACCCGGCAACCAGCGCATCCGCAAACGCCCGGTGCGCGGGGATCGTGTACAGCGTCGGGCGAGCCGTCCCGTCGAGATCAGCCATCCGCGAGGATCGCCTCGGTCTTCGGGATAGCGGCCGGCGTGCCGACATCGAACCACAGGCCCTGGTGGACCTGGCCGTAGGCGCGCCCGGCAGCGATCGCGCGGTCCCAGAAGATGTTGGTCGAGAACGGCCCCTCCGGCCAGTCGGCGATCAACCGCGGGTGCAGGATCTGGATTCCGGTATAGGCGAACGGCGCGACGCGGCCGGGCTTGCGGCGGCCAGCGATCCGCCCGTCGCTGCCGAGATAGAAATCGCCCATGCCGCCGTGATTGTTCGCGCGCGCGAGCGGCACCATCAGCAACAGCGCGTCCATCTTCGCGTCGTCCCAGCGCGACGCCAGCAGCCTGATCGCGTCGACCGGGCCGTCGATCCACAGGTTGTCGCTGTTGACGACCAGCACCGGCGCGTCGCCGAGCAGATGCCGCGCCTGGACGAGCCCGCCGCCCGTCTCCATCAGCATTTTCCGCTCGTCGGAGATCACCACGTCGATCCCGTCGAACCGGTCGGTGACGTGCGCCTCCAGCGTGTCCGCGAGGTAATGCACGTTGACGACCGCACGCTTGATCCCGGCCGCCTGCAACCGTTCGAACACGTGATCGATCAACGGCTTGCCGGCGACCTTGACCAGCGGCTTGGGCCGTGTCGCGGTCAGCGGGCGCATCCGCTTGCCTAGTCCTGCCGCCATCACCATCGCCGTCTCGGGCACGATCCCGCGCGGGACAGGCCGGATCGTCTGCTGGCGGCTCACGCGCTCAAGGCCAGCGGATCGCCGCGTAGCGCGGGCGGCACGTTCGCCGCGAACCACGACGCGACCGGCGCCATCACCGGCTGTGCCAGATCGCGCTCCAGGTACGTCCACACACGCGGGCACATCGTCGCATAATGCGGCTTGCCGTCGCGCTTCCACAGCCGCGTGAAGATGCCGAGGATCTTCGCATTCCGCTGCGCGCCGAGCACGTGATACGCGTTCATGAACTCTTCTCCCGCATCCGCCACCGCACGATATCGCGCCAGCATCGCGGCCTCGACCACCGGATCGACCGTCCGCCGCGCATCCTGCAACAGCGACACCAGATCATAGGCCGGATGCCCCGCCAAAGCGTCCTGAAAATCGAGCAGCCCGAGCGATCGCGCCGGCCCGACGAGCATCAGGTTTTCGGCATGATAATCGCGCAGTACCGTCACTGGAGTCTCGGCGATGCCATGATCGAACACCGCCTCCCAAGCCGCGTCCCATCCTGCGAGATCAGGCTCGATCCCAACCGCGGGGCAATACCATTCGACGAATAGCCCCGCCTCGCGCTTCAGCACCGCGCGATCATAGGGGGGGACCGGCCCAGCCGGCTCGGCACGCAACCGCACCAGCAGGTCGATCGCTGGCGCATAGAGCGAAAGCTCCTCGTCCGGCGCCGCGTCGATCGCTTCGCGCAACCGATCGTCCCCGAAATCCTCGATCAGCACGAGTCCCTGGTCGAGATCGCACGCGAGGATCGCCGGTGCCGCGAAGTCGTGCGCAACCAGCCATTCGGCAATGGCGATGAACGGGCGCGGGTCCTCGTGCGGCGGCGGCGCGTCCATCAGGATCGCCTGACGCCCCCCCTTTTCGGCACCGTCAATCGCGCGGAAATAGCGCCGGAACGACGCGTCGCCGGCGACCGGGAGGATCTGCGCCCCACCCCAGCCATGAGCGTCGAGAAAAGCGGCGGCGCCGGGCGGCGGGGTCATGTCGGCCATCGCGACCTCCAAGCTTCCGGGACTCCCACTGTCAAGCTGCGCGTGCCATCCGGCTCGATCGTCAGGGTCAAGCGAAGCGCATCCGGCCAGTGATCGGGGCCCGCGCGCTCTGGCCACTCGACCAGCAACAACGAATCATAGCGCGCGTCGTCGAGCGCGAGTTCCTCGATCTCGGTGGGGTCGTCGATGCGGTAGAGGTCGACGTGGAGCACGGGGAAGCGCACTTCGGGCGGCTCGTAGGGCTGGACGATCGCGAAGCTGGGCGATGGCGCTTCGCCGGCTAGGCCAAGTGCGGCGAGGAGACCGCGGGCGACGCTGGTCTTGCCCGCGCCCAGCGTGCCCACAAGCGTGATCACGTCGCCGGGTCGGATCAGGTCGGCAAGCATAGCCCCGAACGCTTCGGTAGCTTGCGGGTCGGGTAGAAGGATCATGTGCATTAGCCCTATCCCCTCCGGGGAGAGGGTTGGGTGAGGGGCTGTTCCGGGCGACGCGCTGCTTGGCTGCCCCTCACCCCAACCCTCTCCCCGGAGGGGAGAGGGAGCAGATTCAAAACGCTCATCGCCGCGGCAATTCTACGGTGATCAGCGTGCCAGCGCCGGGTTCGGACACCAGTTCGATCGTCCCGCCATGCGCCTCGACGAACTGCTTGGCCAATGGCAACCCGAGTCCCAACGCGCGATCCCCCATCGGCTTCGACTCCGCAAACCGGTCGAACGCATGCGCGACCGCTTCCGCGTCCATCCCGACGCCGTCGTCCGACACCACGATCCGCGCCGACGTCGCATTGCCGTCGGTATGCAAAAGAACCCGCCCACCATCCGGCGTCGCCGCGACCGCATGGCGCAGCAGATGCTCGACGACCTCCTTCAGCCGCTTCGGATTGCCGTTGACGCGCCCCGTCGACCGCGCGACCTCGACCGCGAAGTCGAGTTTGCGCCGTTTCGCCGACGGCAGGATCGTCTCGGCCGCGGCGCGCACGGTGTTGGCGAGATCGACGTCGCTGCGGTCGGTCTCGTCGCGGTCGCTCTCGGCGCGCGTCAGGTCGAGCACGTCGTCGACCAGCAGCCCGAGCCGCTCGACCGACTCGAGGATCGCGCCGACATACCCGACGGCTTGCGGCGTCATCTCGCCCGCATAGCCGCCATGCAGCATCTCCGCGAATCCGCTGATCGACGTCAACGGCGTGCGCAGCTCGTAGCTCATATTGGCGACGAACGCGGTCTTCACCTTGTCGGCGGCCTCCAGCGCGTCGGCACGGTCGCGCAACGCCTGCTCGGCGCGGCGGCTGTCGGTGATGTCGAGCATCGTGAACAGCGCGTTGCCATCGGGCAGCGGCACGCCGGCGAACTCGAAATGGCGCCCGTCGGCGAACGCCACGCGCCCGCCGCGCTGTTGCCGCTCGACCGTCGCCGAGCGGACCAGATCGGGGATCAGCGCCGAACGACTCGGCGTCGCGAGCTTGCCGCCCACCGCCTCCGCGAACGCGTCGACGCGTGGATGCGCGGCGAGAAACTCCTCCTCGAGCCCCCACAACAGCCGGAACCGGTTGTTCCAGACCTGCAACCGGCCATCGGCCGCGAACACGCCGAGCGCCTCGAACAGATTGTCGAAGGTCGCGGTCCTCACCCGCAACAGCGTGTCGCGCGCGCTCGCGAGCTGGACCTGCTCGGTGCGATCCTCGAAGATCAGCAACAGCCCGCCATCGGGGAGCGGCTGCGCGACGACGCGCAGATGCGTGCCGCCGCGCAAATGCCAGTTCTCCTCGATCGCGCCACCACCGACCGGGCCGCTCTGCGATCCGCCGGTCTGCAGGAACCAGTCGCGCCGTTCCGCCTTCCAGCTCGGGAAATCGCGGACCTCGGGCAGGCGGTTGGCCTCGCGCATCCGCTCGAGCACGCGGTCGAATTCGGGGCGATCGGCGAGCCATTCGCTCCGCATCGCGAACATCCGCCGAAACGGCTGGTTGCAGAATACGAGCGATCTGTCCCCGCCGAACTGCGCCACGCCCGCCGACAACCGGTCGAGCATCGCGCGCTGCGCCTCGGCGAAGCGTTTTGCGCCGGACCGCGCCTGCTCCAATTCCTCGATATCGATCGCGAACCCGGCCACGCCGCCGCTCGGCAGGGGCACGTCGTAGATCTGCAACGAGCGTCTGGCGCCGTCGATCGTCGCCGGCAATACCTGTTGATGCGGCCGGCCTTGTTCGCGCGCGACCGCAGCGCCGGCCAACGGCCCGCCGCGGCCCGATCCCTCGACGAGTTCCAGCCCGCGCGCCACCACGTCGGCGGCATCGCGCCCCTCGACCGCATCGACATAGGCGGTGTTGACCATCGTCAGACGCAGATCGTTGGCGCGGTACCACATCGGCATCGGCGCCGCCTCGATCAGCCCGGTCAGCGAGTCGTACGCCGATCCCAGCCGCGTGGTTTCGGCGCTGAGTCGGGCGATCTCCGCCTCGCTGTCGGTCGCATCGAAGGCCCACAGCAAAACCGCCCCCGCCGCGCCCATCTCGCCGGGCGCACGGCCACCGCGAAACGTGATCGCCCGGGTCGAGCCGACCAGCCGCACCGACCGCACGAACGGCCGCCCCGCGCGCTGCGCCGCAGTGATATCCGCGATCAACCGCGCTGCGTCGTCGGGCGACAGCCCCGTCCCGCCCGTGGCAAGTTCGGCGATCGAGCGCGGAGCCACATCCAACCCGAGCCAGTCCGCCATCCGCTGCGTCATTTCGATCCGCCCGCCGGAGCGGATCACGGTGACGATCGCGGGCGATCCATCGAGCAGCGTCTGAAGATGCGCATTGGCCTCGATCGCCGCCACGGCATCGCCGCGCGCGCGCTGGCCGAGGAACAACAGGATGCCTCCCGCCACGACGAGCAGCGAAAGGATCGCGCCTGCGGCCAGCGCCGTGCCGAGACCCAGCGTGATCATGATAGGCGAGCGGAGCGGCGAGCGAGCGTCATCGTCGCCCATCTAGGACACTTCGCCCCCGCCGGGGAAGCCGCCACCACGCAAAAGGGCCCGGTCTTTCGACCGAGCCCTTCGATGTCCCATCCCGTAAGGATCGGTATCGGCATCTCAGTAGCGGTAATGGTCCGGCTTGAACGGGCCTTCGACCGGCACGCCGATGTAGCCGGCCTGCTTGTCCGAAAGCTTCGACAGCTTCACGCCGAGCTTCTCGAGGTGAAGCATCGCGACCTTCTCGTCGAGGTGCTTCGGCAGGACGTACACTTCGTTCTTGTAGTTCTCACCCTTGGTCCAGAGCTCGATCTGCGCGAGCGTCTGGTTGGTGAACGAGGCCGACATCACGAACGACGGGTGGCCGGTGGCGCAACCCAGGTTCACCAGGCGACCCTTCGCCAGGATGATGATCTGCTTGCCGTCCGGGAACTTCACCAGGTCGGTGCCGGGCTTCACTTCGGTCCAGTCGTAGTTCGACAGCGCGGCGATCTGGATCTCCGAGTCGAAGTGACCGATGTTGCAGACGATCGACATCGGCTTCATCGCCTTCATGTGATCGGCGGTGATGACGTCGGCGTTGCCGGTCGCGGTGCAGAAGATGTCGGCGCGGGTCACGGCCTCTTCCATCGTCACGACCTCGAAGCCCTCCATCGCCGCCTGCAGTGCGCAGATCGGATCGACTTCGGTGACCATCACGCGCGCGCCGCCGTTGCGGAGCGACTGGGCCGAGCCCTTGCCGACATCACCGAAACCGGCGACGCAGGCGACCTTGCCGGCGAGCATGACGTCGGTCGCGCGACGGATCGCGTCGACCAGCGATTCCTTGCAGCCGTAGAGGTTGTCGAACTTCGACTTGGTGACCGAGTCGTTGACGTTGATCGCGGGGAACGGCAGCTCGCCCTTCTTGGCGATCTCGTACAAGCGATGAACACCCGTCGTAGTCTCTTCCGAGACGCCCTTCAGGTTCTTGACGGTCTCGGTCAGGTAGCCGGGGTTCTTCGCGACGTACGCCTTGAGCGCACGCTGCATCTCGACCTCTTCCTCGTTCTCGGGCTCGGGCATCGTGTGGCCGGCTTCGAGCTTGGCGCCCCAGAGTGCGAACATCGTCGCGTCGCCGCCGTCATCGAGAATGATGTTGGCAGTCTGGCCCTCGACGTCGCGATCCCACTGGAAGATGTCGCCGACATAGTTCCAGTAATCGGCAAGCGTCTCGCCCTTGATCGCGAACACCGGCACGCCGGTCGCGGCGATCGCGGCGGCGGCGTGATCCTGCGTCGAGAAGATGTTGCAGGTCGCCCAGCGGACGTCGGCGCCGAGCGCGGTCAGCGTCTCGATGAGCACCGCGGTCTGGATCGTCATGTGCAGCGAACCGGTAATCCGCGCGCCCTTGAGCGGCTGCGACGCGCCGAATTCGGTGCGCAGCGACATCAGGCCGGGCATTTCGGTCTCGGCGATGTTGATCTCGGCGCGGCCGAAATCGGCGAGGCTGATGTCGGCGACGACGTAGTCGGCCTTGGCGTCGGTCTTCGTAGGCGCAAGCGTGGTGGCCACGAGGAGTCTCCTGAGAATATCGTGATCGGCGAGCCTCATGCCCGTGCCGGATACTGCATCATAGGAGAGTGGAGGCCCCAAATCAAATATAAAGATATCTTTATATGATGGTTGGGGATGCACACTATGTAAGCTGCTTACGTTCTCCTGCGAACGCAGGAGCCCAGGGTTACGAACGGTATCCTATGTGATCCTGGGCTCCTGCGTTCGCAGGAGAACGGCTAAGCCCGCCCCGTCTCCGCGACGAGCAACCGCGGATCCACGCCAGCCTGCGCGAACGCCAGCGTCCAGCGATCCTCCGCCGCGGTCTCGAACAGCAGTTCGGCATCCCCGGCCACGTTGAACCACCCCGGCCGCGACAGCTCGCCCTCGAGCTGTCCGCCATCCCAACCGGCATAGCCGAGCGCCACCACCCACTCCGACGGGCCCTTCCCGTCGGCGATCGCACGCAGCACGTCGACGGTGCTCGACAGCTTCCACCGCCCGGCGACATCGACCGAGTCCTGCCCGCCCCAGTCGGACGAATGCACCACGAACCCGCGCCGCGGCTCGACCGGGCCGCCGAAATGCACCGGCGCGTTAGGGGCGTCGCCCGGCTCGATCCCGAACTGTTCGAGCAGATCGTGGAAGCCCAAACCATCGATCGTCGCACCGATCCCGATCCCGATCGCGCCGTTCTCGTCATGGCTGCACATCGCGATCACCGCGCGGGCGAAGCGTGGGTCGCTCATGCCCGGCATCGCGAGCAGGAATTGTCCCGAAAGAAAGCGCGTTTTGTCCATGACCAGGAACATAGCGTTGCACGTACCCCGTCGCCACGCTTGAAATCCACCGTCCGGCGTCCAAGGTACGCACCGCGCGCGACGACCGCGCGGCACAGGAGATTTCAGATGACGATCAGCGTCGGCGACCGCCTTCCCACCACCACTCTCGTCAAGGCCACCGCGGATGGCCCCGATCAGGTCGATACCGACAGCTTCTTCAAGGGCCGCAAGGTTGCGCTGTTCGCGGTTCCTGGCGCATTCACGCCGACCTGCTCGGCCAAGCATTTGCCCGGTTTCGTCGAGAAGGAAGCCGAGCTGAAGGCCAAAGGCGTCGACGAGATCGCCTGCGTGTCGGTCAACGACGCGTTCGTGATGGGCGCATGGGGCAAGTCGGCGGGCGCCGGCGACATCACGCTGCTGGCGGACGGCAATGCCGATTTCGCCAAGGCGATCGGCCTGACGATGGACGGCTCGGGCTTCGGCATGGGCACGCGCAGCCAGCGGTATTCGATGCTGGTGAACGACGGCGTCGTGGAGCAGCTGAACGTCGAGGCACCCGGCGAGTTCAAGGTAAGCTCGGCCGAACATCTCCTCAGCGAGATCTGATCATTCCTCCCCGGCACGGGGAGGTGGCAGCCCGCCAGGGCTGACGGAGGGGGCTCTCCGCGAAAATACCGTGTGCGGCACGCCCCCTCCACCCTTCGCTTCGCGAACGGTCACCCTCCCCGTGCCGGGGAGGATTTCGAAGTCTTGCCACCGTAACGTCCGCCACCTAACACTGCCCGATGACAATCGCATCCGACCTCGTCGCCGACCTCGACCGCCTCTACCGCGCCTCCGTCGAGCGCCTCCAAGCCGCGATGAGCGCCTATATCGCCGACGGCACGACGCCAGATCCGGCCAGCCGCACGGACGGCTCGTTCGCCTATCCCGAGATCCGCCTCACCTATAAGGGTGGTGTCGACCGGCCCACCCCGCTCCGCTCGTTCGGTCGGCTCGTCAACGCAGGCGAATACCGCATCAGCGTCACCAAGCCCGCGATCTTCGCCGAATACCTGACCGAACAGCTGACGCTGCTGATCGAGGATTACGACGTCACCGTCGAAGCGGTCGAAGGCCGCCAGGAAATCCCGTTCCCCTATGTGATCGAGCCCGGCCACGCGCTGAGCCTCGACGAGGTCTCCGCGACCGAATTGTCGCGCCACTTCCCCGCGACCGAACTCGCGCATATCGGTGACGAGATTGCCGACGGCCTCTGGATCGCGCATGACGAGACGCGCCCGCTCGCGCTGTTCGACGGCCTGCGCACCGATTTCAGCCTCGCCCGCCTGCGCCACTACATGGGTACGCCCGCCGAGCACGCGCAGCGCTTCGTGCTGTTCACCAACTATCACCGCTACGTCGACGAGTTCGTCCGCTGGGCCGGCACGCAGCTTGGTGAAGGCTCGCGCTTCACCAGCCTGTCGGGCGCGGGCGGGATCACGATCTCGTCGGGCGACGACATCGACAAGATCATCTCCGACAGCGCGTGGCGCCGTCACCAGATGCCCGCCTATCACCTGATGGCGGACGACCGCACCGGCATCACGCTCGTCAACATCGGCGTCGGGCCGTCGAACGCGAAGACGATCTGCGACCATCTCGCGGTGTTACGCCCGGAAGCGTGGCTGATGATCGGTCATTGCGGCGGGCTGCGGCCGAGCCAGCGGATCGGCGACTATGTCCTGGCGCACGCCTATCTGCGCGACGACCACGTCCTCGACGACGTCCTGCCCCCCGAAATTCCGATCCCCGCGATCGCCGAAGTCCAGCTCGCGATGGCCAAGGCCGCCGAGATCGTCTCGGGTCAGTCTGGCGAGGAACTCAAGCGCCGCCTGCGCACCGGCACGATCGTCACCACCGACGACCGCAACTGGGAGCTGCGGTATTCGAAGTCCGCGCTGCGCTTCTCGCTTAGCCGCGCGGTTGGCATCGACATGGAATCCGCGACGATCGCAGCGCAAGGGTATCGCTTCCGCGTTCCCTACGGGACGTTGCTCTGCGTCTCGGACAAGCCGCTCCACGGCGAACTGAAGCTGCCGGGCCAGGCCAATCGCTTTTACGAGCGTGCGATCAGCGAGCATCTGCGGATCGGGATCGAGACCTGCGAACAGCTCCGCCTGGAGGGTCCGAAGCTCCACAGCCGCAAGCTCCGCGCGTTCGACGAGCCGCCCTTCCGATAACGTGGGCCGCTAAAAATCGGAGCGGATCGCGCGAGAATGGGTTACGCATCCGGAATCATTGCTGAGGGGAGATAACCGTGGCCGACACCGACACGCCCGATACGGAAGCAAAGAAGCCCGTCACCCGCCGCCGCGCGCCGCGCAAGACCAGCGCGCCGAAGGCGGCTCCGGCTGCGACGTCGTCGGCCAAGCCGGTCGCGTCCAAGCCGGTGCCGGCGACAAAACCGGTTGCCGACAAGCCCGTGACTGCCGCGCCGCCAAAGCCCGCAGCCAAGCCGACGCCAAAGCCGCGCTCGACCAAGCGCAGCACGTCGCGCCCCGTCCCCGCGCGCAACACCGCGCCGCCGGTCCCGGTCGCCAAGCCACCGGAAAAAACCCGTGGCAAATGGGGGGCGGCTGCGATCTTCAGCGGCGTCGCGGTCGCGGGAGCGGCGGTTGGCGCGTTGCTCACCTTGCGAGGCAGCACGCCCAAAGCTCAGCCAGCGCCTAAACCGAAGGGCAAGCACGCGCACCAGGCTGACGGCGCGGACTCATCGAAGTCGTTCGATGCCGGCATCGCCGATCCGGGGACGGTTCCGGAGTAGGCATCCCACTGCATTCCCCAGATGGAGACACCACCCCGGCGAAAGCCGGGGCCCAGGTGGAACGTCTTGAGTAACTAAGCTCATCGCTCCGTTAGCGACGTTTCCCAACTGGACCCGGCCTTCGCCGGGGTGGTAAAAACGAGAGAGTGCCGCTGCCAACCGTTCCCCCGCGGAGGCGGGGCCCCAGCTGAAACCACGGAAGCGTTTGTAACCGTGGGCCCCCGCCTTCGCGGGGGAACCAGAGCTAGTGAGCAATCCGTACTCTTTGAAAAGCGACGTCCGTCAGGATGATGGACAAAGCCTCGCGTGCCTACCGCGCGAGAAATTCCGCGATCGCCTGACCAAGCTCGGGCTTCACGACCGCACTCATATGCCCACCGGGCGTCTCGACGTATTCCCCATGTGGCAAAACCGCCGCAAGGTCCGGCGCAGACCCGTTGTCCTGATCCTCACCGCCGCAGACGACCAACGTCGGCTGCTGGATCGCCTTCACCGTTTCCAACGGCGTATCCACGAACGTCTCGAGTATGCCGAGCAACGCTACCGGATCGCCGCCGGTGGTCTTCAGGAACGCCTCCGCCAGCCACTCCGGCGTGCCCTGCACATGCTGCCCGAGCCTCGTCAGGATGTTCCGGAAATGCCCGGCACGGCGCGACGTCTGCGTCAGCCCCTCCAGCCCCATCCCGGAGAAGATCACCCGCCGCGGCGTCGCGCCCGTCGCCAGCATCCGCGACGTCGTCCGCGCGCCCAGCGAATAGCCCCCCAGATCATAGTTGGTCAGCCCGAGATGCGCGATCAGCGCATGCCCGTCCCGCGTCAGCGCGTCGGCCGGATACGCCTCCAGCCCATGCGGCTTGTCGCTCTCACCGTGCGCCCGCAGGTCGGGCATAATCACGCGAAAGCCCTTCGCGGCGATCTTGGCGGCGTGGCCATAGCGGATCCAGTTGGTCTTCGCGTCGGAGAAATAGCCGTGGATCAGCACCACCGCGCGCGTACCATCCGTGGTCGGGCCGACCTCGTGCCACGCCAGCCGCGTGCCGTCGAAGCTTTCGAAATACTGCGTCTCGCTCGGGGTGCTGCTCACAAACTCATCCTGCATTGCCTGTCGTCGCCAGATCGAAGGGCGGCGACACAGCGTCGCCGCCCCGCGCGTTCACGCCTTCTGCAGATGCCGACGCCCGAGCAACTCGGCGATCTGCACCGCATTCAGCGCCGCACCTTTCCGCAGGTTGTCGCTGACGCACCACAGGTTCAGCCCGTTCTCGACGGTCGGATCCTCGCGCACGCGGCTGACATACGTCGCGAAGTCGCCGACGCATTCGATCGGGGTGATGTACCCGCCGTCCTCGCGCTTATCGACCAGCATGATGCCGGGCGCCTCTCGGAGGATGTTCTGCGCTTCCTCGGCCGAGATCTCGTTCTCGAACTCGATGTTGATCGCTTCCGAATGGCCGACGAACACCGGCACGCGGACGCAGGTCGCGGTGACCTTGATCTTCCTGTCGAGGATCTTCTTGGTCTCGACGACCATCTTCCACTCTTCCTTGGTCGAGCCGTCGTCGAGGAAGCTGTCGATGTGCGGGATCACGTTGAAGGCGATCTGCTTGGTGAACAGCTTGGGCTCGGCCGGATCACCGACGAAGATGTTGCGGCTCTGCTCGAACAGCTCGTCCATCCCCGCCTTGCCCGCGCCCGACACCGACTGGTAGGTCGACACGACCACGCGGAGAATCTTCGCGGCGTCGTGCAGCGGCTTCAGCGCGACGACCATCTGCGCGGTCGAGCAGTTCGGGTTGGCGATGATGTTGCGGACCTTGTAGCCGTCGATCGCCTCGGGGTTCACCTCGGGCACGATCAGCGGCACGTCGGGGTCCATCCGGTAGAGCGACGAATTGTCGATCACGACGCAGCCGGCGGCGGCGGCGATCGGCGCATAGACCGCGGTGCCCTCGGAGCCGATCGCGAACAGCGCCATGTCCCAGCCGTTCCAGTCGAAATGCTCGATGTTCTGGCATTTGATCTGCTTGCCGGTGTCGCCATAGTCGACCATCAGCCCCTGGCTGCGCGACGACGCGACGCAGGCGATCTCGTCCGCCGGAAACTCGCGCTCCGCCAGAATATTGAGCATCTCGCGCCCGACATTGCCGGTCGCGCCCGCGACCACCACCCGATAACCCATGTTGTCACTCCGATTGGACTTGGCCGCGCAGTACCGACGTTGCGCGGCGAGGTCCAACGGCTTTCGACTTGTTGCGCGGATAGGCGGAGTTTGGGAGGGCGGGTGGCGATAGCCGACATTGGGCAGTTGCCGCCTTTCCCCAAAAGGATGGTGAAGCGGGGAAACTTCCGCAGGCGTATTAACGGGCCGGCTGCTGCATAAGCTCTATCGTGATATGATCGGGGCCTGAAACGTATGCCACCAACGTACCCTTCCGTGGACCACCCGCGATCGGCAAAGGGCTACCCTTGGCCTTCCATCCTGCTGCCTCGACGCGGGCAATAGCGGCATGAATATCCTTTACGGTCAGCGCCAGGTGGGCCGCTCCGATCGATCCCGCGCCGGAAGGCACCGCCCCGTTCTGGTGCCCTCTGGAATATTGCAACAGTTCGACAACGTAGCCGTCTGGTGCCCTGACGATCGCCGTTTTCACACTCGGATCATCGACACCTGTCACCTGATGCAGGAAGTCGCCCCCCATCTCCGATTGTCGCTCAAGTGTGAAACCGAGCGCTCCCGTCCAAAACCGAACGGCTTCGTCCAAAGACGATACAGCGAAACCCGTGTGGTCCACGGCAATTACGTTTGCGGCGTCGTTCATTGCTGCACTCTCACTAGGCCTGAACGTCCCGGGGGTGGGTGACTTCAGACGTTGGCAACGTCAACTCAGGTATCGTCTAGCGTCCTGCACCCGTCAATCGTGCGTCCTGGCCTGCCACGTCGCATGCTCGATCCCGTGCACCTTCGCCAGGTGATCCGTGATCGCATCCAGTTCCTCCGACGGCACGTTCGTCGCCACCAGCGTCGCGGCGATCTCGACCCGGTCCTCGCCGCGCTCGGTCACGGCCAGCTCCGCCACCTGCAACTGCGCAGCCTCCAGATGCTCGACCACCAGATCGCCGATCGGTCCCGCATCCCCCGCCGCCACCGTCACCATCACGCTATACGTAGCCTCGATCGTCCGCCCCTCGGTCGGGATCCGGTTGATCCCGTCGACCAGCGGCCGCAGCGCGGTGTTCGCGAGCAGCACGACGAAGGTGAGCAAGCCCGCCTCCGCGATCATGTCGCTGCCCGCGCACGATCCGACCGCCGCCGAGCACCAGAGCGTCGCCGCGGTGTTGAGCCCGCGGACGTTCATCCCCTCCTTCATGATCACGCCCGCGCCGAGGAAGCCGATCCCCGACACGACGTACGCAATGATCCGGATCGACTCGACGTCGCCGCCCAGCCGCTGGCCAAGATCGACGAACGCCGCCGACCCGAGCGCGACCAGCGTATTCGTCCGCAACCCCGCGGTCCGCTGGCGATATTGCCGCTCGGCGCCGATCAGCGTCCCGAATACGAACGCGGCGATATAACTCACCAGCGTGTCGAGGAACGGCCACAGGTGAAACGTCTCGATGAACCGCACAGCGGTTACTTCGCCGGCGTTGCCACAGCCTCGGGCACCGGCTTGTCTTTCACCGTCCGGTCGAGGAAGTTGAGGATCGTCCCCCAGACATGCTCGCTGATCCCCGGCCCCGCCACGCGGTGCGTGTAGCCGGGGTAGAACATCATCTCGAACGGCGTCGCGGTCGCCTGCATCCGCGCGGCCACCTTGGTCGAATTGTCGAGGAACACGTTGTCGTCCGCCATGCCGTGGATCAGCAGCAACGGATCGACAATCTTGTTCGCCTCCTCGACCGCCGCCGACGTCGCATAGCTCGCAGGGTCGGTCGCCGGGTCGCCGAGATAGCGCTCGGTATAATGCGTGTCGTACAGCTGCCAGTCGGTGACCGGCGCGCCCGACACAGCGGCGGCATACACGCCCGGCGTCTTCTCCAGCATCTTCAGCGACATATAGCCGCCATACGACCAGCCATAGGTAGCGATCTTGTTCGGCTCGACGAACGGCAGCGACTTCAGGTAATTCGCGCCGGTCAGCTGATCCTCGACCTCGACCGTCCCCATCGCGTGATAGATCTGGTTCTCGAACGCCCGGCCGCGGTTGTACGAACCGCGATTGTCGATCTTGAAGTAGATGTAGCCGCGATCGACGAGATATTGCGGCAACGCGCCCTGCCAGCCGCGCGTGACGACCTGGCCGGTGCCGGGTCCGCCGTAATGCTCGAAGAACACCGGGTATTTCTTGCCGGGCTCGAGCGGCGGCGTGATCATCTCCCAGTAGAGCGTCATGCCGTTCTTGGCTTTCAGCGTCCCGAACTTGGTCTCCTGGTGGCTCGCCAGATAGGGATAATAGGGATGCCCCTCGACCACCGCATTCTCGTTGATCCACGACAGCCGCTTGCCGGTCGCGTCGGCCAGATACACCTGCGTCGGCTGTTTCGGGTTCGAGCGTGAGATGATCAGGCGGCTCGCGGCCGCATCCATCGTCGCGCTGTTCCACCAGCCCGCTTCGGTCAGCCGGGTGATCGCATTCGGCTTGGCGACATCGACCGAATACAGCTGCTGTTCGAGCACGTCGTCCTTGTTGCCGAGGAAGAACAGACGACCCTTCGCTTCGTCCACGCCGACCAGATCGGTGACGACCCAGTCGCCCTTGGTCAGCTGCGTCCACTTACCCGACGCGAACCGGTAGAGATGACCGTAGCCGCTCCGCTCCGAGCGCCAGATCAGGCTGCCGTCCTTCAGCACGCGGTACGCATCGGACAGGTTGAGCCAGCTCTTCACCCCCGATTTCTCGGTGAACAGGATCGTCGACTTGCCCGTCGCCGGATCGACCCGCAGCATCTCCATCAGCTTCTGGTCGCGGCTCTGGCGCTGCACCAGCAGCATCCGGCCATCGGGCGTCCAGTCGACGCGCGCGAGATAGATGTCGCGGTTGGGGCCGAGGTCGACCTTCACCTGGCCCGAACCGTCGGGCTTCATGATGTAGAGGTCGACCAGCACGTTGGGCGTGCCCGCTGCCGGGTAACGCTGCTCGTACACCTTGGTCCCGGTCGCGCCGATCGATGCGCGCGTCGCGACATGGACCGGTGCCTCGTCGAACCGCTCGACCGCGATATGCTGCTCGTCGGGCGACCACCAGTATCCGGTGTCGCGGTGCATTTCCTCCTGCGCGACGAACTCCGCCTCGCCGAAATGCACCGTACCACCACCGCCGGTCGTGACGGCGCGCGCGGCGCCACCACTCAGCGGCTGGACGACGACGTTCTGGTCGCGGACGAACGACACGAACCCGCCCTTGGGGCTGACCACCGGGTTGAGTTCGCCGCCGGGCGTGTCGGTCAGCCGTGTGACCTTGCCGTCGAGCCCGGCGAGATACAGGTCGCCGTCGAGCGGCACGAGGATCGACTTGCCGTCGGGCGCCCAATCATACGCGACGATGCCCTTCTGGCCGCCGATCCGCGCGCGCTCGCGCTGCATCTTCTCGGCCTCGGTCAGCTCGGCACCGCTGCCGACCTTCTTCGAATCGACCAGCATCCGCGCCGCCCCGGTCGCGGTGTCGACCGCCCACAGATCGAACCGCTCCTTCTCGTCGTCGCGGTTGCGCAAGCTCGTCAGCAGCGTGCCGTCGGGCGACAGCCGGACCGATTTAGGCTGCGATCCCGACAGGTCCGGATTGCCGAACACACGCGCCATCGTCAGGTCGCCGGGCTTGGCGGCTTCGACCGGCCGTGCCGGTGCCGGCGCAGGCGCTGGTGCAGCGGGCGCGGCCGGGGGCGTGACCTGATCAGCGGCCATCGCGGCGGTTCCGACCGAAGCAAGTGCAAGCCCGAGCAACCATGTGCGCATCCTGTAGACTCCGTGGGATCAGGTCGCCGATCCTACCCCGGCGCCGGGCGCGTTATCGCGACGGCGCGTCACGGCGTAAAGACCGGATCGCGTACCGTCGGCGATTGTCCGAGAAACGCGGGATTTGCGACCGTCCTCGCGACCAAGATGCTATAATTAATTTTACATACACCATGTTCCTACGCGCTTCGTACAGGCGATGCGGCGCATGGCAACGGCGTGGCGCATACGCAGCGCACGACTTGTTCGACCGGAGCACGATGGTTTCCCACGCGGCACTACAGATCGGGACGTCGAATGCGTGGGACGCGCTCGTCCGCCTGGGCGAGGCCGACGGCAGCACCGCGCACCCGCATATGCGCCGCCTCGTGCTCGGGACGCCGGTGCAGCGCACGCTCTCCGACGCGATCCACGCATTGTGTGCGATCCACGGCGACCATCCGGGCATGATCGCCGATGTCCTGACCCAGGCAGCGCAGCCGCCGGCGACCGAATGGCTCGCCGCCGCCGCGGTCGGGTTCGCCGAGGAACGCGCCTATCTCGCGCAACTCACCGCGGCGGTCGGGCCGTTGCCGTCGACGCCGGGCCAGGCCCTGACCGAAACCGCGCTGGTCAACGAACGGCACGCGCTCGAAATGCTGGCTCGGTCCGAACGGCGGGGCTGTGCCACCGGCGCCGCCGCCGCGCTGGTCTACGACTGGGCCGCGATCCGCCGTGTCCTCGATGCTGCGGCAGAACGGTTCTCGGTCGCCGTGCCCGCGACCGGCTTCCCCGCGGAGTCCGTGACAGCGGCGACGATCGCCGACCTCGGCGCAGTCCCCGGTTGCGATCGCGCGATCCTGTTCGGCGCGCAGCAATTGTTCGCGCAGCACCGCGGCCTGTGGTCGCTGCTCGAAGCCCGCGCGAGTGCCCGCGGCGATCTGTAACGCGCTTGCATCGGCGCGCGAAAACCCTCTATCCATACCCGGTATTCAGAACCGGACGGGACATCGCATGAAGCGCTTCGAGGGCACCCAGAGCTACGTCGCGACCGACGATTTGAAAGTCGCGGTCAACGCCGCCGTGACGCTGCGTCGCCCGCTGCTGATCAAGGGCGAACCCGGCACTGGCAAGACCGTCCTCGCCTACGAGATCGCGAAAGCGCTCGGTGCGCCGCTGATCGAGTGGAACATCAAGTCGACCACCAAGGCGCAGCAGGGCCTGTACGAATACGACGCGGTCGCCCGCCTGCGCGATGGCCAGCTCGGCGACGCACGCGTTCACGACATCGGCAACTATATCCGCAAGGGCAAGCTCTGGGAGGCGTTCACCCAGCCCGCGCCGCCCGTCCTGCTGATCGACGAGATCGACAAGGCGGATATCGAATTCCCCAACGACCTGTTGCAGGAACTCGATCGGATGGAATTCCACGTCTACGAGACCAAGGAAACGGTGCGCGCGGTCGAGCGCCCGATCGTGATCATTACCAGCAACAACGAGAAGGAACTGCCCGACGCATTCCTCCGCCGCTGTTTCTTCCACTACATCAAGTTCCCCGATCGCCAGACGATGCAGGCGATCGTCGACGTCCATTTCCCCGGCATCCAGAAGATCCTCGTCAGCAAGGCGATGGACCTGTTCTACGACGTCCGCGACGTGCCGGGGCTGAAGAAGAAGCCGTCGACCAGCGAGCTGCTCGACTGGCTGAAACTGCTGCTGCACGAGGACATGCCGCTCGACATCCTCCAGAACCGCGACCCGACCAAGGCGATCCCGCCGCTCCACGGTGCGCTGCTCAAGAACGAGCAGGATGTGATGCTGTTCGAACGCCTCGCGTTCATGGCGAAACGGCAGAAGAACCAGGCGTGAGCGTTTTGAGACGGGCGCACGCCGACCTGACCGAAAAGCGCGGCAGGACCATGCATTAACCAAAGCCGGCAACCGACCAGTCACTCGGTGCTTTGTAGACCAGCGGCATGAAGCGACTCCCCCGAACGCTCCTCAGCCTCGCCATCGCCGCCGCAGCGGCGACCGGCGGCCATGCCACGTCGTTGCTGAATTATGTCGGCGAGTGTGTGCCCTTCGCGCGCGCCGCGTCGGGGATCCAGATCTACGGCAACGCCTGGACGTGGTGGGAACAGGCGGACGGCAAATACGAACGCACGCACAAGCCCAAGGAAGGCGCGGTCATCGTCTTCGCCAAGACCGCGCGCCTGCCGATGGGCCATGTCGCGGTCGTCAGCCGCGTCGTCGAGAAGCGCGTCGTCATGCTCACGCACGCCAACTGGTCGCGGCAGAACGGCGAGCGCGGGCATGCCGAGCAGGATGTGACGCTGTTCGACGTCTCGCCGCGCAACGACTGGAGCGATGTGAAGGTGTGGTACAAGGACGTCGACGGCCTCGGCGGCGGGGTCTATCCGGTCTATGGCTTCATCTACGGCCACACGCACGCCGCGCCCGAACTCACCAGCCGCAACCCCGACTATGTCGGTGCGCTGATCGACGCCTACGTACCCGTCAGCGGCAAGCCCATAGCGCGGTAAACCCGCACACTCACTCCCACTCCGCCATCCTGACCACCACCGTCATCCTGACGAAAGTCAGGATCCAGAGCCATGAAGTGGGCCGCCCGTGACCCTGGATCCTGACTTTCGTCAGGATGACGGCGGGAACGGATTGCCGCCGCCCGCAAAACCGTGCCACCTGCGTCTTCGACAAGACGGTGAGGATAACGATGCGGTTCAAGGCTCTTACGACGATCACGCTGGCCCTGCTCGCCACGTCGGCACCGTCCGCGATATCCGCGCAGAAGGAAAAAGCGCCGCAGCCCGGTGGCGACATTCCGACTAAGTTCGTCCCCGCCAACACCAGCTTCGATTTCGACCGGCGCGAAGTCGACATCAAGATGCGCGATGGCGTCACGCTCCACGCGGTCATCGTTCAGCGCAAGGGCCTCACCGACGCGCCTATCCTGCTCCAGCGCACCCCCTACAACGCGGAGAGCGCCGCCAGCCGGTCGTCGAGTTCCAGCGGCGCGATGAACCTGCGCGCGTCCGACGCGATGTTCTTCGACGCGGGATACATCCGCGTGTTCGAGGACGTCCGCGGCAAGAACGGCTCGAACGGCGCGTACATCAACGAACGCCCGTTGATCGGCCCGCTCAACAAGACGAAAGTCGATCACTCCACCGACGCCTACGACACGATCGACTGGCTCGTTAAGAACCTGAAAAACAGCAACGGCCGCGTTGGCATCATCGGCACCAGCTACGACGGCATGATGGCGGCGATGGCGCTGGTGAACCCGCACCCCGCGCTAAAGGCCGCCGTCCCGATGAACCCGGTCATCAACACGTGGAAGGGCGACGACGACTTCCACGGCGGCGCCTTCCGCCAGATCGGCTACGATTATTATTACAGCCAGGACGCGGCCAAGGGCGAAGCCGGCGACCTGTGGCGCGACGCGTACGATGATTACGACACGTTCCTGCGTGCCGGGTCGGCCAGCGACTTCGTGAAGAGCCGCGGCCTCGCGCAGCTCCCGTTCGTCCAGCGCATGCACGATCACCCGGCGTACGACGCGTTCTGGCAGGGCCAGGCGCTCGAGACGATCCTGCCCAAGCAGCCACAGACCGTGCAGACGCTATGGGTCGCCAGCCAATGGGACCAGGAGGACATATACGGCGCAGTCGCGGCCTACGAAGCCGTGTCGAAAGCCGACCCCAACCACGTCAACCACCTCGCGTTAGGTCCCTGGGCGCATGGCGGCGCGAATGGCGACGGCTCCACGCTCGGCGCGATCCGCTTCGACTCCGATACCGCGCTTTGGTTCCGCAAGAACGTCCTGCTGCCGTTCCTGAACGGCGCGCTGAAGACCGGCGCGACGCCGCCCGCGCTCGCCCCCGTCACCGCGTTCCAGACCGGCGCTAACCAGTGGCAGACGCTCGCCGGCTGGCCGAACGCGTCCGCTACGCAGAAACTCTATTTCCAGCCCGCCAGCGGCCTCGGCACCACAGCCCCCGCGCAGGACGGCCACGACGACTATATCTCCGACCCCGCCAAGCCGATCCCCTACCGCCTCCGCCCGATCCGCCCGACCTACGCGACCGGCTCGACCTGGCGGCAATGGCTGGTCGACGACCAGCGCCCGTTTTCGGATCGCACCGACGTCCTCACCTACCAGACGCCGCCGCTGACCAGCCCTGTCGCGATCGCAGGCGCGCCTGTCGCGGACCTGATCGCCAGCACCACCGGCACCGACGGCGATTTCGTGGTGAAGCTGATCGACGTCTACCCGGCGGAGTATTCCGACAAGCCCGAGATGGGCGGCTATCAGCTCGCCGTCTCGATGGACATCTTACGCGGCCGCTACCGCGACGGGTTCGACAAGCCGGCCCCGATCGTCGCCGGCCAGCCGACGCATTTCCGCGTCGTCCTTCCCAACGCCAGCCACGTCTTCCTCCCCGGCCACCGCATCATGGTCCAGGTCCAGTCGAGCTGGTTCCCGCTCTACGACCGCAACCCGCAGACCTACGTCGCCAACATCTTCGACGCGAAGCCCGCCGATTACCGCAAGGCAACGATCAGCGTCTTCCACTCGGCCGCGCAAGCCAGCGCGATCGAACTGCCGATCGCCCGCTAAGACAATGCCGACCGCCCCACCCACTCCGTCACCCCGGACTTGTTCCGGGGTCCACCGTCCCGCATAATCCCGAATATCGAGTGTGCGGATCGGTGGATGCCGGAACGAGCCCGGCATGACGAAGGCTCTGGAGTGACCCCATGTTCCTGAACTTCCTCGACGAACTCCGCAGCGCCGGCATTCCCGCCAGCCTCAAGGAGCACCTCATCCTGCTCGAGGCGCTCGACGCCGAGGTGATCGAGCGGACACCCGAGGATTTCTACTACCTCTCCCGCGCGGTGTACGTGAAGGACGAGGGTCTGCTCGACAAGTTCGACCAGGTCTTCGCCAAGGTCTTCCGCGGCCTCGCCACCAGCTACGGCACGCCCGCCGGCGAAGTCCCCGAGGACTGGCTGAAGGCGGTCGCCGAGAAATTCCTGACCGCCGAGGAGATGGCCGCGATCAAGTCGCTCGGCTCGTGGGACGAGATCATGGAGACGCTCAAGAAACGCCTCGAGGAGCAGAAGGAACGCCATCAGGGCGGCAACAAATGGGTCGGCACCGGCGGCACGAGCCCGTATGGCAACGGCGGCTACAACCCCGAAGGCGTCCGCATCGGCGGCGAGAGCACGCACAAGCGCGCGCTGAAAGTCTGGGACCAGCGCGAGTTCCGCAACCTCGACAACACCAAGGAACTCGGCACCCGCAACATCAAGGTGGCGCTCCGCCGCCTGCGCCGCTTCGCCCGCGACGGCGCCGCCGACGAACTCGACATCGACGGCACGATCGCCGGCACCGCGCGGCAAGGCTATCTCGACATCGTCATGCGCGCCGAACGCCGCAATGCGGTCAAGCTGCTGCTGTTCCTCGACGTCGGCGGCTCGATGGATCCGTTCGTGAAGCTGTGCGAGGAACTGTTCTCCGCCGCGACCACCGAGTTCAAGAACCTCGAATTCTTCTACTTCCACAATTGCCCGTACGAAGGCGTGTGGAAAGACAACACGCGCCGCTTCGCCGAGCGCACGCCGATGTGGGACCTGCTCCACAAATACGGCCACGACTACAAGCTGATCTTCGTCGGCGACGCGTCGATGAGCCCGTACGAGATCACGCACCCCGGCGGCTCGGTCGAGCATTTCAACGAGGAGCCGGGCGCGGTGTGGATGCAGCGGCTGACGAATACGTATCCGGCGGCGGCGTGGCTCAACCCGGTGCCCGAGGCGCAATGGGGCTATTCGCAGTCGGTGCGGATCATCCGCGAGCTGATGACCGACCGGATGTACCCGCTGAGCCTCGCCGGGCTCGACGACGCGATGCGCGAGCTGACCCGCAAACGGTGACTTCGGCGCGGTGAGCGGCTGACCGTAACGGAACCGTCACGGACGCGATCGGTTTATCGGGCATCATCCCTTACCGAAGGACAAGCCCTATGTCGTCGATCCCCAACTCCGCCATGCCGCACGCCAAGGTCCATCACGACGACGACCACAAGCCGAAGCCCGACGCGAAGAAAACCGCGGCGACCAGCGACTGGGTCGAGGACGCGACCGACGCAGCCAAGGCCGGCCTCGCGACGGCGACGGACGCGGTGAAGTCGCACCCGAAGACGGCGATTGCGGTTGGTGCGACGGTGATCGCGGGTATTGCAGCAGCGATCGCGGCGCCGGCGTTGCGCGCTAAGGATGCGGCGGAGAAGAAGGCGCCCCCGAAGAAGCCCGAGCCGAAGAAGCCAGCCAAGGCGAAGAAGCCGCACTGATACAATCGATACAAACGCGCTTGCCCACCCCACCCCACCCCGCACCACCCCGGCGCAGGCCGGGGCCCAGTTGGAAAGGTCGTAGTGGTGGGGTGCAGCCTCAGTTAGCAACGTCCCCCAACTGGGCCCCGGCCTCCGCCGGGGTGGACATCCAATACTGGACGGGCTTGCACTTCCTTGTTCTCCCGCGAAGGCGGGAGCCCAGACTGGGCTCCCGCCTTCGCGGGAGAACAAGCTTTCTTAGTTAAGAGCCTACCCCCTCAAACCCGATCCACAACCCCACCAGCCATCGCCACCGGAACCCCAGTCGTCCCCGGAAAGCTGATCGCCAGCCCCTTCAGCGTCCGAACCGCCATATACGCAAACCCCTCGGCCTCCAGCGCATCGCCGTTCCACCCGAGCACATCGGTAGGCTCCACCACCAACCCGGTCCGCGCGGCGATCATCGCCAGCATCGTCGGATTATGCCGACCACCCCCCGCCACCAGCAACCGAACCGGCCGAGCCGGTAAATGCCGCAAAGCCTCAGCCACAGTCGCCGCCGTAAACGCGGTCAGCGTCGCGGCCCCATCAGCCGCCGACAACCCCCGAGCCGGCTGGATCGTAAAATCATTCCGATCCAGAGACTTCGGCGGAGGCGCATCGAAAAACGGGTGATCGAGCATCGCCGTCAGCACCGTCGCGTCCACCCGCCCAGACGCCGCCAACGCCCCCCCGGCATCATACCGAGCACCCACCTCCGCCTCGACCCAGCTATCGATCAACCCATTCGCCGGCCCGGTATCGAACGCCACCAGCCCATCGCGGTCCGTCATCTGCGCCCGCTCCGGCGACATCTCGCGCGAATCGTGCATGTCCATCCCGCCGGGAATGAAGGTGATGTTCCCCACCCCGCCAAGGTTCAGCAACGCGACCGGCCCCTCTAGCCCCGCCGCCAACGCCGCATGATACACCGGCAGCAACGGCGCCCCCTGCCCGCCCGCAGCCACATCCGCAGATCGAAAATCCGAGACCGTCGTGATCCCGGTAGCCCGCGCGACCGCAGCCCCATCGCCGATCTGCCACGTCCAGCGCCGATCCGGCCGATGCGCGATCGTCTGCCCGTGAAAGCCGATCACGTCGACATCCGCCGCCGCAACCCCCGCATCCGCCAACAACTTGTGCACCGCAAACACATGCGCCCGCGTAATCAGTTCGCCCGCGGCAACTACCGGCGGGCTAGCGCGCGGCTTGTCGAACGTCAGCGCCATCCGCGTGGCCTCCGCCAACTGCGCTCGCGCCGCATCCGAATAGGGCTCGCCGCGAAACGCGATCGGCCGCACGAACGCCTCGCCGTCGGTCTCGATCAACGCGGCGTCGATCCCGTCGAGCGACGTCCCCGACATCAGTCCAATCGCCAGCATATCGGTTCCTTCCCGCGCAATCCGCCCACCCATGGCGCCCCCTCTTGGATGATGCATTTTCCACCGCCTAGAAAAAACCGAACTTTGCGCCTATGTGCGCGGGCTTCATGGCAACAACACTCCCCTCCCCGCCGAAGATCGGCATGGTCTCGCTCGGCTGTCCGAAGAACCTCGTCGACAGCGAACGGATCCTCACGCAGCTTCGCGGCGACGGCTACCAGATGTCGCCCGATTACGCCGGCGCCGACATCGTGCTGGTCAATACCTGCGGCTTCCTCGATTCCGCCAAGGAGGAAAGCCTCGAGGCGATCGGCGAGGCCATCGCCGAGAACGGGCGCGTCATCGTCACCGGCTGCATGGGCAAGGAAGCCGACGCGATCCGCGCGCGCTTCCCGCAGGTCCTCGCGATCACCGGCGCGCACGAATACGAGCAGGTCGTGGGCGCGGTCCACGAGGCCGCACCGATGCCCCCGTCCGCGTTCCTCAACCTGATCCCCGACGCCGGCCTGAAGCTGACCCCGCGCCACTACAGCTATCTGAAGATCTCGGAGGGCTGCAACCACCGCTGCTCGTTCTGCATCATCCCTAGCTTGCGCGGCGATCTCGTCAGCCGCCGCCCCGACGCGATCCTGCGCGAGGCGGAGAAGCTGGTCGAAGCCGGCACCAAGGAACTGCTGGTCATCAGCCAGGACACGTCGGCGTACGGCGTCGACCTCCGCCACGCCAGCTGGCCGGTGAAGACCGGTGGCCCGATGTCCCGCAACGAGGCTCGCGAAGTCCGCGCGCACATGACCGACCTGTCGCGCGAACTCGGCAAGATCGCGCCGTGGGTCCGCCTCCACTACGTCTACCCCTACCCGCACGTCGACCACGTCATCCCGTTGATGGCGGAGGGCCTCGTGCTGCCGTATCTCGACATCCCGTTCCAGCACGCCGCGCCGTCGGTGCTGCGCCGGATGAAGCGCCCCGGCAACGATGCGAAAGTGCTACAGCGCATCCACAACTGGCGCACGATCGCCCCCGACATCACGATCCGCTCGACCTTCGTCGTCGGCTTCCCCGGCGAGACCGAGGAAGATTTCCAGTATCTGCTCGACTGGCTCGACGAAGCGCAGCTCGACCGCGTCGGCGCATTCCGCTTCGAACCGGTCGAAGGGGCGGCGGCGAACCTGCTCCCCGACCACGTGCCCGAAGAGCTCAAGGAAGAGCGCTACGCCCGCATCATGGAAAAGACCGCGGCAATCTCCGCGGCCAAGTTGCAGGCCAAGATCGGCCGCACGCTCGACGTGATCATCGACGCGGTCGACGAGGAAGGCGCGACCGGCCGCTCAAAGGCGGACGCACCCGAGATCGATGGCGAAGTCTTCCTCCGCGACGCCGGCCACCTGACGGTCGGCGACATCGTCCCGGTCACGATCGAAGACGCCGACGATCACGACCTTTACGGCGTCCCCGTCGCCTAATCGTTCTCCCGCGAAAGCGGGAGCCCAGGATACCAAGCGATATCGCTCGTGACCCTGGGCTCCTGCGTTCGCAGGAGAACGCGATTCAGACTACGTTGCGGCCGGTGAACAGCTTGATCAGAACGACGATCACGGCGATCACCAGCAGGATGTGGATCAGTCCGCCTGCGACATGGAAGGCGAACCCAGCCAGCCAGAGGATCAGCAGGATGATGGCGATGGTATACAGCATGAGTATGTCCCCTAAGGCGTGACAGGCTCCCGGCCCCGCGATGAAACGTGCGTGTAACACGACGTGTTCCGTCAACATTTCTGCCCTAGCCTAACCCCTTCAACCGGCGCGGAATTAAAATCGCTACGTTGCGTGCGGCGGCCGGTTCTGCTTCGTTACGCGGCATGATCCTCCGCCTCCTCGCCGTCGCCGCGCTGCTCCCCGCTCCCGCCATCGCGCAATCGCTCACCCCGGCCGAAACCGCGCAGATCGATACGTTGGTCACCGGCGCGCTCGGCGATATCGGCGTGCCCTCAGCCTCGATCGCCGTCGTCCGCGGCGGCCGGATCGTGTTCGCCAAGGCGTATGGCAAACCCTCCGAGGCGATCGCCACGGCCGACCCGAAACTCCCCTACCAGATCGCCTCGATCTCGAAGCAGTTCACCGCCGCCGCGATCCTGTTGCTCGAGGACGAGGGCAAGCTCAGCCTCGACGACACCGTCGCCAAATACATCCCCGGGATCAACGGCGGCGACCGCATCACGATCCGCCAGTTGCTCAGCCACACCTCCGGCCTCCAGGATTACTGGCCACAGGACTACAGCTTCGCGGCGATGGCCAAACCCGTCACCCCGCAGCAGATCGTCGATCGCTGGGCGAAGAAGCCACTCGATTTCCAGCCCGGCACGCAGTGGCAATATTCCAACACCGGCTACGTCGTCGCCGGCATGATCGTCGAGAAGGTCGCCAAACAACCTCTGCTCGCCTTCCTCCAGCAACGCATCTTCAAACCGCTCGACATCCGCGCGCTCGACCAGGACAAGGCGATCGGCAAAGCGTTCCCGCAAGGCTATGGCCGCTTCGCCCTCGGCCCCGTCCGCCCCGAGACACCCAGCGCGGACGGCTGGCTCTACGCCGCCGGCGAACTCTCGATGAGCGCCGAAGACCTCGCCAAATGGGACGTCGCGCGCCTCAACCGCACCACGCTCCCCGCCGACGACTGGGCCGCGCAGGAAACCCCCGTCAAGCTCGTCGACGGATCGAGCAACGGCTACGGCCTCGGCGTCTTCACCGGAAGCGCGAACGGCCGCCGGTATGTCGAGCACAGCGGCGAAGCGGTCGGCTTCCTGTCCGAGAACACCGTCTATCCCGACGACAAGGCGGCGATCGTCGTCCTCACCAACAGCTGGTTCAGCGACGCAACAAGCCGCATCGCCGCGGGCGTCGCGAAGATCGTCCTGCCGCCCGCGCCAGCCAATGCCGAAGACACCGCCGCGCTCACCCGCGCCCGCGCCGTCTACGACCAGCTCCGCACCGGCACGCTCGACCGCAAAGGCCTGACCGAGGACGCCAATTACTACTTCAAGCCGGTCGCGCTCGCCGACTACAAGACCAGCCTCGGCGCGCTCGGCGAGCCCACCGCATTCGCACAAACCGGCAAGACCCGCTTGCGCGGCGGCTTCGTCAACCGCACCTACCGCATCACCTATCCCGACCGCACGCTCTCGCTCAGCACCTATGCCGAGCCCGGCGCGAACGGCCGATACGAACAACTTTTGGTGGCGCCCACACAATGACCGACTTCGCTTCGATGCTCCAACCCGACCGCGGCCAGCCCGCCCGGACGATCCACGTCGTCGAGCCCGACGCGTATGAAAGCTGGCTCGCCAAGCAGTCGCAACGCATCCGCACGACGATCGCCGCGCACCGCCTGACCGGCAAGCCCGGCGACCGCGCGGTACTGCCCGGCGAGACCGCGGACGACTGGTCGATGCTGCTGGTCTGCAACGAAGCCGTCACGTCGCCGTGGCGGATTGCGTCGCTCGGCGCATCGTTGCCCGCGGGCACGTATCGCCTAGCGGAAGGGCCGGTCGGCGCGGCCGGGCTCGGCTGGATGCTCGCCCAGCACCAGTTCACGCGGTACGTGAAGCCCGACGCAACCGGCCCGCGCGCGCTGCTCACCGAAGACGCCGCGCATATCGACGAAATGGTTCGCATCGCCGAAGCCACCGCGCTCGTCCGCGACCTCGTCAATACCGGCGCCTCCGACATGGGCCCCGCCGACCTGGAGGCCGCCGCCGAGACGCTCGCCAAACGCCATGGCGCAACGGTCACGACCACGCGCGGCGATGCGCTCGCGACCGGTTACCCGATGATCCACGCGGTCGGTCAGGCGGCGAGCAAGGACCGCGCGCCTCGCCTGATCGAACTCGAATGGGGCAACCCGTCGCACCCCCGCCTCGCGCTGGTCGGCAAGGGCGTCACCTTCGATACAGGCGGCCTCGACATCAAGCCCTCCGCCGGCATGCGGCTGATGAAGAAGGACATGGGCGGCGCCGCGCACGCCTTGGCGCTCGCGAGCCTGGTGATGGCCGCCAAGCTCCCGGTCCGCCTCCACCTCCTGATCCCCGCGGTGGAAAACTCGATCGCCGGCAACGCATTCCGCCCCGGCGACGTGCTCGCCACGCGCAAGGGCCTGACGGTCGAGAACACCAACACCGATGCCGAAGGCCGGCTGGTCCTCGGCGACGCACTGACCAAGGCGGGCGAGAGCGATCCCGAACTGATCCTCGACTTCGCCACGCTCACGGGGGCGGCGCGCGTCGCGCTCGGCCCCGACCTGCCGCCGATGTTCACCGACGACGAGTCGCTAGCGGCGGACCTGCTCGCGTCGGGACTGGAACAGAACGACCAGGTGTGGCGCCTGCCGCTCTGGAACGGCTACGACGAGATGCTGAAGTCGGATATCGCCGACATGGTCAACGCCCCCGATGGCGGGTTCGCGGGCGCGATCACCGCCGCGCTGTTCCTCCGCCGGTTCGTGCCCAAGGATACGGCATGGGCGCATCTCGACGTGTTCGCCTGGCGGCCGTCCGCAAAGCCGGGGCGTCCGAAGGGTGGCGAGGCTTACGCTCTCCGCGCCGCCTTCGCGATGTTGGCGAAGCGGTACGCTTAGCCCGTTCCCCCGCGGAGGCGGGGTCCAGGGTCACGAACGTCAGCCTGTGAGATCCTGGGCCCCCGCCTCCGCGGGGGAACAAGCAGATGCTCGGCACAGTCCAATCGAAGACCTTACCCCGTCGCGAACTGCCCGAACGGCAGCAGCTTGTCCGCCAGCGCCTTGGTCGCATTCGCGTCACCCGCACGCAACGGCACGAGCACCGCTACCGCAGCTTTCCGCACATACCCGTCGATCGCGGTCGGCGTCGGTGCCCTGCTCGCGGTCTCGACCAGCGCGCGTCCCCGAACATCGTTCGGATCGAGCTCGAGCCGCAACAATCCCGCCAAGCCGGCAAACATCGCGCGGTTACCCCCCAGCGCCACCGACCGTTCCAGCGCGTCGAACCCGGTCGCCTTTTGCGCGCCGGCCACCGCACGCCCGACGAACCGCCCTAGCTTGGCGATCACCCCGATATGCCACGCGCCCAGTGCAGCCTGCGCCTCGGCATTATGCGGATAGCGCGTCACCAACGCCTCATATTGCCGCCGCGCGGCAATCGCCTGCGATCGATTGCCGAGCAGCTTGGCACGATACCCATTCGCCATCGCCTGCATGATCGCGGCCTCGGCATCGTTCGGCGAACGGCTGAGCGCCTGCCCCGCGGCCGCAGCCGCCTTGTCGATCCGGGCCAGCGCGACACCGCGATCGCGGTCGACGAACCCGGCCTGGGTCAGCAATTCGCGCGGTGTCTCCGCCCTGGCGGGGATCGCAGATACCACCGCGCAGGCCGCGATCGACGCGCCGACGCATCCGGGAAACCACTTGGCCATATCAACCCTCGCACGAAAACCCATCCACGCCGATCAGACGATCATCTCGCCGAATCGTCCATTAATCATAAGACCATAGGGTTTATCGGGACTTAACAATTCTTTACACGGACACGTCTTTACGCTCGTACGCGGCGCCCCGTTACAGGGATGCCGCGGCTTGGATGATCGGCACGAACTTCTCCGCGGTCAGGCTCGCCCCCCCGACCAGCGCGCCATCGACGTTCGGCGTATCCAGGATCGACGCCGCGTTCGCCCCCGTCACCGATCCGCCGTACAGGATACGCACTCCCGCCGCTGCATCGCCGATCAGCATCCGCAGTTTCGCGCGCGCGATCGCGTGGATCGCCGCGATCTCGTCGAGCGTCGGCGTCCGCCCCGTGCCGATAGCCCAGCGCGGCTCGTAGGCCAGGGTGAACCAGCTGCCGTCGGCATTGTCCGGCACCGATTTCTCGATCTGCGCCTGGACGACTCGCTCGGCACGATCGGCGTCGCGCTCCGCCTCGGTTTCGCCGCAGCACAGGATGACGTGCAGCCCCTGCCGCCGCGCGGCCGCCGCCTTCGCCCAGGCGTCGTGGCTCGTCTCGTGCTGGTCCGCGCGCCGCTCCGAATGGCCGACGAGCGTGAACGACGCGCCGACTTCCTTGACCATCGCCGCCGACACGCAGCCGGTATGCGCGCCGGAGTCCGCCTCATGAACGTCCTCCGCACCGATCGCCAAACTCGGCACGCGCTCCGACGCGCCGGCGATCAGCGTGAACGGCACCGCGACCGACACGTCGATTCCCGGCGCGGCGCTCGCCGCCGCCGCGATCGCCTCGAGTTCGACGAGCATCGCCCGCGACCCGTTCATCTTCCAATTTCCCGCTACCAGCTTGCGCCGCATCATGTTCTCCCGAGCATTTTGCCCAGCGATAGCGCCGCCGCCAGTCCACGCACAACCCTAAGCGCGCCCATCCGGGCCAGCATCACCTCGACTCGCCCCGACTTGAAGAGCCGCCTTCGCCCCCGTAAAGCACCCATGTTCCCATCCCTGTCGATCGGCTGTCCATGCTCGCTTTCTTCCGCCGTCTTACCCAATCGAAGGCCGGCGTGATCATCACGTTCCTGGTGCTCGGCGTCATCGCGCTCGCGTTCGCGGCGGGCGATGTCACGGGGCTCAGCTCGATGACCGGCGGCGCTGGGATCACCGGCGGCGACGTCGCCAAGGTCGGCAAGGCCGAGGTCACCGCGAACGAACTCAAGACGCAGGCGCAGACGCAGCTCGAGGGCTTCCGTCAGGAACAGCCGACGCTCGACATGGCGACGTTCGTCAACCAGGGCGGGCTCGACGGCACGCTCGACCGGATCGTCTCCAGCATGGCGCTCGAGCAGTTCGGTCGTGCGCAGGGCATGGTCGTCAGCAAGCGATCGGTCGATGGCCAGATCGCCAGCATCCCCGCATTGCAGGGCCCGACCGGCAAGTTCGACGAGAATCTGTACCGTCAGATTCTCGCCCAGCGCAAGCTGACCGACGCGCAGATCCGCAGCGACATGGTCCGCGACACGTTCGCGCAGCAACTCACGCTGCCGAGCAACGGCGCGACGCAGGTGTCGAGCCAGCTCGCGCTCCCCTATGCCTCGCTGCTGCTCGAAAAGCGCACCGGCACGATCGGCTTCATCCCCGCCGCGGTGGTCCCTGCCGGACCCGCGCCGACCGATGCCGACCTCACCACATTCTACAAGCGCAACATCGCGCGCTACACGGTGCCCGAGCGCCGCATCGTCCGCTACGCGGTCATCACGCCCGAACAGGTCAAGGCGCAGGCCGTCCCGACCGACACGGAGATCGCCAAGACCTATCAGCAGGATCGCGCGCGCTACGCCGCGACCGAGAAGCGCACGATCACGCAGGTCGTCGTCGCCGACCAGGCCGGCGCCGCAGCAATCGCCGCCAAGGTGAAGGGTGGCGCGAGCCTCGCCGACGCCGCCCGCGCCGCCGGGCTCGAAGCCTCGACGCAGACCGGCGTTGAAAAGGCCGCCTATGCCGGCACCACTTCGCCGCAGGTCGCCGACACGGTGTTCGCTGCTGCCGACGGCGCGGTGATCGGCCCCGTCCGTACACAGCTCGGCTGGACCGTCGCCAAGGTCGACAAGATCGACAAGGTCGCGGCCCGTTCGCTCGACCAGGTCCGCGGCGAGATCGCCGCCGCGCTCGGCATCCAGAAGGCCGCCGCGGCGCTGTCGGACATCCACGACAAGATCGACGATTCGCTGTCGAAGAACGCCACGTTCGACGAGGTCATCGCCGACCAGAAGCTCAAGCCGGTGACCACGCCTGCGCTGATCGCGAGCGGTGCCAACCCCGACGATCCCGCCAGCCAGCCGAACGCCGCGATCGCGCCTCTCGTCGCCGCTGCGTTCCAGGCCGCCGAGGGCGATGCCCCGCAGCTCGTCCAGCTCGGTACCGACGGCGGCTTCGCGGTCGTCGCGCTCGGCCGCGTCGTCCCCGCGACGCCGCGGCCACTCGCGCAGGTTCGCGCTGCCGTGCTCCACGACGTCACCGCCGATCGCGCGCGCCAGGCGGCGCGGAAGGTCGCTGCCGACGTGCTGGCGCGGATCAACAAGGGCATGCCGATCCAGCAGTCGCTCGGCCAGACCGGGCTGAAGCTGCCCGCCGCACGCCCACTGACCGCCTCGCGCGCGCAGATCGCCGCGGATCCGCGCGGTGCGCCGCCTGCGCTCGCGTTGATGTTCAGCATGGCGCCGAACACCGCCAAGACGCTCGCGGCACCCGACGACAGCGGCTGGTTCGTCATCAAGCTCGACAGCATCGCCAGCGGCAATGCGGCCGGCAACGCCGTCGCGATCAAGGCGGCGCGCGCCAATATCGGCCGCTCGGTCGGTCGCGAATATGTCGAGCAGTTCGCCAAGGCGGTTCGCGCCGACGTCGGCGTCAAGACCAACGCGGCCTCGCTCGCACGCGTCCGGGCCGACCTGCTCGGCCAGGGCGGCGGCGGGAACTGATCGCATGAGCGCGCGTGAAGTTTTGGCCGAAGGGCGTCCTGCGCTCGTCTGGCGCCGTCAGGTCGCCGATACCGAAACGCCCGTTGCCGCCGCATTGAAACTGATCGAGCCGGGGCGTGGCGACTTCCTGCTCGAATCGGTCGAGGGCGGCGCGATCCGCGGTCGTCACAGCCTGATCGGCCTCGCCCCCGACCTGCTGTTTCGCGCGCACGGCCACCGCGCCGAGATCAACCGCCACTGGGCGACGGATCGCGAGACGTTCGCGCCGTGCCCGGTCCCCACGCTCGACGCGTTGCGCGCGCTGGTCGCCGAATGCCGTGCGGAGGTTCCCCCCGAACTGCCTCGCGCGCTGGCCTGCCTGGTCGGCTATTTCGGCTATGAGACGATCGGCTTGGTCGAGGACCTGTCGCAACCGCCGGTCGATCCGCTCGGCCTGCCCGACATGATCTTCGTGCGGCCGACCGTCATCCTGGTGTTCGATCGCCTTGCCGACGCACTCTATCTCGTCGCGCCCGCCTGGCCCGATCCGACGCGCGGTGCCGACGCGATCGTGGCCGAAGCCGAAGAGCGTCTCGATGCGGTCGCCGCCAAGCTCGCCAGCACGCCCGTCCCCGCGCCGGTCCGCGCCGACGTCGCCGAACCGACCTACACGCCCGCGCTTCCCGAGGGCCGCTACGGCGAAATGGTCGCCACTGCTAAGGACTATATCCTCGCCGGCGACATCTTCCAGGTCGTGCTCGCCCAGCGCTTCAGCACGCCGTTCGCGCTGCCGCCGTTCGAGCTCTACCGCTCGCTACGCCGCATCAATCCGTCGCCGTTCCTGTACCACCTCGACCTGCCGGGCTTCGCGCTGATCGGATCAAGCCCCGAGATCCTCGTCCGCGTCCGCGACGAGGAAGTCACGATTCGCCCGATCGCCGGCACCCGCCCGCGCGGCAAGACCCCCGCGGAGGACGAGGCGAACCGCATCGGCCTGCTCGCCGACCCGAAGGAGCGCGCGGAACACCTGATGCTGCTCGACCTGGGCCGCAACGACGTCGGCCGCGCCGCGTCACCCGGTTCGGTAAAGGTGACCGCCAGCTACGGCGTCGAATTCTACAGCCACGTCATGCACATCGTCTCGAACGTCGTCGGCACGTTGTCCCCCGACAAGGACGCGCTCGACGCCCTCTTCGCAGGCTTCCCCGCCGGCACGGTCAGCGGCGCACCGAAGGTCCGCGCCTGCCAGATCATCGCCGAGCTCGAACCCGAACGCCGCGGTGCGTACGCGGGCGGGGTCGGCTATTTCTCCCCCGATGGCTCGATGGACTCGTGCATCGTGCTGCGGACCGCGGTGGTGAAGGACGGTACGATCCACGTCCAGGCGGGCGCGGGGATCGTCGCCGACAGCATCCCCGAATACGAACAGCGCGAATGCGAAGCCAAGGCCGGCGCGATCCTGGCCGCCGCACGCGAAGCGGTTGGTCGAGCCAAGGCGCCGGGTTTCGGCCAGTAAACCGTCAATGACCTAGCAGGAAACTAGCCACAGCCAGCGGTCATACCACCCCGGCGAAGGCCGGGGCCCAAATGGCAAGGTCGCAGTAATCGCCCGCAACCCTCGTTACTCCTGTTTCCCAATTGGGCCCCGGCCTTCGCCGGGGTGGTTGGTTTTGAGGGAGTGAGCGTTCCGACTGACCAAACGCTTAAGGCTGCGTGTTCGACTCGCTCGCCGAAGCCCGACGTTCCGCCGCATACGCCTGGTTGCGCTGCATAAAGCAGCCCGACTGACCGCCCGTACCGACCGCCGAACACGTATCCGGCAACCCGCCAGCCACGCGCCCGACCTGATCCATCGTCGCCGCGCGGTTCACCCAACTCTGGTTCTTCGCGGCGATCGGCTTGTCGTCGCGCAGCGATTTCGGGATCCGGTACGGCTGGTCGAGCGTCGAGCACACGACGATCTCGCCACCGCTGGACTTCGGGCATTTCTGGTCGCCGGTCAGCGTGACGCTGCGAATCCGCTGGGGCGGCGTGTCGACCTGCGCGTCCTGCGCGTAAGCCATGCCGGGAAGGGCGATAAGTGCAGCGAGGACGACGGTACGTAACATCGGTTAAGCTCCTTTGAACGGATAACGTCCGTCACGCGGCATTGCTCCGCGCTGAATGATGCGCGCCTGCCTTGCCGATATAGGGACGACGCCGGCGATCCGCGACCGCCGCGTGGCGAAATCGGGGCAATCGGTCGCAGCCATCGATCAAGCGCGACGTCCGGGCACGCTGCCATGTTGCACCACGCCGCGCTTAGGCTATGGCGGCGCCATGATCCTCGTCGTCGACAATTACGACAGCTTCACCTGGAACCTCGTCCATTACCTGATGGAGCTTGGTACCGAGGTCGAAGTCGTCCGCAACGATGCGATCTCCGCCGGGCAGGCTCTGTCGTCGGGCGCGGACGCGTTCCTCATTTCCCCCGGCCCCTGCACGCCGACCGAGGCGGGCGTAAGCCTCGACCTCGTCGCGGCCTGCGCGGATGCCGGCAAGCCGCTGCTGGGCGTGTGCCTCGGCCATCAGGCGATCGGCCAGCATTTCGGCGGCAAGGTCGAGCGCGGCGGCCTGATGCACGGCAAGACCTCGCCCGTCGTCCACGACGATACCGGGCTCTACGCCGGCCTGCCCTCGCCGTTCATCGCCACGCGCTATCACTCGCTGATCGTCAACGCGGTCCCCGAGACATTGGTGGTGAACGCGACCGCGCAGGACGGCACGGTGATGGGCTTCCGCCATACGACGCTGCCGATCCACGGGGTACAGTTCCACCCGGAGAGCATCGCCACCGAACACGGCCACGCGATGCTGGCCAACTTCCTCCAGATGGCCGGGATCCCGGTCAAGCCACGCGAAGGCCTGGAGATATGACCGCTGCCTTCCGTCACCCCGGACTAGTTCCGGGGTCCACCGTCCCGCACGCTCGCCGGCCGTTGAACACGCGGAACGGTGGATGCCAGAACGAGCCCGGCATGACGGTGGTGGCATGACCACCACCCTCCTCCCAGACCCATCCTCCCCCCTCTCCCGCGAATCCGCCCGAGAAGCCTTCGCCGACATCCTCGACGCCCGCGCGAGCGACGACGCGATCGCCACTTTCCTCACCGACCTGGCGACCCGCGGCGAAACCAGCATCGAGATCGCCGAAGCCGCGCGCGCACTCCGCAACCGGATGATCCCGATCGACGCCCCTGCCGGCGCGATCGACGTCTGCGGCACCGGCGGCGACGGCCACCACACCCTGAACGTCTCGACCGCCGTCGCGCTCGTCGTCGCAGCGTGCGGAGTCCCCGTCGCCAAGCACGGCAACCGCGCCGCCTCCAGCAAGGCCGGCGCTGCCGACACGCTGGAAGTCCTCGGCCTCGACATGGACCGCGTCGGCGCCACCGCGGAGGCAAGCCTCAACGAGATCGGCATCGCCTTCCTGTTCGCCGCCAACCACCACCCGGCGATGAAGCGCATCACCCCGATCCGCCAGCGCATCGGCAAACGGACGATCTTCAACCTGATGGGCCCGCTCGCCAACCCGGCCGGCACCACCCGCCAACTCATCGGCATCGCCCGCCCCGATTACGTCACGCTCTACGCCGAAGCACTCGAACAACTCGGCACCGAAGCCGCGCTCGTCGTGTCCGGCGAAGAAGGTCTCGACGAACTGTCGGGTGCCGGCCCCAGCATCGTCGCCTCGGTCGGCACCGTCACGCTGCCGCGCAAAGTCGCCCCCGAAGACGCACGCCTCACCCGCCACGCCATCACCGACATCCGCGGCGGCGACGCACACCACAACGCCGACGCACTCCGCCGCCTGCTCAAGGGCGAGTCCGGCGCCTACCGCGACGCCGTCCTGCTTAACGCCGCCGCCGCCTTGATGGTCGCCGGCACCGTCCCCAACCTCGTCGACGGCGCGGCCAAGGCCGCCGCCGCCCTCGACACCGGCAGCGCCGACGCGCTGCTCGCCCGCTGGATCGCCTACTGACATGACCATGCTCGACCGTATCCTCGAGACCAAGCGCGCCGAAGTCGCTGCACGCAAGGCCACGACCTCGCTCGCCGATATCGACGCCGGCATCGCCCGGATGTCGAAGCCGCGCGGCTTTCGCGCCGCGCTCGACGCGAAGACCGGCTACGCGCTGGTCGCCGAGGTCAAGAAAGCCAGTCCCTCGAAGGGCCTGATCCGCGCCGACTTCGACCCCGTCGCCCACGCCCGCGCCTACGAAGCCGGGGGTGCCGCCTGCCTGTCGGTCCTCACCGACGAAAAGTGGTTCCAGGGTTCCGACGCTTACCTCACTGCGGCCCGCGACGCCGTCTCGATCCCCGTGCTGCGGAAAGACTTCATGGTCGACCCGTGGCAGTCGACCGAAGCGCGCGCGATCGGCGCGGATTGCATTCTCATCATCGTCGCAGCACTCGACGACATCCAGATGGCCGAGATCGAGGCCTCCGCGCTCGAATGCGGCATGGACGTGCTGGTCGAGGTCCACGACGCGCACGAGATGGAGCGCGCGCTGCGGCTCAAGTCGCGCCTGATCGGCGTCAACAACCGCGACCTGCGCGACTTCTCGGTCGACTTCCAGCGCACCTACGACCTCGTCGGCAAGGCGCCCAAGGACTGCACCTTCGTCGCCGAAAGCGGCCTCACCACACGCGCCGAACTCGACGCGATGGCCGAGCACGACATCCACTGCTTCCTGATCGGCGAAGCGCTCATGCGCCAGGACGACGTCGAAGCGGCAACGCGCGCGCTCGTCGGATGACCGGCCTAACGCACATCGACGAAGCCGGCGCGGCAAGAATGGTCGACGTCGGCGGCAAGGCGGTGACCGCCCGCGAAGCCGTCGCCTCCGGCCGCATCACCATGTCCGCCGAAGCCGCCGCGGCGATCGGCGCCGGCACCGCGAAAAAGGGCGACGTCCTGGCCGTCGCGCGCGTCGCCGGCATCATGGCCGCCAAGCGCACCAGCGACCTGATCCCGCTTTGCCACCCGCTCCCGCTCACCAAGGTCGAGATCGACCTCGTCGTCGACGAAACCGGCGTAACCGCCACCGCCACCGCCTCGACCGAAGGCAAGACCGGCGTCGAAATGGAAGCCCTGACGGCGGCCACGGTAACGCTCCTGACGATCTACGATATGGCGAAGGCGATCGACAAGACGATGGTCCTCACCGACATCCGCGTCCGCGCAAAGTCCGGCGGCAAATCCGGCAACTGGACCGCGTAACAAGGAACCCTCTCCCCAACGGGGAGAGGGAAAGACGCCAAAGGCGGCGAGGGTGAGGGCAAGCCAAGCAGAACGCGCTCAGCTGAACTCAATCCCCACCCATAGCCCATTCATGATCCTCCACGATCGTAGACTCGACCGGCCGCCCCGCCGCATCGAGCGAGGGATCATACCGAAACCGCTCCTCGATCAACCGACACGTAAGCGTATCAAGCTCCCGGCTTCCGCTCGACCGGGTCACCCGGCACCGCGAAACCCGCCCATCAGTCTGGACCAAATACCGCACCGAAACCCGCCCCCGGATACCCGTCTCCGCCGCCTCGCGCGGATAGTCGGAATCCTTCAACCGCCCCCTGCGCCATCGCGGCGGCGTTTCCTCGCCCCCGCCACCGTCGCCATCGCCATACCCACCGCTCCCGGTGCCATTGCCGATCCCGCCACTCCCGGTCCCCGGCCCGCGAATATCCGAAGCCCCCGCCGTCGCCTGCGCCCCCACCCCAGCCTTCTCCGCGACTACGACCGGCGGCGGCACCACAACCGGCACCACAGGCGGCGGCGCCACCACCTCCGTAGCCTTCGACTTCAGATTAGGCGGCGACGCAGCCCCCTCCGGCTTGCGGCTAGGCGAAGGCCGAGGCCTGACCTTCTGCTCAGGCGGCGGTGGCGGAGGCGGCGCCGCATCGAACACCTTCAACGCATCGCTCACCGCCGCTGGCATCGTCACCACCAGCCCGTTGAGCAGCGCATAGCCCAGCACTCCCGGCAACAGGACAGCGCCCACCGCCGCCCCGATCCTGTCTCTCGCCCGAGGCTGATTCCGTGTCATCGTGCTGATCTGGTGTCTCTTTCCCCCAAACAAAGCCCCGCACCGGATGAACCCGCGCTGGCCAACGGTCGAGGAACGCTATCGAGGACCCATCCGCACTCGGCAGTCACCGCCGGAGAAGCCCGCGACCAAATCAAAACACCACCCCGGCGAAGGCCGGGGCCCAGTTGGGAAGGCCACAGTATTAGAGGGCAACCGTTCCGCCCAACCCTTGTTTCCCCGCGAAGGCGGGGACCCAGACTGGGCTCCCGCCTTCGCGGGAGAACAAGGAGGTGGGAGCGACGTTCGATCTAACGCAGTCAAGTCAGTCACAAAGACCGCCCTGCCGTCGCACTCCCGGCCAACGACACCTGTCCTACACACCAAACCCATGGCAAAGCACGGAACCTACCCCCACGCCCCGCGCTTCCCCATACAACACGCCAAAAGCGCCAACCGCAAAACGCTCCCAGCGTCTACACTTCCTATACTTCACTTTTCAGAACCGCCCAGAAACAGAGCCTTAGCATGACCCTAGTCCCCGTCGCCGAAGCCCAGTCCCGCCTCTTCGCCATGGCCCACCGCGTCGGCCACGAGACCGTGGCCTTGCGCGAAGCCGCCGGCCGCTGGGCCGCTGAGGACATCCTCGCCCGCCGCACGCAGCCCGCCGCAGACCTCTCCGCGATGGACGGCTACGCGATCCGTTACACAGACCTCCCCGGCCCCTGGAAAGTCATCGGCGAAAGCGCCGCCGGCCGCCCCTTCGCAGGCCAGGTTGCCCCCGGCCAAGCCACTCGCATCTTCACCGGCGCCGCCATGCCCGACGGCGCCGACACCGTCATGGTCCAGGAAGAAGCCGAGCGTGACGGCGAAACCCTGATCCTGGCCGGCGAAGGCCCTCTGACGCTCGGCCGCAACACCCGCCGCAAGGGCCTCGATTTCTCCACCGGCACCCGTCTGATCGCCGCCGGCGACCGCCTCAGCCCCGCGCGCATCGCCGTCGCCGCGACCGGCGGCCACGGCAGCCTCACCGTCAACCGCCGCGTCCGGGTCGCCGTCGCCGCCACCGGCGACGAACTCGTCTCCCCCGGCTCCACCACCGACGGCGTAGCGCTCCCCGAATCGAACGGCATCATGCTCGCCGCGATGCTCGCCGACATGCCCGTCGACGTCATCGACCTCGGCATCCTGCCCGACAATCTCGAAATCCTCCGCGAAGCCTTCGCCAGCGTGCAGGCAGACCTGCTCGTCACCACCGGCGGCGCATCGGTAGGCGACCACGACCTCGTCCGCCCGGCGATCGAGGCGGCCGGCGGCACCATCGATTTCTGGCGGATCGCGCTGCGCCCCGGCAAGCCGATGATGGCCGGCCGGATCAGCGACATGATGGTGCTCGGCCTCCCCGGCAACCCGGTCTCCGCGTTCGTCACCGCGACGCTGTTCGTGAAGCCCGTCGTCGCGCACATGGCCGGCGCACGCGACCCGCTCCCCCAGTCGACCCACGCCCTCCTCGGCGAAGACCTCCCCGCCAACAACGCCCGCACCGACTATCTCCGCGCCGAACTGCGCGACGGCAAAGCCTATGCCTCGACGATCCAGGACAGCTCGATGCTGCTCACGCTCGCCCGCTCGACCTGCCTGATCGTCCGCCCCGGCAACGCGCCCGTAGCAAAGACAGGCGAATCGGCGGAAATCCTTGTGATCGCGTGATACGGACGCTTGACGCCGTTAATTATGTTCCATAGAAGTTCCCAGTCTGTTCCGGACGGAGAACCGCCATGCTCACGCGCAAGCAGCACGAACTCGTCTGCTTCATCAACGATCGCCTCAACGATACCGGCGTCTCGCCGTCGTTCGAGGAGATGAAGGACGCACTCGACCTCAAGTCGAAGTCGGGCGTCCACCGTCTGATCAGCGCGCTCGAGGAGCGCAACTTCATCCGCCGCCTGCCGAACCGCGCGCGCGCGCTCGAAGTGCTGCGCATGCCCGAGCGTCCGGAAAAGAAGACCCCGTCTAAGCCGTCGAACGTCAAGGCAGCCCCCGCCGCCGCGACGCCGCAACCGGCCAACGACGTCATCGAGATTCCCCTCCACGGCCGCATCGCCGCCGGCGTCCCGATCGAAGCGTTCGAAGGCAGCACCATGCTAGCAGTCCCTGCGGCACTCCTCGGCACCGGCGAACACTACGCCCTCGAAGTCTCGGGCGACTCGATGGTCGAAGCCGGCATCCTCGACGGCGACTACGCCCTGATCCGCCGCACCGAAACGGCGCGAGACGGCGAGATCGTCGTGGCCCTGATCGAAGACAGCGAAGCCACCCTAAAATACTTCCGCCGAGAAGGCGCCATGGTACGCCTCGACCCGGCGAACCGAGCCTACGACCCCCAACGCTACGCCCCCGCCCAAGTCCGCGTCCAAGGCAAACTCTCCGGCATCCTCCGCCGCTACGACTGAGCCGCGGAGGGGCGGCCGATGTGGTTGCCCGGCGCGTCGGCCCCATTCTCTAGTCGCGCCGATGAGGACGTATGTCGAACGGTACGACAAAGCCCCCGTTCGTTGGAAAAGGGCGCCGGAATTGGTCGGCAGGGCCAGCAATTTGGTCAAGAGCGTTAAAGCTGATGCAAGTGTGTTGATGCAGTCTTTACAGAATGCTGTGAGGCGCATGGACGTCTATTCTCGATGCGGCATGGCATTCGGAAGACGATCTCGCATTCCATGAAAAAAACGCCGTCCTAGGCAAAAATAGATAATCTCTGCGCCTCCGCGCCTCTGCGCGAACATCTCTTTGACGCCCCTTGGCGCAGCAGAAGATTGGTTCGCGCAGAGGCGCAGAGACGCAGAGGTGTTCCGCTCCGAGAAGAACGCCGCCGTTCCAAACGCCTTCGGAATGAGACCCAGACAACCGCCCGCCAAATTTACTTTGCCCTGCAAAACTTCTCCGCGGCTCCGCGTGAACATTCATCTCACTACAATCGCATGCGGACACGGATGATTTTGCTCACGCGAAGGCGCAAAGGCGCGAAGATGTTGTGCCTGGACCTGCGTCTAGCTTCCTTCCCAAGCAGCGATGCAGCCAACATGACGCGATCGTTTATCGAATGGCCGCTGTCTCCCGAATCGTACCACCTTCGCGCCTTTGCGCCTTTGCGCCTTCGCGTGATCATTTCTTTGCGTCAGCGGCTATGATTTGCTCGAAACGCCGATGCTGAGTGCCGAAACCCGCCCCGCTGCGGCTTGAAAGAATTTGGAGTGCGTTCAAGGATCGGCGGATCGCGCCAAGGGTGACGGTCCCCCGCGTTCAGTATTGTCACGACAGTCCCCGTCCCCAAGGTCAGCGCGACGCCACCCGTCCTCCGTAGAACGCGGCGATCCAGTCTTAGCCACCGCGGTACGCACCGCTTCGGCAGACGACGTTCGCTAACAACTACGTCAGCGCTCCGACAGGCGGTGATCAGCTCGGCGAGCGGGACCATATAGGCGCTGCGCGTCGCAAGGACCCGCCACATCCGTCCCCGTGCGGCGATATCGGTGACGCACAGATCGCGACTGCACCGCGCATCGGGTTGGTCCGCCAGCAGCAGCGGCTCGCCGTCCACCCCGCCGTTCTCCGCCAGCATGTCGCGCGTATAGTCGCCAGCCCTATCGCGCAGCATTGCGAGCCCCGCCGCCGTTCGCACCGCGACATGGCGCCCGTCGCCGGTCACGAGAACATCTGGCGCCGGCGTCGTCATCGCCCAGACCGCGCCAATCGCCAAAGGTATCAGCCCAAGCCGCCGCCACCGCGTCCGCCACAAGGCTATCCAGATACCACCAACGATCATCGACGCGAACGCCGCCGTCGGCATCGCGGGCAAGGACCGCACCGAACCTGGTGCGCTGGCAACAAAATGTGCAAGCCATAGCAGAGCGTCGAGCGAGCGCTGGACCAGCCACCAGATCGGCGCCCCGATCCCGCCGGCATCGAGTAGCAACGCCAAAGCCTCCAGCGGCATCACCACGAAGGTCGTCAGGGGGATGGCGATGATGTTGGCGAACGCGCCGTACAGCCCGGCCTTGTGAAAATGATAGACCGCGATCGGCATGAGCGCGAACTCGACGAGCAGGCCGGTAAGCAACAGCGATGCTATGCCGCGAGCGAGACGGCGCGGTCGTCCCTCTTCGTGAGGCCCGAAAAACGCGCGAACCGAAGGGTGCTCGTGCAGCGCCATGATCGCGGTGATCGCCGCAAACGACAGCTGGAAGCTTGGTCCCGCCGCCGATTCGGGCAGCACGAGCATGACGCACGCCGCCCCCGCCGCGACGAGTCGCAAGGTCATCGCCTCGCGCCCCATCGCCAGCGCCGCCAGCACCAGCAGCGCCGCGACGCACGACCGGATCGTCGGAACCTGACTGCCGGTAAGCAATGTATAACCGATCGCCGCCGCCGCCCCCGCCAGCGCGGCGATCAACGGCAGGCGCGCATGCAGCGCCAGCCACGGACTGAGCGCCAGCAGACACAACACGATCAACATCGTCGCCGCCACCGCCGCAGTGATATGCAATCCGCTCACCGACAACAGATGCGCGAGTCCAGCGCGGCGCATCGCTTCCGAATCCTCCTCGCTGATCGCACCGACGTCGCCGGTTGCGAGCGCTGCAGCGATACCGCCTGCGCTGCCGTCCAGTCGCGACACAATATGGTGCGACAACGCGACGCGGATACCGGCTCCCGATTCGCTTGGCGTCGTCACGACTATTGGTGCGAAGCCCCGCCCCGTCGCACCGATCTCGCCGAACCACGCGACCCGGGCGAAGTCGTAGGCGCCGGGCACCGCGGGCAAAGGCGGTGGCATCAGACGCGCCCTCAGGCGGATGATCGCCCCAGTCCCGAGCAACTTCGGCGCATCCACTTCAGCAAGATTAACGCGGACGCGGTATGGCAGGGCAACCGGCTGCCCGTCGGTCTCCGCGCCTTTCCCGATCGGCAGCAGCGTCAGCCGGACCAGCTTCCGCGCGACCAGTGGCTCGATCGCTTCGACCTTGGCCGAGAAGCTCGCGATCGTCGGTTCACCTAGAACCGGTCGCGCCACCGACTCCGATCGCCCCCAGATCAGTCCGAGCCCCAACGCCGTCGTCAGCAACCCGATCGCCAGCGACCGCGCTGCACGCCCACCCTGTCCCGCCGCCAGACACCCCAACCCACTCGCCAGCAACACCAGTATCGCCACACACCACGCCGCCGGGTCCGGTAACGCGAACCACAGCGCGATCCCGCCGCCCAGCATCACCGGCAGCCACAACACCAACTGGTCGCGCTCCGCCTCGAGCCAGCGCTCCACGGCAAGCCCGACGACAGCCCCCCATCGCGGCACGCCCATTTGTCGCCGCCAAGGACGCATGCTAGGGGCGGCGACGGCTGTCATGGCCATCGTTTCTCCATCGTTTCATCAGTCTGGGAGCACCCGCGGTTGGGCGCAATATCTGATACGGGCACCGCCAATGCGGCCGCACCCGTGGTTACCCGTTTCGCTCCGTCGCCGACGGGGTTCCTGCATCTTGGCGGCGCGCGCACCGCGCTGTTCAACTGGCTGTTCGCAAAAGCATACGGGGGTAAATTCCTGCTGCGGATCGAGGATACCGACCGGGTCCGTTCGACCCAGCCGGCGATCGACGCGATCATCGACGGGATGCGCTGGCTCGGGCTCGACTGGGACGGCGACGTCGTCATGCAGTTCGCGGGCGCCGAACGCCACGCGCAGGTCGCGCACGAAATGGTCGCGAAGGGCCACGCGTATCGCTGCTACATGACCAACGACGAGATCGCCGCGATGCGTGCCGAGGCACAGGCCGCGAAGAAGCCGCTCCGCATCCGCAGCCCTTGGCGCGATCGCCCCGAGAGCGAAGCACCGAACCTTCCCCACGTCGTCCGCCTGCGCGCGCCGCAGGAAGGCGCCGTCACGATCGAGGACCGCGTCCAGGGCGCCGTCACGGTCAAGAACGAAGAAATCGACGACCTCGTCCTGCTCCGCTCGGACGGTACGCCGACCTACATGCTCGCCGTCGTCGTCGACGATCACGACATGGGCGTGACGCACGTCATCCGCGGCGACGATCACCTCAATAACGCGTTCCGCCAGCTGCCGATCTACCGCGCGATGGGCTGGCCCGAGCCGATCTACGCGCACATCCCGCTGATCCACGGCCCCGATGGCGCCAAGCTGTCGAAGCGTCACGGCGCAGTCGGCATCGAAGCGTACCGCGACGAGATGGGTATCCTGCCCGAGGCGTTCGACAACTACCTGCTCCGGCTTGGCTGGGGTCACGGCGACGACGAGATCATCAGCCGCGAACAGGCAGTCGAGTGGTTCGATCTGTCGGGCGTCGGCAAGTCGCCCTCGCGCTTCGACCTGAAGAAGCTCGAGAACCTCAACGGCCACTACATCCGCGAAGCCGACGATGCGCGCCTTGCGCAACTCGCCGCCGACCGTCTCGGCCATGATCTGCCGGCCGGCGGACTGGACCTGCTCACGCGTGCGATGCCGGTCCTCAAGCCCCGTGCCGCTAACCTGAACGAGCTGGCCGAGGGATCGAATTTCCTGTTCAGCCAGCGCCCATTGGCAATGGATGACGCCGCAGCGAGCCTTTTGCAAGGTGAAGCGAGTGTCATTTTGGCGAACGCGCATGCCGAACTTGACGCGCTCGCCGAGTGGGATACGGAGGCGCTCGAAGGCGCGGTACGGCGCGTGGCCGAAGCGCGGGGCGTCAAGCTCGGCCAGGTCGCACAGCCGCTTCGCGCCGCGCTGACGGGACGCAAGACGTCGCCGGGGATCTTCGACGTGCTCGACCTGCTCGGGCGCGACGAGAGCCTGGGACGGATCGCCGACCGGATGGCTAGCTGATAAGATTTCGAGGAAGGATACAAGCATGAGCGAGACCGCAACCCTCAAGGTCGACGGCAAGGATTTCGAGTATCCGGTGATGTCCGGTACGGTCGGACCCGATGTCATCGATATTCGCAAGCTGTACGCGCAGACGGACAATTTCACCTATGATCCGGGCTTCACGTCGACGGCGTCGTGCCAGTCGAAGCTGACCTATATCGATGGTGACGCGGGCACGCTGCTGCACCGCGGCTACACGATCGGCGAACTGGCCGAGCAGTCGAACTTCATGGAAGTCGCCTACCTCCTGCTCAACGGCGAACTGCCGAGCGAAGACGAGCTGGCGAATTTCTCCAACACGATCACGCGCCACACGATGGTGCACGAGCAGCTCGCGCAGTTCTTCCGTGGCTTCCGCCGCGACGCGCATCCGATGGCGATCCTGTGCGGCGTCGTCGGCGCGCTGTCGGCGTTCTACCACGATTCGACCGACATCCACGATCCGGCACAGCGCGTCATCGCGTCGCACCGCCTGATCGCCAAGATGCCGACGATCGCCGCGATGGCGTACAAGTACAGCGTCGGTCAGCCGTTCGTCTATCCGGACAACACGCTGAGCTACACCGGCAATTTCCTGAAGATGACGTTCGGCGTGCCGGCCGAGAAGTACGTCGTGAACCCGATCGTCGAAAAGGCGATGGACCGCATCTTCATCCTTCACGCCGATCACGAGCAGAACGCGTCGACCTCGACCGTCCGTCTCGCCGGTTCGTCGGGCGCCAACCCGTTCGCGTGCATCGCGGCCGGCATCGCTTGCCTGTGGGGCCCCGCGCACGGCGGCGCGAACGAAGCCGCGCTCAACATGCTGCATGAGATCGGCACCGTCGACCGCATTCCCGAGTACATCGCCCGCGCGAAGGACAAGAACGATCCGTTCCGCCTGATGGGCTTCGGTCACCGCGTCTACAAGAACTACGATCCGCGCGCGGCGGTCATGCAGACGACCGTCAAGGAAGTGCTCGGCGAACTGGGCGTCACCGACCCCGTGTTCGACGTCGCGATCGAGCTCGAGCGTCTGGCGCTGAGCGATCCGTACTTCATCGAGAAGAAGCTGTTCCCCAACGTCGATTTCTATTCGGGCGTGATCCTGTCGGCGATCGGCTTCCCGACGTCGATGTTCACCGTCCTCTTCGCGCTCGCCCGCACCGTCGGCTGGGTCGCGCAGTGGAACGAGATGATCACCGATCCAGACCAGAAGATCGGCCGTCCGCGCCAGCTCTACAGCGGCCCGACCGCGCGTGACTACGTCCCGATGGCGTCACGCTGATGAAGACGCTCCGGCCGATCCTGATGATCGTCGGCGTGCTCTGCGCGCTGATGGGTCTGCTCTGGATCGGTCAGGGGCTCGGTTACGTCCACTGGCCGCAGTCGAGCTTCATGCTCGACCAGCGGCCTTGGGCGGATCGCGGCGCATTCCTCGCCGCGTTCGGCCTCGCGCTGATATTAGTGGCGCGCCGGATCCGCCGGTAAGGTCAATAAGAACCGCGCGCCTTCGCCGGGCGCGCTTTCTACCGTGAGATCCCCCTGCATCGCCCGCGCCAACCGCCGTGCGATATACAGGCCGAGCCCGTTGCCGCCGGCCTCCGACGTGTCGACGCGCTCGAACTTCTCGAAAATCCGGACCTGATCCTCGGGCGCGACGCCCTTGCCCTGATCCGCCACGGTCAGCACCGCATGCGTCGCGTCGCGTGTGACCGTCACCGACACATCCGATCCGCGCGGCGAATACCGCAGCGCGTTCCCGACAAGGTTGACCAGTATCTGCAGCACGCGGCGGAAGTCGCCGATCGCCGGCACGCGCGCGTCGGTCGCAGGCCGCGCGATCGAGACACCGAGATTGGCGGCGCGCACGGTCAACAGCCCCGCCGCACGACGCGCGACGTCCGCCAGATCAATCGGTTCGGGCGCGATCGTGAAATCGGGCCGCTCGACAGCCTGAAGATCGACCAGATCGTCTACCAGTGACAGAAGGTGCCGCCCGGCGGTCGCGATGTCGGCGGCATAGTCGGCATAGTCGCCCTGCACCGGGCCGTCGGACTGCGCATTGATGCTGTCGGCATTCGCCACGATCCGCGCCAGCGGCACGCGCAACGCCTTGTCGAGCCCGGTCGTGAAAGTGGCCGACAGAACCGTAGGCTCGGCGGGCGCTGGCGTATCCTCGACGACAATCCGGGCTGCGCCGACGAAGCCCGCGAAATCACCCGACACATCGTAGCGGACATTGGCCGTCAGCATAACCGCCCGCCCCGAACTCCGCAGCCGCGCCGGCTGGGCCGTCATCGGACGCCGCCGCGCGAGCGAATCGAGGATCGGCAATCCGCCGTCCGATCCGGAGTCGAGCGCGAACATCGCCGTTAGCGGCTGCCCGAGCAATGCGAATGGATCGAAGCCATGCTTGGGCCCGGCGTCCAGCGTGACGAACGTCAGTCGCAACGCGGCATCGGTTTCCCATCGCCAGTCGCTATCGCTGTCGAGGAACCCCTGCACATCGGGCGAAGGCCGCGTCGGGCGCCACGCTGCGATCTCGCGCCAGCCGCTGACCGTCAGCCGGACATTCTCGCCGTCGGGCTGCGCGCGCACCCAGAGGTCGACATCCGCCTCGTCGTCGGCGACGACCACACCGCGCGAGACGAGGATCCCGAGCCGCCGCGCGAGACGCGCGATCGTCGCGAGTTGCGGAACCGCCAGCGGCGCACCACGCATGCCGCCGGCGCGCTGGTTCAGCGCGACCAAGGCCGGATCCGCAAACACCAGCGTGCCATCGGCGGCAATAATGGCGTGCGCGATCGGGTTCTCGGTGGTGGGATCGAACATCGTCATCGACGGTCCGTACGCGCAAGTGCCCGCAAGGCCAGCCGAAAATCCCGGTTCAGCGCCAACGGCGCGACCGCGGCCTGGGCTTCCGTCACGTCGATCGAAGCGATTTCGTCGAGCGCGTCGGCGAACGCCTCGATATCCCGCCGCGGATCCGCTTCGGACAAGGCGAGGCCGATCCTGGCGATCGTCGGTCGATCCATGTCGATCGCCCGCAACGCCAGCCACAGCCGATCGCCATCGGGCTCAAGCGTGATCGCCCTCGCCTGGTCGAATGCGATGCCGAGAGCATGCGCCAGTACCGCGACGAACAGCGACAGCCGACGATCGCCGATCGATTCGACCAGCACGGCGGACAGCTCGTTCGGCCGCGCATCCATCGCGCCCGCCAGCCGCATCGCGACCGCATCCGCCCGCTCGCCTTCGTCGTGCGCGGCCAGGCTGCGCTCCGCGGCGTCGGTGATCGCCCGGTCGCCCTCCCGCGTCGTCACGCGCTGCTCGTCGCGGATCGTAGCGGCGACCCACCAGACGAGCCGATGATGGAGTTCGGCGGGCAATTCGCTGCCACTGGCCAAGCCCTGTTCGTTCGATACGCGCCGTCGACTTTCCGCCGCCAGCAATGCCGACGCGGCGGACGCGACGACGCGATCGGGTACGCCTGCCAGCCGCACCACGAGGCTCGCCTCGTCGGGATCGGCGATGTCGACGGGGAGCGACGCGGCGATCAGGTCATGCCGGACCCGTGCGATCAGCTCTTCCATCAGGTCTTCGTCGCGTAACAGACCGGCGCGGGTCAACCGGGCGACGACGCCCGCGCCTTTCGGCCGCAGGACCGCCTCGCCAACCTTGGCCAGCCCTTGCCCGGCGAGCAGTCGCGCCGCGTGGCGACGGATGTCGGCTTCGATCGCTTCGACGATCCCGCCCAGGACCCGGGCAAGCATCAGCCGGGTGCGATCGTCGAGCCGCGCGTCCGCATCGAGGAAGAAGTCGGCGATCGTTCCCGCCAGCCGCGTTTCGGCACGTAGGCGCGCGCTTTCCGCACGGGCGACGGGCGCATCAAGTGACGGCATCGCGTCTTGGACAGGATCTTGGCCGACAGACATGATCCGGTAGGTAGTCCCCTGTCGTTAATGTCGGCCTAAGGATCGCGACGAAGTCGTTCGATCGCATCCGCCAGGGTCGCAGTCGCATATACTACAGCAAAACCAAGCCCAAATACGGGAAACCCGATCAGCGCGAACGCGCCCACGATCAGGAGATAGGCCGCCGGACTTCCCCACCAGAGCCGACGATCGCGTTCGAGGATAGCGCGCTCGGCAAGGCCGCCGATCGCGATCAGCGCCGTGCCGATCGCCAGCGCCGTATTCTCACCGGCACGTCCCGCGACGATGAACGCGAAGACCAGAGTCGACGCCGCAGCGATGCCACCGATTGCAAGCGTCTGCCACCGGGCCAGTGGGGCCTCGTCGCGAAGATCGCTCAGGACCGAGCCGAGCGCGAGCGCGACGCAGGCGATCAGCGCGATCACCAGACCCGTCGAGGCAAGACCGAACCCGATCGTCACCAGGCCAGCGACGCCGAGCGCCAGCCCCGCCCCGCCGACGCTTGCGCCCGCCGCGCCACGATCGACCAGCAATGGCAGGGCAAGCCGCGCGATCGGCGCCAGCACGAACCGATCGAACCAGCCGCGCCGGCCCGACACGATCGTCATCAGCACCGCGCGTCCGCGCTCTTCCAGCGTGCGGGCCTGGCGTTCGATGCCGTGTCCGCCGCGCACCGCATCGGTCGGCAACAGCACCTGGGTCGCGCGCGACTGAACCGCGAACCGCAACAACGACGATTGCAGGTCGTAATCCTGCGGCAGTCCGGCAACTTCGGCGATCCGGCTCGCACTGAGCCGCGCGACACCTGCCCACGCCATCTGGCCGCCGACCCGCTCAAACCCCGGCCCGGCATCGGCCTCCGGCACGACGAGCAGGCAATCGCCTTCTTCGGCGGCCATCGCCTTGACGATCGCATCGGTGGTGACGAGGCCGTCGCCGAGCATCAGCACGCGCGCCAGTGGATGAAGCTTTTCGACCGCCTCGGCCGCAGATCGCACGGTATCGACGCTGACGCCGCGCCGTCCGATCCGATTGATCGCCCCCAATAGTTCGGGCGTCATCCGCGCGACGACGACGATAACCTGCGCCACGCCCGCGGCGATCAGCAACCGCGCCTGATACTCGATTAGGGTTACGCCGCTGAACGGCAGCGTGGCCGCCAGACGATCGGGGCGATCGTCCGCGTCGTGAATTGCAAATAATAGGCCGGCAAGCATCGTCGGCTGTTAGGCGGTCGATGGCGTCCTGCAAAGCCCGGGTTCGGGTGGAACGCCCCTCGATACGGCCCAATCCGCTTGAAAGCGCGGATCGAACGTCGTGCGATCAAAGACTGGCGACGGCCCGGCGGAGTTTCTTCAGACCTTCGGCGTCGCGTGGGTCGCCGTCTGCGACCACGGTCGCGATCGTCATCAACCGGATCGCGCCAAAGCTCGCGGCCAATCCCTTCAACCGCCACGCCGCGGCGCGCCAGTCGTCGACGTCGGTCGCCAGCGTCATCGCCGTCAGTGCCCGTTCGGCGCTTTCGATGAACGCGATTCGCAACTCGGCGATCAGGATGGGTTCGTCACCCACCGCGGCCGCCAGCGTGGCATCGATTGCTCCGGGGTCATACGCCATGTCGCCCTGCTTACCGGACGGATGCTTAAGGGAAGATTGCACAAGACGTTTTGTCCGGCCACGTTTCGTGATACTTCGACAACTCATGAACGGGGGTTCGCCAATGATCGGGTTTCGTGCGGCGGCAGGCAATGCCCATCCCATTCGCGCGGATATCGTGATGGAACCGGTATCGGACCCTATGCCCCAGAGCGCGTATCAGGAAACATTCGAAGCGTTCGAGGTGGATGATCCCGCACGCGGACTGGGTCGGGTGTTTGCGGGGATTGCGATCTTCGGCGTGTTGGCATGGCTGTTCGGCATGGTCTGGTTCGTACGGGATGCGCTGGCGACGATCGAACCCCTCGCACTCGTCCAGTTCGTCGCCGCACTCTGCGTTGTTCCGGCGCTCGTCGGGATCGTCTGGCTCCTCGCCATGCGGACCAGCCGCGCCGAAGCGTATCGGTTCGGCGTCACCGCTCAGGCTATGCGCGACGAGGCGGCAAGCCTGGAGCGCACCGTCGCCGCCTTGTCGAATACGATCGAGGCCAACCGCGCGCAGCTCGCCGAGCAGGTCGATACGTTCCTGCTGATGGGTAATGGCGCGACCGAACAACTTGCCGCGATCGGTCGCGGCATGGCGTCGGAGATCGACCAGGCCGCCGCGCACGCCCGCAACCTCGCCACGTCGACCGCAGGCGCGCAGTCCAGCCTCGGCGTCCTGATCGCCACCCTTCCCCGCGCGCAGGCGGATATCGACGACGTCGCCAAGCGGCTCGAACGCACCGGTCTGTCGGCGAGCGAACACGCCGCGGCACTCGATGCGCAGATCGTCGCGCTCGCCGAACGCGGCCGCGAGGCCGACACCATGGCGAGCGGTGCCGCGCAACGTCTTGCCGCGCATATCGTGCGGATGGAGGCGACCAGTCAGACCGCGGGCGCGCATCTCGAGTCGGTCACCGACGGCATGTCCGCCGCGGTCGACGCGCTGCTCAACCGCACCGCCGATGCCGTCGATCTGTCGAGGCGGGGGATCGCCGCGCAGGGTGATGCGATGCTGGCGATGGTCGGAGCCAACCAATCCGCGCTCGACAGCGCCGCGCGCGATAGCGCCGAAGCGCTCGCGCACCGCATCGCCGCGGTCGAGGACGCGATCGAACGCGTCGCGATCCGCCTCGACCTGCAACGCAGTGCCGGCGACCGGATCGTTGACGACCTTCATGCCGGGCTCGGGGACGTCGAGGCGCGGATCGAGCTATTGCACCGCCACGGTACCGAGCGGACGCAGGGTCTGGCCGCATCGATCAGCGCGCTGGGCGGGTCCGCCGACGCTATGACCGAGGCGCTCCGGACCGGCGACGACATGGCGCACCGGACGATCGCCACGACCGAAACGCTGCTCGTCGCGCTCGACGCCGCCGCACGCGAGATCGACGAGACGATGCCGGCCGCACTCGGCCGCCTCGATTCGCAGGTACTGGCCAGCAAGAGCATCGTCGTCTCGGCGCGTCCCGACCTGCTCGCGCTCGTCACCGCCGCGGAGAGCACGCACGACGCGATCGAGGCGATTGCCGGGGTCATCGGCGAGCAGCGCCTGGTGCTCGACACGCTCTCGATCGACCTGCTCAACACGCTCAACACCGGCCGCGCGAAAGCCGATGCCTTGGGCCAGATGGTCGACGAGGCGATCGGCCGCACGCAGCATTTCGCCGAAGACGCAGCTCCGCAGCTGATCGAGGCGCTCCACCGCGTCCGCGAGACCGCCGCGGTCGCTGCCGACAAGGCGCGCGAGACGCTGTCGAAGGTCATCCCCGAAGCCGCGGCCGCACTCGAAGCCGCCAGTGCCGACGCGATGCGCCGCGCGACCAACGACACCGTGGAACGTCAGGTCAAGGCGCTCACCGACGCGACCGGCGCCGCGGTCGACGCCGCCACCGGCGCGACCGAACGCCTCGCGCGCGAAGTCCAGGCGATCGTCGACCAGACCGCCGTAGTTGAAACGCGGATCCAGGAAGCGCGGACCGAGCGCGAAGATGCCGATCAGGACACGTTCGCGCGACGCGTCTCGCTGCTGATCGAATCGCTCAACTCGGCTTCGATCGACATCACCAAGGCGATCGCCCCCGAAATCTCCGACAGCGCATGGGGCGCGTACCTGAAAGGCGACCGCGGCGTGTTCACACGTCGTGCCGTCCGCATCCTCGACGCCAGCGAAGTCCGCGAGATCGCTGGCCTCTACGACGAGGACGAGACCTTCCGCGAGATGGTCAACCGCTACATCCACGATTTCGAAGCAATGCTCCGCACGATCCTGACGCAACGCGACGGCTCGCCGCTCGGGGTGACGTTGCTATCGTCCGACATGGGCAAACTGTATGTGGCACTGGCGCAGGCGATCGAACGCCTCCGCTGAACCGGACCTCAAAGGAGCCTGCGAAATGATCCAGCGTCACCGCTAACGCGGCCATCGCCAGCGGAGTGATCCGCCGACCGGACTCATATTCGAGGCTTACATGCCAAGGCTGAACACTAAAATTTGCGTCGTCACCGGCGCGGCACGTGGCATCGGCCGCGCGATCGCCGAGCGCTTCCATGACGAAGGCGCCATCGTCATCCTCACCGATATCGACGAAACCGCCGGAGCGGAGACTGCGGCTGCCATCGGCTGCCAATTTGAAAAGCTGGACGTCCGCGAAGAGACGGACTGGGCACGACTGGCTGAGATCGTCCCGGTCGCCGACGTCGTCGTCAACAATGCCGGTGTTACGGGCTTCGAGGGAGGCATGGTCGCGCATGATCCCGAACATGCGACCTTGTCGGACTGGCGCGCGGTCCATGCGGTCAACCTCGACGGCACGTTCCTCGGCTGTCGCTATGCGATCGGGGCTATGAAAGCAGCGGGCACGGGATCGATCATCAACATCTCGTCGCGATCCGGGCTGGTCGGCATTCCCCTCGCCGCGGCCTATGCGTCGTCGAAGGCGGCGATCCGCAATCACAGCAAGACGGTGGCGCTGTATTGCGCGCAGCAGGGGTGGAAGATCCGCTGCAACTCGGTGCACCCGGCCGCGATACTAACGCCGATCTGGGAGCATATGCTTGGGGATGGGCCGGACCGCGAGGCGCGGATGGCGACGCTGGTGGCGGACACGCCGTTGAAACGCTTCGGGATGCCGGAGGAGGTCGCCGCGGTCGCGGTGATGCTCGCGTCGGACGAGGCGACCTACATCACGGGGACGGAGATCAATATCGATGGCGGTTTGCTGGCAGGCTCGGCCGCGTCGCCAGGGTGATGGCCATTTTTAAGCTTCATCTCGCGGAAAGCATCGGGGAAAGATTTATCTGAGGCCGCAAGCAGCGTTTACGGCGCAGCGTGTCCAAAATCGCCCCGTCACCCCGGACTGGTTCCGGGGTCCACCGTGCCGCATACTCACGACTACCGACCAAGCGGAACCGTGGATGCCGGAACAAGCCCGGCATGACGGAGATCGAGATAAACTACTCGACGGATGCGAACCCGTCGCCCCTCAGCGCGTGACCATATTGCCGCGATCGAACAGGTCGACCGTCTGCGGCGTAATCCATCCGTAAGAATAATTCAGCTGGAACAGCACGAACAGCACCGTCGCGACCACTGTCACCCGCCATGCCGTCCGCCCCGAGCGAAACTCATGCGGCGCGCTCTCGGCCTGGCCGGGGACGTGTTCGCCCCCGACCTCACGCGTCGTCTTCACCCCGAATGGCAGGACCAGGAACACCGAGAACGACCAGAACAGGACGTAGATCGCGAGTGCCGAGGTCCAGCGCATCGGCTCAGCCCTCGATCAGCAGGACATCGACGATCGGCTGCTTGCCGGTCCAGCGCTTGGCGACCTTGCGCACCGCGAGACGGATCTGCTCGCGCATCTTCTCGCTCTCGCGCTTGCCGCCGCGTACCGTGTCCGCGGCCGCCTGGACCGCATCGGCGATGAATGCCGCACGATCCTCCTCGACCGGCACGCCCTGCACGCGGACCTGCGGCTGGCCGACCATCCGGCCGTCCTTGCCAAGCGCGACACCGACCGAAATCTGGCCGTTGATTGCCAGCTTGCGCCGCTCGCTCAGCGTCGCACCATCCGCCGGCAGGATCACATCACCGTCGAGCACGAGACGCCCAACCGTCGCATTGCCGATCTTCGCCGGGCCCTTGGGCGCCAGACGAATGATGTCGCCGTTGCTCTGCACGATCGCGCGCGGAATGCCCTGCTCGAGACCGAAGCGCGCATGCTCCATCATGTGGCGCATCTCGCCATGCGTCGGCACGAGTACCTCCGGCCGCAGCCAGTCGTACATCTGCGCGAGTTCCGGCTGACCCGGATGACCCGACACATGGACGTGCGCCTGGCGCTCGGTGATCATGCGGATGCCCTTGGCCGCCAGCGTGTTCTGGATGCGACCGATCTGGACCTCGTTGCCCGGGATCTGCTTCGACGAGAAGATCACCGTGTCGTCGGCGTCGAGCGTGATCGTGTGCTGGCCATTGGCGACACGCGCCAGCGCCGCGCGCTCTTCACCCTGGCCACCGGTGGCGATGATCAGCACCTTGTTCTTGGGCAGGCGCATCGCTTCGTCGGGGCTGATCGTGTCGGGGAAATCCTTCAGATAGCCCGTCGCGCGCGCAACCTTGATGATCCGGTCGAGCGAACGCCCGGTGACGCACAGCTTGCGCCCGGTTTCCTTCGCGACTTCACCGAACGTGTGGAGACGCGCGGCGTTCGACGCGAAGCTGGTGATCATCACGCGGCCCTTGGCCTTGCTGACCTCCTCGAACAGCCCCTTGCGCACGGTGCTCTCGCTGCCGGACGCGGTGGTGTTGAAGATGTTGGTCGAATCGCAGACCAGCACGTCGACGCCCTTGTCGCCGATCGCCATGAAGCCCTCGGGCGTGGTCGGGTTGCCGATCACCGGGTTCTTGTCGAGCTTCCAGTCGCCGGTGTGGAACACGCGACCATAGGGCGTGTCGATCAGCAGCGCGTTCGCCTCGGGGATCGAATGCGACATCTCGACGAAGGTAAAGCCGAATGGCCCGAGCTGGAAATTGCCGCCCATCGGGATCATCTTGAGCTTCACGCGGTTGGCGATGCCCTCTTCCTCGAGCTTTCCGCGGATCAGGCCCATCGTGAACGGGGTCGCGTAGATCGGCACGCCGAGGTCTTCGGCGAGATACGGCAGCGAGCCGATGTGATCCTCATGGCCGTGCGTGATGACGATGCCGAGCAGGTCGTCGATCCGGTCCTCGATAAAGGACAGGTCGGGCAGGATCACGTCGACGCCGGGATATTGCGGATCGGCGAAGGTGATGCCGAGATCGACCATCACCCACTTGCCCTGGCAGCCGTACAGGTTGACGTTCATGCCGATTTCGCCGGAGCCGCCAAGGCCACAGAAAAGGAGTTCGTTCTTCGGAGTCATTGATTACTTTCAGGATTATACAGGAATATGGCCCGCAGGCCGGTCGGCGCGAGCCCAATGGCCCTAGATATGGTGACGATCCCACATCATCGCCAGCCCCTGGATCGTCAGGTCGGCTTCGATGACGTCGAACACGTCGGTCTGTTTCTCGAATAATGTGGCGAGGCCGCCGGTGGCGACGACCTTCACGGGACGGCCGATCTCGCGCTTCATCCGCGCGACCAGCCCCTCGATCATCGCGACATAGCCCCAATAGATGCCGATGTGCATCTGCGAGACGGTGTTGAGCCCGATCACGCTGGTATCCGTCGGTGCCTCGATCGCGATCCGCGGCAGTTTCGCGGCCGCGGTTACCAGCGCGTCGAGCGACAGGTTGATCCCCGGCGCGATGATCCCGCCCTTGTACGCGCCGCTATAGTCGACGACGTCGAAGGTGGTCGCAGTGCCGAAATCGATCACGATCAGGTCGCCTGGATGCAGCGCATGCGCGGCGATCGTGTTGACCGCGCGGTCTGCGCCGAGCGAGGCCGGCTCGTCGACGTCGATCGCGATGCCCCATTCGACCGGCGCATGGCCCGCGATCAGCGCCTCGGTATTGAAGTATTTCGACGCGAGCACCTGGAGATTGTGGAGTGCGCGCGGCACCACGGTGGCGACTATTACGCCCTCGACCGCAGTGCGATCATGCCCGCCGAGCTGCATCAGCTGGCTGAGCCACACCGCATACTCGTCCGCCGTCCGCCTGGGATCGGTCGCGATCCGCCAGCGTGCGACGATCTCGCCGCTCTCGACGAGCGCGAACACGACATTGGTATTGCCGGCATCGATCGCGAGCAGCATCAGCGGGGCCTCAAAGCAGGAAGACGTCGGCAGCGTGAATGACACGCCGCTCGCCAGACGCCAAGCGGAGGATCAGCGCGCCGTCGGTGTCGAGCCCGACGAACAGGCCGTCGATCCCGCTGCCATCCGGGAGCCGCGCAGTCAGCGCGGTACCAGCCGGGTGCGCACAATCGACCCAGCGCTCGCGAACCGGCGCGATGCCCTCGGTCCGCCAGCGACCGATCCAACGCGCGAAACTGTCGGCGAGAATGTCGAGGAACATGGCCGGTTCGACCACCACGCCGTGCGCGGCAAGGTCGGTCGTCAGACGGTCGGGCAAGTCGGGATGATGCGCGATGTTGACGCCGTAGCCGACGATCACCGCATTGTCCGAGCGTTCGAGCAGGATACCCGACAGCTTGGCGTCCGCGAGCAGAAGGTCGTTCGGCCACTTCAGGACCAGCGTTTCGCTCGCATCGGTCGTGCCCTGGCAGATCCCGGCGACGAGGAACGTCGACACGGTTTCCTGCAAGGCGACCGCAGCGACGAGCGCGAGGCTCGCCGCGGGCGGATCCGTCGGCCGCAACCGGACCAGCGTACTCGCGTAGAGGTTACCCTCAGGCGACGACCATTCGCGCCCGAGCCGCCCCCGCCCCGCCGTCTGCCGGATCGCGCGCAACCAGAGACCGTCCTCGGCACCGCCGCGTGCAAGCTCCAGCAGGTCGGCGTTGGTCGATCCTGTTTCCGCGACGGTGCGGATGATGCTCAGAACAACGCCCGTGCGGCCGCCATCGTCCACGCGCCAAGCACGGGGATGAGGAGGTAGCCGGCTGGCGACACGAACACGGCGGCGATGGCGATCAGGCCACCCTCGACCTTGCTCTCCATCGGCGCGAACGCGGGTGCCGGATCGTCGAAGTACATCGTCTTGACGACGCGCAGATAGTAATACGCGCCGATCACCGAGGCGGCGATGCCGACCACCGCCAGCGGGAAGAGCCCGGCGTCGACCGCCGCGCTGAACACCGCGAACTTCGCGTAGAAGCCAAACAGCGGCGGGATGCCGGCGAGGCTGAACATGAAGATCGCGAGCGCTGCGGCGAGTGCAGGCCGCGTCCGCGACATGCCGGCAAGGCTGTCGATCGTCTCGACCGGCTGCCCGTCGTCACCACGCATCTGCAACACCACCAGGAACGAACCGAGCGTCATCGCGACGTAGATCGTCAGGTACATCAGCACGCCCGACACGCCTTCGGGTGTCCCGGCCGCAAGACCGATCAGCGCGAAGCCGACATTGTTGATCGACGAGTATGCGAGCAGGCGCTTGATGTTGGTCTGGCCGATCGCCGCGACCGCACCGAGGATGATCGAGGCCAGCGCCGCGAAGATCACGATCTGACGCCACTGGTCGGTCGCCGGGCCCATCGCATCGACCGCCACGCGGACGCTAAGCGTAAGCGCTGCGACCTTCGGGGCGGACGCGAAGAACGCAGTGACCGGCGTCGGTGCGCCCTCGTACACGTCGGGCGTCCACATGTGGAACGGCACCGCGCTGATCTTGAACGCGAGACCGGCGAACACGAATACCAAACCGAACAACAGGCCAAGCGACTTGGTGCCCGCATAGGCTTCCGAGATACCCGAGAACAACGTCGTGCCGCTGAACCCATAGACCAGCGAGATGCCGTACAGCAGGATGCCGCTGGCGAGCGCGCCGAGCACGAAATACTTCAGGCCGGCTTCCGCCGAACGCCCGTCGCGCCGCATGAAGCTGGCGAGGACGTATGCTGCAAGGCTCTGCAGCTCGAGACCGACATACAGCGTAAGCATGTCGGTGGCCGAGACCATGATCCCCATGCCGCACGCCGACAACAGGATCAGCACCGGATATTCCGGACGCAGATCGTCGCCGTGCGTGCGGGCGAAAAAGCTCGGCGCCATGACGATCGCGACCGCCGAGGCGATGTAGATCAGCACCTTGGCGAACGCGCCGAACGCGTCCGCGCGGTACAGGCCGTCGAACGCATAGCCGCCCGACGAGGCTGGACCGACCAAAGCGATCCCCGCCCCGACCAGCACGAAAACGGCGGCGATCGAGACGGCGCGCGTGGATTTGTCCCCGCCCCAGGCCGAGACGAGCATCAGCGCGATCGCACCCAACGCCAACACCAGTTCGGGCAGCGTCATTGCGATGTTAGCAGCGTAATCCATCAGTGTGCCTCCCCGTGCGCGGCACTATGGACGGTTGCGGCGGGCTCCCCCGCGGTTGGGTTCGAATCGCTGGCCGGCTTGGCGCGGTCGACACGGGCGAGAAGCACGCCCACGTCCTTGCGCATCGGTGCCAGGAAGCTCTCGGGATATACGCCCATCCACAGCACGACGGCTGCGATCGGTGCGAGCAACCACATCTCGCGGCCCGACAGGTCGACCATCGCGCGGACGTCGTCCGACTTGATCTCGCCGAACACGACGCGACGATACAGGAACAGCATGTACGCGGCGCCCAGGATGATGCTCGTCGTGCAGAGCAACGCGGTCCAGGTCGAGACCTGATACGTGCCCATCAGCGACAGGAACTCGGCGACGAAGCCGCTCGTGCCCGGCAGGCCGATCGAGGCCATCGTGAAGAACAGGAAGAAGATCGCATACTTCGGCATGTTGATCGCGAGGCCGCCATAGCGCGAGATCTCGCGGGTATGGAGCTGGTCGTAGATCACGCCGACGCACAGGAACAACGCGCCCGATACCAGGCCGTGGCTCAGCATCATGATCATCGCGCCTTCGATGCCCTGCCGGTTGAACGCGAACAGGCCGATCGTGACGATCGCCATATGCGCGACCGATGAATAGGCGATCAGCTTCTTCATGTCCGACTGCACGAGCGCGACGAGCGACGTGTAAATCACCGCGACCGCCGACAGGCCGAAGATCAGCCAAGTTAGCTGGCCCGAGGCTTCGGGGAACATCGGCAGCAGGAACCGCAGGAACCCGTATCCGCCAAGCTTTAGCAGCACGCCCGCCAGGATCACCGAGCCTGCGGTCGGCGCCTGAACGTGCGCGTCGGGCAACCAGGTGTGGACCGGCCACATCGGCATCTTGACCGCGAACGATGCGAAGAACGCCAGCCACAGCCACGTCTGCACGTGCGCCGGGAAGTCGTAGTTCATCAGCGCCGGGATGCTGGTCGTGCCCGCGGTCTTCGCCATGTACAACATCGCGATGAACATCAGGACCGAGCCGAGCAGCGTGTACAGGAAGAACTTGTACGACGCGTAGATCCGGTTCGCACCGCCCCAGATGCCGATGATCAGGTACATCGGGATCAGGCCGGCTTCGAAGAACACATAGAACAGGAACAGGTCCTGCGCCGCGAACGTGCCGATCATCAGCACTTCGGTGAACAGGAACGCCGCCATGTATTCAGGCACGCGGGTGGTGATCGAGCGCCAGCTGGCACCGATGCAGATCGGCATCAGGAACACGCTGAGCATGATCAGCATCAGCGCGAAGCCGTCGATGCCAAGCGACCAGCCGAACGGACCGAAGATGCCCGGGGCGTGCTCGACGAACTGCCACTGCGCGCCGCCGATGTCGTAGTTCATCCACAGCAGGATGCCGAGAACGAAGTCGATCAGCGTCGCCGCCAGCGCCAGCGTCCGCGCCGCGTTCGCCGAGACGAACAGGCACACGACAGCCGCGATCATTGGGACCGCGATCAGGACGGAGAGGATAGGAAAGCCGGTCATTACAGTCCGATCGCCCAGGTTACGGCTGCGGTCAGCCCGATCAGCATGACGAAGGCATAGGTGTAGAGGTATCCCGTCTGGAAGCGGTTGGCCACGCGGCTACCGATCTGCACGACCCAGGTCGCGCCATCAGGCCCGAACCGGTTGATCGTCTTCTCGTCACCGCGGTGCCACAGGAAGCGGCCGATCGCGAACGCCGGGCGGACGAAGATCAGGTCGTACAACTCGTCGAAATACCACTTATGCAGCAGGAGGTCGTAGAGCACGCCGAACTGTTCGACGACCTTGGCCGGGAACGTCGGTGCCTTGATATAGGCGTACCAGGCGGTCAGCAGGCCGAGCAGCATCGCGATCGTCGCCGACAGCTTGATCAGCAACGGCACGCCGTGCATCTCGTGCATCAGATGTTCGCGGAACGCGAGTGCGCCCTTCCAGAACTCCTCGCCTGCGGTCGGCTCGATGAAGAAGCCGTGGAACACGAAGCCGGCGAGAACCGCACCGATCGACAGGACGATCAGCGGGATCAGCATCGGCAGCGGGCTCTCGTGCGGGTGATACCCACCATCGCCGTCGGCCGGCGCATGCGCGGCGTCGTGATGATCGTGCGGCGCGTGACCTGCGTCCTCGGCCTGAGCCGGGTTCGCGTGATGGTCGTCCGCGTGATGCGCGTCATGGGCGTGCCCGTGCGCATGCTCGTCGTGACCGTGTGCGTCGTGGAGCGCATGCTGGATGTGCTCCGATGCGGCCCAGCGCGGCTTGCCCCAGAAGGTCAGGAACATCACGCGCCACGAATAGAAGCTGGTCAGCAACGCGACGAGCACGCCGACGAACCACACGCCCGGCTGACCCGCAGCCCAGCTCGCCTCGATGATCGCATCCTTCGAATGGAAGCCTGCAAACCCGATCGCGGTGTTGCCGAAGAGGCCGGGGATGCCGACACCGGTGATCGCGAGCGTACCCGCCATCATCGCCCAGAACGTCACCGGGATCTTCTTACGCAGGCCGCCATAATAACGCATGTCCTGCTCGTGGTGCATCGCATGGATCACCGAGCCGGCGCCGAGGAACAGCAGCGCCTTGAAGAACGCGTGTGTGAAGAGGTGGAACATCGCCGCGCCGTACGCGCCGACACCCGCCGCGAAGAACATGTAGCCGAGCTGCGAACAGGTCGAATACGCGATCACGCGCTTGATGTCGGTCTGCACGAGGCCACAGGTCGCCGCAAACAGGCAAGTGGCGGCACCGACCGAGGTGACCACGGTCAGCGCGACCGGGCTCATCTCGAACATCGGCGACAGGCGGCAGACCATGAACACGCCCGCGGTGACCATCGTCGCCGCGTGGATCAGCGCCGACACCGGGGTCGGGCCTTCCATCGCGTCCGGCAACCAGGTGTGCAGGCCAAGCTGCGCCGACTTGCCCATCGCACCAACGAAGAGCAGCAAGCAGAGCACCGTCATCGTATCGAAGCGGTAGCCGAGGAAGCCGAGCGTCGAGCCCGCCATACCGGGGGCCGCGGCGAGGATCTCGGGGATCGAGACCGTACCGAACACCAGGAACGTGCCGAAGATACCGAGCATGAAGCCGAGATCGCCGACACGGTTGACGACGAACGCCTTGATCGCGGCTGCGCTGGCAGAGGGCTTGCGGAACCAGAAGCCGATCAGGAGGTAGGATGCGAGACCCACGCCTTCCCAGCCGAAGAACATCTGGACGAGATTGTTCGCGGTCACGAGCATCAGCATCGCGAAGGTGAACAGCGACAGATACGCGAAGAAGCGCGGCTGGTCGGGATCCTCGTCCATATAGCCCCAGCTATACAAATGGACCAGCGCCGAAACCGACGTGACGACTACGAGCATCACTGCGGTCAGCGCATCGACGCGCAGCGACCAGGCGACGTTCATGTCGCCGGAGTGGATGAAGTCGAGCAGCGGCGCGACGGTGGCCGTGCTGGTGCCCGACAGGAAACCGATGAAGATCGGCCAGGACAACAGGCACGACGCGAACAGCGCTGCCGTGGTGACGAGTTTCGCCGGCACGTTGCCGATCGCGCGATTGCCGAACCCGGCAACGATCGCGGCCAGTAACGGCAGGAAGACGATAAGCTGGATCAACCGTATTACCCCTTCATCCGGTTGACGTCGTCGACCGCGATGGTGCCGCGACCGCGGAAATAGATCACGAGAATGGCGAGGCCGATCGCGGCTTCACCCGCGGCGACCGTCAGCACGAACATCGCGAACACCTGTCCGACGAGATCGTGGAGGAACGCCGAGAACGCGACGAGATTGATGTTCACCGCCAGCAAGATCAGCTCGATCGCCATCAGGATGACGATGAGGTTCTTGCGGTTCAGGAAGATGCCGAGCACCCCCATCGTGAACAGGATCGCCGCGACGACCAGATAATGGACGAGACCGATCGTCACAGTTCGACTCCCTGCCCGACGACCGGGCTCGTGTTGCGCGTGGCGTCCTGCGGACGACGCGCGTTCTGGCGGCTGATGTTCTGCGCCTTGACGCCGCCACGCTGGCGGTGGGTCAGCACGATCGCCCCGATCATCGCGACCAGCAGCACCAGGCCGGCACCCTCGAACACGAACAGATAGCGCGTGTAGAGCAGGTTACCGATCGCCTGGATGTTCGGCACGGTGTCGTCGATCGGTGCGGCGCGACGTGCGAGTTGGATCGGGCCGGTGCTCCATGCGCCGATCGCGATCATCACCTCGGCGGCGAGTGCCACCGCAAGTGCGAGACCGATCCCGAAATACCGGGCAACGCCTGCGCGCAACTCGGTGAAGTCGATGTCGAGCATCATGACGACGAACAGGAACAGCACCGCAACCGCACCGACATAGACGATGACGAGCAGCATCGCGATGAACTCGGCACCGACCAGGATCATGAGGCCAGCCGCGTTGAAGAACGCGAGGATCAGCCACATCACCGAATGGACCGGGTTGCGCGACGCGATCGTCAATGCGCCCGACAGGACGACGACGAAGGCGAAGAGGTAGAAGGCTAAGGCCTGGATCACGCGATCACCCTCCCCGTCACCCCAGCGAACGCCGGGGTCTTCACGTTGGTGGATGCGCCCGTGCGGCACGAGATCCCAGCCTGCGCTGGGACGACGGAGTTAATCTGTGTCATCGCGGCGCTCGCTTAACGGTACGGCGCATCGGCGGCAAGGTTCGCCGCGATCGCGCTTTCCCAACGGTCGCCATTATCGAGCAGCTTCGACTTGTCGTAGATCAGCTCTTCGCGCGTTTCGGTGGCGAACTCGTAGTTCGGTCCCTCGACGATCGCATCGACCGGGCACGCCTCGGCACACAGGCCGCAATAGATGCACTTGGTCATGTCAATGTCGTAACGCGTCGTACGGCGCGAACCGTCGTCACGCGGTTCGGCTTCGATCGTGATCGCCTGTGCGGGGCACACGGCCTCGCACAGCTTGCAGGCGATGCACCGCTCTTCGCCGTTCGGATAACGACGCAACGCATGCTCACCACGGAACCGCGGCGACACCGGATTGCGCTCGTACGGATAGTTGATCGTCGCCTTTTCCTTGAAGAAATAGCGAAGCGTCAACGCGTGCGCCTTCACGAATTCCCACAGGGTAAACGACTTGATGATCTGAGCGACGCTCATGAACCCACTCCAACGCGCGTCAGCATGAGATAGCCCGACACGAGGAAAACCCAGAACAGCGAGACGGGGAGGAAAACCTTCCAGCCGAGCCGCATCAGCTGATCGTAGCGATAGCGCGGCACGGTCGCCTTCACCCAGCTGAACAGGAAGAAGAAGAACAGGATCTTGGCGAACAGCCAGATGATCCCCGGCACGTAATACAGCGGCGCCCAGTCGACCGGGGGCAGCCACCCGCCCCAGAACAGCGTCGCGTTGAGCGCGCACATCAGCAGCACGTTGGCGTACTCGCCGAGCCAGAACAGCGCGAACGACATCGACGAATATTCGGTCTGGTAACCGGCGACGAGCTCGCTTTCCGCCTCGGTCAAATCGAACGGCGCACGCTGCGTCTCGGCAAGCGACGAGATGAAGAACATCACCGCCATCGGGAACATCAGCGGGTTGAGGATGTACCCGTTGAAGAACCAGACGTGCGACTTCTGCGCCATCACGATCGCCGACAGGTTGAAGCTGCCGGTCCACAGCACGACCGAAATCAGGATGAAGCCGATCGCGACTTCGTACGACACCATCTGCGCGGCCGCACGAAGCGCCGAGTAGAACGGGTATTTCGAGTTCGACGCCCAACCCGACAGGATGATCCCGTACACGCCGAGCGACGACGCCGCGAGCACGTAGAGCAGCCCGACGTTGATGTCCGCGAGCACGACGCCAACCCCGAACGGCACCACCGCCCAGACGATCAGCGCGACCGTAAAGGTGATGATCGGTGCCAGCAGGAACAGCGTGCGGTTGGCGGCTGCGGGGACGATGGTCTCCTGCAGGAACACCTTCAGGCCGTCGGCGAAGCTCTGCAGCAGACCGAACGGCCCGACGACGTTGGGACCACGCCGCAACGCCATCGCCGCCCAGATCTTGCGGTCGGCATAGATGATCATCGCCACCGCCAGCATCAGCGGCAACGCGATCACGAGGATGTCGATGATCGTCGCGACGAAGAACGCCCAGTCGTAACCGAGCGAGGATTCGAACCAGGAGATCATTCGGCTGCCTCCGCGTAATCTTCCCCGTGGAGAAGTTCGGCCGAGCAGCGCTGCATCGTCGGCGACGCGCGGCAGATCGCGTTGGTCAGGTAGAAGTCCTTGATCGGATAACCGGCGAGTACGCCCTGCCCTTCACCATTCAGCAAGGGCGGGTTCCACTCGAACGTCGCGAGCGCCTGATGACGCAACGCAGGCACGTCCGCGTACATTTCCTCGCGCAGCCCTTCGAAGCTGTCGAACGGCAGCGTATGGCCGAGCGTATCGGACAGAGCGCGGAAGATCGACCAGTCGTCGCGCGCATCGCCGGGTGCGAACACCGCACGCTCGCCGCGCTGGACACGGCCCTCGAGATTGACCCACGTCCCCGACTTCTCGGCGTAGGTGACACCCGGCAGGATGACGTCGGCAGCCGCCGCACCCTTGTCGCCGTGATGTCCAACGAACACCTTGAAGCCTGCGAACTTCGAGTAATCGACCTCGTCCGCGCCGAGGAAGAAGCCGAGCTTCGCCCCCATCACGTCGGCGATCCCGCCCTTCTGCGCATAGCCGAGCATCAGCCCGCCCATCCGCGAGGCCGCCATGTGGACGACATTGAAGCCGTTCCAGCCTTCCTTCACGAGACCCAGTGTATCGACGAGCTTGAGAGCGGCCGCATGGCCACCCTTCAGCGCACCGCCACCGACGATCACCATCGGACGCTTGGCCTTGCCGAACGCCTCGGCAACCGCCTCGGGCAGGCTGCCGAGCAGCGCCAGATCGTCGCCGAGCCACTCGACCTTGTACGTCAGGTCCGTCTCCGGCCCGATCGCGAAGACCTTCGCGCCCTTCTTGATCGCTTTCCGCACCCGCGTGTTCACCAGCGGCGCTTCCCAGCGCAGGTTGGTACCCACCAGCAGGATCGCGTCGGCACGCTCGGTGCCGGCGATCGTCGTGTTGAAATTGACCGCTGCGATACTCGTCGCGTCATAGTCCATGCCGGTCTGACGGCCTTCGAGCAGGGTCGACCCCATCTTCGCGAGCAGCGCCTTGGCGGCGTACATCGTCTCGCAATCGACCAGATCGCCAGCGACGGCCGCAACGCTCGACCCGGCGTTCACAGCCTTGATCGCTGCGAAAGCCTCGTCCCACGTCGCGGGAACCAGCTTGCCGTTCACCCGGACATAGGGCTTGTCGAGACGACGGCGTACGAGGCCGTCGATCGCGTGGCGCGTCTTGTCGGTCGCCCACTCCTCGTTCACGTCCTCGTTGATCCGCGGCACGCAGCGCAACACCTGGCGACCACGGCTGTCGAGCCGGATGTTGGTGCCGACCGCGTCCATCACGTCGATCGTCAACGTCTTGCGCAATTCCCAAGGACGCGCCTCGAACGCATACGGCTTCGACGTCAGCGCGCCCACCGGGCACAGATCGACGACGTTGCCCGAGAGTTCGCTCTTGACCGCGTTCTCGAGATACGAAGTAATCTGCATGTCCTCGCCGCGGAAGATCGCACCGATCTCCTCGACGCCGGACACTTCCTCGGCGAACCGGATGCAGCGCGTGCATTGGATGCAGCGGGTCATGACCGTCTTGACGATCGGACCCATGTACTTCTCGGTGACCGCGCGCTTGTTCTCGTCGTAGCGCGAATGGCCGCGGCCATAGGCGACCGACTGGTCCTGCAGATCGCACTCGCCGCCCTGATCGCAGATCGGGCAATCGAGCGGATGGTTGATGAGCAGGAATTCCATGATGCCCTCGCGGGCATTCTTCACCATCGGCGAGTTGGTGAAGATCTCCTGCTTGTCCGCCGCCGGCAGCGCGCACGACGCCTGCGGCTTGGGCGGACCAGGCTTCACCTCGACCAAGCACATCCGGCAGTTGCCGGCGATGCTCAGCCGCTCGTGATAACAAAACCGCGGGATCTCCTTGCCGGCAAGCTCGCACGCCTGCAGCACGGTGGCACCGGCAGGCACCTCGATCTCTACGCCATCGACTTTAACTATGGGCATTTGTGCTTCCCTGGCCGTTTGCGGCCGTCAGGAGATGATAGGCTGGCTCTGCGAGGATATCGCGGATCATGTCACGCCGGACCTTGATGGTTTCCTTGGCGGGAAGGCAAGGCCCCAAAGCCGGAATGATTTGTGCGAGAGCGGCAGTTTCCTCACGGCTGTCGATTTGCGACTTCAGCAATGCAACCGAAGAATCCCACCTCGCCAAGGCAACGCAATGTCCGAACGCCTGTAACGCGAGCGCGTTGCTATCGACCCCAGACCCCGCGGACACCATTAAAGCATGACTTTCGTACCATGGCGCAGTCACCTTGGGCAGCGGCGGCGTAGGCTTGCCACGCAACCGCAACCGGATTGCCGAAGCTGCTATCGGACGACGCAGCATCGACCGTTTGAATTTCAGCTCCATGCCATCGAGGACTAGCCGATCACTCGTCATGCAATCGCTGAACAACGCGTTGTTAGCGTCGAGCAACTTGCCTTCCTGCGTGGATCCCGGCGAAACGTCGAGCCACTGCGCGGTCAAGTTCGGCCGCTTGCCGACGACGCAATCCGCGATGAGCCGTAACGCATCGCGGCCATCGCCAACCCCTGCCGTCTTGCCGATCCGCGAACCGGTCCGCTGCGAAGACGCTTCCGTGGCAATCGCTCCGGACGCAAAGGCGCACGCGATCAGGATGGACGCGCGGCGCCTCATTCCGCCGCTTCCATCATCGGCGCGGTGTCGCCACCGCGCTCACGGATACGGCGCTCCATCTCGGGGCGGAAATGCTTGATCAGGCCCTGGATCGGCCATGCGGCTGCATCACCCAGCGCGCAGATCGAGTGACCCTCGACCTGCTTGGTGACCTGCTGGAGCATGTCGATCTCGGACAGTTCGGCGTCGCCGGTGCGCATCCGCTCCATCACGCGCCACATCCAGCCGGTGCCCTCGCGGCACGGCGTGCACTGGCCACAGCTCTCATGCTTGTAGAAGTACGAGATGCGGCTGATCGCGCGGACGATGTCGGTCGACTTGTCCATGACGATGATCGCCGCGGTGCCGAGGCCCGAACCGACTGCCTTCAGGCCATCGAAGTCCATCGCGCAGTCCATGATCTGCGCGGCGGGCACGAGCGGCACCGAAGAGCCGCCCGGGATCACCGCGAGCAGATTGTCCCAGCCGCCACGGATGCCACCGCAATGCGTCTCGATCAGGTCGCGGAACGAGATGCTCATCTCCTCCTCGACGACGCACGGCTTGTTCACATGGCCGCTGATCTGGAACAGCTTCGTGCCGCGGTTGTTCTCCGCGCCGAAGCTCGAGAACCACGCAGCGCCGCGCCGCAGGATCGTCGGCGCAACCGCGATAGATTCGACGTTGTTGACCGTCGTCGGGCAGCCGTAAAGACCAGCGCCTGCGGGGAAAGGTGGCTTCAGCCGCGGCTGGCCCTTCTTGCCCTCGAGGCTCTCCAGCATCGCGGTCTCTTCGCCACAGATGTACGCACCCGCGCCACGATGCACGAACACGTCGAAGTCATAACCCGACCCACATGCATTCTTGCCGATGAAGCCGCGGTCATAGGCCTCGGCGACGGCTGCGAACAGCGTCTCGGCCTCGCGGATATATTCGCCGCGGATGTAGATGTACGCGGCGCGCGCGCGCATCGCGAACCCGGCGATCAGCGCGCCTTCGATCAGCTTGTGCGGATCGTGGCGGATGATCTCGCGATCCTTGCAGCTGCCCGGCTCGGACTCATCGGCGTTGATGACGAGGAAGTTCGGCCGGTCGGGCTTCGGCTCCTTCGGCATGAACGACCATTTGGTGCCGGTCGGGAAGCCCGCACCGCCACGACCACGAAGACCCGATGCCTTCATCACGTCGATGATCGCGTCCTGGCCGAGCGCCATCAGGTCCTTGGTGTTGTCCCAATCGCCGCGCATGATCGCCGCGTCGATGTTCCACGGCTGAAAACCGTAGACGTTGGTAAAGATGCGGTCCTTGTCGGCGAGCATCAGGCCCACTCCCCCCGGTAATCGTGGTTCGCGTCGACCATCGCCTTCAGCGACGTCGGGCCGCCTTCGGGGCAGCTTGCGCGGCGACCGAATTGCGGACCCGGCGTCGGGTGTCCGCCATTGGCCAGCGCCTCGAGGATCTCGGTCGTCTTGTCGTAATCGAGGTCTTCGAAGTTATCGTCGTTGATCTGCACCATCGGCGCATTCGCGCACGTGCCCAGGCACTCGACCTCGGTCAGCGTGAACATCCCGTCCGGCGTCGTGCCACCCTTGACCAGCCCGCGGTTCTTGCACGCGGCCAGAACGTCGTCCGACCCGCGCAACATGCACGGCGTCGTTCCGCAGACCTGGACGTGGAAGCGACCAACCGGTGCCAGATTGAACATCGTGTAGAAGGTCACGACCTCGTACACGCGCATGTACGGCACGCTGATCTGACGCGCGACGAACTCGATCACCGGCACCGGCAACCAGCCCTGCGTCTGCGTTTCCGCACCGACCTGGCGCTGCGCCAGATCGAGCAACGGGATCGACGCCGACTGCTCGCGACCCTTGGGATAGCGCCCGAGGATCTCGTTCGCCTTCACCTGGTTCTCGTCCGTCCAAGCGAACGAACCCCAGCGTGCGCGGGTCTCTGCCTCGTCGGGAATTTTTGGTGCTTCAGCCATTCGTCTTGTCCGCCATCAAATAGGCAAAAATCACGCCCCCGCCGATACCAGCAAGCATAGCAAAATTAGCTCCCGTGAACGTCCATTTCTGAACTCCAAGAAGACCCAGCAACACCCAACCAATCGCCAACCCGACGCAACAGTGCGCAAAATGGAAGACTGCCCGAGATCTCGAGACTGTCATCGGTCGCACTCGCCGAACACGATATCCATCGCGCCGAGGATCGCGGTCGTATCCGCCAGCATGTGGCCCTTCGCCATGAAGTCCATGGCTTGCAGATGCGAGAACGCGGTCGGGCGGATCTTGCAGCGGTACGGCTTGTTCGAGCCATCGGCGACCAGATACACGCCGAACTCGCCCTTGGGGCTTTCGGTCGCGACATAGACGTCGCCGGCGGGCACGTGGAAGCCCTCGGTATAGAGCTTGAAGTGATGGATCAGCGCTTCCATCGACTGCTTCATCTCACCGCGCTTGGGCGGCACCACCTTGCGGTCGAGCGACGCGATCGGCCCCTCGGGCATGTCGCGCAGGCACTGCTTCATGATCCGCGCGGACTGACGCACTTCCTCGACGCGCACCATGAACCGGTCATAGCAATCGCCGCGCGTGCCGACCGGCACCTCGAAGTCCATCTTGGCATAGGCGTCATAGGGCTGCGACTTGCGCAGATCCCAGGCGATGCCCGAGCCACGGATCATCGGGCCCGAAAAGCCCCACTTGATCGCGTCGTCGCGGCTGACCACGGCGATGTCGACGTTCCGCTGCTTGAAGATGCGGTTGTCCGCGACGAGCGAGATCGCGTCCTCGAACAGCCGCGGCAGACGCGTGTCGAGCCAGTCGCCGATATCGGCGAGCAGCTTCAACGGCGCATCCTGATGCACGCCGCCCGGACGGAAATAGTTCGAATGCATGCGCGCGCCAGAGACACGCTCGAAGAAGTTCATGCAGTCTTCGCGAATTTCGAACAGCCACAGGTTCGGCGTCATCGCGCCGACGTCCATGACGTGCGACCCTAGGTTGAGCATGTGGTTCGAGATGCGCGTCAGCTCGGCGAAGAACACCCGCAAATACTGCGCACGCTCGGGCACTTCGAGGTCGAGCAGCTTCTCGACCGCCAGCACCCAGCTATGCTCCATGCACAGCGGCGAGCAGTAATCGAGACGATCGAAATACGGCAGCGCCTGCGTGTACGTCTTGTATTCGATCAGCTTCTCGGTGCCGCGGTGGAGCAGGCCGACATGCGGATCGACGCGCTCGACGATCTCGCCGTCGAGCTCCATGACGAGGCGCAACACGCCGTGCGCGGCCGGATGCTGCGGACCGAAGTTGATCGTGTAGTTCTGGATCGTGACGTCGCCGGTCGTGGGATCGGCTGCGTCGGCTTCGCCCAGAAGCTCTTCGACATACAGACTCACTGGTTCTGTCCCCCGCTAGCATTGGCACCCTTGGTCGGGACCACGTCGGGGTTCGCAGGCTTCGGCGTCGCATCGGACTCCGACTTGCCGGCGCCCGTCTGCGCGGTCGACTCGGTGCTCTTGGGTTCGGTCGGCGCCTGCGTTGGCGACTGCGCCGCATCCGCCTTGACGATCGTGTCGGCCTTGAGCGGCGTCGGCGCACCCTTGGCCTCGGGCAATGCGCCCTTCTCGTCGCCGGGGAGCACGTAGTTCGCACCTTCCCATGGGCTCATGAAATCGAACGTACGGAAGTCCTGCGCGAGCTGCACGGGTTCGTACACGACGCGCTTCGACTCTTCCGAATAGCGCAGCTCGACATACCCGGTCAGCGGGAAGTCCTTGCGCTGCGGATGACCGCGGAAGCCGTAATCGGTCAGGATGCGGCGCAGGTCCGGATTGCCGCTGAACAGCACGCCGTACATGTCGTACACTTCACGCTCGAGCCAGCCGGCGACCGGCCAGATGTCCGTCACCGACGGCACCGGCTTTTCCTCATCGGTCGCGACATGCACGCGCAGGCGGTGGTTCCGCGTCAGCGACAGCATGCAATAGACGACCTCGAACCGCTCTGCGCGATCCGGATAGTCGACACCCGCGATCTCCATGAGCTGCTGGTAGGCAAGCCCCGGCGTATCGCGCAGCGCGATCATCGCGTCATACAGGTCTTCGCGACGAACGTGCAGCGCGACTTCGCCGACATGGTCGACCGCATCGAGCAGCATAACGCCAAGCGCAGCGCGCGCCGTGTCGATCACGCCGTCGTTCGACGCGTAAGCTGGTGCGGGAGCCCTCAACGCTCGATGCTCCCGGACCGCCGGATCTTCCGCTGCAGCTGCATGATACCGTACAACAGCGCCTCAGCCGTCGGCGGGCACCCGGGGACGTAGATGTCCACTGGCACGATCCGGTCGCAGCCACGCACGACGCTGTAGCTGTAGTGATAATAGCCGCCGCCGTTCGCGCACGATCCCATCGAGATCACGTACTTCGGCTCGGACATCTGATCGTAGACCTTGCGCAATGCAGGGGCCATCTTGTTGCACAGCGTACCGGCGACGATCATCACGTCCGACTGGCGCGGCGACGCGCGCGGTGCGGCGCCGAAGCGCTCGAGATCGTAGCGCGGCATGTTGACGTGGATCATCTCGACCGCGCAGCACGCGAGCCCGAACGTCATCCACCACAACGAGCCCGTACGGGCCCACTGAAACAGCTCCTCGGTCGACGTGACGAGGAAGCCCTTGTCCGTCAACTCACCGTTCAAACCGTCGAAAAAGCCCTGGTCGGGTGGCACCAGCGAACTGGGCGAACCGGGTGCGGGCTGAAGCTCTACTCCCAATCGAGTGCTCCCTTCTTCCATGCGTAGACGAGGCCAAGGGCCAATTCGCCGATAAAGATCATCATCGATATCCACGCGGTCCAGCCAAGCGTGAAGACCGAGACGGCCCAGGGATACAGGAACGCGGCCTCGAGATCGAAGATGATGAAGAGGATGGCGATCAGGTAGAAGCGTACGTCGAACTGGCTCCGCGGATCCTCGAACGCGGGAAAGCCGCACTCGTATTCGCTGAGCTTCTCAGGCGTAGGCTTGTGCGATCCCGTGAGGCGCGAGACGGCCATCGGCAGGAACACGAACGTGCTCGACAATGCGATGGCGATCCCGAGGAACAGGAGGATCGGAAGATAGTGCGACAGGTCGACCAAATTGCTTCTCGCAAGTGCGAACGGAACGGGGCCGCTTTAGGCCGATGGGGGGTGATGGGCAAGGCGTGGAGGGTGTGAGAATCACTCGCAAGTTGAGGGACCGGGGTAGTGGGAAACATCCGTTACTCGGCGTACTTGGCGTGCCCGGCTACAGCCGGGCTGCTGCAAATAGCGCAACATCGCCAAACCCTCTCCGTCACCCCGGACTGGTTCCGGGGGCCACGGTGCCGCAAACCAACGGTGGGAAAGGCTGGGGACCAGTGGATGCCGGAACAAGCCCGGCATGACGGAACAACTTAACGATCCTCCCCCCCGAAGGGGGAGAATTCGATACCCTCCCCCATTCCTCGTCATCCTGACGGAAGTCAGGATCCAGGGTTACAAACGGCAACCCTATTGGCTCTGGGTCCTGACTTTCGTCAGGATGACGGAAGAAGGGCGCCGATCTCCCCGGCCCGTCCGTTACGAACAGCTAGCCTTAGCGCAGCGCGCCGGCCACCAGCTTATGCAACCGCGAATGCAGCGCGTCGTTCGCCGCCAAGAACTCGTTGCGCTCCATAGCGCGGTCGCCACCGCGGAAGTCAGTGACGAAACCGCCAGCTTCCTTCACCAACAGCATCCCAGCCGCAACATCCCATGGCTTCAGGTTCGATTCCCAGAACCCGTCAAACCGCCCCGCCGCAAGCCACGCCAGATCGAGCGCCGCAGCACCAAGACGACGGATCCCCGCAACCTCAGGCGCAACCGCGCCGAAAATCCGGCTCCACTGCGCAAAATCGCCATGGCCCAGGAACGGGATCCCCGTAGCGATCAGCGATTCGGACAAATCACGCCGCGACGACACGCGCAGGCGCTGGTCGGTGAGCCAAGCACCCCGGCCCTTCTCGGCCCAGAAGCTCTCGTCGGTCAGCGGCTGATACACCAGCGCGGTGGTCACCTCGCGCTTGCCGTTCGGCATCGGCTCCTCGACCGCGATCGAGATGCAGAAATGCGGAATACCGTGGAGGAAGTTCGACGTCCCATCCAGCGGATCGACGATGAACCGCGGCTTGTTGGGATCGCCCTCGACCTCGCCACGCTCCTCCATGAGCATGCCCCAATCGGGACGCGCGTGCGAAAGCTCTTCGAAGATGGTCTGCTCGGCGCGCTGGTCGGCCTGGCTGACGAAGTCGGCTGGACCCTTGCGGCTCACCTGGAGCTGCTGGACCTCGTTGAAATCGCGGCGCAGGCGCGGCGCGGCCTTGCGGGCAGCGCGCTCGATGACGGTCATGATGCCGGAATGGCTAGGCATGGTATTCTATCTCCCCCCTCCCGCAAGCGGGAGGGGCCGGGGGTGGGCTSGCGCTATCAGCGTCGCGTAGCATCGAAATTGTTCGCGCCAGTATCGTCGCGTAGAATGGAGGGCGGGCGCCCACCCCCCGGCCCCCTCCCGCTTGCGGGAGGGGGAGCAGTTGTCAGTCCGCGCGCCTTACGTAGGTCTGCTCGTAAACATCGACGACGATCCGGGTGCCGGCACCGATGTGCGGCGGCACCATCACGCGCACGCCGTTCTCAAGCACTGCTGGCTTATACGAAGACGAGGCGGTCTGCCCTTTCACGACGGCATCCGCTTCGACGATCAGCGCCTCGATCGTATCAGGCAGCTGGACCGAGATCGGCCGCTCTTCCCAGAGCTCCATCACCACGTCCATGCCGTCCTGCAGGAACGCCGCGGCGTCACCCAGGATGTCGGCGTCGAGCGAGATCTGCTCGTAGTTGATCTTGTCCATGAAGGTAAGCATTTCGCCTTCGCGGAACAGGAACTGGAAGTCGACGGTCTCGAGCCGCACCTTCTCGACGCTCTCGGCGGAACGGAAGCGGATGTTATTCTTGCGGCCGTCGATGAGGTTCTTCATCTCGACCTGCATATAGGCACCGCCCTTGCCGGGCTGGGTGTGCTGAATCTTGACGGCGCGCCAGATGCCGCCCTCATATTCAAGAATGTTGCCGGGACGAATCTCGACCGCGTTGATCTTCATGACCGATTCCTGCTGGAAAGAGCTAGGGGCCGTCCGCGAAGCATGACCCTGAAGCATGACTCTGCGGAAACCCGAAGCGGCGGGCTTTAGCGGGACGACCCCGTTCCGGCAAGCAGCGGGTACGGGTTCACGTTCTCACCCTGCCACCAGCGCTCACCCGGCTGCATCCTCGTCAGCCCGAAATGCAGGTGGTAATTGCCCGCCCCGGCATCGCCGGTATCGCCGACATAGCCGAGCGTATCGCCCGCCTTGACCGCCATCCCCTCGCGAATGCCGGCCGCGTACCCAGCAAGATGCGCGTAATAATAGGTCCAGCGGCGGTCGGGCGAGCGGACGTACAGCGTGATGCCGCCAAGCCCGCTCTCAAACAGCTTCTCGACCCGTCCCGGCGCGGCCGCGAGGACCGGCGTCCCACTTGGTGCCATGATGTCGGTCCCGTGATGGCCGCGCAGACCGCCTCCCCGCGCATCGTTCCAGCTGTCGGCAATCGCTTTCCGCGACACGCCAGCCACCGGAACGGCCAGCGCCCCCGGCGTTACGGAAACGGACGCGACATTGGCGGGAGGCACCGGCTTGCGCCAAGGCACCCCCCCCTCAATGCTGCTACCGCTGCTGCCAAACGACACCATCGAGGCGAACGCGCCGACCGCCACCACGATCAGCCCGAGAATGATCCAGAACGTCCGTGTCATCGTCTCAAGCCTGGAACACGGCCTTGGTCCCCGGCTTGATCATCATCGACAACCGCGCCGCATCCCAGTTGGTCAGGCGGATGCAGCCATGACTCTCCGCACGCCCGATCGTCTCGGGGTTCGGCGTACCGTGGATGCCGTAATGCTCCTTCGAAAGGTCCATCCAGACGACACCGACCGGACCATTCGGCCCCGGCGGCAGCATCTCCTTCTGCTGACCCTTCTTGGCATCCCAAAACAGTGCCGGATTGAAGTGGAACTTCGGATTGTAATCGGAGCCCTTGATCGTCCACGTGCCGAGCGGCAGCGGGTCGTGGCTCGATCCCATCGTCGCGGAGAATTGCGCGATCAGCTTGTCGTTCGCATCGAGCACGCGCAGCACGCCGTCCGATTTGTCGACGACGACATGATCCGCCTTTGGCTGGTTCGCGTCGACGTTCAGCATCGTCAGTGTCGCGATCCAGTCCGGTTTCAGTTTAGGATCATACGCGCGCGACGTCGGCAATGCGTTGGGGAACACCACCTTGGTGCCCGGCGTCAGCTTCGTCGTCGGCGAGTTCAACGCGACGATCACCGCCGGCGTCGTGTGGAACATCTCGCCGAGCTTCTCCATGACGTTCTTGTACCCAAGCGCCGGGAGTTCAGCCTGCTTGGCAGGATCCTTCGGGAACGGATTGACAAACGGCCCCGCCAGCATTTCAGGCGTCAGCGCGACGGTCACGGTCGGCCGTGCGGCGCGGTAGGGATACAGCGCCTGCAACGTCCGCGCGTCAGGCTTGCCGGTGATGGGCAGCCCCTTCGCCTCCTGGAACCCCTTCAGCGCCGCGACCAGCGACTGCCCGCCGCGCCCGTCCAGAACGCCCGGCCCGAAGCCGAGATGGTCGAGAATCACCTGCACGTGCAGGATATTGCGATCAATCGGTACGGGTTTGGCGGGCGCGGTCTGCGCTACCGCTGGCGAGGCGACCCCGAACAGGCACGCCGCAAGAACCGAAGCTTTCGTCACAAATGCCGTCATGCCCGTCATCCCAAACCGTTACGCTCGTGCATCAAACGGTCGGGACGACGGTTGTTTCCAACGGTTCAGCGCTTCGCAAGAACCTCGCCGAACGCCTTGATCGCAGCGATCTCGTCGCCGCCCCAGACTGCACCGGACACGGCGATGAAGTCCGCCCCCGCAGCCACCAGTGGCGCGGCGTTTTCCGGCGTGATGCCACCGATCGCGACGCAGGGCATCTCGAACAAGGTCGACCACCAGGACAGGATCACCGGCTCGGCGGTATGCGTCGCAACCTTCGTCGTCGTCGGATAGAAGGCCCCGAACGCGACGTAATCGGCCCCGGCCTCACCCGCTTCCATCGCCAGATGACGGCTGCCATGACAGCTCACGCCGATCTGCGCATTGGGCCCAAGCTGCGCCCGCGCCTCGCGCGGATCGCCATCGTCCTGCCCGAGATGCACGCCGTCCGCATCGAGCCGCTTCGCCAGCCCGATATCGTCATTGACGATGAATGCGACATCACGCTCGGCACAGATCGCCCGCAAAGGCTCGCCCAGCGCGGCCGCCGCATGCTGATCGATGTCCTTCACGCGAAACTGGAACGCAGCCACCGGCCCGGCATCGAGCGCCCGAGCAAGACGCTCCGGAAAGTCGCCACCGACGTCCAGCGGCGACACCAGGTAAAGCTGGCAAGCCGGCCGACGCATGTCGCGGCGGAAATTCTCGGCGAAATTGGGATCGAGCGGGCCCAGCGGATCTTCGAATTCGGTCATGTCCGCCCCCTAGCCGCTCATACCCGCCACGTCACCCCGGCGCATGACCGAGGTGACGTGCAGTCAAACCGAGGCTTATTCTTCGTTCTTGTAGATCCGGATGATCCGGTCGAGCATCGCCAGCGCCTCGTCGCGCGGGCGCTGGAAGGTGTTGCGGCCGATGATCGAGCCGTTGCCGCCACCGTCGCGGATGTCGCGCGCGTCCTGGAAGATCGCGTCCTCGCCCTTCGACGCGCCGCCCGAGAAGACGTTGATGCGACGCCCGGCAAAGCTCGACTGGACGACGTGCTTCACGCGGTCCGACTGCTTCGACCAATCGGTGTTCGCATACAGCGGCTTGGCTTCCTTCTGCTCGATATGCGCGGTCGGCAGCTTGGTCTTGATGATGTGCGCGCCGAGCAGCGCCGCCATGTGCGCGGCATAGGCACCCACGTCCAAAGCGAGCTCGCCGTCCTTGGTCAACTCGCCGCCGCGAGGGTACGACCAGATCACCGTCGCGATGCCGACCGACTTCGCCTCTTCGCTCAGTTCGCGGATTTCCTCGACGAGGTCGAAGAACTGGTCCGCGCCCGGGTAGATCGTGAAGCCGATCGCCGCCGACCCGAGCCGCACCGCGTCCGACACCGTCGCCGTCACCGCCTGGTCGATCGTCGTCGCCCAGCTGTTCGAGCTGTTGCACTTCAGGATCGTCGGGATCTGCCCCGCGAACGTATCCGCCCCCGCTTCGAGCATCCCGAGCGGCGCGGCATAGGCGCTCAGCCCGGCGTCGATCGCGAGCTGGTAATGGTAATGCGGGTCGTACGCCGCCGGATTGACCGAGAAGCTGCGCGCCGGGCCATGCTCGAACCCCTGGTCGACTGGCAGGATCACGAGCTTGCCAGTGCCGCCAAGCTTGCCCTGCATCAGGATGCGCGCGAGGTTCGCCTTCACCGCCGAACTGGTGGCTTCATACTTGTCGAGAATAGTTTTGACTTGCGGAGTGATCGTGGAAGTCATGGGTAAGTCCTTTCTCAATATTTTAAAGTTCCAGCCATCGGCGTAGTGCCTGATCGACCGCAAACATGGTTTCGTTGGAAGCATTACCGATCCGTTGGCCGACGCGATGCCGCCAGACCGACTGCACCTTGTCGATACAGATCTCGCTCGGCTTGAAGAGTCCTGTATCGGGATTTGCCGCAATCGGTATGCGGAACATGCCCAAGCCGGCAAGCTGGCTGGTAATCAAACAGACCGTCACGCTGTCGTGATCCTGAAGAAACGCGTTGGTTTGAACGACGAGCGCCGGGCGCGGCTTGCTGGCGAAGTCCCCTGCGTTGGCGTCGGCAATAGTAACAATGTCACCGCGTTTCATTCGGCGGCATCACGGCGATTGCTGACAGGCTCCGGATCATCCCAAGCCACGCCCAGTCGCTCCCATGCGTCATCTTCTTCGGTCCAGCCAAGCGCCGCCGCAGCGAGCGACTGCCGCTTCGCCTCCGCCAGGAATGCCTCGTCGTGGCGTTCGACATAGCGTCGCACGGCTTCGCGTGCGATATCGCTCTTGCTGCGCCCTTGGGTGCGCGCAACCGCCGCGAGTCGCTCTTCGAGTTCGCTATCGAGCCTGACGCCGAGCATCCGAGTCTCCGTTTAACATGTTAAACATAGCTCGGATGCACACGTACTTCAACCGTGGAGCGCGGCGACCCCTGGAAGCGTCTTGCCTTCCATCCATTCCAGGAACGCGCCGCCCGCCGTCGAGACGAACGTGAACGCATCCGCGACGCCAGCGTGATTGAGCGCCGCAACCGTATCGCCGCCGCCGGCGACCGAGACGAGCGATCCGCCTTCGGTGAGTGCCGCAGCGGTCTTTGCGAGCGCGACGGTCGCCTTGTCGAACGGCGGCGTCTCGAACGCACCGAGCGGACCATTCCACACCAACGTGCGGCAATTCTTCAGCACGTCGCCGAGAGACTCGACCGCGGCCGGACCAACGTCGAGAATCATTTCGTCGGCGGCGACTTCGTGCACGTTGACCGTACGGGTGGCGGGGTTCGGCTTGAACTCCTTGGCGACCACGACGTCGTACGGCAGGTGAACCGTGCAGTTCGCCTTGTCCGCAGCTTCCATGATCTGTTCGCAAACGCTCGCAAGCTCATGCTCGCAAAGGCTTTTACCAACATCGACGCCGCGTGCCGCGAGGAAGGTGTTCGCCATACCGCCGCCGATGATCAGATGATCTACCTTGGTGACGAGATGCCGCAGCACGTCGAGCTTCGACGACACCTTCGCGCCACCGACGACTGCCGCAACCGGATGCTCGGGCTCGCCAAGAGCCTTCTGGAGCGCGTCGAGTTCAGCTTCCATCGCGCGGCCGGCAAAGGCGGGCAATACGTGGGCAAGACCCTCGGTGGAGGCATGCGCGCGGTGCGCCGCCGAAAAGGCATCGTTGACGTAGAAATCGCCAAGGCTTGCAAACCGCTGGACGACCGCTGCGTCGTTGGTCTCCTCGCCACCGAAGAAGCGCGTGTTCTCCAGCACCGCGATATCGCCGGGCTCAAGCGTCGCGACAGCGTCATCTGCCCCTTCCCAATCGATGTAGCGGACTTCACGGCCGAGCACTTCGCTATACGGCTTCACGACCTGCGACAGCGAGAATTCAGGGCTCGGCACGCCCTTCGGACGACCGAAATGCGCCAGGACAAGGACGATCGCGCCCTTGTCGGCGAGTTCGCCAACCGTCGCGACGGTGGCGCGCAGGCGGGTATCGTCGGTGACATGCCCCTCTGCCATCGGCACGTTGAGGTCTTCGCGGACGAGCACGCGCTTACCCTGGACATCGCCCATATCGTCGAGCGTCTTGAATGGCTTGGTCATGGTTCTTCGATCCTGATCTCATCACCGACGGCGATTCTGCCGCCCATCAAAACTCGGGCACACGCCCCGCCCCGCCAATCCGGCGTCAGCGCAGCGAACAATCCTGGCGCCAGTGCATCCATGCGGTCGCACGGATCGGTGTGGCGCGTCACCTCCAGCACGACGTCCGCGCCGATGCGCAGCCGCGTGCCGGGTATCTGGGGAAGATCGAAGCCGTCGACCAGCAGATTGGCACGTCGCTCGTACCACGGAATATCGCGCCCGACTTCGGCCATCGCCGCGTCCCAGTCGCCACGTTCGAGCAACGTGACCTGCCGCCGCCCCTTGCCGCCGGGCTTCACGCGACCGCGGAAGTCGCCGTGCAAGCCAGCCTCGATGGTGATCTCGACATCGTCGATAACCTCCATCGGGGCTTTGGCGCGGGCGTGGCGCGCGATGCCGGCAATCGTGCTGACCATCGTTAAGGCCTGGGGCCGGGCCACCGCCCCCTCCCCGTTCGTGTCGAGCGCAGTCGAGACACCATCTGTCACGGGAGACGACTTCTCGACTGCGCTCGAAGCGAACGGGAGAGGAAGTACATTGATCGCAGGCTTAGATGAACTTCGCCATCGCGGTCGCCGTATCGACCATGCGGTTCGAGAAGCCCCACTCGTTGTCATACCAGCTCACGACGCGGACCAGCTTGCCGTCGATCACCGCGGTTTCCAGGCTGTCGATCGTCGACGATGCCGGGGTATGCTGGAGATCGATCGAGACGAGCGGCTCGTCCGACCAGTCGAGCACGCCGACCAACGGGCCGCTCTCGGACGCCGCCTTCAACACCGCATTCACCTCTTCACGCGTCGTATCGCGCGACGGCGTGAAGGTCAGGTCGATCAGCGATACGTCCGGCACCGGCACGCGGATCGCCGAACCGTCGAGCTTGCCCTTCAGCTCCGGCAGCACTTCGGCAACCGCACGTGCGGCCCCCGTAGTCGTCGGGATCATCGACATCGCCGCAGCACGCGCGCGACGCAGGTCGGGGTGGATCTGGTCGAGGATCTTCTGGTCGTTGGTGTACGCATGCACGGTCGTCATCAGGCCGCGCTCGATGCCGATCGCATCGTTCAGCACCTTGGCGACGGGCGCGAGGCAGTTGGTGGTGCACGACGCGTTCGAGACGATCGTGTGCTCGGCGGTCAGCTTGTCATGGTTGACGCCGTAGACGACGGTCAGGTCGACATTCTTGCCCGGTGCCGAGATCAGCACCTTCTTCGCGCCGGCATCGAGATGCTTCTGGCAGCTCGCCTTGTCGGTGAAGAAGCCGGTGCATTCCAGCACGATGTCGACGCCCAGCTCGGCGTGCGGAAGATTGGCGGGGTCGCGCTCGGCGGTGACGCGGATGCGCTTGCCATCGACGACCAGCTCGTTGCCCTCGGCCGAAACCTCACCCGGATACTTGCCGTGCACGCTGTCGCGCTTGAACAGCCAGGCGTTCGACTTGGCATCGCCGAGATCGTTGATCGCGACGAGTTCGAGTGCGCCGTTCGACTGTTCGAGTACCGCGCGGGCGACGAGACGGCCGATGCGCCCGAAACCGTTGATCGCAACCTTGACCGTCATTGCTGTCTCTCCGCTACGCCCGCGAGTCCGTTCCGGGCGCGCAGCCTTTGCGGGGCGGTGGGGCGCCCTGTCAACACCGTGGATGGTGATGGGTTTCGCCTAAACCGACTTGTCGCACCCCCCGTCCATGCTATCTCGCATGGCATGTCAGAAACACTTCCCGACGGACCAACCGCCGTCGAACGGATCGACGCCGCGATCGCACGGATCGAATCCGCCATTGCAGCCCGCACCGAAGCCGGCGACGCGCTCGCCAAGCGCCACGCAGCGCTCAAGGCGCGGATGGCCGAAGCCGTCGCCGCGCTCGACGACGTCATCACGCGTGGGAGCCCGAACTGATGGCCCAGGTCATGCTCGATATCGGCGGCCGTCCCCACGCCGTCGCCTGCCGTGACGGCGAAGAGTCGCGCGTCCGTCTGCTGGGCGCGATGGTCGCCGAACGCTGGGCCACCGCGGACCGCGCGGCGGGCGGCCTCAGCGCCGAGCGCGCAATGCTGTTCGTCGCGCTGATGCTCGCCGACGACCTTGACGAAGCCGCGCACCGGCCACCTGAAGGTTCGGCGGTCAGCGAGATCGCCCTGACCAGGATCGCAGATCGTCTCGAAGGCCTCGCACAAGCCCTTGAGCTTAGTCCCCCCAACGCCTAGATTGGCTGTGGCGGGTTCTGCCCGGTACGAGCCTTTATTATCCCTGAGGCTATTCATCATCCATAGGGGGCTGTCCCTGTTAGGATCCTGGTCCGAAGCACATGGTCCCCACCTGACGTACCGTGCGTCAGTGGATAACCCGGCACACGGCCATGGTGGGCCCGCCACACCACCATCTTCCCCCTATCTCAGGGTCGCAAGCGCATGACCGACAAGAGCGCGCTGAGAGCCTCGCTCCGCGCCGCGCGGGAAGCGTCCCCGCCGGTCGAGCTTCCTGTGCCGTCGGCGTTTATGGCACGGCTGAAACCTGGATTGACGGTCGCCTCCTACGTCCCGTTCGGGGGCGAAGCGGACCCCTCGCCCTTCGCGCGCGCCGCGGTCGATGCCGGATGCGTCATTGCCCTGCCCCATGTCGTCCGTCGGTCGTTGCCGATGCGTTTCCTGTCCTGGGCGACCGAGGCAGCGCTGATCGCAGGTCCATTCGGGTTGCACCAGCCCGCCGAGGACGCGGCCGAACTCGAACCCGACATCATCCTGACGCCGCTCGTCGGCTTCGATCGCAGCGGCAACCGGATCGGCCAGGGCGCCGGCTATTACGACCGCGCCTTCCTCGTCCACCCGAACGCCTGGCGCGTCGGGGTTGCGTTGTCGGTGCAGGAAGTCGACACCCTGACCCCAGACCCGTGGGACGTCCCGCTCCACGCCATCGCCACCGAATCAGACTGGATCACGCCATGACGCCAACCTGGCGCAAACCCGTCGGCATGCTCGGCATCTTGCTACTGATCCTGGTGTGGTGCGTGGCTATCGTCAGCCTGTCCAACATTGTCGGCAGCTGGCACTGGCTGGGGCAACTGGTGTTCTACCTGTTCACCGGCCTGATCTGGATAGCACCGCTGAAACCGGTGCTGCGCTGGATGGAGCTCGGGCGGTAACGCCTGCCACCGGCCGCTCTGCTCGACACGCTCTTCGACCCTCCGGGTGTCGCGAAACACGCCCCCACCCCCGTTCGTCCCGAGTAGCCATCGAGTAGCCGCGCAGCGGCGTATCGAGAGGGCGTATCGAAGGACAGGTTGGCGCGCGGAACTCATGCTTCGATACGAGACCTCGATACGCTCCTGACGGAGCTACTCGGTCTCTACTCAGCACGAACGGAAAGGAGTTGGTGGCCCCGGTTTATCGACGAGACGGAATGCTCTAGGCATTTGAAAACCTAAATAGGGTCTCGGCCACCCATCAGGGTGGCGCGAGTGACGGGACTCGAACCCGCGACCTCCGGCGTGACAGGCCGGCGCTCTAACCAACTGAGCTACACCCGCATTCCCAATGACGAACCTTAGCGACCCTAGGGCCACGCGGGAAGGCTCGTCAAAACCTCAACACAATCTCGAACCACCTGAACGATGGCGCGAGTGACGGGACTCGAACCCGCGACCTCCGGCGTGACAGGCCGGCGCTCTAACCAACTGAGCTACACCCGCTGAAACAGCGTGGAGGCGGCAACTAGGCGAGGGTTCGGATACCGTCAACCCAAATTATCCGCCCGTTTCACGTTGTGCCTCGGGCGGATCCCCACGACGACGATTTCGCCCGGTCTTGGGCTGCACCAATGTCCCGTGCTCGAACAGGAACCCGGCGATATCGGGCTTGCCAGCGGCCTTCACGATCGTCTGGATGATGATCAGCAGCGGCACCGCGAGCAGGGCGCCCGACGTGCCCCACACCCATCCCCAGAAGCTCAGCGAGATCAGGATCAGCAACGGACTGATCGTCAGCCGATGCCCGACGACGAATGGCGTGATCGCGTTCGCCTCGACCAAGTGCAGCCCATACATCAGCGCGGGCGGCAGCATCGCCATCCAGATGTCCGAGAACGTCATCAGCCCGCCCAGCGCGAGCAGGAACGCCCCGATCACCGGCCCGAAATACGGTATGTAATTGAGTAGCGCGACGATCCCGCCCCACATCGCCGGATAGGGCATGCCGATGAACCACAGCGCGACGCCGGTGACGATCCCCAGGACGATGTTGATGAGGGTAATCGTGCCCAGATACGCGGACACGTCGTCGACAATGTCTTGAATCACTCGCGCGGTGGCCATCGCGCCGTCGAAGCTGGTGCGGCCGGTGATCGTCTGGCGACGCATCCGCGTCCAGCCCGAGAGGAAGAAGAACACGATCAGCACGCCGAACAGGAATTGCACGATGACCGCCGGCGCCGACGTCGCCGCGAGTTCGAGGATCGACCCCGGCGCGGCGACGCCTGCGGTCGCCGGCTGCTTGATCGGCGTCGATGCAACCTGTCGCAGCGTCTTGTTCACGTATTTCTCGAGGCTCGAATACAAATCGAGCAGCGGCGCGAGATTGCTCTGGATCCGGTCGAGCCGCGTCGGCAGCAGGCGGAAGAAGTCGGTCGCAGGCACGAGGATCGCGGCGATCGCGATGTTCGCCGCGATCAGGAACACCAGCAGACACAATATCGCGGCTAGCGGCGACGGTACGTGACGCCGCTCGAGCCATTCCAGCACCGGCACCAGCGCCACCGAGATCACGAGCGCGATCGTGAGGGGCAGGAAGAACTCCGCGCCCGATTTCAGCGCGAACGGCGTGGCGAGGATCAGCCCGACACCGGCAGTCAGCGTCAAGGCCGCCAGCAACCGATCGCGACGCTGCGCAATTCGCATCGCATCCTCGACCCCGACCGCGATCGGCAGCCCGAACGCACTCTCGGCCGGCGGACCTTCCGCAACGGTGCTGCCCCCGCCCTCAGGCTGATGCATTTCCTGGCGAAGACCCTCGTCCGTCATGGCAATTCCTTTGCCACTCCCATCCCGTAAACGCGGTCGGCATTCAAGCGGTGCGCGGTGCCGGCGCGATGGAATTCCTCGAAAAGCGCGGTATGTCCGACCGAGACACCCGCCCTTCGTCATCCTGACGAAAGTCAGGACCCAGAGCCAAACAGCGCTGCGCTCCGTTACCCTGGGTCCTGACGTTCGTCAGGATGACGCAGAGGTAGTGCTCGCCGAGCCCTACGCCGACACCCCCACCCGGTCCTCGAACAGCACCTGCAGGTCCTTCTTCAGGATCTTCCCGTTCGCATTCCGCGGCAACGTCTCGTGCACGAAGCGCACCGCGACCGGCGTCTTGAACGCCGCCAGATGCTGCCGCACCCAGCCCTGCAACTCCGCCTCGGTCGTCACCGCCCCCGGTGCGAGATGGACCACCGCAGCCGGCTCCTCGCCGAGGATCCGGTGCGGAATGCCGATCAGCGCCGCGTCGGTCACCGCGGGGTGCGCGTAGAGGACGTTCTCGACCTCGCTGGAGTAGATGTTCTCGCCGCCGCGGATGATCATGTCCTTGGCGCGGTCGACGATGTAGCAGAATCCCTCGTCATCCAGGCGGGCAAGATCGCCTGTCCGCACCCAGCCGTCGACAAAGGTCGAGGCGGTCGCGTCGGGCTTGTTCCAATAACCCTTCACGATCATCGGGCCGCGTGCCCAGAGTTCGCCGACCTCGCCCAGAGGCATCTCGGTCACGCAGTCGTCCGCCATGATCTTCAGGTCGGCCGCCGCGACTGGTGGCCCCGCGCTGGTCGGGCGGTTGAGGTAATCCTCGCCGCCGTGATGCGTGACGGTCGCCATGGTCTCGGTCATACCCCAGCCATTGCCGGGCATCGCGCCGAACTCGGCATGGATGCGCTTCACCAGTTCGGGGGCAGCGGGTGCGCCGCCGTACGCGATCGATTCGAGCGAGGAGAGGTCGTATTTCTCGCGGTCGGGATGCTCGAGCAACTGCCACGCGATCGTCGGCACGCCGCCCGTAATGTTGACCTTCTCGCGCTTGATGATCTCCATCGCGCGGATCGTGTCCCATTTTCGCATGAAGATCATCGTGCTGCCGGTCGCGATCACCCCCATCATCCCCGCCGAGCAGGCGGTGACGTGGAACAGCGGAATCACCGTCAGCGTCACGCGCGGCGTCGGTTCGGGCGGTGCCTCGCCGCGGCGCAGGAACGAGCGCGCCGAGGAAAAGCCGCCCGACAGGATGTTCGACATCATGTTGCGATGCGTGCCGAGCGCCCCCTTCGGTGCGCCGGTAGTGCCGCTGGTGTAGAAGATCGTCGCATCGTCGTCGGGCGCGATCGTCGCCTCGGGCAGACCGACATCGGGCAACGCAGCCCAGTCGTGCGGCGTGCCGATCACGTCCTCCAGTCGCGTCACGATCCCCGTCAGCGGCTCCGCGGCGCGCGCGACGAACACGTGCTCCAGCGCCGGCAGCGTCGCATAGGCCGCCTCCAGCCGATGATGTCGCTCGTCATCGGTGACCACTACGCGTGCGCCCGAATCGGCGAGGCCGTATTCCATCTCCGCGCCGGTCCACCACGCGTTGAGCGGCACCATGATCGCGCCGATGCTCGCGCCCGCAAAGAACGCGACCGGCCATTCGGGCAGGTTGCGCATCGCCAGCGCCACGCGGTCGCCGGGGCCGATCCCCATCTCACGCAACCGGTGCGCCAGCACCGCGATCGCGCGAAAGTTCGCTTCGTAGGTGACGCGCTCGTCCTCATACGCGGTGAAGACCCGGTCGCCATGCGCACGCGCCGCCTCGGCCAGCCAGCGCAGCGACGGCGGCGCGTTCTTCCAGATGCGCGTCTCGATGCCGTCGATCGTCAGCGTCTCCATCTCGAACTTCGCGCCTGGGGCGGTCAGCAATCGCTCGGCATCGGCGAGCGACATCGCCGGCCAGGAGGGATCGAGTGCGATGATCGGTTCGCTTGCCAAGACCGGTTGACTCCAGAGTTGAATTTCGGGTTTGGCTTATCGCCTGTTCGAAGACAGGTTATAGTTGATTCCCGCCGCACTCAAGGCAATAGAGGCACCAAGTTCGAACTAGGGGTATGGAGCGGGTCATGACACGGACGGTCGAATCGTGAAAATCGCTGAACCTGCCGCGCACGGCTTCGATGCGAGCCGGTTGGCGGCAATCGATACGCTGCTCCAGACCCGCTACATCGATTCGGGCAAGCTGCCGAACGCGCAGTTGCTGATCGCGCGCGACGGCGAGATCGTCCATTTTTCGAACGCGGGCGCGGCGCGTGAGGGCGGCAAGAGCGTCGACGAAGGTTCGCTGTTCCGGATCGCATCGATGACCAAGCCGATCACCTCGGTCGCGTTCATGATGCTGGTCGAGCAGGGCCTCGTCGCGGTCGATACGCCGGTCCACCATGTGCTGCCCGAGTTCAAGGATATCGGCGTCTATGACGGCGGCGGCGGCGGCGTGCCGTTCGTGACCAGGCCGACCGCCGAGCCGATGCGGATGATCGACCTGCTCCGCCACACCTCGGGGCTGACGTATAGTTTCCAGAACCGGTCGAATGTCGATGCCGCCTACCGCGAGGGCAAGATCGAGAGCTGGCATGGCGGGTATGACCTCGACGGGTTCATCGGTGCGCTGGCCAGGATCCCACTCGAATTCTCGCCCGGCACCGCGTGGAATTATTCGGTCGCGACCGACGTGCTCGGCGCGGTCGTGCAGCGCGTGTCGGGCCTGCCGCTCGACCAGTTCTTCAAGACACGCATCTTCGCGCCGCTGAAGATGGACGACACCTTCTTCCAGGTTCCCTCCGAGAAGCTCGATCGCCTGACGGACTGCTACACGCTGGCGCCCGGCAAGGGTCGCGTGATGTACGATCGCGGGGCGGAGAGTGCGTGGAGCCGGCAGCCCAAGCTCGTGTCCGGCGGCGGCGGGCTTGTCTCGACCGCGCTCGATTACCACCGGTTCAATACGATGCTGCTGAACGGCGGCGAGCTCGAAGGCGCGCGTATCCTCGGACGCAAGACTCTGGACCTGATGACTCAGAACCATCTGCCCGGAAAATCCGATCTCGCGGCGATGTCGAAGTCGCTGTTCAGCGAGGCGTCGAACGCGGGCACGGGGTTCGGGCTCGGGTTCGCGATCACCGACGACGTCGCGAAGACGATGGTGCCGGGATCGAAGGGCGAGTTCTACTGGGGCGGGATGTTCTCGACCGCGTTCTTCGTCGATCCCGTCGAACGGCTGTCGATGGTGTTCATGACACAGCTTTCGCCGAGCAGTGTCTATCCCATCCGCCGCGAACTGAAGACGATGATCTACGCCGCGATGACCTGATCCCCCAACGGCCGTCATCCCGGCGGACGCCGGGACCCAGGGCCGCACGCACAATGAATTTGGCTCTGGGTCCCGGCGTTCGCCGGGATGACGGGGCCGGCACAGGAGAAGACCTTATGACCAGCCCGATCCGCACCGAACGCCATGACGACGTGCTCGTCATCATCTCGAACAATCCCCCCGTGAACGCGCTCGGCGCAGCGGTCCGCCAAGGCCTCGAAGCGGCGATCAAGGAAGGCGTTAACGACGACAGCGTCACCGCGATGGTGATCCGCTGCGACGGCCGCACGTTCTTCGCGGGCGCGGACATCACCGAGTTCGGCAAGGAGATGGTCGAGCCCGGCCTGCCGACCGTCGTCGACATGATCGAGGCGTCGTCGAAACCCGTCGTCGCGGCGGTTCACGGCACCGCGCTCGGCGGCGGCTGCGAAGTGACGCTCGGCTGTCATTACCGCGTCGCGGTCCCCTCGGCGAAGATCGGCACGCCCGAAGTGAAGCTTGGCCTGCTCCCCGGCGCAGGCGGCACGCAGCGTATCCCGCGCATTGCCAGCGTGAAGCTCGCGCTGGAGATGACCGCGAAGGGCGATCCGATCTCGGCGAAGACAGCGCTCGATGCCGGACTGATCGACAAGATTGTCGGCGAGGATAGCCTCGAAGCCGATGCCGTCGCTTTCGCGCGCGAGATCGCGAGCAAGCGTCCCCTGCCCCGTGCGTCCGAGAAGACCGCGCAGGCCGATCCCGATGCAGTCGCCGCGTTCAAGAAGGAAAACGCGCGTCGTTTCCGTAACTTTGACGCGCCGGCCGCCAACATTGCTTGCATCGAAAAGGCCGCCGACGGCTCCAGCTTCGAAGAGGGCATCGCGTTCGAGCGCCAGGAATTCATGAAACTCATGATGGGCGTGCAGTCGGCCGCACAGCGCCACATCTTCTTCGCCGAACGCCAGGCCGCCAAGATCGACGACGTTCCGGCAGACACCAAGCTGCGCGAGATCAAGCGCGTCGGCGTGATCGGCGCGGGCACGATGGGCGGCGGCATCTCGATGAACTTCCTGTCCGCGGGTATCCCGGTCACGATCGTCGAGATGCAGCAGGAGGCGCTCGACCGCGGCACCGGCGTCGTGCGGAAGAACTACGAGGCGACCGCCGCGAAGGGCCGGATGAAACCCGAGCAGGTCGAGCAGGCGATGGGCGCGCTGAAACCGACGCTCGACTTCGCCGATCTGGCGGAATGCGACCTGATCATCGAGGCGGTGTACGAGACGATGGAGGTGAAGAAGGAGATCTTCACCAAGCTCGACGCGATTGCCAAGCCGGGCGCGATCCTGGCGTCGAACACGTCGTATCTCGACATCGACGCGATCGCGGCCTGCACCAAGCGGCCCGAGGACGTGGTCGGCATGCACTTCTTCTCGCCGGCCAACGTGATGAAATTGCTGGAAGTAGTACGCGGCGACAAGACCGCGGACGACGTGCTGGCGACGGTCATGGCGCTCGCGAAGAAGATCAAGAAGGTCGCCGTGGTGGCAGGCGTCACCTACGGGTTCATCGGCAATCGCATGCTGATGCCGCGGCAGGTCGAGGCGACCAAGCTGCTGCTGGAAGGCGCGAGCCCGGAGCAGATCGACAAGGTCCATGTCGCGTTCGGGATGCCGATGGGGCCGTTCCAGATGAGCGATCTGGCCGGTGTCGACATCGGCTGGCACCGCGATCCGAGCCGGATCGAGAACATCCGCGATGCGCTGGCGGCGGAGAACCGCTGGGGCCAGAAGACCAAGGCGGGCTTCTACGATTACGACGGGAAGCGGACGCCGTCGAACTCGGCACGCGTGACCGAGATCATCGACGATTTCCGCAAGAAGTCGGGCGTGACGCCGCGCGAGATCAGCGACGAGGAGATCGTCGTGCGGACGCTCTACACGATGGTCAACGAAGGCGCGCTGATCCTCGAAGAGGGCAAGGCACAGCGCGCGTCGGACGTCGATGTCGTGTGGATCTACGGATATGGCTGGCCGGTGTACCGCGGCGGGCCGATGTTCTGGGCGCAGTCCGAGGGGTTGCCGAAGGTCGTCGCGGGGCTGGAGAAGTATGGTTTCCCAGTGGCGAAGTCGCTGAAGGACGCGGCGGCATCGGGTGGTCGACTGAAGTGATCGGTTGCGGTCGTTTCTTTCGGGCAACCGCGCTCTGATGGAGCGGTCCGCGCTCCAGACGGCGTCGGCGATCCGTGCGGGCGAGACGACCGCGCTCGCCGAGTGCGACGCGGCGATCGCGCGGATCGAGGCGCGCGATGGTGCGATCAACGCCGTCGTCGTCGGCGATTTCGCGCGGGCGCGGGAGGCGGCACGCGCGCTCGATGAGCAGGGTCCGGACGACCGGCCGCTGTTCGGCGTCCCGATGACGGTCAAGGAATCGTTCGACGTCGCCGGCTTGCCTACCAGCTGGGGAGTCGGGGTCCACCGTGACAATATCGTCGACCGCGATGCCGTGGCCGTCACGCGGCTGAAGGCGGCGGGCGCGGTGATCCTCGGCAAGACCAACGTGCCGGTGCGGCTGAGCGACTGGCAGGCGGATAACCCGATTCACGGCCGGACGAATCATCCCATCGATCCGACGCTGACACCCGGCGGATCGTCGGGTGGTGCCGCGGCGGCGCTCGCGTCGGGGATGATACCGCTCGAGCTCGGCTCGGACATCGGCGGCTCGATCCGCGTGCCGGCCGCGTTCTGTGGCGTCTGGGGGCACAAGCCGACCTATGGCGCGCTGTCGGACATCGGCCACCGCGTGCCCGGCACCGATGGGGCGAGCGCGGTTCTCGGCGTGATCGGCCCCCTCGCGCGCAATCCCGAGGATCTGGCCGTTGCGCTCGACATCCTCGCCGATCTTCGGCTGCCACGTCCCAGCGTCGATCTTGCCCGGCCGCGCATCCTGCTGCTGACCGCACATCCCGCGGCGCGCGTGGATGCGTCGATAGTATCGGCGATCGAGCATGTCGGCGAGGCGCTGGGCCGCTCCGGCGCTACTGTTTCGCATGCCGTGCCACCGATCGACCTCGCCGCGCAGCATGCCGACTATATGCGGATGCTCGGCATCGCGATGACCCGCGGCGGACCCGCGCGCGACGGCAAGGTCGCGACGCTGTCGCACTGGTTCGACCTGCTCGATTCGCAGGCGCGGTTGCAACGCGCCTGGGGTGCGCTGTTCGAGCAGTTCGACGCGGTGATCGCGCCGGCGAGCGGCGTGAACGCCTTCCCGCACATCGCCGAGCGCAACGTCGCGCGGCGCACGCTCTCGATCAACGGCGAGGATACCCCGTTCGGCGTCGAGTTCGCCTGGGCGGGGCTCGCCACCTTCCCCAATCTGCCCGCGACCAGCGTGCCCGTGGGGACCAACCCGCGCGGCCTGCCGATCGGCGTGCAGGTCATCACCAACCGTTACCGCGACCACGACGCGATCGCCGTCGCCGCGCTGTGCAATCGACTAAGCAGGAGCTGATCCGATGTCCGACCTCGATACTTTCCGGTCCGAAACCCGCGCGTGGCTCGCGGAGAATTGCCCGCCCGAGATGCGCAAACCGGTGCGCTCGGAGGACGACGTCTGCTGGGGCGGGCGCCAGTTCAAGCCGTCGTCGCTGGCGCAGAAGGAGTGGCTCGACAAGATGGCCGCCAAGGGCTGGACCGTGCCAGATTGGCCCAAGGCCTATGGCGGTGGTGGATTGTCACCTGCCGAAACCAAGATCCTGCGCGAAGAGATGGCGGCAATAAAGGCGCGTAACCCACTCAATTCGTTTGGGATCTCGATGCTCGGGCCGGCATTGCTGAAATACGGCACCGAGGAGCAGAAGCTCGATCACCTGACCAAGATCGCGCGGGGCGAGATTCGCTGGTGCCAGGGGTATTCGGAGCCGAATGCGGGGTCGGACCTCGCCGGGCTCGCCACCTCGGCGGAGGACAAGGGCGATCATTACCTCGTCAACGGACAGAAGGTGTGGACCTCCTACGCCGACAAGGCCGACTGGATCTTCTGCCTCGTCCGTACCGACAAGACGTCGAAACAGGGCGGGATCAGCTTCGTGCTGTTCGACATGGCGTCGCCGGGCGTCTCGACCAAGCCGATCCTGCTGATCAGCGGCAATTCGCCGTTCTGCGAAACGTTCTTCGACAATGTCGAGGTGCCCAAGGTCAACCGCGTCTACGAGGAGAACAAGGGCTGGGACGTCGCGAAGTATCTGCTCGGGCATGAGCGCGAGATGATCTCGGGGATGGGCCTCGCATCGAGCGGCGGCAACCCGCTGATAGATGGGGCGATCGCGACTGTCGGGCTCGGGCATGACGGGCGGCTGGCTGATCCGCTGCTGCGCGCATCGATTGCTATGTTCGAAGTGCGGGCGAAGGCGTTCGGGGCCATGTCCGAGCGATTCATCGACGAACTGAAGGCGGGCAAGGCGCACCCGGCCCAGCCGAGCATGATGAAATATTACGGCACCGAGCTGAACAAGGGTCGGTACGAATTGATGATGGCGGCCGGCGGGTCGGATGCGCTCGAATGGGATAGCGAGCGGTCGCGTGGCGGTGCGATTCCGCGGTCTTGGCTGCGCACCAAGGCGAACTCGATCGAGGGCGGGACGAGCGAGATCCAGCTCAACATCATCGCCAAGCGGATCTTGGAATTGCCGGCGTAATTCCCTCGCCCCTTCGGGGAGAGGGTTCCGGAGCGAAGCGTAAGGCGGGAGAGGGAGGCGCGGGCGAGCCGACCCAAAAACCCCTCTCCCCTACCCTCTCCCCGACGGGGCGAGGGAGCAGAAGGACGAAGACATGCCACTGTATCTAGACGACGACCAGACCGTCCTTCAGGACACCATTCGCGATTTCGTCGCGGAGCACGCGCCCGTGAGCCACATGCGGGCGTTGCGCGATGCCAACGACGCGACCGGCTTCTCGCGCGACCTGTGGAAGCAGTTCGCGGAAATGGGCTTTACCGGCATCCTGATCGGCGAGGACCAAGGCGGGCTCGGGCTCGGGCATGTCGAGGCGGGCGTGGTGCTGGAGGAAATCGGCCGCAACCTGTCCCCCTCCCCGTTCCTCTACACCGCGGTCGCGGCGGTCGAGGCCTTGAAGGGCACGGCGCAGGCCGATCGCTGGTTCCCCGGGATCATCGCCGGCGAGACCGTCGCCGCACTGGCGATCGACGAGGGCGCCAAGCACCGCGATACCGTCGCGATGAAGGCCGAACGCTCGGGTAACGGGTTCAAGCTGACCGGCGCCAAGCGGTTCGTCACGCACGGCCACACCGCCGACTTGATCATCGTCGCCGCGCGTACCGGAGGGTCGGACAACGACACGGACGGTATCACGCTGTTCGCCGTGCCGAAAGATGCCGCAGGACTGACGGCAAACGCCGAACGCCTCGCGGATTCGAGCTTGGCCGCGCGGCTCGAGTTCGAGGGCGTCGTGGTCGATGCGGATGCGGTGATCGGCGAGGTCGATGCGGGGCGTACGCCGCTCGATCGGCTGTTGCGCGCAGGGCGGACCGGGGCTTCGGCGGAGCTGCTCGGCGTCGGTGGCGGGGCGATGGACATGACGATCGGCTACATGAAGGAGCGCAAGCAGTTCGGGACGCTGATCGGCAGCTTCCAGGCGCTCCAGCACCGTGCGGCGCATCTGTATTCGGAAATGGAAGTGGCGCGTGCCGCCGTCCTCAAGGCGCAGCAGTTGCTCGATCAGGGCAGCGACCGCGCGGACCAGGCAGTGTCGGTCGCCAAGGCTATGACCGCGCTGGCGACCACGCTCAGCGTGCAGGAGGGCATCCAGATGCACGGCGGAATCGGCATGACCGACGAGTACGACATCGGCTTCTACATGAAGCGCGCGCGGGTGCTGGCGGAGATGTTCGGCGATGCCAACTTCCATGCGGACCGACTGGCGGTAGCCGCTGGGTATTGACCGTAGGGTGTCCCCCCGCGAAGGCGGGCGCCCAGTCTGGGCTCCCGCCTTCGCGGGAGAACAAGGAAGTTAGATGACCGCGGAAACTGCCGAAACGTCGCCCAAAGCACTCGCAACGGGTCTCGTCGACTTGCTCGAAATCGAGGAGGTCGACACCGATCTCTATGTTGGCAAGCGCCAGCCCGGTGGGGTCGGGCGCGTGTTCGGCGGGCAGGTGATCGCGCAGGCGCTTCAGGCCGCCCAACGCTCGACCGAAGGCCCCAAGGCGGCGCACTCGCTGCACGCGTATTTCATGCGCCCGGGGAACGAAGACTATCCGATCGTCTACCGCGTCGTCCGCGATTTCGAGGGTCGCAGTTTCGCGACACGCCGCGTGATCGCGATGCAGAAGGGCCAGCCGATCCTCAACATGGCGGCGTCGTTCCAAATGCCCGAGGAAGGCCTGCACCATCAGGACGCCATGCCCGACGTCCCCGCGCCCGAAACGCTCCGCTCGGACCGAGATCTGCGGCTCGAAAATATCGACGGCATCCCCGAGAAATTCCGCGCGCACATGCTGCGGTGGCGGCCGATCGAAGTGCGCCCGGTCAACCCGCGCAGCTGGATCGACCCTGTCCCGCAGGAACCGCACTACGCCAACTGGTTCCGCCTAGTCGCACCGATCGGCGACGATCCGGCGATGCACCGCGCGATCCTCGCCTACGCATCGGATATGGCGCTGCTCGGCACCGCGCTGTTGCCGCACGGCAAGAACTGGATCACGCCGGGCCTACAGACCGCCAGTCTCGACCATTCGCTCTGGCTGCACGAGGATTTCCGCGCCGACGACTGGCTGCTCTATGCGTGCGACAGCCCATGGTCGGGCCACGCGCGCGGCTTCAACCGTGGCAAGATCTACGCACGAGACGGTCGCCTCGTCGCCAGCGTCGCGCAGGAAGGCCTGATCCGCATGCGCCAGTAACCCGCGCGGTTACTTGCGCACCCAGACCTTCTCGCCACCGATCCACGTCTCGCTGACCTTGGTCGCGCGCAGGTCGGTCGGCGAGGCGAGGGTAGGATCCTTGTCGACGACGATGAAGTCCGCGCGCTGACCCGGCGCCAAAGCACCGAACTGCTTCTCGGCGAACCCGGCATAGGCGGCCGCACCCGTCATCGCCCACCACGCCTGTTCGCGTGTCACCAGTTCCTGCGGCTGCCACCCACCCTGCGGCTGGCCATCGGCATCCTGCCGCGTGAACGCCGCCGCCCAGGTCGCGAACGGATCGGGCTTCTCGACCGGGAAGTCGGTCCCGAACGCGAGCTTGGCGCCGTTGGTCAGCATCGATTTCCAAGCATAGGCGCCGACGAGCCGGTTCGGCCCGAGCCGCGCCTCCGCCATCTTCCAGTCGCTGGTCGCGTGCGTGGGCTGCATCGACGCGATCGTGCCGTACTTGCCAAACCGCGGCAGGTCGCTCGGATCGACGATCTGCGCATGCTCGATCCGCCAGCGCCGATCGCCGGTATAGGTGTCGCTCTCGACCTGGATCGCGTCGAGCACTTCCTGGTTCGCCTTGTCGCCGATCGCGTGGACCGCGACCTGATAGCCGTCCATCGCCGCGCGGCTCATCTGGTTCTGGAGTTGCGCATCGGTCAGGAAGCCGAGGCCCGACTGACCCGGTGCGTCCGAATACGGCTTCAGCAGCCACGCGCCGCGCGATCCAAGCGCGCCGTCCGCATACAGCTTCACGCCGCCCATCCGCAGGCGATCGTTGTAGAGCCACGGTGTCGGCCCCTTGCCGCCGATCCGGCTCGCGGTGTCGATCCCGAGCGCATAGCTCATGATCCGCACACGAAGCCCGCCGATATCCGCCATCCGGCGATAGGTAAGCCAGTCATCGAGGGTGGTGCCCATGTCGGCGACAGCGGTGACGCCGTAGCCGAGCAGGATGCTTTGCGCGGTGAGGAACGCGGCGTCGCGCTCCTTTGGGAGGGGTTGCGGCACGACCTTCTCGATTAACGCCTGCGCGCCATCGACGAACACGCCCGCAGGGGCGCCACCGGTCTTCTCGATGCGTCCGCCGGACGGCGAGACGGTGGCGGCGGTGACACCGGCTTCGCGCATCGCCTCGCGGTTCGCCCAGCCGGCATGGCCGTCGGCGCGCGATAGCCAGATCGGATGGCTGCCTGAGACGGATTCGAGATCGGCTGCGGTCGGGAAACGTCCCAGCCCCCAGACCTCCTGGTTCCAGCCGCGCCCGAGGATCCATTTGCGATCGGGATTGCCCGCGATGTACGCGGCGATCCGCGCCTTCGCCTCGTCGAGCGACTTGGTCATCGACAGATCGAGCGACAACGCGCCGAAGCCGAGTTCCAGGACATGACCGTGGGCATCGACGAAGCCCGGCAGCACCGTCTTGCCGCCCATGTCGACGCGCCAGTCGTAGAGCGGCTTACCGGCGTTCTTCTTGAGTTCCTTGCGGCTGAACTTAGGGGCTTCCTCACCGGGAGGCACGAGCCGCGTGACGCGACCGTCCTTGTCGACCAGGATCGCCTTGAAGTGGATCACGCGGCCACCGTCGGCGACCGTGATGCCGTTGACGTTGTCGACGATCCCATCCGCAAAAGCTGGTGTCGAGAGCAGCGCGATTGCGGCTGCGGAGACCATCAGACGCTTCACTTCGGCAATCTCCGTACCAGCGCGCTCGTATCCTGACGCGCGCCGCCCATTGCCTGAACATCGGCGTAGAATTGATCGACCAGCGCCGCGACCGGCAGCACCGCGCCGTTGCGTCGCGCTTCGTCCAAGGCCAGCCCCAGATCCTTGCGCATCCAGTCGACCGCGAAGCCGAAATCGAACTCGTCCTTCGCCATCGTCGGCCAGCGGTTGACCATCTGCCAGCTCTGCGCCGCGCCGCCCGAGATCGCCTCGAACACCTTGTCGAGATCGAGCCCGGAATTTTGCGCGAACCGCAGCGATTCGGCGACGCCCTGGATCACGCCGGCGATCGCGATCTGGTTGCACATCTTGGTGGTCTGCCCCGCGCCCGCCTCGCCGACATGGACCACACGCAAAGCATAGGCCTGCATGAACGGTTCGGCCTTCGCCATCGCTTCGGCCGAGCCGCCGCACATGATAGAGAGCTTGCCGTTCTCCGCGCCCGCCTGCCCGCCTGACACCGGTGCGTCGACCACCAGCGCACGCTCACCTGCGAGGCGTCGTGCGATCGAGGCGGAGACGGTGGTGTGGTCGACGAACACCGCGTCGTCGCGCATCGCGGCGAACGCGCCGTCTTCGCCCAGAGTGACCAAAGCGAGATCGTCGTCGTTGCCGACGCAGGCGAACACCGCATCGGCGTCCTTCACCGCTGCCGCGGGCGTTTCGGCGACCTTGCCGCCATATTTATCGACCCATGCCAACGCCTTGGCCTGAGTCCGATTGTAGACGGTGACGTCGTGCCCTGCCGTAGCGAGGTGCCCCGCCATCGGCGCGCCCATGACGCCGGTTCCGATGAATGCCAGTTTTGCCATAGCGTTCGCGCATAAGCGGTGTTTCCCACGCGCGCCAGATGGTCTAGCGGGTCGGACATGGCTACCCACGCTGCCGTAGCGGCACCCACCCTCCCCGTCTCGATCGACGACGTCCGCGTCGCGCATGACCGGATCCGCGACTCGATCGTCCGCACGCCGACTTTGATCAGCAAGACGCTGAGCAAGATGACCGGCGCGACGGTGTATCTGAAGTTCGAGAACCTCCAGTTCACCGCGGCATACAAGGAGCGTGGCGCACTCAACACGCTGTTGCAGCTGTCCGCCGAAGCGCGCGCGAAGGGCGTCATCGCCGCGTCGGCGGGGAATCACGCGCAGGGCCTCGCCTATCACGCCAACCGGCTCGGCATCCCGACGACGATCGTGATGCCGACCAACACGCCGACCGTGAAGGTCATGCAGACCGAAGGGCACGGCGCCAACGTCGTGCTCCACGGCGAGACGTTCGACGCGGCCTATGCGCACGCCCGTATCCTGGAGGGCGAGTGCGGCTTCACCTTCGTCCATCCGTTCGACGATCCGCGCGTCATCGCGGGCCAAGGCACCGTCGCGATCGAGATGCTGGAGGACGTGCCGCAACTCGACACGCTGGTCATCCCGATCGGCGGCGGCGGGCTGATCTCGGGCATGTCGACAGTCGCGCGCGCGTTGAGCGAAGCGCCAGGCGGTCACCCCATCGAGGTCGTCGGCGTGCAGGCCGAGCTGTTCCCATCGATGTACAACCGCATCAACGGCACGGACATGGCCTGTGCCGGCGATACGCTTGCCGAGGGCATCGCGGTTAAGGAGCCGGGCGCGATCACATCGAAGATCGTCGCCGAGCTGGTCGATGACATCGTCCTCGTCAGCGAACGCAGCCTGGAAGAGTCCGTCAGCCTGCTGCTCCAGATCGAGAAGACGGTAGTCGAGGGCGCCGGTGCCGCCGGGCTCGCCGCGCTGCTCTCGCATCCCGAGCGGTTCGCGGGGAAGACCGTCGGCATCGTGCTGTGCGGCGGCAACATCGATACGCGGCTGCTCGCGAACGTGCTGTTGCGCGATCTGGCGCGGTCGGGTCGACTCGCAAGGCTCCGTATCCGGTTGCAGGACAAGCCGGGTGCGCTGTTCCATGTCGCGCGGATATTCGACCAGGAACGCGTCAACATCATCGAAATCTATCACCAGCGCGTCTTCACGACGTTGCCGGCGAAGGGGCTCATCACCGACATCGAATGCGAACTGCGCGACCGTGCGCATCTGGATCGGCTGGTGGGTGCGCTGCGGGCTGGCGGGTACGAGACGTCGACCGTCGAGCTCGCGTAATCCCATTCTGATACGGTGATTTACCGCGCTGACCGACATTCGTGGTAAACCGATTGCACGTTTGCGCTGGGCGGCCATATACGAGGCGACGCGGCTGATCGCGCCTGCCTGAAGGACTTTCCGCTCGGTGACTGCGCCCTTTCGTTTTCCGCGCTTCTTCGTCACCAGCCCTGCGCCGTGCCCGTATCTGCCGGATCGACAGGAGCGAAAGGTGTTCACCGAACTGACCGGTCCGCATGCGAACGAGCTGAACGATGCGCTGGGGCGGATCGGCTTTCGTCGCAGCCAGGGGGTGGCGTATCGGCCGTCTTGTGCGGGCTGCACGGCATGCGTGTCGGTTCGCGTGGTGACCGACGAATTCGTACCCAACGCGACGCAGCGGAAACTGCTCAAGCGGCTCGGCGATATCGAAGTGACCGCGTGCAAGGCGTGGGCGACCGACGAGCAGTTCCAGTTGCTCCGACGCTATCTTGGGACGCGGCATCCGGGCGGTGGCATGGCGGGGATGGACGAAGACGACTATGCCGACATGATCGAGCATTCGCCGGTCAATTCGGTGATCGTCGAGTACCGCGAGCCGTCGGTCGACGGCGTGCAGGGCGCGCTGATCGGCGCGTGCCTGACTGATCGCCAAGCGGACGGGCTGTCGATGGTCTACAGTTTCTTTGCGGCGGACGACGTGGCGCGGCCAGGGTTCGGCAACTTCATCATCATGGACCATATCCTGCGGGCCCGCGATGCCGGGCTGCCGTACGTGTATCTCGGATACTGGGTGAAGGGCTCGCCCCGGATGGAATACAAGACGCGGTACCGGCCGTTGGAAGTGCTCGGGCCGGCGGGGTGGCGGCGGTTGGAGGATGCGGATGTGGTGACGCAAGCCGTGCGGGTTGCGGCACTGGTTTGAAGTTGGGGGACTAAATTAGTCCACTCCCGGGTCCCAAGAACCACCACCCCGGCGAAGGCCGGGGTCCAATTGGGAAACACCGCTAATTGAGTGCAGCGCTCCATTACGACCACCTTGCCAATTGGGCCCCGGCCTTCGCCGGGGTGGTACCCGCAAGAACCCCTGCCCCTTGTTCTCCCGCGAAGGCGGGAGCCCAGTCTGGGTCCCCGCCTTCGCGGGGAAACACATCTTAGTCCTCGCGCTGCACCACGACGTCGACGTCGAGTTCCTCGCCACCCTCGCCCAGTCGCGAGCCCGCCACCGGCGCCGCGCCCGCCGCATCGAGCGCCATCGCGACCCGGACGTAATGCTCCTCGGGGGACATCCCCGTGCACGGATCGAACCCGACCCAGCCGAGCCCGTCGACGAACGCCTCCGCCCAGCCGTGTGGGGTCGGCAGATGCACGACCTCGTGATCGTTGTGATGATAGCCCGACACATACCGCGCCGGTGCGCCGAGCGACCGTGCGGCGACGGCGAACATCTGCGCCATGTCGCGCGGCGTGGCGCTGTCCATGCGAAATGCCGCGGCGGCCGTCCGACCGGGTTCGGGACGTCCGGCGTCGAACGCGAACCGCTTGTGGAATGCCCGGTTCAGCCGATGTAACGCGCCGATCCGATCGCGGGCGCCCTCGGCGGCATTGACCGCGAACTTGGCGATAGCGGTATCGAGAACGGTCGCCTCGGTCGATCGAAGGAACAGCGCGGGCGGAAGCGTTTCGTGCACGCCGTGCAAGACGCCGTCGGAATGGCTGGTCAGCACCTCGCCCTTGACGGTGATCTCGATCCCGTCGACCGGTCCTTCGGCATACAGCATCGTCACCGCGTTGCCGAAGCCGTCGCGACCGGGTCGCAACCGCGCGTCGCAATCGACGTCGATCCGCCACGACGCGACCGTCTGGTCATGCGTGTTCTCGGGCGTGAGGCGGAGCATCTGCACCAAGCGACCCTGCGGCTGAGCGAAGCGGTAGATCGTGTGGTGATCGATCGAGAGGCGCATCAGAGGAACTTGAACTGACGGCCGATCGCGCCGTGCAGCAACGCGTTCTCGGCGATGAAGGCCTGCAGATACTGGTGCAGCCCGGAGGCGATGACTTCGCCCGATCGCGTCTTTGCCATCCGCGACGCGCGCATTCGTGCCATGCGGTCGGCCTCGCCGTGGTTGCCGGTGCGCTTGGCGAGCAGGTTGAGCACGTCGACCGTTTCCTCGACCGACGCAGCGAGACTGCGCGGCAGTTCGGACCGGGCGAGAAGCAGGTCGATGACGTCGGCGGGACGCAAGCCGTCATTATAGAGCCAGCGATAGGCGGTGACGGCGGACACGGTCTGGAGGATCGTCGTCCACTGATCGCGGTCGATCGCGCCGCCGAGCCGTTCGCCCTCGGGCAGCAGGATGTGGTATTTGACGTCCAGCAGACGCGCGGTGTTGTCCGCGCGCTCGACCGCCTGGCCGAGCCGGATGAACCACGTCGTCTGGTTGCGGAGCATGCGGTGGACCGCGCCCTCGAACCCGCGGGTCTCGTTCTTGACCGCCTCGACGAGGTTCAACTGCGAGGTCGTGCTGCCCGGCGTCGCGCGGTTCTCGAACAGCAGCCACGCCCGGTTGATCGCGGTCCACGCCTCGCGGGTCAGCGCGGTGCGCACCGCCTTGGCATTGTTGCGCGCCATATCGAGGCAGCGGACGATGGATCCCGGATGGCTCGAATCGAGCGTCAGGAAGCGCACCACGTCGCGTTGCCCGATCTCCACCCCGGTCGCGGCGAAGGCCTCGTCGGTTTCGGTCACGGCCAACGCGGATGCCCAGGCGGCATCGCCCGAGGGTTGCGACGAGAGCACGTCGAGCCGGACGGTGGCTTCGACCAGCCGGGCGATGAAGTCGGCACGCTCGAAATAGCGGCCGAGCCAATAGAGCGAGGATGCGGTGCGCGACAGCATCAGGAATTCCCGCCGGACGTCTGCGAGCCGAAGGTTTGGGTCATGCCGCCCATCGTCTGGCTCATGCCACCGGCGTTCATCCGCTGCGACTGGTCGGCCATCAGCACGAAGCTGTCCTTGGTGCCGCCGCCCTGGCTGGAATTGACCACGAGCGAACCTTCCTTGAGCGCGACGCGGGTCAAGCCGCCCGGCACGACTTGGACGCCCTTCGAGCCGCTCAGCACGAACGGACGGAAGTCGACGTGGCGTGGGCTGAGGCCGCCCTGCGCCATCGTCGGAACCGTCGACAGCGCGAGCGTGGGTTGCGCGATGTAGCGATGCGGTTCCGCAATGAGCGCGGCGCGGAAATCCTCGATCTCTTTTTTTGACGCGGTCGGGCCGACGAGCATGCCGTAGCCGCCCGAGCCGTCGACCAGCTTGACGACGACGTCTTCGAGGTTGTCGAGGACGAACTTCAACGCCTGCGGTTCGCGGCAGCGCCAGGTCTCGACATTGCGCAGCTTGCACTCGCCGCCCGAGTAGAACTTCACTATGTCGGGCATGTAGCTGTAGATCGCCTTGTCGTCGGCGATTCCATTACCCGGCGCGTTCATGATCGCGACGTTGCCGGCCGCGTACGCCGCTATCAGACCGGGGACGCCGAGCGCCGAGTCCGGACGGAATACGAGCGGATCGAGATAATCGTCGTCGATCCGGCGATAGATCACGTCGACCTTTACGCGCCCGGCGATCGTCCGCATCCAGACGATGTCGTCGTCGACAACCAGATCGGCCGCTTCGACGAGTTCGATGCCCATCGAGTCCGCGAGGAAGCTGTGTTCATAATAGGCCGAGTTATAGTGGCCCGGGGTCAGCAGCACGCACGTGGGGTTCGAGCCCGTGCCGTGCGGCGCGACCGACTTCATCGTCTCGAGCAGCAGATCGGGATAGCTGTCGACTGCTGCTACACGAAACTCGCGGAACAGTTCGGGGCACAGCCGGAGCATCGCCTCGCGGTTCTCCAGCATGTAGCTCACACCGGACGGTGTGCGTGCATTGTCCTCCAGCACGAAGAAGTCGTCGGGGCCGGTGCGGACGAGATCGATGCCGCAGATATGCGCCCATACGCCGTGCGGCGGGCGGATACCGGCGATCTCGGGCCGGAACTGCGCGTTGCCGAGCACGAGGTCTTCGGGGAGGATACCCTCCTTCAAGATACGACGTTCGCCGTAGATGTCGTCGAGGAACGCGTTGATCGCCTCGACGCGCTGGACGAGACCTTCGGACAATCGCGTCCATTCGTCATGCAAGAATACGCGCGGGACGATGTCGAACGGGATGATACGCTCGGCCGCCTCGTTCTCGCCGTAGACCGCGAAGGTGATGCCGAGCTGCCGGAACGTCGTCTCGGCGGCTTCCTGCCGGCGTCGAAGCTCGGCGTCCGGCGTATCCTCGATCCACTTGCCGAGAGCCGCCAGTTCGGGCCGGGCGGTCGTGTCGCCCGGTGTTCCCATGATTTCGTCGAACGCTTGTTTCCCCATCGAAACGGTCAATTCCCCATCAAGCGTTGCGGTTCCATGCTGCAACGCATCGCTGCACTGCACAAGGTCTGAATGTGTATTTGCTCCCCTCCCTGGAAGGGAGGGGCTGGGGGTGGGTCGGCGTGAGGCAGGTGCTGTGCTAGCCAACTGGCCAACCCACCCCTGACCCCTCCCTTCCAGGGAGGGGAACCCCTAGGCTCCTAGGCCTTCCAGTAAGCCCGGCGTCAGAACCTGCGGCAATACAGTGGGTTCGGCTGCGCCCGGCGCGTAGTATAGATACAGCGGGACACCGGCGCGGTTGTGGGCTTGGATGAAGCGGCCCATCACAGGGTCGCCGTCGGTCCAGTCGCCGATCAAGGCCGCCACCTTGTGCTTGGCAAAGGCATCGCGGACGCCGGTGGTGTCGATCGCCGCCTTCTCGTTGACCTTGCACGTAAGGCACCAGTCGGCGGTGAAGTACACGAACACCGGACGCTTCTCGGCGCGCAGCGAGGCGAGCTTGGCCTCGGTGAATGCCTCGTCGCCAGCGGTCGCTACTTTTGCGGACACTGGCGGCGCGCGCGAGATCAATACCGCGCTACCGACGAACACGACGAGCAGGAGAACCTGCGCCACAACGCCGAACGACTTACCTTTGCGCTGACGCGAGCCACCAATCCATAGCACCGCGCCGACCGCCAGCACCGCGACCAGCGCGAGCGTCAGCGTATCCACCCCGGTCTGCCGCCCGAGCACCCAGCCAAGCGCGATCGCGGTCAGGAACATCGGCACCGACAGGATATGGCGGAACGTCTCCATCCACGCGCCGGGCTTTGGCAGCCACCGCCGCCACGCAGGGATGAACCCGATCGCAAGGAACGGGAGCGACAAGCCGATCCCGAGCCCGCCGAACACGGCAAGCGCCGCCGGCCACGGCAGCACCAGCGCCGCGCCGAGCGCAGCGCCCATGAACGGCCCGGTGCACGGAGTCGCGATGAACGCGGCCAGCGCGCCCGTCGCGAACGCACCGCTTGCGCCACTCTCGCCGGCAAAACGCGGTGTCGGGACCTCGAAAAGCCCGGCAAGGTTGAACGCGATCGCGGTGCTCAGCAGCAGCAGCGCGACGATCGCGCCGGGATGCTGCAACTGGAACGCCCAGCCGACCGCGGACCCGCCTGCGCGCAGAGCCAGGATCGCGCCGCCGAGGCCGAGGCAGACCAGCACGACGCCCGCGGTATAGGCCAGAGCCTCGCCGCGCGCGTCCTTCTCGCTCGCGCCGCCGCGTGCGAGGCTGAGCGCCTTGAGGCTGAGGATCGGGAACACGCAGGGCATGATGTTCAGGATCAGGCCGCCGAGCACTGCGCCGGCGAACGCGATCAGCGCGGTCAGCCAGAGGCTCTCGCCGTTCGCGCTCGTCGCGTCGCCGCCAGCCGCTTCAGCCACCGCACCGGGCGTCGCCTTGACGCCGAGCCCCTGCCCGTCGCCGATCCGCAGCACGCCCTCGATCGGTCCGCCGGTCTTAGCGTTGGCGGCGACCTTCGTCGTTATCGTCAGCCGGTCGCCGTCACGCGTGACGGTCTGCGCGGCGCCGTTCTCGATCGCGCCGGTGGTAACGGGGAAGAAATACGCCTTGTCGATCTTCGCGCCCGCCGGAAACGGCACCGCGATCCTCATCGTCCCGTTGCTCGCGGCGTAGGTCGCGCCGGCATCGAGCGGCTTGGGGATAGCCTGACGCCAGCCGGCGAACGCCGCCGCCTGCGACGGCGCGCCGTCACCTATCGTGAGGTCGAGCGACAACGCCTTCTCTTCGGGTACGCAGATCGTCGCCGAGCAGACGAGATAGCTCGTCTTCAGGCGGATCGGGAATTTCGTGCCTACCGCCAGCCCCGCCGGAACCTGGATCGTCACGAGCGGCGCATAGGGCGCCTCGTAGACATAGTTCATCAGGCCCGCGATCAGCAGCGTCGTCGGCACCGGCCATTCGGGCTCGCCCGCCTTCGCGCCCGTCGGCAAGGTCCAGTCGAACGTCGCCGGAAAACCCGCATCGCCAGGGTTGCGCCAATAGCCGTGCCAGCCGGTCTCGGGCGTCGTCGCCAGCGCGATCGTCAGCGGCGCGCCGGCCTTCGGGTGATCGCTTTCGGCGACCAGCTTCATCATCAGATGCTGGCTGGAGCCGTTCAACGATTCCGCAAACGTGGGCGCACTCGCTAGCCCGCAGACGGCCAGCAAGACCGTCATCACGGCGCAACGTAATCCGCGCATGGCCATCCTTGTTTCGTTCATCGCGCAAAGCCATAGCGGTGACCTTGTCGTATTGCACTTCAAAGCGACGGCCGCGCTCGATGGTCGTCGCTGGCTAAAGGACTGTTCGTGAAAGCACTTATCGCCGCGCTCCTGCTGACGTCGGCCGCTTCGGTCTCTGCCCAGACGGCGGTGCCCCCCGCGCCGACCCCGACGACTCCCCCGAAACTGATCGTCGCGATCTCGGTCGACCAGTTCGCTGCCGACCTGTTCCAGCAATATCGCAATCACTATACCGGCGGCTTCACGCGGCTGCTGAACGGCGCAGTGTTCCCTAGCGGGTATCAGAGCCATGCCGCGACCGAGACGTGCCCGGGCCACTCGACGATCCTGACCGGCATGCGGCCCGCGCATACGGGCATCATCGCCAACAACTGGATCGACCAGCGCGCCGGACGGCCCGACAAGGTCGTCTACTGCTCGGAGGACGAGCGCGTCACCGGCAGCACGCACGACAGCTACACCGTGTCCGACATGCATTTGAAGGTACCGACGCTCGGCGAGATGATGAAGGCACGCGATCCGCGCACCCGCTCGGTCTCGGTCGCGGGGAAGGATCGCGCGGCGGTGATGATGGGCGGCCACAAGGTCGACGAGCTCTGGTGGTGGGACGGCAAGACGTACGTTTCCTATGCGGGCCGCGCGGTGCCGCCGGCGGTGCAGCGCACGCGCGACGCGGTCGCCGCGCTGATCGCCAAGCCGCAGGCGGAGCTGCCGCTGCCCGGCTATTGCGCAGGCGTGAACCACCCGATCGTGATCGCGGGCAAGACCTACGGCCAGGGCCGCTTCGAGCGCGAGGCGGGTGATGCGAAGGGGTTCCGGGTGTCGCCCGCCTCCGACGCCGCGGTGTTCGCGATGGCGGCGGCGCTGGTGCAGGACATGAAGCTCGGCAAGGGCCCGCAGACCGACATCATCGACATCGGCGCGTCGGCGACCGATTACATCGGCCACACCTACGGCACGCAGGGGTCGGAGATGTGCATCCAGATGGCGCAGCTCGACAAGACGCTCGGCGATTTCTTCGCGGTGATGGACGAGACCGGGGTCGACTACGAGGTCGTGCTGACCGCGGATCACGGCGCGCACGACGCGACCGAGCGTCAGCAGCAGCGCGCGATGCCGATGGAGGCGCACATGGACGAGAACGTGCTCGCCAAACAGGTCGGCACTGCGATCGCCAAGGACATGGGGCTGCCGGGTAGTGTGCTGCTCGGAACGGAAGGCGACGTGTATATCGACGACACGCTGCCAGCGAAGACGCAGGCCAAGGTACTTGCCGAGGCGCTGCGCCGCTATCGCGCGATGCCGCAGATCGCGGGCGCGTACTCCGCCGCCGAGATCATGGCGACGCCGATGGCGAAGAGCCCGCCCGAGACCTGGACGCTGATCGAGCGTGCGCGGGCGTCGTTCTACCCGGAGCGGTCGGGGCAGATGGTGGTGCTGCTCAAGCCGCGCGTGACGACGATCGTGTCGCCGGCGGGGGGATATGTCGAGACTCATGGGTCGCCTTGGGATTACGACCGCCGCGTGCCGATCCTGTTCTGGCGCAAGGGGATGACCGGGTTCGAGCAACCGCTGTCGGTGGAAACGGTGGATATCGTGCCGACGTTGGCGGCGACGATCGGGTTGCCGGTGTCGGGGCTCGACGGGCGGTGCCTCGATCTCGATCCGAGTGCTGCGAGCACGTGCTCTAACTAAGCGCCGCGCACCCACACCGAAAAGCATGTTCTCCCGCGAAGGCGGGAGTCCAGTCTGGGCTCCCGCCTTCGCGGGAGAACAGTGTTCCGGGTTGGAGCAGTGCCTCGGTTTGTTGGTGACGCATCCGGCACGCCACCCCGCCCCCGTTACCGGGTTTCGAACGCCCGAAGCCCCGCACCCAACCGGTTCGCGCCGATCGCGAGCTTGTCGTGGCTGAAGTCGATCAGGAACGCCGGGTTGGTGGTGTCACCCGGCGACAGCCGCGCGTCGTTGTTCTCGACGCGCAGGCCGGTCGACGGATAGGTCCGCGCCTCCGCCGCGACGACGATCATCCCCGAATGGTTTTCCTTGTCCTTGCCCTGGACGAAGGTGTTGCGCGCGATCAGGCCGGTTGCGCCTTCGGGGAGATCGATCATGTAGTTGGTCTTGTGCCCCGCCGTATCGTCGAAGCTGTTGTCGGTGATCGTGACCGTGGGGCTACGCAGCTTGACGTAATGCCCGCCGTTGCCACGCTCGAACCGAGAATTGGTGACGGAGATGCTGCCCTTGTTGTCGAGATAGATCGAGTGCGCACAGCTTGGCGACTGGTCGCACTGGCCAAGCCCCGAGAAGGTAGACCGGTCGATCGTGATCCGCTGGTTGGTCGGCTGGCCGCCCAGAATCCCCTCCTGGCTGTTGAGGAACATGGAGTTCGTGACGGTCAAGTCGCCTGATTCGGTGCGGATACCGGCGCCGTTGCCGTCCGACACGCGGTAGCCGCGGAAGACGAGGCCATCGACCACCGACCCGTTGCCGCGCAGCACCAGCGCCGCCTTGTCCTCGCAGGCAACGCTGTCGAAGATCGCCTTGCCGGGCTGAACCGCCTTGAAGGTGATGTGGCCGCCCTGCTGGATAGCGCACTGCCGATAGGTGCCGGGGGCGATCAGGATCGTCGCGGTCCCCATCCGGATCGACGTCACCGCCTCCTGCAACGTCGCGAATCCCTGTCCGTTGACGGTGAACGGCGCGGTGCCCTGAGCAAAGGCGGGCGCCCAAGCCGGCGCCGCCAGCAACGTCAGCGCAAACAACGATCTTCTCATGGGAAATCCTTTCGCGGGTACCGGCCCGCCCGGCGCACGGCACCGACGGTGACACACGGCGTATCAGGTCGCACCGCTCCATGTCAGCCGGTTTGCGTGTCCCGCGATGGCGCATGCACCACGTGGTGGACCGCGACCATCAGCCAATTGCCGCCGCACCCACGCGCGGATAGTGTGCGTCCGGAACAAAGCCGGCGGGGGGAACCGATCGGCGCGGGGGATCCACATGCACGCCATGACGCCGACGGAGGTCTTCCTCCTCGCGATACTCATCATCTTCACCGTGCCGTATCTGGTGTGGCGGCTCGGGCGGACCGATTACTGGGCGCCGCTGGTGGTGGTGCAGATCTTCGGCGGCATCCTGCTCGGGCCGGGCGTACTCGGCGCGGCCTATCCCGATTATTATGCGACGGTCTTCACGCCTGCGACCTTGGGCTCGCTCAACGGCATCGCGTGGTGGGCGGTGATGATGTTCGTGTGGGTCGCGGGGATCGAACTCGACCTCGGCGAGGCATGGAAGCGGCGCGGCGAAACCGGCGTGACCGCAGGGCTCGCGCTCGCGGTACCGCTGATCACGGGCAGCATCGCCGCGGTGCTGATGCTGCGCTATCCGGGCTGGCGGGGGCCGGACGGCGCGACGTGGCAGGTGGTGCTCGGCATCGGCATGGCATGCGCAGTCACCGCGCTGCCGATCCTCGTGCTGTTCCTGGAAAAGCTCGACGTGCTGCGCCAACCGATCGGCCAACGGATCCTGCGCTATGCCAGCCTCGACGACATCGCGATCTGGGGTGTGCTCGCGCTGATCCTGCTCGACTGGGAGCGCGTCGGGCGGCAGGGCGGCTTCCTCGTCGGGTTCGCGATCGCCACGTTTGTCGTGCGCAAGCTGATGGCGATGATCGAGGAGCGCGATCGCTGGTATGTCAGCCTGATCTGGCTCGCGGGCTGCGGGTTCGCGGCGGACTGGGCGGGGCTGCACTTCATGGTCGGCGCGTTCCTGTCGGGCGCGGTGCTCGATTCTAAATGGTTCACGACAGCGAAGATGGACCAGTTCCGCCACTTCGTGCTGCTCGCGGTGATGCCGGTGTTCTTCCTGTCGACCGGGTTGAAGACGCAGTGGGCGGTCGGCGGTTACGCGGTGTTCGGGGCGGCGGCGTTGCTGCTGGTCGCGTCGGTCGGCGGCAAGCTGGCCGGCGTTCACGCCGCCGGGCGGATCCTGAAATGGCGGCCGGGCGAGGCGTCGGCGATCGGCTGGCTGCTTCAGACCAAGGCGCTGATCATGATCATCTTCGTCAACATCCTGCTGGATAAGAAGATCATAACGAATGAGACGTTCACGGCACTACTGCTGATGGCGCTGGCGAGCACGATGCTGACGGTGCCGATCGTTGCGCCGAAGTTGAAGAAGCTGGCGGGGTTGGTGGGGAAGAGCGCCTGAGGGTGACTGCCCCTTCTGCGCCCCTCCCTGGAAGGGAGGGGTTGGGGGTGGGTCGGCCAGCTTGTGCCGCGGTCGTTTCACGATACGGAAGCCTACCCACCCCCCGCCCCTCCCTTCCAGGGAGGGGGGAAGTAGGTCAACCGCCCGCGTTGAGAAGGTCGTGACGTTTCAGGGCGTGGCGGAGTTGGTCGTAGCTCAGGCCTAGCGCCTCGGCGGTGGCGCGTTGGTTGAAGCGATGTTCCGACAGGGCGCGCGAGAGGAGATCGCGTTCGAAGCGGGATACGCGGGACTTGAAATCCGAGGGGCCTTCTTCGCACGCGACGACCGGGTCCTCGCCGTCATCCGGTTCGGCTGCGCGCGGAGCCACAACCATGGGCTTAGGCGCGGTCGAGGCACCAGGCCGGTGTGGCGACTGGAACGGGTCGATCTCGATCGCGTCGATCGGCCCCGCCTGTTCCCAGCGATACACCGCGCGCTCGACGACGTTGCGAAGTTCGCGGACGTTGCCGGGCCAGCGGTATGCGATCAGTGCGTCCATAGCCGCCGGGCCGAAGCCTTCCCAGCGTTCGCGCCCAAGCTCAGACGCCATGCGCCGGCCGAAATGCTCTGCCAGCACCACCACGTCCCCAGTTCGTGCGCGCAGAGGCGGCAGAGTCACCACCTCGAACGACAAGCGGTCGAGCAAATCGGCGCGGAACTCATGTCGGTCAACCTTGTCGGGGAGATGTTCGTTGGTCGCGGCCACGATCCGCACGTCGACGCGCATCGGCCGCGACGAGCCGATCCGGGTGATCTCGCCATATTCGACCGCGCGCAACAGGCGGTCCTGCGCCGCCATCGACAGCGTGCCGAGTTCGTCTAGGAACAACGTGCCCCCATCGGCCTCCTCGAACCGCCCGACCCGCGCCTTGGTCGCACCGGTGAAAGCCCCGGCTTCATGCCCAAACAATTCCGCCTCGATCAACGTCTCGGGCAGCGCCGCGCAGTTCATGATCACCAGCGGCTGATCCCACCGCGGCGACAGGCGGTGGAGGCGTTCAGCGACCAGTTCCTTGCCCGTCCCGCGCTCGCCGATCACCAGCACCGGACGGTCCAGCGCCGCCGCGCGCGATGCGCGTTCGAGCGCCGCCATGAACGTGCCGGACTCGCCGATGACCTGGGTTGTTCGCTCCATGGCGAAGATGTGGCGCGAATTCCCAACTCTTGGCAAGCTTGCGGTAGCACGCCCACCGTCGAAATCGTGCAAACCCCTGCAAACCCGCCATTTTCAAAACTGGCACGAGAGATGCAATGCTTCAGGCAACCCGCCGAATAGCGGAACCAACCAGCCTTAAAGGGGACCCACCATGTTCAACGCCAACATCGCCCGCACCGTCGTCGCCACCCTCTGCACCATCGTCGTCAGCGCAACCTGCGTCCTCGGCGCAGTCGGCCCCGCGATCGCAACCAACGCAACGCCCGTTGCGGTTCATACCGCAATCGTGGCCTAAGACCCCGAAGGCTTAGAGCCTCGGGCCGACCCCTGGAGTAGGATTTACATGGGCATCTTTTCCCGCACCCGCGACATCGTCGCCGCCAACTTCGCCGACTTGATTGAGAAGGCCGAAGATCCGTCGAAGATGATCCGCATGATCATCCTCGAGATGGAGGAAACGCTGGTCGAGGTTCGCGCCTCCGCCGCGCGCACCATCGCCGACCAGAAGGAGATGCGCCGCCATATCTCGAAGCTGGAGCAGCTCCAGGACAACTGGACAGAGAAGGCCGAGCTGGCGCTGAGCAAGGACCGCGAGGATCTCGCCAAGGCAGCCCTGGTCGAGCGCCAGAAGGCATTCGACATGGCCGAGCAGTTGAAGGCCGAGGTCGGCGTACTCGACGATGCGCTTCGGGCTTCCGAAGAGGACATCGCCAAGCTCCAGACCAAGCTCCGCGAGGCGCGCACCAAGCAGAACGCGGTGCAGACCCGACTGGAGAGCGCGAACAATCGCACCCGGCTGCGCGAGATGTACAACGGGCCGAAGACGCACGAGGCGTTCAGCCGCTTCGACATCCTCGACCGCCGCGTCGACGAGGCCGAGGGCCGCGCGGACGCGATGGGGCTCGGGGTCGTCAAGACGCTCGAAGAGGAAATCGCCGAGTTGCGCAGCAACGACAAGGTCGACGCCCAGCTCGCCGCGCTCAAGGCGCGCCTGAAGAAGGACGACTGAGATGGATGATTTCATGCCAGTTCTGGTCTGCGGCATTCTATTCATCGGGCTGCCCTGGGTGATCCTGCACTACATCACCAAGTGGAAGCAGGCGCCGCGGATCACCGAAGAGGATGAGCGCCTGCTCGACGAGATGCAGGCGCTCGCACGCCGCCTCGAGGACCGCGTGATGACCGTCGAACGGATCATCGCCGCCGATAACCCCGACTGGAAGCCGGGCCTCGGCACAACGCAGTCGCCGTATCTGTCGGATCGTCAGTCCGAACGCCCATTGGATCGCCCCCTCGATCGGAGGAACTGAAATGTCCGCCAGCCGCACACAATTCTACCTCGATAAGCAGAATGCCAAGTGGAAGGGCGTCTGCGCCGGGATCGCCGACTATACCGGCATCGACGCACTCTTCGTCCGGGTCGGGATGGTCGTACTAACGCTCGCCGGCGGCTTTCCCTGGACACTGCTGGCCTATTGGATGGTCGCCTGGATGGGGCACGCCAAGCCGATCGGCTTATACGAGACGCCCGACGACGCGAAGTTCTGGCAGGGCGTCCGCTCGAACCCGAAACGCTCGACCGCCGAGGTCCGCAGCAAGTTCCGCGACATCGACCGCCGACTCGCCGACATCGAGACGCACTATACCAGCCGCTCAAGCAACAGCCTCGCGGCAGAGATCGACAGCCTGCGCTGAGACGCGGCGTCAACAGGGAGAATATCGATGGATTGGGCTTTGATGATACCGATCGTGGCGATTTCGGTGGGACCGGTCGCTTGGGTTGCGAACAATTGGATCCGCGCCAAGCATGGCTTCGAACCGGAAATGCGTAGCCGCAAACGCGGGCGAGACGGCGATGTCGACGGTGACCGCAAGGTCCTGTTGCTCAGCAACGAGAACGAGCGGTTGACCGGGCAGGTGTCGCGGCTCGAGGAACGGATCGCGGTTCTCGAACGCATCGCCACCGATCCAGCCGAGCGCACCGCTCGCGAGATCGAAGCCCTCCGCGACCGCTGAAGGACATAGATCATGAACAACTTCACGATCTTCCTGCTCGTCTTCATCGTGATCGGCCTTCCCGTCATTCTCGGGATCGGCAGCAGCGTCTTCAAGGACTGGATCAAGCACAAGGAGCGCATGGCAACCGCGCTCAATGCGCAGACCGCCGAGAAGTCCGCGCAATATGCGGCGCACACCGAACGCCTGGAACAGCGGGTGCGGGTCCTCGAACGGATCGTCACCGACCGGGGCATCGGCGTTGCCGACGAGATCGAACGGCTCCGGGCCGATCCACCCTCCCCAGCGCGACCTTTAGAGACGTCACCAACGCTTACGCTGACGGGCCGCACCGCGAGCCCCGCCGAAGGAGAGACACGATGAACCCCTTTTCGATGGTCGTCTGCATCGTGCTGATCGTGATGGTCGCCAAGGTGCTGACCGCTCGCTACCGCGCGCTGGGCGACGCCCCGGCGAACCCGGTCGACAGCGTCGATGCGCTGCGGCTGCGCGACGAGGTGCAGCAGATGAAGGAGCGCATCCAGGTGCTGGAGCGCGTGATCACCGACAACCACAAGAGCGTCGATCTCGACCGAGAGATCGAGCGGCTCCGCGACCGCTAGGAGGCGGACATGATCGACCCTAACGTCTATATCACCTTGGCGCTGGCGAGCCTTGCGGGGCTGGCGATGATCGTGGCCGGTGGCTTGGCCGGATGGCGCGGATGGCTCTCGCTGCGCCGACTGGAGCTGGATCATACACAAGACGGTCGGATGCCGATGGCGGTGTCGACCGGATCGCGGATCGAGATCGCGGATTTGAAGGAGCGCATCAAGAAGCTCGAGGCGATCGCTGCCGGGGTGGATCTTTAAGTCTTGCCAAAACCACACGACCACCCCGGCGAAGGCCGGGGCCCAGTTGGAGAGGTGGTAGTAACGAAGGACGCACCTCGCCATAGCTGTCCCCCAACTGGGCCCCGGCCTTCGCCGGGGTGGTAGTAACCACAGATACGCCTCTGGTTTGTTCCCCGGTGTTGAAGCGCTGAAGCCGAACCGCTACCGCCGCGCCATGGCCACCCTCATCGACATTCGCGAGGAATATGACTTCCTCGAACCCGACGACCGTTACCGACTGCTGATCGACCTCGGCAAAGAACTCGAACCGATGCCGGATGCGCTGAAGACGGATGCGACGTTGGTGCGGGGGTGTTCGGCTTCGGTTTGGGTGTATCCAACCACGACCGATGATGGCCGGCTTCACTTCCTGGCGGACTCGAATGCGGCGATCACCAAGGGGATCATCGCGCTGGTGTTGCTGACGGTGCAGGATCAGGCGCCAGGCGCGATCGTCGCGACCGACATCACTGCGGAACTCGCGCCGTTCGATCTGAGCAAGCAGCTGAGTTCGAACCGCACGCAGGGGATCCCGAACATGATCGCTCTGATCCGGGAAACGGCCGAGCGGTACGCCGACTGAGACCGTGCCCTCACCCTTCCCACGGCCAAGTGGCTGCGGACCCCTTCCCTCTCCCATCAGGGGAGAGGGAGAGACGCCGAAGGCGGCGAGGGCGAGGGCACGTTACCGTGTTGGCTTAAGGTTGCGACAACCTCGTCGGCACTGGCGCCCGTCGGCACCAGCATCCAACGGTCTGGGCGGGCGCCGTCGACCATCACCACCGCGTTCTTTGGACACACGCCAAGGCACTTAACCTCGACCACGCCGCGATCCGCCTTGCGGCTTTTCTTGAGGCCGAGAGCCTGACGCAGCAGCCTCACGAGCGGCGTCCGGCCCTTCTCGCCAAACCCGCCATCCAGCTTCTTCGAACACTTGCCGCAGACCAGAACGCTCCCCTGCCAGCGACTGGCAAGAACCCGGATCACGCCGGTTTCCACGTCCGCTGATCCTCGGCCGCCTTCAGCACCTCATACGCCGCCTGTACGCCCTGGAACCGCTTGGCCGCATCCTTGTCATTCGGGCGCACGTCCGGATGATTCGCCTTCGCCATCCGCCGCCACGCCGCGCGCACCTCCTCGAAGGTCGCGTCGGGCTCGAGGTCGAGCACCTCCAGCGCGCGCATTTCGTCACGCGACCGGCTGCCGTCGCCCGAGCCAGCCCAGGCATAATGCTTGGGATCGGTATAGCCGTCCGCGGTCCGCGTTTCGGCCGCCTCACGCTCGGCCGCTTCCTCCGCGCTCAACCCTTCGAAATAATTCCAGCCGCGATTATATTCGCCCGCGTGGTTCATGCAGAAATACCAGCGGTCCGGGCTGTTCGGCGATTTCGGTGCCGGGCAATTGCCGGGCTCGTTGCAGCCATGCCGATCGCATAGCCGCACGGTCACCGCCTCGGTGCTCGCGCCATATTCGCGCCAGCGCGGAAAACCCCAGTCGGAAGATCGTGTCGTGCTTCGAGCCATAGCGGCCCGAGATAGGCGTCCCCGCGGACAACGCAACCGCGCGCGACGACGCCGAGCCAAACTCGTCCGCTCCAACTATCTTCCGCGTCGCAACATTCCGCCTTGAGTCAGCCACCGTTCATCGATTAATGAACATGAACTATTTGTCATGTGGCATGGATAGATGCGTCCGGTGCGGACGTATTCCCAGCCGACACCTCAGCGACAGGAGCACTGGTGCCGACTCTCATTCCAAAGCTTACCACATGGCGCGCGGATCTTCCCGCCTCCGTCGTCGTCGCGCTCGTTGCGCTGCCCCTCTGTCTCGGCGTTGCGCTTGCTTCCGGCGCACCGCTGTTCGCCGGCATTATCTCCGGCATTGTCGGCGGCATTGCGGTCGGCCTGTTCTCGAAGTCGCCGCTGTCGGTCAGCGGCCCTGCCGCCGGCCTGACCGTCATCGTGCTGACCGCGATCGAGAGCATGCCGAGCTACCAGATGTTCCTTATGGCCGTCGTGCTGTCGGGCGTTCTCCAGATCTGCTTCTCGCTGACCCGCGCCGGCATCCTCAGCGAGTTCGTGCCATCGTCGGTCATCACCGGCATGCTCGCCGCGATCGGCCTGATCCTGATCCTGAAGCAGATCCCGCATGCGGTTGGATTCGACCGCGAGGCGGTGGGCATCTTCGAATTCACCACCGCCAACGGCGTCAACACCTTCTCGCGGATCCTCGACAGCCTCTCGGCCAGCGTGACGCCCGGTGCGATCCTGATCGCCGGCGTCAGCCTCGCCTTCCTGTTCTGGTGGGATGGCGCCAAGCCGAAAGACGGTCCCCTGCGCTTCGTCCCCGGCCCGCTGGTGGTCGTGCTGATCGGCATCTTCGGCAATATGCTGCTTGGTTTGGTTAAGCCCGACTGGCAGCTCCAGGCAACGCACCTCGTCCAGGTGCCGATCACGCAGACACTGTCGCAATTCCCGTCGCTGTTCACCTTCCCCGATTTCTCAGGGATCACGATGGGCATCGTTTGGAGCAGCGCGGTCACGCTCGCGATCGTCGCCAGCCTTGAATCGCTGCTGAGCGTCAAGGCGGTCGACGAAATCGATCCGCGCCGGCGCTCGACCGACAAGAACTGGGAGCTGATGGCGCAGGGTGGCGGCAACATCCTGTCCGGTCTGATCGGCGGCCTGCCCGTCACATCGGTAATCGTGCGCTCGTCGGCGAACGTCGATGCGAAGGCCGAGAGCAAGCTTTCGACGATCCTGCACGGCTTCTGGCTGCTGGTCAGCGTCGCGCTTATCCCCGCGGTGCTGAACCTGATCCCGCTGTCGGCGCTCGCCGCGGTGCTGATCGCGACCGGCTACAAGCTGACCAAGCCCAAGCTGTACACCGAACGCTTCAAGCAGGGCTGGACGCAGTTCATTCCGTTCGTCGTCACGGTAGCTGCGATCCTGTTCACGGATCTCCTCGAAGGCATCGTCATCGGCCTCGCGGTCGGCTTCGTGTTCGTCGTCGCGCGCAACTTCCGCACCGCGATCACCTTTGCCTGCGACGACGAGGACTGCCTCGTTCGCGCCCGGAGGAACCTGTACTTCATCCATAAATACGAATTGCAGAAGTCGCTCGCCAAGGTGCCCGACAACGCGAACCTGCTGATCGACCTGTCGTCGACCAGCTATGTCGATCTCGACAATGTCGAAATCATCAACGCGTTCATCAAGGGCGCCGCGTATCGCGGCATCACCGTGCTCATCCGCGGCGATCTCGCGCTGCGCACGGTCAAGCTGATCAACGCCCCCCAGACCGAGGTCCGTTTCGCATGAGGCAGTACAAACAGCTCCTGCTCGCCAACAAGGCGTGGTCGGCCGAGATCATCGAGGAAAGCGCGGATTTCTTCCAGCGCCAGCTAGTCGGGCAGAACCCGGAGTTCCTGTGGATCGGCTGTTCGGACAGCCGGGTCAGCCCGGAACAGATGACGATGACGCCGCCGGGCAACATGTTCATTCACCGCAACATCGCCAATCTGGTCAACGACGATGACATGAACCTGATGTCGGTCCTGCAATATGCGGTCGACGTGCTCGGCGTCCGGCACATCATCATCTGCGGCCATTATGCGTGCGGCGGGATCCGCGCGACGCTCGACGGCGGCACGACGGGTCCGGTCGACGACTGGCTCTCGACCGCGCGCTGCGTCCTGCACGACCATGCCGACGAGATCGACGCGCAGCCCGACCGCGAGCAAAAGGTCAACCGACTGGTCGAGGTCAACGTCCGCGACCAGCTTCTACGCCTTGCGCGTACCAAGACGATCCAGGGCGCGTTCGCGCGCGGGCAGGAAGTGCTGCTCCACGGCTGGGTCTACGACATCCGCGACGGGCTGATCAAACCGATGATGGAGATCGATTCGACGACCGTTCTCGAAGAGGTCGGCCGGCCGGACAAGGTGCTGGTTTAAAGCTAACTCCCTCCCAACGGTTGTTGGGAGGGAGTTAGCTAAAAGTCACGATCCGCGCCGCGCCGATTCCGGCAGCAGAAACTTGATGCGGCTCGTCGTGGCACCACAACCGAGGCCTCCGTCGGGCCGATAAGTCTTGGCATATTTCGCCATCGTGAAGAATTTGGTCCCCGCTTCGGAGAAGATGAACGGCGGATAGCTCAACAGCGCGCGCTGGTTGACGACGTTGCCATCCGCGCCGATGTCGTACTGAACCTGGGTCCAGCCTTCGAAACCCCATCGCTGGGCTTCCATCGGGAACGCTTCCGATCCGGGCTTGGATACCATCTTGGGTGGTGCATCCATGATCGCACACTGGTTCGCCGTCAGGCCACTGGAGGCGAACGTCGCGCGCGCCGCGTCGATCTGACCGTTGCGTTCCTCGATCGACGCGATCCGGATCAGCGCACCGACGCGGAGCGGATCGTTCGGCTGCAACGCCGTGTCGTCCGCCACTTGCCGAAGCGTGACGATCGCCGTGTCGTTCTTTTCGGACTTTCGCGTCCGTGCAACGGCGCCATCGACCATGATCAGCCGGATCGCCGCTCGCGCCTGAGGATCGTTCGCATAGACTGGTTCCGATACCATCGGCGTCAGCGTGCGCTCAAAGACACCCGGTTTCCAGATATCGGTGACCGCATCGACGCGTCCTGGCAAATCGAAGGTCAGTTGCGCGCTGGGGGGCGCATCATTGGCCTTCGCGATCGCCAGAGCGCGTGCGTACAGTGCAGCCCGCTCTTCGCGCGCGACGGTCGGATTGCTTGTCAGGCGGTAGATCGCGGCGAGCGTGCGCAAACCGTCAGGCGACTGGGCCGTCGCCGAGGCCAGTTCGGCCCGCTGCCCCGCGAGCGCTGCCGCCTGCAGCCCTACCGGTTCGGGCGCTACCGTGACGCCCTTGCTGAAGAGCCATTGCTCCAACACACCGTCCAACCCGTCGCCGATCGACGGCCGCTGGAACGCGGTCGAACAGCGCATCTCGACCCGCACGTGATAGCGATAGAACGCCGGAATCGCCTGGACCTTTTCGGCAGGCCACGACCAACCCTTGACCGCACGCGCGAACTCCAGCGCGACCTGACCGCCACCCGCGGCATAGATCGGCACCGCTTGGTCGATCGTGCCGTCGGATGCGATGTTGAACTCGACCACCGCGACGTCCTGCGGCTTGAGACCGGCATCGCCGCCACAATCCGGCGAGCGCATCTCCGCCGCGGGATCGAACGAACCTTTCACCATGCGTCCTGCACCGGTATAGGCCATGTACCGCCGCGCCTCTTCCGCGTTGCCCCCCAGCAGGAACGCAATCGCGGCGTCGGACCGTGCCGAGGCGTCCATGATATCGACCTTGTCCGTTTCGAGGCCGCCGAGAAGCCTGATCGCCTGCAACGCGCTCGCACGGGCGCCGGCGATATCGCCGGTGTTGAGTTTCAGGAGGGTCCACTCGCGTGCGAACCGCGCGGCTACGCTCTTCTCAAGCTTCGACTTGGCGATCAGCGTGTCGCTTCGTGCCAAAGTGGCGGCTGCTGCAGTGGGATCTATGAAAATCTGCGCGGTCGCCAACGCCAGCATCGCGCCCAGCTTGTCCCCCGTGGTGATGGCACTCGCCTCCGCCTGCTGCAGCGCAGTCACGGCGCCCGCGTAATCGAGCGTGTCGGTCGCGACCTGGCCGAGGATGAGGAACGCGCGGGTCCGATCCTCCGCGAGACTGGCGTCGTCCGCCGGAAGCAAGGCGAGCCCTGCGCGTGCGGCCTTCACCGATTCGTCGGCGCGGTTGAGGGCGAACAGAATCGGCGCCTTGCGGATCAGCACGATGCCGCGGCTGCGCGACCCGGCCTTGGTCCGTGTTTCCAGCTTTTCCCAGGCTACCAGTGATGCCGTGCGATCGGGCTTGGCATCCAGCGCGGTTGCTGCGTCGAAATCTTGCTGGACCGTCGTCGACGGCGGCGGCGGCGTCTGCGCGCCTACAGGCACAAGCCCGCCTGACATCGGCAACACACCTGCACCCAACAGCGCGATCGTCTTGATCCGCATCACTTCCCCCACGTCGCACCCCGCATCATTTGCGTGCAGTCTGCTACGGTTCGGGAAAGGATGCCAGAGGGTCTGTAAGCCGGGTTCTGTCCATTTCCGATCCTTCGATGCGGAAGTTAGGCGACCATTCCTCTAGGACGACGGTTGCCTGTCGCCTCAAGCAATCAACCCGGGTGACGAGCTGAAACGAAGCCCATGTGCCACCCCTATTCGATCTTGCTCCCGGTGGGGTTTGCCGTGCCGCCCCTGTTACCAGGCGCGCGGTGCGCTCTTACCGCACCCTTTCACTCTGACCGCCCCGACCGAAGCCGAGGGTTGGCCGTCTGCTCTCTGTGGCACTTTCCCTGAGGTCACCCTCGCCGGGCGTTACCCGGCACCGTCGTTTCGCGGAGCCCGGACTTTCCTCGCGTGTCCTGAGACACCCGCGGCCGCCCGACCCTCTGGCGAGGCGAGCCCTAGCGCGGGTGCGGGCGATGCACCACCGTTTTCGTGGCCAACCGGTGATGCCTTCCCCAACGCTCTCCCCTCCCCGAAAAGGCAGGGGAGAAAGACGTCAGTCGTCGCCCATCGGTTTTGGCAGCAACAACGCCAGCAGAATGCAGCGGCACTCCGCATCGACCTCGCCATCGACCAGTTCCGGGCGAAACCGCCGCTGAAACGCCATCGTCGCCGCCATCCGGTTCTCGACGTCGTAGCCGAAGCGTTCGAGTGCGAGGCAAAAGCCGCCCTCGGTCCAGCCGGGGTCCATCAGGTTCTTCGTCGGCCGTGGCAGCGCCAGCCGCCGTCGCGCCAGTTCATGCCACGGAAACAGCTCGCCCGGATCTCGTTTGCGCGTTGGCGCGATATCGGAGTGGCCGACGATGTTGCCGCGGGTGATCTCGTGGCGATCCTTGATCTCGGCGACCAGCGCCACGACCGACGCGATCTGCTCGGGCGGGAACGGGCGATAGCCGAACTCGTGGCCGGGATTGACGATCTCAATGCCGATGCTGGCGGAGTTGACGTCCTCGATCCCCCGCCAGTGCGACTTGCCCGCGTGCCAAGCGCGCTGGCCCTCGGCGACCATCCGCAGGACCGTGCCGTCCTCCTCGACCAGGTAATGCGACGACACCTTCGCCTCGGGATCGCGCAGCCGGGCGATCGCCGATGCGCCGTCCTTCATGCCGGTATAATGCAGCACGATCATCGTGATGGGCAGCGTGCGATCGTCGAAATTGGGTGACGGCGTCTCGATGAACTTCAAGCCAGCTTCCCTTCGAGCCGTTCTGCACGCATGGCACAGAGGGCGCCGCGACGCCGTGTACCACCCGACCACTGCCCAACGAGATCAGTAGCGTCAACGGGTTGCCGAAGTAATAGGCTGCGGCGGATACCGATCGGCGCCGCCAGCGCCCAAACGATACCATCAGCTTCGGCCTGGGGGTCCTTGCGTCTCGTAGCATCCGCGAAAGCGCTTGCTCGGTTCGAACACGCGGGTCTGGCCGATCACGGTCTCGCCGGCGCCCATGACCAGAAGTCCGCCCGGCCGCATCGCCGCGGCGATCTTCGGAAAGACGTGCAGCTTGGTCTCGCTCGACAGATACAGCAGGACATTGCGGCACAGGACGATATCGAACCGACCCGGCGGCGGCTGATCAGACACCAGATTCATCCGGCGAAACGCGATCGCCTTGGCCAGTTCCGGCTTGGCGACCCAATCGCTCCCGGTGGTATCGAACCAGCGGACCATCCGGCGAACCGGCAACCCGCGCTGGATTTCGAATTGCGAGAAGCGCCCCGTCCGTGCCCGGACGATGGCCGCATCGGACACGTCGGTGGCGATGATTTCCGGCATCGCAGCGCCGGTGGTTTCCTGCCGTTCCGCAAACAGCATTGCCAGCGACAGTGGCTCCTGCCCGGTCGAACAGCCCGCGCACCAGATCCGCGCACGCTGACCCGTGCTTTCGGCAGCGGCGATCGCCTCGACGATCGTCTCGAAAATGTGGGCATCGCGAAAGAACGAGGTTTCCTGATTGACCAGCGCATCGACGATCCGGTCGCCGATCAGCCGGTCGCTTCCCTTGAGCAACTGGGTCACCAACTGATCGAGCGTATCCAGCTTCTGGTCGCGCAACAGCGGTTTCAGCGCCGTATCGAGGCGCCATGATCGATAGGCTGCGATCTGCTGCCCGGTCCGCGCCTCCAGCAACGCGGTAAGAACGCTGACCGCGGTCGGCGAGGCGACCGACGTGGGTAGCGACGCGGGGAGTGCCGCATGGGTCATGCGCGCCGTCGCGATGCGACGAGGCGACCGATCGCGTCGGGCGCCAATACCGCGTCGGCAACGCCCGATCCCACCACCGCGCCGGGCATGCCCCACACCACGGACGTCTCCTGATCCTGCGCGACGACGCAGCCGCCCGCGTCGTGGACCCGGCGCGCGCCTTCGGCGCCGTCGCGGCCCATGCCGCTCAACACGACCGCCATGACCCGTGCACCATAGACATCGGCCAGCGACGCCAGCATCGGGTCGACCGATGGCATGCACCCGCTTGCGACGGCCTCGTGCGTCAGGCGAAACGCCGCCCCGCCATCGCTGAGCCTGACGCATTTGAGGTGCGCGTCGCCGGGCGCGACGACGATCCGGCCCGGGCGTATCCGCAACCGGTCGACCGCGACGTCGCAGACCCGTCCCGACAACAGCGCCATCTGCGCGGCGAAATACGGCATGAATGATGCCGGCAGATGCTGGGTGATGACGATCGGCAGTCGAAAGCCGCTCGGCAGTTCGCGAAACATCCGGCTTAAGGCGTGAATGCCGCCGGTCGACGCACCGATCGCGACGATGTCGTAATCGTCGCCGGTCGCGCAGCGAGCCGATGGCGTCGTCGGCACGCCCATAGAGCGCGAGACAGCAGGCTGGGTGATCGGGGAATACGATCCGGGAGGCGGCGATGGCGTCGATCGAACCACGAGTGCAGGCGGCAACTGTCCCGGATGCTCGCAAAGCTTTTCCAGCTTGGCGACAAGCGCCGCACCGAACCGCGCCGACAATTCGCTCGCGGTCGGTTTGACGAGCGTTTCCGCGGCCCCCATCGCGAGCGCCTGCACGGTGGCCGCGCCGCCATCGTCCGCCGAAGACGACACGATAATGACCTTCGCGCCGCCCCCCGCCGCGATCAGATCGGGCAACGCCGTCAGTCCATCGATGCCCGGCATCTCGATATCCAGCAGGATGAAGTCGACCGTCGCCCGCGCGAGGAACTCCAGCGCGGCCCCGACATTGCCGACTGCGCCGACCACCGAAAACCGATCACTCGCATCGATCAGCCGCGCGATCACGGCGCGCGCGACGACCGAATCGTCGACGATCAACACGCGTGTCGTATCGGTAGAAACGTCCGCGATGCGCCGTGGAGAGGGATGAGGCCGGGCCGTCATCGAATCGCTCGGATCAGGCCATGCCGACGATCTGGAGCTTCGATTCGAGCGTGTCACGGTCGAACGGCTTCATGACGTACTCGTCCGCGCCAGCTTCGATCGCGGCGCGGATATAGGCCATGCCGTTTTCAGTGGTGCAGAACACGACCTTAGGACGGCGCGGGACATCCGCCTCGCGCAGCGCACGCAGGAAATCCATGCCGTTCATGACCGGCATATTCCAGTCGAGCAGGATCACGTCGGGTACCGACGCCATGCAGGCCTGCAGCGCCTCGCGTCCGTCGCACGCTTCGGTGACGGTGAACTCGAGCGTCTCGAGGATGTGACGGGCGACCTTTCGGATCACCTTCGAATCATCGACGACAAGACAGGTCTTCATCAAAAGCCTTCCGGGGAAATCGTTGGGGTGATGATAGCCCGCAAACCGTAAGCGGCGGGTTAAGGGTAGCGGATCAACCGCTTTTTCCCGTCACGCCGCTGGCTCACGCCACCAGCGTGGACGCGGGGATGAGCGCGGCCAGATCGACGATCAGCAACGGTTCGCCATCGCGCTCGACGATCCCCGTCCCCGCCGTGGCCCAGCCGTGCTGCAATGCCAGACCCGGCGACAGAGCGAGTCGCTGGAACGGCGCAACATCTTCGACCGAGTCGACCAGGATCGCATAATGATGCCCCTCGACCATCGTGATTACCGCGCGTCGTGCAGTGTCGGGCGTCGGCGCCAGCCCGAGCGCAGTCCCCGTGTCGATGACCGTGACGACCCGGCTACGCAGCGCAGCCAGACCGCGGACGAACGTGTCGGCCCGCGGCACCGCGACGATATCGCCGATATCGACCACCGAATCGACCTGCGCCGCATCGATCGCGACTCCGCGCCCCGCGATGTGCGCGACCAAGAACAGATCGCTCATTGCGCTCTCCGTGCCGCGATCGCCGCGATCAGCGCGGGCCGATCGTACCGATAGATGCTGCCATCATCGTCGCCTTCGGCCGTGCGGAAGCGCCGGAGCATGACCACCGGCGCGGCGGTCTCGCGGACCGGCGCATCCTCCATCGCCAACGCGACCGCCGCGGTTTCTCCCGCTGCGAGTGCCGTGACGCAACGATAGCCCGATGCCTCCAGCGCGGGCTTGAGGAACGTCTCCATCCAGCCCGACCCGTCGACCTGCAACAGGCAGACCGGCGGCGCCGCAGCCTTCATCGGTTCGCCGGCGAACAACGCGTGCGGATCGACTAGTTCGACCGGCTCGCCGTCGATCAGCACGACCCCCGCGATCGGTCCGCCACCCCCAGGAATCGCCTGGCGCGCCGGGGCGACTTCCGCCGGCAATTCGACGATCTCGATAGCGTCGGTGATCGCGTACGCCATTTCGCTCTCGCCATCGGTAAGCCGCAATACGGACACGTCGGCACGGCCGCCGAACTCGCCGACCGCGTAGAGCGGAACGAGGGCACCGCCGACCGACAGTCGCATGGCGCCGCCGCTCCACCGGATCGCGTCGGTCGGAACGACTTCGACCCGGTCGATCACAGCAAGCGCGATCGCGCGCCGCTGACCGTCCAGATCGTCGAACAACAAGGCGGGAATGCCCGGTACGACCGCTTCTTCCGCCGCCGCATGGTTTGCCAACGTCGGCGCGAACCGCAGCCCTGCGACCGCGGCAATTCCCGACGTGTCGAGCAGCAGCATCGGCAGACCGTTGTCGGGAAGCGTCTTGCCCGCATAGACGCCGGTCGCCATCACCGCGGGCGACGCCGGCTTCACCACCAGTTCTTCGGTATCGACGACGCTGTCGACTCCGAGCGCATACTCCCCCTCACGGGTCGAAACGATGACCAGCGTCGGCGGCGGTCCCGCCCCCAGTCCGAACAGCGATGCGAGTGCCACCATCGGCATGCGACGTCCGCGCACGGTGACGGCCGCCGCATCGCCGATCGTCTCGATCCGGACCTGATCCCCGCGGACCGTCACGATCTCCTCGATCGACTGGCGCGGAATCGCGAACCGCTGCGTACCGACGCCGATGACGATCGTCGACAGGATGGACAACGTCAGCGGCACATGAACGACGATCCGCAGCCCATGGCCGGGATCGTTGGTCAGGGCGATCCGGCCACCGATCTGGTCGATATTCGCGCGAACCACGTCCATGCCCACGCCGCGGCCCGAGATGGCGGTCACTTCGTCGCGGCTCGATAGCCCAGGTGCGAAGATGAGGTCGAGCTTGGCCGTGTCGCTCATCGCTGCGAGTTCGGCCGCCGAATACAGCTTCTGCTGCTCCGCCTTCGCGACGATCCGCGCGACGTCGATGCCGCGTCCGTCGTCGGCGATCTCGATCAGGATCTGGTTGCCGGACTGACGTGCCGACACCACCAGACGGCCAGTTTCCGACTTGCCCGCGGCGCGGCGCATCGCCGGCACCTCGATGCCGTGGTCGATGGCATTGCGAACGATGTGGACGAGCGGATCGCGCATCAATTCGATCATCTCGCGGTCGAGCTCGACGTCCGCGCCTTCGATGACGAGATGGACCGCCTTGCCCAGTTCCGCGCTCGTGTCGCGGACCATGCGTGGCAAGGCGGAGAACAGCGCGTCGACCTTCTGCATGCGCGTCCGGGTGACCGTATCGCGCATATCGGCCACCGTCAGCGACAGGCGTTCGAGCGCGGCCTCGACCTGGGGATCGACGCTGCTCTCGCTGTCGCGCAACCGTCGGGCGAGCTCGTTGCGTGCCAGCACCATCTCGGACATACCGCTCATCATGTGATCGAGCAGATCGACGTTTAGGCGGACGCTCCGGCTCGCGGCGCGGCTTTGCGGTGCGCTGGCCACATGCACCAGCGGTTTTGCGTCCGGTGCGAGCGCGGCGATCAACAGGCTTTCGCTGGTATCGTCGAGCGACGCACCAGCATCGATCGCCTCGACGAGTTCGCCGATCCGGTCGACGATCGCCAGCACCGCGTTGACCATCGCCGTATCGGGAACGCGCGACCCATCGCGCACCGCTGCCAGGACGTCCTCCGCCGCGTGGCTTAGGCGACCCAGCCGCGGCAGATCGAGGAACCCGCAGCTGCCCTTGACGGTGTGGACGAAGCGAAAGATCGAATCGAGCCGGGTGCGATCGGCGGGGTCCGATTCCCACGCGACGATTTCGCCGGAGATCGCCTCCAGCGTTTCGCGCGTCTCGGCAATGAAGTCCTCTAGCAAATCGTCCATGCGCGCCCCGCGTTTCAGACACGGTCATGCCTAGCGGAGGTTAAGGGCGCGTTAGTGTCGATGTAGGTCTTCGACCGCGACGCCCGAGCCTGTGGGGACCGGTTTCGTCGCGGAACGGGTCAGCGCGCGTCGAAGACTGCGCCGAAAATCATGATACCGTCAGCCGGTTCGGACACGATCACCGTACCGCCGGCCTCCTGGACCAGAGTGTTAATCAGATAGGCCGCCGCCGCGCGCGGCGTGACGCTGTGCTGGCCTTCGCCTTCGACCAGCGTCCGGCGGATTTCTGGATCGAGCACGATCTTGGCGCCTTCGATCTTGACGACGATCTCGAGCTGGCCCTCGTTATCTTCGCCGCCGACCTCCATCGTGCCGCCGCGCACCAGCGATTCGGTGGCGACCAGCACGAGGTTGAGCAGCACCTTCACCGCGGACTTGGGCATCGCCGACGTCTCGACCGCCCAGACGAACGTGATCCGCTTGTTCTCCGCGACCAGCCCCTCGATCGCCGAGCGCGCTTCGCGTGTGTCGACGGCCTCGCCAAACCCGCCGGCCGCGCCAAAGGCCAGGCGGAAGAATTTCAGCTTGCTGGCCGACACCCGCGCGCTGTCGTGGAGCAATTCCATACACCGCTCGCGCATCGCCGGATCGGTTTCGTCGGCGAGCAACTCGAGGCCATTGTTGAGCGCCCCTACCGGCGACAGCAGATCGTGGCATAGGCGCGAACATAGCAGGCTCGCGAAATCGACCGGGCTGACCGTCATGAAAATCCCCTAATTCTGGAGCGTCTTGTGGCGACCGGGCGGCAAGTGCGCAATGCCAACTTCGCATGCCGTGCATGGAAGCATCAGGAAAGGCGCCGCCCTAATTCCTCATACCCGGGAGGGGGAGCCACCGCCTTACTTCCCCCCTGCCTGAAAGGGAGGGGGCGGGGGTGGGTCGGCCGGTTTGATTCACGACCGATAGATATGCGGAAGCCAATTCACCCCCAGCCCCTGCCTTTCAGGGAGGCGGGAGAAGGTCTGCGTCGCTAGCCAACGACCTCGATCGCCTCCTCGACAAACGCCCCCACATCAGTCGATCGCCACGCCCGCGCCACACCGCCGCCCAGAATCACCCAAACCGCCCCGTCCCCCATAGCCTGCGCCGCATCCCGAGGAGACGGAACCGGCAAACCGGACGGATGCGAATGGTAGTGGCCGATGACCGCCAGCCCCCCGGCCCAAGCCCGGCGATGCGCCGCAAACAAGTCCACCGGATTGATCTCGAAAGCCCGCGCAGGATTAGCCGCCACGTTCGTACACACCTCCGCCATCTCGATCCGCTCCGCCGCCCCGAACAACAGTCCACACACCTCCGCATCCGGCGACGCGGCCGCCTCTGCGACCAACCGCTGCAGCAATTCGCTTGAAATCGTCACGCTCATCGCCACATCGGTAGGACATGGACCGGGGGGTTTCCATCGTCGAAGCATCGATTACGCCGGCTACGGATGGCTGGAGGCTGGATCGTGCACTCGCCGAAGTGCTCCCCGACATGTCGCGGGAGCGGCTGAAGGGGCTGATTGCCGCGGGCCAAGTGTCGCTCAACGGTCGCGAGTGGCGCGATTCGGCGAAGAAAGCGGCGGCAGGCCAGGTTTTCGCGGTTGCGATCCCTCCGCCGACGCCGCTGCACAACGAAGCGCAGGATATCCCGCTCGTCGTCGCTTACGAAGACGACGACCTGATCGTGATCGACAAGCCCGCCGGCCTCGTCGTCCACCCCGCTGCGGGCAATTTCGACGGGACGCTCGTCAACGCGCTGCTCCACCACTGCGCCGGCAATTTGTCGGGCATCGGCGGCGTCGCGCGACCGGGCATCGTCCACCGCATCGACAAGGACACGTCGGGGCTGATGATCGCCGCCAAGACGGACCGCGCGCACGAGGGGCTCGCCAAGCAGTTCCACGACCACAGCATAGACCGCCGCTACAAGGCGATCGTTGGTGGCATCCCCCGCCCGCCGAGCGGGACGGTCAACGCACCGCTCGCGCGGAGTCCGCAGAACCGCAAGAAGATCGCGATCGTCGAAGGCGGCAAGCGCGCCGTGACGCATTTCTCGACTATAAAGACTCTGCGCGATGCGGCGCTGATCGAATGCCGGCTCGAGACGGGCCGGACGCACCAAGTGCGTGTGCACATGGCGTCGATCGGCCACGCCTTGTTGGGGGACCCGGTCTATGGTAGAACAAAGCAAGCTCAGAAATCGCTGCTCGAAACGCTCGGTTTCCGCCGCCAGGCCTTGCACGCGGCGCACCTGGGGTTCATCCATCCGGTGAAAAGCATCGCTTTGGCGTTCGAAAGCGAAATGCCCGCAGACATGCAGGAACTGTTCACCCAGCTTCACGTATAGATAATCGACACCATGCCGCAGTGCGGCAATCGGGGTCAGCAGAAAGGGATTACGACAATGGCAGCCCGCTCCAACGTTCCAGCGACGATTCCTGCGCTCGGCAGCGAGGCGGGTCTCAATCGCTATCTCGCCGAGATCAAGAAATTCCCGCTGCTGAAACCCGAACAGGAATATATGCTCGCCAAGCGCTTTCAGGAGCATGGCGACACCGAGGCTGCGGCGCAGCTGGTGACCTCGCATCTCCGTCTCGTGGCGAAGATCGCGATGGGTTATCGCGGCTATGGCCTGCCGACATCGGAACTGATCTCCGAGGGTAATATCGGCCTCATGCAGGGCGTGAAGAAGTTCGAGCCCGAGCGTGGTTTCCGTCTCGCCACCTATGCAATGTGGTGGATTCGCGCTTCGATCCAGGAATATATCCTGCGGTCGTGGAGCCTCGTGAAGATGGGCACCACCGCAGCGCAGAAAAAGCTGTTCTTCAACCTGCGTCGTATGAAGAGCCGCCTCGACGCATTCGAGGATGGCGACCTGCGCCCTGAGCACGTCACCAAGATTGCTACCGACCTGGGTGTCGCGGAGACCGACGTCGTCAGCATGAACCGCCGCATGGCGATGGGCGGCGACACGTCGCTCAACGTGCCGATGCGCGAGGACGGCGAAGGCCAGTGGCAGGATTGGCTGCAGGACGATGCGCCGTTGCAGGACAAGATCGTCGCCGACGCGCAGGAGGCGGACGTCCGTCACTCGATGCTGGTGTCGGCGATGGACGACCTCAACGAGCGTGAGCAGCATATCCTGACCGAGCGTCGCCTGACCGACGATCCCAAGACGCTCGAGGAATTGTCGCAGGTCTACGGGGTGTCGCGCGAGCGCGTGCGGCAGATCGAGGTGCGCGCGTTCGAGAAGCTGCAAAAGGCGATGATGCGGATCGCCGGCGAGAAGCGCCTGCTGGCGGCGTAATATGGTGCGCACCGTCGTCATCGGCGGCGGTGCGGCCGGTATTGCTGGGGCGCGGACGCTGCACGATGCTGGGCGGGATGTCTTGCTGCTCGAGGCTGGCGATCGTCTCGGCGGCCGTGCGCACAGCCTATCCCTGAAAAGCTTGTTCTCCCGCGAAGGCGGGAGCCCAGACTGGACCCCCGCCTTCGCGGGGGAACATGTTGACGCGGGTTGCGGATGGCTTCACTCCGCCAAGCGCAATCCCTGGACGAACACAGCTGAAGCCACTGGCTTTTCGGTAGACCGGTCCGACGCCAACTGGCGCACCCAGTGGCGCGACCTCGGCTTCCCGCACGAAGACCAGACCGCTTCCGCCACCGCCTACCAGGACTGGAACCAACGCGCCCTCGCCGCCCTCGAAGGCCCCGACCGCCCCCTCTCCGACTTCATCGCCCCCGACGACAAATGGCGCCCGAAGATCGACGCGATCTCAGGCTACGCCAACGGCGCAAACCTCACGCAAGTCTCGCTCTACGACTGGGCCGCCTACGAAAACGCCGCCACCGACGACAACTGGACCGTCAAGGAAGGCTACGGCACGCTCGTCACCAGCTACGCCGCCGGCCTGAACATCCGCCTGTCGACCCCGGTCACGCGCATCGACCACAGCGGCCGCCGCCTCAAACTCGATACCCCCGTCGGCACGATCGAGGCGGATCACGTCGTCGTCTGCGTCCCCACCACCGTCCTCGCCAGATCGCAGATCGTCTTCGACCCGCCGCTCCCCGACAAGCACGCCGCCGCCGCAGACCTCCCGCTCGGCCTCGCGGACAAGGTGTTCCTCCACGTCGACCGCCCCGAATGGCCGACCAACGCGCATCTGATCGGCAATCCCTATACCGCGTGCACCGCCAGCCACCGCCTGTCGCCGTTCGGCTGGCCGATCGTCGAAAGCTTCTTCGGCGGCGATTGCGCGGAGATGCTGGAGGACGGTGGCGCCGCGCAGTTCGCGATCGACGAACTCGTCGGGCTGCTCGGCAGCGACTGGCGCAAGCGCTTCACGACGCTCGCCGCGACCCGCTGGCGCCACGAGCCCTATATCGGCGGCAGCTACAGCCACGCGCGCATCGGCCGGACTGGCAAGCGCGCCGTCCTAGCCGCGCCGGTCGATGGTCGCATCCATTTCGCCGGCGAGGCGTGCCACCCGTTCGACTTCTCCACCGCGCACGGCGCCTACGAGACCGGCGTCATGGCAGCACGCGCAGTTATTGGCGCCTGCGCATCGATCGCATAAGGAGCGCCGATGGGCTTCTTCCGCATTTTCGCCAAGATCATCTTCGGGTTCGTCCTGATCACGGTCGCGTGGGTGGGTATCTACCGGTTCGTGCCGGTGCCGTTCACCTGGACGATGATGGGCGATGTCCTCAACGGCCACGGCGTGACCAAAGACTGGATGCCGCTGTCGGAGATGGACCCGGACATGGCGCGCGCGGCGATCGCTGGCGAGGATTCGCGGTTCTGTTCGCATCATGGCTTCGATTTCAGGGCGATGGCGGGGGCGGCGGCGCGCAATGCGCAGGGCGGGCGCATTCGTGGCGGCTCGACGATCAGCCAGCAGACCGCGAAGAACGCGTTCCTGTTCCAAGGCGGCGGCTATGTGCGGAAGGCGTTCGAGGCGTATTTTACCGTGCTGATCGAGGCGCTGTGGGGGAAACGGCGGATCATGGAGGTATATCTCAACATCGCCGAGACCGGGATAGGGACGTACGGCGCGAATGCCGGGGCGATCCGGTATTTCAACCACGACGCTTCGCGGCTGTCGCCGACTGAGGCGGGGCGGATTGCCGCCGTCTTGCCGTTGCCCAAGAAGCGGGCTGCGATCGATCCGCATGGGTTTGTGCGGAAGCACGGGAATACGCTGTCGCGGCGGGTTTCCGTTGTCCGGAACAATGGGTTGGATAGCTGCCTGCGGTGAGGGCGCTGAAACGCTCCACTGTGGACACCACCCCGGCGAAGGCCGGGGCCCAGTTGGAAAGGTTGCTGTGATGAAGCGCAATGCTCAATCAGTTATGTCTCCCAACTGGGCCCCGGCCTTCGCCGGGGTGGCGGCCTAAATTCCTCACGGCCCTTTGTTCTCCCGCGAAGCCGGGAGCCCAGTCTCGGTCCCCGCCTTCGCGGGGAAACAGTCTAGTTTACTGCGTCGACTTCTCGACCGCGTCGCCGGCCTTGTCGGCTGCACTGCCGACGCTCTTCGCCGCCGAGGTAATCGCGGCATCCTTGCTGTTCTGCGCGCCTTGGCGGCTGAACAGATAATAGCCACCGATCAGGACCGCGATCAGCAGGACGATGCCGATCAGCATGCCGCTACCGCCGCCGCGGCGTTCGATGATCGTGGTGTGGGTGGTCGGCGTTTCGACGATGCGCTCTTCGGCCATGTTCACTCTCCCTGATTACTGGAGAGCGCAACGCCGGCCGAAGAACGATCGTTCCCGCGCGGAAACGAACCCGATTTGGTTCAGAACGGCAGCTTGAAGCCTGGCGGCAGTTGCAGGCCGCTGGTCATCTTCGACATCTCGCTGCCCGATACCGCGTCGGCCTTCGCGCGCGCGTCGTTGAAGGCGGCCGTGAGAAGGTCCTCCAGCATCTGCTTCTCGTTCACCTGCATCAGCGAATCGTCGATCGCGATGTTGATGATGCGGCCCTTGGCAGAGGCCTTCACCTTGACGAGACCGCCGCCGGACGCGCCCTCGACCTCGATCGTATCGAGGCTGGCCTGCGCCTTTTCCAACTCGCTCTGCACGTTCTGCGCCATGGCGAGGATTTCATCGATATTCTTCATGCGTTGCTCCTTTGGCCGGGCCAATTTTCCATCTTGGTATCCGGGAACGCTTCACGCGCCGCCCGGACCAATGGCGAATCCCAATATTTAAGCCGGTTCGCCTCTTCCGCGGTATCGGCCTGTTCTTTCAGCGTCGGCTCGCCGGGCGCGTCAACGATCGACACTTTCCACACGGTCCGCGTCACCGTCTTCAACAGCGTGTTGAGTTCGGCGAGCGTGTCGGCGGAGACCGGGCGGCTGCCGCTGAGTGCGAATTCGGGCGGCGAGTAACTGACAACGCGTGCGCCGTGGCGAAGGCGCGCGGCGATCGCGAGACCGCCTGATGAGTCGAGCAGATCGACCAGCGCCTCGAACGTCGGCGGCAGGATCGGGCCGGTCGCGACGGGTTCGGGCGCCTTCGCAGCGGATCCAGCGTTCCAGGGCGGCGCTTCGCCGGAAGGAGGTGTAGGTGGCGGCGGCGCCGTTGGTGCAGCCGCGGGGGTCGTACCGCTGGCGATCTGGCGCGCTAACTCACCGGGGTCGGGCAGCGTCGAGGCGTAGATCGCACGCAACAGCGCCATCTCCGCCGCCTCGATCGGCAGCGCGGCCTTGGCGACCTCGTCATGGCCCTTGAGGAAGAGCTGCCATAGGCGGTGCAGCGCGGGATAGCCGAGCGATGCCGCCCATTCCTCGCGTGCCGCACGCTCTTCCATCGGCTGCGCGGCATCCGCCGGCGTGCCGACCTTGGTCAGCGTGATGCCGTGGACGGTCTCGAGCAGCGACCGCAGCACCGACAGCGGGTCGACGCCATAATCATATTGGCGGCGCATGGAGGCGAGCGCCCCTGCCCCGTCGCCGGCGAGGATCAGCGTCAGCAGATCGCGCACCGCGCCGCGATCCGACAGGCCGAGCATCTGGCGCACCGCATCCGCCGTCACGCCGCCGCCTTCGAGCCCGGCATGCGCGATCGCCTGGTCGAGGATCGACAGGCCGTCGCGGGCCGAGCCTTCCGCAGCACGCGCGATCAGCATCAGCGCTTCAGGGTCGGCGACGACGCCTTCCTCAGCGGAAACCCACGCAAAATGCTTGGCAAGCTGTTCGGCGGAGATGCGGCGCAGGTCGAATCGCTGGCAGCGCGAGAGCACCGTCACCGGGACCTTGTTCACTTCGGTCGTCGCGAACAGGAATTTCACATGGGGGGGCGGCTCTTCCAGCGTCTTCAGCAGCGCGTTGAACGCGTTCTTCGACAGCATGTGGACTTCGTCGATGATGTAGATCTTGAAGCGCGCGGTGACCGCCGAATAGCGCGATGCGTCGATGATCTCGCGGACGTCGTCGACGCCGGTGTGGCTCGCGGCGTCCATCTCGATCACGTCGATATGACGGCCCTCGGCGATCGCGCAGCAGGGTTCGCAGACGCCGCAAGGGTCGATCGTCGGGCCGCCGTCGCCGTCGGGGCCGATGCAGTTGAGTGCCTTGGCGATCAGGCGGGCGGTCGAGGTCTTTCCCACGCCGCGGACGCCGGTCATCAGGAAAGCGTGCGCGAGCCGGTCGCGCTTGATCGCGTTGCCGAGCGTCTGGACCATCGCGTCCTGGCCGATCAGTTCGGAAAAGGTCTGCGGACGGTATTTACGCGCGAGTACGCGGTAGGCGGGGGCGTCCGGTGCTTTCACCGGCTGCGGGGGTTCGCCCAGGTCGAAGGAATCTGACATTGGGGGCGTCATAGCGGGTGCTGCGCGTGCTGTCGAAGGGGACGGAAGTTCACAAAGTGCACACGCTGGAAAGGGTCTGCACTTCGGCGCGGCGGGAGGCCGGCGCGTGGCTTGTCGGAACCTGTGATGTGGGCAGTGCGGGTCATGTGCGGCTTATGCCACAACGACGCGATGTAGGATAATGATTTGGAACGTTGCGGGAACATCGGGCGCGGTTTAGGCCCGGTTCCGCTTGGGCGACTGTCTAACTGAGAAGTTTAGAAGTGCGATGCGGCTTAGCCGCATCGTCAGTCGGCGCTTTGCGCCGCTGGCCGCGCTCACATGTCGGTACGACATGTTCGCGGTGGGAGCCGGGACGACCCGTGGCTGGGTCGTTGTGGCTGCTTCCTTCCGGATCTGACCAAGTTGGCGACGACCACGTCCGCCCGACTCCCGCGGCGCATATGGCGGGGTCGGGCGGGATGATCAAGCCGCTTTAGTGGCGGCCGTCCGATCAGCGACGAACGCGGACCGTGCGGCAGACGCGCTGGCGGTGATGGTTGCGGTACACGTTGCGGCAGACCTGGCGCGTTCGCACGGCGTGGCGACGGTAGCCGGGACGGCGATCGTCGTGGCGAACGACGGTGCGCTCATGGACGACGGTGCGCTGGGCCGAGGCTTCGGCGGCGATGCCGACGGGGGCGAGACCGGTGAGCGCGACAAGGCCGGCGGCGGCGAGGGTGAACAACTTCATGGGACTTCTCCTGATGGGTGCGGGTTCTGATGACCCCTGCAACCTATGTTACCAACCTAGAGGCTGTCGGTGCGGTTCCGTATCGGCGCGGGAATTACCGTTCGAAACAGCGACGGACCGGGCCGTAATAGCCGCGCTCGATCCGGCAGACGACGCGCGACCGACCGTAACCGCGCGGGCCGCGATAACCGTAGCCGCCGCCACGATAACCGTCGCGGTAGCCGCGATAGCCGCGGCGCGGGCCATCCCAGCCGCGCCGGTCATCCCAGCCGCGCCCCTCATGCCGACCACGATCGTGCCAGCCGGGGCCGTCGCGAGGACCGTCCCATCCATAACGCTGCGCGTCGGCGGGTGCCGAGGCGACCAGGGTTCCCGTGGCCAGCGCGCCAGCGGCGAACATTGCGATGATCTTCATGTCCGGTACTCCTCTCGAGACCTCGTACATTGAGGCGATGAGGGAGTAGTGTGCCTCTGGCCGTGCACGTTCCCTGAACCGGCCGTTGTCTTCCTGTAAGCTTTGCTGACCTAAGCGGGGATCCGCACGGTCAAGCCGTCGAGCGTATCAGTCAGGCGGATCTGGCAGGCGAGACGGCTGGTGCGCGTCGCGTTGTGTGCGAGATCGAGCATGTCCTCCTCGTCCTCGCTTGCGGGGTTGAGCTTTGGGAAGTCGGCGGCGTCGACGATGACGTGGCAGGTCGCGCAGGCGAGCTGGCCTTCGCAAGTACCTTCTAGCGGCTGGTTGTCGGCTTGCGCGACGTCGAGCAGGCGGTCGCCGGGGTTGGCCGCAACGCTGCTGATGGTGCCGTCGCGGGCGATGAAGTGGACGATCATGGCCATTGCGCCTCGGCTGCGGCGACGATCGCATCGATGGCGTCGCGGAGTTCGGTTTCGGTGGTGTAGCGGCCGAAGCCGAGGCGGATGCTGGACCGCGCCTGCGCTTCGGTGAGGCCGATCGCGCGGAGGACGTGGCTGGAGCGGCCGGATCCGCTCGCGCAGGCGGACCCGGCGGAGAAGGCGATGTCGCGGAGGTCGGACATCAGCCGGTTCACGTCGAGGTTTGCGCGGCGGATGTTGAGGTTGCCGTGGTAGCGGTGTTCGGTCGAGCCGTTGATCGTCCAGCCGGGGCCGAGGCGGTCGAGCGCGAGCGACCAAAGGCGGTCGATGTGCGCGGCGTCCTGGGCCTTGCGGTCGACCATGAGCCGCGCGGCGACGCCGAAGCCTGCGCAGAGAGCTGGCGACAGCGTGCCGGAGCGACCGGGGGCTTCCTGCCCGCCGCCGTGCATCAGCGGCGCGAGATCGACGCCGTCGCGGATCCAGAGTGCGCCGATGCCCTTGGGGCCGTGGATCTTGTGCGCGGAAATGGCGATCAGGTCGACGGTGTCGGGGATCGGAACGCGGCCATAGCCTTGCACCGCGTCGCAGAGCATCAGCGCGCCGGATGCGTGGGCGATCTCGGCAAGCGCGGCGACCGGTTGCGTGACGCCGATCTCGTTGTTGACGAGCATCGCGGCAACGAGACCGGTGCCGGGTTGGATCACGGCGCGGGCTTGGTCGAGGTCGACCACGCCATCGGGGCCGACGGGGATAACCGTGACTGGGCGCGCCCTCGCCGCTTCGGCTGCGACCGTGTCGAGGACGGCGGCGTGTTCGGTGGCAAGCGTGACGATCGGGCCGGTCGTGCCCTTGATCGCCCAGTTCAGTGCTTCGGTGGCGCCGCCGGTAAAGGCGATGCGGCCGCCGGGGGGGAGCAACTCAGCAACCTGATCTCGCGCGACTTCAACGGCGACTTTTGCGCGGCGGCCTTCGCGGTGGGGGGAGTGCGGGTTGGCATGCTGTGATTCGAGCCAGGGGAGCATTGCCGCGAGGGCTTCTGGCGCGAGGGGGGTGGTTGCCTGGTAGTCGAGGTAGATCATGCCCCCAGTCTCCCAGGGCGCTTTATGTCCTGGGCGATCCGCGTCCAGGCTTCGGCGAACTTCGCGACGTCTTCGGGTGTCGTGGTCCAGCCGAAGCTGACGCGGACGACTTCGGCAGCGGCTTCGGCGGAATAGCTCATCGCGGCGAGGACGTGGCTAGGGCGCATGCTGCCCGACGAGCACGCGCTGCCCGCGGAGACGGCGAACCCGGCCATGTCGAGGCGGATCAGCTGGGCGGCGGAACTGACGCCGGGCATGCGGTAGGAGGTGATCGTGGGGATGCGGGGGGAGTTTTGCGCCACGATCTCGCCGCCGCTCGCGAGGATGGCTTCGTCGAGTTCGGCGCGAAGGTCGGCCATGTCGGCGAACCAGTCGCGAGGCGCTTCGAGTGCGGCGGCGAAGCCCAGCGCGCCGGGCAGGTTCTCGGTGCCGCCGCGGTAGCCTCGCTCCTGCCCGCCAGTCGGGTCGAGCAGACCGAGATCGCGGACCAGCAGCGCGCCGATACCGGGAGGGCCGCCGAGCTTGTGCGCGGAGACGATGATAAGGTCGGCTTCGGGGAGCGGGAGCTTGCCAGCTGTCTGCGAGCAATCGGCTATCCAGAGACCGGTGGGGCGATCCTGGAGAACGCCTGTTTCGCTGTTCGCGGACTGGAGCGCGATCGCCTGGGCGCTCTCCCCGTTCACGACGATACCGCCTGCGTCGACGTCCAGCATTACAGGCTGTTCGGCCGCGCGGAGGACCGCATCATGCTCGACCGCCGCCGCCGCAACACCGGGTCGCCCACGTAGCGCCAACGCCGCAGACTCGCTCGCGCCGCTGGTCAGGATCACGTGATGCGGCCAGTCCAGCGCCTTGGCGATCCGCTTCCGCGCGTCCTCCAACGCGGCCCGTGCGGCACGGCCCTCGGCATGCGGCGAGGACGGGTTCGCCCAGCGCGCCATGCCCTCCATCACCGCCGCGACGGCCTCGGGGCGCATCGGCGTGGTGGCGGCATGATCGAGGTAGATGCGGGCTTCGGTACGGGCCAGGGTCGGTTCCAATTGCGAAAAGGGGCGCGGACCTTATATAGCGTCGATAATCCGGCACTCCACCCGAGTGCGTATCCCAGCTCGCGAGTGCCTATGCCAGAAGTCATTTTCCCCGGTCCCGAAGGCCGTCTCGAAGGTCGTTTTGCGCCGGGGCCTCGTCCGCGCGCGCCTGTCGCGATGATCCTGCACCCGCATCCGTCGGCCGGTGGCACGATGAACAACGCGATCGTGCAGCAGCTCTACAAGACCTTCCAGCGGCGCGGGTTTGCGACTTTGCGGTTCAACTTCCGCGGCGTCGGCAAGAGCCAGGGCGTGTTCGACAACGGCGTCGGCGAGTTGAGCGATGCGGCGAGCGCACTCGACTGGGTGCAGAGCTTCCATCCCGAGGCGCAGACGACCTGGATCGCGGGCGTCAGCTTCGGCGCGTGGATCGGCATGCAGCTGCTGATGCGCCGTCCCGAGATCCGCGGGTTCATCTCGGTCGCACCGCCGGCCAACCTGTACGACTTCACGTTCCTGGCACCATGCCCGTCGAGCGGGATCATCATTCAGGGCGAGGCCGACGAGGTTGCGACGCCGGGGGCTACGCAGAAGCTGGTGGATAAGCTGCGGACGCAGAAGCACATCACGATCCATCATGATACGATCCCGAAGGCGAACCACTTCTTCGAGCATGAAATGCCGGAGTTGATGGGGAGCGTGGACAAGTATCTGGATATGCGTCTCGACCCGAACTCGCCGATCCGGTGATTCCTTCTCCCCTCGGGGAGAAGGTGGCGCGCGAGCGTCGGATGAGGGGGAGTTGGGGATCGATACGCTCTCGCCAACTCCCCTCTCCCTTCCCACCGCAAGCGCGGCGGGCCCCTTCCCTCTCCCCGCAGGGGCGAGGGAGTTAGAGGGTCCAGATCGCTACGTTGGCCAGCAGGACTGCGGCCATTATCAGCATGAGTACGCCCTTCTTCGTGTCGCGCTTCTTGGCGATCAGCGCGATACCGCCGATCAGGCAGGCGAACATGCCTAGCATCGCTATGGCAGGCGCTGCTGTGGCGATCGAAGTCAGTGCGGCGTTCATGCGGCCATCGCCTTGGCATAGGCGGCGAGGTCGACGTTGCCGCCGGACAGAATGACTAGCAGGCCGGGTTCGAGCTTCACCTTGCCAGAAAGTACCGCCGCCAACCCGACCGCGCCGCCGGGTTCGATCACCAGCCGCAGTTTCTCCGCCGCCCAGCGCTGTGCAGCCGCGATCTCCGACTCGCTGACCGCCACACCAGTCGCATCGCGGCGGGAGAGGACGTCGAAGGTCAGCGGCGACACGCGCAGGGTCTGGAGCGAGTCGCAGGCGGTTGGCGGCGGGTTGGGGCCGACGGGTTCGATCCACGATGCCTCCAGCGAGCGGCGCATGTCGTCCCAGCCTTCGGGTTCGACGACGGTGATCGCGCTGTCCTTCAACGCCAGCGCGATGCCGGCCGAGAGACCGCCACCGCCGCAGGGGATCACCACCCGGCTTGGCACGCCCATCCCCAATGTCGCCATCTGTGCGGCTGCTTCTATCCCGGCACTCCCCTGCCCCTCGATGATCCACGGATCGTCGAAGCTCGGCACCAGCGTCGCGCCTCGCGCTTCGGCCAGCCCTGCGGCGATCGTCTCGCGGCTTTCGGTGGCGCGGTCGTAGGTGACCACCTCCGCGCCCAGTGCCAACGTCGATTCGCGCTTCAGTCGCGGTGCGTCCGACGGCATCACGATCGTCGCCGCGATGCCCAGCCGCTTCGCCGCCCACGCCACGCCCTGCGCGTGATTGCCTGAGGAGAACGCGACGACGCCTTTTTGTCGCGTCGCCTCGTCCAAGGCGGTGAGCCGATGCCACGCGCCACGAATCTTGAAGGCGCCGATTGGTTGCAACGACTCGGCCTTGAAAGCGACCGGTACGCCCTTGATTTCACTGACGAACAGTGGCGTCGGCGGGAGTATCCGGGCGATCTTCTCCGCGGCGTCCCGCACCCCTGCCCGCGTCGGTTGTCGCAAAATCGTCACACGCCGTCTCCTATCTGCCAAACGCTATTTACATGGGGGGCGCGTAACCCTAGATCGCGCTTCCGCTGCCCCATGGGACTTCCAACCGCAAGGCAGTGTTTTTGTAATTTGTCTCAGGACATTGGAGGTCCCTTGAATTGGTCAAGCATCATATCGCGCTGGGGTTAGCGAAAGCCCATTCGACCGCCGACACCTCCCACATCGGGAGCGGCATCGACATCGCTAAAGGGCGTCCGGTCAATCCGGTCACGCTCGTTCGTCCGCACGCTGCTGCGCGCGCCGCTCGGTTCTTCGTCGAGAAGTTCCCGGGTCGCTCGATGTATGCGGTAAAGGCGAACCCGTCTCCCGAACTCCTGCAGATCCTGTGGGACAATGGCATCACGCATTACGACGTGGCGTCGATTGCCGAAGTGCGCCTGGTCGCACGGACGCTGCCGCAGGCGACCCTGTGCTTCATGCACCCGGTCAAGGCCGAGGAAGCGATCGCCGAGGCGTATTTCACGCACGGCGTCCGGACGTTCAGCCTCGACAGCCTCGAAGAGCTCGACAAGGTCGTTCGCGCTACCCGCGAAGCCACCGACCTGACGCTTTGCGTTCGGTTGCGTGTGTCGTCCGAGCATTCGAAGCTGAGCCTCGCGTCGAAGTTCGGTGCGGCCCCGCACGAAGCCAAAGAGCTGCTGTTCGCGGCGCGTCAGGCAGCGGACGCACTCGGCATCTGCTTCCACGTTGGTTCGCAGGCGATGACCCCCGAGGCGTATTCGAACGCGATGGAGCGCGTCCGTGCGGCGATCGTCGAGGCGGCGGTCACGGTCGACGTCATCGACGTCGGCGGCGGCTTCCCGTCGTCGTATCCCGGCATGGAGCCCCCGCCGCTCGAGCATTTCTTCGAGACGATCCATCGTGCGTTCGAATCGCTGCCTGTCAGCTATTCGTCCGAGTTGTGGTGCGAGCCGGGCCGGGCGCTGTGCGCGGAATATTCGTCGATCATCGTCCGCGTCGAGAAGCGTCGCGGAACCGAGCTGTACATCAACGACGGTGCGTATGGCGCGCTGTTCGATGCGGCGCATATCGGCTGGCGTTTCCCGACCGAGTTGCTCCGCGAGCCGGACAGCCGTGCGAAGGACATGGAGTTCAGCTTCTACGGTCCGACGTGCGACGACATGGACTATATGGTCGGCCCGTTCATGCTGCCCGCGGACACGAAGGCCGGCGATTACATCGAGATCGGCATGCTCGGCGCGTACGGCTCGGCGATGCGGACCGCGTTCAACGGGTTCGGATCGGACGAGACGGTGATCGTCACCGACGAGCCGATGGTCTCGTTGTACGACGAACGGTTCCAGGACCTCGCGTCGAACGTCGTCAAGCTGTAACCAACACCAAGTAATCGTTCGCTCTTCGTCTTCCCCTCCCGCTCGCGGGAGGGGACCGAGGGGTGGGCGCGCGTTTTCCACATCCGGCGCGTTCGCGGTGAGCGGGCGCCCACCCCCTAGCCCCCTCCCGCAGGCGGGAGGGGGGATCAGGAGAAATTAGACATGACCGAAGACACCCGCATCGACGCGCAGCGCAAGGCGGAACTCCTTTCCACCACCGTCGAGCACATCGACATCACGAGCTTCGACGCGCGGCCGATCGTCGACGCGATGAAGAAGATGTCGTTCACCAGCCGCGATCTCGGCCGTGCGACCGACATCTACAACCAGATGCTGGCCGACAAGGACTGCACGATCTTCCTCGTGATCGCGGGCTCGACGAGCGCCGGCGGTTGCATGGACCTGTATGCCGAGCTGCTGCGCAACAACATGATCGACGGCATCGTCGCGACCGGCGCGACGATCGTCGACATGGATTTCTTCGAGGGCCTCGGCCACAAGCATTACCAGGCGCTCGAAGTGCCGCACGACGACGTGCTGCGCTCGCTGATGATCGACCGGATCTACGACACCTATATCGACGAGGAAGAGCTCCAGCACGTCGACCACACGATCTTCGAGATCGCCGAGACGCTCGAGCCGCGCGCCTATTCGAGCCGCGAGTTTATCCGCGAGATGGGCAAGTATCTCGTCGAGCACGGCAAGAAGGAGAACAGCCTCGTCAAGCTCGCCTACGAGCATGACGTGCCGATCTTCTGCCCGGCGTTCGTCGATTCGTCGGCAGGCTTCGGTCTGGTCAAGCACCAGGTCGACGCGGTGAAGGCGGGCAAGCCGTACATGGTCCTCGACGCGATCGCAGACTTCCGCGAGCTGACCGAGATCAAGATCAAGGCGGGCACCACCGGGCTGCTGATGATCGGCGGCGGCGTGCCGAAGAACTTTATCCAAGACACCGTCGTCTGCGCCGAGATTCTCGGTCACGACGACGTCCAGGTCCATAAGTACGCGGTGCAGATCACGGTTGCCGACGTTCGCGACGGTGCATGCTCGTCGTCGACGCTGCAGGAAGCGGCTTCGTGGGGCAAGGTGAACACGGGCATCGAGCAGATGGTGTTCGCTGAGGCCGGTTCGGTGATGCCGTTGCTGGCGTCGGATGCGTATCACCGTGGCCTCTGGAAGGACCGTCCGGTCCGCAAGTGGGGCGCGAGCTTCGACAAGGCCTGAACCTTACGATCCTTACCCGCCAGGGGAGGTGGCAGGCGCTTGCCTGACGGAGGGGGAGGACGCGGAACCGACGTTATCGCCGCCTCCCCTTCCGTCGCTTCGCGACACCTCCCCCTAGCGGGGGAGGATTAGAGATGCCGTTGCCCCTTCCGGGCAATTGATGCAGCCTCCTCCGGGTAACCGGGGGAGGCTTTTTCATGCATAGCGAGATCCTGCGACCGATGGTCGTGCTGATCGCGTGGACGCTCGTGATGCTGGGATGGACGCTCGCAACGCGGTTGCCGGCGATGAAGGCGGCCGGGGTCGACATGCGGACGCTCGTCGGTACCAAGGCGGCGGATGCTGACCGCGCGCTCCCGCCGCACATTCAGTGGAAGGCGCACAACCACAATCACCTGATGGAGCAGCCGACGCTGTTCTACGCGGTCTGCGCCGTGCTGGCGCTGAGCGGCACGGGCAACGGCATCAACGCCTGGATCGCCTGGGCCTATGTCGGGCTGCGGATCGTGCACAGCATCGTCCAGTCGACCAGCAATCGTGTTCGCGCCCGCTTTGTCCTCTTTATGCTGTCGAGCCTAATGCTCGTCGCGCTCACGCTGCATGCCGCGCTCGCCGTGTTTTAAGAACGCTTGCGAATAATCGCTGATCGCGGCGGCCGCCTCTCCCCGAACCCGGTTCGATCGTCTAGGATTCTCATATGACCTTCGATCGCCGTTCGCTCCTCACCCTCCCCCTCGCCGCCGGGCTGGCGCTTCCCGCATTCGCGCGGAGCGGTGCACAGGTCAGCGCCGCTCAGCTGCGCACGACGGACATGCCGATGTGGCCGCCCGCAGAGCGGTTCGCGCTCTGGCCCGGTATCCCGGCAGGCGCGCCGAGCCCGCTACCGGTCCCGCAGCCGCGCATGCCGCGCTACCCGGACGGCTATCGCGACTTCCAGATGCGCGGCGTGGTGCGGCCCGAGGTCGGCGTGTTCCGCCCTGTTCGGCCCGACGGCCGCGCGGTGCTGATCGTTCCCGGCGGCGGCTATTCGATCACCTCGCTCCGCAACGAGGGCATCGACGTCGCACGCGTCCTCAATGGTTTCGGGATCACCGCGTTCGTGCTGAGCTACCGCCTGCCCGGCGAAGGCTGGGCCGACCGCGCCGATGTCCCGCTTGCCGACGCGCAGCGCGCGATGCGGCTGATCCGCGCCAACGCGCGCACTTACGGGATCAGGGCGGAGAAGCTTGGCGTACTCGGCTTTTCCGCCGGTGGCCACCTCGCCGGATCAGTCGCCGTGCTGCACGACTTCAAGGCCTACCGCCCGATCGACGCCACCGATCGCCATTCGGCACGCCCCGCCTGGGCGGGGCTCATGTACGCGGTTTCCAACATGGATCCCGGCCGCAGCCACGGCGGATCGCGCGCCAACCTGCTCGGCCCCGATCCGCTGCCCGCGGTGCAGGCGCGCTACGCGGTCGACCGCCAGTTGAAGGCCGGCGATCCGCCGCTGTTTCTCGTCCACGCCGAGGACGATACCACCGTGCCCGTCGCCAACAGCGTCGACACGCTCGCCGCCGCGCGTCGCGCCCTCATCCCGGCGGAGGCACATTTCCTCCAGCATGGCGGACACGGTTTCGGCACACGCCTGTCGCCGCGCTCGCCGGGGTCGTTGTGGCCGCAATTGTTCGATCGCTGGATGGGCGAACTCGTCGCGGGCTAGCGCCACCGCGCGTCTAGGGAGCAAGTCGCGGGGTCCGACGTTATTCTACGATACCGGGAGAGCCACGATGACCCAGCCGCATGACCAGCCCCGCGACGTTTTTCACGAGGAGGGCGAGGTCATCATCGATGGCCCCGGTGGCGCGGTGATCGCGATGACCCCCGAGGCGGCGCTGCGGACGGCAGGTCGGCTCGACGATGCCGCGCTGGAAGCGTTGATCGCGCGCGCAAGGACCAGCGTCGAGCCCATGCAGCCGCATTGAAGCCTAGCCAAACATCCGCTTCATCGAGCGTTCCAGCATCACGAACTGCCAGAGCGTGCGACCATGCTCGGCTCGTCCGGCCCGGTGTTCGTCCGCGATCCGGGCGATCGTCGCCATGTCGAACCACCCGGTTTCGCCCAGCGTCCGCGACTTGGCGAGCGCGACCGCCTCGCCCGCCAGCGCGCCCCTGAACCACGCGCTGATCGGCGTGACGAAGCCCATTTTCTGACGATACAGGATCTCGCGCGGCAGATAGGGCTCCATCGCCTTCTTCATCAGCCATTTGCCCTCGCCGCGCCGGAGCCGCATGTTCGCCGGCAAGGTCGCGCAGAATTCGATCAGGCGGTGATCGAGCAGCGGCTCGCGCGCCTCCAGCCCGACCGCCATGCTGGTGCGATCGACCTTGGTGAGGATATCGCCGGGCAGCCAGTGCTTGATATCGGCATATTGCGCGCGGTCGATCGCATCGCGCGCGGGCGCGTTCGCCATCGTCGCGACATAGCGATCTTCCGCGCGATAGCCGCCGAGCTGCGCGCGGGCACCGGCAGCGAACAGTTGCGCGCGAAGCTCAGGTCCCGTCACGCCGACCGATCGCGCATACGCCTCGCCGCCACCTTGCGCCAGCGCGAGCAGCGTCGACTTGGCGCGCAGTGGACGCGGCGCCCAGTCGGCCTTCGGATAGAACCGGCCCAGCGTTCCGAAGACCTCGGTACGAAGATGCGCCGGGAGCAGGCCACGGACGCGCTCTTCCGCCGCTTGGAATTTATACCGACGATATCCGGCGAGCGCTTCGTCCGCGCCGTCGCCGGACAAGGCCACGGTGACGCTTTCACGCGCCAAGGCGCAGACCTGATAGGTCGCGAGCGCGGATCCGTCGGCAAAGGGCTCGTCGAAGCTTGCGACGAGCGTGTCGATCAGGCCGAAATCGCCCGACGCGACGACGCGTTCGCGGTGATCGGTCGCGAACCGGCGCGCGACCGTGTCGGCGTATGCGCGCTCGTCATGTCCTGCCTCGTCGAACCCGATCGTGCAGGTGCGGACCGCCTTCGGGCTGGCCTCAGCCATCAAGGCGACCACCGCCGAGCTGTCGACCCCGCCCGACAGGAACGCGCCGAGCGGGACGTCGGCAACCATCCGCGAGCGGACGCCGGCGCGCATCCGGTCGACCAGTTCCTCGCCGAGCGCCTTGGCCGAGCCGGTCGCGCGGTTGGAGAAATCGATGTCCCACCATTTGCGCGGTTGCGGCACCGGACGACCGCGCTCGATCCACAGGAAATGGCCGGCCGCGAGCTTCTTCACGCCCGCGACGATGCACGCGTCATCGGGTACGTAGCCGAACGCCAGATAGTCCTCGACCGCGCCCAGATCAGGCACACGGCGCAGTTGCGGGTGCGCGAGCAGGCCCTTTAGTTCGGACGCGAAGGCGAGCGACCCGTCCGCGAGTTCGACATAGTGGAGCGGCTTCACCCCCATCCGGTCGCGCGCGAGGAACAGCGTGTGCGCCTGCGAATCGTGGATCGCGAAGGCGAACATGCCGTTGAGCCGGTCGAGCATCGACGGGCCCCAGGCGCGCCAGCCGTGGAGCAGGACTTCGGTGTCGCCTTCGGTGCGGAAGATCGCGCCCTTGGCAGTCAGTTCGGCGCGCAGATCGGCGAAGTTGTAGATCTCGCCATTATACGTGATCGTCAGCGACCCGTCCGACATCGGCTGCGGCGAGCCCTCGAGGTCGATGATCGACAGGCGACGATGGCCGAGGCCGACGCCCGGCGCGGTCCAGATGCCGTCGCCGTCGGGTCCGCGATGCGCCTGCGCGGCGATCATCGCGAGGACGCGATTGGGCTCGACCGGCTTGGGCGTACCCGGATGGAAGATCCCGGCGATGCCGCACATCTAGCGTGCCCCCGCGATTTGGCCCGCGGCGCGATCGGCGATCCGGTCAAGCGGCCCGAGCGCGGAGAGGAAGCGCGCGATCGGGCGCGGATCGGCGCCCTCGGTCGACAGGTGGATCGCCACCGCGCGTTGCGGACCGCCGAGCAGCCGCGCCTTCATCGTCTCGATCTTCACCAGCGTCTCGTCATGGGTGGTTGCATCGCCCACCCGGTACCACGTCGCGACGATCCGCTCCACGGGGCCGGGCGCGGTGATTCGCATCACGCTGCCGCCCGCGCCGCTCGCGTCGGCGATGTCGGGAAGATCGGCGACGCGCACCCAGCGGTCCTCCTCGCGCAGCACGCCGGTGCCGAACGCGATCAGCTCCTTGCCCTCGTGCTGGCTGCCGAAGACCGCGATGTTCATGTCGACGGTCGCGCCCGAGGCGTCGGCATAGCGCCCGAACAGATAATGATCCGCGCCGGGATAATAGGGCATCCACGGCGCGCGCGTGCTGACCGGCACGCGGTGCCAGCCGGCGATCTCGGGCAGGTCGATATGCGCGGGCAATCGCTGTGCCCGCCCGGCGACCGCGGCGCTCCAGGCGGGGAACACCGCGACAGTCGCCACCGCGAGACAGGCGGCGAGCACCGCGCCGGTACGATGGCGGGGCGGCGCCTGGAGCGTTGCGGGATCGAACGCGGGATCATCGGGTGCGCGGTCGAACCACCGCCAGCCGATCGCGAGCACGCCCGCCATCACCATGCCGAAGAACACCCAGCCATAGATGATGTGGTCGATCCCGGTCGCCGCCTCGACCGAGGTCAGGTCGGCCGCCCAGATCGTCCCGAAGGCGCGGAAGCCGTTGGCGATCACCGGCACGACTACCGAGACGACCAGGAAGATCGCGCGGCGTCGGCCGGAGACGAAGCACAGATTGGCGACGAGCACGCCGAACGCGACCATCGCGATGACGAACTTGGCGCCCGAGCACGCCTCCGCCACCTCGAAATAATAGCGGCCGGCGTGGATCAGCACGCCGTCGACCACCGCGGGCACGCCGACCAGGTGGAGCAACGGCATGACGATCGCGACCGTCACGGTCTGGAGTGGCGGCTCCAGACCTTCGCCGAACGGCACGAGAAAGAACGCGTAGCACAAGGGGAACAGCAGCCCGCGCGCGACATTGGGGCCGAGGATCGTCAATACGGCGCCTTGCAGCATCATCACCAGCCCGAGCTGGCGTGCGAAACCGACCGACGCGGCGTCGCCCATCAGCCAGCCGACCCCGCCGATCGCGATCAGCGCGAAACCCGGCCACCAGCCGGTCGGCACGAGCTGCGCCAGCTCGGTCCGGCGCTGCCATACCAGCCAGGCGATCACCGGGCCGATGAAGAGGCAGTGCCCGAAGGTCGTGCTGGTCCACCAGATCCGCGCGAGATCGCGGACGTCGCTGCGGAAGGTCAGCAGGATGATTGCCGCCACCAGCGCGAGCGCGATCCCGTGGCGGCGCCAATCGGTCATGCTTCGAGGTCGAGCAATGCGTCGAGCGGCGCGAGGCGTGCGTCCCAGCCGTAACGTCGGATCACCTGCGCACGAGCGGCGGTGCCGAGCGTGGCGGCGGTTTCGGGGGCTTCGAGCAGCGCGATCACCTGGGCGGCGAAGTCGCGCGCGGTTTCGGCGACGAGGATCGTGCCCGCGTGGTCGATTCCCTCGGCCGCGGCGGTGGAGGCGACGACCGGACGCGCCATCGCCATCGCCTCGAGCACCTTGTTCTGGATCCCGCGTGCGAGTTTCAGCGGCGCGACGCAGACATCGGCGGCAGCAAGCCAGCCGCGGACGTCGTCGACTTCGCCCGTGACGGTGACGTGGTCGCCGGCGAGCGCCTCGACCGCGGACGTGGGCGCGCGGCCGACGATCGCGAACCGCGCGGGAGTGCGCTGGCGGACGAGCGGCAGGATGTCGCGCGCGAACCAGGTGACGGCGTCGATGTTGGGGCGGTAGTCCATCTGCCCGGTGAAGACGATCAGCGCCTCTGCCACCGCTTCTGCCCCCCTCCCTGAAAGGGAGGGGTTGGGGGTGGGTTGGCTGGCTTGTGCCACTGGCGTTCGCGCTTGGGGAAACCGACCCACCCCCGGCCCCTCCCTTCCAGGGAGGGGGGCAGGATTGGCGAACTGCGCGGCCGGATCGAACTTTACCGAGTCGATGCCGTTTTCGACGGCGAGCACACGCCCGGTCGCGCCGCCGTCGCGAAACATCGTGGATTCGGCGGTGCTGACGAACAGGCTGGCAGAAACTCGCGCCGCTACCTGCCGCTCGAACGCGCCGAGCAGCCGAGCCTCGCGCCGCATCATCCAGCGCATCGGCCCGCGGGAGTCCGCGGCGAACCCGGCGAACTTGGCGGAATCGACGTCGACGAAATCCATCACGACCGGCGGCGCGTCGACCGGCAGATACTGCGCCATCTGGCCCGAGAAGCAGTAGACGCCGTCGACGTGGGGCATCACGCGATCGACCGCCGCCTGCATCGCGGGATGCGCAAACGCGGTCAGCGATACCGGCCTGCCGGTCGCCAACGCCTCGACCGCCGCGCGCTTTTGAGACTTGGTGCGCGGCACGATCGTACAGCTCGCCAGCATGTCGGTGAACGCCGCGGGTGGATCGACGTCAGCCGCATCGTCCGCAAACGCGACCAGATGAACGCGCGTGCGCTTCGCCAGATACTGTAGGATGTGAAAGCTGCGGATCTTGTCGCCGCGGTCGGGCGGGAACGGCACGCGGTGCGCCAGGAACAGCAAGCTCACCCCAGACCTCGGGAGATCCACGGTCCGGCGGCGTTGGCCGCCCACAGCGGCAACCGCTTCCACGTCCGCACCATCAGCGCATATTTGGGGTTGAGCGGATTGACCTCGCGCGCGGGCCCGCTGCTTCGCTTGGCGTACAACCGCGGCTCCGGCACGAACCCCCAGTTCTTCTTGAACGCCGCCGCCCCGGTGCCGGTCTTCGACCGACCGAAATCGAACCGCGTGCATCCCCGCGCGCGCGCGTGCGCCATCAGTGCGAAATACATCCGGTCGTTCGCGCGCAGCCCCCGCGCGGCGTCGGTGCCGCCGCCCCAATAGGGATAGACGATGCCGTCATGATACAGGCTGAGGACGCTCGCCACCGCCCTGCCCTCATGCCGGACGGTCAGAACATCGGCGTCCATAGTATTCACGACGCTACGGAAAAGTTTGGCGGGAAACACCGGCGTACCGAGATTGCGGACCGATTCCGCGTAGACACGATAGTGCTCGGCGAGCACTTTGCGGTCGTTACCCGTCACGATCTCAAGATCGAACCCGAGCGACCGACGGACTTCGGCGCGCTGTTTCCGCGGGATCGCGAGCAGTTCGGCGTCGTCGTCCACCGCCAAATCGCGCGCGAAGCCGAGATAGCTGGTATCATCGCTCGACCAACCCGCAGGTGCAGCACCGCCGCGCAGTTCGACCGACGGACAGCCGATCCGTAGCGCGAGGTTCCACGCCCCCGCCGCGAGCGGTTCGACCGCGTCCCCGAGCACGCCGCCATCGACGCCGAACCCGGTCGACACCAGCGCGCGCCCGAACAGCGGCGAGCGCATCTCGGTCAGCGGCAGCACGCCGACGATCGCACCGCGCGCGTCCTCCGACAGCAGATAGCGCGTGCGCTGGCCACAGCCGTCCTGCACCGCGCGGCTCCATGCGGGCAGGTGAAACGGCGTGGCGCCATCGGTCGCCTCGACGAACGCTTCGATCCGCGCGCACGCCGCCGGATCGCGAAGGTCCGCTTCGCGCACGCCGACGGGCATCGGCGCGGTCACGCCAGCCGGGCCGCTTCGCGCGCGACAACCGTATCGACGCGACCCCAGGCGTGGCGCCCGAGCAGCCCGCGCAACTTGCCGGCCATCGCGCCCAATCGTGAATAATGCCGGATCTTCGAGCGCAGCGGTGCCGCGGCAACGCGGGGTTGCGACGGATCGATCTCCCAGGGATGGAAGTAGAACATCGCCGGCCGGTCTTCGCGATTGACCTGACGTACCGCGAAATCGGTGATCGCCGCGGGGAGCAGGCGGAAGAAACCGCCGCCCGTGGCCAGCTTGCGCTCGCCGAGTTTGGCGACCGTCACCGGCACCTCGATCAGCGCGCTGTCGGCAAGCGGCTTGAACCCGTAGCGCGGCGCGTCGAGCCAGCCATAATGGTCGTGCTTCACCGGCGCGACGCTCGAGGAATAGGCATAGCCCGCCTCGGCCAGTTCGACATGCGCCCAGGGCGTCCGCTGATCGATCGAGAAGCTCGGTGCGCGGTAGCCGGTAACGTTGGTGCCCGCCGCATCCTCGATCGCCTTGCGTGCACGCACCAGATCGGCGCGGAACACATCCGGCGTCATCGTAAAGACGCGCTGGTGATCCCAGCCGTGACTGGCAATCTCATGCCCGGCATCGACGATCCGCCGGATCAGCGCGGGATAGCGATGCGCGACCCAGCCGAGCGTAAAGAACGTGGCCTTCGTATCGCGCTCGGCAAACAGCGCGAGGACCGCGTCGGTGTTCGCCTCGACGCGTGGCAGCAGCGAATCCCAGTCCGCCTTGTCGATCACGTTCTCGAACGCACCGACTTGGAACCAATCCTCGACATCGACCGACATGCCATTGAGAACGGGGCCATTGAGAACGGTAGGTTTCCGCGCCGTCACGTCAGGCCGCATCATGCCAGGCAGCAACGCCGCGAATCGGCGAATAGTCGGGCTTGTCGGTATCGCTCTCGACCCAGTCGACGAGCAGGGTCAGCACACGGCGCAGCGCCTCATCCTGCAATTCGACGCGCGCCTCCAGATCGGCGATCCGGTCGACGATTGCTTGGTCCATCCGCGGCGCTTCGGGACGGACTTCGACAGACTGGGTAGGCTTGGCTTGTGGCGCGGGCGCGGCGGTGTTGGTCGCGGTCGTCGGCAGGTCGCCTTCGAGATCGCGCTGGACCGCGCGCACGACGGCAGCGTCAATCACGGTCAGGTCCTCGATCGCGGCATGCAGCATCACGCGGCCGGCGAGCATGTTCAAGCGACGCGGCACGCCAGCCGAGCCGGCGTAGAAGGCGGCGAACGCGTCGTCCGCGAAATCGGGATTGCCGGTCCAGCCGACCACCGACAGACGGTGCGCCAGATATTCCGACACCTCGTCAGCCTCCATCGGATCGAGATGGTGGATCGCAATCACGCGCTGGCGGAGCTGTTCGAGCCGGTCCGAGCCGTGCAGCCGATCGCGAAACTCGGGCTGGCCGAGCAGGACGATCTGGAGCAGCGCGTGCCCCCCCGCCTGGAAGTTCGACAGCATCCGCAATTCTTCGAGCGCGGAGATCGGCAGCGCCTGCGCTTCGTCGACGATCAGCAGCGTCCGCTTGCCGGTCCGCGCGACCGCGTGCAGCCCGCGCTCGATCGCGGTGAGCAGTTCGGCCTTGGTCAGCCTGGCGGGATCGACCTTCAGTTCGGTGGCGACGATCCGCAGCAGATCGTCCGCCTCGATGGCGGTGGAGACGAGCCGGATCGCGTTCAGGCGCTGGTGATCGATCGTATCCATCAGATGGCCGACCAGCGTCGTCTTGCCCGCGCCGATATCGCCGGTGATGACGATGAAGCCCTCGCCCTGCGCCAGACCATAGCCGAGATACGCCATCGCCTTGCGGTGCGTCGCGGTCTCGAACCAGAACTTGGGATCGGGGGTCAGCTGGAACGGCCGACCCGTCAGACCATAATGCTCGTCGTACATATCTTACTCGCCTTCAGAACTGGTACCGCGCACCGATCAGCGCCTGCGCCGACCAGTCGCTGTCGAGATCACCGACCTTGAAGCTGTAAAGTCCGAGCGACGCGGTGGTGCCAAGTCGCCCGAAATATCGATAATAGGTGCCGGTCGCGCCGTAGGACCAGACGCTGTCGTCGCCGGAGATGGCCTCCAGCGGGACATTGGCGACGCCCGGCTCGTAATAGTTCGCGAACAGGTCCGCGTTGATCCCCGAGACCTGGCTCAGCGACCGCGCATAGAAGAGCTGTGCGTAATAGCTCTGGTCTTCGAGCCCGGTGACGACCAGCCCAGGTGCGCCGTCGGGAGCATAGAGGTGGCGATTGGTGTAGCCCACGCCGCCGCCCCAGGTCGAACGACCGCGGGTGGCGACGATCACGCCGTCCACCCCGCGTGCGCGGTAGCTCGCGGTCGAGATCGACTGGAACACGTTGTCGAGGCAGCCGCCCGGCTGCGCGCCGCTGGTGCCGAACACGCAACCGTTGAACTGCTGGCCGAAGCCCTGCTGTCCGCCCGAGATGAAACTGGTCGGCAGATTGCCGAGGCCGGTGCGAAGCTGGCGGCCGAAGGTCTGGATGCCGTCATAGACGTTGACCGCCATGCCGACCGACTTCGATGCCTGGTACGTCGCGGTGCCGGTGAAGCTGAGCGAGCCATAGCGCTTGCCGAGATGCCCCTCGACCGAGGTCCGGCGGTTGGGTCGCCAGATCACGCCCGCATCGTAATACAGGCCGTCGGTGCGATACGCGATCCGCCGCGGCGACGCGTCGTTGGTGACGAACCGGCCGTCCCTGTCGAGCACCGGCGCACCGGCTGCATCGACCAGCGCATCCTTCTGGCTGGTCTCGATCTTCTCGTAGCCGACGCCCGCGGTCAGCGCGACATAGGGCGAGATCGGCTGGAGGATATCGCCGCGGCCGTAATAGCCCTCGTACCGCTGCTTGAGCTGGCTGGCCGTCTCGCGGTCGTACGCACCGCTGACCGTGATGCCGAAAGGCGCCACGCTGCCCGGCGCGGTCGAGGCGCGCGCGGTCACGGTGTTGCCGATCGAATCGTCGTAATAATCCAGCCGCTGGCCCGCGAGCGTCGATCCGCCGAAGCTGGGCGTCTCGACCTTGGTATAGCCCAGGCGATAGTTGGCATCGAACGTGACCGGTCCGGCGCGCGTCGTCAGGCTCGGCCCGGCATAGACTGAGTAGAGCTGCGACACGTTGTCGACATTGCCGATCAGCAGACCCGGCGCGGCACCGCGGATATCGGAGCGGGTGCGCGTAGCGATGCCGCCTGCCTCGAACGTCAGGTTCGGTGTGACGCGGGCGTCGACGCGCGCGAGCCCAGAGTGAATGTCGTTGTCGACCGCGTTCTTGTTCCAGGCGAACCGGTGTTCGTAGCGGTAGCTTACCTGCCCCGACACGCGCTGCGTCGCGATCGCCGCATCCACGCCAGCGGCAAGGCTGGTGTAGGTGAGCACGTCGCCGCCGTTAAGGTCGGCGTCGAAGATCTGGCTCGCCTCGATATACGGTCTCACCGACACGCGGCGTTGGGTCTGGCCGGACTGCGCGGTCTGCTCCAGTTGCGCGGGTTGGTCGGTCGGTGCCGCCTGCCCCGACTGCACGGCCTGGGCCGCCACCGGCGCGCCGAGCGTCAGCGTCGTGCCCGCCAGCGCGAGCGTGCGGAGCGCGCGCCGGCTCACTGCGACACCTCGTGGCCATAATAGCTGCCGAACCGCGCGCCGCCCTGGACGAACGACACCGCGTTCAGGACAAGCTGGATATGCTCGCACCCGTCGAGCAGGTTGACCGCGGCGCGGAGTTCGCTTTCGGGCGTGCGATCGGCGCGTACGACGAGCATCACCTGGCCGACGCGCATCGCCAGCACCGAGGCGGGCGACGCGGCGAGCGCGGGGGGCGAATCGAATATGATGATGCGGCGGGGGTTGGCCGCGAGCAGCCGCGCGATCACGGTCCTGGTCCGCGCACTCGCGAGCAACTCGGTGTCCATCGCGGTCTTGGTCCCCGCGGGCAGCACCGACAGGTGCGCCACGTCGGTCCGGATCACGAGATCCTCGACGTCGATCGCAGAATCCGCGAGCGCATCGAGCAGTCCGGCGCCGGCGTTGAGCCCCAGCTGGTTGGCGACATCGGGCTTGGCGACGTCGGCATCGACGAGCAGCACTTCGGTGTCGCGCTCGGCGGCGATCGAGAGCGCAAGGTTGATCGCGCAGAAGGTCTTGCCGTCCTCGGGCCGCGCCGAGCAGACGAGGATCATGCGCGCCTTTTCGGGGCTGTCGCTTTCCGCGATCCGTGCGCTGGCGATCAGCAATTGCCGCTTGATCAGGCGAAACTCTTCAGCGAGCGGGCCGACCGGCGCGCCGGGCACGATCATGCCGTTCGCGGCCAGCATGCCGCGATCGATCCGCGCGGTATCATCGGACTCGTCCGGCGGCAGATAGAATTCATCGGACAGTTCGCTGCCGATCGGCGCGCGCAGCTCTTCGGGGATCGCCAGGAAACTGGCGTCCTCGAACATCGCATCGAAGGCGGGACCGTGGGTCGGCGCGCGGCCCGGTGCCGCGGTCGGGACATCATCGACGGTGGGAAGAATGCCCGCAGACCGGATATCCTCGACCGGCGCGGCCGGAGCGCTTCGCGCGCGCAGATGCGCGTTAAAGTCGTAGACCTTGGCTGCGCGTTCGAGCAGCGAGGGTTCGCGATCAGGTTTCGTCACGGTCATCCCCCTTTATGCCGCCAGTCCGCGCTGCAGGATCTCGACCCCCAGCAGCAGGACATAGGCCGCGCCCAGAGCGGCGGTGCCACCCAGGAACATCTTCAACTTCGCGCGCCGCTGATCCGACTGGACCCGCGTCACGACTTCGCCGATCGACCCGATCACCGGCATCCCCGCTGCCTTTTCGAGCCGCGTCGTGGTCGCGAACGTCGTCCTCAACTGCCCCATCGCAAACGCTGCGCCGATCCCCGCCGCGAGTCCAGCGACCAGCACGCCCGACAGCAGGAGCATCCGGTTCGGCGCGCTCGGCGTCCGCGGCATGGTCGGCGGATCGATGACGCTGAACTTGACATGATCGCTCTGCGACTGCGCCTGCCCCATCAGCGCGGTCTGCTCGCGCTGTGTCAGCAACGTGTCGTACTGGTCCTTGAGCACCTGGTAGTCGCGATCGATCGAACCCTGTTCGGCAGCGACCTCGGGATCGCCCGCGAGCTTCGAATTGAGCATGTCGAGGTCGCCCTGCAACTGGCTCTTCCGCATCCGCAGCGACGCGACGGTCGCCTGACGATCCGCCACCATCGACTGGAGCGAGGCATAGAGCGGGTTCTGCGCGCTGCCATTGGCGCTACCACCGGACAGCGGCTCGCTCCGTGCCGCCGCGGTCGCTGCCGCCAGCTGGCTCTTCAGCGCCACCACGTCGGGATGGTTCTCGGTATAGCCGCGTGCGCGCGCATCGGCGAGCTGGCCTTGGATCGCCTGCAACCGCGCACGGGCCGGGCCGGCCGCGCCGGCTACACCGCCAACGCCTGCAACCGTCGCGGGGGTTCCCGCAATCTGCCCCTGCACTGCGGCGAGGCTCGACTGCGCCGCCGCCAGATCGCCATCGACCTGCGCCATCTGCGACCGCGCCGCACCGATCCGGTCGCTGATCGACCCGGTGCCCGGCAACGCGCCGAGATAGCGGTTCTGGAAATCGGCGCGTTTGCCCTCGGCGTCCGAGAGCTGCTTCTGCCGTGCCGCGAGCTGCTGGTCGAGGAAGGTCAGGCTCTGCGTGGTCTTCGACCGATCGCCCGCCAAATTCTGCTCGACGAACAGGTCGATCAGCTTCTGCGTGACCTGGCGCGCCAGCTTGGGATTGGAGGCGGTGGCGGTAATCTGAAACAGATTATCCTGTTGCGAGACGATCTTGATATTCTGTGCGAGGCTCGACACGCGGTCGGCGACGTCGCGGTCGCTCGACACGGTCGCCGCCAGATCGGTCCCGCGCACGACCTTTTCGAGCGTCACCGCCGAGGTCAGCGTGGTGCGGATCGCATCGACGCTCATCGGCACGCTCTGCGGCACGCCGTCCATGCCCGCAGGCAGGATCGTCTGCATCTGGACGAACACGCGCGCGGTCGAATCGTACCGGCTCGGGATCTGCGAGACGACCAGCCAGCCGAGCACGCACACGCCCCACGCCACGCCAAGCGCCAGCCAGCGCCGCGTCCAGATCGTGTGGAGCGCGATGCGCACCTCGTCGTAGATCCCGTTCATCTCGGCGTGCCTCAGAACATCGATTCGGGGATGATGATCACGTCGCCCGGCTCGAGCCGGACGTTCGCTGAGGAATCGCCCTTCTTGAGCAGATTACCGATCTGCAGGCCATATTCGGTCTGCTTGCCGGTCGCGCGGTCGTAACGGACCAGCCGCGCCTTGTTGCCCGCGGCATATTGGCTGAGCCCGCCGACCGCGATCATCGCGTCGAGCAGCGTCATGTTCGCGCGATAAGGGATCGAGGCGGGCTTTTCGGTCGCACCGACGATCCTGACCTGCTGGCTGTAGGTGCCGCTGAAATTCTCGACGATCACCGAGACGATCGGGTCCTTGATATAGGCCGCGAGCGCCTTCTTGATGTCGTCGCTGAGCATCGCCGGGGTCTTGCCGACCGCGGGCATGTCGTTAATCAACGGCGTCGTGATCCGGCCGTCGGGACGCACCTGGACCTTCGACGACAATTCGGGATTGCGCCAGACGAAGATGTTGAGCTGATCGAGCGGGCCGATGACGTATTCCTCGCCGGGCAACTCCTTGTTCGCGACGTAGGCGGCGGGCGGCAATTCGGGACGACCGCCGGTGCTCGTGCAGGCACCGAGCGTGGTCGCGGCCACGCCAAGGGTCAGCAGGGATTTCGAAACGGATCCGGAACGCATTGGCACTTTTCTCCTGGTGTCACACCGCCCATCGGCAGCCCGACAGTCGGCTAAACTCGGCCTTCGCTATGGAGGGAACAGGTGAAGATAGCGTTAGGAGCGCCCCGTAACCATGCTCCGATAGGTCAGCACCGCGTCGCTATAGCACAGATACGATCTCGGTGGCGGGTGGATGCCCGAGAAACGCCGCCGGGCTGGCGCTCGCACCATAGGCTCCGGCCATGAAGATCGCGATCAGGTCGCCGACGTGGACGGGGGGGAGCGCGACCTTGTCGCCGAGCCGGTCGAGCGGCGTGCACAAGGGGCCGACGATGGACACGGTTTCGGTTGGCGCGTGCCCCATGCGCGCGGCGACCGCGATCGGATAGTTGCGGCGAACGACCGTGCCGAAATTGCCGCTGGCGGCGAGCTGGTGGTTGAGACCGCCGTCGACAACGACGAAGGTCTCGCCCTGGCTTTGCTTTATGTCGATGACGCGGGTCAGATAGACCCCGGCTTCGGCGACGAGCCAGCGCCCGAGTTCTATCGCGAACCGCGTTTCGGCGAGGACTGCCGGACGGGATGCGAGCGCTTCGGCCAGTGCATCGCCGACACGCTCGACGTCGAGCGTCGCGTCGCCTGCGAAATACGGCACGCCGAAACCGCCGCCGAGGTTGACGAGCGGGGGCGCGACGCCGGCCTCGTCCGCCAACCGCGCGGCAAGCGCGATCGTCGCGGCCTGGGTTTCGGTGATCGCGGCGGGATCGAGCGCCTGGCTGCCTGCGTAGATATGAAAGCCGCGCCAGTCCGCGCCCGCCGCGACGATCGCTTTCACGAGCGCGGCCGCCCGCACTGCATCGACCCCAAACGGCGACGCGCGACCGCCCATCCGCATCCCAGAGCCGCGCAGTTCGATGTCGGGGTTCACGCGGACCGCCATGCGCGGTGTGTGGCCGAGCCGCTCGCCGATCGCGAACGCCCGCACCGCCTCGCCTTCCGATTCGACGTTGAGCGTGGCGCCAGCAGTGATCGCGGCCGCGAGTTCATCGTCACGCTTGCCGGGCCCCGCGAAGCTGATCGAGGCGGCCGGTTTCACGATGATAGCCTTCGCGAGTTCGCCCGAGGAAGCGACGTCGAGCCCGTCGACCAGCGGCGCGATCGCGGTCAGCAGTTCGGCGTGTGGATTGGCCTTGATGGCGTAATGCAGATCGATGGCCGGCATTGCGGCGCGGAACCGCGCGATGCGGACAGCGACGATCGCCATGTCGTAGACGAACAGCGGCGTGTCGCTGGCGTGCACGGCCCAGTCGTCGGCCGTCCGTCCGCCGATCTTCAGCGGACCATCCTGCTGTGCGAACTCACGAGGAAGGGCACCCATCGGTTTCATGACGCGCTCCCTTCCCTGTTCCCCCGCGAAGGCGGGGGCCCAGACTGGACTCCCGCCTTCGCGGGAGAACAGGCTTTTACTTCCAACGCAATGGCAGATCTGTCGAGCTTCCCATTGGCATTACGTGGTAATTCGTCCCGCCAGAGGTACATCCCCGGCTGCATGAAGCTCGGCAAAGCCGTTCGCAATCGCGCCCGCAACGCCCCCTCTCCGCTTGCATCCCCGGCCAGCATCACGACGATCGCCTGCCCCAGCCGCTCGTCCGGCACACCGACTGCGACTGCCTCGCGCGCTTCGCCGCCTGCCAGTACGGCCTCTTCGACCTCGAGCGGACTGATCCGGTTACCCGCGCTCTTGATCATCTCGTCATCGCGACCGACGAATCGGAGCAGGCCGTCCTCGCCCTCGACGACGGTATCCCCCGACCAGACCGCCATGCCGTTACCATCGGGCGCCGGCCGGAACCGCTGCGCCGTCCGCTCCGCATCCTGCCAATAGCCTTGCGCGACGAGTGGCCCCGAATGCACGAGTTCCCCCGGCTCCCCCGGCGCAGCGCGCGTGCCGTCGGGCTTCACCACCGAAACTTCGGCAAACGGGATCGCCTGTCCCATCGCGTCGGGGTGCGTATCGATCAGCGCCGGGTCGAGATAGGTCGATCGGAACGCCTCGGTCAGCCCGTACATCGCGTACACCTTCGCTTCCGGGAACCGCTCACGCAGGCCCCGCACGAGCCGCGGCGTCAATGCGCCGCCAGAGTTGGTCAGGCGCTTCAACCGAGCGGCGGTCTCCACCGGCCACTCCGCTTCCAGCAATTGCATCCACAGAGGCGGCACACCCGCCAGCGTCGTAGCCCGGACCCGCTCGACCGCCTTTACCACATCGCGTGCGACGAGGTAGTCGAGCGGTGCTACCGACGCGCCGGCCGCCCATGTGGAGAATAGCTGGTTCTGGCCGTAGTCGAACGACAAGGGGAGTACGCCGAGCACGCGGTCCTCAGGCTCCAGCTTTAGATAGTGCGCGACGGAGATCGCTCCGAGCCACAGGTTGGCATGGCTCAGCATCACGCCTTTCGGCCGGCCAGTGGAACCGGACGTGTAGAGGATCGCGGCAAGGGTATCGGGGTTGGCATCGGAGGGCCCCGTCATCCCGTTCCCCCGCGAAGGCGGGGGTCCAGGAATCACGGGCGTCGTGTTCTGCATTCCTGGCCCCCCGCGTTCGCGAGGAAACGAGAGTAGCTCCGTCTCGTCTACGATCGCGCAGCCATCCGGTACGTCGCCATCGTCTAGCGTGCCGGCCCGCACGCTTTGGGTCACCAGTAGGCGAGCGCCGCTGTCTGCCAGGATATGTGCGACCTGCGCTCGCCGGAGCAGTGGGTTTACCGGGACATGCACCAAACCCGCTCGCGCCACCGCGAGCGGCATCAGGCAGGCGACGCGCGTCTTGGGCAGCCACGTCGCGACGCGGTCGCCCGCCGACAGCCCCTGGGCAGCGAGCCACCCCGCCAATGCACCGACCCCCGCCTCGAGTTCGGCAAACGTCATCGCCCCCGCCTTGTCGACCAGCGCAATCGCGTCAGGCGCACCACGCAGCGCGATGTGGTCGATAGGGTACGGCTTGGGGTCGAGCGCGATCATGACGCCCTAATAGCGCCAAGCCCCCTTTAGCGCGAACCCGTTGCCGAATTCACCCCCACACGCTAGCGCACACCGGTTCGTAACGGTTCAGGCGATGCTCGTGATCTTCGAAGGCACTTCCCAAGTCGAAACGACGGTACGCGCCGTCCTCGCCGATATTCTCGGTCTGAGCGCGGACCGCGTCGCCGCGTTCACCGCCGACACACCGCTGTTCGGCGCGCTGCCCGAGCTCGATTCGATGGCGGTGGCGAGCGTGCTCACCGAACTCGAAGACCGGCTCGGCATCCTGATCGAGGACGACGAGATCGACGGCGAGATGCTCGAGACGTTCGGCGCACTCGTCCAGTTTGCCGCGAGCAAGGCACTGGTCTAGCCTTAACGGGCGGTCTAGCCTCACCCGGGATGACCGCCCTGCGCTTCGATACCTATGACTGGAGCGGCGGCCGCGAAGCGATGCTGCGGTTCGGCCGCGATGCCGGCCCGATCGTCATCGCCGCCCTCCCGCTGTTCGCAGAAGCGAACCGGACGCGCCAGTTCCTCGTCACGATTTTACGCGAACTTGCGGATCATGGGATTGGCAGCGTGCTCCCCGATCTCCCTGGCACCGGCGAGAGCATCGTCGTCACCGGCGAAACGCGACTCCGCGACCAGCGGACAGCCTATACCGAGCTTGCTCAGCAACTTGGCCGGAACACTTATGGCATTTCGCTAAGAAGCGGCGCACTCTTCGATACCGACGCGGCCCTCGCCGGACGATGGCAGCTGTCTCCGCAATCAGGCGAAGACCTGTTGCGTGAACTGGACCGCGCGCGAGTGGCCTCCCGCTCCGCTCGCGCCAGCGAAACCGAATATGCAGGCAACACGCTGTCCCGCGAAATGCTGGCCGACCTCCACGACGCCACATCCTATGCGGGAACGGGCCCCTTGCGAGGTGTCAGGCTCGCAGCCGACCCGCGCGACGCAGACGTGAAATATGCTGCCTCACCGCTGTGGCGTCGGTCAGAGCCGGACAATGATACTGCCCTGGCTCAGATACTTGCCGGCGATATCACGAACTGGATCGCATCGTGCGAACGCTGATCGCGTTCGCTTGCGAAGGCGAAAGCCTTGCCGCAACGCTGGACGAGGCAGACGGGTTGACAGGACTGCTCATCGTGTCCGGCGGCAATGAAATCCGCAGTGGCGCACATCGCGGCATGGCGATGCTGGCGCATCGACTGGCCGCCGCTGGCACACCCGTATTCCGTTACGACCGTCGCGGCGTGGGCGATTCGACGGGCGACAATAACGGCTTCCTCAACGCCGAACCTGACCTGATCGCAGCCGCCGCCGCGTTCCGCCGCGCGGCACCGATGGTCAACCGGTTGGTCGGCTTCGGCAATTGCGACGCGGCCAGTACGCTCGCGCTGTTCGGACGATCGGCGGGGATCGACCGGATCATCGTCGCCAACCCCTGGGTCGTGCAACCGATCGACGACCTCCCCCCCGCCGCCGCGATACGGGCCCGCTATCACAGCGCGCTACGCGACCCCGCAACCTGGGGACGCGCGCTGAAAGGAAAGGTCAGCTTTATCAAGCTTCTCAGAGGCTTGAAAAGGGTTGTCTCCGCCAAGGCTGAAGAGCGTGCTTCACTAACGACCAACGTCTTGGCCGCACTTGACGGCTGGCAAGACGACGCCGCCATCTTCCTTGCAACGGGCGACGCGACCGCGATCGCCTTTGCCGAACGGTACCGCGGTGGCGCGCAAGTGAAGCGGTTCGACACGGCGTCACATAGTTTTGCCGGGGCGGAGAACGCCGCAGTGCTCCACGCCGCGATCGTCGACGGGATGGCGCAAGAGTAGCGGTTCTGGTCCTGATGAACGCAGGACCAGAGCCATAACCGCTATCGTTTGGAAACCTGGATCCTGACTTTCGTCAGGATGACGATGACGATGACGAAGGACGCGGGCGTTATTCCGCGGCTTCGGCCAATTCCGCAAACTCGGCTGCCGCGAGGAAGCGCTCGGCGTCCAGCGCCGCCATGCAGCCCGTCCCAGCCGCCGTCACGGCCTGCCGGTACACCTTGTCCGCGACGTCGCCGCACGCGAACACGCCCTCGACGCTGGTACGGGTCGAGCCGGTCTCGACCGAGATATACCCGTCCGAATCGAGATCGATATGGCCACGGAACAGCTCGGTCGCCGGATGATGCCCGATCGCGACGAACCCGCCATCGACCGCAAGCCGCGAGCGCTCGCCGGTCACCGTGTCCTCGAGCTCCAGCGCGACCAGACCCGCATTGCCGCCGCCATCGACGAACTCGCGAACCTCCTTGTTCCAGAGCACCGTCACACCCTTGTGCGCGAACAGGCGTTCCTGGAGGATCTTCTCCGAGCGCAGCGAGTCGCGGCGGTGGATCAGCGTCACGTCGGGCGAATGATTGGTGAGGTACAGCGCCTCCTCGACCGCGGTGTTGCCGCCGCCGATCACCGCCACCTTCTTGCCGCGGTAGAAGAACCCGTCGCAGGTCGCGCAGGCGCTGACGCCCTTGCCCTTCATCGGCTCCTCGCTGTCGATCCCGAGCCACTTCGCCTGCGCACCGGTCGCGATCACCAGCGTGTCGCCCTCGTACACGTCGCCGCTATCGCCGATCAGGCGGAACGGGCGGCTGGTCAGGTCGACTTGGACGATCGTATCCCACATCATTCGCGTGCCGACATGCTCGGCCTGTGCCTGCATCTGCTCCATCAGCCACGGCCCCTGGATCACGTCCTTGAAGCCGGGATAGTTCTCGACGTCGGTGGTCGTCGTAAGCTGGCCGCCGGGCTGAATGCCCTGCACGACGATCGGCGCCATCCCGGCACGCGCGCCATAGATCGCGGCGGAGAGCCCGGCGGGGCCCGAGCCGAGGATAAGCATGCGTGTGGTATGGGTAGTCATTGCAGTTCCTTGGAGATTCGAGACTGCATCTAGGGGATGCGCGGCCGGATTTGAACCGCCGGTAAATCTGTGCCGCCTGCATCGAAAGCTTTGCCACTGCGTTGGACGATAAAAGCGGAGATGAGCATGAGCGACGACCGGACCGTAGAGATCGAGGATTACACCGCACCAGCAGGCGGCTGGGGCTCGATGAAGTCACTCGTTGAGATTTCCGCGCGCGAGAAGGTCGGCCCGGAAGTGATCCGCGAACTGGCCCGGCAGAACAAGCCGGATGGGTTCGCTTGCGTCAGTTGCGCGTGGGGGAAGCCCGCGCATCCGCATGTCGCGGAGTTCTGCGAGAACGGCGCCAAGGCGACGGCGTGGGAGCTGACCTCGTTCCGCGTGACGCCTGCGTTCTTCGAGCAGCATACGGTCAGCGAGCTGATCGGCTGGAAGGATTACGATCTCGAACAGGCCGGCCGCCTGACGCATCCGCTGAAATATGATGCGAACACCGACAAATACGCGGCGTGCAGCTGGGACGAGGCGTTTGCCGGTATCGGTGCGAAGCTAAAGACCTATGATCCGACCAAGGTCATCTTCTACGCATCGGGCCGCGCCAGCCTCGAGACGTCGTACATGTATAGTTTGCTCGCGCGGATGTATGGCAGCCAGAACCTGCCCGACAGCTCGAACATGTGCCACGAGACGACCTCGGTCGGGCTGAAGTCGGCGATCGGTTCGGCGGTCGGCACGATCCACCTGTCGGACTATGAGAAGTGCGACGCGATCTTCTACTTCGGGCAGAACCCCGGGGTGAACAGCCCGCGGTTCCTGCATCCGCTGCGCGATTGTGCGAAGCGCGGCGTCGAGATCGTCGTGTTCAACCCGCTCAAGGAGCGCGGGCTGGAGAAATTCCAGGATCCGCAGAACCCGATCGAGATGGTAACGGGCAAGTCGACGCCGATCGCCTCGCAATACCATCAGCTCAAGACCGGCGGCGACGTCGGCGCGATCATGGGGATGTGCAAATATTTGATCGAGGCCGACGACAACGCCAAGCGGATTAATGGCCTCCCCGTGCTCGATCATGCGTTTCTTGCCGAGCACACGACCGGGTTCGAGGCGTTCGCCGAGGTCGCGCGTGCGACCGAATGGGCAACGATCGAGCATGAGAGCGGCCTGCCCCGCACCGAGATCGAGGCGGCGGCGAAGGTCTATGCCAAGTCGAAGGCAGTGATAGCAGTCTACGGCATGGGGCTGACGCAACATGTCGGCGGAATCGACAATGTGCACATGGTCGTCAATTTGATGCTGCTGCGCGGCAACATCGGCAAACCGGGCGCGGGCATGGGGCCGGTCCGTGGGCACTCGAACGTCCAGGGGCAGCGTACCGTCGGCATTACCGAGAAGCCCGAACTAGCCCCGCTCGACAAGCTTGCCGAGCAATATGGGTTCGAGCCGCCGCGCGAGAAGGGCTGGGATACGGTCGAGGCGTGCGAAGCGGTGCTCGACGGCAGCGCGCAGGCGTTCGTCGGGCTTGGTGGCAATTTCGTGCGGGCGATCCCGGATCATGCTCGGATGGAGCCGAAATGGCGTGCGCTCGACCTGACGGTGCACATCGCGACCAAGCTCAATCGCTCGCACCTGCTGCCGGGCGAGACGTCTTACCTGCTCCCCTGCCTCGGCCGGATCGAGACGGACATGCAGGGCACCGGGCCGCAGAGCGTGTCGATCGAGGATTCGTTCAGCCAGATCTACGGTTCGAAGGGCAAGGCGACGCCGGCGTCCGAGACGTTGCTCTCCGAGCCTGCGATCGTCGCGGGAATCGCCAAGGCCACGCTCGCGCCCAATCCGAAGCTCGATTGGGATGCGTGGGTGCGTGATTACGCGCGCGTTCGCGATGCGATCGAGGTGACGTATCCGGATCTGTTCAAGAACTTCAACGACCAGATGTTCACGCCGGGTGGGTTCTGGAAGGGCGTGCCCGCGGCGCACCGCGAGTGGAAGACGAAGAGCGGCAAGGCGGAGATCAACGTCCCGCAGGCGCTGAACGTGACCGGGTTCGAGGAGGCGGAGGGCCGCTTCCGCCTCATGACGCTGCGGTCGAACGACCAGTTCAACACGACCGTCTATGGCTATCACGACCGCTTCCGCGGCGTGAAGGGCACGCGCGACATCGTGTTCATGAACCGCAGCGACATGATCCGGATGGGGATCACCGATGGCGACGACGTCGATCTGGTCGGTGACGCGGGCGACAATTCGGACCGCCGCCTGAACAAGCTCCGCGTGGTCGAATATGCGATCCCCGAGGGCTGCCTCGGTGCCTATTACCCCGAAAGCAATCTGCTCATACCGGTCGCCCACCATGCTCGCGAAAGCCATGTTCCGGCAGCGAAATCGGTGCCGGTTCGGATTGAGAAGACGCGCTGACCGAGCAGCGTATTCTCGGCGTCGTACTGGCGGGCGGGCGGTCATCGCGCTTCGGGTCCGACAAGGCGATGGCAGTGTTGGATGGGCGCGTGCTAGCCGAGCATGCGCGGGCGCTGCTTTTGCCTCATGTCGAGACCGCGGTGATCGCGGGACGCGATGGGGCGATCCCTGACCTACCGAGGGCGGATGTTGGGCCATTGGGGGGCATCGCCGGCGCGCTCGGTTTTGCGGCCTCGCACGGGTTCACGTCGGTGTTGACGATCGCGTGCGACATGCCGTGGCTGCCGGACGGGTTGCTGACGGCGCTGTCCCGACGTGCTTCTGCCTATTGCCCGGACGCTCCGGTGCTCGGGCATTGGGAGACGGGATTGCTTGGCAATTTGCTGACCCATATCGAGACCGTGCCGCGACGCTCGGTGCGCGGTTGGGCGGAAGCGATCGGGGCTATCCCGATCCCGGCGGGTGCGCCTATCCCGAACGTCAATACGCCGCAGGACCTCGATATCTTATGACCACGTCGCGCAACCAAGCGATCAAGATCCTGCGGCCTGATTCGATTACCGCGGGCGAACGCGCCATTGCGGTCGAAGTCCCGGTCGCGATCGAGATCGACGGGCTTGGCTATGCGGTGATGATGATGACGCCCGCCGACCTGGCCGAATTTACGACCGGCTTCTTGCTGACCGAGCGGCTGGCGGACAGCGCCGACGACGTGCGCGACATCGATATCTTCGAGGCGGAGGCGGGCTGGATCGTTCGCGTCGGGCTTTCCGATCGCTGCAAGGGCCGTATTCACGACCGCGTCCGCCACCGAACCAGCGATACGAGTTGCGGGCTGTGCGGCATCTCGGGGCTCGAACAACTCCGCAAACCGGTCCCGAGGACACCGCCAAAGCCCGATACGCCTGTGGACGCACTGTTCGCGGCGCTGGGTGGGTTACGCGCTCACCAGCCTCTGAACGCGGCTACGGGCACGATCCATGCCGCCGCCGCCTGCGACCGCGAGGGTCGAATCGTTGCGGCGTATGAGGACGTCGGCCGTCACAATGCGCTGGACAAGCTCGTCGGCGGCATCGCGATCACGGGGCAGCCGATCGACGGGTTCATCCTGGTCACGTCGCGGATCAGTTTCGAGATGGTCGACAAGGCGCTGATCGCCGGTGCGCCGATGCTGGTGGGCATCTCCGCACCGACCAGCCTGGCGATCGATCATGCGCGCGAGCACGGCCTGACGCTGCTCGCGCTGGCGCGCAGCGATGCGATTCTGGTGGTCAACGATCCATGGAAGATCTTCGACTAGCCCCAGACGGTGCGGCTAGTCGAAGTGCCTCACTTGATGGCCTGCACCACATCGGTTCTGGCCGCGGCGAGATAGCCACCGACGACGAACACGAGCCCGCCGATGATGTTGCCGAGGCTGACGATCGCGAGATTGCGGATCATCCCGTAAATATCGATCGACGAATGGGGCACGAGCAGCCCCAGCGTCAACGCGGTCATGTTGGCGACCGAATGCTCGAACCCGGCGGCAACGAACGCCAGCAGGATCCAGGCCATGCCGATGCACTTGGCGGCGTCGCCGGTCATGCGTGCGGCTGTCCAGATCGCCAAGCAGACGAGCCAGTTGCACAGGATCGCGCGTGCCAGCAGCGCGGTCGCGTCGACCGACACCTTGTGCTGAACGTAGGCGTGGAACATCGTGTCGGCGTTCGCATAGATCGCCCCGCCGCCGCCCGCCGCGAAGATGAACGACAGGATCACGCCGCCAACGAGGTTGCCGATCCAAACGACGACGATCAGCTTCACCGCCTCCGCAATGCTGACGGTGCGCTTTGCCAGGCCGAAGCCGAGATACATCACGTAGCCGGTGAAAAGCTCAGCGCCGGCGAACACCGTCAGGATCAGCCCAAGCCCGAAGGTAGCGCCCATCACCAAGGGTCGCACGCCGGGTTCGAGGCCCGACCCCGTGCTGAGCGCAAGGATCATCGCGATGCCGATGTACGTGCCCGCAAGGATCGCGCCGGCGAAGAACCCGACGGGAGAGCGCCGCAACGCCTCCGCCTTGGTCGCCGCGAGGGTCGCGTAGGTGTCGATCGTCGACGAATACCCGGTGCTCATGCGTCTACTTTACTCTGCTGGCCGACAATCCCGGCACGCACCACGCCGCGATCCGAACCCATATCGGCGGCGGCGGGACGGACGGTCACCGGGATGGATTTATAGGAAGGGGTGAAGCTCTGTGGATCGTGATCCTCGAGCGCGATCAGCGGCTGCGTCTCGGGGTAGTAGGAGGCGACACAGCCATCGGGCAGCGCGTAGCGGACCAGCATCAGCTTCTGCACGACACGGTCGGGCCGGGCGAACTGGAGCGCGGTGGCGATATCGACGACGTCGCCCTCCTTGTGCCCGAGCCGTGCCATGTCGCGCTCGTTCATGAACAGGATGTCGCGGCGCCCGAACACACCGCGGTAGCGATCGTCGAGGCTGTAGACGGTGGTGTTGTACTGGTCGTGCGCGCGAAGCGTGGTGAGCCGCAGTACGGTCGGATCGCCCGCGCTTTCGTCCTCCTCGACGCCCTTGGCGACGATGAAGTTGGCTTTGCCACTGTCCGTGTTCCACTCGCGCATTGCCGCCGAGTTCGGCAGGTGGAAGCCGCCCGGCTTGCGGATCCGCGCGTTGTAGTCGGCAAACGCGGGGAACACCGCCTCGATCTTGTCGCGGATCAGGCTGTAGTCGCCGACATAGGCGTCCCAGTCGATCTCGATCGGCGCGCTGCCTTTCGCGGCGAAGGTCGCCTTGGCGATCTCGCCGACGATCCAGATCTCCGACTTCACGTTGTCGCCCGGCGGCATCAGGAAGCCGCGCGAGGCGTGGACCATCGACATCGAATCCTCGACCGTCACCGATTGCTGGCCGGTCGCCTGCATGTCGAGTTCGGTCCGGCCGAGGCACGGCAGGACGTACGTCGCCTTCGCCATCAGCAACTGCGTGCGATTGAGCTTGGTGGTGATGTGGACCGCGAGGTCAAGGTTGCGAAAGCCTTCCGCGCAGGCCTGCGGATCGGACGACGCGATTGCCAGGTTGCCGCCGAGGCAGACGATCGCCTTGGCATGGCCGTCGCGCATCGCGGCGATGCTCTCGACCACCGAATGGCCGTGCTCGCGGGGCGGCTCGAACCCGAACACGTCGCGCATGTTGTCGAGCAGCAAGGGCATCGGCCGCTCGGTGATGCCGACGGTGCGGTCGCCCTGGACGTTGCTGTGGCCGCGCAGCGGACAGATGCCCGCGCCGGGGCGGCCCATATTGCCGCGCAGGAGAAGCAGGTTCGCGATCTGCTGGACATTGGTCGTGCCGGTGCGATGCTGCGTGACGCCCATGCCGTAGCAGCAGATCGTCGACTTCGACTTCGCATAGGCGAGCGCGACCTCTTCCAGGTCACCGCGGGAAAGGCCGCTGGAGCGTTCGATATCCGCCCATTCGGTGGTGGCGAGGTCGGCGATATACTCGTCGAGCCCCGCGGTATGCTCGGCGATGAACGCGTGATCAAGCGCGCGCTCGGTGCCGGAGACCTTGGCCGCCTCGTCGAGTGCGACGAGCGCCTTGGCGATGCCCTTGAGCGCGGCCGCGTCGCCGCCGACCTTCACCTGGTAATAGCTGCTCGCGATCGGGGTTGCCGACATCGTCGCCATCTCGACCACCGACTGCGGCGATTCGAAGCGTTCGAGCGAGCGTTCCTTGAGCGGGTTGAAGACGATGATCTTGCCACCGCGCTTCGACACCTCGCGCAACGTCGCCATCATCCGCGGGTGGTTGGTGCCGGGGTTGTGGCCGATCGACAGGATCAGGTCGGCGTGATCGAAATCCTCGAGGCTGACGGTGCCCTTGCCGATGCCGATCGACTTCGGGAGCCCGACCGAGGTCGCCTCGTGACACATGTTCGAGCAGTCGGGAAAGTTGTTGGTGCCGTACAACCGCACGAACAGCTGGAACAGGAACGCCGCCTCGTTCGAGCAGCGGCCCGAGGTGTAGAACTCGGCCTGGTTGGGATCGGGGACGGCGGCGAGGCCTGCACCGATCTCGCGCATCGCATCCGCCCAGCCGACGACCTCATAGTGATCGGTCGCGGCGTTGTAGCGGAGCGGCTCGGTGACGCGGCCCTGATCCTCGATCCAGTGATCGCTCTGCTTCCAGATGTCGGACACGCTGTGCGCGGCGAAGAAGTCGGCGCCGATCGTCTTGGCGGTGGATTCCCACGCGACGGCCTTCGCGCCGTTCTCGCAAAATTCGAACGAGGAGGTATGTTTTGGATCAGGCCATGCGCAGCTCGGGCAATCGAAGCCGTCGGGCTGGTTCGACTTGAGCAGCGTCTGGCCGCCGCGCACGACGATCTGCTGCGCCTTGAGCGAGACGGCGACCGCCTTCAGCGCGCCCCAGCCGCCGGCCGGACCCGTATAATCGGCGATCCCATCAGGGCGTTTGTCACGCATGCTCGTCTCTCCCGTAAGGCTGGACCGACGCGAACACCGAATACGCAGCGCGACGCCTGACCATTAACCCATGGCAATAGAACGGCATTTTGCGATTGCGAAGACGAGTTTCCCGCACTTGGTGATCGCTTGCGTATGTCGCGGGAGCTGGACCACGAGCGCCGTGCGCCAGGTCTGAAATGGTAGCGAAGGAGGGACTTGAACCCCCGACCCCAGGATTATGATTCCCGTGCTCTAACCAACTGAGCTACTTCGCCGTACCGTCCGTCAGGGAAGCGTTCTTCCCTGCGAGGCGCGGCCTATAGGAAGCGGTTTCGAGGCGGTCAAGCGAACATGTGCCGGGAAATCGCTTCCCATGGTCCGCCGCGGTACCACCACGCGCCAAGACCGGCGATTTCCACGTCCTTTGGGGTGAAATCGCGCTGAAGATTGGCGAGCAGAAGCTTGGCGACCTGCGGGCTGACCTTGTTCTGGATGGTGACGTGAGGCCGCCACCCGCCGGCGTCCTGCGGGGTGAGCATGCCGGTGAACGCGTCGGCAAGGCGCGCACGGATACCAACCAGTTCTGGGGACTCGATCCGGTAGGCGACACCCCGCCCCAGCGACATCAGCCCACCCACACGCGCCTGTGGGGCACGGATACCCCGCGTTTCCTGATTGAGCCGGTGCTTGAGCTCGTCGAGGCCCGAGGGCGGCAGGTGGTGGAACAGCGTCAGGTGCGCGTCGAGCTGGTTGCGCTCGGGCGGAAAATGCTCGCGGCGCATCGCGTCGAAGAACGCGGTATCCTGGCGGCCGAACAGAGCCGTGACGATGATCGGGGCTGGTCCCGTATCCGTGATCATCAAATCTCGACCTGGCTGCCCAACTCGACGACGCGGTTGGTCGGCAACCGGAAGAACTCCATCGCGCTTTCCGCGTTGCGCAACATCCACGCGAACAGCTTCTCGCGCCAGATCATCATGCCGGGCTTGTCCGACGCGAGCAGCGTCTGGCGTGACAGGAAGAAGCTGGTGTCCATCATCTTGAAGTCCGCGCCGCAATTATGAACCTGGCGCAGCGCGGCGGGCACGTCGGCGTCCTCCATGAAGCCGTAGCGCAGCACGAGGCGGTGGAAGCCATCGCCGAGCTCCTCGCGCACCGCACGGTCGTGCGCGGGCCAGTAGGGCTGCCCGACGATCTTAACGGTCAGCAGGATCACGCGCTCGTGCAGCACCTTGTTGTGCTTGAGGTTGTGGAGCAGCGCGTGCGGCACGCCGTCCGCAGTCGAGGTCATGAACACCGCGGTCCCCGGCACGCGCGACGCCGAACTCGCTGCCGAGCCGATGAACACCTTTATCGGCATCGCCGCTTCGTGCATCCGGTCGATCATCAGCTGCCGCCCCTTCGACCAGGTCGTCAAGAAGGTGAAGATGATGAAGCCGACCAGCAGCGGGAACCAGCCGCCCGCGGGTACCTTGGTCAGGTTGGCCGCGAAATAGGCGCCGTCGACGGTGAAGAAGATCGCCAGCAACGGGATCGCGGCGATCTTCGGCCAGTTCCAGAGGCGGAACAGCACCACCCCGAGCAGGCACGTGTCGATGAACATCGCGCCGGTCACCGCGATTCCGTACGCGCTCGTCAGGTTCGACGAGGTGCGGAAGAACAGCACGAGCAGGATCACCATGACCATCAGCGCGCCGTTGACGAGCGGGATGTAAATCTGGCCGGCGGTCGACGCGCTGGTGTGCTCGATCCGAAGGCGCGGGATGAAGCCGAGCTGGATCGCCTGCTGCGTCACCGAGAACGCACCGGAGATCACCGCCTGCGACGCGATCACCGCGGCCATCGTCGCGAGGATGACGAGCGGGAGCTGGAGGCTTTCGGGGGCGAGGTTGTAGAACGGGCTGACCAGCGCCTCGCGCCCATCGCGGAACAGCAGTGCGCCCTGCCCCATATAATTAAGGATCAGCGCGGGGAGCACGAAGAACAGCCACGACAGGCCGATCGGCTTGCGGCCGAAATGGCCCATGTCCGCGTACAGCGCTTCCGCGCCGGTGACCGCGAGGACGACCGAGCCGAGTGCGAGGAACGCCCGCTCGGGATCGATGATGAAGAACTCGACCGCGTAGTGCGGCGACAGCGCCCAGAGCACGCCGGGGGTCTGGACGATGCTGAGGATACCGAGCACCGCGATGACACTGAAATACACCAGCATGATCGGCCCGAACACGAGCCCGATCCGCGCGGTGCCACTCTTCTGCACCCAGAACAGCGCGATCAGGATCACGATCACGATCGGCAGCACGAGCCCGGCAAAGGCGGGCGCGGCGACAGCGAGGCCTTCGACCGCGGACAGCACCGACACCGCGGGCGTGATCATGCTGTCGCCGTAGAACAGCGCGGTCGCGAACACGCCGAGCAGGATGATACCCTTGCTCCAGCGCTTTGTCTTGGTCTTGCCCGAGACCAAAGCGAGGAGCGCGAGGCTGCCGCCCTCGCCCTTGTTGTCGGCGCGCATGATGATGATGACGTATTTGACCGTCACGACGATCATCATCGACCAGAACATCAGGCTGATGACGCCCATGATGTGCGCCGCGTCGAGCGCGAGCTTGTGGTGGCCGGCGAAGGTCTCGCGGAAGGCGTAGAGCGGGCTGGTGCCGATATCGCCGAAGACGATGCCGATCGCACCAAAGGCGAGCTTCAACATGCCGTCGGAGTTGTGATGCCCCGTCTCGAGATCGAGATTGGCGGGTGGCACGGTCGAAGCCGCGGCGGTCTGGTCGACGCTCACTGGACGGTGAATCGGCCCGGAAGTGCAACAATACTCATCGAATTTCCGATTTCACCCTGTGCCCCAAGCGCGCGCATTTAGCATGCGGGCCGGAAGGCGGCAACGGCGGGGCTGGCAACGTGGATTAACTGGGGCTGATCGGACCCCCTCCGTTCTCCTGCGAACGCAGGAACCCAGGGTCACGGGTGCCATCGTTCTTCACCCTGGATTCCTGCGTTCGCAGGAAAACACTATCGCCTGATCACCTCACGAATGACGAAATGCGACGCCAGCCGTGTTACCCCCGGCAATTGCGACAGCGTCTCGCGGTGGATGCGCTCGAACGTCTCGCCGTGGCGGATCTCGACGTGGAGCATGTAGTCCGCCTCTCCGCTCATCAGGAAGCATTGCACGACCTGCGGACACTCGACGATCTCCGCCTCGAACGCCGCCATCGTCTCCTTCCGCTGATCCCGGAGCGTGACGTTGACGAGCACGATGCTGGGATCGCCCCGCGCAGCCTGCGACAACACAGCACGATAGCCGACAATCGCGCCACTCTCCCGCAACTGCGCGACGCGGCGATGCGCAGCGCTCGCCGAGAGACCTACCGCGTCGCCAAGCTCGGCGCTGGTCAGGTCGGAATTGGCGGCGAGCAGGTCCAGAATCCTGCGTTCGATCGTGATGCTCAAGATTATCCCGTTTCGACGGCAACAGATGCAATCATCTTGCAGATGCGGTATCGCACCGCGACCAGTTTGCGAACCCTTCCCGTCCAAGGCGCGCTAGTATGGCGCAAACGATAATGGAGTGGAATCAATGCGCGTCGGTGTCCCCAAGGAAATCAAGAACCACGAATATCGCGTCGGCCTGACCCCGCCGTCGGTCGCCGAGCTGGTTGCGGCCGGTCACGAGGTCGTCGTCGAGACGCAGGCCGGATCGGGCATCGATTTCGAGGACCAGGACTATGTCGACGCGGGCGCGACGATCCTGCCGACCGCCGCCGCGGTGTTCGCCGGCGCCGACATGATCGTGAAGGTCAAGGAGCCGCAGCCGAGCGAGATCGCGATGCTCGAGCCGCGCCACCTGCTGTTCACCTATCTCCACCTCGCCGCGGACAAGCCGCAGGCCGAGGGGCTGATGAAGTCCGGCGCGACCTGCATCGCGTACGAGACCGTCACCGACAACCGCCGCGGGCTGCCGTTGCTCAAGCCGATGTCGGAAGTTGCAGGCCGCATGTCAGTACAGGTCGGCGCGCATTATCTCGAGAAGGAGCAGGGCGGACGCGGCGTGCTGCTCGGCGGCGTGCCCGGTGTCGCGCCGGCGAAGGTCGCGATTCTCGGTGGCGGCGTCTCGGGCGTCAACGCGGCGCAGATGGCGGTCGGCATGCGCGCCGACGTGACGATCTACGACATCTCGAACGATCGCTTGGCCGAACTCGACATGTTCTTCTCGAGCCAGATCAAGACGGCGTATGCGTCGAAGGCGGCGATCGCGGCAGCGGTGAAGAATGCGCATCTGGTGATCGGCGCGGTGCTGGTGCCGGGGGCCGCTGCGCCGAAGCTGGTCACGCGCGAGATGCTGAAGACGATGAAGCGCGGCTCGGTGCTGGTCGACATCGCGATCGACCAAGGCGGGTGCTTCGAGACGTCGCACGCCACGACGCATGAGGACCCGGTGTTCGAGGTCGACGGCGTGATCCATTACTGCGTCGCCAACATGCCCGGCGCGGTGGCGCGCACCTCCGCGTTCGCGCTGAACAATGCGACGTTGCCGTTCGCCCTGAAGCTCGCCAACCTGGGGGCCGAGGCAGCTATGAAGGCCGACCCTCACCTCGCCAACGGGCTGAACGTCTACAAGGGCAAGATCGCGTACAAGGCGGTCGCCGATGATCTAGGTTTACCTTACGAAGCATGGGCGGGCTGACTCGGGAACGGATACGGAACATGGGTGTTGGACAGGGGAAAGGAATCTCCAATGTCCGACACTCCGAACCCCAAGTCCGAACCGTTCTCGAACGCCGAGAAGGACCCGGACGACTGGACCACCGGCGACGAGAAGATGACCGGTGCGCAGGCGAGCTACCTCAAGACGCTGTCCGAGGAAGCGCATGAGGACTTCGACGATACGCTGACCAAGGCGGATGCGTCGAAGAAGATCGACGAATTGCAGTCGAAGACCGGACGCGGGCAGTAAGGCTTCGTTACAATCACCCTTTTTCTCGTCATCCTGACGAAAGTCAGGATCCAGAGCCAAATAGCTTTACGTTCATGGCTCTGGATCCTGGGTCAAGCCCAGGATGACGGGACTATTTTTGGCTTGCGTTCGGCGCGTCCTGCATGGCTAGGAACCGATCCAGCAAAGCCAGACGCGTAGCGATCTCGCCTCGGTATGAAATATTAGCCGGCGTCAATGCCAGCGCCTTTGCCCAATACGGTCTGGCCGTCGCGAACTCTCCCGCCCGCACATACGCCAGCCCTAAAAAGAACGGCGGAGCAGGATGCTTCGGCGCCAACCGCATCGCCTGCTGGAACGCGAACAGCGCCGGAGGCGAAACTTGGTGGGCATCATGTGCCGCGAGCGCATTGGCGAGCCCCGTCCACATGACCACGCTCTTGGGGGCGATCCTGAGCCCTCCGAGTAAAACTTGCACAGCCGCGCGCCGGTCGCCGATCCGCGTCATCGCATCCGCCGCAACCAGGTACGCCGCCGCCCCCGTATACCGCTCGAGCATCTGGTCGCGCAGTTCGAGCATGGCGCTGTCGTCCGGCGTCGCTGCAAGCCCGGGCGACGCTTCATGGCCGGCGAGCCCCGGCTGCCCCTGCCACGCATACCCCGCCGCACCAAGCATCAGCGCCGCCGCGACCATCGTCCAAAGAACGCGGTTCACCTTCAGCACCGCGAGCAGCGCAAACGCCCCCACCCCGATCGCGGCCAGCCAGAAATACCCCATCAGCGTGTCCTCCGCCGAAAGCTCGACCGCGCGATCCAGCCGCCGATGCCAAGCAGCAGGATCGGCGCCAGCCACAACGGCCACGTCAGAGCGGATAAGGGCGGGTCATAGGTCACGTAGTCGCCGTAGCGCGCGATCAGCCAATCGCGGATCGAGGCAGGCTTTTCGCCACGCTCGATCCGCTCGCGGACGAGCGCGCGCATGTCAGCCGCCATGTCGGCATCGCTGTCGGCGATCGACTGGCCCTGGCACACGAGGCAGCGCAGCGTTTCCATGAGCGCTCGGGCGGACGCTTCCTTCGCAGGGTCAGCGAGTTGCACGTTGGCGTAATGCGCTGGCGGGGTGACCGGCTGGGCGAAGGCCGGCGAGATACAGAGCAACAGCGCCGCAACGACCTCCCCTCCTGCTCGCGGGAGGGGTCGGGGGAGGGCATGACGCGCGCGCGCGGTTGGTGAGCAGGAAGTAGCCCCTCCCCTGCCCCCTCCCGCAAGCGGGAGGGGAACTTGGTTGCGCTCCCTCACCGCGCGTCCTTCACGGCTTGCACGATCTCCGACAAATTCTCAGGCCGGATATCGCCGATGATCTGCTTCACGACGATCCCGCGGCCGTCGATCACGAACGTCTCCGGCACGCCCGAAGAGCCCAGCGCCAACTGCACCTGGCTGGCCCGATCGCTGCCGATCCGCTCGTACGGATCGCCGTTGCGGCGGAGGAAACCGCTAATCGCCGGTGCGGTGTCGCGGATCGCGATCGCATCGATCGGCACGCCCATCGCCTTCAACCGCATCAGTTGGGGCGCCTCGGCAATGCACGGGATGCACCAGCTTGCGAAAACGTTGAGCAACCGCGGCTTGCCTTGCCGGAACGACGCGCTGCTCAAGCCCGGCTTGCCCGGGACCATCGCCGGCAGCGCGAAATCGGGGAGCGGCTTGCCGACCATCGCCGATCGCACCACCTTCTCCGCAGGCCGGAACAGCCCGCTCGCCACCACCGCGAACAACAGCGCGAAGATCGCCAGGGGCGCCCAAAGTGCGAACCGCTTCATGCCCATTCAACCCGTATCGCCGCCCGTCGCTCGCGGAGCACCCGACCGATCAGCGACAGCATCCCGCCCAGCGCGATCAGCACGCCGCCGAACCAGATCAGCGTCACGAACGGCTTCCACCAGAGGCGAAGCTGCCAGCGTCCCTGCCCGTCCGGCTGGCCGAGAACTGTGTAGAGCTGGCCGTCGAGCACCGTCAGGATCGCGGACTCGTTCGTGCTCGTCGGCGGGTTGGCAAAGAAGCGGAGTTGCGGGCGGAGTATGCTCTCGCTGCCACCGCGCGTCGCGGTCAGGCGAGCTTCCAAGGCCGACCAGTTCTCGCCGATTACCGGCGAGATCCCGTCGAGCGTCACGGTGTATGGCCCGACCCGCGCCGGCTCGCCTGCGCGCACCGCGACCAGCGTTTCCTTGGTGAACGCGCTGTCCGACGCCATCCCGGCGAGGCTGACCGCGATGCCGAGATGCGCGATGACCATGCCGTAGGTGAAGAGCGGCGTGCGCCTCAAGTTACGCTTCCACAGAGGCGCGACGCTGGCGACGGAGAGCCCGGCGGCGAGCGACAGTCCGGCCCAGGGGAGCACGCCCGGCCAGACGAACAGGAGTGCGATCGCAGCGACCAGTGTCGCGCCGATCGGCAGCATCATGCGGCGCAGTACCGCCTTCGCATCGTCACGCCGCCATCGCAGCAGCGGCCCGACTGCCATCACGGCAACCAGCAGCAGCGCGATCGGCCCCGCCGCCTTGTTGAAGAACGGCGGGCCGACCGACAGCTGCACGCCGAAGCTCGCCGCGACGATCGGATAGAGCGTGCCGATCAGGACGATCCCGAGGATAACCGACAACAGCAGGTTGTTCGCGACCAGCCCGCCCTCGCGGCTGACCGGATCGAAGGTCGTGCCAGCGCGCACGGTGCCGATCCTCGCGGCGAACAGCGCGAGCGCCCCGCCGATGTAGATTGCGAGCAAGGCCAGGATGAACGCGCCGCGCTCCGGATCGACTGCGAAGGCGTGGACACTCGTCAGGATGCCCGAGCGCACCAAAAAGGTGCCGATCATCGACATCGAGAACGCGACGACCGCTAGCATGATCGTCCACGCGCGCAGGCCGTCGCGCGTCGCGAGCACGGTCACCGAATGGAGCAACGCGGTGGCGGCGAGCCACGGCATCAGCGAGGCGTTCTCGACCGGGTCCCAGAACCACCAGCCGCCCCAGCCGAGCTCATAATAGGCCCAATACGATCCGGCGGTGATGCCGAGCGTCAGGAATATCCACGCGATCAGCACCCAGGGGCGCATCGCCTTGGCGAACGCCGGGCCGACGTCGCGCGTGACGAGCGCACCGACCGCGAACGAGAACGCGACCGAGAGGCCGACATAGCCGGTGTAGAGCGTCGGCGGATGGAACGCCAAGCCGGGGTCCTGCAACAGCGGATTGAGCCCAAGGCCATCGGCGGCAGCCGGATTGAGCCGCGCGAACGGGTTCGAGGAGAACAGCAGGAACGCGTAAAAACCGAGCGCGATCGTCGCCTGTGCGCCGAGCGTGGCGGTGAGCGTGCGTTCGGGCAGCGAGCGCTCGAAGATCGCGACCGCGCCGCCGGCGAGCCCGAGGATCGTCACCCAGAGCAGCATTGAGCCCTCGTGATTTCCCCAGGCACCGGCGAACTTGTAGAGCCACGGCTTGGCCGAATGGCTGTTCTCGACGACCAGCTTCACGGACATGTCGGAGTCGAGGAACAGCTCGATCAGCAGCGCCATCGCCAGCAGTGCGAGCAGTCCCTGGACGATCGCCACCGGCCGGACCGCCGCTGCGACGTCTTCACGGCCGCGTGCGATGCCGATCGCTGCCATCACGAGCTGCAATGCCGCGAGCGCGCCCGCGAACCAGAGCGCGGCTAGGCCTGCTTCGGCGATCATTGCTTGGCGTCCGGTTCGAGCGTCTTGGTCTCGTGCATCTTGCCGGCCATTTGCGGCGGCATGTATTTCTCGTCGTGCTTGGCGAGCAGGTTCGACGCTACGAAGCTGCCGTTGGGCTGGAACTGGCCTTCGGCGACGACGCCCGATTTCTCGCGGAACAGGTTAGGGACGATGCCCGCGAAGACTACCGGCGTGGTCGCCTGTCCGTCGGTGACGACGAACTGCACGGTCACGCCGTCCGCGGCGCGCTTCACCGAGCCACCCTCGACCATCCCACCGAGCCGCACCGCGCGGCCGAGAGGCAAGCCGTCGCGACGCACGTCCGACGGTGCGTAGAAGAACGCCGCCTGGTCCTTCAGCGCCGACAGAGCGAGCAGACCCGCGACCACGACCGCGCCGAGCGCCAGCAGCGCTAGCGTCAGGCGTTGATGCTTGGCCTTCATTTCTCGGCCCTGCGCATCGCGAGGTAGCTCGACAACGCGATGATCGCGCCGCCGCCCAGCGTTACGACATACGCGGCAGTCACGAACGGCCAGGGGTTCATGCTCTCGCCATTCTGCGCATCCGAGCTTCGGATTTCGCAACAGCAAGCATCGTCCGCATCCGCATCAACACGATCCCGGCGAACACGAACGTAAACCCGGCCAGCATGATCGGCAGCGGCCATAGGATAGACCCGTCGATCGTCGATTGCGTGAGACCGATGCTCGGGCCTTGGTGCAGCGTGTTCCACCACACCACTGAGTATCGGATGATCGGCAGCAGCACCGACCCGGCGATCCCGTAGAGCGCCGGCACGCGCCCGTCGCCGCCACGGTCCGCGTCGGCCTTCGCAAGCGCCATGTAGCCGAGGTAGACGAAGAACAGCAGCAGCATCGAGGTCAGCCGGCCATCCCATTGCCACCACGTTCCCCAGGTCGGCCGTCCCCAGATCGAGCCGGTCATGAGACATAGCGCCGCGAACACCGCACCCGGCAGCGCGATCGCACGCGCCGCGACGCTGGCGAGCGGGTGGCGCCAGACGAGAAACATGATGCTGGAGATCGCGATCCCGCTCCACCCGCCCATGCCCAGCCAGGCGGCGGGGACGTGGATGTAGAGGATGCGGACGGTTTCGCCTTGGAGGTAATCGGGCGGGGTCTGGGTGAGGCCCGCCCAGCAGCCGATCGTGATCAGCGCGACGCCGGCCCAGAACAGCGCTGGAGTCAACGTCTTGGCGATCTTCAGGAAGCGCGCTGGGTTTGCGAAGGCGTGTAGGGTGGCCACTGGGGATAGCCATTATGGCAAGTCATCGCGGACTTAAAGCCCTCTCCCCATCGGGGAGAGGGAGGGGCCCGCCGCACTTGCGGTGGGAGGGTGAGGGGAGTGAGGCTCGGACGCTCGCCCCAACAGCCCCTCATCCGGCACTTCGTGCCACCTTCTCCCCGGAGGGGAGAAGGATATCAGCGGCCGATCAAGCCCTTCGCGATGCTGTCCGCGACGTCCGACGAAGGCTCGCCCGAACGATCGCTCTCGTTCCAGACCTCGATCAGCCGCTCGGGGATGCGCGCGATCCGGGCCTTCACCTCGGCCTCGTCGCCGTGACCCAGATACTCCAGCCCGACGTTGATGATCCCGCCTGCGTTAATCACGTAGTCCGGCGCGTACAGGATCCCGCGAGCATGCAGCCGCGCACCGTCCTCGCGGACGCTCAGCTGGTTGTTCGCGCCACCGGCCACGACCTTCGCCTTCAGCGCGGCGATCGACATCTCGGTCAGGATCGCACCGAGTGCGTTCGGGCTGAAGATGTCCGCTTCGGTCGTCAGGATGGCCTCGGCCGCCACCGCGGTCGCGTCGAGCTCAGCCGCCAGCTTCTGCGCCCGGCCCTCGTCGACGTCCGCCAGCGTCAGCACCGCGCCGTCCTTGGCCAGCAACCGCGCAAGGCCGCCGCCGACCGAACCGACGCCCTGGATCGCGACGCGCACGCCCTTCATGTCGGTCGCGCCGAGGCCACGCTGTGCCGCCGCCTTCACGCCGAGATAGATGCCGAGCGCGGTGTACGGCCCCGGATCGCCGCCGGCAGCGCCGCTCGCGACCGGCAGGCCGGAGACGTAGCGCGTCTGGCTGGCGATCACCTTCATGCGGTCTTCGGACATGCCGACGTCCTCGGCGGTCACGTAACGCCCGCCGAGCGAGTCGACCGCGCGACCGAACGCCTCGAGCTGGGCGGTCGTGATGACGTCGCCGGGCTTGGCCGCGAGGACCACGCCCTTGCCGCCGCCGAGCTCCAGGCCCGCCATCGCGTTCTTGAAGCTCATGCCGCGCGACAGGCGCAGCGCGTCGGTCACCGCGCGGCCGTTGTCGGCATAGTGCCAGAAGCGTGCGCCGCCGGCTGCCGGCCCGAGCTTGGTCGAGTGCACCGCGATCACCGCGTGCAGCCCCGATTCGGGATCGGTGAAGGCATGAACGCCCTCGTGGTCGTCGAAATCGGGAAGGTCCCAAACCGCTGTCATCGCCGGCTCCTGAGGAGAATAAAATTACCGGGAGGCGAAATATTATTTTCCAGCCGGTTTTACCAGCCCAAAGCGCTCACGTTGGGGAGGCTCGGAAAAATAATGGGAAAATGGGGCGACCGACGGGACTTGAACCCGCAACATCCGGCATCACAAGCCGACGCTCTAACCAATTGAACTACGACCGCCGCGTAGGCATCGCCCCCTAGCGGGGGTCGCCGGGCGGCGTCAACCGTCGACTTGCCAAAAAGACGTCAAAAACGTCCTTCGATAGCGAGCTTGTATCCGTTCGGGCCGCTCACGAAGCCCGCCTGTTCGAGCTTTTGCAGCGCCAGCGGATCGGACGGACGCAGTGACAGCTCGGCGCGATAGGTCCCTGCCCCTTCGATCCTGAGCGCGATGCTCTCGGTCCCGGCCTGGCTCGCCAGCGGCAACAGCAGCGCCGTGCCGTCGCACCGTGCGGTGCCGCTCACCGACTGCGGCAGCGTGATCCCGCCGACGTCACCCGCCAAGGTTGCGCGGACCCGCCCCTCGGCCGCTTCGCACTGGCCATCGCGGAAGCGGACCGAGACGTCGTCGAGGTCGAGCGCGGAGACGGGCACCGGCGCGAACAGCCGGCCGGTCGCGACCGTGGCGGTCATGTGGTCGACGCCGAAGCCGTGGCGACTGACGCTCGCCGACCCGCGCAACGGTTTGGCCGACACCGATTCGGGACCGGCGAAGACGATCGTCGCGCGGCCGACCAGCAGCGGCAGTGGCGACAGCCGCGCGTGCAGATCGCCGAGCGCGAGATCGCCGAACCGCGCTTCGGTCAGCGTCGCGCCCCAGATCGTCCCCGACACGCGCCGCGCGACCAGCCCCTCGTCGCCGACGCCGACCCAGCCGAGCACTGCCCGCATCGGCAGGAAGACGATCAGCGCGATCAGCAGCATCCCGCCGAACAGCGCCGCGGGTCCGGTCCGCAAACGAATCCGCCTCATGCCGCGCGTGCCTTCAACGTGAGCGCGACGCCGACGGTCTTGTCCCCCTTGTCGGTCATCGCCACCGAATCGACGAGGATGCCGAGACGTTCGAGCCGCGCGAGCCATGCGACCAGCGCCGCGGGGCGCGCCGACTGGATGCCGACCCGTACCCGGCTCGCCCCGTCCTGATCGAGCGAGGCGAGCGCAAAGCCTGCCTGGTCCGCTTCGGCACGCACCGCATCGGCGAGCGTGCCGGTCAGTGGCGTGGCGCGGGTCCGCTGGATTTCACGCAACGTCGCGACTTGCGCGCGCGTCTCGCCGAGCCGGGTGACGGCATCGGCATGACGCTCGCGCGCGCTCGACAGGCCGTCGCCGACCGGGCGGATGATCAGCGCCCAGAGCAACGTCAGCACCGCGAGCGCCGCCATCACGAGCAACAATCGCCGCTCCCGCAGCGAGCGTCCTTCGAACCACGTCTTCAGTCCGGTCATCGTCCGCTCTCCGGGCTGATCGTGAGTTCACCCGTCACACGGCCGGCGGCGGCCTGGAACACGCCCGCGCGGACCGAGAAGCCGGCGGCTTCAAGCGCGCGCTTCAGGTCGGTCGCCAAGGCTTCGCGCTCGACCGCCACCGACAGGCGCAGGTCGCCGTTCGCCTGGAAATCGAGCGCGGTGACTTCGGTACCGGGCGTGGCGCGCACCGCCGCGAAGACTGCCGCGGTCGTGCTGGTGAAGCCTAGCCCCGGTCCCCGCACGCGCGACAGGCGCTCGTCGAGTTGCCGGCTGGCGTCGACGACCGTCTCGCCGCGCGGCAAACCGGTGACCGCCACGGTGTTCGCCTCCGCCTCCAGGGCGTCCGCGCCGAAGCTATACTTCGCGATACGGACGAGCGAGATCGCGAGCGTCACGGCGAGGATCGTCAGCGACAACAGCACGAGCCGGCGGATCAGCCCCCAGTCGATCGCGAACCGTCGCCGCCGCGCGAACGGTCCCTGCCGCAGATCCAGCGGCGGCGACGCGACAGCGGCAACGATCGCTGCCTCCAGCGTATCACGGTCGATCGTCGCGGGCGCAGTGCCACCGGTCACCAACTCCGTCAGTCGCGCCTCGTCAGCGAACCCGCTGGAAGTGCCGCGCACGACACCGCTGCCCCCGAGTTCCGCCCGCGCGTACCCCTCTTCGGGTCGTGGAAGGAGCATCGGCGCGGGAATGACCGCGACGGGATCGACGCCTGCCTCCGCCAGCATCAGCAGCCAGTCGCGCATCGTCGCGACACCCACGACCCCGATCGGTCGTTCGGTCGCGCCTTCGTCCCCGACTGCGACGTGGAGTTCGGCGAGCGGCGACGCACTGGCCTCGCTCGCTAGAATCCGCGCGGCCGCTGTCGCCTGCGCCGCAGACCGCGACGGCAGTTCCGCCCAGTGCAGCGTCACCGCGTCGGCGGGCGCGACCGCGATCGTCTCGTTGTCGATCGCATCGGGGATACCCTCCCCCTCCCCGACCACGCGCGCATCCGCGACACGCATCCAGCGATATCCGGTCTCGCCGGCGGGAAGGAACAGCAAAGTCGTCATGATGGCTCGCCCCATTGCCGCGATACGAGCTGCGCGGGAAGCCGGTTCGCGTCGATCAGTGCACGTTCCTGCATTTGTGTCGTGCCGAGCGTCACGTCGATATCGAGCGTGAACCATTTCGACAGCACCTGCGCGTCCGCGCCGGGCGCGATATTAGCGGCGCCGAGCAACGACGCGCCCTTCTGCATTTCGTCGAACGTGGCGTAGCCCTGCACCGGTCGCCGCAACAGCAGTTGCTGGGCGGCACCGACCGACAGCGTATCGGGATACATCATCGCCAGCAGCACGCTCTGTTCGGGCAGCAGCGTGTTGACGTTGATCGGAGAGGGACTGGCGAAGGGCAGCGTGCAGATCCACGGGCGGATCTTCGTGTAGATCTCAGGCGTCATCCCGGCGATGGCGCGCAGTTCGCTGGGGTCGCTCATCAGCGTGCCGGCGGTGCGGTACGACGGTACGCGACCGAGATATGCGCCGTCCTCGGCCCCCATCGGTGACTGGTCCTGATCGCTGTCGATCCAGTCGGTCGTGCCCGCCGCGACCTGTTCGGCGACCTGCACGGGTACGTCGAGCAGCCGCATCAAGCGGACGAACTGCGGTCGGACTTCGCCGCGCGCGACGTACACGCCCGGTGTCGTCATGGCGACCAGCGAGTTCAGGTTGAAGCAGTTCGCACCGTCGCGGACGCGCGCGGTCGCGAAGCCTCCGGGGACCGGCAGGCCGAACGGGGTGTTGCTCCAGCCGCCGGCCAGCGTGACCCGCGTGGGCTTTGGCGCGAGCAGGTTGGAGACGCGAGTCAGCGCCATCGTCTCCGCCGCGAGCGCATAGGCGCGCGCCTGCTCGCCGGTCGCGGCGTTGCTCGCGAGGCGGGTGGACAGCCGGAGTTTCTCCAGAGCCGCGCCGGCCATCACCGCGATGATCGCGACGAGCATCAGGACGGTGAGCAACGCCGCACCCCGTTCTTGCCCGCGCGGAATGCCGCGATCAGGTGCGCGCACCGGGCGTCTCCCGTCCCGGAGGTGTGCCTGCCGGTGGCGTGGCGGCGGGACCCGTTCCATCGGATGGCGCCGGGATGTAACTGGTGCCGACGAGGAACATCTGGCGGAACTGCGTACCGTCGTCGCGCTGCACGGTGAGTTCCATTGCGTCGGGCAAGGGCCTGCCGCTCGCGCCATCCCAGCGATCGCTCCAGGCGCCCGCGATGCGATAGCGCAGCGCGACCTGCCGGACTTTGGTGAGCAACGCGGCAGGCGGTAGCGGCTGCGCGCCGTCGACCATCGGATAGGCGATCCGCTGGAACACGCCCCCATCGACGCGGTAGGCGACCTTCTGCATGCTGGAGCGCGCCGCACCGTCGATATTACTCCAGCCGGCGCGGACGAGGCGGAGCATCGGCGTGACGCCCGATCCGCTCTCGCCGATGAATGCGGGGACGCTAGTGCCGGCCTCGTCGCGGCTGCCGCGGTTCGATGCCTGGGCGAGATCGGCGGACAGGATCGACATGGTTCGGGTGAGCGCGCTGATGTCGTCGAGCTTCGCGCCGGTCGAACTCTGCGCCTTCACGCTGAACGACAGGATCGCCACGCCGGCGGCGGCGATCATGCCGAAGATCATGAGCGACACCATGACTTCGATGAGCGTGAAGCCGGCCTCGGTTTTCGGAGGCGTCACATCACCATCCGCGGCGCGGGTCGCACCATCGTCAGGCGGCCGAGTTGCGTGCCGGTCCGGTCGGCGACCGCCACGTCGATCCGCAGAACGCTCGATCCGCCGAGTGCGCTGACCTGCCGCGTCCACGTCCAGGGCTGGCCGCCGTTGGTCTCGACGCCGGTGACGCGGCCTGCGGTCGGTGGCTGCGCGCTGGTGACCGCGTCGATCGCGACGTTGCGCGCGACCATCTGCGCGACGAGCGTTTCGTCGAGGATCGAGGCGCCGCGGATCGTCGCGCTCTCCAGACGCACGAGCGCCATCGCCGCAAGGCTGAACACTGCCAGCGCGACCATGATTTCTATAAGGGTAAAGCCGCGCTCAGCCCGCATCGGCTCTTACGCTGCCGTCGGCGTCGATGTGGACCGTTGCCGCCACCCCGCCGCGATCGAGGCGGATCTCCGCCGGCCGGTCTACGAGGCCGGTCGGGTCGAACGTCACGCGCAGGCGGCCACTGGTGTCGCCGATGCTGGCCCTGGTACCTTCGTTCCAGCGTTCGACGCGCATCGGTTTCTCCGCGATCGGCGTCCATCCGCCGGCGAGCCGACGGTCGAAGCCGTACCCGCCGCCGCTGATCCAGACGCTCACCGGACGTGCCTCGACGATCGCCGAATCGTGCGCGGCGCGGGTGCGCAGGGCGAAGCGCGTTGCCTCGTCGAGTACGCGGCCGCGGGGGTCCGGCATGACGAGGACGGCTACCGCGGAGGCCAAGCCGATGATCGTGACGACGACCATCAGCTCGACCAGCGTGAAGCCACTTTCGCGTCTCCGCGAAAGTGTCCCCGCGCAGGCGGGGACCCAGTCCAAGGACTTATTGCCAGCTGCCGATATCGGCATCGATCCCCTCGCCGCCTTCCTTGCCGTCCGCCCCGAAGGTCCAGACGTCGGCCTCGCCGTGCGCGCCGGGCGAAGCATAGAGATACGGGCGCCCCCAGGGATCGTTCGGCAGCTTTTTGAGATACCCGCCACGCTGATAGCGCGACGGATCGGTCAGCCCTGCGGGCGCCGAGATGAGCGCGTTCAGCCCCTGCGTGGTGTTGGGGAAGGTCATGTTCTGGAGCTTGTAGAGCTCCAGCCCGCCCTCGATCTGGGCGATGTCGGCCTTCGCCTTCTGGATGCGCGCGGTATCGCCCGAGGGCAGCACGTTGAGCGCGACGATAGTAGCGAGCAGGCCGATGATCACGATCACGACCATCAGCTCGACGAGGGTAAAGCCGGCCTCGCGGCGCTTCTTTTTATCTTCGGGACGCATGAACAACCTCATTGTCCGGCCAGCGTGTTGAGCTGGAGGATCGGGAGCAGGATGGATAGCACGATCGTCGCGACGATGCCGCCCATCACGACGATGATCAGCGGTTCGAGCAGCGAGAGTGCGGTGGCGGTGAAGCGGTCGAACTCGCGTTCGAGATAGTCCGCCGCGCGCTCGAGCATCTCGTCGAGACGGCCCGCCGCTTCGCCGCTCGCTGCAAGATAGGTCAGCAACGGCGGGAAGACGCCCGCGCGACGCATCGCGGCAGAGAGCGAGCCGCCGCCGCGGATCGCATCGACGATCTGGTCGGAGGCGAGGCGGAGGCGGCGATTATGGATCGTGCTGGCGGTGAGGTTGAGACCGTCGAGCAACGGCAGGCGGCTCGCCACCATCGTGCCGAGCGTGCGCGCCATGCGGGCCGCGTGAAGGTCTCGGATTAGGCGGCCGAGCAGCGGGATACGGAGCAGCCAACCGTCGAACGCGAGCCGCAGCGTCGGGTCCTTCAGAGCCCACCAACCGGCCAGGCCGCCGCCGACGACGATCAGCAGCATCACCCACCAGTATCCGACGAGGAACGCCGAGAACGCCATCACCATCCGCGTGAGCAGCGGGAGTTGCTGGCCCACCGTATCGAACTGCTCGACCACCTGCGGAACAACGAACATCATCAGCGCGGTGACGACACCGAACGCGACGAGCGCGAGGATCGACGGATAGGCGAGCGCGGTGATGAGCTTGCCGCGAATCTCGGCCTGGCGTTCGAGCAGGGCGGCGAGCCGGTCGAGGATGGTCGGCAGCGAGCCCGAGCTTTCGCCGGCCGAGACCATCGCGCGGTAGAGCGGCGGAAAGCTTTTCGGCTCACGCGCCATCGCGTCGGCGAGGCGACGGCCTTCGACCACGCCGGCGTGGACGTGCTGGACTATCGTGCGGACGCTGTCCTGTTCGGTCTGGCGGGTAATCGTGCGGAGCGATTCCTCCAGCGGGGAGACGCGGTTGAGGGTGGCGAGCTGGCGGGTGAAGAGGGTGAGGTTCTTGCCCGACATCTTCGGCGTGCCGAGCTGGAGCCCGAACAGCGGGCGACCCTTCGACGCCTGCGGCGGCGCGCCGGGGGTGATCTTCACGACGTAGAATTTGCGTGCGTCGAGGGTGGCGCGTGCGACGTCGATGTCGGACGCGGCGACGTGGCCGCGGCGTTCGGCGCCTTTGGTGTCGATCGCGATATAGTCGAAGTCTGCCATCATCCTCCCCTGCAAGGGGAGGGGGACCGCCGCGAAGCGGTGGTGGAGGGGGCGCGCCGCGAACGTTGCGTTGCGCTGCTGGCGGCGTACGGCCGGTGGTGCGAGCGTGGTGAGCCCCCTCCACCAGCTTCGCTGGTCCCCCTCCCCGTTTCGGGGAGGATTTTTAGGGCGTTATGCAACCGGTGTATCCTCGACGACTTCCGTGGTGTCGCGGCGGGATACTCGGACGGCTTCTTCGGCGGTGGTCTGGCCGGAGAGGACTAGTTCGCGGGCCGACTGCGCCAGGTTTGGCGACTTCGCGAATGCGTGCGCGGTGATTTCGGATTCGTGGCCGTCGGTGTTGATCAGGCCGCGGATCGTATCGTCTATGCGGACGGCTTCGAAGACGCCGATGCGGCCCTTGTAGCCGGTCTGGTTGCAGTCTTCGCAGCCTTGCGCGACGTAGACGACCGCGTCCGAAGCGATGCCGAGCAGCGGGGCGACCGTATCGGACGCGGGGACGGCCTTGCGACACGTCGGGCAGAGCCGCCGCACGAGGCGCTGGGCGATCACCGCACGCAGCGTCGAGGCGAGCAGGAAGCTCTCGACCTTCATGTCGCGCATCCGGGTGATCGCGCCGATCGCGTCGTTGGTGTGGACGGTCGACAGCACCAGATGGCCCGTCAGCGACGCCTGCACCGCGATCTCGGCAGTCTCGCGGTCGCGGATTTCGCCGACCATGACGACGTCGGGATCCTGGCGGAGGATCGCGCGGAGCCCTGCCGCGAAGGTCAGGCCGACCTTCGGGTTGACCTGGGTCTGGCCGACGCCGTCGACGGCGTATTCGACCGGGTCCTCGACGGTGAGGATGTTGCGGCTGCCGTCGTTGAGCAGGCGGAGCGCGGCGTAGAGCGACGTCGTCTTGCCCGATCCGGTCGGGCCGGTGACGAGAATGATGCCATTGGGTTCGCTCAGTGCCTCGTTGAGCAACGCGAACAATGCGGGCGGCAGGCCGAGCGCTTCGAGGTCGATGCCGGCGTTTTCCTTGTCGAGGATACGCAGCACCACGCGTTCCCCTGCGCGCGACGGCAGCGTCGAGACGCGGACGTCGAGCAGCTTGCCCCCTAACGTGAGGCCCATGCGGCCGTCCTGCGGTACGCGCCGTTCGGCAATGTCGAGGCGTGCCATGACCTTGATACGACTGACCACCACGGGCGCGACGTTGGGCGGCATGCGCAGCGTTTCGCGCAGCACACCGTCGATGCGCATGCGGACGACTAGGCCGGACTCATACGGCTCGATGTGGATGTCCGACACGCCGTTGCGCGCGGCGTCGGCGATGATGCCGTTGATGAGACGGATAGCGGGGGCATCGTCGGCGGTGTCGAGCAGGTCCTCCGCCGTCGGCATGTCGCCGGCGAGCAGGTCGAGTTCGTCGCCCATGCCGACCGCGGCGAGCGCATTAGCCTGGCCGTCCATCGCGTAGACGTTCGACAGGAGGCGGTCGAACGCGATCTGTTCCACGAACGTCACGTCGAACGGGCGCGCGAGGTAGCGGCGGAGTTCGAGCAGGACTTTGGGATCGGCGCCGGCGCGCATCGCGATAGTGAGGTGGGAGTCGGTGTCGGTGTGGTCGACAACGACGCCGAACTTTCGGGCGAAGGCGTAGGGGATGGTGATCTGGGGGAGATCACTGCTCCCCTCCCGCTCGCGGGAGGGGTTGGGGGAGGGAATAACATACCCCTCGATCGCGTCGTCCGGGAGTAAGACAGGCCCTCCCCCGACCCCTCCTGCAAGCGGGAGGGGAGCAGTTGCGTCGATCTCATGGCCTTCGCGGATGATCATTTCTTGGGTCGCACGACCATCGTTGAGGTACGTACGGGGACGGCGATGCGCGGGTCCTCGATACTGCCGGGGATCGGTGCGCTCGGGATCGGCGGGGCGGCGCCCATGTAGTCGCGGACCAGCTGGTCGATCGACGGCTCGGCGCCCGGCTCCTGCAAACCCTGTTGCAGGCGGACATAGCCGTAGCGCTGCTCGGTCAGTTTCCGGCTGTCCTCGGCCGTCCGCAAAATGGTCGGGCGGATGAAGATCATCAAATTGGTCTTCGACCGCTGTTTCGCCTTCGAGGTGAACAGATGCCCGAGCACGGGGATGTCGCCGAGCAGCGGGATCTTCTCGATCGTGCGACGCTCGTTGTCGTCGAGCAGACCGCTGATCACCGCGATCTGACCGTCGTCGACGGTGCGGACGGTCTCGACCTCACGCTTGTTGAGGATCAGGTCACTGTTGTCGCTCGACACCGGGCCGGCGATCGAACTGACCTCCAAGCGCAGGTTGAGCTTCACCGTACCCGACGAGTTCACCTGCGGCCGGACGGTCAGCTCGATGCCGACATTCTGCCGCTGCGTGGTGCGGAAGGCGTTGTCGAAATTGGTGCTGAGCGCCTGCCCCGTGGTGATCGGGATTTCCTGCCCGACGAGGCTGTGTGCCTCCTGGTTGTCGAGCGTGACGAGATGCGGGACCTGGAGCAGGTTCGAGGTCGTGTCGCTCTTCACCGCGTTGATGATCGCGCCGAAGAAGGTGCTGCCGATCTTGCCGCCAAACCCGCCAAAGCCGCCGGTGGCCGCGAGGATCGACGCGATTGCCGACTGCTGCAGCGCGTCCGCCGCGGCATTGGGGGTGTTCGTTTCGGTGCGCGTGCCATCGGGCGCGACGACCGTCGTGCCGTTGCCACCGATCGAGCGTGCGCCGATCGCGCCCGCGATCTGGAGGATGTTGGGCGCGGAGTTCGAGAAGGTCGACGCGCCGAACGCACCGCCGCTCGGATCGCCGACGATGAACTGGGCGCCAAGCGTGCGCGCGGTCGAATCCGAAACCTCGGCAACGATCGCCTCGACCAGCACCTGTTCACGGCGCGTATCCAGCTGGCGGACGACCTCGTTCAACTGGCGCTGGATCTCGGCAGGCGCCGCGATGACGATCGCGTTGGCGCCGGCAAAGCGCGTGACGACCGCAGCAGTCTTGCCGCCCGCCGCGGTGATCGCCGCCTGGCCCGATCCGCCACCCCCGCCGCTCGACGTGGGGCCGGACTGCGGGATCTGTGGTTGCGAGAAGTTCGACTGGCCGCCGGACGCACCGTTGGTGCTGCTCGATCCGAAGTTCGAGCGCGACAACGCCGTCTGCACCGGCTGCGTCGGAGTCTGGCCGACGAGTTCCTGCAAGACCGGCAGCAATTGCTCTGCATCGGCATTCTCGAGGAAGACGACCTTGATCTCGGTACCGTTGCGCGCCTTCTGGTCGAGGTCGGCGGCGACCTGCGCGAGGCGGGCGACGGTGGTCGGATCGCCGCGCAGGGCGACGGCGTTCGACCCCTCGACCGCGACGACCGATGCGCTCGGACCGGCGGCGGCACCACCGCCCTGCCCGCCTTGACCGCCCCCAGTGCCGGTTCCGATCAGCCCCTGGAGCGCAGTCGCGATCTCCTTGGCACTCGCATTCTTGAGGGCGACGACGCGGGTGGAGGATGTGTCGGTGTCGATCCGGCGAAGGACTTCGCGGATGCGGCGGATGTTGTCGGCGAAATCGACCACGACGAGGCTGTTGCCGCCGCGGTTCGCGCTGACCGAGCCTTGCGCGCTGACCAGCGGGCGAACCGTCTCGACCGCGGACTGCGCGTCGATCGCGCGGAGGCGGATGATCTCGGTGACGTAGCTGTTGCGTGCGGCACCCGCGACGCCAATCCTGCTCGGCTGCGACGCGGCGTTGTCGAGCGGCTGGACGCGGAACGCGCCGCCCGAGGTCGGCACCGCGACGAGGCCATTGGCGCGCAACGTCGAGAGGAAGATCTCGAAATATTCGGAGCGCGACAGCGGGCGATCGGTGACCACCGTCACCTTGCCGGCGACGCGGTTGTCGATGATGAACGTGCGCCCGGTGACCTTGGCGGCGTCGGCGATGAACGCGCGGATGTCGGCATCGCGGACGTTCAGCGTGGTCTGCGCATGAACGCCGGCCGCGAGTGCGAGCGCCACGACGGGACCGAGAAACAGTTTTTTCATTGGGGTGGCGCGATCGTGATGGCGAGCGGCAGGGTATCCTGGCCGCGTTCTACGGTAATGGGGACGTTGCCGCCGCCCGCGAAATCCTTGGCGATGCGGTCGAGATCGCCGGGGCCGGAAACCGGCCGCCCGCCGATCGAGGTGACGACGTCGCCGTCCTTGAGCCCGGCGGACCGGAACGCGTTGCCCGAGCCCTGCGACCGGACGGTGAGCCCGCTGATGCGGCCGCCGTCGATGCGGGGGATGAAGCCGATCTCGCTCCGCAACTGCGCGACGGGGATGCCGACCGCCGGGGATGCCGCGCCACCGGGGGGCGCTCCGGGCACGACCGGAGTGACGGCGCCTGACTGGTCGAGGAACAGGTCTTCGTCGGCGCCACCGCGGTCGATCGTGACATGATCGAACGCGACCGCCTTCAGGCGTACGCCGGGCTGGATCTCGTCGCCGACCGCGACGCTTTGCTGGAGGCCGTCGGGACCGGCGATGATCGCGGAGTTGCGGCCCATCGCCTCGTCGATGCGCGTGCCGAACAGGGTCAGCTGGAGCGACGTGACGGTGGCGGGCGCACCCGCCGCGCCGCCAAGGCGGAAGAACGGATCGAACCCGCGCAGGATATCGGCGGGTGACCCGACCACCATCGGCGCAGCCGGGCGCCAGTCGCCGAGCGGCGTGATCGGTGTCACGATCGTCCAAGCCAGCCGGGCGCACTGCGTGGCCAGCCCGGCCAGCAGCGCGAGTTCGACGACACTATAGACATTCACCACCGGCATACGCCGCAAGATACGGCGCGCCCGCGCGTCCAGCTTCAACCGCATCCGCGACCCACCCCAATTTCCCGCATCCCGTCGCGTAGGCATGCCATGTTACAATTCCGCGTCAATGGCTTGCCCGCCGAATATGCGCAATCCGGTGCCGGGCGCGCCGAGATGACGGACAGGGTAGCGCATCGCGTCGGCGATGGGCAGAAGACGCGCATGTCCGATACTTCTCCGTCCAGTGGCTCCGGCCTGCCCCCCGCAGCGATCCTGGCGCGGCTGTCCGTGCCCGGCGTGCAGCGCGTACCGAGCCCGAAGCTCGACCTGTTCGTGCGGCGCGACTTCCTGCCGCCCGACCTGTGCGCGGCGCTGATCGAGCGGATCGACGCGGTACGACGCCCCTCGACGATTTCCGATTCGAACGGTGATGCGAGCTATCGGACGAGTGAGACGGGCGATCTTTCGCCGCTTGATCCGGTGGCGATCGACGTCGAGCACCGGATCGCGGCGCTGACCGGACTCGACCCGGTGCACGGCGAGCCGCTGCAGGGCCAACGCTATGCGGTCGGCCAGGAGTTCAAGGGGCATACCGATTATTTCGAGCCGAACGGGGTGGACTATACGCGCTATTGCGGCGTCGCGGGGAACAGGACGTGGACCGTCATGATCTACCTGAACCGGCCAGACGCGGGCGGCGCGACGCGCTTCAAGGCGATCGACAAGATCGTCCAGCCGGAGACGGGCAAGCTGCTCGCGTGGAACAACCGGCGAGCGGATGGCAGCCTCAACCCTGCGACGCTGCATCACGGGATGAAGGTACGGTCGGGGGTCAAGTATGTGATCACCAAATGGTTTCGCGAGAAGGCATGGGGTTAGGCTTGGTCTAGGGCCACGATCGGTCGGACGAGAACAAGTGGATAGGCGCCGCGGCGGTGCCCGCGCCTCAGCACCTAGCCCCGTTAAAGCACCTCCCCGGCGAAGGCCGGGGTCCATCTGGGCAACGTTGCTGACGGAGGACGGCGCTACGTTTACGCTGATCTTTCCAACTGGGCCCCGGCCTTCGCCGGGGAGGTGCTCTTCTTGGGAGGTCGGTCGCTTCGACTGCGCTCGCCGCTGGAGCGCAACCTGAACGACCGCCCCCTTCCTCAGAACGTCGTGCTGATACCCAGCGTGAACACCTGCCCCAGATTATACCGGTTGATGTACACCTTGTTGCCATTCTCGAACGTCTGGCCTTCGCTGAACCGCGTCTTGGTGAGGTTGCGCGCCTCGGCCTTCACCTCGAATTTGGCACCGCGCAGTTCGATGCCCTGGCGCGCGACGAGATCGAGGCGGATGCCGGGCCTTTCGATGATGTCGGGCAGGAAGCCCGCGCCACCTAAGTTGGACGGGCCGCGGTTCGTCACGCGGTCGCTGGCATAGTTGAACAGCAGCGTGATCTGCGACAGCCGCTTGGTATCCTCCAGTCCAAGCTGAACGTTGACCAAGTGATCCGACTGACCGGTGAGCGGCGCGCCGTCACGGAAATTGCCCGTCGCGGGCGCAAACCCGGTATCGCACCCTGCGACCTTCGTGGTCTGGTCGACCACGTTCGGCACGCAGGTGTCGTCCACCGTGATCGACGAGTTCGTATAGGTGTAATTGGCAATGAACAGCAGGCGGCGCGTCGCGAAGAAATCGCTGCCGAGCGTGTCGAGCGGCACGTACTTCTGGAACTCGACCTCGCCGCCGTACAGCTTGGCCTTGGGCAGGTTGGTGAAGCCCGTCTGGAGACGATCGTCGGCGCCGGTGTAGAAACCGACCTGTTCGATCGGCTTGTCGATCCGCTTGTAGAACGCACCGAGCGTAAAGCGCTGGTCACGCGCGAAGAACCATTCGTACCGCGCGTCGAGGTTGTAGAGCTTGGTATCCTGCAACAGCGGGTTGCCGAAGAACAGGCGATCCGACTCGGGATCGCGGAACTGCTGCGGCGCAAGCTCGCGGAACTGCGGGCGTGAGATCGTCTTCGACCCACTGACGCGAAACTGCATGTCGGGCGCGAAATTCCAGGTCAGCGTGGTAGCCGGCAGGAAATAGTCGTTCTTCAGGCGCGTCGTCGCGGAATCGATCGGGGTCACCCGCTCGTCCGCCGTCTCGTAGCGGACGCCGATCGTGCCGCGGATACCGTCGGCGACCTCGGCTTCGGCCTGGACATAGCCTGCATGAATGCGCAGCGACGCGTCATACTGGTACGCGCCGAGCGGGGTGTTGAACTGCAGTTCCAGCGAGTTGTTCGGATCGTTCGTGTCGATCGCGAGCAGATAGTCCGGCCGCAGAAGATTATACGGATAGCCCGGCGCGGTGCCACCACCGCGCGGCGTCTGGTAATTGAACTGAAGACGCGACGACGTACGCTTCGTGTCCGAAAAGAAATAGCCGGTCGAAAGCGTCACCGGCCGCGCGGTCGACAGCTTGTAGGCCAGATCGGCCTGCCCGCTATAGAGGTCCTCCTTCAGTTCGCTGAAGATGATCGACGCGAACGGCGAGAAGCGCTGCGTCACCTGATAGGCGCCGTTGCACTGCGCGCCCCCGGTGCCGTTCGGATCCTGCACGGTGATCGGCAGACCCGTCGTGGTGGTGTTCGAGCACAGATAATCGAACTGCCGCTCGTACGGCGCGTTGCGTTTAGAGTTGGCGTAGGCGCCGCGGACGTCGAGCGTCAGAGCATCCACCGGCTTGAACGCGCCGACCAGCTGGCTCTCGAACAACTGGCGTTCGAACCAGTTGGTATTCTGCTGGAAACGCAGACCGCTCGAGTTGTTGTAGGTGGTCGCCGCCGACCCGCGCGCCTGCTTGAGCGTATCGTGGATGTAGACGTTGGTGAGCTTGACGCTGTTCTCGCCGAACTCGTAGCCGATGCCGAGCAGTCCGTTGGCGACCATCCGGTTGTCGGTCAGCAGCGTCTGGAAATCGTTGCGCAGCAAACCCTCGGGTGTGACCGAATCCTGCTGCGTGATGTTGCGCGTGCGGAAGGTGTTGCTCGCGCTGACCGATGCGATGACGCCGAGCCGGCCGGAGCCGATGTCGAACACCGTACCGCCGCTGATCTCGCCCGAGAAATTGGCGGGGAGCTGGTTGTTGCGCTGGAGCAGCGAGGTCGAGGCGTTGCTGAGCGTGGCGGCCTGCGCGGCGGAGATGTTGCCGTTCCCCTTTGGCGCATCCTTGATGAAGCTCGGCACCTTGCGGGTGCCGTCGTCGTAGCCGATCCAGTCCTTATCGCCGCCGTAATAGGTGTAGCCGAGCTCGCTGGTCGTCGCGGTGTCGGCCGAAACCGAGCCGCCGAACGACAGGAAGTTCTTGTCCGGGATCGTCTTGGTCGTGAGGTTGATCACGCCGCCGCCGAATTCGCCGGGATAGTTCACCGAATAGGTCTTCTGGACCAGCGCGGACCCGACGATCGTGGTCGGGAAGATGTCGAGCGGGACCGAACGGCGTAGCGGCTCGGGGCTCGGCAAGGGTGAACCGTTGAGCAGCGACGACGAGTACCGATCGCCGAGACCGCGGACATAGACGAAGCCGTTGCCGACGATGCTGAGACCGGTAACGCGCGACAGGGCGCCGGCGATGTCGCCTTCGCCGGTGCGGGCGATGTCCTCGGTCGACAGGACCGACACGACCTGCGGCGTCGCACGGACGAAATTCGGGATGTTGCGGCCGACGACGACGATGTCCTCGCCGCCATTGGGATCATAGCCCGGCGTCGAAACTTCGGCCTGCGCACCCGCAGCCTGTGGCGCAGACGTGTCCACCGGCGTCGAGACAGGCCCCGTCGGTGTGGTCGAGGCGGGTGGCGATGCGGCGGGGGCCGGTGCGGCGCCGCCGGTTTGGGCCAGCACGGCCGGCGCGACCAGCTGCGAGGTCAGGAGAAGTAAGGTGGCATAGCCGAAGCGCGTTTGCATGGCCGAATATCCAGATCAGGGGTCTATGGGCGAATGCCGGGGCGGTCTTTGGAACCGCCCCGGCATCGCTGCTCACATCATCGACTGCGGAGAGCCGACCGGAGGCTTACCGGCCGTTGCAGTTGAAGTAGACCGAGGTGAAGATCGGCGGGCCAACGTCCTGCTTCGACGCATCGGCCGCGCGGATCGTCGAGCGATCGGCCTGGCTGGTTTCCTGCGCGATCAGGTTGAGGCAGGCGACGGTCGCCGGCGTCTTCACGATCCCGTTGATGAAGCGCATGTCCGACCCGCCACGCTGGCGGATCGCGGCCGGCGCAAGCGCGGTCTGGACGAACGTGAAGTTCGAATACTGGCCGAAGGTCCGCGGCAGCAGGTCCTCGGCACCGTTCGAGTCGATCTCGGTCGAGAACGAGTCGGCGGTCGCACCCAGCAGACGCTGCGCGGCGATGATGAACTGCATGAAGCCGCGATACCCGTTGTCGATATCGTAGCCGTCGTCGTCCGCGCCGGTGACCGCGAAATACTTGATGTTCGTGGTGCCACCGAAGATCTCGATGCCGTCATCGGCCGAATTGTGGCTCTGGACGTGATCGATCGTCGTGCCCGACCCGGTGCCGCCGAGCGTCAGGCCCTGAAGTTCGTTGCCGTCGCTGATCGCGATGCCGCTGTAGCGGATCTGGACATACTGCATCGTGCCGCTGTTGTCCGCGGCGGTCGGGCCACCGTAGAAGCGCCCGGTGACGCCTTCGATCGCCTGCTGGCAGGTCGTGCTGGTGCCGCCCGCATTGTTCGGACCGGTGCCGGTGGCGCAGACCGCGACGGGTGCGCGGCCGAGCAGGATGATCCCGCCCCACTGGCCCTGCGTCGCATCGCTGACGCCGTTGGCGGTCAGGTTCTGCTGCGACGTGAAGATGATCGGCGCATCGCGCGTGCCGACGGCACTGATCTTCGATCCGCGGTTGACGAGCAGGAGGTCGGCGGTAACTTCGGTCGAGTCCGCCGCGACGACAACGCCCGGCGCGATCGTCAGCGTCACGCCGGTATCCGCACCGGTCGTGCCGACATCGGCACCGACTTCGGTCTGGCCGCGCAGACGGTAGAACACGCCGGCGATTTTCGGCAGCGTCAGGCTGGACGAGATAACGGTCGGCAGGCGGCAGGCGCGGAACGTCTGGACCAGACCGTCGTCGATCGTGCCGGTCGGGCATGCTGCGGCCGAACCGCCAGTGCCGACAGCGGGAACCGCGGTGCAGCTAGCGGTGGTGGTGCCGCCGAACTGTGCCGAGGTCGAGTTGCAGGTCCATCCCTGGAACGCGGTGTCGGACGGTCCGTTCAGCGCGCCGACGAAGTTCGTGCTGGTGAAGAACGGGTTGATCGACGACGGGTCGGTCGCGGTCGTGGCGGACGTTGCGGCGGTCGGGTACACGCCGGTCAGGACGTTGGTGCCGCTGACGTTGTTGTTGGTACCGGCATTGACGATCGCAAGCTGCTCGTCGGCGCTGATCGTGATCGTGCCGTCCGAACGGCCGCCCGAGGTCGAAGCGAACTGCGCGGCGGTAATCGCCGTCGGCGTGGGCGTCGGGGTGGCAGGCGTCGGCGTCGGCGTGGCGGGCGGCGTGATGATCACCGTGCCTGCGCCCGGCGAAGCGACATCGTCGGCGCCACCGCATGCGGTGAGTGCGAGGCAGGCCGTGCCGGTCAGCAGGATCGTGCCGAGGCGAGTAAAGCTGGTCATGCGAAGGACTCCCGAGTCGTACCGTTGATTGTTCGGATCGACCCAGGCTCCCCCCTGCCGACCGTGACATGGCGGTTAGGCTGGCCAGATGACGCCGCGATGCGATTTGAGTTACGAATGCATGACCATGATGTGACGGTTCGATGACGGTCGATAGGGATGCTGCCGCCCTGCGGGGTTGAAAACCGCGCTATCGAACACATCTCTTCCGATCCGGCGCGCGATGATTTACAGGCGCTGCCAGCGTCACCGTTCGCGCAACCCTGCGTCCGAGCGGCCAGACCATCATTACAGGATTATTCGACGACAATGGCCTCTTTCAAGGACCCCAGTTTCCAGGACCGCACGAGCAGCGCAGCCGCCGCCAAGCAGAAGGCGCTCGAAGCGCTGCGTGCCAAGCCGCCGATCGACGAAGCCGTCGTTGCCGAGCGCCTTGCCGCACGCGAGGCCAAGGAATTGGCCGAGCGAGAGAAGCGCGCGGCCAAGCGTGCGGCCGAGGACGAGGCAAAGGCTGTGAAGAAGGCTGAAGCCGAGGCCGCTGCTGCGAAGAAGCGCGAGGCGGAGGCCAAGGTCGAGCTGACCGACGCCGAGAAGAAGGCGATCCGTGACGCCAAGTATGCGGCGCGGAAGAACAAGAAGAAGTGATTTGGCGCGGGGCGGTCGTTTGGCCGCCCTGTTTAGTGAATTACTTGCTGCTAGCTGAAAGCGCCCTCTGCTTGAGATAACCGCCACCCCGGCGAAGGCCGGGGCCCAGTTGGCAAGGTAGGGGTAACGGAGCGCAGTCCACCGTTGGCGACGTCCCCAACTGGGCCCCGGCCTTCGCCGGGGTGGTCGTCGGACAGGTGCGGTTCTGTAACTAGCTTGTTCTCCCGCGAAGGCGGGAGCCTAGACTGGGCTCCCGCCTTCGCGGGAGAACAATCAGGTTTGGGTAACGGACGGGGTGAAGCGGCCCTTACTCCGCCTGCTCCCAACCACCACCCAGCGCCTTGAACAGCGCCACCGTCAGCTGCCGCAACTGCGCATCGCTCGACACCAGCTGTTCGCGCGCCGTCAGCACGTCCGTCTCCGCATTCAGCAGCGTATTCTGCGCCACGAACCCGGTCCGGTACTGCGACTGCGCCGCCTTCGCGCTGCTCTGCGCGTCGATCACCGCGCGCTGCAACGCTGCGTTGCGGCGACGCTCGGCCGCGATCTGCGCGAGCGGGTCCTCGACATCGCGCAACCCCTGCAACACGGTCGAGCGATAGCGGAGATACGCCTGCTGGCGGTCCTCCTCGCGCGACTTCACGGTCGCCTTGCGCCGGCCCCAGTCGAGCAACGGAAACTGCGCCGCACCGGACGCGGTCAACTGGAGGCTGTCACCCGAGAACAGATTGCCGAGCGCGGTCGAGATCAGCTGGCCCATGCCGGTGAGGCTGAACTTCGGATACATATCCGCCACCGCCACGCCGATATCCGCCGTCGAGGCCGCGAGATCGCGTTCGGCGGCACGCACGTCCGGGCGGCGGCGCAACAACTCTGACGGCAACCCGGCCGGGATCGTCGGCACCCCGAGTGGCGCGGCAGAAGGCGCCGCGAGCTCCGCCATCAGCGTCGCCGGCGGCTCGCCGAGCAGGATCGCCAGCGCGTGCATGCGGACGTCGACATCGGCACGGACCGGCTCGGCACGCGCTTGCGTCGAGGTGATCGAGGCGCGCTGGCGGGTGACGTCGATCGGCGGGACGAGGCCGACCTTGGCGATGTTGCCCGCGATCGTCAGTGCGCGTTGCTGGTTGGCGATCTCGCCCTCGATCGTCGCGAGCTGCGCCTGGTCGAGCCGCAGCGCGAAATACGCCTGCGCGACTTCCGCCGCGAGCGTCACCGCAGCGTCGCGCTTCGACCAGACCGCTGCTTCGGTCCGCGCCCGCGCGCCTTCGGTGCTCCGCCGGACGCCGCCGAACAGGTCGAGCTCCCAGCTCGCGTCGAACCCGACCGAGTACGTCGTGATCCCGCTGCCGGGCAGTGCTATCCCCCCGGTCGAGCCGGTGCCGCCTGCCCCCGTGCCGCCGCTGAACGCACGTGCGATCGACGAGAGGCCGGCGTTCTTGCTGAACTCGATGTGGCTCGGACTGGCGCTGGCGTTCACGCTCGGCAACCCTTGCGAGCGTGCGACGATCTCCTGCAATCGTGCCTGCCGCACGCGCGAAGCCGCGATCGCGATGTCCGGATTGCCCTTCAGCGCGCGCTCTACGAGGCCATCCAGCTGCGGATCGCCGAACGCCGACCACCAGCGGGCTGGGTCAACCGAAGTACCAACGCTAGCCTGCGGACCGACGAACGCCGGCGGCACCGCCATCTCGGGCGGCTTATAGTTTGGGCCGACGGTGCACCCCGCGAGCAGGGCCGCAACCGCAACCACCATGAACCGCGCACGCATCAATGCATCCCTCCCGAGGGCGCGCCGCCGGTCTTGCCGGAGCGCATGAATAGAACCAGTGGCGCGACGCACAGCACGACCACCATCATCGCGCGGAACACGTCGAGAAACGCGAGCATCGTCGCCTGCCGCTGCATCTGGCTGTAGAGAACGGCCAGAGGCGTCGTCGCATCGCCCTGCCCGCCGAACACGCTCGTCGCCTTCTGCATCCAGTCATTGTAGTTCGGATCGAGCGGGTTGAGCGTCTGCGTCAGTTCCGACTGATGCCGCTGCAACCCGCCCGCAAGCTGAGTCTGCGCGAAACAGATGCCAATCGTGCCGCCGAGATTGCGCGAGACGTTGAGCAGGCTCGATGCCTGCGCGGTCTGTGTCTGCTTGAGCCCGACATAGGCGATCGCGTTGATCGGCACGAACAGGAACGGTAGCGCCATCGCCTGGAACAGCCGCGCGAACGCCGCGTCGGAAAACGCTATGTCGGCGGTCAGGTGGCTCATGTTCCACAGCGCGAACGCCTGCACCAGCAACGCGGGGAACAGCAGGAAGCGGACATCGACCAGCCCGCTCAGTCGCCCCGCGAACGGCACCATGACGAGCGTCGCGAGACCGCCAGCGGTCAGCGCGAGACCCGCATCGAGCGAGCTGTAGCCGAGCACCTGTTGCAGCATCTGCGGAATGAGCTGCGTGGTGCCGAACAGGATCATGCCGGTGACGCCCATCACGCCGATCGTCAGCGCGAAGTTGCGGTTCTTCATCAGCTTGAGGTCGATCACCGGGTCCTTGTGGTTCAGCTCCCAGATGACGAGCGTGACCAGCGACACCGCGGCGATGATCGCCGACATCACGATGAAACCGCTCGAAAACCAGTCCTCACGCTCGCCGCGATCGAAAGTGAGTTCGAGGAAGCCGAGCCCGAGCGCGACCAGCGCGACGCCGACATAGTCGATCGTCAGGCCGTTCTTGAAGCGCTCGTCACGGTCCTTCTTCACCTGGTCCGGCTCGTCGACGAACGTCTCGACCAGGAACCACGCGGCGATGCCTACCGGCACGTTGATCAGGAACACCCAATGCCAGCTCGAATATTCGACGATGTAGCCGCCCAGCGTCGGCCCGAGCACGGGGCCGACGACGACGACGATCGCGAACGCGGCGAACGCCATCCCGCGTTGCTTGGGCGGGAAGGTGTCGGCGAGGATCGACTGTTCGACCGGCGCCAATCCGCCGCCGCCAATGCCTTGTAAGACGCGGGCGACGACGAGGGTGCCGATGTTCGGCGCGAGGCCGCAGAGCAGCGACGCGAGCGTGAACAGCGCGATCGACAGCAGGAAATAGCGCTTCCGTCCGATCGCGTCGGACAGCCAGCCCGAGATCGGGATAACGATCGCGTTGGCGACGAGGTAGCTGGTCAGCACCCACGTCGCCTGATCGGTGGTGATCGACAGCCCGCCCGAGATATGATCGAGCGCGACGTTCGCGATCGAGGTGTCGAGCACCTCCATGAAAGTCGGGATCGAGATGATCGCGACGATCAGCCAAGGGCTGTACTTGCCCGCCGCCGACCGGCTCGGCGACCAGGTGTGACCGCCTCCCGCATCAACTTTCGCAGGAGCTTTCGCCACCTCAGCGGACCTTGACGGTCGGCACCACCGACATGCCCGGGCCGATCGGATAGCGCTTCGGATCGGGGCCGTTCTTGGCGTCGAACACGATCCGCACGGGCACGCGCTGGACGACCTTCACGTAGTTGCCGGTCGCGTTCTGCGGCGGCAGCAGGGCGAACGCCTGGCCGGCGCCGCGCTGGATCGAGTCGACATGGCCCTTGAAGTCGACGCCGGGATACGCGTCGACATGGATGTCGACGGGCTGGCCGATCCGCATCATGGTAAGCTGCGTCTCCTTGAAGTTCGCGGTCACCCACATTGTGTCGGGGATGATCGCCATCAGCTGCGTGCCGGGCGCGACATAGGAGCCGACGTTGACCGAGCGATTGACGACCTGGCCTGCGACCGGCGCGGTCACGCGGAGATCGCCGATCGTGACGTTCGCCTGATCGACCTGCGCGCGACGGGCGTCGATCACCGACTTGGCCGCGCCGACCTGCTTCCTGGCGACGCTGATCTGCGCGGTGGCGGTGTCGATCTGCTCGCGGGCGGCGGCGGCATCGGCGGCGGTCTGGCGGGCGGTGGCGCGCGCCTGATCGAGTTGCTGGCCCGCGACTGCGCTCGGATCGAGCCGCAGCAACGCCTCGTAGCGCGCAAGGTCTTGCTGCGCCTTCACGGCGGCCGCCATTGGTACGCGCGCCTGTGCGGCGGCCTGCTGGCGTTGCGCCTCGGCGGCGGTGACCTGCGCCTGCGCCTGCGCAAACTGCGCGCGCGCCTGCGATTCGTTCGCCTGCGCCTCGACGACCTGCGCATGGCGGCCCGACGACTTGATCACCGCGAGCAGGCGACCGGCCTCGACGTGGCGGTTATCGATATCGGCGACCTGGATCAGGGTGCCCGCGACCTGTGGCGCAAGGCGGACGATGTGCGTGTCGACGAACGCGTCGTCGGTCGACTCGAACTGCCGCGCGTGCAGCCAATAGACCACGCCGCCGATGATCAGTCCGCCGACGACGATGACGAGGATGATCCAGAAGATCGGCTTCTTGAATACCGACGGCTTCTTGTCGTCCTCGGACTCGTCCTGCTGGTCGGCATCGGACTGCTGGTCCTCGCCGTTCGGATCGTCCTTGCGATCCTCGTCGTCATGGTTGGCGTCGGAATGAGTGTTCTGGTCGGTCATGCCTGGCCCTGTTCTTCAGCACGCATCGAATCGAGAATGGCGTCGATATTGGCGTCGATCCGCGCCTTGATATCGAGAATATCGTTGGGTTCGAGCGTATCGCGCTCGAGCAGTTTGAGGCAGGTCGCGCGGTTCGCCCGCAGCGTGATGACCTGCCCCATCAAGGTGATCGTCGCGATCCGGCCGGTGCGGATTTCGGCGCAACCGGTGGCGATGCAGACGAGGTCGCTGAGCCTGCGCACCATCTGGCCCATCACGCCGCCATAGATCCGCTCGAACGCCTCGCTCGGCTTCATCTGTTCGCGCAGGACGAACAGCGTCCAGTCGGCACTTTCGTTGCTCGCCATCTTGTCCGCCAGCCGGCCGAAGATGCGGTGGATCTGGGCGCGGGCTTCGCTGGCGTCGTCTTCCGCGACGTCATGCGACAGCTCGGACGGGTCGCCCATCACGGCCGACATGCGCTCGGCGATCCGGTCGGCGGCGGCGAGGTACAAGCCCTCCTTGCCGCCATAGTGGTAGGTGATCGACGACATCGCGGTGCCGGCGGCGGCGGCGATCCCGCGCGTGCTCGCGCCCTCCAGGCCCTTGGTGCCGAATTCGCTGATCGCGATGTCTAGGAGTCGGGACTGGAGCACGAGCGCCGTTTAGTTCGATCGAACGAACCAGCCTAATGAAGAAGCTGTCATGTTGTGCGAAGGACTGGTCTTTGCCGCACGCTGCGCCACGAAAGCCGCTCCGTCATCCTGACGAAAGTCAGGATCCAGGGTAACGGACGTTGTACTGCGTGGCTCTGGGTCCTGACTTTCGTCAGGATGACGGACGAGGGTTAATGGTGCGTGCCGCGTGATTACGCAGCCCCGACCCACGCCAGAAACAGCAACGCCGGCCCCTTCGTGCGAAGGAACCGGCGTAAATCTGGTGGGCGCGGCTGGGATTGAACCAGCGACCCCACCCGTGTGAAGGGTGTGCTCTACCACTGAGCTACGCGCCCGAAACTCGTTCGGAAGCGGGCCTTTAGGCAGACCCCGTCCACCTGTCCAGCCCTATCGACACCGGTCCTAGTTGACCGCGTCCTTCAGACCCTTGCCCGCCTTGAACTTCGGCTGGGTCGAGGCCTTGATCGTCATCGGCTCGCCGGTCCGGGGATTGCGGCCGGTCGACGCCTTGCGCTTAGAGATCGAGAACGTGCCGAAACCGACCAGCCGAACCTCGTCGCCCTTCTTCAACGATGCCTCGATCGCGTCGAACACCGCCTCGACTGCCTTGACCGCGTCGGCCTTCACCAGCCCGGACGTGTCGGCAACCGTCGCGATCAGTTCCTGCTTGTTCATATAGTCCCCCGGAAAGTCTCAAGTCGGCCGCGATAGAATCACGGCCGCAGTCAGCGCGCAATAATGCGGCGGCCCCGTCTGCTGTCAAACGAAACCGCCGCGTCGTCGCTTACGATCCAAACATGGATCAGTGGTGAAGGCCACCCCCGACCGGCGCGATCGGCGCAGGAGGCAGCGCCGCCAGCTCGTCCGCATCGGTCCACTCGATCGCTTCGAGCGGCTCGGTCAGCGCCAGACGAAGCACCTCGTCGACATGCGAAACGGGGACGATCTTTAACCCCGCCTTGATGTTCGCTGGGATTTCCGCGAGATCCTTCTCGTTCTCCGCCGGGATCAGCACCGTCTCGATCCCGCCCCGCAGCGCGGCCAGCAGCTTCTCCTTGAGGCCACCGATCGGCAGCACGCGGCCGCGCAGCGTCACTTCGCCGGTCATCGCCACCTCGCGCCGAATCGGCACGCCGGTCAGCGTCGAGACGATCGACGTGACCATGCCGATACCCGCCGACGGACCATCCTTCGGCACCGCACCCTCGGGCAGATGGATGTGAATATCCTTCCGCGCGAACAGGCTCGGCTTGATCCCGTAGCTTGGTGCGCGTGCCTTGACGAAGCTGAACGCGGTCTCGATCGACTCCTTCATCACGTCACCGAGCTTACCGGTGAGCTTCGCCTGACCCTTGCCCGCGACCGTGACGCTCTCGATCGTCAGCAACTCGCCGCCGACCTCGGTCCAGGCGAGCCCGGTGACCGCACCGATCTGGTTCTCGGTCTCGCCCAGACCGTGGCGGTACTTCTGCACGCCGGCATATTCGCCGATGTTCTCGGGCGTGATCGTGACGCTCGTCGTCTTGTTCTCGAGGATCTGGCGCAGCGCCTTGCGGCACAGCTTGGCGATCTCGCGCTCCAGCGTACGCACGCCGGCCTCACGCGTGTATTGCTGGATGAGCGTGCGAAGCCCTTCCTGCGTCAGCGTGAACTCACCCGGCTTCAGACCGTGCGCCTCGATCTGCTTCTCGACCAGATGGCGCTCGGCGATCTCGACCTTCTCGTCCTCGGTATAGCCCTCCAGACGGATGATCTCCATGCGATCGAGCAGCGCCTGCGGCAGGTTGAGCGAGTTCGCCGTGCACACGAACATCACGTCCGACAGGTCGATATCGACCTCCAGATAATGATCCTGGAACTTGCCGTTCTGCTCCGGGTCGAGAACCTCGAGCAGCGCCGACGCCGGATCGCCGCGGAAATCCTGGCCGAGCTTGTCGATCTCGTCGAGCAGGAACAGCGGGTTCGACGTGCCGGCCTTTTTGAGGTTCGTGACGATCTTGCCCGGCAGCGAGCCGATATAGGTGCGGCGATGCCCACGGATCTCGGCTTCGTCACGCACGCCGCCCAGCGACTGGCGGATGAACTCGCGCCCGGTCGCCTTGGCGATCGACTTGCCGAGCGAGGTCTTGCCGACACCCGGAGGACCGACGAGGCACAGGATCGGCCCCTTCAGCTTGTTGGTGCGCGCCTGCACGGCGAGATACTCGACGATCCGGTCCTTGACCTTCTCGAGCGCGTAATGATCCTCGTCCAGCGTCACCTGTGCGGCAGCGATGTCCTTCTTGATCTTCGACTTCTTGCCCCAGGGGAGCCCGAGCAGCACGTCGAGATAATTGCGCACGACGGTCGCCTCGGCGCTCATCGGCGCCATCGTCTTGAGCTTCTTCAGCTCGGACGTCGCCTTGCCACGCGCTTCCTTGCTCATCTTGAGCGTCGCGATCTTCTGCGTCAGCTCGGCGATCTCGTCGCCTTCGCCCTCGCCGTCCTCGTTGCCGAGTTCGCGCTGGATCGCCTTCAACTGCTCGTTGAGGTAATATTCGCGCTGCGTCTTTTCCATCTGGCGCTTGACGCGGCTCTTGATCTTTTTCTCAACCTGCAGGACGCCCAGCTCGCCCTCCATCGCCGCGAACGCCATCTCAAGGCGCTTCGACGGATTGGTTTCGAGCAGGATCGCCTGCTTCTCGGCGACCTTGATCTGGACGTTCGCGATCACCGCGTCGGAAAGCTTCGACGCGTCCTCGATCTCGGACAGCTGTACCGAGGTCTCGGACGACAGCTTGCGGTTGAGCTTGGCGTAATTCTCGAACTGGTCGACCACCGAACGCATCAGCGCGATGAGTTCCGGCCCTTCGACCTCCGCATCGGCGACCGGCTCGACCGTTGCGGTGAGGAAGTCGCCGCTTTCGTCGAGCGTTTCCAGAGTCGCGCGGCCCTTGCCCTCGACCAGCACGCGGACGGTGCCGTCGGGCAGCTTCAGAAGCTGGAGCACGGTCGCGGTGACGCCCATCGAATACAGGTCGTCGCGCGAGGGATCGTCCTCGGCCGGATCGACCTGCGCGACGAGATAGATCTCCTTGTCCGCCGCCATTGCCGCTTCGAGCGCGGCAACGGACTTATCGCGGCCGACGAACAGCGGCACGATCATGTGCGGGAACACGACGATGTCGCGAAGGGGAAGGACGGGGTACTGGGTCATGAACGCTCCGGTGGGTGCCTGCATGGGGGCATAATCTAACAGCTTATATGGTGAGGATGAACCGTCCATCAATTGCTTGGCGGTGGGATCGGTACGATCCGGTCCAAAACGACGCCACAAAGTCCCCGTCACCCCCGGCCCTTCGGCTGCGGTCAGGTGAGCCTTGTTCCGGGGTCCAGCGCTCGAATACCCCATCGTCATTCCCGCGAAGGCGGGGATCCATATCCTCGGGGGTCGGCGATCATGCCGCGAAGCTAGCCGGTATGGGTCCCCGCCTTCGCGGGAATGACGAGGAATATAGGCTTATAGCTTGTATCGCCCCGACCTCCGCGCGAGAATACGCCATGAAATCAGGTTTTCTCCTCGCGGTAAGCGCCGTCGCACTTCTCACAGCCGCCGCGCCGCTTCCCAAGAAGGGCGAGCCCGCGATCACCGCGCAGACGCAGCGGTCTGGGGGCGTACTGACACCCGAGCAGACCGCGCTCCGGTTCGACAGCGCCGACCTCGCGTTCGAGGTGCTACCCGAAACGGAAAGTCTGAACGGTGTCGCTACGCTGGTCTTCACGGCAAAGGCCCCTCTCGCCTGCCTACCGATCGACCTGGACCGCAATCTGCCGGTCAGCGCGATCGCGATCGACGGCGTTCCGCTCGAGCCCTCGGCCTGGAGCAATCCCGAGGGACGACTGATGATCACGCTGCCAAAGCCCGTCCCCGCGGGCGGCAAGGTCACCGCCAAGATCACCTATGGCGGCACGCCGCACGTCGCGGTGAAGGCACCGTGGGACGACGGCATGGTCTGGTCGAAGACGCCCGACGGTCGCACGTGGTTCGCGACGACCGCGGAGGGCTATGGCTGCGACCTGTTCTGGCCGTGCCTCGACTTCCCGACCGGCGAGCCCGCGCTGGTGACGCTACACATCACCGTGCCGAAGGGGCTGAAGGCGCCGTCGAACGGTGTGCTGCTCGGCGTCGACACGCTGGCGGACGGGCGGACGACGTGGAACTGGCGTGCCAAGCATCCCAACACCTACGGCATCGCGCTGAACGTCGGGCCGTATGAGGAGATCAGCGGCACCTACAAGAGCCGCTTCGGCAACAGCATCCCGATGTATTACTGGTACCTGCCGGGCGAGAAACCGCAGGCGGAGAAGCTGTTCGCCGAGTTCGCGCCGACGCTCGATTTCTTCGAAAGCATGATCGGCCCCTACCCGTTCGGCGACGAGAAGCTCGGCGTGGTCGAGACGCCGCACAAGGGCATGGAGCACCAGACGATCAACGCCTATGGCAACGGCTACGAGAAGGCGCCGGAGGGGTTCGACTGGCTGTTCCAGCACGAATTCGCACATGAGTGGTTCGGCAACCAGCTGACCGCCGCCAACTGGGACGATTACTGGCTGCACGAGGGGTATGGCACGTACATGCAGCCGCTCTATGGCCAGTGGCGCGAGGGGCGTGCACGCTATGCCGCGATGATGCAGGGCGAACGCACCTCGATCATGAACCTCAAGCCGATCACGCAGCAGCGCGTCACCACCGAGGAGGAGGTGTACGAACTCGACAAGGGCGGTGCGGGGCAGGACATCTACTACAAGGGGTCTTGGATGCTCCACACGCTGCGGAGCCTGATCGGCGACAAGGCGTTCTTCGACGTCACGCGGCTGGCGGTGTACGGGCGCGCGGATCCGAAGCCGGGAAATTTCGCGCCGCGGTTCGGGTCGACGAAGGAATATGAGGGGCTCGTCCGGAAGGTGACGGGGAAGGACTATGCGTGGTTCTTCGACGTGTATCTCCGGCAGGCGGCGCTGCCCGAGCTAGTGGAAACGCGGACGGGGAATATGCTGACTTTGGCCTGGAAGGTGCCAGGGAATGGCCCCTTCCCGCTGCCGGTACAGGTGCAGATCGACGGCAAGACGCGGACGTTGCCGATGACTGGCGGGAAGGCGAGCTTGTCGGTCCCGGCCGGCGCGCATGTCGTGATCGATCCGGATGCGCTGGTCTTGCGGCGTAGTGTGACACTGGAAGACGTGGCCGCTTGGAAGGCCGCGCAAGCCGCGAAGGGAAAAGCGCAATGACCTCTCCACCGTTCCCTCGCGAAGGCGGGGGCCCAGGGTCCCAAGAGACGACGCCCGTGACTCCTGGACTCCTGCGTGCGCAGGAGAACATCTGGGGATCGCGCGCGGCGGAGATGGCGGCGATCTTCATGGTTGGCGACGGGTTGATCGGTTTCCTCCAACCCCGCCGCCACGTCGATCTCTGGAAGGACGATGCGCTTGGCACCGAGAAACTTGTGAGGCCCTTCGTCGACCGCCCAGGCCGCCGCCGCCTCTACGCCGTCGCGCAGATCGCCGCCGGCCTCGCCTTGGCCGCACGCCAGAAACGATGACTCTGCCGCGGTGGCCCTTGCTTGCACTGGCGCTAGCCGGCTGCGGTTCGAGCCCCGACGCCGGCACGACCAGCCAGATCGCCAGCGGCGAACGGGTCTTCCGTCAGTGCACCGCCTGCCACACGATCGGGCAATATGCGGGCGATACCGACGGTCCGAACCTCTACGCCGTCATGGGCGGCCCGATTGGCGAGCGGCGCCCGCGCTACTCCTACACCGCCGGCCTAAAGGCGCTTGGTGGCAACTGGGACGCCAAGCGCATGGACGCCTGGCTCACCAACCCGCGCAAGATGGTGCCGGGCACGACGATGGCGTTTGCGGGTCTCTCCGACCCGAAGGACCGCGCCGACGTCATCGCCTACCTGTCGACGCAGGGCCCCTGAGTTTACGGCACCACCGTAGTGAACAGATAGGCCGCAAAGATCACGAGGTGGACGACACCCTGCAACACCGTCGTCCGCCCGGTGCCGAGCGAGAGCGTGGCAACGAACAGCGACAGCGCCAACAGCGTCATGCTCTTGGCATCGATGCCGAGCGCGATCGGCAGGTCGAGCACCAGCGACACGATCGCCACGCTCGGGATCGTCAGCCCGATTGTCGCCAGCGCGGAGCCAAGTGCGAGGTTGAGGCTGGTCTGCAACCGGTTGCGCCGCGCCGACTTGTACGCGGCAAGACTTTCGGGCGCGAGCACCAGCGCCGCGATCACCACGCCGACCACGGTCAGCGGCAGGCCGGCACCGAGTACCGCGGCCTCGATCGTCGGCGACAGCGTCTTCGCGAGCAACACCACCGACACCAGCGCCACCAGCAGCGCGGCGAAGGCAATGCCCGTCGCGCGGCCCGATGGCGGCGCGGCATGGTCGTCCTTGTCGTCGGTCGACGGCAGGAAATAATCGCGGTGGCGTACCGTCTGCACCAGCACGAACGTGCCGTAGAGGATCAGCGATACGACCGCGACGAAGATCAGCTGCGACGATGCGTAGGTCGGGCCCTGTGTCGACGACGTATAGTTCGGCAGGATCAGCGACAGCACCGCCATCGCCGCGAGCACGCCCAGCGCCGCGGTCATGCCCTTCAGCGTGAACCGCTGCTCATGATGCCGCACCGCGCCCGCGAGCAGGCAGATGCCGATGATGAAATTGAGGATGATCATGATCGCCGCGAACACCGTGTCGCGCGCGAGCGTAGTCGCATCGCCGGCGTTCGATAGCATCAGCGAGACGATCAGCGACACCTCGATCACGGTGACCGCGATCGCGAGGACGAGCGTCCCGAACGGCTCACCCACCTTGTGCGCGATGACCTCGGCGTGATGGACGGCGGCGAGCACGCTGCCGATCAGGACGATGACTGCGGCGGCGGTGCCGAGCGTGCCCATCTTGGCGAGGCCGACGAGGACGGCGAGCAGTCCCAGGCCCGGCGCGATCAGCGTCCAGATCGGGAGCGCCAGACGGTCCGGCATCGTCTCCACCACGTGTTCGTTCGGTCGGTCGGCCACTTCGATCGTCATGCATGCTCCCTCGTTCCACTTGGTCAACGAATGCGCGAGGGCCGATAAGGGTCCGAGTCGGGGCGATTGCGGGGCGGTAAGGATCGAGTAGGCTGCACCGATGCTGACTTCCGATCTCCGCGAAACGCTCGTCATGACCGTCGATGCGATGCGGGATGCTCAAGACCCGTGGTGGGTCATTTCCAGCGCCGCGGTGGCGCTTCACGGCGTGACGCCGATCGAGGTCGGCGACGTCGATGTTCTCATGAGCGTGGTGGATGCTCGGCGACTGATGGACAGGCTTGGCGTCGTACCGATCGAGGATGGCGCGAGTCCAATGTTCCGGTCGATGCTGTTCGGGCGGTGGGAGACGCCGCCTTTGGTCGTCGAGATCATGGCGGGGGTTTAATGTTGCGACAAGCGCGGGTTGGGCGGAGGTACTGCCTCGGACGCGCGTGCCTGTCCTCGTCGGAGGGTCCGTCGTTTATGTACCTGATCGTGCTGAACTGGCCGAGATGCTCAGGCTGTTCGGACGTCCCAAGGATTTGGAGCGGGCTCGGCTTTTGACTTGAGGACCGTAGTGGCGGCGCCGGCCGCACGCGGGTCCCGACGTCGTCGCCGCGAACCCCAACAATGTCCCCCAAGATAGAAGCGACGCCAATGGTGTAGTGGGTGAAGACGGGGCATATCGCCCGTTCTGTCCGGGTCAGGTCACATCCTGCCGTTCCCCCGCGGAAGCGGGGGTCCAGGAGTTACGACCGCTACAGCTTGGTACTCTGGACCCCCGCCTTCGCGGGGGAACAGTCAGAAGAGCAGCACGCGCTCTGCCCCAAACGAAAAAGGGCGCCGATCGCTCGACGCCCTCTCCCGTATCTCAAACCAACCCCGCCTTACGCAGCGTCGCCAGTCTTTTTCTTCTCCGCATAGACGCGGATTGGTTCCTTGCGGCCTTCGATCACGTCCTTGTCGATCATCACCTCGTCGACACCGTCCATGCCCGGCAGGTCGAACATCGTATCGAGCAGGATGCTCTCCAGAATCGAGCGAAGACCGCGTGCACCGGTCTTGCGTTCGATGCCCTTCTTGGCGACCGAGACCAGCGCGTCGTCGGTGAAACCGAGCGCGACGTCCTCCATCTCGAACAGCTTCTGGTACTGCTTGACCAGCGCGTTCTTCGGCTCCTTCAGGATCTTCACCAGCGCGTCGACGTCGAGATCCTCGAGCGTCGCGATCACCGGCAGACGCCCGACGAACTCGGGGATAAGCCCGAACTTCAACAGATCCTCAGGCTCGACCGACTTCAGCGTCTCGCCCGTCTTGCGCTCGTCCGGCCCGGCGACATACGCACCGAAACCGATCGACTTGCCCTGCAGACGATCACCGATAATCTTCTCGAGACCCGAGAACGCACCGCCGCAGATGAACAGGATGTTGGTCGTATCCACCTGCAGGAACTCCTGCTGTGGATGTTTCCGCCCACCCTGCGGAGGCACCGACGCGGTGGTGCCCTCCATCAGCTTCAGCAACGCCTGCTGCACGCCTTCGCCCGACACGTCGCGCGTGATCGAGGGGTTCTCGGCCTTGCGCGAAATCTTGTCGATCTCGTCGATATAGACGATCCCGCGCTGCGCCCGCTCGACGTTGTAGTCCGACGCCTGGAGCAGCTTGAGGATGATGTTCTCGACATCCTCGCCGACGTAGCCGGCTTCGGTCAGCGTCGTCGCATCGGCCATCGTGAACGGCACGTCGAGGATGCGGGCGAGCGTCTGCGCGAGCAGCGTCTTGCCGCAACCGGTCGGCCCGACCAGCAGGATGTTCGACTTGGACAGCTCGACATCGGCACCCTTGGCGCCGTGGTTGAGCCGCTTGTAGTGATTGTGCACCGCCACCGACAGCACGCGCTTCGCGCGCTTCTGGCCGATCACGTAATCGTCGAGGACGTCGCAGATCTCCTGCGGAGTCGGCACGCCGCCGTCCTTCTTGGACACCAGCGCAGACTTCGTCTCCTCACGGATGATGTCGTTGCATAGCTCGACGCACTCGTCGCAGATGAAGACCGTCGGCCCGGCGATCAACTTGCGGACCTCGTGCTGCGACTTCCCGCAGAACGAGCAATAGAGGGTGCTCTTCGAGTCGCCACCGCTCAGCTTCGTCATTCAATCACCTCTCGCGCATGTCGGTGCACGTGCCGTTTCCGGGGCCGCTACCGTAACGCACCCCGGAGTTCCTACAATCAAATAAACCGGCGGGGTTTACGATTCACCCCATGCCAGTGTCGTTCAAGCGGGTTTCGGGGCATCCTCGGATACCGCCGGGCGCTTGTCGAACACCTCGTCGATCAGCCCGAAATCCTTCGCCTCGTTCGCTTCGAGGAACGTATCGCGGTCCATCCGGCGCTCGATCTCTTCGATCGGCTGGCCGGTATACTGCGAATACAGCTCGTTCATGCGCTTGCGGATGCGCAGGATCTCGCGCGCCTGGATCTCGATGTCGCTAGCCATGCCCTGGGCACCACCCGATGGCTGATGGATCATGATGCGTGCGTTGGTCATCGCGACGCGCATGCCGGGCTCGCCGCTCGCGAGCAGGAAGCTGCCCATCGAGGCGGCCTGACCGATGCAGACGGTCCCGACGCGCGGACGGATGTACCGCATCGTGTCGTGGATCGCCATGCCCGCCGTGACGACACCGCCCGGCGAGTTGATATACATGAAGATGTCCTTCTTCGGGTTCTCGGACTCGAGGAAGAGCAGCTGCGCGGTGATCAGCGAGGCCATGCCGTCCTCGACGCCACCGGTCACGAAGATGATGCGCTCGCGGAGCAGGCGCGAGAAGATGTCGAACGAACGCTCGCCGCGGTTCGACTGCTCGATGACGATGGGAACCAGGCCTGCTTGCGTCTGCTGCAGGCCGAGCCCGGCGCTGGCCAACGGGCTCGCGAAATCGCCGGTCTCGAACGGATTGTGCATGGAAATCTCTCTTATGCCCCAGTGAACCGCTAACATCGGCGGTCCGAGAGGGGAGTTCAAGCCCTGCCTGCTGCTCGGCGCGGGGACTGCTTGCCCTCGCCCCTCCGGGGAGAGGGAGGGGCCCGCCCGCGCTTGCGGGTGGGAGGGTGAGCGGCGGTTGGGATCCGCCAACCGCCCCTCACCCTCCCGTCGCCAAGTGGCTCCTCCTTCCCTCTCCCCGGAGGGGCGAGGGAGTCAGATGCCTGGGGCGGGGTAAGCCAGGTACGCCAGGCGGCGGACTTCGCGGCGGCCGCGGACGACCGTGTCGAGGATCAGACCGGTGAAGACGTTGAGCGCAGCGAAGATGCCCAGACCGGTGATCAGGATCGCGGTCGGGAAGCGTGGCACCTGGTGGATCTCGATGTACGTCAGCACCAGCGGGATGCCGAGGATCAGCGCGAGCAGGCCGAACACGCTGCCGATCGCGCCGAAGAACCAGAGCGGCCGCTCGATCCGGTACAGAGTCATGATCGTGCGGAGGATGCGCCACCCGTCGCCGTACGTGCTGAGCTTCGATTCGGAGCCTTCGGGGCGCGCGTAATAGGGCGTCTCGACCTCGCCGATCGGCATCTTGAGTTCGAGCGCGTGGACGCTGATCTCGGTCTCGATCTCGAACCCGGCCGACAGCGACGGGAAGCTCTTGACGAACCGGCGCGAGAACACGCGGTAGCCTGAGAGGATGTCGGTGAAGCTGCGGCCAAACAGGCGGGCAAGCATACCGGTGAGCAGCGCGTTGCCGAACCGATGCCCGCGGCGGTAGCTTTCCTGGACCTGGCTGATGCGTGAGCCGACGACCATGTCGAGCTGCTCGTCGAGCACGCGCGCGACCAGATTTGGTGCGGAGGCGGCGTCGTAGGTCGCGTCGCCATCGGCCATCACGTAGATGTCGGCGTCGATATCGGCGAACATCCGGCGGACGACAGCGCCCTTGCCCTGGATGCGCTCGGTTCGGACGACCGCGCCGGCGGCGCGCGCGACCTCGATCGTGCGGTCGGCGCTGTTGTTATCGTAGACGAAGATGGTGGCGCCGGGCAGCGCGGCACGGAAACCGGCAATCGTCTGCGCGATCGCGGCGTCCTCGTTGTAGCACGGGAGCAGGACGGCGATTCTCGGTTCGGTCATGGCCTGCCCTTGCGGAGTTGAAGACGGTATTTCAGTCACCGAACAACCCTAAAATGCACTTCCCCGGCGGAGGCCGGGGCCCAATTGGAAAAGGTCCATAACGAAGCATCGCGCATCGTTACAGCTACCTTTCCGATTGGACCCCGGCCTACGCCGGGGAGGTGACCCGGTTGGGTGGAGCGCCTCACTTACTGAGGCGCTCGAACGTGCGTTACGCCTCGGTCTTGGTCGCGGCCTTCTTCGCGCGCGGCTTCTTCGCCGGTGCGTCGGCAGCTTCGGTGCCCTCTGCGTTCTCGGCAGCAACCGGCGACGACTCCGTCACGGCGGTCTCCGCTTCAACCGGAGCCGCCTTCTTCTTGGCAGGCGCCTTCTTCGCAGGCTTGGCCTCGTCCGTCGCGTCCGAAGCAGATGCCTCGTCCGTCACGGCGTCATCCGAAGCAGCCTCGTCCGACGCTGGCTTGCCCTTCTTGGCCGCAGCCTTCTTCTTCGGCTTGTGGTTGTCGTGATCATGCGTGTGCGTGCCGCTGGCGAACCCGTCCTCGCTCTCGATCGCGGCTTCCAGCTCCTCACGCGTCGCTTTGCGATCGGTGATCTCGGCCTTCTCGAACAGGAAGTCGACGACCTTGTCCTCGTACAGCGGCGCACGCAGCTGGGCGGCCGCCATCGGCTCCTGCTGGACGTACTGCATGAACTGCTGGCGCTGCTCGGCGGGATACTGCTGCGCCGCCTGTGCCAGCAGACGCTGCATTTCCTGGTTGGACACCTCGACGCCGTTGGCCTGGCCGATCTCGGACAGGAGCAGGCCCAGGCGCACGCGACGCTCGGCGATCTTGCGGTAATCGTCGCGCTCGCCTTCCATCTCGGCCATCGCAGCCTCGGGATCGGTCTCATGCGTGGCTTCGTGCTGGAGCTGCGACCAGATCTGGTTGAACTCGGCCTCGACCATCGACGGCGGCACTTCGAAGTCGTGACCCTCGGCGAGCTGGTCGAGCAGCTTGCGCTTCATGTGCGTACGCGTGAGACCGTTATGCTCCTGCTCGATCTGACCCTTCAACAGCCCCGTGAGCTGCTCGAGGCTCTCGAGACCCAGCGACTTCGCCAGATCCTCGTCGATCTTGCTCTCGCCCGCGGTCTTCACCGACTTGACGGTGATGTCGAACGTCGCCGGCTGGCCTGCGAGCGACTTCTCCTGATACTCCTCAGGGAAGGTCACGTTCAGGACCTTGTCGTCGCCGGTCTTCACGCCGACGAGCTGATCCTCGAAGCCCGGGATCAGACGACCCGAACCGAGCTCGACGCCCATGTCGGTGCCCGTGCCGCCCTCGAACGCGACGCCATCGGCAGTTTTGCCGACGAAATCGACGGTGACGAGATCGCCCATTGCCGCGACGTAATCGTCGGCCGCGTCGTCCCACTTCTTCTGCTGGTCGGCAAACTTCTGGAGCTGCTCGGTGACCGCGTCGTCCGCGACGGGCACGGTCAGGCGCTCGAGCTTGATGCCGTCGATCGCGGGTGCGGGGACCTGCGGGAGGACCTCCATCTCGACCTTGACCACGGCGTCCTTGCCGAGGTCATAGCCGTCTTCGAGCTCGACCGAAGGCTGCATCGCGGGGCGAAGCTGCTTTTCGGCGACGAGCGTCTGGACGCTCTCCTGGATCGCCGCGTTCAGCGCGTCCTGCGTGAGCGCCGGGCCGTGCATCTTGCGGATCAGGTTCGCCGGTACCTTGCCCGGACGGAAGCCCGGCATCTTCATCTGCGGCGCGAGGCGCTTCAGCTCGACATCGACCTTGGCATCGATATCCTTCGCGGTGATGGTGAGCGTAAAGGCGCGCTTGAGGCCCTCGTTCAACGTCTCGACAGTCTGCATGTCCGGCCTTTGTCTAAAAGAGCATTCAGGATAATTCTTCGGGCGGTCGCCTCGCCTGCGCGGCGGGCTGGTGCGGGCGAAGGGACTCGAACCCCCACATCTTGCGATACTTGGACCTAAACCAAGCGCGTCTACCAGTTCCGCCACGCCCGCACAGGACATCGCCGTAGCGGGCGCGTCTATACCAACGATGCATGCGGGGGCAAGCACATAGGCAACTCCCGCTGATTACAGGCGTTGAACATCTAGAAGGAGAGACATCATGGCTACCCAACCCCCGGCAGAATTCCCGACCCCGACGTCGCCCGTCGAGCCGACTGCGCCGCCGCCCGAGTTCAATCCGCCCGCGCCGGACATCGACGTGCCAGCGCCTGGAACGCCGTCGAACGATCCCGCACCCGTCCAGCCGGAGTTTTGAGCGTGAACGATCCCCATTCGGGCACGAACCCCGAAACGCTCCCCGAGGACCGTGACGAGGACACCCGCAGCGACATCGAACAGGCGGTGGAGTCGCGTTCGGACGCGGTCGAGCGCGGCGAAGGCGGCGATGAGCCCGAGACGTTCACGGACAGCGGCATGCCCGACGGCGTCGGTGGTACCGGCGGCGTCGTGAAGAACCAGGACAACGACGCGCAGTAAGCGTCATGAGGTCGGCAGATGGTGGTCGGTGCGATATGCATCGACCGCCATCAAAAGGCCGGCAATTTCCGCCATCGAGAGTAGGAACGAGCGTTCACCGCCGTTTTGCGCCGATATCTTGAATGGCCATGACGGTGTTCCATCGCCGACATACAGCTTGGCATTGGCGTTCAACAGCGGCGCGCCGATCGCAAACCCGACGGTCTCGGACCTCAAGCAAGCAAAGCCCCTCGAACATGATGCCCTCACGCGCGCGATCCGTTGCGTCGCGACCGCGCGCGGCCCCGCGGGCGTTGCATAATTGGCCGTATTCCAATTCGCCCAACCATAGTCGCGATACCGTATCCTGACATAGGCCTGATACGAGGCCCGGCCCGTCGTCTTGTCGATAAAGGCCCGAAGAAAGACGTCATCGAGCGCAGGCCCCAGCAGGGGCTTTCGCTCGACGAATCCGTTCGCCGTGGTGATCGTCGCAACGGTGTCCAGAGCGTCGTCCTGGAGCGTCGTTCGGGCCTGGAATTGCGCTGGTGTCATCGCCGCAAGCCGCCGCTCGCCGCTGGACTGGCTTGATGCAGCCGATGCCTGACCGATGACGAGCGTCAGGATCGCGACCGTCATTGTCCGTCTGATCGCCATCTGCCGCCTCCCCGTCTCAGTGAAGCGCGTTCGACTAACACGCGCAATCCGTAGGAACGGCAATCCGGCCGGTTTCGGATCGGTCCTTTGTCGAGCGTCGTTCGCTCACGCGCCGGTCAGCACCGATACAGGTTGCCGCGACTACGCTAAGATATTGCATTCGCCTCTGTTTCAGGACCCGTCGATCTTCACGCTGCCCAACCCCAGCCAACCGCACACGCTGTATGTTGCACTCGGCATCGCTGTCGTCGTGCTCGTCGTCGCGCAGCGCATTCCGATCGTGCGGACGCTGGTGAATATCGGCGTGACGCTCGTGCTGGTCGGCTTGCTGTTCGTCGCGGTCGACCAACGGCGCCAGTTCGACCCGTATGTCGGCAAGATCGCCCGGTTCCTGAAGATCGAGGACCAGCAGGTGGTCGGCGGCGAGGTTCGTATCCGGATGTCGCCGGACGGCCATTTCTGGGCGCGCGCGACGATCGACGGGGTTAGCCGGCGGTTGTTGATCGACAGCGGGGCGACGATCACCGCGATCTCGGAACAGACGGCGGACGCTGCAGGAATCGACGCGCGGGTCGGCGTGGTGCCGATCGTGCTGCAGACCGCCAATGGGTCGATTGCGGCGAAGACGGGGACGATCGCGAGCTTGCGCCTCGGTGTGATCGTCGCGCGGGACTTGCAGGTCGTGGTGTCGCCGGCGTTTGGCGAGACGAACGTGCTGGGGATGAACTTCCTGTCGCGGCTGGCGTCGTGGCGCGTGGAGGAGAACACGCTGATCCTGGTGCCGCATCATCCGCAGAAGATGGATGGGTAAGGCCGCCCCCTTACACAACCACCACGGCGAAGGCCGGAGCCCAATTGGAAAGGTTGCAGTAACGAAGCGCTGCCCCTCGTTATCACCGTGCCCCAATTGGGCTCCGGCCTTCGCCGGGGTGGTGGCGATTGGGGAGATGGCCGCCCTTCTGTTCCCTCGCGAACGCGGGGGCCCAGGAATCAAGCAGCGCTGCGTTCGGTTGCCCTGGACTCCCGCCTTCGCGGGAGAACGGAAAGGGCGGGAGACCAGCAGGTGCAGGAGAGAGAGAGAGAGAGAGAGAGAGAGCGAAGTCGGTAGCTTTACGAAGCCACCGACTCCCCAAGCATCCCCTTCAGAACCTCGTTCACGACAGCAGGGTTGGCCTTCCCCCCCATCGCCTTCATCGTTTGGCCCACGAAGAACCCGAACAGCTTGTCCTTGCCGCCGCGGTAATCAGCGACCTTGTCCGCGTTCGCCGCCATCACCTCGGCAATCACCTTCTCGATCGCCCCGGTATCGCTGGTCTGCTTCAACCCGCGATCCTCGACCACCTTCGCCGCGCCGTCGCCGGTCTCGAGCATCACCTCGAACACCTGCTTGGCAAGACTCCCCGACAGCGTGCCGTCCGCGATCAGCCCCAGCAATTCCGCCGCCTGTGCCGGCGACACCGGCGAGTTCTCGATATCCTTGCCAGTCCGGTTCAACGCCCCGAACAGCTCCGACGTCGTCCAGTTCGCCGCCGCCGCCGGCTTCACGCCCGCGTCGAGCAACGCATCGAACCACCGCGCCGCCTCGACCTCGGCGGTCAGCACCGTCGCCTGATACGCGGTGATCCCGAGCGCCTCGTACCGCGCGCGCTTCGCATCCGGCAGTTCGGGCAACGAAGCCCGACACTCGGCCAGGAACGCATCGTCGAGCACCAGCGGCAACAGGTCGGGATCGGGGAAGTAGCGGTAATCATGCGCGTCTTCCTTCGATCGCATCGAGCGTGTCTCGTTGCGATCGGGATCGTAGAGCCGCGTCTCCTGCTGGATCTTGCCACCGGCCTCGAGCACCTCGACCTGACGCTTGGCCTCCTGCTCGACCACCGCCATCACGAAGCGCACCGAATTGACGTTCTTCGTCTCGGTCCGCGTGCCGAGCTCGTCGCCGGGCTTGCGCACGCTGACGTTGACGTCGGCGCGCATCGAGCCCTCTTCCATGTTGCCGTCGCACGAGCCTACATAGCGCAGGATCGATCGCAGCTTTCGCAGGTAAGCCCCTGTTTCCGCTGGCGATGCCAGATCGGGCTTCGACACGATCTCCATCAGCGCAACGCCCGACCGGTTGAGGTCGACATACGACTGGGTCGGATGCTGGTCGTGCATCAGCTTGCCCGCATCCTGCTCGACATGGATGCGCTCGACGCCGATCCGCTTGCCCGCGGCATCGGGGTTCTTCTCGTCGAGGCTGATGTCGATCGCGCCCTCACCGACGATCGGATGATAGAGCTGGCTGATCTGATAGCCCTGCGGCAGATCGGCGTAGAAATAGTTCTTCCGGTCGAACCGCGACCATTTGTTGATCTGCGCCTCGATCGCCATGCCCGTGCGGACCGCCTGACGGATGCACTCGCGGTTCGGCACCGGCAGCATGCCCGGCATCGCCGCATCGACCAGCGACACCTGCGTGTTGGGCTCCGCGCCGAACGCAGTCGCCGCGCCCGAAAAGAGCTTGGCGTTCGACGTCACCTGCGCGTGCACTTCGAGGCCGACCACGACCTCCCACTCGCCGGTTTCGCCCTGGATACGATAGTTCGATTCAGTCATTGTCTTTCAACCTACCGCTTGAGCGCCGGAACAAGCTGAGCTTTTTCTCAGCTGCTGCCCTGACCGGCCGCTCGATCTTTACTCTTCGCCGGGCAGGCAGGTCATCTTCTCGACCCGGAACAAAGCCGGGCAATAATCGGGACAAGTCCCCAATCGCGCCCAGCCAGTCCAGTAGATTTACCACCAAACATCCGGCCTGGCGACGAACCCTGCTCGCTGTTCGATCGCGAGCCCTGCGTTCAGCACGCCTTGTTCGTCGAGCGGCTTGCCGATGATCTGCAGCCCGAGCGGCAGACCCTGCTTGTCGAGACCACCCGGCACCGACATCGCCGGCAACCCCGCAAGCGAAGACGGCACGGTGAAGACGTCGTTCAGATACATCGCGATCGGATCGGCCGACTTCTCGCCGAGCGCGAATGCCGCCGACGGTGCGGTCGGGGTGAGCAGGACGTCGCACGTCTCCCAGGCCCGTTCGAAATCACGCGCGATCAGCGTCCGGACTTTCTGCGCCTGCGTGTAATACGCGTCGTAGAAACCCGCCGACAGCACGTAGGTGCCGATCATGATGCGACGCTTCACCTCGGGGCCGAAGCCGTCGGCACGCGTCGCGGCGTACATGTCCTGCAAGCCGGCGCCGGTCGGCAGGTCACGGATCCCGTAGCGGACGCCGTCATAGCGCGCGAGGTTCGACGACGCTTCGGCCGGCGCGATGATGTAATAAGCGGGCAGCGCGTATTTGGTGTGCGGAAGCGAGACCTCGACGATCGTCGCGCCGGCATCCTTCAGCCAGTCGATGCCCTGTTGCCAGAGCGCCTCGATCTCCTCGGGCATCCCGTCGACGCGATATTCCTTGGGAATACCGACGCGCAAACCGTTGAGATTGACCGACAAACCCGCTTCCCACTTCGGTACGTCGAGCTGCAACGAGGTGCCGTCCTTCGCATCGAACCCGGCCATCGCCTCGAGCAGGATCGCGCAGTCGCGGACGTCGCGCGCCATCGGCCCAGCCTGGTCGAGCGACGAGGCGAACGCGATCGTCCCCCAGCGCGAGCAGCGACCATAGGTCGGCTTGATGCCGCTGATGCCGGTGAAGGCGGCGGGCTGGCGGATCGAGCCGCCGGTGTCGGTGCCGGTCGCGGCGGGGCAGAGCCGTGCGGCAACTGCCGACGACGAACCGCCCGACGAACCGCCTGGTGCCAGCGAGGCGTTACCACCATCATTGCGCTTCCACGGCGAGATCACGTTGCCGAACGCCGAGGTCTCGTTCGACGAGCCCATCGCGAACTGGTCCATGTTCAGCTTGCCGAGCATCCCCGCGCCCGCGTCCCAGAGGTTCTGCGAGACGGTCGATTCGTAGGTCGGCGTGAAGCCTTCGAGGATATGGCTCGCCGCGGTCGTCGTGACGCCCTTGGTGCAGAACAGGTCCTTCATGCCGATCGGCACGCCGGCCAGCGGCTTGAGCGTCTCGCCCGCCTCGCGCGCGGTATCGGCGGCAGTGGCAGCCGCGATCGCATGCTCCGGCGTCTCGACAAGAAACGCGTTCAACGCCTTGGCCTGGCTCACCTTTACGATGAACGCATCGGCGACTTCGCGTGCCTTGAACGAGCCGTCGCGGACGCCGTCGCGAATGCCTGCGATCCCGAGATCTGTGAGGTCGGTCATTATTCGATCACCTTGGGCACGGCGAAGAACCCGTGTTCGGCCACGGGCGCGTTGGCGAGGACCTGCTCACGGATCCCGCCGCCGGTCAGCGGGTCGGCGTTGACGACGTCGTCGCGCAGCCGCAGCGTGTTGGGGATGACGGCGGTCATCGGCTCGATACCGGTCGTGTCGACCTCTTCGAGCATCTCGATCCAGCCAAGGATGTTTCCGAGTTCCGGCGCCATGCGGGCGGCGTCCTCGTCGGTGATCGCGATGCGCGCAAGGCTCGCGATCCGCTTCACGGTTGCAGTATCTACGGACATGGGCTGCGGCTAGCACCGGGCGCGCAGGCGGCGCAACACCCTTCGTGATCCCCCGCGGAGGCGGGGGAACACGAAGGTGCGCGATTGCAACGGCGGCGCGCATACGGCACGGGAGCGACACCGCCTGCACGGAAGGTCCCGCTTGGCCCGCAAGTTTCTCTATTTCGTCGCCGCGATGATCGTCCTCGCGATCGCCGCCCTGCTCGCCTACCGCCTGTTCGGCACGCAGCTTATGCGCGTGGCGATGGTCCCGAGCGAGACGTTCCAGCCGCAACGCGAAGCCCCGCGCAACATTTACGCGCGAAAGATCATGTGGCTCGCCCGCCCCGATGCGCCGGGCAATCCCGCGCTCTGGACGCCGACCGGCTACACCCCCGGCAAGCCCGGCACGGGCGCAGCGATCTTCTTCATCCACCCGACCTCGTACATCAACCGCGACCACTGGAACGCGCCGATCGACGATCCGGAGACCAATGCGCGGGCGGAACTGTTCCTGCGCGGCCAGGCGAGCGCTTTCAACGAGGCCGGCGACATCTGGGCGCCACGCTACCGCCAGGCGACGTTCGGCGCGTTCCTGACCAGCGTTGCGGACAGCGAACGCGCGCTGGCACTAGCATACGGCGACGTCTCCGCCGCGTTCGACCGGTTCCTCAAGGAAGCCGGCCCGACCCGCCCGATCATCCTCGCCGGCCACAGCCAGGGCGCGCTCCATCTCACCCGCCTGATCCGCGACCGGATCGCCACCGACCCGAAGCTGAAGGCACGGATCGTCGCGGCGTATGTCGTCGGCTGGCCCGTTTCGCGCGCGACAGACCTTCCGAAGATGGGCCTCCCCGAATGCCGCGCCGCCGAGCAGACCGGCTGCATCCTGTCGTGGGAAAGCTTTGCCGAGCCCGCCGACCCTTCGCTGATCGTCGACGCCTACGACCAGACCACCGGCTTCAACGGCCAGCCGCGCAAGGGCACGCCGATGGTCTGCACCAACCCGCTGACCGGCACCGCCGATGCGACCGCGCCCGCCACCGCCAACCTCGGCACGCTCGTCCCGTCCGCGGACTTGAAGACCGCGACGATGGCGATCGGCAGCGTCCCCGCACGCTGTGCCGACCGCGGTTTCCTGCTGATCGGCGAGGGTCCGAACCTCGGGCCGTACGTGCTGCCCGGCAACAACTACCACGTCTACGACTACAGCCTGTTCTGGGCGAACATCCGCGCCGACGCCAACCGCCGCCTGAAGGCTTTCAAATGATTACCCTCTCCGCCGCGCAGTTCCGCGACGCGCTCCCGAACGGCGGCCGCCTGATCGGTCTCGACGTCGGCACCAAGACGATCGGCACGGCGCTCTGCGACGCTGGCTGGAGCTTCGCGAGCCCCGCGCTCCTTATCCGCCGCACCAAGTTCCAGAAGGACAAGGCCGCGCTCGCCGAGATCATCAAGGCGCAGGCGGTCGTCGGTCTCGTCATCGGTCTCCCCATTAACCTCGACGGCAGCGAAAGCCCGCGCTCGCAATCGACGCGGGCGTTCGCACAGAACCTCAAGGACATGGGCCTCCCGGTTCTGCTCCAGGACGAGCGCTGGTCGACCGTCGCCGTCACCCGCACGCTGATCGAACAGGACGCCAGCCGCGCCAAGCGCGCCGAACTGGTCGACAAGATGGCGGCGGCGTACATCCTCCAGGGCGCGATCGACGCGTTGGTGACCGCACAGATCTGATACTCACCCGTCATCCTGACGAAAGTCAGGATCCAGAGCCAAGAGCGGCGCACTGCTAGGCTCTGGATCCTGGGTCGAGCCCAGGATGACGGAAGGGACGGACGAGGCGTATCGTCATCGCCGCGCTTGCCCCCTGCCCCGCGCGCCACTATCCCGCAGCTTTAATGCGAACCTCAGATCACCGCCCCGCCGCCCTCATCGAAGGCGGCGCCGTCTTCCCGCACCGGCATCTCACCGGCATCGACGGGCTCCAGCCACACGAGATCGCGTTCCTGCTCGACGAGGCGGAGACGTGGGTCGGCGCCAACCGCACGCATGCCACGCCCGACAAGCGGCTGGCCGGGCTTACCCAGATCAACGCGTTCTTCGAGAACAGCACGCGCACGCTCCTGTCGTTCGAGATCGCCGGCAAGCGGCTCGGCGCGGACGTCGTCAACATGCACGCCGCGCAGTCGAGCGTGAAGAAGGGCGAGACGCTGATCGACACCGCGATGACGCTCAATGCGATGCGCGCGGACGTGATCGTGATCCGGCATATGTCGAGCGGCGCCGTGCGGTTGATTGCGGACAAGGTCGACTGTCCGGTCCTGAACGCAGGCGACGGGCGGCACGAGCATCCAACCCAGGCGCTGCTCGACGCGCTGACGATCCGGCGGCGGAAAGGCTCGATCGCGGGGCAGCGCGTCGTGATCTGCGGCGACCTGCTGCACAGCCGCGTCGCGCGGTCGAATATCCTGGCGCTCACTGCGCTTGCCGCGGAGGTCCGCGTCTGCGCGCCGTCAACGCTGATGCCGCCGATGATCGAGCGGATGGGCGTCACCGCGTTTACTGATTTCGACAAAGCCCTGGAGGGTGCTGACGTGGTGATGATGCTCCGGCTCCAGAACGAGCGGATGGACGGCGCGTACGTCCCCTCCACGCGCGAATATCGATTGCGCTACGGGCTGACGCTCGACCGGCTGGCGAAGGCGGCGCCCGATGCGCTGGTGATGCACCCCGGCCCGATGAACCGCGGCGTCGAGATCGACTCCGCCGTCGCTGACCACGCACGGTCGGCGATCACGGAACAGGTCGAGATGGGGGTCGCCGTCCGCATGGCCTGCCTCGACGTGCTGACCAGGCGCGCACGCGGCGTGGAGGGTTGGGCATGATCCTCGCGCTCACCAACGCAACGCTCGCCTGCCCCGTCGGCGGCGTGTCGAAGGGCAATCTGCTGGTCCGCGACGGCGTGATCGTCGCGACCGGGATCGTCGACATTCCCGCCGATGCGACGGTCGTCGATTGCAGCGGCAAGACGGTCGCGCCCGGGATCGTCGACCTCGGAGTCGCGAAGGTCGACCGTGCTGCGTTCCGCGCGGGCGGGATCGTGCGAATCGGCCTCATGCCCGACCAGTCGCCGGTGCTTGACGATCCCGGCATCGTCCAGCGCGCCGCGCTGATCGGCAAGCCCGACCTCTGGATCCATCCGATCGCCGCCGCAACGCGTGGTCTCAAAGGCCATGACCTCGCCGAGATGGCGATCTGTCTTTCGGCGGGTGCGAAGGCGGTCGGCACGGGGAAACACTGGATCGCCGACAGCGGCGTGATGCGGCGCGTGCTCGCCTATGCGCGCGATCTCGACGTGACGGTGATCGCGCATGCCGAGGATGGTGGGCTGACCGCCGGTGCCGTGGCGACCGAGGGTGAGACTGCGACGCGGCTTGGCCTCCCCGCCGCACCGGCGGTGGCCGAGGCGCTGGCGATCGCGCGCGACCTGATGCTCGCCGAGGATACCGGTGCGCGGCTCCACATTCGCCAGGTGACGACGGCGTCCGGGTTCGATCTGATCCGTGCGGCGAAGCGTCGCGGCGTTGCCGTCACGTGCGGCATCACGCCCGCGCATCTGCATTTGTCGGAGATCGCGGTCAGTGATTTCCGCTCGTTCGCGCTGCTGTCGCCGCCGTTGCGTGCGGACAGCGACCGTCGCGCGGCACTCGAGGCGATCGCAGACAGCACGATCGACGTGCTCTGTTCGGGCCATGAGCCGCGCGGACCGGAAGAAAAGCGGCTGCCGTTTACGGACTCGAGCAGCGGGATGGCGGGGGCCGAGACGTTGCTCCCGCTCGCACTGATGCTGGTGCGTGACGAGCGCATCTCGCTGGAGCGGCTGTTCGCGCTGCTGGCGAGCAACCCGGCGCGGGTGCTGGGGCTCGATACGGGGACGCTGGAGGTGGGCAAGCCTGCCGACCTGATGCTGTTCGATCAACTGGCGCCGTGGCAGATCGTCGGCGAGGCGTTCGAGGCCGAGGCGGGGAACACGCCGTTCGATGGCCTACCGGTGCAGGGCCGCGTGTTGCGGTTGTGGAAGGGCGGCCGCGAGGTTCTGTAACGCGGGATCGATAACCAACCGTACCACCCCGGCGGAGGCCGGGGCCCAATTGGGGAACGTCGCCAGCTAATCGCGACCCGCCGCTACGCCAACCTTTCCAGTTGGGCCCCGGCCTTCGCCGGGGTGGTTGTCGATCAGCGGGCAGCGCCTCTACCGCGACGCGAGCTGCATCCCCGGTTTCCGCAGCCACTGCGCCATCGTATCACCTGCGCCCATCCGGACGAAGCACGCGCCCCCCTTGGCGCGATACTGGCGGCACATCGAATCCGCCGCCGAACGACTGAAGCCCCCGACCGACAGACGGTAGAAATCCTCGCCGTCCGCTTTGAAATTCATGCCGTTCGGCGTGTAGCCGGCGAGCACCGCGAACCGCTTGGCGGCACGACCCCATGCATCCCGTGCAACGCCCGCGCTGTCGAACGCCCCCAGCTGCACGTACCAATGGCCGGCGGCTGGCGCCTTCACCTGATAGGCCGCGCTCGCCATGCCGCGTCCCGATGGAGCAGGCATTGCGGCGAGCTTGATCGGACCGCCCGCCGGGCGGAGCATCATCGTCGGCAGGGCCTGGACGAATTCCTGCCGTGGCCCGAACGACACCTTCGAGAAACCCGCGACAGGCGCGGCGGTTGGTACGGCAGCGACCTCGACCGGAGCCTCCACCGCAACCGGATCGGCCGCCGCAAGAGCCTGTTCGGGTGCAGCCGGCGCTCCCGGCAGCATTGGCGTAGGCGTGTTCAACGCCAGTGCAACCGGCTGGCCGCCATCCGCCGCCGCCCGCACGCCGAGCAGGCTCGCAACCTGATCCGAGGCCTTGGCGGGTTGCGCGAAGGTCCCCCATTGCTCCAGCCGCGCATCGACATCAGCCGGCGCCATGTCCGCCGCCGCGACGACGCGCGCCGATTGCCACTGCCCTGCCAGCGCCAGGCTCAAGCCGAGGTTCTGGCGGACCTTCGCGCTCGTCTGCGGCGACCGAGCAACCTCGGTGAGGACGGCGATCCCGCCCGCCGTGTCGCCGGCCAGCGACATCGCCAGCCCGCGGTCGCTTGCCGGGATGATCGCTGCATTGCTGTCCAGCGTGCGCCGGGCCGCCTGCCAATCCCCCGTCGCGATCTGCGACAAGGCAAGGTTCAGCGCGGCCTTTCCATTGGCCGGCGACAGCTGGAGCGTATCGGCGAAGGCGTGGCCCGCAGACGTGAAACGACCCGCCTGGAGATAGCTCTGCCCCAACAGCATCCGGTAGGCGGCCGATTGCGGCATCAGCGCCACCGCGTGTTCGGCATAGCCAACCGCAGCCGGTCCATTGCGGCTCGCCAAGGCCGTCTGCGCCCTGCCCGCGTCGCTCGCGGCACCGTTTGCAGCACCCTGTGCCGCCCCCTTCGCCGCCAGCGCGGCGCTGCGATCGCCGGCCGATGCCACGCCGCCGCCATTGGCCGCACAGCCTACCATCGTTCCGCCGAGCAGCAGAGCGGAGACGCCGCCAAGAAATAGTGCACGCGTGTTCATCGGGAAAATCCCTGTTTTAACGTTTGCGGGGCTTTGCCCGCGGCAGTTGCGCGACGAGCGCATCGACTTCGGGCAGGCGGCGCAGGAATTCGTCGAGCGCCTGGATCACGAGCTGCTGCGAAGAGGTTTTGGTGACGGCGCTCGCCAGCCTGAGTTTCAGGTGCCGATCGGCATCGAGCCGCAACGTGAACGCCGCCTTCGTAACTCTGGTCTTTGCTGCGGCCTCGCGGCCGATCCGCGATGCGGCGGCAAGCGATACCGGTGTCACGACGACCGTGCGCTGTTCGAGTTCGGTCGTCAGCGCGTCGCGCTCGATCAGCACGGACGGCATCCCGTCGCGGTCCGGCCCCTCGCCCAGGTCGTTCCAGCCGAGATCCTCGCCGACATCGGCCGGTGCTGCGCCGGTCAGGTCCTGAGACCGCATTGCCGGCCGCGCGGTACCCTTGCGCGCGAGCAGCGAGGGGGACAGCGATGCCATCGGTTTGGGCTGGGTCATCGCGTCACCCGACGATCCGACGGCCGAAGCCCCCGGCGGCGGGACGGATTGCCGCGGCGGCCGGCACGGCGAAGACGGTGCGGCGGAAATTCTTCTCGAGCCGGTCGCAGACATAGGTCCACAGCGCCTCGATCTCGGCGGTCGAGCGGCTCTTCGCGTCGACTTCCATGACCGTCCGGCCATCGATCATCGACGCCGCGAAATCGGTGCGCTGGTGAATGACGACCGGAGCGACCGTGCCATGCTGCGACAGCGCGAGCGTCGCGTCGGCGGTGATCCGCGCCTTGGGCGTGGCGGCGTTGACGACGAAGATCAGCGGCTTGCCCGCGCGGGCGCACATGTCGACGGTGGCGCCGACCGCGCGCAGATCGTGCGGGCTCGGGCGGGTCGGCACGACGATCAGTTCGGCGACCTGGATGACGCTCTGGATCGCCATCGTGATCGCCGGCGGGGTGTCGATCATCGCCAGCTTGAAGCCCTGTTGGCGGAGAATCTCGAGATCGGCGGCGAGGCGCGCGACGGTCGTCTGCGCGAAGGCGGGCTCGTCCGCGACGCGCTCATTCCACCAGTCGGACAGCGACGCCTGCGGATCGATGTCGATCAGGACGACGGGACCGTGTCCGGCACGCTCGGCCTGGACCGCGAGATGGCCCGTCAAGGTCGTCTTCCCCGATCCCCCTTTCTGCGATGCGAACGCTAGAACGCGCATAGTCCCCGAACCCCTTTTGTCGACCGAGGGAATGCCATGCGCGGGCATAAGAATAGGTTAACGCGACGTCATAATGGGTGCATTTAGGAGTCGAAATGGATGCGATCGGGGCAGAATTCCTGCCCCGCCTTCCCTTGCCGGACGAACGGCGGCATGGTGGTGCGATATTGACACGAGGTAGACCGATGAAGGCTGGGCACGGACGTTTCTGGGGTGCTGTGGTGCTGAGCAGCATGCTGGCGACGGGGGGCATGCTGACGGCGGATCGCGTGTCGGCAGCCGCGCCGTCCGGCGCCGACGTCAAGTCCGGGGTCGACGCCTGGGCGAAGGGCGACTTCCCCCGCGCGGTCGGCGTCTGGCGTCCGCTCGCGATCGCCGGCGACGCCGATGCGCAGTTCAATCTCGCGCAGGCGTACAAGCTCGGCCGCGGCGTACCGCTCGACCTGACGCTGGCCGAAAGCTGGTTCCGCAAGGCGGCGATGCAGGGGCATCTCCAGGCCGAGGATAACTACGGTCTGGCGCTGTTCCAGTCGGGCAAGAAGACCGAGGCGCTGCCGTGGCTCGAGAAATCGGCGGCGCGCGGCGAACCCCGGACGCAGCTGGTGCTGGGGACGATGCTTTTCAATGGCGACGGCGTGACGCGGGATTATCCGCGCGCCTATGCGTTGATGAGCCGCGCTTCGGCATCGGGGCTCCAGTCCGCCTCGCAGACGCTGACGCAGATGGACCAGTATATCTCGCCGGCCGACCGCGAAAAGGGCACCGCGCTGGCACAGCATTATGCGTTGCAGGCGCAAGCCTCGCCAGCGGCGCCGACGCCGCGGTCGACGGTCGGGGTCGCCACCGTGCCCGCTTCGCGAACCGCCGAGCCAACTCGTCCTTCGAAACTGCCCGCCAGTTCGCTACCTGCCCGCGTTCCCGCACCGGCCCGCGAGCCCGTCGCCGCGGCGCAGACCCCAAGGCCCGAGCTTGCCAAGTCGGACTCTGGCAGGCGGGGGGCGGTCAAGCCCGTACCCGCTCCCAAGCCTGCGGCCGTTCGGCCGAGCGGCAATTGGCGCGTGCAACTCGGCGCATTCCGCGACCAGGGCAATGCCGAGACGCTGTGGAACAAGGTTCGCGGCAAGCTTCGCGGTGCGCAGCCCTTCTATACGAAGGTAGGCAATGTGACGCGGCTCCAGGCCGGCGGGTTCGCCTCGAAGGCGGACGCGACCCGCGCCTGCTCGGCGGCCGGCGTGCCCTGCGTGATCGTTGCGCCGTGATCATTCCGGTCGCGCTGTGATCGTTCTGGGGAGAATTCTCCGATGTTGTTGCTGACACTTACGTTGCTGACGACACCTGCGGGCTGCATCGATACCAGACGGCGCTGCCGCGCCTGCCCGATTGCGGGAAGCTTGAAAGGGTGTTCGTCCGTCGGTGTCGCGTGCCAGCCGATCCACCGCGTCTGCACGCCCGCCACCACCCACCCCTCCAGCAAGGCGGATCGCCGCATGACCGACAAACGGCCACGCTGAGCTCGGACGCGTGGGGATCGAAAGGCCGGATCGGTCGTTTCGTTTCGACATCGACCGGGAGCTAGATGAATGATTTCGAAGACCTTGGCGCTGGCACTTGCTGGCGCAACGCTGTTGGCCGCGTGTTCTGGCGAGCAGCCTGCGACTACCAATACCGACGCGATGGTGGATAACGGCGTGTCGTTGCGCAACTTGGCCGAGACCGAGGTGGCGGTACCCAAGCCCGAGCAGCTGACGGTCAAGGGCCGGCTGATCCCTACCCCCTCCGATCCGACGTCACGCCACTTCCTATTGCGCGAGCGGAAAGCGGCAAGTGGCACGATCATTGCGATACTACGCCAGGAGCATGACGGGAAGGTCGCCTATGCCCGCACCGAGACGGATTGCGGCAAGCGCCTGTTCCACGTCCTCGGCGTCGGCCCGAACCGCGCGCTGGTCGAGACCAACGTAGCGCATGACGGTCCGCTGCGCCCGATCAAGGGTTTGCCGTTACGCGAAGAACTCGCGACGTACGTGTGCAACGCGAGCGGTACGCCGTTGGCAAAGGGCTGACGCGCCACCTCTGATCCTCCCCCGCCAGGGGGAGGTGGCTGGCACTTGCCAGACGGAGGGGGAGGTAAGCGAAACCAGTGTTCCGTGTCCGCCCCCTCCGTCGCCTTCGGCACCACCTCCCCCTGGCGGGGGAGGATCGCAAGAACGGCTAGTCCAACACCCAATGCCGCCGCGCGATGCCTTGTGCGTACAGTAGCGCGGTAAGGTCGCCGTGATCGATCCGCGCTGCTGCGGCAGCCGCGACGATCGGCTTGGCGTGGTAGGCCATGCCCAGCCCCGCCGCCTCGATCATCGCCAAGTCGTTCGCGCCGTCACCGATCGCGAGTGCTTCCTCCACCGCAATCCCCCGCTCGGTGATCGCGGCGCGTAGCGTCGTCAGCTTCGTATTCGACCCGACGATCGGCTTGGTCACTGTCCCCGTCAGTACGCCACTCTCGATCTCCAGCACGTTGGCGATCGCGCGGTCGAAGCCGATCTCCTTGGCTACCGGCTCCGCGAACCGCGTGAAGCCGCCCGATACCAGCACCGCCAGAGCACCCCGCGCGCGCATTGTCCGGACCAACGCCTTTGCGCCCGGCATGATCGTGACGCGTTCGGTCAGACAGCGTTCGATGTCGCTTTCGGCTAGTCCCTTGAGGAGGGCTACGCGCGCATCGAGCGCCGCCTCGAAATCGAGTTCGCCGCGCATCGCGCGTTCGGTGATCTCGGCAATCTGTGGCTTGATGCCCGCGTAGTCGGCGAGTTCGTCGATGCATTCGACGGTGATCATCGTCGAGTCCATGTCGGCGACGAGCAACGTCTTGGTGCGCGTCAGGCTCGACTGTACGACCACGTCGGTCGCCACGAATGCCCCCTCGAGCGCGGTCCGAGCAGCGTCCGGCGCCATCCCGAAGATCAGGTCGGCGGCGTCCCCCTCGTCGATCCAGCCGCTAGCGCCCGGTGCGCAACCGGCGTCGCGCAAGCGGTCCATCGCGGTCGAAATATCGCCTGCGGTCAGCGTGCCCGAGGCTATAAGCGTTGCCGTGAACATAGAACATCTCCCGAAGGTCGCGCTCATCGCAGGGCCGACCGCGAGCGGCAAGTCCGCGCTCGCGCTCGCCATCGCCGCGCGCCACGACGGCGGCGTCATCAACGCCGATTCCGCGCAGGTCTATGCCGACCTCCGCATCGTTACTGCGCGCCCGTCGGCGGAGGAAGAAGCGAGCGCCCCCCATCGGCTGTTCGGCCACGTCGATGCCGCCGATGCGAGCTACTCCGCGGCGCGCTGGGCTACCGAGGCGACGCTGGCGATCCGCGACACGCTCGCGGAGGGGAAGCTGCCGATTTTGGTGGGGGGCACCGGGCTCTATATCCGCACCTTGCTCGACGGTATCGCGCCCGTTCCCGAGATCGACCCGGCCCTTCGCGACGAGGTCCGCGCCCTCCCCGTGGCGGAGGCGCACGCCGCGCTCGCGCAACTCGACCCGGAGGCCGCGACCAAGCTCAACGCAGCCGACACCACCCGCGTCGCCCGCGCGCTCGAAGTCGTCCGCGGCACCGGCCGCACGCTCGCCGATTGGCAGACCGAGAAGGTCGGCGGGATCGGCGAGACGATCGACATCCGCGCGCTGATCCTGATCCCCGACCGCGACTGGCTCAATGCGCGCATCGACCAGCGCTTCGCCGAAATGGCCGACACCAGCCGCGACGAAATCACCGCACTCCTCGCCCGCACCGACATCCCGCAGGACGCCCCGATCCGCCGCGCGATCGGCGTGCCCGAGATCGCCGCCCTGGTCCGCGGGGAGACCTCGAAAATCGACGCCATAGCCGCCGGATCGCTCGCCACGCGGCGCTACGCCAAGCGCCAATATACGTGGCTTCGACACCAGCCGCCGCCCAAATGGACGCGCACCGAAGCCCTAGATCTCCCAACGCGCATGCAGCAATTTGAAACTATATTGCTCAAATGATGTTTGACACGCATCTTTTATATCGGTAGCCGGCCCCTCCACGAGACGCTAAAGGCAGCGTTCTCGCAAAGGATGACATGAAATGACCGAGAAGAGTGGAGCCGATATCCTGATCGAGGCGCTGTGCGATCTCGGCGTGGAGGTCGTCTTCGGCTATCCGGGTGGCGCCGTGCTGCCGATCTACGATGCGCTGTTTCGCTCGGGTCGGATCAAGCACATCCTCGTGCGCCACGAACAGGCTGCGACGCATGCCGCAGAAGGCTATGCTCGCTCGACCGGCAAGCCCGGCGTGGTGCTCGTCACTTCGGGCCCCGGCGCGACCAACGCGGTCACCGGCATCACCGACGCGTTGATGGATTCGATCCCGATGGTCGTGATCACCGGCCAGGTGCCCACCGCGCTGATCGGCACCGACGCGTTCCAGGAAGCCGATACCGTCGGCATCACGCGCCATTGCTCGAAGCACAATTACCTCGTGAAGGATCCCGCCAAGCTTGGCGACGTGATCCACGAGGCGTTCCACATTGCCACCTCGGGTCGTCCGGGGCCGGTTGTCGTCGACATTCCCAAGGACGTGCAGGTTGCGACCGCGCGGTACAAGAAGCCGGGGCCGATCCAGCACAAGACCTATCGCCCTCAGGTGAAGGCCGACCAGTCGCAGATCGAGCAGCTCGTCGACATGCTCGCCGCGGCCGAACGCCCGATCCTGTACACCGGCGGCGGCATCATCAATTCGGGTCCGGCCGCGAGCCAGTTGCTGTGCGAACTCGTCCGCATCACCGGCGCACCAGTGACGTCGACGCTGATGGGCCTTGGCGCCTATCCAGCATCGGGGCCGCAGTGGCTCGGCATGCTCGGGATGCACGGCACCTACGAAGCCAACATGGCGATGAACCAGGCTGACCTCGTCGTCGCGCTCGGCTCGCGCTTCGACGATCGCGTGACCGGACGTCTCGATGCGTTCAGCCCGAACTCGCGGAAGGTGCATATCGACATCGATCGCTCGTCGGTGAACAAGACGGTGCGCGTCGATCTCGGGATCATCGCGGACGTCGGCCATGCGCTCGAGGACATGGTGCGGATCTGGAAGAGCCGCCAGCATCCCAAGCCCGACACGACCGACTGGCAGCGTCGCATTGCCGGCTGGCGCGCGGTGAAGTGTCTCGATTTCCCCGAGAACGATCCGAACGAGATCATGCCGCAGCGCGCGATCCGGGCGCTGTTCGACGCCACGCATGCACGCTCGCCGATCATCACGACCGAGGTCGGCCAGCACCAGATGTGGGCGGCGCAGCATTTCGGGTTCGAAAAGCCGAACAAGTGGCTGACCAGCGGTGGTCTCGGCACGATGGGGTACGGCCTGCCCGCAGCGATCGGCGCGCAGCTCGGCAACCCGAACGCGCTAGTGATCGACATCGCTGGCGAAGCGTCGATCCAGATGAACATCCAGGAGCTGGCCACCGCGTCGCAATACCGGTTGCCGGTGAAGATCTTCATCCTCAACAACCAGTATATGGGCATGGTCCGCCAGTGGCAGGAGCTCACCTATGAGAGCCGCTATGCCGAGAGCTATTCGGATTCGCTGCCCGATTTCGTCAAGCTGGGCGAGGCGTATGGCTGGAAGGGCATCCTGATCGAGACGCGCGATCAGCTCGACAGCGGGATCGCCGAGATGCTGGCGTATGACGGCCCGGTGATCGTCGATTGCCGTGTGTCGCAGCTGACCAACTGCTTTCCGATGATCCCGTCGGGCGCGGCGCATACCGACATGATCCTGCAGGCGAACGAAGTGTCCGGCACGATGGACGACGAAGCGAAGGCGCTGGTGTGATGGCTGCCAAGATCGCCACCGAATTCCCCTCCCGCCTGCGGGAGGGGTTAGGGGAGGGCCTGATGCCCACAGCATCGGCAGCCCTCGCCTCCCCTCCCCCGACCCCTCCCGCAAGCGGAAGGGGAGAGTAAGAAACCATGCACATTTCCCAGGAAAAGGCCGAGCGGCACACGCTCGCCGTCATCGTCGACAACGAACCGGGCATCCTCGCCCGGATCGCCGGCCTGTTCACCGCGCGCGGCTATAATATCGAGAGCCTGACGGTGAGCGAGATCACCGCGGACAAGTCGGTCAGCCGGATCACGATCGTCACCAGCGCGTCGCCGGCGACGATGGAGCAGATCATCGCCCAGCTCGACCGGCTGGTGCCGGTGCACAAGGTCACCGACCTGACGGCACAGGGCGCGCACGTCGAACGCGAGCTCGCACTGGTGAAGGTCCGCGGTACCGGCGACCACCGGATCGAGGCGCTGCGTCTCGCCGACGTATACCGCGCGCGCGTGGTCGATGCGACGACGTCGAGCTTCGTGTTCGAGGTCACCGGCGGGATCGACAAGATCGACAAGTTCGTCGAACTCATGGGCGAAGTCGGTCTGATCGAAGTCGCCCGAACCGGCATCGTCGCGATCGCCCGCGGCAAAGAGCCGGCGTAAGCCAACACCATACCGTCACCCCGGACGTGTTCCGGGGTCCACTCATCCCCGCACCGTCGCCCTCGAGGCACGGTGGACCCCGGAACAAGTCCGGGGTGACGAACCCCAGAACTGAAGGAGCTTTATCATGCGTGTCTATTACGATCGCGACGCCGACCTGAACCTGATCACCGACAAGAAGATCGCGATCGTCGGCTACGGCTCGCAGGGCCATGCGCATGCGCAGAACCTCCGCGATTCGGGCGTCAAGGACGTCGCTATCGCACTGCGCGAAGGCTCGGCCACCGCCAAGAAGGCGATCGAGGCGGGCTTCGCGGTCAAGTCGAACAAGGAAGCCGCAGCCTGGGCCGACATCGTAATGATCCTCGCGCCCGACGAGCATCAGGCGGCGATCTACGCTGCCGACCTGCACGACAACCTCAAGCAGGGCGCGACGATCGCGTTCGCGCATGGTCTCAACGTCCATTTCGGCCTGATCGAGCCGCGCGCCGATCTCGACGTCATCATGATCGCGCCCAAGGGCCCCGGCCACACCGTGCGCAGCGAATATGTCCGCGGCGGCGGCGTCCCCTGCCTGATCGCGATCGACCAAGACAAGTCGGGCAACGCGCATGACATCGCCCTGGCATACGCATCGGGCGTCGGCGGCGGGCGTTCGGGGATCATCGAGACCAACTTCCGCGAGGAATGCGAGACCGACCTGTTCGGCGAGCAGGCCGTGCTGTGCGGCGGCATCACCCATCTGATTCAGGCCGGGTTCGAAACGCTGGTCGAAGCTGGCTACGCGCCCGAGATGGCGTATTTCGAGTGCCTCCACGAGACCAAGCTGATCGTCGACCTGCTGTACGAGGGCGGCATCGCCAACATGCGCTACTCGATCTCGAACACGGCCGAGTATGGCGACATCACGACCGGTCCGCGGATCATCACGTCGGAGACCAAGGCCGAGATGAAGCGCGTGCTGGCGGATATCCAGTCGGGACGGTTCGTGAAGAACTTCATCCTCGATAATCGTGCGGGGCAGCCTGAGCTGAAGGCGGCGCGTAAGCAGGCGCTGGCGCATCCGATCGAGAAGATCGGCAGCGAACTGCGCGGCATGATGCCGTGGATCGGGAAGAATGCTTTGGTGGATCGCGAGCGCAACTGAGCGAAGCGAACGCGCGTGAGCGCGGCCGGCACGACGAAGCCTGCCCATAGGGCACGGCTTCGCCGGGGCCGACGGGTTGGCGTGAGGAGCGCGTTTCGGTTGCTCCCATACCCCCAATCCACCCCGGCGAAGGCCGGGGCCCAATTGGGGGACGTCGCCAACTGAGGACGGCGCTCCGTTACTAAAGCTTTTCCAATTGGGCCCCGGCCTTCGCCGGGGTGGTTTTGTGAGGTGGGGGCCGTTCTCCCCTCCCTGTTCCCTCGCGAACGCGGGGGTCCAGGGTCTCGGGCGGTGGTCGTGGTTTAGCTGGGCCCCCGCGTCCGCGGGGGAACAAGAACGAGCGGTGCTCTCTTCTCCCCCTCCCCCACAACCCAATTCCGAAACACAGCGTTGGCATAACGTCGTTTGACGCGCCCCCTCCCCTCGGCCAGCATCGCGCGATCAACAGGAGACCCCGCATGCGCCTAGTCCTAGCCACCATCCTCGCCCTCACCGCCGCGCCCGTGCTGGCGCAGACCGCCGCAATCCCCGGCGCCCCGGTCAAGGCGCGCGTCGCCGCCGGCACCTACGCGGTCGACCCGAACCACACGCAGGTGACGTGGGCCGTCAACCACATGGGCTTCTCGATGCTCGAAGGGCAGCTTGGCGCGTCGGGGGGCAGCATCACGATCGATCCCGCCAAGCCGAACGCGACCAAGGTCGAGGTCAACTTCGCGATCGACCAGCTTTCGGTCACCGCAGCACCGTTCGCCGGCCATCTGAAGTCGAAGGACTTCTTCGACGCCGCGACCTACCCGACCGCCAAGTTCGTCTCGACCAAGGTCGTTGCGAACGGCGACAAAGCGACGATCACCGGCGACCTCACGCTCAAAGGTGTCACCAAGCCCGTCGTGCTGCAGGCGACCTTCATCGGCGCTGGCGCGAACCCGATGAACAAGAAGCTGAACTTCGGCTTCCGTGCGACGACTTCGATCAATCGCAGCGACTTCAATATCGGCGCCTACGCCCCGGTCGTGTCGGACAAGGTCGACCTAACGATCAACGCTGCATTCTCGGCGCAATAATCTGTCGAGATTCCTATCGCGCTGGACACGGACCGTGTCCGCGCGATAGGACGCTAACAATGACGCATGGCCGCCTCCTGCTGCTTCGACTTACGCGCCCTTAGGCGCGCCGATCGTTTGCGCGGTGGCCATGCCCCCGCGCCTCGCGCCTAAGGGCTGACCCGAACGCTCCCGACGACACGAGAGACACGAGCCATGCTGCGCGACCCATCGACCAAATACCGTCCCTTCCCACAAGTCGACCTGCCCGACCGCCAATGGCCGTCGAAGACCATCGTCAAGCCACCGCGCTGGCTGTCGACCGATCTGCGCGACGGCAACCAGGCGCTGATCGACCCGATGGACGCGGAGAAGAAAACGCGCTTCTTCGACCTGCTCTGCAAGGTCGGTCTGAAGGAGATCGAGGTCGGCTTCCCGAGCGCAGGCGCGACCGAGTTCGACTTCATCTCAGGGCTGGTGAAGACCGGGCGCATCCCCGACGACGTGTCGATCCAGGTGCTGACCCAGTCGCGCCGCGACCTGATCGAGACGAGCTTTGCCAGCCTGGTCGGCGCGAAGACCGCGATCGTCCACCTCTACAATGCCGTCTCCCCCGCTTGGCGCAAGATCGTGTTCGGTATGGACCGCGCGCAGGTGAAGCAGATCGCTGTGGACGGCGCCAAAGTGCTCCGCGACGAAGCCGCCAAGCAGCCGAACGTCCGCTGGCAGTTCGAATACAGCCCCGAGACCTTCTCGACCGCCGAACTCGATTTCAGCCTCGAGGTGTGCGAGGCCGTTATGGACGTCCTGATGCCGACGCCCGACAATCCGATCATCTTCAACCTGCCCGCCACCGTCGAATGCGCGACGCCGAACATCTATGCCGACCAGATCGAATGGTTCGGGCGCAACATCCGCAACCGCGACGCGGTGGCGATATCGCTGCACACGCATAATGACCGCGGCACCGGCGTCGCAGCGGCGGAGCTCGGCATGATGGCGGGCGCGGACCGCGTCGAGGGCTGCCTGCTCGGCAATGGCGAGCGCACCGGCAATTGCGATCTCGTGACCGTCGCGCTCAACATGTACACGCAAGGGGTGGATCCGAAGCTCGACCTGTCGGACATCGATGGCGTCGTGAACACGGTCAATTACTGCACCAACATCCCCGTCCACCCGCGCACGCCCTATGCCGGCGATCTGGTCTTCACCGCGTTTTCGGGCTCGCATCAGGACGCGATCAAGAAGGGCTTCGCGGCGCAGGAGGCGAAGAACGACACGCTGTGGGAGGTGCCGTATCTCCCGATCGACCCTGCCGATCTGGGTCGCAGCTACGAGGCGGTTATCCGCGTGAATTCGCAGTCGGGCAAGGGCGGCGTTGCCTGGGTGATCGAGCAGGACAAGGGCCTGAAGCTGCCCAAGCGGTTGCAGGCGGACTTCAGCCGGCACGTCCAGGCTTATGCCGACGAGACCAGCCGTGAGCTGAACGCAGGCGATATCTGGGGTCTGTTCGAGCGGACGTACATGCCGCAGGCTGACGACCGGGTGGAACTGCGTGATTACGAGGAAAGCGGTGCCTCGGGGCAGCGGGTGTTCATCGGCCGCGTCGCAATCGACGGCGAGGAGCGGTCGATCTCGGGGCGCGGCAACGGGCTGATCTCCGGCGTGATCGCAGCGATCGCGGAGTCGACCGGGCCGACGCTCGACGTGGTGGATTACAACGAGCACGCGATCGGCCACGGCGCGGATGCGCAGGCGGCGGCGTATGTCGAATGCCGGACGGCCGAGGGTCGGACGGTGTTCGGCGTCGGCATGGACACCGACATAGCGACCGCCTCGGTCCGTGCGGTGTTGTCGGCAGCGAACCGAGCCTGATGCGCACCTCCCTCTCCCCTCCGGGGAGAGGGTCGGGGTGAGGGGCAGCCAAGCAGTGCTCAGCCTGGAACAGCCCCTCACGCCAGCCCTCTCCCCGGAGGGGAGAGGGAGCAGTGCGCCATTTGCGCTCGCGTAATCCTCCCCGGCACGGGGAGGGGGACCGCCACGCGCTTGCGTGGGGGTGGAGGGGGGCTTCCCCACGCGTACCGTGCGAGGCACACCCCCACCACCAGCTACGCTGGTCCCCCTCCCCGCGTGCGGGGAGGATCAGCGAGTGCGGACGATCCCGCAGCCGACGCGGGCGTCGGGGTAGACATCAGCCTTCACCGTTCGGACCTTGACCCGTCTGACCCGCTCGTCCCCCATGCATAACCCGGCTATCGCCTCGCAGAGCGTCTCCTGCAACGCGAACGGGCGCTCCGCCGTCAGCGCTCGGATCCCCGTGCGGACGAAATCATAGTCGAGCACTTCCTCGATCGCATCCTCGCCGAGCGGGCCTGGATACACCACCGTCATCTCGACCGAGACGACCACCCGCTGCGGCGCCACCTCGTGCGGATGGATACCGAGCCGCATCATGACTTCGAGCCCGTCGAGGATCGTCGTGAACTCAGCCATGTCGCCCCCCTTGATCCCGGTCGAACATCACGTCGCTATCGCGCACTAGAAACCGCTGCCCGCAATCTACGAACACGTTTTGTCCCGTCACGCCCTTCGCGGTCAGCAGCCACGCCACCGCATCCGCGACAGCCTCCGCCCCGACCGGTCGCCGGAGCAGATTGTCGCTCGCCACGGCCGCGAACTCCTCGTCGCTCTGGTCCCCGCTCGGCAAGGTGAGCCCCGGCGACACGGCGTTCACCGCGATACGCGGGCCAAGCGCCTGCGCGAGCATCGTCGTTGCCCCCTCCAGCGCGATCTTGCCGCAACTGTACGAGAAAAAGTCAGGGTTGAGGTTGGCCACCTTCTGGTCGAGAACATTGACCACCGCGCCATCCACAACATCGTCCTGCGACGCGAGCGCCGACGCAAACAGCACCGGCGCGCCGCAATTGATCGCGCCAAGCTCGGCGAACAGCACCGGATCGACGCTCGGCGGGCGATCGAACGCGAACTTCGATGCGCAGTTTACCAGCCCGTCGATCGGCCCCCCAATCGCTGCCCGCGCCGCCGCGAACAGGTCGCCGATCGCGCCCAGATCGCTCAGGTCGCCCGCCACCGCAGCAGCACGCCCTCCCCCGTCGACGATCTCCGCCACTAGCGCCGCCGCCTCGTCCGGCGAATGCCCCTGGTGCACGACAACGGCATGCCCCCCCGCCGCCAGCCGCCGGACGATCGCCGCGCCCAGCCGCTTCGCACCACCCGTGACCAGCACAGTTCGCATCAGACGCCGCGCCCCATCAACGCCAGCACTTCCTTGCGGCTGCGCTCGTCGTCGCGGAACACGCCCATCATCCGGCTCGTGACCATCGTCACCCCCGGCGTGCGGACGCCGCGCGCGGTCATGCAGGCATGGCTCGCCTCGATCACCACCGCGACGCCCTGCGGCTTGAGGTTGTCCCAGATGCAGTCCGCCACTTCCGCGGTCAGCCGCTCCTGCACCTGCAACCGCCGCGCGAAGCCGTGCAGCACACGCGCGAGCTTCGAGATGCCGACGACATGGTCACGCGGCAGGTACGCGATGTGCGCCTTGCCGATGATCGGCGCCATGTGATGCTCGCAATGCGACTGGAACGGGATGTCCTTCAGCAGGACGATCTCGTCATACCCGCCGACCTCCTCGAACACGCGTTCGAGATGTTTCGCCGGATCGTCGCCATAGCCCGCGCAATATTCCTTCCACGCACGTGCAACACGGCGCGGCGTATCGAGCAGCCCCTCGCGGGTCGGATCGTCGCCTGCCCAGCGGATCAGCGTACGGATCGCCGACGCTACGTCTTCGGGCACAATCACCTTGCCGTCGGGACCCAGCACATCGCCCCCTGCTGGCCGCCACTCGGACCCGTTCAGTTCATCCCGCATCGCAACACCCTTTGTCAGCATACCCAAACATCGGAACATGGGTCCTCTTTTGCAACTGTTTCATTTGAGCAACGCGCCGTAAATCCCCGTAATCCGGGCTTCAAAAAGCGTTGACGGTTGATTTTTTTGGTCGTTACTTCGCCATACCTGAAAATCTAAATCGTGAATCGGCATAGACCGGCACGATCGGGGAGAGGACTGCCATGGCAAAGTTCGAATTGCTCGCCGCATCGGCGATGATACTCCTGTCGATTGCGCCGGCAATGGCGCAGACCGCCACCACCACATCGGCCGAAAACACCGCGCCCACCAATGGCCCCGGGCAGGAGGCGCCGTCGACGCAAACGACACGAGACGTGTCCACCGCCGATCCCTACGCGTCGCAGGATATCGTGATTACCGCGCAACGCCAATCGCAGCGTCTGCAGGATGTTCCGATCGCTGTAAGCGCTTTTACCGCGGACAACATCGCCAAGCAGCAGATCGTCAACCCGAGCGCGCTTCAGCAGACGCTGCCCAACATCACCTTTACCAAGACCAACTTCACGACGTCGAGCTTCACCATCCGCGGGATCGGCGACCTGTGCACGGGCGCGACCTGCGACACCGCGACCGCGATCCACGTCAACGACATGCCGTTGGTCACGACGCGCCTGTTCGAGAGCGAGTTCTTCGACCTCGAGCGGATCGAGGTCCTTCGCGGGCCGCAGGGGACGCTGTTCGGCCGCAACGCCACGTCGGGCGTCGTCAACTTCATCTCGGCAAAGCCCGACCTCTCCGGCATACATTCGGCGGCCGAGTTCGAATACGGCAACTATGATTCGAAGCGCGTGAAGGCGATGATCAACCTGCCCTTCACCGACACGCTCGGCATCCGCGTCGCCGGCACCTATCTCAACCGCGACGGCTATACCAAGAACCTGTACGACGGCCGCAAGATCGACGGGCGCGACCTGTATTCGATCCGTGGCACGCTGTCGTGGGAGCCGACCAGCGACACCCGGGTCGACCTGATCGGCTATTATTTCCGCGAGAAGGACGACCGTTCGCGGTTGCAGAAGCAACTTTGCCACCGCGATCCGACCGGCATCCTCGGCTGCCTTCCCGACCGGCTCGCCAACGAGACCGCGAACGGCAATTCGACGCTGTCCGCGGTGCTCAGTTCGAACGAGTTCTTCGCGGTCAACAACCCCGCGCTGGCGCGCTTCGGGCTGCAGAGCCTCTATGGTCAGGATACCTACACCGGCGTCGTTAACCCGGCCAACGTGCGGACCGTGTCGCTCGACTACAGCCCGACCTATTTTGCCGAGGAGGAGCAATATACCGCCAAGATCTTCCACGATTTCGGTCCGGTCAGCCTGAACTTCACCGGCGGCTACACGCGCAACGCGGTAGATAGCACGACGGACTATAACCTCGCGGTCGAGAACCCGCTGGCCAACAATGTCGGGCTCGCGACGCTCAACGCGCTCGCCCGCCCCGGATCGCCGTTCGCGTTCCTGAACGGCGTGCGCCAGACGTTGATCCCCAACGGGCCCGCGGGCGGCGCGTGCCAGTCGGCGGCGGATCCGAACAACGTCGGCATCTATGGCGGCAACTCGATCGGCTGTTATCCGCAGAGCCTCGACTTCGATCGCTCGCGCCAGGTGAACCGGCAATATTCCGCCGAAGCGCATCTCGACAGCAATTTCGAGGGCATGTTCAACTTCCTGCTCGGCGGCATCTATGTCGACAGCAAATCCACCAACACCGATTATTTCGTCAACGCGTTCGGGCTTGATTACGCCTCCGGCATTCTCGGCTCGGCGAACGCGGCGGGGGCCGGGCTGCCCGCGGGCAACGGCTATTTCCTGTCGACGCCCTTCTATCGCAACAGCGATACCGAGTTCCGCCTGAAATCCTATGGCATCTTCGGCGAGACGTATTTCAAGTTCACCGACAAGCTCAAGCTGACCGTCGGCCTGCGCTACAACCACGACAAGAAGACCGACGAGGCGCGCAACCTCGCGCTCAACGTGCTGACACCGATCGGCGCGACCGGGATCGAGCAGGGGCTTAACTACGGCACGGTCGATTTCGACCCCAACCTGCCGGGCCGCCAGGAGTTCGCCAATGCGCAGGTCAGCTTTTCGCGGCTGACCGGGCGCGCGGTGCTCGACTACCGGATCACCGAGAACAACCTGCTCTACGCATCCTACTCGCGCGGCTATAAGTCGGGCGGGATCAACCCGCCGCTGCTGCCGATGTTCAACGTCAGCAGCACCTTCCTGCCCGAGCAGGTCAACGCATACGAGATCGGCTCGAAGAACACCTTCGGCGGCGGCCGGTTCAGGCTGAACCTCACCGGCTTCTATTATCAGTACAAGAATTTGCAGCTGAGCCGGATCGTCGCGCGGACCTCGGTCAACGACAATGTCGACGCCGATATCTACGGCGTCGAAGCGGAGGCGATCATGAGCCCGATCCCGGCGTTCGTCGTCAACATGAACGCGAGCTACCTGCATTCGAAGGTGTCGAGCGACAAGCTGCTGGTCAACCCGCGCGACGTGTCTGGCGGTCGGTCGGACGCGGTGATCATCAAGGACATCACCAACGCGTCGAACTGCGTCGTCGTGCCCAACGTCGCGGGCAATGCGGCGCTGTCGAACGGCTATGTCGCGGCGGTCAATTCGCAGATCGGTCTGCGTGCGCCGACCGCGATCCCGACGGTGGCGGCGACCGGCGCGTTCGGGATCTGCTCCGCGCTGGGCGCCAACGCCGCGGCGAGCGGCGTGTCGGTGCTAGACGGCGTGACCACCAACATCCGCGGCAACCGCCTGCCGCAGGCACCGACGTACAAATGGTCGGTCGGCGCGCAGTACACGATCGACTTCGCGAACGGCATGAGCCTCGTGCCGCGCGCCGACCTCAACTACACCGGCGGGTTCGCGGCGAGCATCTTCAACACCGCGATCGACCGGATCCCCGGCTACGAGGTGGTCAACATGCAGGTCCAGCTCAACGCCCGCGAAGACCGCTTCTACGTCCGCGCCTATGTGCAGAACCTGACCAAGAACGATGCGACGACCGGGCAGTATGTCACCGACCAGTCGGCCGGGCTGTTCACCAACATCTTCACGATCGAACCACGCCGGTATGGCGTGGCGGCCGGTTTCAAGTTCTGAGGGGATGTTCGAGGCGGAGCCGTTGGAATGCGAGTCCGTCGGGCAGGACGGCGATATGACTGATCCTCCCCCGCCAGGGCGAGGTGGCACCGAAGGTGACGGAGGCGGGCGGACACGGAACAGATGTGTCGCCTTACCTCCCCCCACCGTCTGGCAAGCGCCAGCCACCTCCCCCTGCCGGGGAAGTATCCGACGCCGCCGCCGTCATCCTGACGAAAGTCAGGATCCAGAGCCAATAAGCGCGGCGTTCGTGACCCTGGGTCCTGACTTTCGTCAGGATGACGTGTGGGTGGAGCTACGTGCTGGCTCATGCAGGCCGCGGACTCTCCTTGCCTTCACCCCTCCCACGGCGAAGACCCACGGGCCCCTTCCCTCTCCATCGGGATAGGGAGAGACGCCGAAGGCAGCGAGGCGAGGGTGAGGGCACGGCTTGCAGACCGATAGCCTCGAACCATCAAAGCCGCGGTTAGCGCTTCAGCCGCTCCGCGTGCCACACCACATGGTCGCTCATAAACGTCGAGATGAAGTTGTAGCTGTGATCATACCCCGGCTGCATCCGCAGCGTCAGGTCGATCCCCGCAGCCTCGCACGCCGCCACCAGCAACTCGGGCTTCAACTGCTCGACCAGGAAGCCATCCGCATCCCCCTGATCGACCAGGATGTCCTTCACTCGCGCGCCATCCTCGATCAGCGCGCACGCGTCATACGCGCGCCACGCCGTCCGATCCGCCCCGAGATACCCGCCAAGCGCCTTCTCGCCCCAGGCGCACTGCAACGGCGCCACGATCGGCGCGAACGCCGACACACTCCGGAACCGCTCCGGATTGCGCAGCGCGATCGTCAGCGCGCCATGGCCGCCCATCGAGTGTCCGAAGATCCCCTGCCGCGCCATATCCGCCATCGGAAATTCCGCGCCGATCAGCGCCGGCAATTCGTCCTCGACATAGGACCGCATCCGGAAGGTCTTCGCCCAAGGCTGCTCGGTCGCATCGACATAGAAGCCCGCGCCCTTGCCGAAGTCGTACGCGTCGTCGTCCGGCACGTCGTCGCCCCGCGGCGAGGTGTCCGGCGCCACCAGGATCACGCCCAGCTCGGCACACGCGCGCCGATACTCGCCCTTGTCCATGACGTTGGCGTGCGTGCAGGTCAGCCCCGACAGGAACCACAACACCGGCAACCGTGCGCCTTCGTCATGTGGCGGCACATAGACCGCGAAGGTCATGTCGGTGCCGGTCGCGGTCGAGGCGTGGCGGTACACACCCTGCGTGCCGCCATACGCCTTGCTGGTGGAGACGGTCTCCATCACGCGACCCGGTGCAATGCGCAGATCTTGTTCCCCGACGGATCGCGCAGATAGGCGAGGTACAGCTTCCGCCCCCCGGTGGCCTCACGCACGCCCGGCGGATCCTCACAGGCCGTCCCGCCGTGCGCCAGCCCCGCAGCATGCCAAGCATCGGCCGCATCGGTAGAGGCCGCAGCGAACCCCATCGTGCTGCCGTTGCCGTGACTAGCCGGCTCCCCGTCGATCGGCTTCGTCAGCAGGAAGCGTCCGCCGTCATGCGCATAGACCACCCGGCCCCATTCGTCCGTGACGCCTTCGGGCACACCGAGCGCGCCCAGAGCCGCGTCGTAGAACGCTTTCGACGCGGCGATGTCGCTCGCGCCAAGCATGATGTGCGTGAACATGATCCCGCCCCTCAGAAGATCACGACGGAGCGGATGCTCTCGCCGGCGTGCATCAGGTCGAAGCCCTTGTTGATCTCGTCGAGGGTTAGGCGGTGCGTGATCATCGGGTCGATCTCGATCATCCCGTTCATGTACCAGTCGACGATCTTCGGCGTATCCGTCCGCCCACGCGCACCGCCGAACGCGGTGCCGCGCCAGTTGCGCCCGGTGACGAGCTGAAACGGCCGCGTCGAGATTTCCTTCCCCGCCTCGGCCACGCCGATCACGATCGAGGTCCCCCAGCCGCGATGGCACGCCTCCAGCGCCTGCCGCATCACCGTCGTGTTGCCGGTCGCGTCGAACGTATAGTCCGCGCCTCCATCGGTGAGCGCGACGATGTGCTGGACGATGTCGCCCACATCCTTGGGATTGGCAAAGTGCGTCATGCCGAAGCGGCGGCCCCACTCCTCACGGTCCGGATTGAGGTCGACGCCGACGATCATCCCCGCGCCCGCCAGCCGCGCGCCCTGGATCACGTTCAGCCCGATCCCGCCGAGCCCGAACACGACGACCGTATCGCCCGGCTGAACCTTCGCCGTGTGCACGACCGCACCCACGCCCGTCGTTACGCCGCAGCCGACGTAGCACGAGGTATCGAACGGCGCGTCCTCGCGGATCTTCGCCACCGCGATCTCCGGGAGCACCGTGAAGTTCGAGAAGGTCGAGCAGCCCATGTAATGGAAGATCGGCTGCCCCTTGTAGCTGAACCGTGTCGTCCCGTCGGGCATCAGCCCCTTGCCTTGCGTGGCGCGGATCGCGGTGCACAGGTTGGTCTTGCCGCTGAGGCACGACTTACACTGGCGGCATTCGGGGGTGTAAAGCGGGATGACGTGATCGCCGACCGCAACGCTGGTCACACCTGCGCCGATCTCGCGAACGATGCCGGCGCCCTCATGGCCGAGCACGCTCGGAAACAACCCTTCCGAATCAAGCCCGTCGAGCGTGTACGCGTCGGTATGGCAGATGCCCGTCGCCATGATTTCGACGAGGACTTCGCCGAATTTCGGCCCTTCGAGGTCGAGTTCGACGATCTCGAGCGGTTTTTTTGCCTCGAAGGCTACGGCGGCGCGGGTCTTCATGAGTGGGTCTCCTTGATTGCCGCCCTGATGCCCCCAGCGCCCCGCCTCCGCAACCCGCGGACGATGCAACCAATCCGCTCGTGCGGCGCTTGATCCTTTCAAATCAAGGAGATGGCGCGATGAAGGATCCGAAGAAGGGTGACGAGGTCACCTGGAAATCGCACGGCGGCGAGGCACATGGCACGGTCGAGAAGAAGCAGACCAGCGATACGAAAATCAAGGGCCACACCGTCAAGGCCTCCAAGGAGGAGCCGCAGTTCATCGTAAGGAGTGACAAGGGCGGCAAGGCAGCGCACAAGGCGGACGCGCTCACCAAGGCGTGACCACGCGCGCAGTGCCTAACGCACGCGCGCAACAGGAAGGAATGCTTATGGCTACAGCTCCCAAGACCGGCGGCATCCACGCCCCCGTCCAGCCCTCTCCCGAGCTCGGCGAGATCGTCGGCAACGACAAGCTCCCGCGCAGCGAAGTGATCAGCAAGGTCTGGGTCTACATCAAGGCCCACAACCTGCAGAACCCTGAGAACAAGCGCGAGATCCTCGCGGACGAGAAGCTGAAGAAGGTCTTCGGGCGTGACAAGTGCACGATGTTCGAGATGAACAAGTACATCTCGCAGCACGTCAAGGCCTAACCGCCCGCACTGCACGGCAAGTGGCGACGGGGCATCCAAGCGATACCCGTCGCCCTTGATCGCGCCTCTACAATATCCCCACTACCCAAGTGCCGGTCTGATCGCCCTGCCCGTAGTGGCCATGCAATCAGCTCAAGCCGATCGCGAACCGGGCGCTTGATCGCCACATCCGACCGTCGTACTGCGCAACCGGATGCCCCCGTAGCTCAGCCGGATAGAGCGACGGTTTCCTAAACCGTAGGCCGCGTGTTCAAATCTCGCCGGGGGCACCAGCTTTTCTGCGGATTTCCGCCGAAAACTGGTCCTACGCAAAGCGCGAAACGCGCGACAAGCCACGGTTCGCCCCGACACAGTCGGCGGCACATTCTGTTCTTCGCCCGTTCCGCCGTCGTGCCCCAGCACGGCGCCGTAGAGTCGCGCGTGCTCCGCCCCCCGATACCTAGCCGATGAGGCTCCAGCGCCCGTTCTAACGGGCGCACCACCACCCCAAAACACGTCCGCGCGGCTGAACACACCGATTCAGCTGGCGCTTTCGTGCGCCCATCGACTTCCCATCGGGAGCCGACACGATGTCGCTTACCTTCTCTTCCACACCTACGCTTCGCGGCTTCGGCCAGATCGCGGGCACCATCGCCAAAGCCGCGGACGGATCCGTCCGTGATCGCGGACCAGACGCGCAGGTTCGCCGCGGCTGCGTGGACGAGGCCGCGCCGGCCGCACAGCCGTGGGACCGCAACCGGTTCGGGTCGACCGCTGAACGAATCTCGACCGTCGAATCGCTGGTGGCGCTCGCGAAGGAACTGCAGGCGGCACATGCCGCGGAATTCCCGCGGGGCAGGAAGCTACAGCTCGAGCGCGATCACGAGGTGCTGTCGGCGGAACTGAAGGAACTGATGGGGCGCCCCGTCGCGGATCGTCCAGTCGGCCGCCCCGCCACCATCCGGATCGCGCTGGACGCGATCGAGGTCGACCTCAAGAAGCATTCGCTCGGGATCACCCGCACCGACGTCGCTGTGTACGAAGCGGTTTTCAACTTCCTGTGTTTCGCGGGTTCGGGACGCTGGTTTCCGTCTTGGGCGAAGATCTCGGTGGCCGCACGATGCTGCGAGAAAAGCGTCTGCCGAGCGTTACGCCGCCTCGGGCATCACGGACTGCTGGCATGGATCAGCCGCAGCACTACCAAGTCACGGCGTAGCGATCCCGCGGCAAAGCAGCGAGTGCAAACCAGCCACGCATATTTCCTCGATCTGAAGAAGCGGATGGCCGAACGCGTCTACCAACGCTTCATACAGCTACGCGAGTGCCGGGTACGCCGGTTCGGACGATCGACCGCCGCTGAGCCTGTCCAGGCGCCACCGCCGCCTCCGAGCAAGGACGTCGCCGAACAACGCCGTTCGATCGCCAGCCTTGGCGCCTCCCTCTTTGGTTCAGACGGACATCTTGGCCGAGTATGAAGCATCTAGGTCTATAGATCAGGAAGAACGTCTTCGCTGAACGCGAAGCCGGCGCCAGTTTGTTTTCCCCCAAGGCCGAAACGGCATGCCTCAAGGACCCGACCGCCAAGACCCGGCTGTCGGAGCGAGGCGGCTTGCGCCGCCCCGAGCTGTCGATGGGGGAAGTGTGCGAGATCCGTTGTTCTTTTCTTGCGTCGCGCCTGCGGCACTGATCAGATGTCGACCAACAGATTCGCCCACTCCTGGAACAGATCGCGCAGGCGCTGAAGGCGCTCGCTCCGATCGTACGCCGCTTTGACCTTGTCCTTCGGCGTATGCGCCAGCGCCCGCTCGATGTCGGCGCCGTCCGATCCCCGCTCGTTCATCACCGTCGAGAACGACGCGCGCCAACCGTGCGGGACATGCCGCCCCTCGAACCCCGCGCGATCGTACAGCGCGCCGATCGACTTCTCGCCGATCATCCGGCCTGCGCCGCAATCGAAGATCAAACCATGCATATTTGCATCATCCTGATGCATATTCGCGCGGATCTCGCGCATAAGCGCGACCGCTTGGCGCGACAGCGGCACCGCATGGTCGTTCTTCGCATCGAGCTTCTTCGCTGCCGCCAGCTTCATCCGCGCGGCCGGTACCCGCCACAGCGGCGCGGCCCCCTCGAGATCCTCGATCTCTTCCCAGCGCGCGCCGCGGACCGCGGCGAAGCGGACTGCGGTCAGCGCCAAGAATCGCGACGCGTGTTTCACCAGGGGCGCGACGTCGACCAGCTCGGCCGCGGCGAGCAGCGCGCGAGCGTCCTCGATCTCGAGCAACGCGGGATGGTGCTGCGCCGGCGCGGGCGGGGTGAGCGCGCGACTGACTATCGCCGCAGGATCCTGGTCGACCAGGTCCTCCGCCATCGCATATGCGAATACTGCCGAGATCCGCTGGCGCACGCGGCTGGCGGTGACCAGGCTGCCGCGCTCCTCGATGACGCGCAGCGCATTCAGAATCACGGGCACGGTGACGGCGCCGATCGGCATCGCGCCGATCGCCGGGAAGACGTCGCGCTCTAGGCTCGCGAGGACGTCGCCGGCATGCACCTCCGTCCAGCGCCGGCACATGTGCGCGTGCCACTGGCGCGCGACGTCCTCGAAAGCACGAGCCTTGCCGGTTTGCGCAATTTCGCAATTCCGAGGATCCTCGCCGCGGCCGAGCTGCTCGCGCGCCTGGTCGCACCGGGCCCGCGCGGCATCGAGCGTCACCTCGGGAACGGCGCCGATCGTGAGCAGCTGCTCCTTACCGCCGAGGCGGAAGCGCATGCGGAACGACTTCCGGCCTGTCGGCGCGACGTAAAGGTGCAAGCCGCCTTGGTCGAACAGCTTATAGGCGGCCGCGCGCGGCCGCGCGGCTTTCACCGCGGCGTTGGTCAGCATACGTTATCCTTTAAAGTTGCCGCGTTTGAAGCGGCTGGCCATCGGCGTCGCGGGTTGGCAGAGCATGCGTATGAAGCAGCTCGAAGAACTTAGTCCGGCCGAGACCCAGCGTCTCGCGATGCACAAGAGCAACCGGCTTGAGCGAAGTATTGCGAAGATCGACGGGCAGTTCGTAACTGTCTCGGGATGGCTGACTGCATCCCTGTTCGCTCTCAACGCCGGAGGCGCGCTAACTGCGATAGGGGCTGTCGATCGGCTGGACAGTCCCGGCTGGTCGATATCCATTTTTGCGGCGGGCCTCGTTTTCGCGATGCTCGGAGCGACGTTGATCCAGCACTTCCTAAGCCTCACGAGTCCGCAGGCTGAGACTCTGCTGACCTTTTGGCGCGGCGCGGCAGCTACCGGCCAAGCCGACTGGACCTACTACCAATTAGAGAAAGCTAGCCTTGTCAGGGTCGAGCGTTGGTTCTGGACCGCACCCGCAGTCGGATGGGTGTCGGGCGCCTGCTTTCTCGTCGGCGGAGCCGTATTGGCCTTAGATGAAGCCAATCCGCCCCCGCGACACGCTGCTACGTGCAACCGTCTCCAGGCGAGGATGCTGAGGACGGGGGACACGGCAGAGACGAGCCGGAAGCTTTTCGATAGCCTCAAATGTCAATGGCAAGAGTAATCTGACCGGCGTTCAAGGCTCATCGGCATGTCTTAAATTCTGGCGGTGTTTGCTCCAGCCGGTGCACTGCGCAATATTTCACTTGAGCCAATTCCCGTAACTGTCAAAATTGCCGACAGGAGATCGCGCAACATGATTCTTACAAAAAGCCAAAACCTGTACAAAGGCGAGGAGGCCATTCGCGAGGAGTCGCTAAGGCGTTTGGCTGCAGTGCCGGATATGGCGGCACATCTTGAGATTATCGAGCAAAGCCTGAACCTGATCTACGTCTTACTTCCCTCGAGAAACGTTCATGATGCTGATCAGCGCACGATCGGGAATCTAGGCATTAGAATGTTTAACGCGCTCAATGCCTCATTGAAGTTGTCGCTTTCGGGTTATTACCAGGCCTCCGGGCTTCAGTTGCGCGACCTTCTGGAAACCACGTTCCTGCTCGACTATTTTTCAACCGACCCGACGCTCGTTACTCAGTGGCGGACGATACCGGAAAAGCAGCGGAAGGCGAAATTTGGTCCGGCCAAAATTCGAACAGAACTGGATAGGCGCGACGGGTTTATCAAAGCGCGACGAAGAGACGCGTACGATATGCTTTGTAGCCTCGCTGGTCATGCCACCCCCGAGGGCGTGGTGATGTTGGTCCCGGTGCCCGGCGGCACAGACGTGCACTGCGGACCATTCCTGGAAAATACCGCGCTTCACTCGGTTCTCTCCGAGACTGCGAAACACGCCGTCACCGCGGCAGGTGCCTTTCGTACGGTGGTCCAAGACGAGACTCTCGATCAAAACGAAGCGCGGATCGTCTTTATGGAAGCTGAAGCGGACTGGTTCGAGAGGTTCTTCGAAACCCCCGACCGGACGGGCATCGCGAAATTACGCGAAACACTGGCTTCGGCTCGTGCTGGCAAACCGTAGGGTTTAATTGGGTTGCTGCGGCGGAGACACTCTCCGCCGCAGCCTTTGCGTTTGCGAGGGTTTCACGTTCAGTTCACCCCGGGATTGGCAGGGTGATACCCCTATTGATTTGCCGCGCCAGACCGCTCGGTAAATAGGCCAGTCTGCGTGTCCTAACGTTGAGTGACTCTGCTCTCGCTGACACATTGTCGCTCGCGAATTTTCGCGATCGGAGAGTCGGCAATGGTAAGAACAGCATTAATGCTCGCTGGTGCGCTGGGGCTGTCTGCAGTTTCGTTTGGAGCGCCGCAGCAGGCTCAAGCGGCTTCGCCGCAAAGGCCGTTGCAAGCGGAAGACCCTTGCCAGAATTATTATACGAGAGGGTTCAACAGCTACAAAGACTGCACCGATCACCTTGGTGAGCCGGATATCATTGACCACGGCTCGGGAAATCACTCGGGTGGTGGGATCAAGGAATATCCACCGGGGGGGTCAATATGCGGCTATGCGACCCGCATTGAAGACTGCGGCTAAACTCTGAAGTGCGGCGGATATTCCCTCCGCCGCAGTGACGTTTTTCTGCGGTTTTTCGCCGCCTAGTACCCCGGTTCGGGGCAGGTGATACCCCGCCCCGAACCGCAAGATAGCTACTCGAAAGCACGAAGTTTCAGGCGCTTGCGCTGCAAGACGTCCGGCTATTGCGCGGTGTACCGCTGGAGCGTCTGCGCCTCGATGTCGTAGCCCGGCCCGGTTTCGTGGACACCGTCGGCCGTCAGGCCATTGATGACAGCGCCAACGCGACCGCCAAGCAGCGCTTCATCGTCCTGGAACGCGCAACCGTTCGACGACGCCAGCGTAACCAGCGCCGACTTCCACTGCGCGCGCGTCGCGTCGGCGCCATAGGACGGTGACGTCCCCCCGATCGATGGCCATTCGAGAATACAGTCGCCGGTCACCTTCGCCCTGGTGATGATCGCCTGGATGTCGGCAACCGACGTCGCCAGTGGCACAGCCGTGTTGAGGTTATTGGTCCACAGGTTGATGATCGTGAGGTCGGGGGCATAAGCGGCCAGCGCATTCAGCGGCGCCCATGCGGTCGTCGCGTCAGCCTGGTATCCGCTGACGACGCCATACACAGCGAAGTTGCTGATCTCGATCCCGGGGACTGCGCTGTCCCACGTGATCATGCCGGCAATCTCGACATACCCGCCGGACGTGCGGGTGATGCTGATCGGGCTGGCGTCCTTCGTCGCGAAAGTGATCTCGCCGCGGATGATCGCGTTCGTCGCGTTCTGCGCGTTGATCGTGAAGGTCTCGCTGCCCTTGGTGACGGTGAAGGTGCCCTCGCCGGGACGCTGGACGTAAAACACCGAGGCGCGATCGACCGCCACGGACGGCTGGAACGTCCCCGGGTTCGTGTTGCCGGTGGCAAGCGAAGCGCCGCCCAGTGACACGACGCCGCCCGACCAACCCGAAAACCCGCTTCGCCGCGGATCATAGCCGAGGACGTCGGCGATCGACGACATACCGCCGGCGCCGAACCAGCTGTTGGTGCGCGTCGGTAGACCGGACTGGCCGAGCAACACCGCGAGGCGCGACGGCCGCGATGCGCCGAACGCGTTGACGGTGAACTTCGGGCCGGTGCCCGCACCCGCGCCGAACGTCTTGCTGTCGCCGGGGAACGCGATCTTGCACGTCGACACCAGGGCGAGCCGAAGCTTGGCGCGGCAGGTTCGCCACTTCGTGAGCGACGCGCCCTGCATGCTCGCCTCGCGGGCAAGCGTCACATTCTGCTGCTGCGCCTGCACGGCCAGGCCGCGCGCGGCCGGATCGACCTGCGCCGTCGCCGGCGTCGCGACCATACCGAAGGCGGCAAGCGCCAACAGTAGCCGCATGATCATCCGATCGATCACTGCCGAACTCCATACGTGAGGGTGCCCGACGAGATGGTCGCCGTGGCGCAGTAGATGACGCCGGCGAGCGTCGGGATATCGACGATCTCGTTGGCGCTGCCGGTGAAGCTGCCCCAGGTCATCCCGCCGATCGTCAGCGGATTGACCGTCACGCAGGCGTCGACCGACGTACCGAGCGCAAACGTGCCCGACCAGGTGCCGCGCAGGATCACGCGGATCCCGCGGCCGAGCTCGGGCGCGAGCGGGCCGATCGTCGCGACGCCGGCGGTGATCGTCGCCGCGCCCGACGTCGGCGCGACGGCCGAACTGGTGACGGTACCGGTCAGCGCGGTCGACGCCGCGGCCGACAGCGGCACGGCCGACGTCGGGAACGGGGTGGTGGTGCTAACCGCCACGCACGACTTGTCCGCCTGCCGGACGCATGGCGCCTGCATGGGCGCAAAGCCCGCCGGCGCGGCGACGGAATTGACGGTGCCGTCCTGCGCGCTGGCAAGCGACGAGACCATGATCAGCACGATCGCGCCGATCAGGTGCATGAGTTTCTTCATCGTGGAAGTCCTTCGAAAGAGAATCAGGCGCCGGCGATCGTGCGGAAGTTCGCCGCGGCGGTTGCCGCCTCCCGGATCGCCGCCTCGCGCTGTGCGGTCGTCGCGGCCGCGCGCGCGGCCGCCAGGGCGCGGTCGACCAGCGCGCCGGCGAGCCGGATGCTGGTCGCGCGATCGGGGGACACGAACGGCAGGAAGATATCGGCGAACGCCTTGGCCGAGGCATAGCGGTCGGCGATCGCGTCGATCCGCTCCAGCGTCGCCGTCGTCGACGTCAGACTGCCGGTGGTCGCGCAGGCCGACAGACCGCCGAACATGGTCACCGGCAGTGCGATCGACACGCCGATCGCCAGGATCTTGCCGGCCGCATCCGCGACGACGCCGGCGGTCGGCTTCGCGATCGCGTGCGTCTGGCAGACCCGGAGCACGATCGTCACGATCCCGACGATCGCCATGATGATGCTGATGACGTCTTCCTGATCGAGCCCGTGAGGCAACAGGCCGAGCGGACCGAGGACGGCGAAGAGGACGGCGACGAGCTGCAGCCAGATGGTGCGGCTCTGCCACCAAGTCTTGGTATCGAACATGGGTGTCTCCGGATCGAGGACGCGCGCTGCCAGCCCGCAGCGTAAGCGCAGGGGTGAGTCATGGCTGGTGATGATGAGGCCCGGGAATGGGCCGGGATTTAGAAGGCGAGCTTGCCCGTCAGGCAAAGCGACCGCTCATTGGTTCGCCGGTTGATCAGGCCCTGCGACACCTTGCCGCCTGCCTTGATCCACCCGGGCACGGTCGAAACCTGCCCCTTGGCATTTGTGATGGTGAAGTATGGGCCGAGCGCCGCGCACCCGCCGAGCATATCGCCGGCCGCGAACCGCTTGGCCGCGGTCGAACCGTTCCAGCCGGTGACGCCGATGTTGTAGGCGAACACCACCGCGGCCGCGAGTTGCCAGGGATGCCCCTTCAGCGCTGGCGCGCGCTTCAGCACCGCCGGCCCGAAGTCGCGCGTCATGCGCTTGTCGAGACGAACCTCGCAGCCGTTCACGGTCTCGAGCATGCCGGACTTTACGTTCTCGGTATCGCCATCGCAGATCGTCCAGACGCCGGCGATATCGCGATAGGCCCGGAGCTGCGGCTTGGGGCCGCTCTCGAGCGGGGGAATGACGGCCAGCACGATCGCTGCCGCGGCCGCGCCGATCGTGCCGACAAGCCCCGTCCCTGCTGCCAACTGACGCTTCGTTGCCATCGATGTTCTCCTGGTAGTGGGCCGCGAAAGATCAGCGGCCGCTGGTGCGGGTGCCCTCGATGCGGGCGACGCGGGTATTCAGATCGAGCAGCTGATCATCCTGGCGCCGGCTGCGCTCGCGCGACGTCTCGATCGAGTCCCGATTGCGGCCGATCTCCGAGCCATGCTGCGCGAGGACCTCGCGCACGGCCGAGACCGCCTGCGTATCCTCACGCTGGCCGATCGACGTCGCGTCGAGCTTGGCGAGATACGGACCGCACAGACAGCCGACGACGAGCGAGATCCCGCCGAAGAGTGCCAGGCCGTTCTTGAATAGCTCGGATCGATCGCGTGCCTTACGGTCGCCCTCGTCACGGATCTCCGCCTTGACCGCCTGCGCCCGCTCGGCAACGCGGCCGTCGGTCTGCGTCAGGCCGTCGACCAGCTTGTCGAGCTTACCGCCGAAAGCGCCCATCGCGCCGTTCAGTCCTTTGACGTCCTCGCCGATTGCCTCGACGCTGGTCTCGAGCCGCGCGACGCGGTCCGGAATGTTGGCCGTCATGCGCGTTGCTCCACTTCAACCGGCGCGATCGTCACGCCGCCCGAAAACCAGGTCCGCACCGGTTTGGCTGGGAAAACCTGAAACTGCTCGAGCACGCTCAGATCGCGGTCATCGAGACACCGGACGTTGACGAGATAGCCCACCAGCTGGGTAGCTTCGCCGGTACCCGGCTTGGGTGCGATCATGCCGATGACGTCGATCTCGAGGAGGCCGGGATCGCGATCGATCGCGAGCGCCGCCCACGCGTCCTCGTCCTCGAACCGCAGGTTGAGGTCGCGCATATCCGTTCCTGTCATTTACCGAGCGGCCGTCATGCCTTCGACGGTCAGCGAGCAGTAGCTGATCGTCTCGAGCGCCAGATCGACCGAGAATTCCTTGAAGAAGCCGTAGACGATGAGGCTGTTGTACCCGTCCTCACCGATCCACACCGCCGGCACTGCCCGTATGCTTGCGACGCGCAGTTGGATGGCGTCGACGGCAGCCGTGTCGACCTTGGTCTTGGCGGTCATGCGCTTTGCCCAGCCGCGTTCGACGACGGTGGTGACGCCGAAATCATCGGTCGACCGCTTGCTGAAGTCGGTGATGCCGATCGACGCGCCCGCCTCGGTCAGGCCGAGGTCGACCATGTTGCCGATCACGAGCGCGCCGGCCGTCACCAGCGACGACAGCGTATCCCCTGTGATCGTGACGGTGATGGATGCGTTCGCCGGGTTGGGCAGGCCAAGGAAGATGAGCGATGCCGGATCGATCCCGTTGGTCGACTGCGTCTGGTCATAGACGCTCGCGCCGTTCGCGGTGATCTGGACGCGGACACTCGCCGCGGTCAGTTCGAGCACGGCGAGGGAGTCGACCGGGATATCTGGCCGCAAGGTAACGCTGATCTGGCCATTGGCTTTCGCCAGCGACCCGATCGCGCCGTCGAACAGTGCCCAGCGGTTCGTCGGTGCGATATCCAGCCACCATGTGCCATCGGTCAGCGAGTGTGCGAGATTGTCCGCCTGCAGGCTTTCGTAAATGCGCGTTCCATCGGGAACCTCGACCAGCCGCACCTGCGCTATGATGGTGCCGTTCAGGGAGTCGGTCGGCACCACCGCCTTGCCGCCATCGACCTTGGTCGGCAGATTCTGCGTCGTCCCGTCGGCGAAGGTGTATCGTGCGGTGTACGCGCCGTCGCCGACGCCCTTGGCAGCCCAATTGAGCGTAAGCACGTCGGCAGCGCGGGTCGTGGCGGCGGTCGTCGTCGGAATGTATGAGGTCTGCCGACCGGTCTCGATCTGCATGCCCCAGACATCGAAAGTCGACGTAACGCCGTTGCCGCCGGTTCCGGTACGCCCGTCGAACCCGAGCACGCGCCCCGCGGTATTGGTGAAAGCCACCGACAACGTCGTGCGAGCCCACTGCGCGCTTGCCGGGAACGTATAGGCCCCCATCTCAGTGCCGGCCGCACTATAGAGGCGCAGTGCCGCCGTGCCGCCGGCAAGGCCGCGCACATAGCCGGTGGCAAAGAGCGGGCCCGGCGCGGTCGACGGGATGTTGTTGTAGTAGTACCCGCCATTCTGGAGTTGCAGCGTATCGGCGGTGACATCACCGGCCGGGCTGGTCTTACTATCAGCAGTGACGACCGAGTTGAGTTTCAGGCCCGTCCAGTTCGGAAGATCGCTGGAGCGCGCGAAAAGATTGGTGGCTTGCGGCTCGACCAAGAGGCCGACGCAAACCCCGTTCACGCACTCGAACCGTGCCTGGTCGACCCCGACCGTCGTCAGCACGCCGTTGAACGCGGTGTAGGTGCCCGACGAGGCGCGGGTGAGCGTCGCATCGACGAGCGTGCCGATCGTGAAGTCGAACGAAATGAGCCCGCGGGCGCGGGCACCCTTCGCAAAGCTGGTGCCGGGCTTCCACGGCGTGCTGTCCGTCTCGGCCAGGCTCGAGGCGAACAGCATCGCGTTGGTGATGGCGCGGGGGGCGATCACCTTCATGCCGCGAGCACCGTAACCGCGTTGCCACCGTTTTCCTGCGTGACGTTGTCGAGGATGCGGTTGGTCCTCTTGTTCTCGCCGGCGATGGTCGCGTTGCCCGTATTATTCTCGCTGCGCATCTGCCGTACCTCTTCGCGAAGGGTCACGAGTTCGCTGACGATCGCGTCGTTGCTGGCGACCGGCGTACTGGCGGCCTGGCTAGCGGCGCCCGCGGCCAGCAATGCGCTCGAGCTGGTCTTCGCGCTCGGTGCCTGTCCCAGCTTCTCGTTGGTCGCCTCGAGGCTTGCCGCGGTCATGGCCTGCAGGCGCGCCAGCTCCTGCCGGCTGGTCGCGACGTCGGCCGCGGCGGTCAGCAACGACTGCGACAGACCGGGCAGCAGCTTGGCGGCTTCGATATCGCCGCCCCGCGCCGCGTTGGTCGCCGCGTTGAACTGCCCCTGCAAAGCCGCGAAGCCTACGGCGCTGCCCGTATCGGCCAGGCCGCGGATCCGCTTGATCTCGTCGCCGATGCTCGTGCCGACCGCGCCCCATGCATCCGCAAGCGTTTGCGCTGCCTGCGCCGCTGCCTCCGCAGCCGTCTGCGAATCCTGAAGCGTCCAGATCTGCTCCTGGAGCGCCCGGTTGCTGGCATCCAGGCCGGCGAGATCGAGCGCGCGGATCGCCGCGGTATCGCCCTGCAGCTCGAGCAGCTGCCGGTTGAGCCCGTCGCGCTGCTGCGCTGTCGCATCCGCAAGCGCCTTCGCCGAGGCGGCCGCTTCGTCCTGTGCGGTTTTCTGTGCAACCAGCGCGGCATTCTGGTCGGTGATTGCCCAGATATTCTGCTGAAGCGCGCGGTTGCTCTCGTCCAGCTTGGCAAGATCGAGCGCGCGGATCGTCGCGGTGTCGCCCTGCAGCTCGAGCAGCTGCCGGTTGAGCCCGTCGCGTTGTGCGGCAATCGCGGACTCGGCGTCCGCTGCCGCCTTCGCCGCGGCGGTCGCCGCGTCCTGGGCAACCTTCTGATCGGCGAGTGCCCAAATATTAACCTGGAGCGCGCGATTGGTCTCGTCGAGCTTGGCGAGGTCAAGCGCACGAAGCGCCGCGGTGTCGCCCTGCTGCTCGAGCAGCTGGCGCTCGAGATCCTTGCGCTCGCTGAGGATGTCGGCCGCGCTCTTCGCGCCCGCCATCGACGTTTGCAGATCGGCGAACGCCGGCGCGAGTTTGAGCAGGGTCGCATAGGTCGACTGCCCCGCCGACGTCGTCAGGTCCTGCGCCTCGACCAGCGCGCGGAACGCCGCCAGCGTCGCCGGCATCGCCATGCCGAGGCTGGCGAACACGCCGGACATCTGTGCGGTCTTGGCGGCTGCCTGCTCTTCCTTGGAATAGTAGGTCTGGAAATATGCGCCGGCCGCATCGGTCAGCGCCGAAATGCTGTCGAACTGATCGGCCAGGGCGAGCTTCACGCCGATCCCCATCGCCTGCGCGTTGGTGCCGAGCATGTCGAGCGATGCGCCGACCGCCTCGACGGTAGACGCGACGCGCACCAGCGTTTCGAACGTGCCTTCGCCGACCTTCTGGAACTGAGCGACCGCTGGGAATGCCGCGGCTGCCATGCCGTCGGCCGCGGCGCCGAACACGGCCGACAGCTTTTCCTCGATCTGCGCGCCGGTGAGGCCCTTCAGGTCGATCTTGCCGATGTTGACGACGAACCCGTTGAGGCGCGCCTGCACGTCGCCGGTGGCAACGCCGAGCGGACCGGCCGCTGCGGCAATCGCGTCGTTGAACGACTTCAGGATCAGCGTGAACTGGTTCGACAGACCGGGATCAGCAGCGCTGTATTGCGTCGAGGTTTTCGTGCTGGTCGTGATGCCGAACAGCTTCTTCTTCTTCTCGATGTCCGAATAGTAGGACGCGTCGAAGCCGTTGCCGAGGATGTTGCCGACCGACTGCGGACCGCCGGACAGGCCGGTGCCGATGACGCTGGTCTTCGTCCCGAACAGCCCGCCGAGGATGCCACCGATCACCGGGATCTTGCTCAGCACCGAACCGATGGCGTTCGCCTTGAAGCCTTCGTTCACGCCAATCGACGCATCGATGTTGCCGGCGCGTGCGACCAGGCTGGCGACGCCACCGATCTGACTGTCGATCGACTTCAGCGAAGCCGCCATTTCGCGGGCGAAGGTGTTGGTCACGGTGTCGACCTCCTTCAGCGCATCGATCGCGTTCTTGATGCTGTCGCTCTTCGCCGACGAATCGCCGAGCACGGTACCGGTGCCGCTGTTGGTCGGTGCCAGCGTGTTCTTGCCGCCCCCGCCGAAGGATCCGGCGATCGAGACGCCGATCGACGCCAGCGCGGCGACGGTCGCGGCGCCGGCCGCCAGGTTGAGCGGGAACGGCAGGCTCTTGATCGCATTGACGACCGCCTCGGTCGCACCGACCGCGATACGCGCCACGCTGTTGGCGATCTTGGTGCCGGTCTCGATCGCATCCTGCGCGATCGCGCGGACCGACAGCGCGAACTGGACCAGGCGGAATGCCTTTTCGGCGGTGGCCATCGCCTTGTAGCCGTCCGAGCCTTCCTTGAAGAACCCCTTGGCGGCAGATGCCATGTCGCCGAACGCGCCGATCTGCGCCGACGACGAGCGGATCGCGAACATTTCGTTCTCGCGATCGATGCGTGTCTGGTCGCCATGCGCATCGCGGATGGCCGCGGCGTGCGCTTCCTGGAGCTTGGCCTGGTCGGCGTAATAGCCGGTCATCACGGTGAGCGTATCGCCGATCGCCGTGCCGACGCTGCCGAATGCCTCCGACATGCCCTGCGCTGCCCGCTGCGCACTCTGATCGATCGTATCGAACAGGTCGGCCGTCGCGGTGAGCGAGGCGTTGTAGGCGTCCTGCTGCTCGGTCAGTGCCTGCTGACCAACCGCGATCTCGACCTGCTGCTTCACATACGCGTCGCGATCGGCCGGATTGAACTTCTGCGCCTCCTGCATCGCCTTCAGCGTGGCGAGCGCGCGGACGCGTTCCATATCGGTCGCGCCGATCAGTCGCTGCTCTTCGCGCAGCTCGGCGAGCCGATCGTTGCCGGTTGCGGTCTCCGAATTGAACTGCGCTGCGCGCTCCGACACGGTGAGCGCATCAAGCGCAGCGCGCTGGTCGACCAACGCCTGCGTGGCGCGCGCGGCCTCGGTGGTGAGACCACGCGTGCGCGCCGCCTCGATCGCGGCGAGCAGCGGCAGATCGGAGATCTGGTCCTTGACCAGGTCGGCCGCACGCTCGGCGGGCACGAGGCCGGCCGCGACCTGCGCATTGACCATCATCTGCGCCGCGGCCTGGTTGCGCGCGCCGGCGGTCGACTTGGCGGCGTCCGATACGCGCTGCGCGATCGCGAGGCGAACCTGACGATCGACAGAAGCTTCGATATCGGCCTGCTGCTTGATCGCCTTGCTCTCGGCTTTCACGCGCGCCTCGGCGATCAGCGCCGCGGCATCCGAAACGCCATAGGCTTTCGCCAGCGCGTACAGGTTGCGGATCTGCGCCTCGACCGCCTCGGCATCGCGCACGAGCGATTCGGCGTGACGATCGACGGGCGTCTTCTTCGGCGTTCGGTCGGCCTTGATCTCGTTCGACTTCTTCGTGAGCCGCTCGTGCGCCTTGTCGATGATGTTCTCGGCAGTCCTCGAGACGATGGCGTTCGAGCCGTTGATGACCTCCCCGGCGCCCCGCGCGTATCCCTTGCCGAACGCACTACCAAGCTTGCTGCCCGCGGTTGATACGGCCACCGCGGCGTCGTCCCAGCCCATCGCCTTCAGGACCGGGCCCGCGAATGTGCTGATCGCACTGCCGATCGACTTCAGCCACCCAGCGACAGTGTCGTAGATAGAATTGAACGTCTGGGAAATGGCGCTGCCCGCCCACGTGGCAGCGGCAACGACGGGCGCGAAAAACGATGCGACTGCGGTCGCCGCGGCCGACACATAGGCCGAGACCGACGTCGAGATGGTGCCCCACAGTTCGACGATCGCGGCATAGGTGCCGGTGAACGTGCCGTAGATCGATGCAAGGAAGCCCTGCACCTGTTGCGCGTCGTTCGGCGAGAACAGGTAGTCCATGATCGACTTACCCGTGCCACCCGCGTCCATGCTGTCCGTGATCGTCTTCCAGACGCCGGCGACCATGTCGCCGGTCGTCACGGACACGTCGCCGAGCTTCTTCATCTCCTTGTGCGTCAGGCCGAGGCCATCGGCGAATTTCTTCATGCCGGCATCGTCGTCGATCTGCTGCTTCCAGCGATACAGCGCGACACCGGCGACGGACGCCACGGCGATCGCGGGCAGGAACGCAACCGCGAGCCCGCCGACCTCTGCAGCGAAGCCCTTCAGACCGCCTTCGGCCATCTGCGCGACCTGGAAGATCTGCGCGCCCTGCTGAATGAGGACCTGCATAGGCTTCTGGCCGGTGAGCAACCCTTGCGTGATGTCCGGCAGCTGGACGGCGATGTTCTTCAAGGCACCGCCGCTTTTGCGGACCGATCCCGCCATCGCTTCGTGCGCCTGCATGCTCTGCCGCAGGCGTCCGTTCAAAACGTCCTGCTGGCGTGCATATTCGGCCGGCGCCGTTGCACCCGCATGATACAGCCGCGTCGACTCGGCGATCTCTGCATTGAGCCGCTTGGTCGCGGCGTAAAGCGGATCCGTCGACGCGCGCAGCTGCTCGGCCGCGGCCGCATCGGCGACCTGCGCATCGTGCGAACCACGGACCATAGCGGCAAGCCGCTCATGCTCGTTGGCTAGCTGCTTGACCTCGGCCGCAGCCGCGCGGGCAGCGCGGGCCTCATCCTCGGCGAACTTCGCCGACAGGGCACTGAATGACGCGCCGGCATCGGTCGCGCGCGGCCGATCGGCGCCGGTGGTACGGGCGAGCGCCGTCTCGAGACGCGATTGCTCGAGCAGCTGCGCGTTGACCAGGGCTTCGGCGCTGGCGCGTTCGCGGGCGGCCGCGGCTTGGGCGGCGATCGCGCGTGCCTGAGCTTCGTCCTCGGCAAACTTCGCCGACAACGCGCTGAACGACGCGCCGGCATCGGTCGCGCGCGGCCGATCGGCGCCATTGATACGGGCAAGTGCCGCCTGGAGGCGCGATTGCTCGAGCAACTGCGCGTTGACCAGGGCTTCGGCGCTGGCGCGTTCGCGTGCGGCCGCGGCTTCCGCGGCGGTTGCGGCCGCGTCACGGTCCTGAGCCTGGGCAGCACGGACCGCCTGCAGATTGCGGGCGCTGGTGAGCAGCCGTTCGGCCGAATCGCCAAGGTCATGTTGCGCCGCGGCCAGCGCGAGCGACTCGACCTTCATGTCGCGCAATTCTTCGCGTGTTTTGCCGGCCGACAGCGCCTCGCGGTCCATCGTGAAGATGAGCCGCTCGATACCCTTCGCGGTCTTGTCGATTTCGGCGCGGGTCGCATTCGCCTCGCGCGTCGTATTCGGACCGAACACGGACGACGAGGCGGACTTCTCCATGATACGGGCGAGCGCTTCCTGCGCGTTCCCGACCCCGCCGATCGCCGCCTGGGTCTTCGCCATTTCGCGCGAGGCCGCGTTACCGAATGCCTGGACGTGCGCGGTAGCGGCGGTCAGCTTGATGCCGCCCGCCGCTCTTTCCATTTCGGCCGCATTGCGAAGGAAATCCGCCGTCTTGCTGTCGAACATCTGCGCGAAGCTGAGCATCTCAGCGAACGCGCCTTCGGTGTTGATGATGAAACCGACTTCGAGTGCCGGGGAGGAATCGTCCGTGGACATATATCATCCTCCCCGATCACTACCCCAGCAGCGCGCGCAGCTGGGCTTCCTCGATATCCAGCTCGCGCTGGGTCACAGGCGCCCGCCATGGCGGCGGGCAGTTCTCGCTTTCGGCACGGTGGCCCTCGGCGAGGTACGCTTTCGACAGATTGCGAATAAGCCGAGCCTCCCAGGGCTCGAGCTGGACGCAGGTATTTTCCTGCCATGCGGCGATCTCTCGCCAGCTGAGCGGCACCGAACCCATCCCTGCCGCCTCGGTCAGGCCCATCTCGATCAGGTGACCGAGAAGGTGCGGGGCCGGATTTGGCGGCATGGGCGGATCGATCTTCTTCCGCTTCAGATCGTCCAACCGGCTCAGCGCTGGCCCGGACGGTTCGTCTTTCCCGCGTCGACTACGGGCATCCGGCTTTGGCCTGGCGTGGAGCCAGGCCATCTGCCGGATGTAGAGGGTCAGGCCGCTTTCGACGCGGCCGTGAAGTTTCCCCAGTCACTGACGAACTTCTGCACCTGGCGCGTGATGAAGCCGAGGCTCGGGTTGGCGTAGACCGAGTGGAACAGATCCTCGCCGGTTACCGGCTCCGCTGCGCCGTCCGGCTGATATTCGAAATTCTCGAACGCCGACGTGATCGCGGCGAGATCCTCGGCGGTTTCCGAGACGCGTTCCTCAGGATTCGACGCGGTCATCTTGCCGTCGTTGTCCTGCATGCGCTTGAGCATGCGGGCGGACTGGCGCGATTCAACAACGCCGTATGCCTTGCTGCCCGGACCGTGCACCAAGATGCGAACCGGCAGCGTGCGCTCGGCGTCGGCGAACAGCAGTTCGCCGGCGGGGTTCTTGACGTGCAGGGCGGCGGTCGACGTGGCGGCGAGCAGTGCGATATTGAGCTTCATGATGTGGATCCTTCGCGGGAGGATGGCGCACCAACCCGCCCCGCACCCGCGATAGCGAGGCGAGCTGGTGCAAAAGGAGCCGGCGTCGCGGGCGCCGGGAGGGGAAAGGCGTTAGGCTGCGCCGGCGACCTTCACCGGCTTGGTGCAGATCTCGAGCGTCGGCGCGGCCATCACCATCGAATCGGCGCCGTCGATCGTCTCCGGCATGCCGAAGGTGCGGCCCTGGAAGAACCGCTTCGCGCCGTCCTGAAGCGTGGCCCTGAACGAATAGAGCTTCTGGCTCTCGTCGTCGGCGGACGTCTGCAGGATGTTCTGGCCCGCATCGGCGCTGTCGAGCGCCACCGAAGGCTGCAAAGCACCGTAATCGGGCGAACCCTTATACTTCTGCTTGCCACCCTTCAGCGGCTGGAATTCGACCTTTGCGAACGTCGTGCCGATCGTGCCGATCTTCTCGACGTTGCCGATATCGGTGAACGTCAGCGCGGTGAAACCGGCTACATCGTTGGTTGCCGGGGCGGCAACGCTGATGGCGAGCGTCGAGCCCGCCGCAGTCTGGGACGTCATATTTTTCTACCTTTCTCGAGGCAAGCCGGCTCTGCCGGCAGAAGGTCGCTCGCGCGGACGTGAGCGACGGGGGTTAGCTGCGGGTGCGGCCGGTCTTCGCGGGATCACCGGCGTTGGCTGCGGCGGTATCGTCGGCGACAGCCTCGACGAGGCCGGCCGCGCTGTAATTGCCAAATTCCCCGGCGGTGATGTTGATGGTCGTGCCGGCGGTGAACCGCTTTTCGCTGCCGGCGTCGGTGAAGTCGCGCGTCACGGTCGCCTTGACGGTCTTGGTTTCGGTATCGGACATGGTGGTCTCCTTGGTGGTCAAGCGGGAGCGTCGAAACTGACGCGGAAATCCTGGGTCTGTTCGAAGGCATTGCCGGGGCCACGCGCGTCGGGGCCGGTACCGGCGCTGAGGATCGAGACGCTTTTGCCACCACCGACATTGCCGGTGCGACCAGCGCAGCAGCTGCGGGCAAGGCGGATCGCCTTGCCCTGGTCGCGATACGTCTCGGCTCTGACCGTCACAGCCACGCGATCGATGGTCCGGACGGTCCCCCCGCGTTTCAGCGCCGGCCGTTCGACGCTGCTGACCAGGCGCACGAGCAACGCCGGCAGCACGACGTTTTCAGGTAATGCGCCAGCCTTGATCTGCTCGGCTGCGATCAGCGCGATCAGCGCGTCGTCCGTGCGCAGCAGTTCGCCGATGATATCCACACCGGTCATGCGTCGTCGCCTTCCGGTTCGGCGCCCGCAAGGATCCCCGACGGTGTGATATGCGCGATGATGTAGCTCTGCGCCGCGGCGATCGCCTCGTCGCCCTTGAGGTCGAGCGACGGCCGCAGGAACGGATGCGGCTTGGCACCCGGATGGAAAACCGTCTCGCCGATGAACTTGCCGCCGATGATCATGGTGCGCTTGGCGGTGCTATTGAAGCGGCCGACGCTCATGCCGCGACGCTCGTCTTTTGCGATCGTGATGAAATGGGCGTCCGTGCCGTATTCCAGCCAGTTGGCGATCGCCCGCCCCCAGCCCTTGCGGACCGTGATCTTCATCGTGATCCGGCCCGACTCAACCTTGCTGCGCATAACCAGCGCGTCGTCGACATCGGACGAGACCGACCGTTCCTTGGCCTCGGCGAGGATGATCTTGCCGCCTGCGCGCGCGGCGCCGCGCAGGACCTTGTTCTCGATCTCGGCCGGAAGCTGCCGAAGAAAGCGCTGCACGTCGGCCATGCCGCGGACGGTCGGCATCAGGTACGCGCCGCGCGGGGATTGTAATCCTCGACCATCAGCTCGGTACCGCCGCGTCGGCCGAGCTCGGCCGGACCCGCGACGATCTGCATGATACGGTCGCCGAGCACGAGCCGCATGCTCGGATCGATATCGTCACGCCAGTACATGCGGACCCGCGCCGGTCGCGTGCTGGTGGTAAAACCGCCCTCGAGCTGCTCGCCTCGGCTGGGCAACTTGTCCTGGATGCCGACCCAGATCTCTTCGACCAGTTCCCATGCATCGGCGCCGGCGTCATCGAACGACTCCGCGACGAGTTTACGCTCGAGGCGCACCAGGTGCTCGAGTTCGCCGGGACGAACGACGATCATCCGACCGACTGCGCCATGAAGCGGCCGATCATCGGGCGGAGCTGGTCGTCGGTGAGCTGCGGCGCTTCGCGATTCACGAAGAAATCCGACAGCGCGAGCTTCACGCAGTGCACCACCATGGCGGGCACCTGGTCGACCGTCGACCAACCCGCCGCGCCGACCAGCTCGCGGCCGAGGAAGCTCTCGATCCGTCCCTGCGCCGCGGGGATCAGGTCCAGGACCTGCGCATCGGCGCTGCCGCTGACGCGAAGGAAGGCACGCGCAGCGGCGATCGTCAGCACGCCGCTATCGATCGCCGCTACGTCGACCATCGCTTAGGCGGCCGGCTTGTCGTCGGTCTTCGCCGACGTGTGCTTGTTGGCGATCTTGCGGTCGACGAGATCCTTCTCGATCTCGGTGTCGAACTTGGCGACGTCGTCCTTGTTGTAGTGCGCACCGACGTGGTGCGCGTGGATGAATTTTACGGCCATGCAGGGTCTCCAGATGCGCGTCAGGCGGCCGAAGCCGCCTGACGCAAGGTTGGTTGTGATGAGCGGCGATCAGGCCGCAGGCGGGTTACGCGCCCCAGGTGACGCCGGTGAGCATCGCGAAGGCGGCCGCATAGCGCGTGCCGGTATCGTGCTCGGCAATCAGACGGACGACGGTCTCGTCGTTCGAGAACGCCGAGCGCATGACGCCGGCATCGTCGTATGCCGCGGTGTCCGAGCTGGCGATCGTCACCGCCTCGGTGTCGCCGATGAGCAGCTGCGAGAAGTCGCCGAAGTAGACCTCCGACTCGTTGCCGCCTGCGCCGAGGTTGTCCGGCACCGACGTCGTCATGCCGATCGGGTAGCCGTACAGCGTGCCGTTCGCGCCGATCTCCGGGAACGCGATATTGCCGTTCCCGTCGCGCATCGTCTCGAGGTACATCTTCGTCCGCGGGCTCATGATCCAGCCGCAGCTGATCATAGGCACGTTGGAGTTGATGACCTTGAGGCGAACACGCATCAGGTCGTTGGTGACCGTCACCAGGTTCGGCTGCGCGGTCATCGTCAGCTTGTTGCCGGCAAGCATGAGCGCTGCCACCCCGTTCGGCGTGAGCGTATCGCCGGTGTTGCGGATGAACACGGCGTCTTCCTTGACCGCCACCCCCTCGAGCAGATCGTCGCGGACCATCTGCACCACGCCGATCGAGGCGCGGCGGATCAGCTGGTTCGTGATCGGCACGAGCGCGCGCAGCGTCTTTGCCGACATCGACATCGTACCGACCTGCACGTCGGTCGTCGGCGCCGGCTGGCGTTCGCCGACATAGCCCGCGGTCGTGCCCTGCGTCTTCTTGCGCATGGTAAGGTTGCCCTCGGGCATCGGGATCGAGCGCGCGCCGAGGCGGCGGACGACGACGCGGGGGCGGAGCAGGTCGACGAAGTCGGCGCTGTAGGCCGTGTTGATCAGGAAGCCGCCCCGAACGTTGGTCGACTGCTCCTGGTTCGCCACGATCTGGCCGGTCTCGGTGCCCCAGACCTGCTCGGCATGATCGGCCGCGGCGCGCTGGTCCATGTTGCAGGCCGCCAGCGACATGGTGATGCGGGTGAACATCGTGCCGGCAGGGAGTGCCACGGCAGGCACGGCCGGTACCGTACCGGGGCCGCCGGCGGGCGTGCCGACGACGATCGGCGCCGCGGTCGACGCCTTCAGCTTGAGAACCTGCTCTTCGCGGCCGATCTTCGCCTGGATGCCGGCCGCCTCGGTCATCTTGGCGTCGAAGTCGGTCTGCTCTTCGGCGGTCAGGTCGCGGTCGCCATCGGCGGTCGCGGTGGTCGTGATCAGCTCGGCTGCCGCGAGAACGCCGGCAAGGCTCGTCTTGAGCGCGGTGATGCGCATAGGTAGGTCTCCTGGGGTTTCAGAGGCCGGCGCGGGCGTGCGCAAGCTTCAGGGTGTTCTCCGCGGCCGTGCGCCGGGTGGAGGAAGTGCGGGTCGCGAGGCGGCGGATCGCCCCGTCCAGGCCGTCGGCCTCGACGCGGTCGGCCATGCCGGTTTTCACCGCCGGACCGCCGGCGAGCACGCCGCCTTGTCCGAAGTCGCTGCGGACAACCGCCTCGGTGACACCGCGGCCGCGCGCGACCGCTGCGATGAACACGTCCTCGAGCGCATCGACCGTCCCGCTGATCACGGCGCGCCCCTCCTCGGTGGTGAGGTCGGGGCGCTTGTTGGGTGCGTTCTTGCTGACGATCGCGATCTCGCGCCGGCCGGCCTGGTCGGGGTTCTCCTGGATGCTGCCGCCCATCATCACGCCGATCGAGCCGACCATCGCGGTCGCGTCGATCGAGATCTGGTTCGCCTGGCTGATGATCCAGTAGGCGGCCGAGCAGCCCATGCCGGTGACGTGCGCGGAGACCGGCTTCGGCGACTGCGCGACCATGCGCGCGAACTGCGCGATATCGGTGGTAACGCCGCCCGGGCTGTCGACGACCAGCAGGATCTTGCGAACCGCCGGGTCGGCCTGAAGGGCACGGAAGTCGGCTGCGAGCAGATCGAGCGCGACCGCACCGCCGCCCGACGGGCTCATCATCGCCGCGCGCGGCAGGATCGGGCCGAAGATCGGCAGCGCGCCGACGCCATCGCGGATCGCGGCCGATCGCGTGCCCGCCGCCCGTTCGCCCATCTGCGCGATCGCCTCGAAATGCCGCTTGACGTGACCGTCGTCGGCAACCGCCTGGACGGCCGGATGATCGAGCGCACGCACGGCCATCGCCTCGATCGCCTCGAGATAGCCGGGCATGATCGCCCACGGCACGGACCGGATGGCCGCTAGAATACGGTCGTTCATTCTGGATCCTCGTCTTTCTCGGGAGCCGGCAAGGCGACCGGCGGGGGCTGCTGCTCGCCCTCGATCTGCGAACCCGACCCGACGCGGTACTTCTCGCCGCCTGGTCGCTTGTTCCGGTTCTCGAGGCTGCGAACCTCGTCCGGATTGAGGATGCCCTTGTCGATCGCGATCGAATACGCCTCGTACCGGCTCTTGATGTCGCCCTTCAGCAGGGCGTCGGGCAGGAATTCGAAGAAGTGACCGGGCTCGGCGAACTGGTGCGTCGCGGCCGCGGCGACGCGCTCGAAGTGCCCCATCATCGAATACAGGATCAGCTCGAGGCTTTGCTGCTCGATGTTCGAAAACGTCGCGCGGCTCAGCTCGAAGACGACATGCGGGGGAACGCCGAACGCGCGGGCGATCTCGACGACGTAGAAGCCGCGGACCTCTACATACTGGCTCTTCGCGTTGTCGTGCGCGAGGAACTTGGCGTCCATCTCCTGATCGAGCACCGCGACGGCGCCGGCGTTCTTCGGTCCGGAGAAGCGGCTCTGCCAGTCGTTCTTGAGCTTGGTCTTGTCGGTCGCCTCCATCTTCGACTTGGAGGTCAGGATGGTCGACGGCTGTGCGTTGTTCTCCCAGAAGCGCGCGGCGAACGCCGACGTCGCCGCGGCCGCCTGCAGCGTGTCCTGCAGCAGCTTCAGGCGATCGATGCCGACCAGGCCGTCACGCGAGAAACCCGGAATATACCAGAGGTCGTTGCGGGTGAGCCGCTCGAACGTGCCATTCGGTAGATGGGTGTCGTAGAACACCTCGAGCCCATCGGCCTTGTCCCAGCTCGATACCGGCGAGATCCCGTGCGGATCCACGCGGGTCAGTTTGCTGGCGCGGTAAAGCGGATCCCGGTGGATATAGCCCGCGAACCGCCCGGTCATGATCAGGTCGCCGAGCATCAGCTCCTTGAACAGGAAGGCGTTCTGCACGTCGTTCGTGCGGGTCCGGAGCATGATCGCCGGCGGGGCGTCGTCGACGCGCACCTTCCCGCCATCTTCCGACCGATAATAGACCAGTGGTGCCATCGCGAAGAGGCCGGTCAGCACCTCGAGCGCGCGTAGGACGGCTGGCGACGACAGTGCCGCTTGCTCGCCGATCGGACCGCCCCGCGAACCGCCGAGCAGATTCATGAAAGTGTAGCCGCTGGTGTCGCTCATGCCATCGGCCGAGGCGACGATCGCCGGCGCGGCAGGCCCCATCGGCATGCCGGCAGGTTCTTCGGCGGTTACGGCGACGTCGTCGGCGCGATCGCCACGAAGGGCGCGTGTAGCCGCGCGAGCACGGTCAAGAATTCCCATGCTCAGATCCCCGTATATTCGAAGGTGTTGGTGCGCGGGTTCCGCGTCATCAGCTGCACGGCGTTGAAGCCCGCCAGCAGCGGATCGATCTTCGCCACGCCCGACATCTGCTTCGTGATCAGGATCGCGCTGCCGCGCGGTTCGACCTTCGCGTTACCGACGCACCAGTTCATCAGCAGCTGGCCGGCATGCTTCAGGGTGCCGTCCTTCAGCTTGCGCTCGGTGCCCTTGATCGCGCCGGTAAGGCGAAAGCCCTGCGGTACCGCGACCAGCTGGTCGGCCGTGAAACCGCGGCCGGACAACTCGTCGACCAGGGCGGCGACGCCTTGCGGATCCAGCCCGATCGCCGCCTCGTCGGGAAACAGCCCGGCATCCTTCACCCGCTCGAGGAGATCCGCGACCTCGACCAGGTCCTGCGTCGGCTCCGCACATTTGATCAGCGTTCCTTCCGACATGAAGTCGGTCAGCTTGCTGACGATGTCCTTGCGCCGCTCGAACACATCGAGATGCGCCCATGCCCGGTTCCACATCAGCCAGGTGCGCGGATCCGACTTCAGTCGGCCGAGCAGCGCCAGGCCGAACAGATCGTCGAGCCCGCCGCCATCGATGCCGGCGACGGCGACCTCGACCAGCTCGAGGAAACCCTCGAGCGAACCGTCCCACAATTCCACCGCGGCTTTCGCCTGGGCCCAATAGACCGCACCAATCCAGGCATCGTGCCGCAGCCCGACGCCGATCTCGACGTTGAGGTGCTTGGCGTAGAACACCTGCTTGGTGCCGTCCTCGGCGTTCTCGATCTTGCGGAACTGCGCCTCGAGCCACGGCTGGCTAACCGACCGGCCGAGGTTCGGGTTGGTGATGTAGAAGTTCGCCGGGTTGAGATGCTCGTCATTGGCAAGCATCTCGTCCGGGAATTCGTACAGGACCGGCAGAAACTCTTTGTCGACGACCTTCCCGTCGCGGACATCGCGGGCGTAGGCCAGCTTCTCCTTGAACACGCCGGCGGGCGGCTCGTCGGATTGCGTCGTCAGGTAGAGCGTATAGCCCTCCGGACGCGACACCTGACCACCGGCCGCCTCGCGCAGCATCGAGTCCGCGTTCGCCTTCTTGCCGAAGAGCCATAGCTCGTCGACGAGCACCCGGCTGGCCTTCTTGCCCGACACCGTCGCCGCGTCGGCCGCGACGACCTTCAGCGTCGCCTTGGTGTCCCGGTTGGTGATGAGCCGTACATGCTCCTGGATGTGGAGCAGATCCGCCAGCTCCTCGTCCGCCCGGATCATGTCGCACGCCGGCTTGAAACTGTTGCCCGCCACCTCGATCGTCGGCGCAAGGATCAGGTTCTCGTCCGACGGGCGCCAGCCGCAGATCAGCTCGGTCAGCATGATGCCGGCCGCGATCGTCGACTTGGTGTTCTTCTTCGACACCAGCAGCAGGCCCTCGCGGATCAGCTGCTCGCCCGTCTCGGCGTTGTAGGCTCCGAAGATCGCGGCTGCGAAATCGAGCAGCCATTCGTCGGCGCTCTCGCCGATCGTCCAGGTCTCGTCGGTATCGGGATTGATACCGAGGTCGGCAATCTTGAGCGCGGTGAAGACCGCCATCTTCGCCTCGGCCGAGGCAGGAAACAGCGGCGTGAACGGGATCAACGTGCGCCGATCGCGGAGCCGTCGTTTCCAGTCGAGGCACGCCGTCGACCAGGTCGGATCGGTCAATTGATCGTCCTGGTCGGCGCGCCGATCGCACCGAACTTACGACCGACGGCCGTCGCGCGGTCCTGCGCCTGCGCCTTTTTGCCCTTCGTCGGCGCGGCCGTTTCGTTGATGACCTTCAGCGACGCGGCGAGGTTCTTCACGATCTGCGATCGCGCCGGCAGCGACACCGCTTTCATCATCGCGTCGCGCCGAGCGTCGTTCTCGTCGTTGGCGGTGAGGATCTCGATCGACTCCTCGAGTTCGCCCTGGAAGCTCGTGACCGCGTCCAGCTCGTCGAGCATGCGCGCGACCAGCTGGCGGGCGTTCTCGGCGATCGTGCCGGCGTCGATCGGCTCGCGGACCTCAACGGGATCCGCGATCGCGATACGCGGCGCGGGAAGCAAAGTGCGCACCGGTTGGCGCGTGCGAACCGGCCGTTCCCAGCCCTTCAGCTTCGCGCGTTTGCGAATAGCCGCTTCGGAAATCTCGTGCCGATCAGCTATTTCCCTGATCGAATCGTCACCCGACAAGTATTCGTGCTCAATGCGCGACCACTCTTCAGATGTTTTGCGGACTGCCATCGATCAGCACTCCGCCACGAAAGTACGCACCCGGGGACACCCAGGAGGAAATAATCTCCGCGTGGGAGCCATAGGGGTCCAGGGGGTCGGCCCCGGCCAGGGATCGACCCACCCCCCTGCCCCGCGGAGTCAGGCTAGAAAGGCAGCCCGCTCGGCACGCTGCTTGTGCTTGTCATGGCATGGCTTGCAGAGCGTCTGCAGGTTGGCGAACAGCCAGAAGAGGCGCTCGTCGCCGCGGTGCGGTTCGCAATGGTCGGCGACCAGGCGTGACGTGTCGGCCGTCGTGAAGCCGCAGCCAGGCCACTGGCAGGTGTAGAGATCCCGGGTGAACACGAGCACGCGCAGGGCACGCCAGCGCGCCGACTTGTACCACTTGTGCCAGGGCTTGAAGAGGCGGCGATCGGCGTCGGCGCTGCGCTCGACGGGGGCAAGGGAGCCCATCGTCGGCTTCAGCCTGGTCAGCGTGCTGCCGATCGCCTTCAGCTTACCCACGACGCTTACGCGGACGCCAGATCGATGGTGACCGGATGCCACGGCGCGTCGTGCGCGGGGCGGTCGTAGAAGCGGACGTAGGTGCGCGAGCCGATGACGCGGATCGAGTCCTTGATTGCCTCCATGGCGCGCAGCCAGCGGACGTCGGCAATGTCCAGGCGGAGCAGGCGGAACAGCTCGGCCCGGTTGATCTTGCCTTCCTTGTCGACCTGAAACACGCCGTTGACGACAGCCTGCAGCTCGACCGGCGTACCGCCTGCCCAGCCCATGAGGCATTCGTCGATCAGCACTTTGGCGGCCTGCAGCTCGGGGCCGAACTCGAGAAGATCGGCGACCTGCACCTGAGCCCGCTCGCGGCCGTCGAAGGTAAGCAGCGTGATGTTGCCCTTCGGCCCGCCGACCGTCGTGCGGTACTCCTGTGCCAGCAGCGCTTGGAATGCACCGACGCGCTCGAACGTCCGGACCTTGAACGCGGCGATCTGTGCAGACATCTCGCGCGCATCGGCCAGGATGGCGCGAACCGTCTCGTCCATGAGCAGATCAACCGGCTTGACCGCGGCGAGCGGGACAAGACTGCCCTTGGCGTCCCGCAGGTACATGGTGCCGGAGACCTCGACAGCGACGGGGTGCTGCGCGGCGGTCATGCCGGCGTACCCTGCGGCGTGCTCGGTGCGGTGATCGCGGCGATCGTCTCGACGGGTAGGAACCGTAGGATCTCGCGCATCAAGCTGACCGGCACGCCGATCAGCGCGGTGTCCGGATGTCCGGCGTCGACGGCACGCCGCATAGCATCGAACGGGATAGCCATTACCAGCATGCCTTGGTGCCGTCGGCACTGAGATAGAGGGGCGGACGGGCAGCGCGACCGGCGTTGCCCCGGAACGGCTCGAGGACGTCGCGGGCGATGCCCTGCGCCAGTTCCTCGAGCTCGTTGTATTGGTCGGCGGAATCAATGCCCAGCCGCGCTCGTTGGGTCAGCTCATCGAACCGCGGTGTGATGCGTTCGAGCTGATCGGCCAAATTCGAGTTCGACTGGGCAGGCCGTGCATCCGGTCCAGATCGATCATGACGCATTGCAGATCTCCCTTCGGGATGGCGTGCTCGAGGGGGGCGAGCGACGCCAAGCAGATACAACTGTGGCGGGGTCGATTTGCGAGTTACGTGACCGTTTGGGCAGGTGTCCTTGTGGGAAGTTCCCCAAAGGTCACCCCTAGCAGCGCTTCCAGCTGTCCAGCGCCGAGACCAGGATCGATCGGGCTCGTCGGTTGGAAAGCCGCCAGTCCCGCGCGGCCGTGGTCAACGCCATGTCGTCGACGATGATCGCCAGCAGCATCAGGGCATGCGGAGCAACCGCGTCGCGCCAACGGGCGTATGCGCGCTCCCGAATCACGGCAGCGATTGGCGCGTGCGAAGCGCTGTGCGGACCGCCACCGGAGCTGCGCGGCTCCAAGTTCGCAGTGCGAACCGCAACTTCGGCCGTGATGAAATGGTACGCTTCCGCGATCTGATCGGCCGCGGCGAGCTGGTGCGCATCGATCGCGCCGGTAGCAACGAGGCGGGCAAGCGCACCCTCGCGTCGCGCCTGTACCGCGGCGTGCTCGTGCGTCTCGGCCGTGCCGTTCGTCTTGTGCGACCAGCGCTCACGCAGCAGCACGCGCTCCTCGATGCCGGGATCGAGCGTGACGATCGCCGGCGTCTTACCTTTCTTCAGCCGGTTCGCGCCCTTGGGTTTCGGACGCGGTTCGCCGAGCACCAGGTGCGCGACGCGCTGCCGCTCGCGTTCGAGCGCTTCAGCAAGCGACGGCGCTTCGTCAGTAGGTAGGTATGGCATGAGGATCCCCGGCGTCGACGTCAGAGATATGCTCGAGGATCGCCACGAGCGGGAGATGACCTTGTGGTAACGGCAGCACGCGATCGGCGCCCGCGAAGTCGTCGTTCACAACGACGCCCATCTGGCGCATCCGATCGAGCAGCTGCCGCTCGAGCAACCCGGGCACGGTGATCGCGCGTTGCGCGCCAGCCGCGCGCTCGATCATCTTCTCGAACGCCAGCTTCTTCACCAACGCCTTCGCCCGGGTGTCGCTAACGTCCAGCGCCAGTGCGATCTCGCGCATTGCGGGACTGCGGCCGTGCTCCAAGATGTACTGAGATATGAAATCGAGCGCCTGCTGCTTTCGGCTCGCTCGCGCCGGTAACACCTCTGAATATACGCCCATTGTTCCCCCAGATCCCCTGTAAGAACATAGGGAGAATCATGCGAGGGCGCCAGCATGATGACGGACGCTCCATGGCGGAACTGCTGCCAGATCCTTGCCGCGGCGGAGCGACCTGGAGCGCCGCTAGGTTGCGGGATTACGGAGTTTAGATCGAAAACCGACCGATAAATCATTGACGCTCAATGATTAGATTGTCCCCTTGCGATACCGACAACAAATCAGGTGACGATCATGATCAAGAGAATTCTGGTTATTGCAAGCTTGGCCATCTTGCCTTCGATCGTCGGCTCGGCAACGGCTGAACCGCGCGACGTAAAGTTCGACAGGTGCCTCGCTGGCTGCATCGAGTCCCGGCCCGGGCAAGCTGATTGGTGCGTTGCAGAATGTACGCGCCTCTACGACCCTAATTAATCCTATCGGTTGCGGCGGAGGGACTATCCGCCGCAACCTGCCGCGCCCCGCAGAAACCCGTTGGTTAGCGATGTCGTATGGCACGATGTACCCCAGCGATACCCCAGGCAGACCAACCGATCCGAGCGTCTAGATCGAAAACCGATCTGTTCCCGCAGTGTCCGCTTACGCCCAAATTCGGACGTTTGGGCGTGCGATCAGATCTCCCGATAGCCGCCATCCGTTAAGCTAGCTTACGAGCAGTAGTAGAAATCGCAGCGAGCATCGCGCATCCATACTATCGACGTGGCCGGGTTAAGACAGATATACTGTCTCTATGAGCTCCGATAACCCGCTGACGGCCCAAGATTTGAAGGACGAATTGGAAGTGTTACTACAACTCGCGGACGACCTCGGCCTCACGGTCGTTGGTGCGTTGCTAGCTTCCGCAATCAATGTGATCCCGATCGTTCGACATTGATATAATTCCTCCCCATCTCGACCATTTCAATTTAAACCAATAAGCTTTGTCGTTGATCAAACCGCCTTTTTAAGCGGCTCCGGTAACTTGTTGTCCGGGAGCATGTTCCGCAAATGCTCGTGTACCATGTGCTTGTTGAACGGCTTGGAGATGAACGTAGCCTTTTCGGGCATCTCGCCCGCTTTCGGTAGAACATGACCGGAAGCGATGACGATTTCGATCGCAGGCCAGCGTTCGGCGACATGCCGCGCCAACGCAAAACCGTTGGTATCGCCGGGCATGTCGACGTCAGAGAACAGCAGTACGATGCTTTCCCAGTTGGTGGCTAAGACGCGCTTTGCCTCGTCGCCGTCCATGGCTTCGTAGAAGCGGAATCCGGCGTCTTCGAGGATGGCAGTCGTATCCATCATGATGAGCGGATCATCATCGACAACGAGGGCGTAGGGTACGGTTGAAAGGGTCATGGAGCCCTAACCCTCCCGCCATAAGCAGAGTTGCGGCGCGCGAGGATTTTTGGTTGATTTCTTAGAATGCGACTGCGGCATGGCCGCATTTGCGGGCCATGCCAGGTGTCGTTTGCAGGCTGCTAACCGAGTAGTTTTGTCACAATGGTCATCGTTGTCTACTGACACTAAAGGACTAAAAAACATAGCGTCCAACGACATAAGGCCCGTTGAGCGCGCGAACGGAGTGACGTGTGCGAGATATCCAGGAAGAAGCGCGGATCGTCCGCGAACTGACGCGCGGCGATGGCGGATCTGACCCTTTTGCCTCGGCCGTGCGGGCAACGCGCATGCCGATGATCATCACCGACCCCCGGTTGCCCGACAATCCCATCGTGTTTGTGAACGACGCCTTTGGGAAGCTGACCGGTTATGCCCGCAGCGAGATCATGGGGCGCAACTGCCGGTTTCTGCAGGGACCGAACACGGACATGGCCGACGTCGGCCGGGTGCGGGACGCGATACGTGCGCGGGAGTCGATCGAACTTGACCTGCTAAACTACAAGAAGGACGGCACACATTTCTGGAACCGGTTGCTGGTTTCGCCCGTGTTTAACGACGACGGGGGGCTGCTCTATTTCTTCGCCTCGCAGTACGACGTCACTCTTGAGCGCGAACGCCTCGTCAATCTTCAGCTCGATCGCGATGCCCTCGAAGCAGAGGTAGAACGCCGCATTGCCGAGCTTCAGGAGAGCGAGCAGCGGCTTCAATTCGCCCTGGATGCCGGTCGCCTGGGGGCCTGGAGCATCAATCTCGATACGTACCGGCTGACGGCATCTGCCGAGTGCAAGAGGATATGCGGTCGTGCCCCGACCGATCCTCTGACCCTCGACGAACTGCGAGAGTCGATCCATCCGGAAGACCGGCAGATGCAGGTCGACGGCATAGAGCGCGCCGTACGCGACCGATCGCTGCTGGACCTTGAGTACCGCTTGCAGACGCCGGCAGGCGAGGAGCGCTGGGTACAGATCCGGGGACAGGCGAGCTACCGCGCCGATGGCACACCGTTGGCACTCGTCGGGACGACCCAGGACGTGACCGCACGGAGGCGCGCTGAGGAGCATCGGACCCTCTTGGCTAATGAGCTAAGCCACCGGGTGAAGAACACGCTTGCGTCCCTGCAGGCGATCGTCTCGCAAACGATGCGCCGGGCGACCTCTGTGGAGGAGGCCGGCACGACGCTGGAAGCACGCATACACGCGATGTCGGCCGCGAATGACTTGCTGATCAGTGGCAGGTTCGAGAGCACGTCTCTGCGTGCGCTGGTTGAGCGCACGCTTATCCCCTTCGGGGTGGAAGACGGTCAACGGTTCAAGCTTTCCGGCAAGGACCTTCAGCTCCCGCCACGCCTTGTCGTCGCATTCGCCCTTGCCCTCCATGAGCTTGCAACCAACGCCGCAAAATATGGCGCGCTATCGACCGCCGATGGGGTGATTGATCTGAGCTGGAAGGTCATGGACGGCTGGCAACCGCATGATCTCCACCTCACTTGGGTAGAGTCAGGAGGCCCACCGGTTGAACCGCCGACACGGACCAGCTTTGGAACACAGCTCATCCAGCGTGTTTTGGCGCACGAAACCGGCGGAACAGCTAAAATCTCATACCTTCCTGGCGGCGTCGTGTTCGAAGCCGTCGCACCGTTGGTCGACAGCGCCGACAACGACAACGAGCAGCATGATCGAGCCGAAGAAAGGAACTAAGGGGCTAGCCTCTCACAAAGCACTAAGCACAGTGCTTTCGGCTTGGCGTTATAGCCCCTATCCGTCTTGCCACTTATGGGTGAACAACGGCCCGTCCCCACAGGGTAGCAAGGACGGACCGGCCACGGCCGGAGGACGACCGAGGCAAGGCATAAACGATACCCGTCATATTAGTTTCCGGCGGTTTTCGCCGTTTTGCTTCGACTTCCCAACCCGGCCATTTCCAAAATTCGATCCTCTTTGAAAAGCCGACAGTTGCCCAATGTCTGCTATCGCCGCCCGCCTTCCCGAAAGCAGCCTGTCCGCTTTCCTTCCCATTCCGGACATTACCTCGGCGGATACACCCTCCGCCGCAGATGTACCCAAGCCGCAGAAATGCGTCATTCTCGACGTGCTACAGGGGCGATGTACCCCGACGATACCCCTGCTGGGCGGGATGGATGCGATACATCCATGATGGATGCAAAAAATGCTCTGGTGTCCTCGTCTTTTTAGCAATTTGATCGTGGCTACAGCACTACAAATCCGGCCCGAACGATGGAACCCGCTGTGCCCCACAATATCAATTACGAGCTGCTGACAGAGATCGAGCTAGCCATCGCATCGCGCGTCAGGACCGATCGCGAGCGGCGAAGCCATTTAGATCAAGCGGCAGTCTATGCGACGCTTGGAGAAAAGTACCGCGAAGAACGTGCGCTCTTAGGTCTTGCCGCATAGGTCGCAATGCGGCGGAGAGACCCTCCGCCGCAGCATCCCGAAACTTCCGGGAATACGCCGTTTTCGACCTCGCCATTTGACGAAGTACCCCGGCGATACCCCTGACCATTAGGCATGCGCCCGGGGACCTATAGTGTACTTATAACAAGGTCGGGCTAGAGGTTGTCTTTGTCCCCCCTTTCGAAGGTTCGTCATCGCCGGGATGATCAAGCGGCTCGCGGTGCTGGGTGCCGGAGTTAAGTGGTGAGGCGGTCGCGCCAACCTTGTCTTCGGGTTCTGCCGCGGAATCCTTCGCGGTCTCGGCCGCTGACATCTCCTTAGGCTCTCTAGGAGAGTAAGGATGAGCGGTAGCCGGGACGACAAACTCGCTGCTCAATAGCGCAGTACGCTTCGCCCCGACGAAGTCGGCGAATACGCCGATGATCGACTTCGCTTCAACGCTCAACCCAATCAGCGCCTCACGCGATCGCGCATGTGCCCGGCCTTCTAACTCGCGGGCCACCGGGAAGAGGTGTGCCGCGTTCTGCTCCTTGGCGAAAAACTCGGCGATGATTTCAGCGCGAACCCCCGCGAACATCTCCTCTAGCGCGTCACTCGTCTGCCGAGCCAGAGCTCTACCGTTCTTCACACCGTGCGAGATAACCGAGAGGACCATATCGATGCTGTTCTGAACTCGGTTGTCACCAGCGTCGCCGTACGTCACGCCGGAAAGAAGCAGATTATAGCGCGACTGCGGATTCTCGAACGCCAGTCGCTCAAGTGCAGCATCCAGCGACATGCAGGCGAGAGCCGCGGACAAAAATGCGCCCCGCATCGCCTGCTCGCGATGCTGTGGGCGGGTGGCTGCGCGCTCAGCGAAGAACCGGAAAGACGCAATTGCCTTGTTAAAGGCCGGGTACGGAGTGAGGCTAACCACTGCCGATTTGGCGGCGGCTATCTGCTTAAGCCAATCGCCGTCCTGCTTGTGCCCTGCGTATGATTGGATGCTCGAGGTCAACTCTTCGAGGCTCAGTCGTTCCTTCAACACATCGTCGCCGCCCGACCAATGCCTGAGGTAGGCAGCGGTCAGGAGCGCAACTTTCTGCTGCTGCGCGAATCGGGTAACCTTCGCGTTCGTATCAGTCGTGGCGACGACTGCCCGGTCGCAGTTGAGAGCCAGTTGCATACCCCGTGCCCACATGATGCGCTCGAACGCCTTGGGCGACTTTTTATCCTTCACGTCGACAAGCGCACGCGTCCGCACGCCACCGCCTTGCCGCCCGTACAGCCACACGTCGACGTCGGTAACTTCCTCGTCCTCGAACTGGATCGAGACGCTGCGGATAGCGATCAAGCCTTGTCGTGCAAAGAACGCACGCGCTAACTCTTCCAGCCCCGCACCCTTCGCCAAAACCATCAACCCCCACTCCTCAATCGGTCGAGCGTTTCGTGCACGAACCGCTTATCGGCAATGTCATTTTTAACGCGTACCTCGTTTCGGCTCGCATGAGGACCCTTGAAGGAGCGAGCCGGGGAACCGTCCAACAATACGGCGTCCTGTGCCGCAGCTCCACCGCGAACGATGGTGAGGGCTAGCTCACCGACGTCCTTCTTCAGGAGGCGCATGGTAAACCGGCCCCGGCTGCGTTCCGTGGTTTCCACGACTTGCCTCGCTTCCAGCTCGTGATAGTCCTCACCAATGGCGCGTACCCCGCCTTTCCGAGCGGCCAGCTCGTCGCCACGAACTAATGCTTTGATGAGAGCCTCCGGCATGGTGATCTGCCCCCGGGAGTAGCTGCTGCGCGTCTGCCCGTAGGTCAACGACGCGATCAGCGCTTTCGCATCGTCGATCGGATCCTCCTCAAACGGGCGTCCGTACTTCTGGAAATCGTTCGGCGACGCGATATACCCGACCGACTCGGTGCTGTTGCTGACCTCCATGCGGTCGAAAAGCCCGACGCTGACAAGACGTCTATACAAGTCAGCGCCGAGCATCTTTTCCACCTCGACCTCGTACATTGCACCGCGCCGAGACAGCTTATCTTGAACCTCACTCAGTCGTGCGCGCTCGTCAACCTTGAGCTGCTCCAGAACCCGGTGCGCCTTCTCCGCATACTTGCCGTCACGGAACGTGTGTGAATTGAACAGTATACCGTTCCCACGCTCTCCCTCCTCGTCGATCAATGCTGTCTTTTTCGAGAGGTCGACGAGAGTGGTAGCGTCCGCCTTCACAAGCTTATGCGTATCGGAGATATACTCCTCGGCTTCCGCGCGTTTCATCGGTTTGACCGAAACTTGCTCCGAGAGGTCCAGTATCGCTTGCTCGTCAGAAGTGGGGGCTTGGTCGTCGAAAATCTCGACAGTTGCTTCCAGGACCGCTTGAGTGGTCGCACCAAGAACGGCAAGCGATCCATCGCTGGTGACGTCAATGCGGCCAGCATCCTTCAATATTTGCAGACCGTCGCGCCTGGCGGACTTATCGATGCCGTTCAGCTGACAGGCGTTATCAACGACCTGCCTGGGAATGGTGAACGTGTTTGCCTCGTCTGACTGCCGCCGTAATAAGTTGTACAGCCTACCGACTTTACCAGAATGCGAAATGTTTTCGAGGCGAGCTGCACCGGCCCCCGAGTAGCCGTCTAAACTTTTAGACTGGGCAAGCAGCCAGGCGCCCTTCGTCTTCTTGTCCATAATCGCCAATTTGATACGCCTTCCCAGTTATATTGAGAAGGTACGATTGCCGACGTTGAATTTCCAACGACTTATTAGGTTCAAAAAGGAGTGTATCGGGATCATGCCGAAATTCGAGTATTTTCCGGATGGTCGAAGACTGGATGCCCGGAATTCTTACCGGCCAAGAGCTGGAAGCAGTTGTCTAAAGATCCCAGCACGTCAAGCGGATGCGTCTGCGGCGTGCGCTATCCAAGCCAACACCTGTATTTTTGCGCTCGAGATCCCCTCCGCCGCAGGCTTCCGAAAGCCGCGACTTTCTTACCGTCAATCAGGGGCGATATACCCCGGCGATACCGCAACTGCACCCGCTCTGGATCGCCGCCCCTTCCGTCGCACCACCGTTGATCGTGCTCCTTAGATACGTCATGGAACGGCATGGGACGAATTGATCATCGTGCGGAGGGCGCCCGACAATGGGTAACCGGCCTGGTCGTGATCGCCGCGACCATCGTGGGTTTCTTTGGATTCGCCCGGCTCTCGCGCGAATGGACGCTGGGCATATCAGCCAGCATCCTCGTTGCCTTGGTCATCTTCTTCTGGTTCGTCGGTCGCAGTGCGACCCGTGGGCCTCGGCGATAGCACCTGAACGACCTTTCGACTGTCCGGCACATATTCCCATGCCTTCCCCAGCTCCCGCTCCTTCCACTCGACCCTGATTTCCATCCGAACGCCCTCCTGAAGGCTGATCGGAATGGTCTTGTCGGTTATTGCCTGCAGGAATTCGAGGTCAGCCATTTGGGCCGAGAACCGCACCCCATCGCGAGAAAAGCCCCAATGCCTCGCGCTGACGTAGAACGGTGCCTGCATCAGCACGACGCTCCAGATCTCGCTGCGAGTCTGTTCCGCCGGCGGCGCGGCCTCCGCCGTATATAACCCCCCTCGCATGGCGAACTGCGATCGATCGATCGTCACGATCGGGGCACTGGGAGCGCCGGCCGCTTTGACGACGACATTCGTGATAGCTGGATCGCGGTCGAGCGCTCGATAGAAGCGCATCGCCGAACGGGACGCGTCGGCGCTTTCGCGAATCGCATCCGTCATTCCCCGTAGCAGGTCACGATCCTTTTCGCTCAAGGCGACATCCTGCACGTCGGTATCGAGCGACTGCTCCACGAATGTGGACAGGCCCGCCGTCGCCACGGCAATTGCAAGGCCAATCGCGGCCTTCTTCAGATACGGAAAGTGATCGGCACCGGCGCTAATTATTGCCGCATGATCGTCGATCAACTTTAGGATCTGCTTGAGCGACCCTTCCTCGCGCGCGATCAGCTCAACGCGAATATCAGCATAAGGGTCGATCGCCCGCGCTGCGTCACGAGCTAGATCAATCCATGCGAGCAGACTTTCGGCAGCAACCGCAGCATCAGCGTTCCGGCCATCCTTGAGCCCGAGCTGCAGGACAATTTCACCGTCGTCGATCATTTCGTTACCGCCTTTGCGATCTCGATGCGGTTACGCGCGATTAGGCGATTGCACTGCGCTAGGGTGAAGTTCATTTCAGTATCGTTGAGCCCAATATCGAACGACTTCAGGTAGTATTCGCGCGTTCGAGCGTCTTCCGATCGGCCGAATTCCGCTGCCAGCGCATCAGAACGGTCCTTTCCGATGCGCTTTCGGCAGGTGCCGGCAGACAGCATCATGTCGCCACGTGCCCGGATTGCCGGTGTCTGCCAGCTGGCTAGGCCGCCGTCCTCTAACATGCTGTCGGCGAACGCAGTTGCTGCCGTCTGCGGGTCGAACCCGGCGGGCGCAGTAATGAGGCGAGAGAAGATCGGGTCGTTCGTAGCCTCTACGCACATGCGGCCATACGCGACGAACATGGTCCGCAACTTCCTCAGCTCAGCTTCGGTTTTTGCCTGTTCCGACGCCGTTTCGAGGTCGATCGCGAACGACTTCGTCACCCGGTCGATCGAAGCTTGCTTGAGACGCTCGACTGTGTCGGGATCAACCTGCCAAGCCGATGTTTCTGCTTTGAACGCGGTCTCGACCTGGTCGCCTAGGTCGCGCACGACGGTCATACCCAACCGCCCGCACAAGGGCGACGTGACCGCAAACCGCGACACACGGTCGATCCGGTCCTGTTGGGCCTGCGTCTGTGCAATCGCAGGCGCGGCCGATGCGGCGGAAGCTACGGCTGCGAAGCGAACCAAGTGGAACAGCCATGCACGCCCATATATTAGAGCGCTCCCCAGAAAGCCCCCCGCCGTAACCGGCGTGGGAGAAGAACAAGTGATAGGTGATTCGGTATATCGAGCGACGCCGGCGTGCATCGAAGGATGTTCGCCATGCCTGATAAAATGCGCAGTCATCGCGGCCGTTCGCGATCACCGGTGGCAAGCACTCGAGAACGCGCTGTTGCAGCCCTCTGCGTCACAAGAGGAGCTTGCAAGGCTGAGAGGCCGATGGGCAGTTGCTGAGCAAGCTCACGAGCGAGCTCAGCCCGCGACAGCCCGTCCCCCGCGATCTCTAGGAAAGCCTCGAACATTTGCTCCAATGCGGGCTCGCTCGGGAGCGTGACAGGCATCATAATGATCTGAGGCATTGGAACCGGAAGCGGGGCATCCTCTTCCGGATTGTCAGTTTCCCCGCTCAAATACGCGGGGGTAGTTCGCAGCTCTCGCGCAATCAGATGAAGCTTTGTCGACCCCTTCTTTGCTGAATGTAGAAGCTTGTAGATTGTGGGTTGAGCCACCCCGACACGACGCGCCAGTTCAGATTGGGAGATGCCCAATCTGTCCATACGTTCGCGTACTCTTTCGCTGACGATCATCGATAGGAAAGTATAGCTTCAGGTATTGACGGCCATCCACGTCTAGGTATAGTTGACCAATACCCAAAGCTATAGAGCCGAATCGCATCAACCATGCTGGACCGTCCACCCACACCACGCTCTTCACACGACGCGCTGCGCCGCGCCGTGGAAGCCATGGGTTCGCAAAGCGCGGTCGCTCGCCTGCTCGGCGTTTCCCAGCCGTCGGTCTGGAAATGGCTGTCAAAGGCCAAGGCGCTGCCAGCCGAACACGTTTTGGCGATCGAGGCGGCAACCGGAATATCGAAGCACGAGCTTCGCCCGGACATCTATCCCGCGGCGGACTCGGACAAAGCAGCGCTCCATGCCAACACGGCGCCAGCGCTTTGACGTACGTAGCTTCATCTCTTCCTCTCGGCCGCCAGCCCGGCGGCGAGCGTCGACAGCAGTTATTGTCTCCCTGGCTGCTGTCGACGTCCACCTCATCACAGAACATTTGCCCTCGCGCTGCCTCACGCGCACCGGGAATGCGAATCGGCGTTTCCCGACATGGGTAGCGCGCAGCTCCCCGTTGCCGAGCGTCGGCTTGCCGAGGCGACCAAGCGTGCCGTTCAGGCCGCGGGCGGTGGCAAGGTATGTGAGGACGAAACCGGCCTCTCGGATACCCGGATCTCGTGCTTCTGTTCGAAGAACGATCCCGCAAGCATCTCAGTTCGTAACGCGGTTCGGATCGATGGCATCGGCGCTCGCGAAGACGGGCATCCACACATCCTGAACGCAATGGCGAACCTCCTGGGCGCCGTCGTGATCATGCTTCCCGACCACGACGGCTCCGAGCCCTGTCTCCGCAGCGGTGTCATGGCGCTGAGCATCGAGGTTGGCGACGTGTCGCGCGCCGTAGCAGACGCGCTCGCCGGCACCAGCGAGGACGGCACCAAGGTTACGGTTCGCGAAGCGGAGGCAGCTCTCGATCATCTCGTCGATCTGGAGCGCGCAACTGCAAGACTCCGCCGCCAGCTCGAACGCATCTGCTCTCCACCGGAAGAAGCGCCGCCCTAACACCAAACCACTGCTCACCTGACACCGCCGCCGCCGCCGCCCCGCCCCGCCCCGCCCCGCCCCGCCCGCGATCATAACGATTCGCGGGGCGGGAAACTGTTGCCTGGATCATCCCGCCATGACTGACCGACGCGAAGCCCTATTCAACGTATCCGCTAAGCTGCGCGAACTGGTCCCCGTGCTGCAGGCGCTCGCCAAACCGAGCGATCACAACCTGCCGCTCGGCACGCGCTTCCTGCTCGACGCGATCGATCACGTCGACGTCGCGGCCGGCGCCGATCGCCCCATCAGCCCGGGTACGTACATACGCCTCACGCGCGAGAACCTCGGCCTCACCGTCGAGCAGGTCGCGCTGAAGCTAGAGACAGATCCGGACGTCTGCGCCCGCCGGCGCGCGGCTTGGCTGACCGATATCGAGGCCGATGCGGAATCGATCTCAGATCGCACCGCCCTAGTGCTCCACGATGTGATCGACATCGACCTGCGCGTCCTGGCGCACTGGATCGCCATCGCGGAGGCCCGGACGCTCGCCGCCGACCGATCAGCCGGCGCTGAGGACCTCGCGGAATGATCTCCCGCCGCACGATCCATGCGGTCGCCTCCATGCTGGCGGGAATCGCGATCGCGTTCTTCGTCACCAGCCACCCGGCCGCCGCCGGGATCGTGATCTCGATGGCCGTGATCCTGCTCGTCTGGAGCGTCGAGTCGATCCGTAACACTGCCACCACCCATCCGGAGAAGCGCCCATGAGCATCCGTTCGCCCCAGCCGGCCATTGGTTCGCTGAAGATCCAGCGCTCATACACGCCGCCCGCTCCGTACGTCGTCCAGATCCACGAGCACGACTGCAATTGCGCGGCATGCGCGCCGTATGTTGGACGCCGTGCGGATACGCTTTCTGCCGCCACGATCGGCAAGCTCATGATCGCCGGCATCGTCTGCGGCTTGGCGATAATCCTGACGATCGACCCGAACGGCGCGGTAGCCGCGTTGCGCGCGACGGTCGGGCTGATGTGATGAACGAGCGCCAGATCGACGTGTGCTTTTGGATCCTCGTTGGCTTTGCCGGCGGGCTTGTCGCTATCTGCTTGCTCCTGCTCGCGCTCTTCGCGTTCCTAAATTGGCAGCGCAAGGCAGTCTTCGCGGCGCAAGAGCGTCGATCGCCAGCCGACCGCCATTCTAGCGACGTCATGCCCTCGTGAAGCTGCCGCTCGTCGCTGGCAGGGGGAACGTATGACGTCGGCCGCCGCCCCCGAGCGCGTCGGCATCGCTGACGCCGTATTGATCACTGGCATGTCCCGCCGCACCCTGCAGGACCTCGCGCCATCAATCCCCGGCGCGAGCAAGCCGGCAGGGCGCTGGCTCTTCGCCGTCGCCGAACTCCGCGCTTGGGTCACACGTACAACGAAGAGGCCTTCATGCCGAAAAATCTATACGTCCGCGCGGGCATCTACTGGGCGCGCTTCAAGGTCCGCGGTGTCGAATACCGAGAAAGCCTACGAACGCGTTCTGAGCGGGTCGCGGTGAAGAGACTGGCGCTCTTACGTGAGCAGGTGGAGGACGAGTCCGTCTTCGGCGTCGCCGGCCCTGTAAGCTGGGCTGATGCCGTGGTGAGCTGGAGCCAGCGCATTTCCACAGCCGTCGGTGCTCAAACCTACACCCGCTACCTATGCAGCTTGCGCCAGGTCCGCGGGCACTTCGACCAGTTGTCAGTGCAGCAGATCTCGGCTGACATCTTGAAGGACCTCATCAAGGCGCGTCGACGTGCCGGGGTGAAGAACGCGACGATACGCCGCGATCTTACGGCGGTTTCAAGCGTGCTCGACAACGCGGCCGACGAGGGCTGGATCTCTGATAATCCGGCGGTCGGATTGAACCGACGTCGAATCGTGCCGGAGCGGATCGAGCGGATCGTCCTGCCTCAGGACGCCTCGATCGCGATGGTGTTCCCGCGCCTGGTCCCGCGTGTGCGTGACCTGTGCGAATTCACGCGCGAGACCGGCCTGCGCCTCGACGAGGTCACCGGTCTGCGCCACGCGTCGATCGACCGCAATGAGCGGACAATCACGGTTGAAAAGGGCAAGGGCGATAAGCTGCGCGTCGTGCCGCTGACGAAAATCGCCGAGGCAATCATCGATCGGCAGCCGCGTTACATCGGCAAGCCGTGGGTGTTCTGGAAGGACAAGGGACAGCGTCTGACGGAGGTATCGTCGCGCCTCGGCGATCTGACACGGCGAGTGGCACAGAAAGCGGCACGCGAAGAGGTGGAGTTCCACCGCTTCAGCCACCATGACTTTCGTCACCTGTTCGCCGTCGAATATCTTCGGTCGGGACGCGGCTCGATCTACGACCTACAGGGCGAGCTAGGCCACAGCACGATCACCGTGACCGAGCGCTATCTCGCGTTCCTGACACCTGACCAGGTGAAGAGCGCCAAGTCGGTGATGGCACAGCGCGGGGCACACTCCCCACGGTTCGAGGCCGCGAACGCTTGATGAAATCGCGCGTTTCTGCCCTTTTTGCGTCTTTCCCGGGAGTGGCACGCTACGTCTTCCTAAACCGTAGGCCGCGTGTTCAAATCTCGCCGGGGGCACCAGCTTTTCCGCGACCGTCATGTCCTTGCCGTCAAAGATGTTTATCCGGCTCTCGCATGCGTGCATGGAGGCGGGATGCTTTCGACCGTGATGCTCGCCGATGCCGTCACTCTGCAACCCGACTTCGTCGTCATCGACGTCGAGACCGCGTGTTCGCGGGTCAGCAGCATCTGCCAGATCGGCATCGTCGGATTCCGCGACGGCCGCGAGATATTCGACTACGAGACGCTGGTCGACCCGCGCGACGAATTCCACCGGTTCAACACGCGGATACACGGCATCGCCGAGCATCATGTCGTCGGCCAGCCGAGCTTCGCCGACGTCCATGCCATCGTCGATCGTCATCTGAGCGGCCGCACGACGGTTGCGCACTCGTATTTCGACAAGGGCGCGCTCGCAGCCGCCTGCCGGGTTCATGACCGCCCAGCGATCGAGACGGTATGGCTCGACAGCGTCCGCGTCGCCAAGCGCGCCTGGCCCGATCTGGAAAGCCACCGCCTCGGCCTGCTCGCGCAATATCTCGGCATCGCGCACAAGCATCACGACGCGCTCAGCGATGCGCGCGCGGCCGGCTGGGTGATCGTCAAGGCGATCGACCACACCGGAATCGCGCTCGACGAATGGCTCGCCCCGCCGCGCAAGCCCGGCCCCGCCCCCCGTCCAGCGCCGTCCGGACCGCTCGCTGGCGAGCGCATCGCGCTCCTCGGCGCGCCGCGCGACGGGGCGTCGGCGGAGCGGATCGCGGCGCTCGGCGGCCGGATCGTGTCTGCGGTCGGCAACACGACGACGCTGCTCGTGATCGCGGGGCGTGCGCCGTTCAGCTACTCGGTGCGCAACAGCGGTGCATATCGCCGGGCGGAACATTATCGGCGGCTCGGCGGCGCGATCCGGATCGTCTCCGACTTCGAACTCGGCGTTGCGGACGGGGTTGCCGGACCGACCGGCGCCTGACGATACACCATCGTCCCCAACAGGGAGATTGCTGCGCGGATGGCCCTTTACCTTGGCAACGTCCCGGCAACCTGCGACCGTCGCTCCAAACCAAAATGGAGGATGACATGCGGGCAGCGATGATGGCCATGGCAGGCGGAGCGGCGCTGGCGAGCGGCATGCTGGCGATACCGGCGTTCGCGCAACAGGCGCGCGTTGCGGAGGGCATGCTCGGCGGCACGCGTCTGGCGACTTCCCCGGCGGCGGCGGCGCCCCCCGTCGACGCATATCTCGGCATCCCCTACGCCACGCCGCCGATTGGTGCGCTCCGGTGGCAACCGCCCAAGCCCGCCGCCCATTGGAGCGGCGTGCGCAAGGCCGACGCGTTTGGCCCGCGCTGCATGCAACAGCCCCTGTTCGCCGACATGAAGTTTCGCTCGCCGCGGATCGATGAGGATTGCCTGACGCTCAACGTCTGGACGCCCGCCGGTACCAAGCCGGGCGCGAAGCTTCCCGTGCTGTTCTACATCCACGGCGGCGGCGCGATCGCCGGCGACGGCTCCGAACTGCGCTACGACGGTGCGGCGATGGCGCGTCAGGGGATCGTCGTCGTCACGATCAACTATCGCCTTGGCGTGTTCGGCTTCCTCGCGACCGGCGAGATGGCGGCGGAATCCCCGGCGCATGCCGCCGGAAATTACGGATTGCTCGATCAGGCGGCAGCGCTCGAATGGGTCCGGCGCAACGCCGCCGCGTTCGGCGGCGATCCCGCACGGATCACGATCGGCGGCGAAAGCGCAGGCTCGATGTCGGTCAGCGTGCTGATGACGTCGCCGCTGACCCGGACACGGTTCGCGCGCGCGATCGGCGAAAGCGGGGGCGTCCTGCCGCCGACGTTCCGACCGAAATCGCTCGCGACCGCCACGACGCAGGGCGAGGCGTTTGCGCGCGCTGCCGGAGCCCCCTCGCTAGCCGCGCTCCGTGCGATGCCCGCGGCGGATCTGCTCAAGGCGCAGGACCAGACGCACGCGGGTGCGGACTTCATCGTCGACGGGCTGTTCCTCACCGAACCGCCGATCGATACCTATACCGCTGGTCGTGCCGCCCGCGTGCCGTTGCTGGTCGGTTCGAATTCGCAGGAGGGTGCGTGGACCAGCATCCTGCGCGGTCAGGCGCCCACCGTCGCCAATTACCGCGCCGCGATCGGCACGCTCTACTCGGACCCGGACGCGCTGTTCGCGCTGTATCCGGCAGCATCCGACGCCGCGGTTCCCGCCGCCGCGACCGCGCTGGCGAGCGACGCGTTTCTCGGCGCATCGACGTGGCAATGGTTCGACCTGCATCGCCGCTCGCGACAGCCGACCTATTATTATTATTTCGCGCACCCGCGGCCGCGGGCGCTGCCGCCGCTGACCAATCCCGACGTCGCACCGCTGGGCGCGGTGCACAGCGCGGAGATCGAATATGCGCTGGGCAATCTCGATACCAACCCGGCCTATGCCTGGACTGCGGACGATCGCCGGATCTCCGCGGTCTTCCAGGGCTATTTCACCGCCTTCATCAAGACGGGCAATCCCAACGCCGCCGGGTTGCCACGCTGGTCGCCGGCCGTACCCGGCGCAGGACCGATCCAGCGGCAGACGATCGACGTGACCACCAGGTCGACGCCGTTCGAGGCGCAGGCGCGCTACGAGGCTGCGGTGCCGCTGCTCGAACGCCGCGCGCGCTGACCGGTCAGAGCCGGCCGAGGAAGACCGCACCCGGTACGGCGAGCTGCTGCCCGGTAGCGGACAGCCTGCCGTCCGGACCGATCGCGAAGATCGCCAGCGTCGCCGATCGTTCGTTGGCGACCACCATCCGCCGCGCGTCGTCGAGCAACAGGAAGAAACGCGGCCAGTCGCCACCGCTGGCGATGTGCTGGAGCAACGTCGGTACGCCCGCCGCATCGAGCGCGAACACGGCGATGCCATTCTGTCCGCGGTTCGAGACGTAGAGCCGCCGGCCGGTCGGGTCGATCGCGATATGCGCAGCCTGCGACGCGCCACGATAGCCCGCCGGCAGCGTCGACAGCCGTGACCGCGTGACGAAGCGGCCGTCCGCGCCCGCATCGAGCGTCATCAGCGTGTTGGACAGCTCACACACCACATAGGCGCGCGGCAATCTGGGGTGATGGACGAGGTGACGTGGCCCTGCGCCTGGATCCGCATGCCAGGCCGCGACCGGGCGAGCCAGCGTCCGCGCGGTCGGATCGAAGCGATAGGCGTAGAGCGTGTCCGTCCCCAGATCGATCGAGTGGAGCCACCGCCGGTCCGGGCTGAACCCGACCCAATGCGCGTGCGGCCCTTCCTGACGTGCCGTGTTGGGCCCCTTGCCGACATGGTCGAACAGCACCGGGTCGCCGGGCACGCCGGTCCGCGGATCGAGCCGATGGAATGCCACGCCGCCGCTGGAATAATTTGCGACCGCAAGGCAGCCGCTGGCGCGGTCGAACGCGATATAGCACGGGTCCGCACCCTTGGTGGGCGCGGTCCCGCGTTTCGCCCAGCCCGGCGCATACGCCGAAATCTCGCCCTGCGTCTGTTCGCGTACGAGAAAATAGGCACCGCCGGGGCCGCCTCCCACGCCGAACGACGCGTCGTCGATCCCGGGGATCGGCGCCTCGACCTGCCACCGGTCGCGATCGGGATCGTAGGCGATCGGGTAGAGGCCCTTGCCGCCCTCGCGCGCGTAGGTTCCTGCGATCAGCCGTATCGAGCGCTTCGCCGCCGCGGGTACCGCGATCGTCGCCGCCATCGCGGTCAGCGCGGATCGTCGCGTCATCGTCCAGTCGGTCATCGCAAACCCCTCACAGTCACCTGAACCCGAGCCAGTACAGCAAGCCGATGTTGACCGCGAGCAGCGGCAGTGCAGTCGGCACCTGCGCGCGGATGACGGCGTTCCTGTCCTTCAGTTCCAGCAACGCGGCGGGGACCAGATTGAAGTTCGCCGCCATCGGCGTCATCAGCGTGCCGCAGAACCCGCTGAGCATGCCGATCGCCGCGACCACCGCGGGGTCGCCGCCGTAATGCCGCACGAGCAGCGGGATGCCGATCGCCGCCGCCATCACCGGGAACGCCGCGAACGCGTTGCCCATGATCATCGTGAACAGCGCCATGCCGAGCGTATAGGCAAGCACCGCACCGATCAGACTCCCCTCGGGGATCGCGTGGCCGGCGAGACCGCCAACGACATCGCCGACGCCGGCAAGCGCAAACACCGCGCCAAGGCTCGCCAGCATCTGCGGGAGGACCGCAGCCCAGCCGATCGCGTCCATCAGCCTGACGCCCTCAGCAAGCGGTGTCGCGACGCGCGGGCGGAACCAGAGGTGCATCGCGACCAGCGCGATCAGGACGCCGCAGGTCAGCGCGACGAGCGTTGCCTGCTTCGGGTCGACGAGGCTCGGGACTGCGCGGAACAGGACCGTGCCGCCGAGTGCGGCAGCCGGGATGATCAGGGCGGGCAGAAATATCCGATTGCCGAGCCGGGCCGCCTCGGCACGCCGTTGGTCGAGCGTGGTGGTGGCCCGCCCGCCCCGCCCCATCGCACCCGAGCCGGCGATCGCGACGAGCGCCAGGACGATAACGCCGTTGCCGATATCGCCCAGCCGCCCGCCGAGCAGGAAGCTGATCGCGAGCACCGCATAGAACGCTGCGTTGCCGAACCGCTTCGAGTTGGCGCGATCGGTCGCGCTGAGGACACCGAACGCCGCGAACATCAGGCCGGCGACGCCGTAGATGACGCCCGTACCAATCACCGCGCGCGCACCAGTCGGCGGTCGAGAAGCCACAAGCGGAAGCCGTGGATCAGGAATGCGGCAATCGCGGTGGGTATAGCCCACATCGAGAGATGGAGCGGCTGGATGACGATGCCATAGCCCTCCAGCACGCCCTTCATCAGCAGGATCGAGCCGATCGCGATGAAGATATCCTCGCCGAAGAAAAGCCCGATATTATCCGTTGCCGCCGCCATCGCCGGAATGCGGTCGCCGCCGGGCGCGACACCCTGCGCTTCGGCGGCGGCTTCGGCCATCGGTGCGACCAGCGGGCGGACGCTCTGCGCCGGGCCGGCGATCGAGGTCAGGCCGAGCGCTGCGGTAAGCTGGCGGAACAGCAGGTACCCGATCAGCAGCCGCCCGACCGTCGCACCACGCAGCTTGCCGATCGCCAGCCTCGCGCGTTCCTGCAATCCGTGGCGTTCGAGCATCCCGATCACCGGGAGCACGATGTAGATCACGGTGACGTAGCGGTTCTCGTTGAACGCCTTCCCGAACGCGGCGAGGATCGCGAGCGGGGCGAGTCCAGCGGCAAGCCCGGTGACGAGCGCGGACACCGCGACGACGAGCAGCGGATTGAACCGCAGCAGGAAGCCGGCGACGATCACCGCGATGCCACACAGGACCAGCATCGTCGCTCAGTGCGCCTGCTTGGCGAGGTCGGCGTCGAACGCGGTCCGCGCCTTCGTGACGATCTTCGGCAACAGCGTCGGATCGACGAACGCGGCCGCATCGCCCGACTTACGGCGCTTGCCGCGCGCGATCACGTCGGCGAGTTCGGGATGCGACGGCAGGACGATATCGGCGTGCAGCGTGCCGAGCATCGCGATGCTGCGGCGGTAATCGCCGACGATCCCAGGATAGGCGCGGTTGCCGATCAGGCGGTTGCCCGCAACGCTGACGCTGCATGGGAAAACCACGTCGAGCGCGCGCGGCGTGGCGGGTAACCGCATCGTCCAGGTCGTGCAGCCGGGCGTGTGCCCCGGCGTAGCGCGTGCGGTCAGCGTGACGTTGCCGAGCGTGACCGTGTCGCCGTCACGCACGCCGCCGTCGACGTGCACCTTTGGAAAGCGAATGACCCCGTAGCTGGTCTCGCCCGGTGGGATTCCGGTTTCGAGCGCGCGGACATCGCGAGCGCCGGCGACGACGCGAGCACCGGTCGCACGCTTGAGCGCGGCCACACCGGCGGCGTGATCGAAATGCGCGTGGGTGACGAGGATCAGCTTTACATCCCGGAGACGGACGCCGGTCGCGGCGATGTTATGCGCAATCATGCCGGCATTTTCGGCGAGCGTGCCGTCGATCAGGATCGCGCCCGCATTCGTCTTGATCAGGTAGGCGGCGATCCCTTCGCTGCCGACATAGGTGATCGGCCCGGCGATCGGAAACGGCGCCTGGGGTCGCGTCCAGGCCGGGGGATCCGCTGCGCCGAGCAATAGCGGCGCAGCAATGATGACCGGAAGCACTACGGCCAGTGATCGGAACCAGTCGAATTTCATTCGAGTCCGCCCAACGTGGAACGCACGGCTACGGTTAGCAGCATGGTCGGACATCCGCTCGCGACGCCAGTGCCGCGCCGGTGCGATATCGAAAAACACGGCACCTTCGCATCTGTCGCCCGTACCCAAGTTTACCCATCGCAGAGTTGGATAGAGCGGATACTTCCGATTGGCCATCGCAACCGGCACGAGAAGACGGCAACGGACCTGTTGCCGGTACTTGAAAAGGCATTGCCGACCCGGCGACCCGGGCCGGCAATGCTAGAGCAATTAGGCCGCTTCGAGCGTTTTCTCAGGGTGCGCTTCCACCTGCTCGGCGGACCGCACCGCATCGATCTCGATCCGGCGCGGCTTCATCGCCTCGGGCACCACGCGCTGGAGATCGAGGCTGAGCAGCCCATCCTGGAACCGGGCGGTCCCGACCTCGATGAAGTCGGCGAGCTGGAACCGCCGCTCGAACGACCGCGCGGCGATGCCCCGATGCAGATACTGGGCCCCGTCCTTCTCGTCGGCCTTGCGTCCGGTGACGACGAGCTGGTTCTGCTGCGCGACGATCTCGATCTCGTCGGGACGGAACCCGGCGACGGCGAGAGTGATCCGATACCGGTCCTCGCCGTCGCGGATGATGTCGAATGGCGGATACCCTTCATCCTCGCGAAGCCCGGTTTCGAGCAGGTTGAACAGTCGGTCGAAGCCAACGGTCGACCGCCGATAGGGTGCGAAGTCAAACGTGTTTCTCATTTCCAAATCCTCCTGATGAAGCAATTTGGGCATGAGAAGCGTCGGAGGAGAGCCGACGCCCTCAATGTCCCGCCGGACCCGTTCGGCGTCCGGCAGCGGCAAAATATTTCGTACGAAATCGCGTTTCAAGAGGTTCGAGAACCAAAAAAAACGATCGATCCCGGTTCAGAAGAAAGGGGCGCTAATATTCCGGACGCGCAACCGCGGCATCATGAACCTGCGCGGGGTTACGGCGCCCCTCCTTATTCCCACTCGATCGTGCCGGGCGGCTTCGAGGTGTAGTCGTAGGTCACGCGGTTGATGCCCTTGACCTCGTTGATGATCCGGGTCGCGACGCGCGGCAGGAAGTCGCCGGGGAACTGGAACGCCTGCGCGGTCATGCCGTCGGTCGAGGTGACCGCGCGCAACGCCAGCACGTTGTCGTAGGTGCGGCCGTCGCCCATCACGCCGACGCTGCGGACCGGGAGCAGTACCGCGAACGCCTGCCAGATCGTGTCGTAGAGCCCCGCCGCGCGGATCTCCTCGAGATAGATCGCGTCGGCCTTGCGCAGGATGTCGCAGCGTTCCTTGGTGACTTCGCCCGGGATGCGGATCGCGAGGCCGGGTCCGGGGAACGGGTGACGGCCGACGAAAATCTCGGGGAGCCCGAGTTCGCGGCCGAGCACGCGGACCTCGTCCTTGAACAGTTCGCGCAACGGCTCGACGAGCTTCATGTTCATGCGCTCGGGCAGGCCACCGACATTGTGGTGGCTCTTGATCGTCACCGACGGGCCGCCGGTGAAGCTGACGCTCTCGATCACGTCCGGGTACAGCGTGCCCTGCGCGAGGAACTCCGCGCCGCCGAGCTTTTTCGCCTCGGTGTCGAACACGTCGATGAAGGTCTTGCCGATGAACTTGCGCTTCAGCTCGGGGTCGGTGATCCCGGCGAGGCCGCTGAGGAACAGCTCCTCGACGTTCACGTGGATCAGCGGGATGTTGTAGGCGCCGCGGAACAGGCTGACGACCTGCTCGCTCTCGCCGGCGCGCATCAGACCGTGGTCGACATAGACGCAGGTGAGCTGCTCGCCGATCGCCTCGTGGATCAGCACCGCGGCCACCGCCGAGTCCACGCCGCCGGACAGGCCACAGATGACGCGGCCCTTGCCGACCTGCCCGCGGATCTCGGCGATCTTGGTCTCGCGGAACTCGGCCATCGTCCAGTCGCCGCTGAGCCCGCAGACGTGGCGCGCGAAGTTGGCGATCAGCTTGCCGCCATCGGGGGTATGAACGACTTCCGGATGGAACTGGACGCCGTAGAAGCGCCGCGCCTCGTCGGCGACGATCGCATAGGGTGCGCCGGTCGAGGTGGCGACCGGGGTGAAACCGGGCGGGATCGCGTCGACCTTGTCGCCGTGGCTCATCCAGACCTGATGGCGCTCGCCCTCGGCCCAGAGGCCGTCGAACAGCGCGCAGTTGGACTTGACCTCGATGAAGGCGCTGCCGAACTCGCCGCCATCGCCCGAAACGATCACGTTGCCGCCGAGCTGCGCGGACATGACCTGCTGGCCGTAGCAGATGCCGAGGATCGGGATGCCCGCCTCGAAAAAGCGCTGCGGCACGCGCGGGGAATTCTCGGTGGTGACCGAGGCGGGGCCGCCGGAGAGGATGATGCCCTTGGGCTGCATCCGGTCGAACGCGGCCTCGGCGGACTGGAAGGGGGCGATCTCGCTATAGACGCCAGCCTCGCGCACGCGGCGGGCGATCAGCTGGGTTACCTGGCTGCCGAAATCGACGATGAGAATGCTGTCTGGGTGCTCCATGTCGGGCGCATAGCCGGATGAGCCCCGTAACGAAAGAGGCCGCGCCTCCCGGATGGGAAACGCGGCCTGCAATTCGACTAGTACGAGGCGAGGATTATGCCGCTTCGTTGTAATCCTCGTCGGACATCACCGGACCCGAATCCTGGCCCTTCGCCGAGACGTCGCGGTCGACGAACTCGATGACGGCCATCGGCGAGGCGTCCGACATGCGGATACCGGCCTTGATGACGCGCGTGTAGCCGCCATTGCGATCCGCATAACGGGTCGCGAGCGTGTCGAACAGCTTGATCAGCTGCGCATCGTCGAGCAGCTTGCCGTGCGCGAGACGACGGTTGGACAGGCCGCCCTTCTTCGCGAGCGTGATCAGCTTTTCGACGTAGGGACGCAGTTCCTTCGCCTTGGCGACGGTGGTGGTGATCTGCTCGTGCTTGATGAGCGCGGCGCTCATGTTGCGGAAGAGAGCAAGACGGTGGGCCGAGGTCCGCTGAAGCTTACGGCCGCCTACGCGATGGCGCATGTTTAATACCTTTTCGTTCGTTCAGGGGCCGTGTGAGGTACCCGGGAGCTGGTCGCCGTCGAGGCCGCGACCGATCGCCTTTCGTTCAAAGGTTAGGATAAGGTTACGCCTAGGACGCTTCCTTTGCCCTTCCCTTCATCTCCAGCCGGGTGGCGACCCGGCAAAGCCGTGTCGTCGAACGGGTCGGCCAAAACCGACCCGCCGGCCGGGCTGTTTGGTCTCCGGTGCAGCAGCGCTGCTCCGGTGCCAAATCAGCCCATGATTTCCTGCTCGAGCTTCTTGGCCATCTCTTCGATGTTCTCAGGTGGCCAGCCGGGGATTTCCATGCCCAGGCGAAGACCCATCGACGACAGCACTTCCTTGATCTCGTTCAAGGACTTGCGGCCGAAGTTAGGCGTACGCAGCATCTCGGCTTCGGTCTTGCCGACCAGATCGCCGATGTAGATGATGTTGTCGTTCTTGAGGCAGTTCGCAGACCGCACCGACAGTTCCAACTCGTCGACCTTCTTGAGAAGGTAACGGTTGATCTGCTGGGTATCGCCTGCGGGCTCCGCACCACCGGCAGCGGGGGCTGCCTGGCCGATCGGGGCCGACGAACGCGTGACCGACGAGTCGTCGAAGTGGACGAACAGCGCGAGCTGGTCCTGGAGGATGCGACCGGCATAGCCGACTGCATCTTCCGGGGTGATCGTGCCGTCGGTTTCGATCGTCAGCGTCAGCTTGTCGTAATCCAGGTCCTGACCGACGCGGGTCGGGTCGACCTTGTACGACACCTGACGTACCGGCGAGTACAGCGCATCGACCGGGATCAGACCGATCGGCGCATCGGCCGGGCGGTTTGCGGTCGCGGGCACATAACCCTTACCGATGTCGGCGGTCAGCTCCATGTTGAGCGTCGCACCCTCATCGAGGTGGCAGATCACAAGATCCTTGTTCATGATCTCGATGTCGCCCGAGACGGCGATGTCGCCGGCCTTGACTTCACCCGGACCCGTTGCCGAGAGCTGGAGGCGCTTCGGCCCCTCGCCCTGCATGCGGATCGCGATCTGCTTCACGTTGAGGACGATGTCGGTCACGTCCTCGCGGACGCCGGCCAGAGACGAGAACTCATGCAGCACGTTCTCGATCTTGATCGAGGTGACGGCCGCGCCCTGCAGCGACGAGAGCAACACGCGACGCAGCGCGTTGCCGAGCGTCAGGCCGAAGCCACGCTCGAGCGGCTCGGCGATGAAGGTCGCCTTGCGCTTGGTGTCGCCACCGGCCTTTTTCTCTAGGCCGCTGGGCTTCTTGAGTTCCTGCCAGTTCTTTGCGTTGACAGACACATGCTTCCCCTAATTTGGGGGCCGGCGAACGGGTGTGTCCGCCGACCAATAAAATACACCCGTGCGGCGCGATCAACCGCGCACGGGAGGCGGAGAATCAGACGCGACGACGCTTCGAAGGGCGCACGCCGTTGTGCGGGATCGAGGTCACGTCGCGGATCGACGTGATCTGGAAACCGACTGCCTGAAGCGCGCGCAGTGCCGATTCGCGACCCGAGCCGGGGCCCTTGACCTCGACTTCGATCGTGCGGACGCCGTGCTCGGCGGCCTTCTTGCCGGCGTCTTCCGCTGCGACCTGGGCCGCGTAAGGAGTCGACTTGCGCGAGCCCTTGAAGCCCATTGCGCCGGCCGACGACCACGAGATCGCGTTGCCCTGGGCATCGGTGATCGTGATCATGGTGTTGTTGAAGCTGGCATTCACGTGAGCGACGCCAGAGGTGATGTTCTTGCGCTCGCGCCGCTTAATGCGCTGAGGTTCGCGTGCCATGGTGTATTTCCTGACCTGTATCTGCGTGACGCCGGGCGGCCCGTTGGGACCAGCGCCGGCGGAGTAATCCATTGAAAAAGTGGATTACTTCTTCTTGCCGGCGATCGGCTTGGCCTTGCCCTTGCGGGTGCGCGCATTTGTATGCGTGCGCTGGCCGCGGACCGGGAGGCCCTTGCGATGACGCAGGCCGCGATAGCAGGCGAGATCCATCAGGCGCTTGATGTTCATCGAGGTCTGGCGGCGCAGATCGCCCTCGACGGTGTGATCGGCGTCGATCGTCTCGCGGATGTGCAGGACTTCCTGGTCGGTCAGGTCCTGGACGCGGGCGGTATCAGCGATGCCGAGCTTCGCGACGATTTCCTTGGCCTTGGTCGAACCGATGCCGTGAATATAGGTCAGCGCGATCACCACGCGCTTGTTGGTCGGGATATTAACACCCGCGATACGTGCCATGAACTTGGTTCTCCTGCTCCACGAGGTCCGGCATGGCTGCACAGACCCCATCTCTTAGCGATGAACCGAAACGCACGATAGCGACGAACGCAAACAAGCGCCGCCGGAACCGTCGTGTCGGGGAGAGTTCGAATAGGCGCGGGCGAACGCAGTGTCAAGCGAGCGGTTCCACGGCGGACGGTGCAGCGTGGCGCATCTTGAGCCAACGGCGGAACGACACGACCGTCCAGATCAGCTCGACCACGCCGAACGGCCACGCGCCCTGGAGGAAGCCGTAGATCGAACCGAGCACGCACCCGAATGCGAAGCCTAGCGTCCACCAGTGCGAACCGGCTTCCTTGGCGTAGCATAGCAGCGTGAAGGATACCGCGGCTAGGCCGAATAGGGAGAGGGAGTCCATTCGCAGCCTTGTGCCCGGAATGGGGCGACAATGCCAACGCCACGCCTGATCTTATGGCGACTCTTCGCACACCACTCTCCACGTACAACTGCCCAAGCACATCTAGCCGCCGCTCCATTGCTCAAACCCATCTGATGGGTTATTGGACGTGATGGTTGTAGTTCACCGTGCCCTTGGCTTTCGGTTCGTGATCTATACCCTGGATCACGAACCCGCGCATGTTCACATCACCGGCGCAGGACAGGCCAAGATCAATCTGCTCGGCGCGGATGGCAGGCCGGAGATGATCCAGAGCATCGGCATCAAGCGCGCCGACATCCGTCACCTGATGGCGGAGGCGACAGAGCATCAGGCGCGCTTTCTCGCGGAATGGGAGAAGATACATGGCTCAGAAGACTGACCCGAAGCTCGAAGCCCAGTTCGACGCGGCGGAAGCGCGCGGGCAGGACTTGATGACAACCGCGGTGCGGGCAGCAGAAGCCCGCTATGACCGCGCAACCGGTCGCGTGACGATCGATCTGACCAATGGTTGCGCCTATGCCTTTCCATCTCGGCTCGTCCAGGATCTGAACGGCGCGACCGACGATCAGCTTGCCGACGTCGAAGTCGATGGCCTTGGGTTCAATCTCCATTGGCCTGCGCTCGACGCCGACCTCTACGTGCCGGCGCTGGTGTCTGGCCTGTTCGGTACGCGGGACTGGATGACGCGCGAATTGGCGCGTCACGCGGGTCAGGCAACGTCGCCGGCCAAGGCAGCGGCGGCGCGGGCGAATGGCGCGAAGGGCGGACGCCCCCGCAAGGCCGCATAGAGCCTCGTTACTTCCGCCCGAACAGTTTCTCGATGTCGCCGTGCGCGAGCTTCACCCAGGTGGGGCGGCCGTGGTTGCATTGACCCGAGTGCGGGGTGACTTCCATTTCTCGGAGCAGCGCGTTCATTTCGGGGACCGACAGGACACGGCCGGCGCGGACGGAGCCGTGGCAGGCCATCGTGCCGGCTACCGCGTCGAGGCGCTCCTTTAGGGAGAGCGCTTCGTCGAACGCGGCGAGTTCGTCGGCTAGGTCTGTGACGAGGCCTTTGGGATCGCTTTGGCCGAGGAGTGCGGGGGTGGCGCGGACCAGCATTGCGTGTGGGCCGAAGCGTTCGAGGTCGAGGCCGAATTCGGAGAGTTCTTCGGCACGGGACTCGAGGCGGTCGCAGGCGGATTCGTCGAGTTCTACGACTTCGGGGATCAGCAGGGCTTGGCTGGCGATCGTGCCGCCGATCAGGGCTGCGCGCATGCGTTCGAGGACGAGGCGTTCGTGCGCTGCGTGCTGGTCGACCAAGACGAGACCGTCTTCGGCTTCGGCTACTATGTAGGTTTTTGCGACTTGGCCTCTTGCTACGCCCATCGGGAAAGCCGCGGTTTGCGGTGGGGGTGTCCATGCGGGTTCTGCGCGCGCCTGCGGGGGGGCGGCGAAGAAGGTGGGGCGGGCTTCGTTGACGGTGCTGTAGCTTCGGCTTTCCAGCGGGAGCGTGTGGGGCGTGCCCTCACCTTCCCATCCGCTTTGCGGACGGGCCCCTTCCTCCCCCCCCGGGGGAGAAGAGATGTTTTCCGGTTGCCACATCGACAAGGCGGACTCGCTGGCGCGTTGACTTCTGTGGCCGGCGGCGTCGAGCGCGCGGCGGAGGCCCGAGACGATGAGGCCTCTTACCATCGCGGGGTCGCGAAAGCGGACTTCGGTCTTGGCGGGGTGGACGTTGACGTCGACCTGGTCGGTGGGGATGTCGAGGAACAGCGCCACCACCGCGTGGCGGTCGCGCGGAAGCATCTCGGCATAGGCGCCGCGGATCGCACCCATCAGCAGGCGGTCCTTTACGGGCCGTCCGTTGACGAAAAGATACTGGTGGTCGGCGATTCCGCGATTGTAGGTCGGCAGGCTCGCGACGCCGCCGAGCACGAGCCCTTCGCGTTCCAGGTCGATCGCGACCGAATTGTCGGCGAGCGCGCGGTCGGTGAGCGTCGCCACCCTGCCCGGCCGGTCCTCGACCTGCATCGCCGACAGCGCGCGGCGGCCGTCATGTTCCAGCGTAAAGCCGATATCGGGCCGCGCCATCGCGAGCCGGCGGACGACGTCGAGGCAGGCGGCGTATTCGGCGCGAGGGGAGCGGAGGAACTTGCGGCGGGCGGGGACCCGCGCGAACAGGTCCTCGACCACCACGCGCGTGCCGGGCGGAAGCGCGGCGGGGCCTTCGCGCTCGACGCGGCCATTGTCGACGGTGCGCGCCCAGCCTTCGGCGCCGCGGATGCGACTTTCGATCGTCAGCCTCGCGACGCTCGCGATCGAGGGCAGCGCCTCGCCGCGAAAACCGAGCGTCACCACCGATTCGATGAACTCGTCGGGGAGCTTGGAGGTGGCGTGCCGTTCGAGTGCCAAGGCCATGTCGGCGGGGGTCATACCGCAGCCGTCGTCGGCGACTTCGATCCGCGACGTGCCGCCTTCCACGAGGAGAATCGCGATGCGCCCTGCCCCGGCGTCGATGGCGTTTTCGACTAACTCCTTCAACGCGCTGGCGGGTCTTTCCACCACTTCACCGGCGGCGATGCGATTGACCAGATGCTCGGGGAGACGCCGTATTGACATGGGTTTGCGTCTAGACCAAGCGACGGCATCCCGCGACCCGCAAACGCCACTTAAATAGTATAGGCACCCGGTGCTCGAAACCACCGGCGGGCTCCGCGAGATGATGTGTGTGCGCATGTTTTTGCTGGCGGTTCGCCCGTCCGGCGGACTGGATACGGGACCCTGATTGAATGGCCTTCTACTCGCGTTTCTTCAAGTTCATGTCGCACGACATGGCGATCGACCTCGGCACCGCGAACACCGTCGTCTACGTCCGTGGCCGCGGCATCGTCCTGAACGAGCCGTCGGTGGTCGCGGTCGAGACGATCAACGGGATCAAGCGCGTCAAGGCGGTCGGCGACGACGCCAAGATGATGATGGGCAAGACGCCGGGCAATATCGAGGCGATCCGGCCTTTGCGGGACGGCGTGATCGCGGACATCGACGTCGCCGAGCAGATGATCAAGTATTTCATCCAGAAGGTCCACGGCCCGCGCAAATTCGCGCGCTGGCCCGAGATCGTGATCTGCGTGCCGTCGGGCTCGACCAAGGTCGAGCGCCGCGCGATCCGCGATGCCGCGTCGAACGCGGGCGCATCACAGGTATGGCTGATCGAGGAGCCGATGGCGGCGGCGATCGGCGCGGACATGCCGGTCACCGAGCCGATCGGTTCGATGGTCGTCGACATCGGCGGCGGCACGACCGAAGTCGCGGTGCTGTCGCTGCGTGGTCTCGCCTACACCACCTCGGTACGCGTCGGCGGCGACAAGATGGACGAGGCGATCGTCTCGTACGTCCGCCGCAACCATAACCTGCTGATCGGCGAAGCGACCGCGGAGCGGATCAAGAAGGAGGTCGGGATCGCCAAGCCGCCGGTTGACGGCATCGGCATGATCATCCAGATCAAGGGCCGCGATCTCGTCAACGGCGTGCCCAAGGAGATCCAGATCAACCAGGGCCAGATCGCCGAAGCTCTGAGCGAGCCGGTCGCGACGATCGTCGAGGGCGTCCGCGTCGCGCTCGAGAACACTGCGCCCGAACTGGCCGCGGATATCGTCGACCAGGGCATCGTGCTGACCGGTGGCGGCGCGTTGCTCCAGGGGCTGGACGAAGTGCTGCGCGACGAGACCGGGCTGCCGGTGACGGTCGCCGAGGACCCGCTGACCTGCGTCGCGCTCGGCACCGGTCGCGCGCTCGAGGATCCGTTGTTCCGCGGCGTGCTGATGAGCGGTTAACGATCTGTTTTTGCTTTAAGACACGCGGACACGAAATCGCGTCGTCCGAGTCGCGGGGGATCTGGCCCTCGCGGTTCGGCGGCGCCCGAGACAGGGGGACAGGCGCATGGCGCCAGCCCGCGACCGGCGCACGGGGTTTTCCCGGCGTCGGCAATATGGTGTGTTCATGGGCTATGTGCTCGCCGTCGCCGGTGCGGTGGTGGGCCTGGTGCTGCTCGTCGCGTCGACGTTCAATCCGCCCGCGTTTTCCGCGCTGCGGATGGGCGTCGCGGGGGTGACGACGCCGGTCTCGACCGGGCTCGCCACGGTCGGCTCGTCGGTCTCGGGTATCCCCGATGCGGTCGGCAACTATTTCTTCGTGAAGCAGGAGAACGTCGCACTCCGCGCCGATCGCGAGCGGACGCGGGCGCTGCTGATGCGCGCGCGGACCATCGCGTATGACAATCGCCGGTTGCGCTCGTTGCTGGCGATCCGCGATCGCTCGCCCGATCCGGTCGTGACCGCACGGCTGGTGAGTTCGAGCGCGTCGAGCGGGCGGCGCTTCGCACTGCTCAACGCCGGCCGCTGGAGCGGCGTGCTGCCCGGCATGCCGGTGCGCGGTCCCGATGGCCTGATCGGGCGCGTCGTCGAGACCGGGCCGAATGCGGCGCGCGTCCTGTTGCTCAGCGACGGCGACAGCATCGTGCCCGTCCGCCGCACGCGCGACGGGATGCCCGCAATCGCGGCGGGGCGCGGCGACGGGATGATCGACATCCGCTCGGTCAACGCCACCAACGTCCGGTTCAACGCGGGCGACCTGTTCGTGACGACCGGCACCGGCGGCATCTACGCGCCCGGCGTGCCCGTCGCACGCGTGATGAAGGCGGGGTCGGATTCGGTGATGGCGCGGACGTTCGCCGACCCCGACACGCTCGACTTCGCCTTGGTCGAGCGGATGTTCATGCCGGTGCCGCCGCCCCGTCCGGTAGCACCGCAATGATGCCGCCGCGCGTCGTCGACAGCGTCGACTACAAGCCGTTCGCGACTAAGCTCCCGGCGGGTCGCGCGCGCGCGATCCCCTGGGCGACCGTCATGGCCGGGTCGCTGATCACGATCATCCCGGTGGTCGCGACGATCCCGCTGCTGCCGCCGTTCGGGTTCGTCATGCTGCTCGCCTGGCGCCTGCTCGCGAGGTTCGCGTTCCGGCCCTGGGCCGCAGCCCCGCTCGGCTTCTTCGACGACCTCGTCAGCGGCCAGCCGCTTGGCAGCGCGGTGCTGATGTGGTCGCTCGCGTTCGTCGCGATCGACATGATCGAGCAGCGCCTCGCCTTCCGCGACCATTGGCAGGACTGGCTGATCGCCGGCGGGCTGATCGCGGCGTGCATCCTGGTCGGCCGCTTCATCGCGGTGCCGGTCGGCGCGCATGTCGACACCATCCTGATCGCGCAGATCGCGGTCACGATCCTGATGTTCCCGCTGGCCGCGCGGATCGTCGCGACGATCCAGAACAAGCGCGGTGCCGAGTGAGAAATACGCGCATCGTCACCGAGATGTCGCAGGCGTACAGCTTCTCGCGGCGCGCCTGGATGCTGGGCGCGGCGCAAGGCGGTGTCGGGCTGTTGCTCGCCGGGCGGATGGCGTGGCTGTCGATCGCGCAGAACGAGCGCTACACGCAAATGTCGGAGAGCAACCGCGTCAACATGACGTTGCTGCCGCCCCGCCGCGGCTGGATCGTTGATCGCCACGGCGTGCCGATCGCCAACAACCGCACCGATTTCCGCGTCGACATCATCCCCGACCGCCTCCGCGACAAGGAGCGCGTGCTGCCGCTGCTCGGCCGCATCCTCCAATTGCCGCCCGAGGAAGTCGAGCGGATCGCGATCGATCTCGAACACGCCGCCGGTTTCCAGCCCGTCCAGGTCGCGGAGAATCTCGACTGGGAGCGGTTCGCGGCGGTCAGCGTCCGCCTCCCCGAACTGCCCGGCGTCGCGCCGACGCGCGGGTTCGCGCGCAGCTATCCGGCGGGCGCGGCGGTCGCGCACCTGACGGGCTATGTCGGCGTGCCCAACGCCGAGCAGTATAAGAAGACGCACGACCCGCTCCTCGTCACGCCCGGCTTCAAGCTCGGCAAGGACGGGCTCGAGAAGATGCTCGAGGCCGAGCTCCGCGGCGTCGCCGGCGCCAAGCGCGTGGAAGTCACCGCGCGCGGCAAGCTGGTCGCCGAGCTCGCCACCAAGCCCGACGTCCCCGGCAAGACCGCGCGGCTGACGATCGACGCGGGCCTCCAGGAATATGCCGCGCGCCGCCTCGGCACCAATTCCGGATCGGTCGTCGTGCTCGACACCCGCACCGGCGAGATGCTCGCGATGGTGTCGATGCCCGCCTATGATCCGAACAGCTTTTCGGACGGGATCAGCCATCTCGAATGGCAGATGCTGAGCGACGACGATCACGTGCCGCTGATGAACAAGGTCACGCAGGGGCTGTATCCGCCGGGCTCGACCGTCAAGCCGATGAACGGCCTCGCGCTGATGAATGCGGGCGTCGATCCGACGACGCGCGTCAATTGCTCGGGGGCGATGCGGCTTGGGACCAGCGTGTTCCATTGCCACAAGAAAAGCGGTCACGGTCCGCTCGATCTCAAGAACGCGATCATGCAGAGCTGCGACATCTATTTCTACGAGATGGCGCGGCGGGTCGGCTACAACGCGATCGCGCCGATCGCACGCACGTTGGGGATGGGCCAGAAGTTCGACCTGCCCTTCTCGACGCAGCGCTACGGAACGGTCCCCGACCCGGCGTGGAAGCTGAAGAAATACAAGCACGACTGGACCGTCGCGGATTCCCTCAACGCGTCGATCGGCCAGGGCTATGTGCTGGCCAACCCGTTGCAGCTCGCGGTGATGGCTGCGCGGCTGGCCTCGGGGCGCGCGTTGCAGCCAAGCATCCTCGCGAGCCATGTCCACCGCGACTCCCCTGCCCTCGCGATCGATTCCGAGCATCTCGCGCGTGTCCGCGACGCGATGTTCGGGGTGATCAACCAGGGCGGCACCGGCGGCGCGGCCAAGCTACTCATTCCTGGCGTCGCGATCGCAGGCAAGACCGGCACGGCGCAGGTCCGTCGCATCACGATGGCCGAACGGCGGTCGGGCGTGCTCAAGAACGGCCAGTTGCCGTTCAAGATGCGCGACCACGCGCTCTTCATCGGCTTCGCGCCCGCCGATAACCCGCGCTATGCGCTCGCGGTCGTGCTCGAGCATAACGGCCATACCGTGCGCAATCTCGACACGCCGATGATCGGCCGCGACATCATGACCTACATGCTCGACCGGGAGCGCGCGCTGAAGTCGCTCGCCGAGGTCGAACCGACCTGGGGCGGCGACATCCGCACGCGCATGGCGGCGACCGCGGAGACCTACCGCAAGGCGCAGTCGGCACCCCCGGCGGCGATCGCCACCAAGACCGACGCGATCGTCCCCAGCGACGCCCCCGCGGTCGAGAATGCGACCGACATGGCCAACGCGACGCAAGAAGCGCTGACGGCACCGGGCGCGACCGTGGCAGAGGACGATTCGCGGGACCGCCAGCAATGATCACATCCACGCCATGCCCATGAACCGTATCGTCCCCGAGCCGCTCGCCAAGCTGCCGTGGCGCGTCCTCCTGCTGGTGGTCGCGATCGGCTGTTTCGGCCAGGTCGTGCTGTATTCCGCGGCCGGCGGCTCGCTCAAGCCCTGGGCGCTGTCGCAGGGCATCCGCTTCTTCGTCCTGCTCGGCGGTGCGATCGCTTTGTCCTATGTCCCCGAGCGGACGTGGAAGGCGGGATCGCTGCCGGCCTATGCACTGATCGTCGTGTCGCTGGTCGCGGTCGAGATCCTCGGCAAGGTCTCGGGCGGGTCGCAGCGCTGGCTCGACCTCGGCTTCATCCGCCTCCAGCCCTCCGAGTTCATGAAGCCCGCGATCGTGCTCGCCTGCGCCAAATTCTACGACATGCTCCCGCCCGGCGAGACGCGACGGTTCAGCGCGGTATGGCCCGCCGCGCTGCTGATCGGCGTCCCCGCGGCGATCGTCATGAAGCAGCCCGATCTCGGCACCGCGCTGATGATCTGCGCGGGCGGCGCGACGGTGATGTTCCTCGCCGGCATCCCGCTGCGGCTGTTCGCGGGCGGCGCGATCACCGCCGCGGTGGCGATCCCGCTCGCGATCAATTTCGCGCTGCACGATTACCAGCGCAACCGCATCCTCATCTTCCTCGATCCCGAGAGCGACCCGCTCGGCACCGGCTATCACATCAGCCAGTCGAAGATCGCGATCGGCTCGGGCGGGATCTGGGGCAAGGGCTTCCTCCAGGGCACGCAGAGCCACCTCGACTACCTCCCCGAGGGGCATACCGACTTCGTCTTCGCGACGATGGCGGAAGAATGGGGCTTGGTCGGCGGCTGCCTGCTGATCCTCGCCTTCCTGCTGGTGATCCGCTGGGGAATCGAGGTCGGCCAGCGCGCGCAGACCCGCTTCGGCCGGCTGACCGCCGCCGGGCTGTCGACGACGATCTTCTTCTACGTCGCGATCAACCTCATGATGGTGATGGGCCTCGCCCCCGTCGTCGGCATCCCGTTGCCGCTGGTCAGCTTCGGCAGCTCGGCGCAGATGACCGTGTTGCTGTGCCTCGGCATCCTGATGTCGATCGACCGCCAGAACCGCAAGACGGTCGGTTGGTGAGCCGAAAACCGGTTTAATGCGCGAAAAAGCGGCCTGATCGACCAAAACGGACTCGGATCGACGAAAAGGGGGTTGCGGCCCCCGATGAGTCTGCTAACAGCGCGCCTCCAGCAGCGGGGCGCCACACCAGGGCGCCACTCAAAACCGCCCCGGAATGGACGCATAGCTCAGTTGGTAGAGCAGCTGACTCTTAATCAGCGGGTCCTTGGTTCGAGCCCAAGTGCGTCCACCAGAATTTCCAACGGCTTCGCAGCGATGCGAGGCCGTTTTGCTTTGGGCTTGCCGCAGTGGCTGCTCGACGTCGGCCCGGCGCTTGTTCGAGAGCTCCGGGCAGGTCGGTTCGAGCGCGCACTCGACGTTCGGCACAATCCTTTCGGTCGTGGGTTCCTCCGCTATGACATTCCCCGACTTCGACAGCAGCACGACGACCACCGATGACGGTTCGGTCGAGCCGGCCTATCGCCACGCCCCCTTGCGGATCGCCGTCATCGCCCATCTGCGGCATCCGATCGCGATGCCGTTCATGGGTGGCATGGAAGCACATTGCCATCAGCTCGTCACCGCGCTGGTGGCGCGCGGGCACGACGTCACGCTGTTCGCCAGCGGCGACAGCGACCCTGCGCTGCCCCTGCACCCGATCGCCGAGCGCCACTATGAAGCGGTCCTGCCCTGGGCGCAGTGGCACGGCACGCCGCAACTGACCGCGTTCCAGGATGCGGCGTTCGCGCGGGCATGGGAGGCGATCGGCGCGGGCGCGTACGACATCGTCCACAACAACACGATGCACCCGACGCTGCATGCCCTGGCGAAGCGCGACCGCACGGCGATGGTGACGTCGCTCCACGTCCCCCCGTTTGCCGGCCTGGCGAACGCGGTCGCGGATACCAGCGCGGACTGGTTGCGGCAGACCGTGACATCGCACGCGCATCTCGCGACATGGTGGACGACGCCGCCGGCCACGGTTTCGGTGGTCCACAACGGCATCGATACGGCCCGGTGGCGGTTTCACGCCGTCGGCGATGGCCGGGCGATCTGGGCGGGCCGCATCACCCCGAACAAGGGCACCGCGGTCGCGCTCGAAGCGGCTACTCTGGCCGGGATCGAGCTGGACGTGGTCGGGCCGATCGACTGCATGGATTATTTCACCGACCGGGTGGCACCGCTGCTCGATAACGCCCGTGTCTATCGCGGCCATCTCGGCGGCGACGCGCTGGTCGAGGCGATCGGCACGGCATCGGTATTGCTATCGACGCCGATGTGGGACGAGCCATTCGGACTGATCGCCGCCGAAGCGCTGGCGTGCGGCGTGCCCGTCGCCGCGCTCGACCGCGGCGCGATGCGCGAGGTGGTGGGCGATTGCGGCGTGCTTGCGACCGACGCCGCCTCGCTCGCGCAGGCGATCGACCGTGCTGCCGCGATCCCGCGCGCCGCATGCCGCGACCGGGTGACCCGGCTGTTCTCGCTGACGGCGATGGTCGAGGGCTATGAACGCGCCTATGCGGCCGCGATCGCTGGCGCCCGCGCCTCGAGTTGCGCCAGCACCACGGAGGTACTCGCATAGGGCTGGTCGACCTGTTGCCGGGTCAGCGCTAGATCCTCCTCGGACACGGTGCGCAACCGCACATGCTCGCCTTCGCGCAGCGTTATCAATCCCATGAGCGTGAAGGCCTTCAGCCAATGCTCCATGGTGAAATGCCCCCATTTGTCGCGAAAGCGCGCGGCATTTGCGATCACGCTGTCGACATGATGGACCGGGGGCATGTGGTGCGGATGATATTGGTGATAGACGCGCGCGCCGCGTACCCAGTGGATGGGGATGCCCGCGGTCATCGCGACCCGCCCGAAATCGGTATCCTCGCCGCCATAGCCGACATACCGCTCGTCGAACCCGCCGAGTGCGAGAAACGTCGCGCGCCGCATCGCGAAGTTGAGCGACCAGAAACAGCGATAGTCGGTGCAGTCGCCCAGGGCCTCGACGGGGGGCCCTGCCCGCTCGGAATGCTTGACGCCGAGCGCCGCGAACCGCGCGAAATCGAGCCCCTCCGCGGTCGCGCCCGATGGCAGGTACAGCACCTCGCCCATCAGCACCGCGTCGACCGCCCCCAGCTGCGCCAGATAGTCCGCGACGAGCGATGGCGCGGGGATGCAGTCGACATCGAGGAAGATCAGCTGTTCGCCCTGCGCCGCCCGCGCCGCCGCATTGCGTGCCGCGGCCAGCGGAATACCGTCGGCGCCGATCATGATCTGCCGGATCGGAAACCGCGTCTCGGGCAGGTCGTACGCGTCGGCCTGCATCACTGCGATCACGAGTTCGTCGGGTGCCCTAGTCTGCATGTCGAGCGCACGGACGACATTGGCGAGGTGGGCCGCACGGCCATGCGCGAGGGTGCAGATCGAGACGGTCATGTCAGGCTTTCGCATGGTGGGTAGAGGGTGCAAGTTGGGTCAAAGCAGGTGCAGGGTCGGACGGTAGCGCGACGACCGGCTGCGCCCAGGCATCGTCCGCGACCTTGGCAAGCCACGATGCCGCGTCCCGCGCGGCATCGGCGGCATACAGCGCGTGTTGACGGGACAGGTCGAGCGTCGCGGCGCGGGTCCAGGCGTCCATCCACGCGCCGGCATGCGACGGCCAATGCTCGAGCATGGTCGCCGCCCCGGCTTGGTCGAGCGTTCGCGCCTTCCAGAGCTGTTCGTCGAAATAGCGCCATTCGGGAACGACGATCCATGGCCGGCCGATCGCCGCGATCATGTGCACCGTCGTATTGCCCGCCGACGATACGATCCGGTCCGCCGCCGCGATATACAGCGCCGGGGTGTCGACCCAGCCCAAATGCCGCAGGTTGCCGGGCGCAGTCGCGTGCCACTCCTGCTCGACCGCGCCGATCGTCAGCCAGAGCGCGTCCGGTTCGGCGCGCGCACCCAGCGTGAGCGGAGTCGCGGGCGTACCATTGCCACCACCGCCAGCGACGACGACGACGATCTCGGCGTCGAGCGGCAAGCCAAGCGCGGTCCGTGCCGCGCTCCGGTCGATCGAGTCGATCTCCACCCCGACGCCGGGGGCGTAATGCGTCTTGGCGAGCATCCAGTCCGGCCGCCCCGGCTGCTCCAGCGATGCCGAATAGGGCGCCAATATGCCCAGCGCGGATTCATACGCCGCCATGTGCCCGGCATCACTGCGGTCGCCGTGCTGGAGGACGCTGACGCACGGGACCGATGCGATCCGTGCCAACAGCGCGAGTTCCGCCGAGACGTCGGTGACGAACAGCGCAGGACGGGCCGCGTCGAACCAGGTCGCGATCGTCGCAACCGCATGCGTGATGCTCTTCCACCCGAGCGGCGCGCAGTGAAGACTGGACGGCGTGCGGACATTCGCCAACCCGATCGGTTCGTCGCCCGTCACTTCGAACAGCGACGGGATCGTGCGGATCGTCACGTTCGACGCGAGCGGCGGAAAGATGTCCGCACGCGCCGAGAACAGCACCACCGGCCGGTCGGTAGGCAACGCGTTGACGATCGCCGCTGCGCGCTCGGCGTGGCCGCGTCCCTGATGATGGACGAAATACCCGATCGGCCGCGTCATGCCGCGCGTTCCATCGCGAAGGCGCGCATTCCCTCGACGATACCTGCTGCATGCGCACCGCGCGCCAGATAGATGGTGGGGCGTCCGACCAACCCGGCAAGCTCGCTGCTGTGATTGGCGACGAGAATGCCGTTGCGGCAGATCGAGAGCATGTCGAGATCGTTGCCGCTGTCGCCCGCGGCATAGACATGATCGCGCGCGATCCCCAGCTTGCCCGCGACCCACGTCATCGCCGCGCCTTTGCCCGCGCGCTCGGGGACGATGTCGAGCAGACGGCCATGACTGTGGATGACGCGTACCGGAAGGTCGGCCACCGCCGCGCGGATGGCGGCGACCACCGCGGGCTCTTCGGCGAAATAGCTGCGCTTGTGACGCCGCTGCTCGACCGCCGGCTGGCGCTCGACACCCGCCAACCCGCAGACCAACCCGTCAACCGCATCGGCATTCCAGCCTGCATCGATATGCACGCTATACTCGGCATCGGCGATCAGCCGCGCACCGTCACGCCAATAGATCTCGGCACCGACCGACGTGACGAGAACCTCGGGCGCAGGCTGCCCCCATTCCCCGAGCAACCGCTCCGCTTCCTGCAAGGACCGTCCGGTCGCGACCCCGAAGGCGAGGTTCGGCTGCGTCTTCAGATACGTCGCCATGCTGAGCGCGCCGACCGTGCATCCGGTCAACGTGTTGTCGATATCGCACAACAACAGCCGCGACGGGCGCGGCTTCACCGTCCGGATCGCCCGAAGACCCTCGACGATCGCGACGAAGCGCGCGGCATAGCCGTTCCAGTCGAGCATCCGGGCATTGACGCGCCCGGCGCGGGAGGCCCGCTTCCAGGCGATCCGATCGTCGAGCAGCGCGTTGATCGCAGCGGCAAACCCGGCGTGATCGCGCGGGTCCGCGACCGACCCGTGCCCCAGTCGAGCGACGATGTCCGCGGGGCCGCCATGGCAGGTCGCGACGACCGGCAGACCGTGCAACGCGGCTTCGGTCAGCGTCAGACCATAGGGTTCGGTCAACGCGGGATTGACGAAGACGCCACCGGTTTCCTGCGCGAGCGCATAGAGCGAGGCAACATCGCCCGCGGTATGGCGCTTGGGCAAGGCGAGCGTCCCGTAGAGGTCGTGCTTGTCGAGCCCCGCCAGCAGACCCCCGATGACCGCCCGCTGTTCGTCCTCACCGGTATCGGGCCCGTCGCGCAGCCCGGCGACGATGACGAGATTGGCGCGATCGCGCAGCCGCGGGTCGGACGCGAACAGATCGATCAGCCCGACCAGGTTCTTCTTGGCGACGGGACGCGCGATGGCGAGGATGATCGGCTTGTCGGGTGTCCGCAGGAACGGCGCGATCAAGGCCCTCGCTCTGGTCGGGTCTGCCGGTGCGCTATCCGCGAGGCCCGCGCCCGGCGGCACGCAGTGGATCTTCGCCGGACACGCCGATGGATACAGCATCAACTGCCGCTCGGCCTCGTCGCGCGAGGACGCGATGATCGCGTCGGCGGCGGCGATCGCGCGATCCTCTTCGGCGATCCGCGGCGCCAGCGTCCCGTTCGAGCCTGACGAACACCCCGCTTTCTCGATGCCGAGCGAATGCGCGGTATAGATGAAGGGGATGCCGAACCGCTCGCGGACCAGCGCGGCAACGTCCGCAGCGTCGGCAAAATGCGCGTGGATCACATCGGGCCGCCGCTCGAGCGTCTCGATATGGTCGATCAACGCCTGCGCGAAGGCCGGGCGATCGGCAGCGCCGGTCCCCTTGCCGAGATAGCGACGGTTCGCGGTCGCGATGCGCCGAATCCCGAGCTTCGCCGACACCGGCTCATACGGCACGGCATAGGCGCCGCCGAGGTCATCGTCTTCGATCAGCCGCGTGACGATCTCCACCGAGTCGACATCATCGCGCGCCGCCAACGCCAGCGCCGCACCCAGCGCGTAGGTGATATGTCCGCCGGTGTCCTCGGTAAGGCCAAACTCGATCGGCGGCCCCTTCAAACATCCACCGAGGGCGATCGCCATAATAAACAATAGAAACCAACCCCAATGCCAATGTCTTCAAGATAGCCCGATATCGTCCGCTGTTAACGCATCGTTCAGTTTGAAGGTTGCGCAGGCCGACACCATTTGCCCAGTAAATCATCTTAACCGAAATTAGGTCGTTTTCCGGCCGGGGCGCCGTCTCGCTTTTTGCAATCGTGACAGCAGCAATGTCCGGGTATCGGCGGGAACGCGCGGCTTGCTGGTCAGGTCATAAGTGACTGCGCCGATGATCTTTGCCTGCGACTTCGGTTTTCCAATCGCTCCGGGCGACACCTCCTTAACGTGCGGCAAAGCGGCTCGCCGTATTACCGATGCCCCTCGCAGGCTCGCGGTCGGGTATTTGAACGTGTCAGCCGCCGTTATGATCGCGTGGACCGGTGCGCTGCGCTATGCGGCGCGGGTCCGCGGAGACTCGGCGCTCGCCGGGCTCGACCTGATGATGGAGCCACGATGATCGACCATCCCACCCGCCGGACGCTGATCGGCGCCGGGCTTGCCGCCGCCACGACGGGCGTGCTGCCCGGTACCGTCTCGAGCGCGATCGGGCGGGCGCTCGCGATCCCCGCCGATGTCCGCACCGGCACGATCGCCGATGTCGATCATGTCGTGATCCTGATGCAGGAAAATCGCGGCTTCGATCATTATTTCGGCACCTTGCGCGGTGTCCGCGGCTTTGCCGATCCACTACCCATTCCGCTGCCGGAGAACCGTGACATCTGGTCTCAGGAAACGGCGGACGGCCGCCACGTCGCCCCGTTCCATCTGTCGACCGACGAGCATTTCGCGCTGATGCGGATGGCGGGCACGCCGCATACCTGGCCCGACGCGCAGGCGGCGTGGGATCACGGCCGGATGGCGCGCTGGCCCGCGGCGAAAACCGAACGCTCGCTCGGCCATTACGCGCGCGCCGACCTGCCCTTCCAGTTCGCGCTCACCGAGGCGTTCACGATCTGCGACGCCTATCACGCCGCAATCCAGACCGGCACCAACACCAACCGCATCATGCTGTGGACCGGCACCAACGATCCCGCCGGTACGCACGGTGGCCCCGCGATCGGCAATTCGCACGACAGCCTGCCCGGCGATGGCGGCTGGCCCGAGGGGTATCGCTGGACCACCTATCCCGAGCGATTGCAGGCTGCCGGCATCGACTGGCGGATCTATCAGGACATGGCGGACAATTTCACCGACAACCCGCTGGCCGGGTTCGCCGCCTATCGCGGCGCGGTGCCCGGCTCGGCGCTGCACGATCGCGCGATGACCACGTACGGGCTCGACCGGTTGCACGCCGATGTCGTCGGCAGGACGTTGCCGCAGGTCTCGTGGATCATCGCGAATGCGGCCGGGTCCGAGCATCCCGGCCCGTCGAGCCCGGCGCAGGGTGCCGCCTATACCGCCGCGGTGCTCGATGCGCTGACCGCCGATCCGAAAATCTGGGCACGGACCGCCCTGTTCGTGATGTTCGACGAGAATGACGGTTTCTTCGATCACGTGCCGCCGCCCGCCCCGCCCTCGCCCGACGCTGGCGCGCCGGGCGGTTTCGCGGGCGCATCGAGCATCGCCACCGCCGCCGACTATCATCATGTCGCCAGCCCCGGCGAGGCGAAGTCGGATACGCCCGAATGTCGCGGCCGGCCTTATGGTCTGGGCCCGCGCGTACCATGCTACGTCGTCTCCCCGTGGAGCCGCGGCGGCTGGGTGAATTCCCAGGTCTTCGATCATACCTCGGTGATCCGCTTCCTGGAAACGCGCTTCGGCGTGGCCGAACCCAACATTTCGGCCTGGCGCCGCGCGGTGTGCGGCGACCTGACCTCCGCGTTCGACTTCGCGCGCGCCAACGGCGCAGCCCCTGCCCCGCTACCCGACCCGCGCGCGACGGCCGCACGCGCCGCCGCCCTGAAGGGGCAACCCGATCCGCGCGCGCCCGCGGCCGGTGCGCGCCCGCCGCAGGAACCCGGTATCCGACCCTCGCGCGCGCTCCCCTACGACCTGGACGTGACGGTCGCGCGGATCGGCGCGGCGGGGATTACGCTCGACCTTGCCTGTCGCGGTGCGCCGGCGGTCGTCCACGTCTATGATCGCCACCGGCTCGATCGTATCCCACGGCGCTACACGCTCGCCGCCGGTGATCGCATCGCGGCGACATGGCCGCTCGACGACGAAGCGCGCTACGATCTATGGCTGCTCGGCCCGAACGGCTTTCATCGCCACTTCGCGGGGCAAAAGACCGCCAAGGCCGTGTCGTGGCGGCTCGAGCCGGTGCGCGAAACGCTTTCGGTGACGGTGCCGCCGGGCCTGAAGGCGGTGTCGCTGCGCCATACCCAGGCGCATCGCGGCTGGCGTGGCGACGGGCGGCCTCATCCGTTGTCGCTCGCCGAGACCGGCGGCTGGTACGATATCCTCGTCACTGATCCCGCCGATCCCGCCTTCCGCCGCCGTATCGCCGGAAGACTGGAAACCGGACGCTCGTCATGGTCCGAACCACCACTCGCACGCGCAGGATGACCGCGACGCGCGACGCGTGGCGATCGCAGGCAGGTTGCTGGCGTGGAACGGTCGTGTTCGCGGACCGCGTTCGATTTCGCCACACCCCCGGCGCCGTCGCCGACAGTCTCGCGGTCACCGGACGATCGGGCCGGGTCGAGCGGGCTCAGGCAAGGCGTTCCGGATCGACGGGCGTATAGTGCGGTACGAGCAGATGGATCACCAGCAGCGCGACGAAATAGGCGCAGCCGGCGACCACGAAGATCGGGCCATAGCTGCCGACACCTGCCAGGATCGTGCCCGCGAACTTCGCCATCAGCATCCCGCCGCACGCCCCCGCCAGCCCGCCGAGACCGATCACCGATCCGCCCATGCCGCGTGGGAACAGGTCGCCGGGGATCGCATATACGTTGGCGGAGAAGCCCTGGTGGCATGCGCACGCCAGGCCGATCGCCGCGACCGCCCACCACAATCCCGGCGCCTGCGCGGCGAAGATGATCGGTAGCGCGAACAGCGCGCACACGAACAGTGCGGTCTTCCGCGCACGGTTGGGCGTCTGGCCGCGCGCCAGCAGCCGCGACGAGAACCAGCCGCCCGCGACCGATCCGACATCGGCCAGCACGTACACGGCCACCAGCGGCGGCCCGAAATCGAGCATCTTCACGCCGTATTGCCGGTTGAAGAAATCGGGCAGCCAGAACAGGAAGGTCCACCACACCGGATCGATCAGGAACCGACCGAGCATATATGCCCAGGTCTGTCGCAACCGCAGCAGGGTGCGCCAGCGAACCGGCTTGGCGGCGGGCACCGGGTCGGCCTCGATCCACGCCAGTTCCTCGGGCGTGATGCGCGGATGCTTGCGCGGCGATCGGTAGAAGGCGAGCCACGCCACCAGCCAGATCACGGTCAGCGCGCCGGTCGCGATGAACGCCATCCGCCAGCCGAACGTCACCGCGATCACCGGCACGATCAACGGCGTGAGAATCGCGCCGACGTTCGAACCCGCGTTGAAGATACCGATCGCCAGCGCACGCTCGCGTTGCGGGAACCACTCGTTCGCCGCCGCCAGTGCCGCGGGGAATGCACCCGCCTCGCCGATCGCGAGCGGGATGCGTGCGAAGATCATCATGCCGGCGCTCGTGAACAGCGCATGCGCGACATGACCGATCGTCCACAGCGTCACCGCGACCGCATAGCCGATCTTCGCGCCGACCCGGTCGACGAACCGCCCGAACAGAACATAGGCGATGCCGTATGCGGCCTGGAACGCGATCGCGAGATCGGCATAGCCCTGCTCGCTCCAATTGTAGCGCGCCTGGAGTTCGGGTTTCAGCACCGGCAGCACGAGCCGGTCGATATAGCTGAGCGCTACCGCCGCGAAGAGCAGCGCACAGACGATCCACCGCACTTTGCCGCGCGGTTTCTCGCTCGCAATGGCGGCGCCGTTCACCAGTTGCACAGCGTGCCATCCTCGAGACGCGCGACGGGGAGGTAGGCGCGCTTGTAATCGTAGGTCGCGGCGAGCTCCTCGTCGATGTCGACACCGAGCCCTGGCGCCTCCCCCGGATGCATCATGCCGTCGTCGAAACTGTACGCATGCGGGAATATCGCATCGGTCTCGTCGGTGTGCGGCATATGCTCCTGCACGCCGAAATTGGGCACCGACAGCCCAAAGTGCAGCGCCGCCGCCATCGCCACCGGCGACAGGTCGGTCGCGCCGTGACAGCCGGTCCGCACCTGGTACAGGTCGGCGAGCGACGCGATCCGGCGCAGGTGCGTGATACCGCCGGCATGGACGACGGTCGCGCGGATATAGTCGATCAGCTGGTTCTGGATCAGGTCCTTCGCGTCCCAGATCGAATTGAACACCTCACCCACCGCGATCGGCGTCGTCGTGTGGTGGCGGATCAGCGTGAACGCCTCCTGGTTCTCGGCCGGCGTCGGATCCTCGAGCCAGAACAGATTGTACGGCTCGAGCGCCTTGCCGAGCCGCCCCGCCTCGATCGGCGTCAGGCGGTGGTGAATATCGTGGAGCAGGTGCACGTCCCAGCCGATCGCCTCGCGCGCGGCCTTGAACAGTTCGGGGACGACGCGGAGGTATTTCTCGGTCGACCACACGCTCTCGCTCGGCAGGTCGGCATCGGCGGGTTCGTAGCGCGCGCCATGCTTGGCGACGCCGTAGGTCGAGGCGAGCCCCGGCACGCCGCACTGCAGCCGGATCGCCTTATAGCCCTTCGCCTGCTCCGCCTTCGCGACGGCGATCGTGTCCTCGATCGTGGTGCCGTTGGCGTGCGCGTAGACCATGCACGCATCGCGCGCCGCGCCGCCCAGCAACTGGTACACCGGCATGCCCGCAAGCTTGCCCTTGATGTCCCAGAGCGCCGTATCGACCGCAGCGATGGCTGCCATCGTCACCGGGCCGCGGCGCCAGTACGCGCCCTTGTAGAGATACTGCCAGACGTCCTCGATCCGGTGCGCGTCACGACCGATCAGACACGGCACGACATGATCGGTCAGGTAGCTGGCGACGCTCAACTCGCGGCCGTTGAGCGTGGCGTCGCCGAGCCCGGTGGTACCGTCGTCGCATTCGATCTTCAGCGTGACGAAATTACGCCCCGGACAGGTAACGATGACTCGGGCGGAAACGATTTTTGGCATCGATGGTCCTTCAGGGACTTTCGGTAAGGATGTTCGGGCATCATGCGGTTGCGCTGGCCTTAGGGGCCGAGGGCGACGTCGCCGGCGCGACCTCATGCCCGATCGTCGCAGGCGTCAGGGTGTTGCCGCGGTCCCCCTGTGGCGTGGCGGCAGGGCCAAGGCCGTGCGCGATCGCTTCGATCTGATGCCGGACACCGTGATCTCCTATCGTAAACGCGACAATCTTCCGAGCCGCCGCTGATAGCGATACCATGACGGACCGCCCGCAATCATGTCAAACCAAAAGCTAGGTGGACGGCTGACCAGTGCGATCGCTCCGATAGGCGGCGTATCGATCGCAACGCCCCCTGACCGCAGCGATGCTGCCCCGCTATCGCCGAGGCATCACCGCCGTCCATCAGACCGCCGCTTTGCCGTACGCCAGGCCCAGCTCCAACCCGCGCAGTTCCGCGAGCCCGCGAAGCCGTCCGATCAACGAATAGCCGGGATTGGTCCGCTTGTTCAGATCGTCGGCCATCTGGTGGCCATGATCGGGACGCATCGGCAGGCTGCGGCCCGTCCGTTCCTGCAAGGCCGCCAGCTCGGTCAGGATCGCCGGCATGTTCGCATCGCCCGCCAGATGCGCAGCCTCGTGAAAGGCACCGTCGGGCTCGCGTTGTACCGACCGCAGATGGACGAAGCCGATGCGGTCGCCGAGCCGCCGGACGATGCCCGGTAAGTCGTTGTCCGCGCGCGCGCCGAACGAGCCGCTGCAAAAGCACAGCCCGTTCGCGACCGAAGGCACCGCTGTCACCAGCGCGCGCACATCCGCCTCGGTACTGACCACGCGCGGCAAGCCGAAGATCGGAAACGGCGGATCGTCGGGATGCACCACCAGCCGGATGCCTTCCGCCTCGGCAACCGGACACACCGCCTCCAGGAACGCGATATGGTTCGCCCGCAGCGCCGCAGCGTCGACCTCGGCATAGGTCTCGATCTGCTCGAGCAGTTGCGCCGAACTGAAGCTCTCCTCGCTGCCCGGCAGACCGGCGATGATCGTCCGCTCGAGCGTATCGCGCGCGGCGGCGTCCATCGTCGCGAACCGCTCGGCGGCGCTGGCAACCAGGTCGGACGCGTAATCCCGGTCGGCATTCGGGCGACGCAGGATATGGATATCGTAGGTGGCAAGCGCCTGAAGCTCGAACCGCAACGCCCGGGCGCCGTCAGGCAACGCCCAGCTCAGATCGGTCCGAGTCCAGTCGAGCAACGGCATGAAATTATAGGTCACCACCTCGACGCCCTGCCCCGCGAGATTGCGCAAGCTAGCGATATAGGCAGCGATCAGCCGGTCCCAGTCGCCTGTGCGCCTCTTCAGATCTTCGGCGACGGGCAGGCTTTCGACCACCTTCCACTCGAGGCCAGCCTCTTCGATCAGGATCCGGCGTGCGGCAATCGCGTCCGTCGTCCAGACATCGCCATTGGCAACCTCGTGCAATGCCGTGACGATTCCGGTCGCACCGGCCTGCCGGATGGCCTGGAGCGGCACCGGATCGCGCGGGCCAAACCAGCGCATGGTCTGGGTCATCATCATTCGCCGATCATCCCGTCCTGTCCACGCTACGCTGGCGTGCCCCATCGTAATAGCAGCTATCTAATTGGTCTGACAACTTGCAAGCGCCGGCTTGTGCGCGTTTCACTATCTGGCGCTGCCGCCATAGCGTTGCCGGGTGCCCGCAAGCGCGAGCCGTGCCTGTTCCATCGCCATTTCCTCGGTCTGGAACAGCAGGTGATCCATGACCGATGTCAGATGCCCGCGCATCGCCGCGCGCGCGCCGACGGCATCGTGCGCGCGCAAAGCATCAACGATCGCAATGTGTTCGGCGATGACGGGGCGCACCTTGGCGTTGCGCGCCTTGGCGTGAAGAAGCGCGCATTCGGGCGATGTCGATCGCAGATGCCACAGATCCTCGATCGTCCGGACGACACCGGCATTTCGGGTCGCCTTCGCGATCGCCATATGAAAGTCGCGATCGGCGATCTCGGTCACTTCGACGCGCGTATTTTCGGTCGTCATCGCCTCGACCAGACGGTCGAGCACATCCAACTCCGCATCGGTGATCTGCGCGGCGGCGAGCGCTGCGGCCTCACCCTCGAACATGATCCGGGCCTCGGTCAGTTCGAACGCGGTGATCGCAAATCCCGGCTCCTCTCCCTGCCCCGGCAACCGACAGACATAGGCGCCGGAGCCAACGCGAACTTCGATAAAGCCCTGCACTTCCAACGCGATGAGCGCTTCCCGCACGGCCGGCCGGCTTGCGCCGTATTCGATAGCGAGTTCCCGTTCCGCGGGCAGCCGATCGCCGATCGCATAGGTCCCGGCAATCAACTCGTCGACCAGGCGCCGCGCGATACGCTGATAGAGGCGATCGTTGGCCGGGACGTCGTATGCCCCAGCCCTTACCGGTCCATTGCGGGATACAGATTTCGCCATCGGACTTACCAATTCCCTTGTTTGTCGGAATGTCTACAGCGACCCGCGAAGAAAGCGAGCGCCGCCGCATCGATGCTGGTCGGAAGCCCGGTCCGCGGATCAATGTCCCGGGCTAGTGCTGCGACACTAAACGTGACTGCGGGAAGCGTTGCAAATGCGTCAGCGCTCATCGAGGCACGACGCGATACGGCCTGCGCCTTCGGATCCCCTCCTTCATCCTTCGTTCTTCACCACCGAGCAGTTGGTTCGTGCTGTGATTTGCCCATCACGATGCCCGAGCTGCTGCGAGCGATGCATTGTCGAGCTCGGCATGAATCCGGAGATGCCGGACCGTGTGCTGCGGGGGCGATGTTTCGTGCCGCCGCCACGGGCTCTTCGTGGAGCCGCAACGGCGGCTTAACACCTCGTCGCCAAACTCGCCCTGCACCCTGCGCCAATTCACCGGGTTCACGACCAATACGCCCGCTAACACCACGGCGATATGCCGATCTTCCGCGACAGATCGATTGCTCCGCAGATCGCGCCCGGTCGCTATCCGGGATTACCGGCGCATCGGCGATTCCGGGAAGACGGGCGGTCATCCTGACGACGGTTGCGACCACACCCCGCCAAACGAGCGGCGGGGCGGCCGCATCGCGATCGCCCCGCTCACCGACTAGAAGGTCCCGCGCAGGCCGACCAGGAACTGACGCCCCGGCTTGTATTGCGTGAAAGTCGCGTTCTCGAACTGGAAGTACGACCGCAGCGTCGCGTTCGTGAAGTTCGCCACGTTGACGGTCAGCTGCGGTGCGTTCTTCAGGCCGAAGATCTTGTCGAGATCGAACGACGACGAGAAGTCGTACGTCGTATAGTCCGTACCGAACAACGCCGCTGCCGGAATGCCGTTCTGCGCCGCGCCGCTGTTCTGCGAACCCTCGCGCGAGGTCGTCGACACGCGCAGCATCACGCCGTGCTTCTCGTAATAGCCGGTGATGTTGTAGGTGAACGGCGCCACGCCGAACGCGGTCGCCGGACCATCGCTGCGCTGGTCGACCACCGTCGCATTGGCGTTGAAGCCGAACCCGGTCACGCCGATGTGCTTGGTAATGAAGTCGAGCGGCTGGACCCACTGGAATTCGAGGCCGTTGATCGTCAGCTTGTTGGGCACGTTGACCTGCGACGTGACCTGCACCTGCGCGGCGCTTGGTCCGCCACGCGAGTTGAGCGCGATCTGCTGCGTCGGATTCAGCGTGTCGTAGGTGATCCCGTACTGCGACAGATTCGAGAACGGCACCGTGCTGATGAAGGTGTTGGTGAAGCCCTCGATCGACTTGCGGAACGCGTTGAAGCTGACGACACCCTCGCGGCCGGTATAATATTCGAAGCCGAGGTCGAGATTGGTCGAGAGGTAGGGCTTCAGCGCGGGGTTGCCGATCGTTGCCTGATCCGCCGATGGTGCACCGAAATTGACGCCCGGCAACTGTGCGGACGGATCGGGGCGGGTCATCGTCCGCGAGCCCGCGACGCGGACCACGGCGTGCTCGCTCACGTCGTAGGCGAAGGTGGCCGCAGGCAGCCATTTCGCATATTCGTTGCGCGTCGACACGTTGGTGACGAGGTTCGGATAGCGGCTGCCGTCGGGCAGTGCGGCACCGGTCGCCGTCGTGTTACGCGGGTCGGGCAACGATACCCGCCCGGAGATCGTCTGGATCGTGTTGACGTAGCGCAAGCCGACGTTGAACCGCAGCATGTTGCCGCCCAGTTCCTGCTCGCCGTTCACGGTTGCGAACGCCGACTTCACGACTTCGCGGATCGTGCCGCCGCTTGCCCCGGTGTTGGCAGCACCGGTCTCCGGCGCGTTGTCGTGAAACTGGTCATAGTTGCTGGCGGCCGCGAACTTAGGCCAATCGACCGTAACGAACCCGGCTGGGCCCGGCTTCAGATAGGTCGGCGCTGCCGAGTTGGGGATCAGCGAACCACCATAGGTCACCGGACCTGCCATGCCCGCCGTCGATCCGGTGCCGTAGCCCGGATAGGAGGGATAACCCGCCGGGATCACGCCGGGCGCGTTCAACCCTTCGCAGGGCGGCTGCGAATTGGGCGAGGGGACGAAGATGCTGGGATTGTTGCCGCAGACGGCGTTCTGATACGCCTGGCTGTTGTCGAAGCCCTGGATACGACGCGAAACATCGTCGAACGCGCCACCAACCTTCAGGTTGAGCGCCTTGCCGCCCCAGGTCAGGTCGCCGCGGGCGCCCTTGTTGGTGTTGAGACGACGCTCGTCCTGGATGTTCACGCGGCTGCCCGCGTTCCAGCCGAAATTGGCGGGGTCGTTGAGATCGAGCGCGCTCTGGATCGACGGGACACCGCCGGTATTCGTGTAGGTGACGGTGTTGCCGACGCCCAGCGGCGTGGTCAGGCCCACCGACGGGCTTTCGCGGTGGAACGTCGAGCGTGCGTAATTGCCCTGAAGGTTGAGCTTCAGCGTGTCCGAAATCTCCCACTCGCCGCCGGGATTGACGCTGAACAGTTTGGTCGTCTCGGTATACGGGCGGAATTCGTTGAAGAACTGCGCGTTGGCGAACGTGCCACCGGTGACGACGCAACCGATCGTGCAATCCGCCTTGTCGAACGTCAGGTTGGTCGGGATCACAGCGCCGTTGCGGACGATCCACGCCACGTTCTCACGGATCAGGTCGTTCTTCTTGTAGCCGTACAGCCCGTCGACATAAAGGTGCAGCGTGTCGGTCGGCTGCCACTCGGCGCTGACGATCGCGTTGAACCGATCACGCGGACCACGGATGCTGGTCGAGCGGCCGAGACGCGGCAGCAGCGCGTTGTCGATCTGCTGGATCGATGCGCCCGGGTTGTTCGCGAGCAGGAACGCGCTGTTGATCGGCGTCCCCGCTACCAGACCCGCACCGGCGCCGGTCGGTACCACCGCGGGAATCGTCCAGTTGCCGCCACCGGTCGTGTTGCACCCCGATGTCGCGCCGCACTGCGCGGCGGTCAGCGCGGGATTGGTATAGCCAATCGTTTCGAACCCGCGGGTGTCGGTGAACAGCCGCTGCGCCGAGACGCCGGCGAGGATACCGAACTTGTCGTTGCGCCAGCTGCCGATTAGCGAGCCACGCGCACCGATCCGATCCTCAGGCGACTGCTTGGTGCCCTGGACGTTATACGCGAGGAACGAGGTCGCGCGATCGAACGGCCGTGCCGAACGAAGGTCGATATTGCCGGCCGCGCCGCCTTCGAGAAGGTCGGCGGTGTAGCTCTTGTTGACCGTCAGCTTGGTGAACAGGTCGGTCGGGAAGAAGCTCAGATCGACCGAGCGATCGGTGCCCTGCGCATCGGTCGCGCCCGACGACGCCACCGCGATCGTCGCGCCGTTGAGCGTCACGTTCGTGAAGTTCGACCCCAGCCCGCGGATCGCGACGTTGGTGCCCTCACCCGTCACGTCGCGCGTGATCGTGATGCCGGGAATGCGATTGAAGGATTCGGCGATGTTCGTATCGGGAAACTTGCCGATATCCTCCGCGAAGATCGAATCGGTAAACCCGGTCGCCGCACGCTTGGCGTTGGTCGACTTGGCGAGACTGGAGCGATAGCCAGTGACGACGATATCGGCGCTGTTCGCTGCATCGATCGCGCCCGGAGTCTGATCGGAACCCGGCAGGGTCGCGGCCGGCGCGGGCGCCGATGCCGGGGCAACAGGCTCTGCTGCGGCCGGCGCTGCGCCTTGCGCTGCGGGCGGCGACGGATCCTGCGTCGGCGGTATGGTCTGCGCTGCGGCCATGGTCGCGGACACTGCGGCCATCGTCGTCGCGCCCAGCAACGCCGCGCGCGTCAGACGCGATACCATTTTAAAAGGGGTCATGATCAGAATCCTCTCTGAAGCCTCGCCGACGTTGCGGCGAGAACGCGTTTATGGTCGGTGGAAGTCTGGACGCGCGTCAGTCGGCGCGGAGCGTCGATTGCTCCGGCGTGCTGATTGCAGCAAATGAAGCGCGAAACCCATCCAACCCCCGATCATGCCTGTCTTGAGCAGGCTATTGATAGCGGTACCTTTAGGTCGACTGGTGACCGAGTCAAGGCCCACCGGCATGGCCAATCCGGACGCGCAGGCGGCCGGGCGGGGAGATAATCGAAAAAATATTGCGCTTCTGTATGACCAATTCGCGGAGTGACCCCAGCGTCAGTCACGCTGCTTCCCGTCACCGCCCTTCTTCGCCGATGGCGCTGGCGAGCATGAAAAATGAAAAGGTACCGCTCCCGCGGCCTAAGCCCCCGCTAACCTTCGAGTAGCGCGGATTGCGGAACGTCATTCATCGGTGGGGTAAATCGTCGCTGCCAGCTTTGACATCCCGCCGAATACCAATACTCTGACAAAAAATCGATTTGGAGAGAGATGTTGGCGGATGGATGTTGCACGGGCAGGTCCCGTCGAGATTTTCTCGTGGGGACAGGGACGGCGGCGCTGACGGGGGGAGCGCTGCTGGCCGCTACACGGTCCGCCGTCGCAGCTCCGGCACCGATCTCGGCGTCAGGACCGGCAGCGACGGTGATGCCGTTCGATCTCGGCGACGTCACATTGGGCGACGGTCCCTTCCTGCAGGCACAGCGCAAGACCGAGGCGTATCTGCTGACGTTGCAGCCGGACCGGATGCTCCACAATTTTCGCGTGAATGCAGGGCTCAAGCCCAAGGCGCCCGTCTATGGCGGATGGGAATCCGATCCGACCTGGGCGGACATCAACTGCCACGGCCATACGCTCGGCCATTACCTGTCCGCGTGTGCGCTCGCGTACCGGTCGACGGGCAATGCTGCGTACAAGCGCCGGGTCGACTATATCGCGCGCGAACTGGCTGCGTGTCAGAAGGCGGCGGACAGCGGCTTGATCTGTGCATTCCCCGACGGGGCGAAACTGGTCGCGGCGCATCTTCGCGGCGAGCCGATCACGGGCGTACCCTGGTATACCCTGCACAAGGTCTATGCCGGGCTGCGTGACGGGGCGGTGCTGGCGGACAGCGCAGCATCACGCGCGGTGCTGCTGAAATTTACCGATTGGGCGGTGATCGCGACGCGTCCGCTGAGCGACGCGCAGTTCGAGAAGATGCTCGAAACCGAGCATGGCGGCATGAGCGAGGTCTTCGCCGACCTGTTCGCGATGACCGGCAACGCCGACTACAAGGCGACGGCGGAGCGGTTCGCGCAGAAGGCGATCATGGCGCCGCTCGCCAAGCGCCGCGACATGCTCGACGGGATGCACGCCAACACGCAACTGCCCAAGATCATCGGCTATCAACGGGTGTGGGAGATCACCGGCAACCCCGACTACCATGTCGCGGCCGCGTTCTTCTGGCAGACGGTGGCGCGGACCCGGTCGTTCGCCTCCGGCGGGCACGGCGACAACGAACACTTCTTCCCGATGGCCGATTTCGCGGACCACGTCTTCTCGGCCAAGGGGTCCGAGACCTGCTGCCAGCACAACATGCTGAAGCTGACGCGGGCGCTGTTCCTGCACGATCCGCAGGCAGGCTATGCCGATTATTACGAGCGCACGCTCTACAACGGCATCCTCGCGTCGCAGGATCCCGACAGCGGGATGGCGACCTATTTCCAGGGCGCACGCCCCGGCTACATGAAGCTGTATCACACTCCGGAGCACTCGTTCTGGTGCTGCACCGGCACTGGCATGGAGAACCACGTCAAATACCGCGATTCGATCTATTTCCACGATGCCGACGTCCTCTACGTGAACCTCTTCCTGCCGTCGTCGGTGCGGTGGCGCGACAAGGACGCGGTCGTCACGCAGACCACGAATTTCCCCGAGACACCGACCACGACGTTGCGCTGGAGTTCGAAGCGCCCGACCAGCGCGACGCTGAAACTGCGGCATCCGCACTGGAGCGACACCGCGGTCGTGCTGGTCAACGGCGTCGAGACCGCGCGATCGACCATGCCCGGCAGCTATGTCGACGTCGCGCGGACGTGGCGCGACGGCGACCGGATCGAACTGCAACTGACGATGGAAGTCGCGGTCCAACGTGCGCCCGCCGCACCCGACATCGTCGCCTTCACCTACGGCCCGCTGGTACTCGCGGGTGCACTCGGGCGCGAAGGACTGGCGCCGGGATCGGACATCATCGTCAGCGAACGCAAATACGGCGAGTATAACGCCGCGCCGTTCACCGCGCCCGACCTAGCCGGCGATCCCGACACGCTCGCTGCGACGGTAAAGCCCGGCTCGAGCCCGCTCGAGTTCACGACGGTATCGGCCGAGGGGCAGCCGATCCGCTTGATCCCGTATCACCGGATCGCACACGAGCGGTACGCGACCTATTGGAAGGTCGCGCGCGGGGCGGCCTGACGCGCCAACCGGCATCGCGGCGGTTCGGTGTTCGATTCGGTTCGCGCGTCGCCGCTTGCGGGTTGAGGTGGACGCGGTAAGCATGGCGACACCTTGCCGTCTGCCGGAGCTTTCGATGCGCCTGACCCTTGCCGTTGCCCTTCTCGCCGCCACGTCGCCCGCCTCCGCCCAGACGCTGCATCAATATGGCGGTCTGGCGTTGTCAGCGGCGGGCGATCGGATGGCGACGATCGAGGGCAATGGCGGTCACAATGTCGTGACGATCCGCGCCGCCGCCGATGGCCATGTGGTGCGGACGATCGATCCGTGCCCGACATGCAGCTATGCCGGACTGACGTTCGCCCCGAACGGCGATCTGGTGTTCCTCGCCCGCGATACCACCGCAGGTACGGTGCGCCTCACCTATGCCGATGCAAAGACGACGCGCACCATCGCGACGATCGGCGGCATCGCGCAGACCCCGCGGGTATCGCCCGACGGCAAGCGGATCGCGTTGCTGGTGACGCTGGGCGCCGCCAAGGAATCGGGCGCGACGCAGGCGGGCGTGCGGATGATCGGCGAGATCGGCGAGAAGAACGACGAGCAACGCCTCGCCGTGTTCGACATCACGCGCACCAACGAGGCGGTAAAGCCGCTGTCGCCGGCCGGCCGCTATGTCTACGAATATGACTGGACGCCCGACGGACGCGGCTTCGTCGCGACCACCGCGCTCGGCAATGGCGACAATAACTGGTGGGTCGCGACTCTCGATGCGATCGATGCGCAGAGCGGCGCGGTGCGGTCGATCGCCAAGCCGGGGATGCAGATCAACCAGCCGCGCGTTTCGCCGGACGGGCGGACGGTCGCCTATATCGGGGGGCTGATGAGCGACTTCGGATCGATCGGCGGCGACGTCTACACGGTCGGGCTCGGCGGCGGGACACCGCGCAACATCACGCAAGGTGCCAAGTCCACCGTGACGACGATCGACTGGACCCGAGCGGGCCTGCGCGTCGTCACGCTCGCGGGCGACCAGGTCCAGTTTGGCACGCTGACACCCGGCCAGCCGGTCATCCCCGGCTTCGCGAAACCCGTGAGTACAGCCGCAGGCGACGGTCGCGCTGCGTTTTCCGCGGATGGCCGGATCGCCGCCGCGGTGGTGCAGGACTACGAACGCGCGCCGGCGATCTTTGCGGGCTCGATCGTCGCCCCCGGTGCCGGGGTGAAGCAGGTCACGCATGACAACGACTCCGCCCCAGCCCTCGCTGCCGCGCGCAGCATCAGCTGGAAGAACGACGGCTACGACGTGCAGGGCTGGCTGCTCGCCCCCCGCGTCGCACCGACCGGCAAGGCGCCGATGATCACGATCGTCCACGGCGGTCCGTCGGCGGCGTCCACGCCGAACTATCTGTACCCGACCTCGCTCAACGCGGCGCTGGTGAAGGCCGGCTATTACGTGTTCCTGCCCAATCCGCGCGGCAGCTACGGCCAGGGCGAGGCGTTCACCGCCGCCAACAAGCGCGATTTCGGCGGCGGCGATCTGCGCGATATCCTTGCGGGCATCGACGCGGTCGAGCGTGTCGCACCCGTCGACGACAAGCGCCTTGGTCTGGGCGGGTGCAGCTATGGCGGGTTCATGGCGATGTGGGCGAATACGCAGACCGATCGCTTCAAGGGCATCGTCGCGGGCGCCGGGCTGTCGAACTGGGTCAGTTATTACGGCACCAACGGCATCGACCAGTGGCTGCTGCCGTTCTTCGGCAAATCGATGTACGACGACATGAAGGCGTATGAGGACGTCTCGGCGATCTACCAGGCCAAGCGCGCGAAGACGCCGACCTTCATCTATGTCGGCGAGCGCGACATCGAGGTGCCGCCGACGCAGTCGATCGAATGGTGGCACGCGCTGAAGGACCGCAACGTGCCGGTCAGCCTGGTGATCTACCCCGATGCCGGGCATTGCGTGACCGGGCCCGAACAGTCGGCGGACGTGCGCCAGCGCGCGATCGCGTGGTTCGACCGCTATGTGAAGGCCGCGCGCTAGAGGCTTCGGGGGAGGATTTGGGACGGCTCGACATTCATTGTTTGCGCGCGCCGATCCTAAATTCATTCCGTCACCCCGGATTGGTTCGGCGCTTATCCGGATCGCATGTATAAACCTTGTTTCCCCGCGAAGGCGGGGACCCAGACTGGGCTCCCGCCTTCGCGGGAGAACAAGGCAGCGGGAGTGGCTGGGTTGGACAGCGCGTCCATGCCGGAGCGGCCTACTGGACCCGAAGTAAGCTGTCCCGCACGCTAGATTGTATTGAATTTACGCCACCGTAAATACCGGAACCCGCCGGGCATGACGGAAGATGAGCGGATCTCGCGCATCACACCGATTGTCGGTCACCCCTAGTCCGCCACGCCCCGCACGCGGGTTCGCCGGACTCAAGGCACGGTCGTCGCGTGGATCGGCAGCAGCGCGGCGCCGATCGTCGCGGCGGCGCCTTCGAGCGTAGACACCGAGATTCTCGGCGGCGTGGCGACGTGATCGCCGATGTGCATCGCCGCGAAATCGATATGCTCGACCAGCGCGGTCAGGATGCGATTGGGCAACGGGCTGGAAATCACGAACTCACCGGGGTCGATCCAGGCGATGCCCCAGTTGACGATCACCGCGATCTGGCTGGCGGCGCGGCGCACCCAGCGATCGACGACGTCCTCGTACCCCGCGATCGCCGCGTCGAAATCGACCAGCGAATGGATCGCGCACCCCGCCGCGCGCAGCGTCACCAGCAGATCGAGCGTCGATGGTCGCGCGTCGGTACTGGGATAGAGGCAGCCGATCTCGCCCGCGCTCGCCATCGCGCCCCGCAGGATACGCCCTTCGATGATGACGCCGGCACCGATCCCGTGGCCGAGCAGGATCACCACCGCGGTCGAACAGCGCCGCATCAGGCCGCCGATATAATATTCCGCCAGCGCCGCAGCGTTGGCGTCGTTCTCGATCCAGACCGGGTGGCCGATATGCTCCTCGAACAGCGCCTTGAGATCGATGCCGCGCCAGACCGCCAGGCTGTCCACCGTCCAGCGCTTGTTCCCCTCGGGCGACGTCGAAGATCCGGGGACGCCGATCCCGACCCCCAGAAGCCGCCGGCCCAACAGGCGGTTCGCGATCGCCAGCTCGTGCATCGTCGCGGTCACGCACGCGGCGAACACGCGCGGGTCGGGATCGTCGAACGGTTGCGAGCTGTGCGCGATCACGCCGCCGGCATAATCGACCAGCGCCACCTCGATCAGCCCACGGTGCAGCATCGCGCCGACCGCATAGCCCGCCTGCGGCGATATCCGCAGCGGGACGGCCGGGCGCCCTGGCGTGACGGCATCCGCGGTCGCGCACTCCTCGATCAGGCCATGCGCCAGCAGGTTGCTCGACAGCCGGGTAAGCTTCGATGCGCTCATGGCGAGATCGACCGCCAGCTGCTTGCGCGACCGGGAGCCCGTCGATCGCAGAACCTGCATGATCCGGCGCTCGTCGTCGTCCAGCCTGAGCCTCATGTGTGACACCTCCGCACCCTTTTCCCGACAATCGGCTACACCATTAGTTTATTTCGTGAAATTAATTAAAATTGTCACATTGCGCGCCCAGCGGCAGCGTCAGGACACAGGGTGGGAACCAATTGATGACGAAGACTCGCTTGCGCGGTGGCTGCGCGCTGATCGCACTCGGCATGATGGCGTACACGCCGGCCTGGGCCCAATCCGCTTCGACGACGCCTGCACCGACGACCGCGTCGACCGACTACGCGTCCGCAACGCAGGCCCCGTCCGCACCTGCACCGGACGCGACGACGCCCGAGACCGGCAGCGATATCATCGTCACCGGCTCCGCGCGCCAGCAGCGCCGCTTCGACGTATCCTACGCGGTAAATTCGCTCAGCAACGCCGACATCCAGAAGCTCGCACCGATCAACTTCGCCGACCTGCTCGGCAAACTGCCTGGGTTCGCGGTCGAGAATACCGGCGGCGAGGTCCAGAACATCATCCGCCTGCGCGGCCTGCCGAGCGACGGCGGCCTGGTCACGTTCCAGCAGGACGGCCTGCCGCTGTTCCACGAGAATGACGGCAATTTCTTCCGCGGCGACAGCATCAACCGGTTCGACCTGATGACGCAGCGCGTCGAGGTCGTGCGTGGCGGCCCTGCCCCGGTCTATGCGAGCTATGCCGCCGCGATCGTCAACAACATCACCGTGTCGGGCACCGATACGACGCGCGGCAAGGCGCAGGTCACGCTCGGCGACACCGGCCTCTACCGCCTCGACGCGTATCAAGCGGGGCCGATCGACGATTCGACCTATTACGCGATCGGCGGGTTCATCCGTCATCACGACGGCTACCGCGACAACGGCTTCCCCAATGATCGCGGAGGCCAGATCCGCGGCAATATCAAACACGACTTCAGCAACGGTTCGCTGCGGATCTCGGGCAATTACCTGAACGACCACAACGTGTTCTACCTGCCGATCCCCACCGCCGACCCGCGCGATCCGACCAAGTCGCTCAACCAGTATATCGACTTCTTCAGCGGCACGATGAACTCGCCCGCGTTGCGCAACGCCGATATCCGCTTCCGCGAGGCCGACGGCACGACGCGCAACGTCAATGCCGATCTCGGCAATGGTCGCCACACGCAGTTCGGCAATGTTGGGGTGCAGTACGACGCGGATTACGACGGCTGGAAAGTCGCGGCAAAGGGCGGCGTCAGCGTCGGCAAGCTGCATTTCGACGCGCTCTATTCGACCAGCAACCCGTCGGACGCCAACGCCTTTGCCGCCAGCAACCTGACTGCGGCAAGGACAGCATTCGGCGCGGGCGTGACGCGACTCGGATACGCAATCGCCGGCACCAACGGCGCCGAGGTCTATGATCCAAACGCCGCGTCCGGGCTCGTCGTGCCGGCGCAGTTCCGGGACGTCGTCTCGAAATATTATTCGACGCAGGGCGATCTCAGCGTCACCCGCTCGATCACGACCGGGTTCGGCACGCATGACCTGCGCGTCGGCGTGTATGGCAGCCTGTACGGGGAAACCAACGAGGTCGCGTATCAGGACTATCTGCTCGAGGTGAAGGGCAAGCCGCGCACGCTCGACCTTATCGCCTACAACGCCGCGGGCCAAGCGGTCGGTTCGATCACCGACAACGGCGTGCTGCGCTATACGACCACGCTCAACCGCGGCAACACCGACGCCTCGATGTACGCGCTCTACGCCAACGACACGTGGGAACTGGTCAAGGGCCTGACGCTGGACGGCGGCATCCGCCATGAGCGCTACAGCTTCAAGGGCTCTGCGTTCGCGACGACGTCCGCCAATCTCGGCGACCCGAACACGCTGGCCGACAATGCGGTGCGCGCGTTCACCGGCCAGATCATCAACTCCAAGCTGAGCCCGAGCATCACCAACTGGACGGGCGGCGTCAACTACGACGTCACGCAGCATCTCGGCGCCTATGCGCGCGCCTCGCATCTCGAAACGCCGCCATCGACGCAGGTGACGTATCAGATCAATCCGACGATCATCACCTCGAAGGCGAACCAGTACGAGGTCGGGCTGAAGGCGGCATTCGGCCGGTCGTACCTATACCTGATCGGCTTCTACACGCGTTACAATCCGCTCAATGCATCGTTCGTCGCGCTCGACCCGGTGACCGGCCGCAACGACCAGTCGGTGCCGTTCATCGGCAAGGCCGAGATCAAGGGCATCGAGATCGACGGCAACCTCGCGCTGCCGCACGGCTTTGCGCTGACGGGTGCGCTGACGATCAGCGATCCGCAGTATAAGAGCCTGACCAACGCCAATGGCGCAAGCGCCGGCGCCGTCGAAGGCAACCAGATCGTCCGGGAGCCCAAGGTCTATGGCAACATCCGCCCGTCGGTCGACTTCGACGTCGCGGGCAATTCGGTGCAAATCTACGGCCGCTACGAATATACCGGCAAACGCTATGTCGACTTCTTCAACAACACCGCGCTGCCCTCGTACCAGACGGTCGGTGCGGGTATGACGCTGACCCACGACACGTGGCAGATGCAGGTGGTCGGCGACAATCTGTTCAACGCGAAGGGCCTGACCGAAGGCAATACCCGCACCGACCAGCTGAGCGGCCAGGGCACCGCTGACGCGATCTATGGCCGCCCGATCTTCGGCCGCAACGTCCGCCTCGTGGTCAGCAAGTCCTGGTGACGGGGCTGCGTATCGTATTGGCGGCGCTGGCGATGACGGCGGCCGCCCCGGTGTGGGCCGAGACTGCCGCTCCGGTAGCGGTGACGGATACCGTCGCCGATGGCCTGTCACAGCGGCTGTTCCCGATGCTAAGCGCGCTCGGCCGGTTGCCGGGCCTCGACACGCGGGCGCGGGCGGCGCGGATTGCCGCGTGTGGCGACGGTCCCGCGTGCGTGGTCGAGGCCATGATGTGGAGCGATCAGGACCGGACGGCGGTCGCGGCAGCGGTGGCGCGGCTGGGGAAGACCGGCGTGCGAAAGAATGCGGACCTGTCGGTGGCGGCGGGGGTCGACCAGGAGCTGGAAGCGCTGAACGTCGTCCTGCGGGTTTACGGACTGGGGCTGCCGGGACGCTATCCGAAGATCGACGGGCCGGTCTTTGCGACCGACACGCCTTTCTTTACCGACAGCGTGAAGGTCGCGATCGATACCGCGCGGGCGGCATCGCAGGCGCGGCCTGACACGATCGCCGCGAGCGTGCGGCTGGCGGTAGCGCTGCTCGACGCCAACGATGCGACCGCGGCGACGCGGTTCGACCCGCTCGACCAGCGCGAGAATGCGGGCGCGCAAGCGGTGGCGACGCGGACGAACTGGAGCGCGTACCGCTACTCGCTGCTGATCGTCCCCGGCGTCGGCCCCGAGGATAGCGCGACGGTGCTGAGCCCCCGCAGCAAGCTCCACGCGCTGCTCGCCGCGCAACGCTATCGCCAGGGTCTCGCACCGTTCATCCTGGTTTCGGGCAGCGCGGTCCACCCGCGCGGCACGCGGTTCGTCGAGGCGGTCGAGATCCGCCGCGCGCTGGTCGAGCGCTACGGCATCCCCGCCGACCGTGTGATCCTGGAGCCATATGCGCGGCATACGACGACCAACCTGCGCAACGCGACGCGGCGGATGGTCGCGCTCGGCATCCCGCTCGACCGACCGACGCTGATCGTGACCGACGCCGAGCAGAGCAAGTATATCGAGAGCCAGACGTTCACCGACCGCAATCGCGCGGAGCTTGGGTATCTGCCGGGTGCGGTGGGCCGGCGGCTGTCGGTGTACGATCTCGAATTCCGGCCGTCGCGGCTATCGCTGCGCCAGGATCCGCGCGATCCTCTCGATCCATGAGCAATTCTTTCGGGCGGTCAGTCTCCGTCAACACCCGCGGCACCACCCCGGCGAAGGCCGGGGCCCAATTGGGGGACGGCTGTAACAGAGAACCGCGCTCCATTACGCCGACCTTTCCAATTGGGCCCCGGCCTTCGCCGGGGTGGTCTAGGAAAGGGTGGCTGAGATACCCGCTCCTCCTCGGCCTTCTCCTCACCCCCACTACCCTCACCGCACAAGAAACCCCCGCAGACCTCGTCGACCCGTTCGTCGGCACGCTCGCCGACTTCGGCCAACTCTCCCCCGCCGCCGTCGCGCCATTCGGAATGATGCAACTCGGCCCCGACACCAGCCCGGCCAACCACGCGGGCTACGACCACGCGGCAACCACGGTCCTCGGCTTTTCGCATACCCGCGGCGTCGGGGTAGGCTGTGGCGGTGCGGGCGGCGACCTGATGGTCTCGCTGCGCTATGCTGGCAGCACGGGCGCCGCGCTGATCGACAAGGCGAGCGAGACGGCACGCGCCGGGACGTACCGCGTCCGCTACGACCGCGGCATCCTCGCCGAGATGGCGGCGACGCGCGGCGCAGGCGTGCTGCGTTTCACCCTGCCCCGCGCCGGTGCGGTCGATCTGCGGATCGACCCACGACACAGCTATTCGAAGCGGCTGGCAGCCAATTGGGCGAGCCTCGCCAGCGACGACCTCCGCACCGATCTGGTCGCGGGCACGGTCTGCGATCAGGGCGCCTATCACCTCCACACCGCCAGCCGGATCCTCGTCAACGGACGGCCGATCCACCAGACGCTGACCACCGGCGCGGGCGATCTAGCGACGCTCCACCTCACGGCCAAGGCCGGCGATGCGATCGAGATCCGCACCGGGCTTTCCACCGTCGACGGACGCGGCGCGGCATCGGTGCGCGAGACCGAACTCGGCGACCGCCCGCTTGCCACCGTCGCAGGCGAAACGCGCACTGCCTGGAACCGCATCCTCAGCCGCGTCACGCTGAGCGGCGCTCGAGACCAGCGCGCGCTGTTCTACACGTCGCTCTACCGCGTCATGGAAACCCCGGTCGCGATCGACGATCTCGACGGGCGCCACCGCGACAAGGACGGCACGATCCAGACCTCGCCGAAGGGCCGGACGCGCTACGCGAACTGGTCGCTATGGGACAATTACCGCACCCAGATGCCGTTGCTTGCGTTGCTCCAGCCCGAGCGCAGCGCCGATATCGCGCAGTCGCTGGTCGCACTCTACGCGGGCGGCAAGGCGCAATGGTCGACCCCGCACGAGCCGTTCCTGACGGTCCGCACCGAGCATGCCGGGATCGCGCTGCTCGACATGCATCGCAAGGGCATCGCGTTCGACGCGCACGCCGCGCTGGCGGGGATGGCTGCCGACAGCGACACGCTCAAGCGCGGCACGCCGGACGAACAGATCGAGGCGGCCTATGACGATTGGGCGACCGCCGAACTCGCGCGCGATCTCGGCCGCACCGACCTCGCGCGGACTTTCACCGCCAAGGCGCAAAGCTACCGCCCGATGTGGCGATCGGTGTTCCAGATACCGGGCGCGGACGGCGACGTCGTCAAGGCGCGCGGGCTGTATCAGGGCACGTTGTGGCAATATCGCTGGGCGCCGATCTTCGACCTGCCCTGGATGACCGCGACGGTCGGGCGCGAGCGGCTGCTCGGCGAACTGCATCATTTCTTCGATGCCGGGTTGTTCAACATGACCAACGAGCCCGACATCCAGGTGCCGTGGATGTTCGCCGCGCTCGGCCAGCCGCAGGCCACCGCCGACCTGATCCACACGATCCTGACCAAGCCGATCGCGCATCCCTATACCAACAGCGGCAAGCTGCCGGTGCCGTTCGTCGGTCGCAGCTTCGCGCTATCGCCGCAGGGGTTTGCCGACGGGATGGACGACGATGCCGGCGGGATGACCGCGTGGTACGTGTTCGCGACGCTCGGCCTCTATCCGCTGGTCCCGGGCGAGCCGTGGTACGTGGTCACGACCCCTGCGTTCGATCGCGCGCAGATCGATCTCGGCAACGGACGCAGATTGACGATCCGCCGCGACGGACCGGCGGACGGCACGATCGCACGCGCTAACCTGAACGGACGCTCACTGCCCGACTTCCGCGTCGACCATACCGCGTTGCTACGCGGCGGCACCCTCGCGATCACGACCCGCGCACGAGACGGACGAATTGTCCCGCAACTGCAAGACATCGGCGTTAAAGTCCCGGGCGATGGACACCGCCGCCCCCGCTAGACCGGATATCCCCGGCGATCGCACCCCGGTGCGACGCGTACAGATGCTCGGCTATGCCAGCGGCAATTTCGGCAAGAACGTCCTCGCCTCGACGATGGACTTCTTCCTGCTGTTCATCCTCACCGAGCGTTGGGGCATATCGCCCGCGGCGGCCGGGCTGGTGGTGATGACCGGCCTCGTCTGGGACGGCGTCTGCGATCCGCTGCTCGGTCGGCTGGTCGATCGGTCCGCCGATCGACTCGGCGCCTATCGTCGCATGCTGTTCGTCGGCGCACCGGTCGTCGGCATCTTCTTCGCGATCTTCTTCCTGCGGCCGGGTGCGCCGGGATCGCTCGGGCAACACGCGATCATGCTGTGGGCGATCACGATCGTGCTGCTGTTCCGCAGCGCCTATTCGGTCTGCGACGTCGCGCACAACGCGCTGATGATGCAGCTGACCCGGACGCCGGGCGCCGCGACGACGGTGTCCGGTCTGCGCTACATGTTCAGCTGCTGCGGTACGCTGGCGGTGGCGTATTGCGCGCCGGCGTTCGTCGATCCGGATCGCGACGGCGGCCACGCGCTGGCCATCGTCGCGGGTCTTGCCGCAGTCGCCTATGTCGTCACGCTGTGGCTGTCGGCCGCCGCCGCGCCCCGGTCGATGGCGGTGAGCGCGCACGCGCAGAACGGATCGTTCGCGTGGATCGTCGGCAACCGGCCGCTGCTCATGCTGCTCGCGCTGGCGTTGGCGCAGGCGCTGACGTTGCCGGTCCTGGCGCGATCGGTCGCCTATATCGGCAAGGGCGTGATCCACGACGCGGGCTGGACGGGCCATGCGCTGGCGACGTTGGCACTGGCGCAGCTCGTCACGCTGCCGGGCTGGATGGCGCTCGCCCGCCGCCGCGAACGCCGCGTGGTGCTCCGGTTCGCGCTGGTCGCGATTGCGATCGGCCTCGGCATATTCGCCGCAGGGCCGGCGACGATGATCGCGGGTATCGCGGTGTTCGGGGCGGGCAATGCCGGGTTGCAGATGATGATCTGGATTCTGCTCGCCGATGCGGTCGATCATGGCGAGCGCCGCACCGGCGTCCGGCTTGAGGGGTTGCCGGTCGCGTTGCTGCTGCTGACGTTGAAGGTCGGCGGCGGCCTAAGCGGCGCGTTGCTCGGTCGCGGGCTGTCGGCGATCGGCTGGACCGTCGGACAGCCGCTGGTTCAGGAAAGCCGCGACCTCCTGTTGACGATGGCGTGGTCGATTCCGCTGGTCGGCGCACTGGCGGGGCTCGCCATCGTGCTCGGGTCGACACCCGCGCGGCTCAACCGCCCCGCAGCAATCGCATGACGAGCGCCCGAATGCGGCCCTGATTCTCCTTCGTCGCGCCCAATGCGCCATGCCGCTCTGGCGGCAGGAACGCGAGCGGATGACCGTCGGGACGAAAGACGTAGTGATCGAACCACGCGCGCCACGCTGCGCGCTCGGCCGGCGGACGCTCGGCGATCGCGGTGAGCGCGAGCAGCATCGCGGTATAGGGTTGGTCCGGGCCGGCCGCGAACCCGTCCCACCAGAAATTGACGAGGACGTTGACGTCGCCCGTCGCCTCGACCTGGTGCCACCAGAGCTTCGGCACGTACAGCGCGTCGCCCGGCTCCAGATCGAACACGCGCGCGCGGTGTCTGGCCTGCTCGAAGCGGGGGAAGCGCCGGTCGCCCGGCGCGCTGCCGACCGCCAGCGCGATCGGCTGGCCCGCCAGCGTATGATCGATCGGCCCGACATAGAGATCGCCGATCGCGTCGGGCGGAAACAGCGTGAAGCGGCGTCGCCCGGCCGCGACGCACGCGACATTGTCCATCGTGTCGTAATGGCAGGCGACGGTCGAGGCATGGCCGATCCAGATCCGCGGCAGCACCTCGGGCGGGACGAACGGCAGCCGGGTCATCTGCTCGACGCCGGGAAAGAACGTCTCCGCGGTGAGCGAGCCCATATACATGCTGGCGTGCCCCGGCTCGCCCGCGGTGTCGAGTATCCGCATCAGCGCGTCGCGAAACGGCATCGTCGACCGGGTGAAGTTGAAGCCCGCCATCGTCGCGTCGTAATGATAGCGCGCACCGATCGCGGGTTCGCCGACGAAGACCTCGGCGGAGGCCCCCGTCTCCAGCCGCAGCAACTGGTCGGCGACTCCCTGCACCCCGTCCCCCGCCAGCAGCGGCCACGCGCGCGCCGCGCCCCGCATCAGCACCGGCTGGCCCGGCGTCATGACCTGCGCGCGAAACCGCTCGGGATCGGTCAGCGCCTCGGCGAGCGTATCGCTCACGCGCGTCCGTCCGACAGTCGCGCATTGCGGATCCGGCCAAGCGTGCGGATATGGCGAAGCGAGCCGGTCTGCGCATAGGCGAGTTGCAGATCGCCTGCGCGGAAGAGGTCGATCACCGCCGCATCGGGCAAGGCGTGGAGCGCGTCGAGACTGATCGTGTACAGTCCGTCGAGCCGCAGCCGGTTGCCGTCGTCGAAATCGAGCGTGACGTCGATGGGCTCCAACAGGCCGTGCCCCAGGAACCGCTTGATCGCGTCATCGGTCGCCGGGATGCCTTCCTGCAGCGTATGCAGCGCCTGCTGCACGCGCTTCAATGCCAGCGTTGGCTCTCCATCACTGTCGAACACTGCCTCACCCCGAGCGCCCGCGAAGACGGAATGCTCGCGGTCGATCACAATCTGGCCGTCGTTGACGAAGAACCCCTGGCGTTCGAGATCGGCAGGGCGGTAGTCCGGAAGCGCACCGTCGACCGTCAGCAGGTTGTCGCCCGGCTCCAGTCCCATCACTACCCCGGCATAAAACGCCCCGGTCTCGGGATGCTTGGTAAACAGGATCGGGTAATAGGGCGCGGCGCGCGGAAACTCGTCCGCGACGATCTGCGCGAAATGCCACGTTGCGTCGCAGGCGCGCGACACCCGCAGCGCCGCATGCTGTCCGCGGTTCAACATTTCCCATGTCGGCATCCGATCCTCCTGCGCGCGCGACTTTGGTTCGCGCATCTGCGGTCCGAACTCGCACACCCGAATACCCTTGCAAAGGGCCTTCGCATTCACTCCTACAAGAGCTTGCAATGGTTGCGACTTGGCGTATTGTGAGCGCTACCGTGATGGTGTGGCTAGGGCATCCGACTCCACGCATCGCGCAAGATATTGCCGGATAGCCCCTCGATAAGGGGCACGCGGCGTCGTTGAGGGGATGTTGAAATGACTCTGGATACCCGTTCGATACTCGGCGACCGCGGACGTGCGCGTCGGGCCCGTACGCTGGCGTGCGCGAGCAGCATGGCCGCGCTCGCTTGGGCATCGCCCGCGCTGGCGCAGGACCAGACCAATCTTCAGAATGCGACGACCGATCGCCCTGCCGCCGTGCAGCCTGCCGTACCCGCCACTGCTAACACGACGACTGCGACCGAAGCGGGCCAGCCGCAGGATCTCGCGACCGCGCAGGACGCATCGCAGGGTAACACCACGGGCGACGACATCGTCGTGGTCGGTCTGCGTGGATCGCTCCAGCGCAACCTCGACCTCAAGCGCACTTCGTCGGGCATTGTCGACGTCATCTCTGCCGAAGACATCGGCAAGTTCCCCGACTCGAACGTCGCCGCCTCGCTCCAGCGCCTGCCGGGCGTCTCGATCCAGCGCTCGGGATCGCGCGGCGAACCGACCGGGATCACGGTTCGCGGCTTCGGCGGCGATTTCAACACGACGCTGTACGACGGCCGCCGCATCTCGACCGCCACCGGCGGCCGGCAGATCGACTTCAGCACCGTCGGCGTCGATTTCATCGGCCAGCTTAGCGTGCTCAAGACCCCCGACGTCTCGCTAGCGTCGAGCTCGATCGGCGCGACCGTCAACATCGCCTTCCCGAATCCCTTCGACCACCCCGGTTTCCGCGTCGCGACAACCGCGTCGGGCTCGATCCAGGATCGCGCGAGCAGGATCGTGCCGACCGGCGGTCTGCTGGTCAGCACCACCACCGCCGACGGCAAGTTCGGCGTGTTGGCGGACGTGATCTACACCCGTCGTGATACCGATACCAATCGCGTCTATGTGTCGGGTTGGCCCGGTGGCAACTTTGCGGGCTGCCAGCTCGCGGGCGGCGCCGGCGCGTGCACGCCGACCAGCGACCCGAAGTCCGCGGCCTATGCCAACCCGGCCAACCGCCAGAACATCCCCGGCTGGTTCCCGCAGCAATATGGCGCCGAGCAGCAGCGCGTGCAGGACGAGCGCATCGATGCGCGCATCTCGCTGCAATATCATCCGTCCGACGATCTGATGGTGACGCTCGACAACAATTTCTCGCGCCAGACCATCAAGCAGGAGAATTACGCGTTCGGCGTCTGGTTCAACCAGGGCGATCTGCGCAATGTGACGCTCGACAAGAACGGTACCGCGACCGACTTTACGCAGGTCGGCACGCCAACCGACTTCACCGCCGCGCTCAACAAGCAGATCCTGCAGACCAACCAGACCGGCCTCAACGTCAAGTACGACGCGACCGAGAACCTCACGCTCGAAGCCGATGGCGCCTATGCCAAGAGCTGGCTGAACCCGGGCAACGTGATCGGTAGCCGCAACGGCGACATCGGGTATGGCGGTAATCTGGGCAATACGCTGCGCTTCAACGTCGATGGCGACAGCAAGAATTCCTTCCCGTCGATCAGCAATTTCGGTCCCGCCGGCGATGCCGCGAACTGGGCCAATCCCGCGCTGATCGGCTCGCACGTTACGGTCAACCAGACGCAGCACAATACCGATCAGCTGTTCCAGTTTCGTGGCAACGCCACCTGGAAGCAGGATAATCTGACGCTGAAGGCGGGTGGCCAATATTACCAGGACACCTTCAACTTCCGCAACCAGAGCACCTTCACGAACAATTTCTGGCAGGCCTATGCGGGCTATGGCGGGCCGTCGGGTCGCGATACCGGGATCTCGCCGCTGCCGGCCAATCTGTACAAGGGCTCGGTCAGCCTCAACAACTTCATCCCGGGGTTCAACGGCAGCCTGCCGCCGTCGGTCTTCGTGTTCAGCCCGGTCGCGTATCAGAATTACCTGAGCAGCCTCGGCAATCCGCAGACGCAGAACATCCCGGGCTATAACTATGCCGGCGTGAACGGCTTCACCGGCGCATTCGACGAAGCGGTCGATCCGGGCAGCGTCCTGCGCGTCCAAGAAAAGACGTGGTCGCTCTATGTCAGCGCCAACTTCAAGACCGAGGTCGGCGGCCTGCCGTTCACCTTCAACGCGGGCGTCCGCAACGAGGTAACTAATCTCAATGCGACTGGTCAGGGACGACTGCCGACCTCGATCGTCACGAGCGCGGCGGATCCGACGCTGCTGAGTATCCCGACCTACACCGAGATCCAGGCGGTCAATAACAAGAGCTCATATTCCTACCTGTTGCCGAGCGTCGACATGAAGCTCGAGTTGACCGACAAGCTGGTACTGCGGGCGGATGCGTCGCGAACGCTGACCCGTCCGGCGCTCAACCTGCTGACGCCGGTCCTCAACGTCGGCAACGGCCAGCGCGTCGGAGCCTTGTCGGCGGCGGGCGGCAACCCGAACTTGAAACCGTATCTCGCGGACAATTTCGATCTGGGCGCGGAATGGTATTATCGCCGCAACTCGTATCTGTCGGTCAACTTCTTCCTGAAGAACGTCAGCAACTTCATCATCGGCGGCGTGACGCGGCAGACGATCAACGGGGTGGTCGATCCGACCACCGGCCAACCCGCATCGTTCGCGGTATCGCAGCAGGTCAACGGTCCCGACGCGACGGTTCGCGGCGTCGAGCTGGCGTGGCAGCAGGTCTTCGGCGACACCGGCTTCGGCTTCCAGGCCAACGCGACGTTCGTGAACACCAACCGTCCGTACGACGACAAGAACATCACCCAGTCGGGCTTTGCGGTGACGGGGCTTGCCAATTCGGCGAACTTCGTCGGCTTCTACGACAAGAGCGGTTTCCAGTTCCGTGCGGCGGCCAACTGGCGCGACAAGTATCTCCTCCAGTTCGGGCAGAACCAGAATACCGGTTCGTTCGGGGCAGAGCCGACCTTCGTCAACCAGAGCTTCCAGGTCGATCTGACGAGCAGCTACGACATCACCAAGAACTTCAGCATTTTCGGTGAGGCGCTGAACGTCAACAACAACCAGCAGAGCACGCATGGTCGCTACAGCAACCAGCTGCTCGACGTGTTCGATTACGGTCGCCGCTACACACTGGGCGCGCGCTTCCGCTTCTGAGCTCTCCCCCCTGGCGGAGCATGACGATGTTGTGCTCCGCCATTTTTCGAATACGCTGACCCATGCACCAGATCAGAAATATCGTCATCGTCGGAGGGGGTACGGCCGGCTGGCTGACCGCGGGCGTGCTCGCCGCGCGGCACAAGGGCCAGCGCGAGCACGGCTTCACCGTGACGTTGGTCGAGTCCCCCAACATCCCGACCATCGGCGTCGGCGAGGGCACGTGGCCGACGCTGCGCGCCACGCTGCGCAAGATGGGCGTGTCGGAAACCGAGCTATTCCGCCACTGCAACGCGGCGTTCAAACAGGGCGCGCGGTTCAACCGCTGGACCACCGGCGCGGTCGACGACGGCTATTACCACCCGCTGATGCTGCCACAGCAGTTCGGCTCGCTGAACCTCGCCCCGCACTGGCTCGCCGAGGACGGCCACGACAGCTTCTGCGACGCGGTCACGCCGCAAGGTCGGATCTGCGACGAGGGCCTTGCTCCCAAGACGATGGCGACGCCCGAATTCGACGGAGTCGCGAACTACGCCTATCATCTCGACGCGGGTAAATTTTCGCACTTCCTGCAACGCCATTGCTGCGACACGCTCGGCGTCCGGCACGTGCTGGCCGACGTGACCGAGGTCATCCTCGACGAGACCGGTGATATCGCACGCGTCGAGACCGCGCAGGGCGTGTCGATCAAGGGCGACCTGTTCATCGACTGCACCGGGTTTGCCGCCAAGCTGATCGGCGAAGCGATGGGCGTGCCGTTCCGCAGCTGCACCGACACGCTGTTCTGCGACACCGCGCTCGCCGTGCAACTGCCGTACGAGCGCCCCGACGATCCGATCGCCAGTCACACCATTTCCACCGCGCAATCGGCCGGCTGGATCTGGGATATCGGCCTGCCGCACCGCCGCGGCGTCGGGCATGTCTTCTCCAGCAGCCATATCGACGTCGACGCCGCCGAACGCGAACTGCGCGCGTATATCGGTCCGGCAGGAAAAGACCTGCCCGTCCGGAAACTCTCGATCCGCGCCGGCCACCGCGAAACATTCTGGAAGGGCAATTGCGTCGCGGTCGGGCTCGCCGCCGGGTTCCTCGAACCACTCGAGGCGTCGGCGATCGTGCTGATCGAGCTATCCGCCAAGATGATCGCCGAGCAGATGCCCGTCTGTCGCGAGGTGATGGACGTCGTCGCCAACCGCTTCAACGCGACGACGACCTATCGCTGGGGCCGGATCATCGATTTCCTCAAGCTGCACTATACGCTGACCAAACGCACCGACACCGACTTCTGGCGCGACAATGTCCGGCCCGAGTCGATCCCCGACCGGCTGCGCGGGCTGATGGAGCTCTGGCAATATCAGTCGCCGTGGATCCATGACGAGTTCGACCGCGCCGAGGAGGTCTTCCCGTCGGCCAGCTATCAATATGTCCTGTACGGCATGGGTGCGCGTACCGCGGTGATGCCCGGCACGATCGAGGCGGACGCCGAACTGGCACGGCGTGCTCGGCGCGAAAACCACGTCCAGACGCAGCGCATGATGAGCAGCCTTCCCGGTCACCGCGACCTGATCGACCGCATCGTCAAGCACGGGCTCCAGCCGATCTGAGCCTCCCCGTCGATCCCTGTTCGATCCGAACCCCAAGGAAAACGATCCGATGAAGACCGCCCTGCGCCTCGCGCTCTACGCCGCTATTGCCGGTGCGGCCTCCCCGGCCTTGGCCGCGCCGCGTCTCGATGGTGTGCTCGGCGATCATGCGGTGATCCAGCGCGGCCAGCCGATCGTGCTGAGCGGCGATGCGGCGGCGGGCGAGACGATCCTGATCGCGCTCGCCGGTCGCACCGTGACGACGAAGGCGGGGCGCGACGGCCGGTTCGAGGCGCGCCTCCCCGCGTTGCCCGCCGGCGGCCCCTACGACCTGACGATCGCGGCAAATAGCGGTGCCGCGGTGGTGCGCGATATCCTGATCGGCGACGTCTTCCTGTGCTCGGGCCAGAGCAACATGGAGCTGGCGGTCGAGAACGCGCAGACGCTGTTCCCCGACGCGCATCCGGCGGTCGACGATCAGCTGCGGCTGTTGACCGTGGCCAAGGTCTCGGCGGCGAGCCCCGTCGCGCGCTTCGCCGAGCAACCGCACTGGGCTGCGGCCGGGCCGGCAACCGTACCGACCTTCTCCGCCGCCTGTTTCTACATGGTGCAGGCGCTCCGCCGCATCGCCAAGGTGCCGATCGGCGCGATCCATTCGAGCTGGGGCGGATCGCGGATCAGCGCGTGGCTGAGCGACTCCGCGTTGCGCAAGGCAGGCCTCGGCGCCGAGGCTGATCTACTAGCCTTGTACGCGCGCGATCCCGCTGCCGCCGACCGCAAGGCATCGACGATCTGGGAAAGCTGGTGGCGCGCCGGGTCGGGCGACGCGGTGGGCCGCGAACCGTGGCAGCCGGCAGCCGCGCTCGACTGGAAGCCGGTGCCGGCGATGACCAATTTCGAGACCTGGGGCGTGCCCGAACTCGCCGATTACAACGGCATGATCTGGTATCAGCGGACGGTCGAGGTCACCGCGGCACAGGCCCGGGGCCCGGCGATCCTGTCGCTCGGCACGATCGACGATGCCGACCGGACCTGGGTCAACGGCCAGGGCGTCGGTGGCAGCAGCCTCGCCAGCAAGGCGCGCGTCTACACGCTGCCGATCGGCACGCTGAAACCCGGCAGCAACGTCATCACCGTCAACGACGACGACGTCTACGCGTTCGGCGGCATGACCGGCCCGGCCGAGGCGATGCGCGTGACCTTCGCCGACGGCAGCAGCGCCGCACTCGGCAGCGGCTGGCGCTATGCGATCGCCAAGCGGCTCGATGGAGCGGCACCGCGCGTGCCGTGGGACGACATCAACGGCGACGGCACGCTGTACAACGCGATGATCGCGCCGCTGGCGTCGACCAAGCTTGCCGGCATCGCCTGGTATCAGGGGGAGTCGGACACCGGCATCCCCGGCTACGACCGCCGCCTTACCGCGCTGATCGCGGACTGGCGCACGCGGTTCGGCACGCCCGAAACCGGCTTCGGGATCGTCCAGCTCGCGAACTACGGCAAGCCGACCAGCGCGCCGAGCGACAGCGGCTGGGGCTATGTCCGCGATGCGCAGCGCCGCGTCGCCGCCGCCGACCGCCATGCCGGGATCGCGGTCGCGCTCGACATCGGCGATGCGCTCGACATCCATCCCGGCGAGAAGCACGAGGTCGGCCAACGCCTCGCGAAGGTCATGCGGTCGGCGGTCTATGGCGCGCCCGGCGGTCCGTCGGGTCCCGCCATCGCCGCGGCCGAGGCCGGCGCCGATGGCGGCATCACGCTGCGCTTCGGCGATGTGGCCGGCGCGCTCCACGCCCGCGGTGCGAACCAGGCGATCGGGTTCGAACTGTGCGACACCGCGCCGGGCACCTGCCGCTATGCCGCGGGCAGCGTCGCCGGCACCACGGTGACGCTGCCGGGCGACGGCAAGCCCGTCACCCGGGTCCGCTATGCCTGGGCGGATGCGCCATCGGTGAACCTGTCCGACGACGTGATGCTGCCGGTCGGCACGTTCGAGATACCCGTCGCGCCGCGGCGATGATTACCGCGGGGGCGCGTTGCGGAACTTGAATCTCGCTTGGGGTTCGAGCGCGCTCAGCGTGAACGAGTCGACGTCGAGCCAGCCCTTGCTTGGGCTCGACGCGTAGCAGAACAGCGCGAACTGCTCGCCCTGGAACGTCCCCGTCCGCCACGCGAAGGCGAGCGGGAAGTCGCCGCCGACACCGGTCCAGCGGCGGCCGTCGAGGCTATACGCAACGCGGGCTCGATCGATCGTGAAATCCATCTCCGTGCGCAACCATAGCGCGCGGCCAGCGCCGATCACGCTGCTGCCGCGCGTTGCGGTGCGCGCGCCGTCGACGGTGTCTTCGGTCACCTCCATACCCACCGAGGCCGTACCGCCCGCGTCGCGCTCGATCGTCAGGTTGCCACTATATTGCCCCAGCGTCCCGAACCCGCATCGGTCGCCCGGCGCGAGATGACCGATATCCAGCTTCACCTCGGCGCGGCTCGCAGGCCCCTGCCCTTTCTGCGTCAGCGTGTTGCGCGCCGACCAGAAGCGTGGCGCGACCGTCGGTTTCAGCCGCAACCAGCCCGGCCGCGCGGTCAGCGACCACCGGCTCGGGTCCGGATTATGGTTCCACTGCCATTGCAGGCCGAGACGCGGACCCGCGAAATTGTCGGAGGTCGCGGGCTCGGCGAACGGCAACCCCGCGATCGGCTTTTGCGCGAGCCGCGGTACGCGTCCGGGCGCGTCCGGGGTGCCCCACACCGGCCAGTCGTCGCGCCAGAATACCGGGCTGAGATTGGTCATCCGGCCGACCGCGCCGCTATCCTCCATGACGAACCCGAACCACCGGCCATCGGGCAGGTCGACCAGCGCGCCCTGATGCCCGCCGGTCGTGTCGTCGATCTGGTCGCGCGTCTCCCACGGTCCGAACAGGCTGCGCGACCGCGATACGGTCAGCCCGAGACGCGGCGGCAACGCGTTGAACAGGTAGTAATAGGCGCCGCGGCGGATGATCTTCGAGCCCTCCGCGCCCTTGATGTAATGGATTTTCCGCGCGTCGGTGACGTGCGCCAGATCCTTGTCGAGCGTGAGCAGCGTGATCGTGCCATCGGCGGTCGAGGCGGTGGCGACATACGCGCGCCCGTCGGGCTCGATGAACAGCCCCGGATCGAACGCCTCGCGCTCCAGTTCGCGATAGCGCCACGGCCCGCGTACGTCCTTGGCGTACCAGATCCGCGTCTTCTGCCCGACCGGCGTATTGGCGAGATAATAGGTGCCCGCGTGATAGCGCAACGACGAGGCATAGAGCCCATGCCGATACGCATTGCCACCCTTCAGGTCATATTCGGGCTTCCCCTCGAGCCGATCGACGAGATGCGAGGCTAGCGTCCAGTTGACCAGATCGCGGCTGTGCAGGATCGTGATCCCCGGCACGTTGGCGAACGTCGTCGTCGCGAAATAATAGTCGCGGCCGACGCGAATGATGTCAGGATCGGGATAGTCGGCGAACAGCACGGGATTGCGGAACGTGCCGTTCCCCTGATCCGACCGCCAGACCTGCGCCGACGCTGGTATCGCCAGCAGCGCGAGCGCCGCGATCAACGCCCCGCCCCTCATCGTGCGAACGCCAAGCTGCGCGAGAAGAACGGGATCATCACGTCCTGGACGCGCCCCGCGACACCGCTGGTATGGTCGCCGGGATAGACCGCGAACTGGTTGGCGATGCCGTAGCGGTCGAGCCCCTCGTGCAGCGCGATCGCGTCGCCCTTCAGCCCGTCGCGGTCACCGACATCGAGCCCGATCGCTGCATAGCGCCGCAGGTTACCGACATATTGATCGAGCATCGACAGTGGCGCGTTGGCCGCCCAGCGCGCGATCACGTCGGGCTGCGCGACGCCGTCCTTGATCGGCAGGTCGAGGAACAGCGGCGGCGCCTTCGGGTTCGGCGACCACGCCGCCGCGGTCGCGAGTTGCGCACGCAATCCCCACGACAGGCCAGCGCTTTCGGTCGGCGAGCGCAGCGCCCGCAACGTCTTCTCTGCCGCCGCGTCGGGCGTGCCGAGCGCGCGTATCGACAGGCAGCACGGGCTCATCATGTAGAGTGCACCGAAGATGTCGGGATGCTTCATGCCGATCCGCGCGGTGCCGTAGCCGCCCATCGAATGCCCGGCCAGCCCGCGGCTGCGGCGGTCCGCCAGCGTCCGGTAATGCGCGTCGACATAGCCGACGAGGTCGTGCGCGATGAACTGCTCGAAGTTGCCGACCGTCACCGAACTCGCATAGAACGAGCCGTTATGCACCGTCTTGCTGTCGGGCAGCACGACGATCATCTCGCGCGCGCCCTTCGCGAACGCGCCTTCGATCGTCTGCGGGACGTGGATTTCCTTCGCCCATTGCTCGGCGCCGATCGAATAGCCGTGCAGCGCGTAGACCACCGGATAGCGGCGTGTCGGGGTGCTGCGATAGCTCGGTGGCAGCATCACCAGCACCGCGCGATCCGCGCTGTTGCCCTCGAGATTGCCCTCGATCGCGCGCGAATGGACGGTGATCCGCTCGACCGTCACCGGCTTGGCACCCGCGACCGGCGGCGGCGTGGTGGTCGCGACCTGCGCATGCGCCGCGCCGGATATCGCCAGCCCGAAGGCGAGCACGGCCATCAGGAATTTCGTCATGGGTGCGATTCCTCGAAGAGCTGAGAAGATGGGCAGGCGGCGGTCATGCCTGCGTCAATCCGGCACCGCGCAACCTGACGCGGCGCCCCGGCACCAGCGTCACGTCGACGGTGCGGTCGCCCAGCCGGATGCGGCGGCGTCCGGGGATCGTGGAACGGAGGACCGCTTCGGCCAACGTGCCGGCTTCCCACCGCACGTCCACCACGCACGCGCCGCGCGCACGCAGGCCGGTGATCGACCCGCTCGGCCACGCGCGCGGCAATGCCGGGAGCAGCAGGATCTCGTCGCTCCGGCTCTGCATCAGCATTTCGGCGATCGCGCGCGTGCCACCGAAATTGCCGTCGATCTGAAACGGCGGATGCGCATCGAACAAATTGGGATAGGTGCGCGCGGGGCCGAGCAGATAGGCGAGGATGCGGTGCGCGTGCTCGCCGTCGCGCAGCCGCGCCCACAGGTTCGCGCGCCATGCGGTCGCCCAGCCGGTCGATTCGTCACCGCGGATCTCGAGCGAACGCCGTGCCGCGTTGGCGAGCGCGGGTGTCGTGTCGAGATCGATCTGCTCGCTCGGGAACAGGCCGTAGAGATGCGAGACGTGGCGATGGCGCTGCTCGGGCGCATCGGCATCCCAGTCCGCCTGCCATTCCTGCAACTGGCCGCCGCGCCCGATCTTGTCGGGCGCCAGCCGCGCGCGTGCCGCCGCCAGTTGCGCGACGAACGCCGCATCGGTGCCGAGCAACGTCGCCGCCTTGCCGGTCTGGTCGAACAGGTCGCGCAGGATCTGCATATCCATCGCCGGCCCCGCGCAGATCGATGCGCCCTTCGGATGCACGTTCTCGGGCGACAGCGACGGATTAGTGACCAGCGCGCCGGTCTTCGGATCGGTCTGGAGCGTATCGAGGAAGAACAGCGCCGCGCCGTGCAGCAGCGGGTAGACCGACCGCAGGAACTCGAGATCGCGACTATAGTCGTAATGGTCCCACAGATGCGTGCACAGCCACGCGCCGCCGGTCGGCCACAGCCCCCATTGCGCGCCATCGATCGGCGCGGTCGCGCGCCACAGGTCGGTGTTGTGATGACACACCCAGCCGCGCGCGCCGTACATCGTCTTCGCCGTCCGCGCGCCGGTGATGGCCAGCTCGCGCACCATCTGCACCAGCGGCGCGACGCATTCGGGCAACGCGGTGACTTCCGCCGGCCAGTAATTCATCTCGGTATTGATGTTGACGGTATATTTCGACTCCCAGGGCGGGCTGGTCTCCGCGTTCCAGATTCCCTGGAGGTTGGCCGGCTGGCTCCCCGGCCGCGACGACGCGATCAGCAAATAGCGCCCGTAATTGAAGTACAGCGTCGCGAGCGCCGGGTCGGCCGCGGCGCGATCCGCCAGCACCCGCTCGTCGGTCGGCCGATCGGCGATCGCCGTCCGGCCAAGATCGAGCTTCACCCGCCGGAACAGCGCGCGGTGCGCCGCGGTCGCGTCCGATCGCAGCCGAGCGAAGCCACGCCGCACCGCGCCCTCGACCGCCGCCAGTGTCGCCGCGTCGGGATCGCCGCCGACATCGTCGAACCGACGATAGCTCGTCCCCATCGCGACCAGCAGCGTGACCGACCGGGCGCCGGTGACCCGCAGACGCTCGCCATCCGCCGCCACCCTGCCGCCGTCCGCCACGATCCGCACGCGCGCCGCGAACCGCAATTTGCCCGCAATGCCAGCTCGCGCGGCGTTGCGACCAGTCAGCGTCAGCATCCCCCCTGCCGCGATGACGCCCGCACCCGGTTGCGGCGACGTCAGCCCGACCAGCAGGTCGAACGGCCGATCGCCGACCATGTGCACCGCGATCACCTGCTCCCCCGGTGAGGCGAACACCTCACGCCGGAACCGCGTCCCGCCGAGCGTGAAGCTGGTCGTCGCGATCGCCGCATCGAGATCGAGCTCGCGGGTATAGGCGCTCGCCTCTCCCGCTGCGCCCGGCAGCTCGAGCAGCAGGTCGCCGACCGGCTGATACGCCATCTGCGTCTTCGGCACGCCCATCAGCCGCGCATTGGCGAGCGTCTGCGCCTCGGCGAACGCGCCCGCATCGATCAGCCGCCGCACCTCGGGCAGCGTGGCCCGCGCGTCCGGGTTGACCGGGTCGTACGGCCCGCCCGACCACAACGTGTCCTCGTTCAGCTGCAACCGCTCGCCCGTCGTGCCGCCGAACACCATCGCACCGAGCCGCCCGTTGCCGACCGGCAGCGCTTCGGTCCAGACCTTGGCCGGCTGCCGATACCATAACCGCGTTTCACCCGGCGCGGACATTGCCGCCTCAGCCCCGGTCGGCAGCACCAATGCCGGTACGGCCAGCGCGACGGTCGCGCCCACGCCTTCCAACACTTCGCGACGCGACGGCGAGGCGTGCGGTCCCTTGGCGGACAGTTCGGTCATCCTTCTCCCTTCCGCGATCATCACGAGCGAATCTGCGGAAGACCGGACCCTGCCCGACACTCGCCACGCCGCCCGTTGCACCTGCGTTGGAACGGAGCGTAACTTGGTACCGGTATCTTAGCTACCCCCAAGCCGCCTGCCGTCGCTCGGGCGCACGCGGCTGGCCTTCGAGAATGTTAGCGCTATAGTGCTAAGGCAGCAGGCGCGTTCAGTGCCGCGAGACGACGGGAGAGAACCACCATGACGCGCTTCGATCGATATGCAGGCGCCGCATTGCGCGCGACCGCCCTCCTGCTTGCAGGCACGGCCACCGCCACCGCCTCGGCCAGCGACGCCCCCCGGTTCAGCCGCTTCACCTATGACGGCCACGCACAGGAACAGGTCAAAGTCGGCCCCGGCGAGTACCGCAACCCGATCCTGTCGGGCTATTATCCCGACCCGTCGGTAACCCGCGTCGGCGACGACTTCTACCTGGTCCTGTCGTCGTTCGCGCATTTCCCCGGGCTGCCGATCTTCACCTCGAAGGATCTCGTCCACTGGACGCAGATCGGCAACGCGATCGATCGGCCCGAGCAGCTAGACTTCACCGGCATGCGGACCTCGCAGGCGGTGTTCGCGCCCGACATCTCGTATCACGCCGGCACCTTCTACATCGTCAACACCTGCGTCGAGTGCAAAGGCAACTTCGTCATCACCGCGAAGAACCCGGCGGGTCCCTGGTCCAATCCGACCTGGCTGCCGTTCGAGGGGATCGATCCGTCGATCTATTGGGAGGGCGACAAGGCGTATGTCGTCAACAACCGCGCGCCGAACGAGCCGCCGCGCTACGACGGCCACCGCGCGATCTGGATCCAGGAATTCGACTGGCGCTCGGGGAAAATGGTCGGCGAGAGCACGCAGCTGATCAACGGCGGCGTCGACCTGACCAAGAAGCCAGTGTGGATCGAGGGACCACATATCTTCCGCAAGGACGGCTGGTATTATTTGACTGCGGCGGAAGGCGGCACGAGCGTCAACCATTCGCAGGTCGTGTTCCGGTCGCGGCAGTTGCGCGGGCCGTTCGCGCCGTTCGCGGGCAACCCGATCCTGACGCAACGCGACCTCGATCCCGCCCGCGCCAACCCGATCACCTCGTCGGGTCACGCCGAACTCGTCCAGACCGCGAAGGGCGACTGGTGGGCGACCTTCCTCGCGGTCCGCCCGTATGACGGCGACTATTACAACATCGGTCGCGAGACGTTCCTGCTGCCGGTGACGTGGAAGGATGGCTGGCCGATCATCCTGCCCAAGGGCCAGGCGATCCCGTTCGTCGGCAAAACGCCCGATCTCCCCAAGCAACCCGCGTCCAAGATCCCGACGAGCGGCGATTTCGGCTATGTCGACGAGTTCGACGGCACCAAGCTGGCGATGCAGTGGATCGGCGTGCGTACCCCGAAACAGCCCTTCTACCGGCTCGATCACGGCGACCTCGTGCTCGGCAAGGGCACGCCGATCGGCGACCTGTCGGGGGTGCCCGCGTTCGTCGGCCGCCGTCAGCAGCATCACATCGCGACGATGTCGACGACGGTCAAATTCACACCAGACACGGATGGCGACCGTGCCGGTCTCGCGGCGATGCAGAGCGACCGCAACTACCTGGTGTTCGGCGTCACACGGATCGCCGGCAAGACCGTCGTCGCGCTGTATACCGCGGCCGATGGGCGCGAGCGGCTGGTCGCGTCGGCCCCCGTCGCAGCCGGTCCCGTCACGCTGACGATCCGCGCCGACGGCGGGACGATGGCGTTCGATTATCAGGTCGCGGGCACCCGGCGCACGCTGTCGGACAAGGTCGACGCACGCTTTCTCAGCACCAAGTCCGCGGGCGGGTTCGTCGGGACCGTCGTGGGGCCCTATGCCTGGACGCAGTGACCGGGTGACGGCGTAGGTCAGGCATGCGCCCGCGAGTGCGGATGCATGCTTGACGCTGGCGCGATGCTCTCCGACTGTTCGGCGCGATGGCTTCCCTCCCCACTCCCCGCTGGTCGAGCGACCTGATGCAGGCCGCGCTGGCGCTGCACGACAATCAGCTCCACGTCGCCGAGCCGCTGCTGAAGGCCTATCTCAAGCGCGATCCGTTCGATGCGCGCGCGATCCGGATGCTGGCGGAACTCGCCGGACGGATCGGGCGGTACAAGGACGCCGAGACGCTGTTGCGGCGCGCGGTCGAACTGGCCCCCGGCTTCACCGCGGCACGCGCGAACCTCGCGCTCGTGCTCTACCGCCAGAACCGTGCGCCCGAGGCGCTGACCCTGCTCGATGCGGTGATCGCCGACGAGCCCGACAATCCCGGCCATGCCAACCTCAAGGCGGCGGCGCTCGGGCGGCTCGGCGGGTTCGAGGATGCGATCACGCTCTACGAAAAGGTGCTGCACGACGCCCCCGATCAGCCTCGCGTGTGGCTGAGTTACGGCCATATGCTCAAGACCGTCGGGCGCCGCGACGACGGTATCGCCGCGTATCGCCGCGCGCTGTCGCTCCAGCCGACGCTGGGCGATGCGTGGTGGAGCCTCGCCAACCTCAAGACGGTGCGCTTTGACGACCGCGATATCGTGGCGATGGAAGCGGCGCTCGCGCGCGACGACCTCGGCGACGAGGACCGGTTCCACCTCGACTTCGCGCTCGGCAAGGCGTTCGAGGATCGCCGCGACGCCGCCCGCTCGTTCGCGCATTACGACGCCGGCAACACGCTGCGCCGTACGCGCATCAGCTACGATGCCGACGAGACCACCGCGTTCGTCGACCGCAGCATCGCGGTGCTGACCCCGGCGCTGCTCGACGCGCGCCGCGGCCAGGGATGCGACGCATCCGACCCGATCTTCGTGCTCGGCATGCCCCGCGCCGGCTCGACGCTGATCGAACAGATCCTTGCCAGCCACAGCCTGGTCGAGGGCACCACCGAACTGCCCGACATGCCCGCGATCGCGCGCGGCATCGCCGACTATCCGGGCGCGATCGACACCTTATCGGCGACAGCGTTGCGCGAGATCGGCGAGGAGTATCTGCGCCGCGCCGCGATCCAGCGCCGTACCGAACGCCCGTTCTTCATCGACAAGCTCCCCAACAATTGGGCGCACGTGCCGCTGATCCTGCTCGCGCTGCCGAACGCGCGGATCATCGACGCGCGGCGCGACCCGCTCGACTGCTGCTTCTCGAACTTCAAACAGCATTACGCGCGGGGGCAGACGTTCAGCTATTCGCTCGACTATCTCGGCCGCTATTACCGCGACTACGTCAGGCTTATGCGCCACGTCGACACGGTCGCGCCGGGCCGCGTCCACCGCGTCGATCACGAAGCGCTGATCGACAACACCGAGGTCGAGGTCCGGGCGCTGCTCGCAGCGTGCGGGCTCGACTACGAACCCGCCTGCCTCGCTTTCCACGAGACTGATCGCGCGGTGCGCACCGCGAGTTCGGAACAGGTGCGCCGCCCGATCAACCGCGACGGCTTCGACGCCTGGCGACCATACGAGATGTGGCTGAACCCGCTGAAAACTGCGCTCGGCGACCTGCTACGCGCATGATCCGTGGCAAAAACGTCACGCTCACGTAATAAAGCTGCAAAATTCTTCGGCTTCGTTTGACGTTCGCTGCACTGCACCACAGTCTCTGCGCATAATCGCTTGGGGGCTCGCGCATGCACATATTCGATCGTCGGTTGTTGATCGGCTCACTTCTCGCCTCCTCGGCAATCGTGTCTCCCGCCAACGCCCAGACCGATCCTGCCGCCGCCCAGACACCGGTTGCCGCCCCTGCCGCGCAAACCGCGGGTGAGTACGAAGGCGACATCGTCGTCACCGCGCAGAAGCGCGACCAGAGCATCCAGAGCGTCCCGATCAGCATCCAGGCGATCGGCACCAAGCGGCTCGACGATCTCAACATCTCGAACTTCAACCAATATACGCAGCTGCTGCCGTCGGTGTCGTTCCAGACCACGCAGCCGGGCTCGACCGTCGTCTACATGCGCGGTGTCGCATCGGGCGGCGACGGCAACCATTCGGGCCCGCTGCCGTCTGTCGGCACGTATCTCGACGAGCAGCCGGTGACGACGATCGGTGGTACGCTCGACGTCCACATCTACGACATCGCGCGGATCGAGAGCCTCGCCGGACCGCAAGGCACGCTGTACGGCGCGTCGTCCGAAGCCGGCACGATCCGGATCATCACCAACAAGCCCGATCTGAGCGGTTTCTACGGCCGCGTCGACGGCGAGGTGAACAGCGTCAAGTCGGGCGGCATCGGCAGCAAGCTCGAGGGCATGCTCAACATGCCGCTGTCCGGGTCGGCGGCGCTGCGCGTGGTCGGCTTCTATCAGCGCGATGCAGGCTATATCGACAACGTCGCCGGATGCCGCAGCTACCTGCCCGAGCCGACCGCGACGTCATGCACCTCGGCGAACGGCGGCGTGGTCGTCGACAATGCCGCATTCGTGAAGAAGAACTACAACGACACCGAAACCTATGGTGGCCGCGCGGCGCTCAAGGTCGATCTCGACAGCAACTGGACCGTGACGCCGACCGTCCTGTACCAGGAACAGCGCAACCACGGCACCTATGGCTACGACCCGAAGGTCGGCGATCTCCAGGTCCAGCATTTCTTCCCCGAATACCGCCGCGACCGGTTCATCCAGGGCGCGCTGACGATCGAGGGCAAGGTCGGCAACTGGGACGTCACCTATGCCGGCGCGTATCTCGACCGTAAGACCTTCACGTCGAGCGACTATACCGATTACGCCGAGGCTTATGACTCGATGTACTCGTCGGCGGGCGGCCTTGCCGGCTATTTCTATTACCAAGACAATGCCGGCAAGACGATCGATCCGCGGCAGAAGATCATCGGCACCGATCACTTCAAGAAGATCAGCCAGGAATTCCGCGTTGCCTCCCCGTCGACAGACCGCTTCCGGGTCGTTTCGGGCGCCTTCTACCAGCGCCAGACGAACGCGATCTTCCAGGATTACCAGATCGCCAATCTCGGCACCGCGGTGTCGGTCAACGGATCGCCCGGTACCTTGTGGCTGACCCAGCAAAAGCGCGTCGACACCGATTATGCGGTGTTCGGCGAGGCGAGTTTCGACATCCTGCCGACCCTCACCGCAACCGCGGGGGGCCGCGCGTACATCTACGACAATTCGCTGATCGGCTTCTACGGCTTCGGCCGCAACCCGGCGATCGATCCGGCCGACGGCCGACCCTACACCGCCACGCCGTTCAACGCGGCGGGCAGCGGCCAGACCGGTGTCGCGGGATGCTATCTCGCCAATGGCCAGACCCTGCGGCAGGCCTATCTGGACGGCGGCGACACCTCGACGCTGCTGCCGGCGACGGTCGCGGGCTCGCCGTGCACCAATCTTGCGACCTACACGACGACCGGGCTGATCCCGAAAAAGACGCAGGGCCAGGGTGCGACCTACCGCTTCAACCTGACCTTCAAGCCGACCGACAAGGTCTTGGCCTATGCCACCTTCTCGCGCGGTTTCCGCCCGGGCGGGATCAATCGTCGCGGCGATGTCGCGCCGTATGACGCGGACTTCCTGACCAATTACGAGCTCGGCCTGAAGACGACGCTGTTCGAGCGATTGCGGTTCAACGCCGCGATCTATCAACAGCAATGGGACAAGTTCCAGTTCTCGTTCCTCGGCGCGAACAGCTTCACGATCATCCAGAACGGGCCCAATGCACGGATCCGCGGCGCGGAAGCCGATGCGAATTATTCGACCGGCGGCCTCTCGCTGACTGCTGCGGGTTCGTACACCGATGCGAAGACGCGCAACGACCTGTGCGCGACGCAGATCTGCAGCGGCGACGGCACCGACGTGCTCGCGCCATCGGGGACGCGCCTGCCGATCACGCCGCGCTTCAAGGCGAGCGGCACCGCGCGCTACAGCATGCCGATCGGCACCGCGAAGGCGTATATCCAGGGCCTCGTCGCGCATCAGAGTTCGGCATCGGCGGATATCCGGTTGGCGCAGGCGGCGACGCTGGGGCGGCTTCAGGCCTACACCACCGGCAACGCCTCGGTCGGCGCGGAAGTGTCGAACTTCACCTTCGAGGTGTTCGTCCAGAATCTGTGGGACGAACGCGCGGAACTGTCCCGCTACCAGCAATGCGGCACGTGTTCACAGAGGACGTATATCGTCACCAGCACCCCGCGCACCATCGGGCTTCGGGCTGGGGCGAAGTTCTGATGTGTATTCAAGGACATAAGATGACACTGAAGCTGCTCCTGACCTGCGCTGCCGTGACGGCCGCCATTCCCGCCACCGCCCAGACGACGAACTCGCCGGCCGCCACCAACGGCCTCGAAATCGCCAAGAAGATGATCGCGTTTCGCAGCGTGCGCGGTCCCGGCAACCAGACGCCGCAGCTTGCCGCCTATCTGAAGTCGGTGCTGGTCGGCGGCGGCTTTGCGGCGAGCGACGTGACGGTCACGCCGGTCGACGACACCGCCTATCTGATCGCGACCTGGCAGGGGACCGACGCGGCGCTGAAGCCGATCGTGATTTCCGGGCATATCGACGTGGTCGAGGCCAAGCCCGCCGACTGGCAGCGCGATCCGTTCACGGCGGTGGTCGAGAACGGCTATCTCTACGGCCGCGGCGCGACCGACATGAAGCTCGACGCGGCGCTCGCGATCGCGACGCTGCTCGACATGAAGAAGGCGGGGTACAAACCCAAGCGCGGCATCGTCCTCGCGCTGTCGGGCGACGAGGAGACCGTCATGAAGACGTCGTCGCTGATCGCCGACCGGCTCAAGACCGCCGAGATGGCGCTCAACATCGACGGCGGCGGCGGGTTGTACGGCGAAGACGGCAAGGCCGAATATTTCACGGTCGGCGCGGCCGAAAAGACCTATGCCGACTTCCAGCTCGAAACGACCAGCGCCGGCGGCCACTCGTCCGCACCGCGCAAAGTGAACGCGATCAACCAGCTAGCCGCCGCGCTGGTCAGGATCGGCGACTATCGCTTCACGCCACAGCTGTCGCCGATCACCAAGGGCTATTTCGAGGGCGTCGCACCGCGCCAGACGCCCGAGATCGGCGCAGCGATGCGCGCCTTCGCCGCCAATCCCAAGAACCAGAAGGCGATCGAGACGCTCGCCGCCAACCCAGGGTATGTCGGCCAGATCGGCACGACCTGCGTCACGTCGATGATCAGCGGCGGTCATGCGCTCAACGCGCTACCGCAACGCGCGACCGCGAACATCAACTGCCGCATCTTTCCCGGCGTGAAACCAGCGACCGTGATGGCCGAACTCGCCAAGGTCGCCGCCGACCCGGGCGTCAAGTTCAGCGACGTCACCGAAGGGTCGAACCCGACCGACGCCTCGCCGTTGCGCGCCGACCTGATGGGCGCGGTCAAGACGGCGATGGCCAAGATCCGCCCCGGCGTGCCGATCTTCCCGAGCATGTCGGCGGGCGCGAGCGATTCGATGTGGTACCGCTCGGTCGGCGTGCCGAGCTACGGCGTCAGCCCGACCTTCATCAAGCAGTCCGACGATTTCAGCCACGGCCTCAACGAGCGGACGCCGATCGACAACATCCCGCTGGCGATCACCTATTACCGCTCGCTGCTCACCGACCTGACGAAATAAGCGCGCGCGGGCGGATCAAGAGTTCGCGCGCGCCCACTCGGCCGCGTCGGCGACCTGTGCAGCGTCGGGCGTCACGCCGGTGTAGAGCACGAACTGTTGCAGCGCTTGCAGAGTCGCGACCTCGGTCCCGGTGATGCAGCGCTTGCCCGCGTCCGCGGCGGCGCGCAGGAACGGCGTCTCGGGCGGATATTGCACCACGTCGAACGCGATATCGCACGCCGCGATCATGTCGGGCGGGAACGCCAACGCGTCCGCATCCGCCCCGGTCATTCCGATCGGCGTCACGTTGATGAGGAGCGCCGCCGCCCCGCTCGCTTCGGATGCCCAACGATACCCGTAGAGATCGGCGAGCGCCCGCCCAGCCGCCGCGTTGCGCGCGACGATCGTGCCATCGCGGAAACCGATGTCGCTGAGCGCGGCGGCGACCGCCTTCGCCATCCCGCCCGAGCCGTGCAGCACGAACGAGAGCGATCGATCGATATCGCTGACCAGATCGACGACCGCGCCGTAATCCGTGTTGTGCCCGGTCAACACGCCGTCGTCGTTGACGATCGTGTTCACGCTGTCGATCGCACTCGCCGATGGCGCCAGACCGTCGAGCAGCGCGATCACCGCCTCCTTGAACGGCATCGAGATCGCACAGCCGCGGATGTCCAGCGCGCGAATGCCGCCGATCGCCGCGGGCAGGTCGGTGGTCGAGAACGACTTGTACAGGTAATCGAGCCCGGTCAGCGCGTAGAGCCGGTTGTGAAAGCGGGTGCCGAAATTGCCGGGCCTCGCCGACAGCGACATGCACAGGCGCGTATCGCGTCCGATCGGCGGTTTCATGCGGCTCTCCTTCGTCATTCCCGCGTCTATATACCGTCCGGCCGGCGCCACCATCCCGCATCCTCAAAGCTGAGCTTTAGGCATCCGATCAAAATAGATATTGGTAATCCCACTATATCAATGGAGTTTATCGGCACAGGTTCGGGGGACGCGATATGGTGCTGACTGCTTTGCTGATGACGTTACAGAGTGCCGAGCAGGTGCCGCAGACCCCGCCGCCACAGCCAGCACCCGTAGCGACGTCGGCCGCGCAATCGGCGCAGTCCACAGGCGAGCAGGAACGCGCAGGCCCGGCGTCGGGCGATGCAGGTGGCGACATCCTCGTCACCGCACGCCGCCGCGCGGAAACCGTCCAGAGCGTGCCGATCGCGATGTCGGTGATCGGCGGTACCGCGATCGCCGACACCGGCGCGTACAACGTCAGCCGCATCACGCAGCTTGCACCGACGCTGCAGTTCTACTCGACCAACCCGCGCAATTCGGCCGCCAACATCCGCGGGCTCGGCGCGCCGTTCGGGCTGACCAACGACGGCATCGAACAGGGCGTCGGCATCTATGTCGACCAGGTCTATTACAGCCGCATCGCCTCGGCGACGTTCGACTTCACCGATACCGAGCGGATCGAGATTCTCCGCGGACCGCAGGGCACGCTGTACGGCAAGAACACCACCGCGGGCGCGATCAACGTCACCACACGCGCGCCGAGCTTCACGCCCGAGGCGCGCGTCGAGCTGAGCGGCGGCAATTACGATTTCTTCCAGGGCAAGGCGTCGGTGTCAGGGCCGCTGGTCGACGACAAGCTGGCGATCCGACTGTCGACGTCGATCACGACGCGGCGCGGCACGATCTACAATTCGCGCACGGACACCTATCTCAACAGCCAGGACAATCTCGGGTTTCGCGGCCAGCTGCTGTGGCGCGCGGCCTCCAATCTCGATCTGACGCTATACGGCGATTACGGCCGACAGAACCCCAATTGCTGCGTCCAATATTATGCGCGGGTCGGCACGACGCAGCGCCCGCTCAACCGGCAATATGCGGCGCTGGCCGCGGCGCAGGGCTATGTCGTGCCCTCGACGAACGCGTTCGACCGCGTGACCGACGTCGACACGCCGTTGCGCGCGAAGCAGGAACTGGGCGGCGCATCGCTGCTCGCGAACTGGGATATCGGCCCGGCGACCGTGACGTCGGTGACGGCGTGGCGGTTCTGGCATTGGGACCCGTCGAACGATCGCGACTTCATCGGCTTGCCGATCACCCCGGTCTCGGCAAACCCGTCGCAGCAGAGCCAGTTCAGCCAGGAACTGCGGGTCGGATCGAACGGCACGCACGCGGTCGACTACACGGTCGGCGTGTTCTATTTCCATCAGACGATCGATACGCAGGGTCTTCAGGTGCAGGGGCCCGCGGCGAGCCGGTTCCTGCTCAATCCCGGCAACGGTGTCGCGCCCGGCGCCACCGGATGCGCGACCGCGACCACCGCGGCGTGCAACCCGTCGGTGCTCGACGGGCTGACCAGCCGCAACACGATCGGCTTCACCAACACCAGCGCCGCGCTGTTCGGAAAGCTCACCTGGCATGCCACGAACAAGCTTCAGATCGCGCCCGGCCTGCGGTTGAACTACGACAAGAAGGACGGCGATTACGTCTCCGTCGTCACCACCGGCAATGGCGGCACCACGCTGACAGCCGATCAGCGCGGCGTGCTCGCACCGCAAAGCTACAAGCCGACGTTCGACAACTGGAACCTGTCGGGCGACATCACCGCGTCGTACACCGTGACCCCCGATGTCCACGCCTATGCGACCTATGCGCGCAGCTATAAATCGGGCGGCATCAACCTGTCCGGCCTGCCACTCGACGCCAACAACAATCCGATCCTCGCGTCGGCGACCGTGAAGCCGGAAAAGGTCAATCATTACGAGCTGGGGCTTAAGACGCAGTTCGCCGATCGGCGCGTGACGCTGAACATCGCCGGGTTCTGGACCGAAATTGCGGATTATCAGGCGACCGTCACCAACAACCAGTATTCGGTGTTGCGCGGCTATCTCGCGAACGCCGGCAAGGTCCGCACGCGCGGTCTCGAATTCGACTCCGCGTTCCGGCCGTCGGAGCGACTGAACCTCTACGTCAACGGCGCCTACACCGACGCCAAATACGTCAAGTTCGTCGATGCGCCCTGCCCGCCCGAACTGACCGGGGGCACCGCGGCGGATGCGACGCACCCGGCGAGCCCCGCGGGCCAGGCCGGCACCGCGACCCGGCCGTCGTACAGCCCGGCGAGTTGCGACATCTCGGGGCAGCGCCTGCCCGGCGTCTCGAAATTCGCGCTCTCGTACGGGGCGGAATACGACCTGCCGGCGCGGATCGCGGGCAAGGATGGTCAGGTCTATGTCGGCTACGACGGCAGCTACCGCTCGCATTTCTCGTCGAACCCGTCGGAGTCGATCTATACCGAGATAAACGGCTATTCGCTGAGCAACTTCCGCGTCGGGTTCCGCGAGCGCGAAGGGATCAACGCGTTTCTCTGGCTGCGCAATGCGTTCGACGAGCATTACTATGATGTGCTCGCAACCCAGTCGGGCAGCACCGGACTCATCGTCGGCCAGCCGGGCGATCCGAGGACCTACGGCGCGACAATTTCTACGCGATTCTAACGAAAAACGGCGGCCTGTTTCCCAACAGGCCGCCGTCTTCATTTAAGCGAGGTTCGCTCAGTAGGTCGACGTCGTGGTCGGCCGATACCGGTTCCGCTCGGCGGCGACTTCGTCGCGCGTGTAGGCGGGAGCAGCCTCGTCGAAGCGGCTCCAGCCGTCCTGGCGATACGCCGCGCCGCGCGTCGTCGCGTCGACCGAGCGGTTGCGATCGAGCACCGCTTCGGCTTCTGTGACCAGATCGTCCTCGACGCGCGCGCTCAACAGCGTGCCACCTCGGCGGACGCCTTCCGAATAGACATGCGCGTCTTCTTCGGAGTGGCCTGCGTCCTTCAGCGCGCCGACGATCGTGCCAGTCGCGGCCCCGCCAGCCGCACCGATCCCTGCACCGACCACGGTCGAGGCGAGCCAGCCCGCCGCGACGATCGGGCCAAGGCCTGGGATCGCGAGCAGGCCGAGCCCGGCGAGCAGGCCGCCGACGCCGCCGACCGCTGCGCCGGTCGAGACGCCGCGGCTGACGTCGCCGCGATCGTCGACGTCGCCGAGCGTCGTGTCCGTATCGCCATGCGCGCCGTCGGCGTTGCTCGCGACGATGCTGATATGGCTATGCGGTACGCCCAGCCGCTCGAGATCGTGGAGCGCGGCGGTTGCGTCGGCATAGTCGTCGAACAGGCGTGTGAGTGTCTTGGTCATCGTTTCTCTCCTAAGGATTGGGATCAGCGCGCGGTCACGTTGCCCTTGTAGTCGAGCCCGACATGGACCTTCTTGCCGCCGCGAGTCGCCATCCCGCGCCAGACGCCGTCCTTGTCCTTGGTCAGTGCCGACACCGACCGATAGCCGGCCTTCGTCAGCCGGCCACGCGCCTGGTCTTGCGAGAAGGAATTGGCGCCGCTGGCGGGGGCGGCGACGTGCGCGGCGTCGTTGTTCTTGATCGCGGGGTTGTGTGCGCCGGTATGCGTCGCGGTCTGTGCGACGGCGCTCGACGCCAGCAGCATCGCGCCACAGGCCATAAATGCTCGAACAGTCATCATACTCTCCTTTGTTTCTTGTTCTTCGATAATCCGCAGTCCGGGCGGCAGTTCCACGCTGGAACTGCCGCGCCGTTTGCTCAGCGTGCCGTGCCGCGACGAAACAGGTTGATGATCGCGAGCAGGATGACCGCGCCGACCAGCGAGATCAGGATCGACTGGATGTTGAGCGCGCCGTCCATGATCGATGCGCCACCGATCAGCGGCGTGATCAGGAACCCGGCGAGCAACGCGCCGACGATCCCGACGACGATGTTGAGGAAGATCCCCTGCTGCGCATCGGTCCGCATGATCATGCTGGCGACCCAGCCGATGAGTCCGCCGACGACGAGAAGGATGATGAGGTTCATGATGAGGTTCCCTGAAGTGTGATACGGGATGCTTAACAGTCGGACTCGCGGTTCCGTTCAGTTCCCCACTTTTGCCGGTTGGTGCAGGAATACCGGGGTGATTGGTATTTTTGAGCCTTCATGGGCGGAACCGGATGCCCCCCGCCGGCGCTGGACGCAGCATGACGAAGACCCCGCATCCGCCGCTTCACGCCCCTACGCTGCACCATCTCGAACAGCTCATGACCGGGCTGCTCGAAGGCGTGATCCTGATGGATCCGACCGGAGTCATCCTCAGCGCGAACCCCGCGGCCCTGAAGATGCACGGGATATCCTCGGTGAAGGAGCTGGGCGAGACCGCCGACGAGTACGCCGCACGGTTCGACCTGCGCCACCGTAACCACCGGAAGATCCCGCGCCGCGAATACCCGTTGATGCGGCTGCTCGCGGGGGAGAGCTTTCCCGACCTGATCGTCGAGGTCGGCCCGGCGGGTGCAGACGAACCACGCTGGGTGCACCAGGTTCGCGACATCGTCATGGACGAGGATGGCGGCGAGCCCGACTGCCTGGGGCTCGTCATCAACGACGTGTCCGAACGGTTCGACGCCGAGGACCGGTTCGAGGCGATGTTCCATGCCAATCCCGCGCCAGCGCTGATCATCCGGGTTGCCGACCAGCGCTATGTGCTCGTCAACCAGGGGTTTCTCGACCTGTCGGGCTACAGCCGCGACCAGATCATCGGCAAGACGCTGTTCGAGTTCGATTTCCTGACCGAGGTGCAGCGCAAGCCGTTCGTCAGGGACTGCGTGGCCGCGGGCAAGACGGTCCCGCAGCTCGAAGCCGAACTGCCATTGGCGAGCGGCGACAAGACGCTGGTTGTGCTCGCCGGCCAGCCGATCGAGGTCGCGAACGAAGACTGCCTGTTGTTCACCTTCGCCGATCTCGAACCGCGCCGTCAGGCCGAACGCGCGCTGCAGGCCAGCGAACGCCACTTCGCCTCGGTGTTCGAGATGGCACCGATCGCGATGGTCGTGACGCAGGGCGATGACAACCGCATCGCGCAGGTCAATGCCGCGTTCAAGACGCTCACCGGCTACACCGAGAAGGCGGTGGTGGGCATGGTCGCGGACGATCTGCAGTTGTGGAACGACGCGGTGCAACGCGAGGGCCTGGAAACCGAGATCCGCGAGTCCGGCGGCTTTCGCGGCCACGACGTCCGGCTGCTCCACAAGAACGGCGAAGGGCTCGACTGCCTGGTGTCCGCCGAACGGATCAGCGTCGACGGCGAACCCTGTGTGCTATGGCTGTATCAGGACATCTCGGCACGACGGCGCGGCGAACTCGATCTCGTCGAGGCGATCGACGCGGTGATGAAGGACGCCAACTGGCTCAGCCGCTCGATCATGGACAAGCTGGCGACGCTGCGGAATCCGCGCGCGCTGCCCGGGACCAGCGCCCCCTCGACCGATCTCAGCAAACGCGAACGCGAGGTGCTCGAACTGATCTGCCAGGATCTCGACGACGCGGCGATTGCCGAGCGCCTGGGCCTGTCGCGCAACACGGTCCGCAACCATGTCGCGCGGCTCTACGCCAAGATCGGCGTCAACCGACGCAGCGCCGCGGTGGTCTGGGCCCACGAGCGCGGCGTCGGAGCGTGATCGCAAGGGTCAGAACGACAAGCTGACGCCCGACCGCAACCGCGTATCCGCGGGGAGCGGCGATCCTGCAGCCCCCGACGCGTGCGTCAAATTCTCACCCGCAACCCACGCCGAGACCGTCCGTGACAAGCGGACACCGACCTTCGCGTCGAGCGCGAGCGCGGCCGACACGTCGAACAGATCGAGAAACGTATCGGGCCGCGTGCTGAGCTGGCGCGTCGCAGACGTGTACCGGCCGACGACCGATCCGGACCACCGCGCGTCGCTATAATCGATCACGACATTGGCCTTGTGCCGGGCAGTCGCTTCGCCGGGCAGGAACGAATATTCGATGCCGCGGGCATTCGCCGGCAATGCCTCGTCGGTCTGCGTGAAGGAATAATTCGCGCGCCAGGTGACATGGTCCCGGATCGCCCCCCGCGCCGACAGCTCCACGCCGTACGTGCGGAAATTCCCGATATTGGCGACCCGCGTGACGAGGAACGGATCGGTCACGCCGTGGACCTCGAGTACCGGATTATCGCCGGGATAGGCGATCGCGTTGTTCGTGCGGGTGAAGAACGCCACCGTCTTGATTTCCAGCGCGTCGGAAATCCGGTAGTCATAGGCGAGTTCCGCGCTCCAGACCTCGACCGGTTTGATCGCCGGATCGCCCGCGACGACGACCGGCAGCGGCACACCGACGAACGTCACCGGGATATTCATCCCGAACACCACCAGCGACGGCGCCTGCACGGCGCGCCCGCCGTTCAGCCGAACGGTCTGCCGAACCCCCAGCTGATAGACCGCCGCGGCGTTGAAGCTGAATGCGGTGAACGAGCGATCGAAGTCAGGCGCGGTGTTGGCGGTGATCGCGGCGATCGTCCCCGATTGCCCCAGCGACAGCGTGTCGATCCGGCCGGCGAGGTTCACGGACAGCGGATCGGCGACCCGCACGTCGAGCATCGCATTGGCCGAGAGGACCGAATAGTCGGTGATCCGCGAAAACGTCACGCCGCTGTCGACGCGGTTGTCGCGGTACTCGACGCCGATCCGCGCGGTATCGTCGCCGCTCAGCCTGACCAGCGCCGAGGTCTGCGCGACGAGGGTGCGTGCCGATAGGTCGAACGTCTGGAGCGCGGCGATCGGCGCGCGTCCCGGATCGTTCGAGCCGATCCCGTATCGGGCATCGAGCCAGTTGTTATAAACCTGCGCGGTGATGCTGCCCCACGGGGTGTCGCGGTCGACATGCACGCCGATATTGCGGGTCCTGTAGAGCTGTTCGCTGTAGATCTGCGTGACGAGCAGTTCCAACTGGCGATTGCGCGCATAGCCGCCGGTCACGCTCAACTGGGTCTGCGCATCGAGATCGGCATCGACCGTCGCCGACACGTCGTCGCGGATCACGTCGTCGGCGCGCGCGGGCTGGATTTGGTCGGTCGGTATCGCGCGCTCGTTCTCGCGCATGTGCCCGCCGGACACCCGGAGTCCGATCGCGCTGGAGACCGGCATGCTGAGCGCACCGGCGATCCGGCCATAGCCATGATTGCCGGCCTCGACGGTGGCGAAGATCTTGCGGCTCGCCAGCGGATCGATCGTGATGATGTTGACGACGCCGCTTGCCGCATTGAACCCGAACAGCGCACCGACCGGGCCGCGCACGAGTTCGATCTGCTGGATCTCCTCGAGCTGGATGCCGAGCAGGTTCCAGTCGGTCATCCCGTAGTGATCGAGATAGACCTGGCGCCCGTTGACCAGCACGAGCAGCCGCGGGTTGTAGGTCTGCACGCCGCCGCGCACCGCGATGTCGCTTTGCCCCGCGGTCCAGTGGTTCACGTCGATCCCGGCATAGGTATTGAGCAGGCTCGGAACGTCCTTGGCCGGCGAGCGCAGGATCTGCTCGTGATTGATGACGATCGTCGACGCAGGGCTTTCCGACTGGCGTTGCGGCTTGCCGGTGACGCTCTTGGTGACGGGTTCGCCCATCGTCTGGCTCAGCAGGTCGTAATCCATGCGTTGCGCATGCACGGGCATCGCGACGAGCGGCAGGATCGCGATTGCGGCAAGTCGAAGCGAAGTATGATACCGCACGATCAGACCTCCTTGACGAGCATGAGGAATGCCGAGCCGAAGCGGATACCGCTGCGTCGCGCCGCCGCCTTGCTGACGATGATCTGCGTCCGGTTCGGGCTGGTGATGCCGACGACGCACTTCCCGCTGATGACGCAGGCGGAGTCCGCCGTGATCGTCAGAACCGACTGCGCGCCGGCCGCTGCCGCGACCTCGTCCTGATATGCGCGCAGCCCCGTCGTCACGAACGCGGCCTTGACCCCGCTCAGCTGTCCGAGGTTCGACACGGCCACGCGCCGAGTCCGCAGCGTCGCCCGCCCGATCGTGATGCCGTTCGACAGCGCGCGTTCCATATCCGCCGCGTCCGCTTCCGATGCGGCATTGCCGGGCTCGTACACGATCGCGACCGGCACGACGCCGACGGGTGCCGGCTGCACGAAGGTGATGACGCGCGCCGCGACCGGCACGTTGAGCACCGCCGACGGAGCCGGCTGCGTCGGCAGCACGGCCGAAAAGGCGAGGATGGGACCCGCGAGATACGACAGAGATTTCACGTTGATCCTAAGGGTTCGTCCCGCATGACAGCGGGCTTCGGCGATAAGCGATGCCCGGTGCCCGTAGGAAAACGGGTCGTCGCGGAAAATATCGTGGCTGGCTTGGGTCGACGCGCGCCCCCTGCGGACCGCGCGCGATACGGCACGGAAATTGTCACGCCGCTTCGCGCTCACCGCGCGTGACGAGCGCGGCAGCCTGCGCGAACGCCGTCGGCTTGCCGAAGAAATAGCCCTGCCCCTGCGTGCAACCGCGTTGTGCGAGCAGGCTCGCGGTCTGCGCGTCTTCGATGCCCTCGGCGGTCACTTCCATGCCGAAATTCACCGCCAGCGCGACGATCGCATCGATCAGCTTTTCGCTTTCGACGCTCTCGTGCATCGACCTGACGAAGCTTTGGTCGATCTTGATCTTGTCGAATTTGAATCGTCGCAGGTGGGACAGGCTCGAATAGCCGGTGCCGAAATCGTCGAGCGCAATCGAGATCCCGCTCCGACGGAACGTGTCGAGCACGCGTTCGGCGGCGACGACATCGTCCATCACCGCGTCCTCGGTGATCTCGATCTCGATCCGCGACGGGATCACGTGTGCATCGCGGATGATCCCGATCAGCGTCTCGGCGAGGTTCGGCTCTTCGAGCTGCATCGGCGATATGTTCACCGCCATCCGCAGATGATCGGGCATATGGCTGAGGTCGATACACGCCTGACGCAGGACCGACTTGGTCATCTCGGTGATCTGCCCGGTCGTTTCGGCGATCCGGACGAACCTGTCGGGCGTCAGCAGCCCCAGACGCGGATGATACCACCGTGCGAGGACCTCGAAGCCATAGAGCTGGCCGTCCGAGAACCGCATGATCGGCTGATAGAACGGCCGTATCTCGCCGCGTACGATGCCATCGCACAGTTCCTGCTCCATCCGGCGCCGTTCGAGACGGTCGAGCTCCATCGCCGGGGCGAACAGGCAGACCCGTCGTATCCGGTCGCGTTTGGCCTCGTACATCGCGATGTCGGCGGCGTGCAGCAGGTCGTCGGGTTCGGATCCGTCCTCGGGGAACCGCGAGACGCCGATGCTGGCGCCGACCTTGATCATGTTGCCGCGCCATACGAGCGGCTCATGCAACGCGACGCTCGCCTGGTGGGCCAGCGCCATCACGTCGCTATGCTCCTGATCCTGCGGCATGAGGATGGCGAACTCGTCACCGCCCAGCCGCGCGATCGTGCTGTTCGCCCCGAAGACGACTCGCAGGCGGTGCGCGACCACTTTCAGCACCGTGTCGCCTGCCGCGTGGCCATGCGTGTCGTTGGCGTCCTTGAAACTGTCGAGATCGGTCAGGATCACCGACAATCTGCTGTCGGACGCCAGCGCCGCACCGATCGCGCGTTCGATATCGGCGACGAACACGCGTCGATTGACCAACCCCGTCAGCGCGTCGGTTCGCGCCAGCAGCAGCGCCTCCTGTTCGGCGACGCCGCGCCGGATGATTTCCGCGCGCAACTGCGTCCCCCGCGTCGCCGCCAGCGCAAGCCAGGCATAGGACAGCGCCGCGACGATCAGCATCGCGGTCGTGACCAGCGCGACGAGCAGACGGGTCCGCCAGGCGGCCTCCTCGGCATGGCGGTGCGCGTCGGTGATGCCCGACGCGGCGATACCCTTGATCGCCGTCAGGACGTGATCGGCATTGGCGCGGAACGGCCGCAACATGCCGACGCTGGTCGCGAAATCGATCTCCAGCATCGACGAGACCACGTCGACCGCCTCGCGATATTTCGCGAGTTCGACGACGACGTTGGCGGCGCGCGCGCGATCGTGCGGCGACATCGCCTGCTGCTGCGCCGCGAGATCGGCACTGATCCGATCGATCCGGGCGCTGATCCGGCCGAGACGATGTTCGCCGCCCGCGGACGGTCCGCTCGCCGCTTCGTCGACCATCAGCCGGTACAGGTTGCCGTCTTCGTGATCGAACCGTGCCGCGATCTCGCTCAACGACACCGCCGCGTCCATGTCACGGTCGACGATCACGCTGTTGGCATGCTGGACGTAGATCAGCGTGCCGAGGCACAAGGTCACCGCCAGGACGAGCAGGACGATGACCGCCTTCGGACCAGCCACGACGCGCGAAAACGGCACGAAGTTCAGCAGCGACGCGGCGAACCGGATTGCCGTGCCGAGCATGCCCGTTCGATCCGCGGAATCGTCGAGCGAGGGACCGGCCGTGGTTCGCCCCGCAAGGACGATATCGTCGCGCGCACTGGTCGCCGCGCGTCGCCAATGGCTGCCACGCGACGATTCGCTTCGAAAATTTCGCTGGTTTGGCATGGTCTTGCGGACCTAACTGCCTGCGAAACACTAACAAGTTACGTATAATTTCGACAACATATATCAATAAACCCGGTTTGGGTTGATTGCGCTCCTCGCGCGTCGCGGGCGCGGCAATGACGGCGCTCAGCTGGCGCACTGCCGAGCGGGCGTGGGCTGGACGTTAAAACCATATCGAATTTTTTCGGCATGGTCAGACTTTGGCAACGTCTTTCGCGCTAAATTAAGACATGCTCTCGTCGCTCTCCTCGCGCATAGCCATGCTGGGCGTCGTCGTAGTCGCTGCCCTGACAGCACTCGCGGCCTTGCTCATCCACGCTTCGCTCGACACGCGCGACAGCTTCGGTCAGGTGACGCATTCGGCGGAGGTCATCGAGACGATGACCCAGGCGCTCGGCGAGCTCCGTGACGCGGAGTCGGGCCAGCGCGGCTTCATCATCACGCACAACCCGGCGTTCGCGCAGTCGTTCGAAGATCGCGTTACGGGTTCGCTGAGCGATATCTCGCAAGTTGCGTTGCTCACCGCCGACAATCCCGTTCAGAACATGCGCGCAAACGAGCTTCGTCGGTTGATCCGCGAACGGACCGCGGTTCTCCGTGGTCCGCTCGACCTCGGCCAGGTGGGCGCATTCGACAGGGCTGCGGCGATGGTGGCCAGCGGGCGCGGGCGGGACCTGATGTCGACCATCACGCTCCGAGCGCGAGAGTTTCTGGCTGAGGAGCGCAACCTTCAGACGCAGCGGACCGACGCGGCCGGGCAGCGGCTGAAGGGCGTGCGCCGGCTCGCCATCGCAGGCGTAACGATCATCGCGCTGATCGTCATCCTGGTGTCCGGGCTCGTCATTCGCGGGATCAAACGCCCCTCGGTCCTGATGAAGGAGGCGATGGCCGATCTCGGCAAGGGCGACCGCAGCGCCAGGATCACCAGCGCGATGGGGTCGCGCGAGTTCGACGACCTCGCGACCGGCTACAACGCGATGGCAGAGCTGCTGGAGGCTGCGGTCGGCGAACAGGTTGAGAGCGAGCACCAGCTTCAGCATGCCAATGGGGAACTTGTCCGCAACGCCGACAGCATGCGCGAACGCGGCGAGGCGATCGAGCTTCTCGGCGGGATGGCGCACCGCATGCAGGCCGCGCGCACCGACATGGAACTGGCGCAGATCGTCCAGCTGTTCGTGCCGCGCGTGCTGCCGGGACTGCCCGGCGCGCTGTTCGTCCACAACAACTCGCGCAACCTGTTGACGCCGATGGCGACCTGGGGCGGCGTCGCGATCGAAAACGACGGGTTCGCGCCCGACCAATGCTGGGCGTTGCGGCGCGGCCAGAGCCACTTCGTCGCGGTACCGGGCGGGGATATCGTCTGCGCGCACGTTGGCGATGCGGCGACGGTCTATCATTGCGAGCCACTCCTCGCGTCCGGCGAAGTCATCGGCGTGCTGTATCTGCAGGGCATGATCACCGGCGACAGCCGCTTTCAGCTGACGGTGCTCGCCGAGAACATCGCCTCGGCGCTCGTCAACCACCGGTTGCAGCGCGACCTGCGCGAACAGACGATCCGCGATCCGCTGACCGGGTTGTTCAATCGCCGCTACATGGAGGAGACGCTGGCGATCGAGATCGCCCGCGCCGCGCGCGGCGGGCCGCCGCTCAGCCTGGTGATGTGCGATATCGATCACTTCAAGCGGTTCAACGACGAGTTCGGGCATGATGCGGGCGACTTCGTCTTGCACGCGGTTGCCAACGAACTGCGCGCCCGCTTCCGCGACGGCGACGTCGTATGTCGTTTCGGCGGCGAGGAATTCACGATCATCGCGCCTGGGACGACCGCCGAAACGCTGTTGAACCGCGTCGAAATCGTCCGCCAGACGATCGCCGATCTCACGCTGGAGCAGAGTGGCAAACGGCTCGGATCGACGACGATGTCGTTCGGGCTCGCGACCTGGAACCCCGACATGTCGCGCGATGGAACGACGCTTATCCAAACCGCGGATGCCGCGCTGTATCAGGCCAAGCGCGAGGGACGGAACCGCGCGATCGTCAGCCCGGCGCGCATGCTCGACAGTTCCGCCCGCCGGTGATGCTGAGCGGACAGCGTAACCAATATGGTCGAGGCGGATTATTTGACCCGCCTAATACTCTGACATAACCTCCTGTCATGCCGGCGTTCAAGTCCGGACCGGGAGGACGGATGCGACATACTTGGATCGGCGCAGCAGTGGTCGGCGCGATCGCCAGCGCCACCCCCGTGGGCGCACAGACTCCCTGGCAATCCTCCGAGACGCAAGCCCCCGCGGCGCGCATGACGTTGGAGCAGAAGACCAGCGACGGCGCCCGGTTCAAGGTACCTGGTGGCGTCCTTCGGGTGACGGTGTGGGGCGAGCGCGCGATCCGCGTGACGGTAGGTGCGGCTGAGGCGGCGGAGTTAGACACCGGTCTCGCGGTCCTCGGCACGCCCGCCCGCGTCGCCTGGACGATGAAGGAAGATGCGGATCGCTTCATCATCGCTACGCCGTCGATGCGGGTCACGGTCGCCAAGGCCGATGGCCGGGTCGCGTTGCTCGGTGCGGATGGCAAGCCGCTGATCGGCGAAAGCGATCCGGTGACCCGACGGCTGGGCGACGCGCCGGAGCCCGACGGTCGCGTCCAGCAGCGGTTCGAGATCGGCGGCGGCCAGGCGATCTACGGCCTTGGCCAGCATCAGGCCGGACTGCTCGATTACCGCGGCACGACGGTGCGGTTGCAGCAGGCCAACACCGATGTCGGCGTCCCCGTGTTCGTCTCCAGCGCGGGCTACGGCCTGTTCTGGAACAACCCGGCGGTGACCGATGTCGCCGTCGCCGTACCGCAGACCACTGACCGGATCGTGTTTCGATCACAGGCGGGCAAGGGCATCGATTATTTCCTGTTCGGCGGCCCCGATGTCGACGACGTGATCGGCGCCTATCGCGGCCTGACCGGGCAAGCGCCGCTGATGGCGCGCTGGACCTGGGGGCTGTGGCAATCGAAGGAGCGCTATGGATCGCAGGCCGAATTGCTGGGTGTCGCCGCGCGCTACCGTGCGATGAAGATCCCGCTCGATGCGGTCGTCCAGGACTGGCAATATTGGAAGCCGGGCGAATGGGGCAGCTACCGGATGGACCCGACACGCTATCCCGATCCCAAAGGGATGCTCGACACGCTGCACCGCCAGAATGTGCACAGCATCGTGTCGATCTGGCCGCGCTTCGACAGCGGTCTCGACACGACCAAGGCGCTCGACGCGGTCGGCGGGCTGTACGCAAAGACCTATCCCAACGTCTATCCCGCCGGCGAAGGTCGCTGGTACGACGCGTTCTCGAAGACCGCGCGCGCGACCTATTGGCGGTTCGTTTCTGAGCGCTTGGGTAAGGCCGGCTTCGACGGCTATTGGCTCGACGGGAGCGAGGCTGAACTCGGCGGCCACTGGGGCGAGATGCGCGACGTGCGGACCGCGATCGGATCCGGCGCGGATGTCTACAACGCGTATCCGCTGATGCACACCAGCGCGGTGCACGACGGCATGGCGACCGACTTCGCCGCGAAGCGCCCGATCATCCTGACGCGGTCGGCGTGGGCCGGGCAGCAGCGCAATGCCGCGATCACCTGGTCGGGCGACGTCGCCGGACGGTGGGACGTGTTCCGCGCGCAGATCCCCGCCGGCGTCAACTTCTCGATGACCGGCATTCCCTATTGGTCGGCCGACATCGGCGGGTTCTTCGGCGGCAACCCGGACGACCCCGCCTATCAGGAACTGTTCACCCGCTGGCTCCAGTTCGCCGTGTTCAACCCGATGTTCCGGATCCACGGGACCGGCGCGGGAAAGGAGGTCTACAGCTTCCCCGAGACCGCCCGCGGTCCGTTGCTCGATGCGGTCGCGCTGCGCTACCGGCTGCTGCCGTTCCTGTATGCGCAGTCGTGGCAGGTCACGCAGCACGGCGCGTCGTTCCTGTATCCGGCGGGGATGGCGTTCCCGCACGACGAAGCGGCGCGAGACCTGCGCGACGAATATCTGTTCGGCCGGTCGATCCTGGTCAGCCCGGTGGCCAATAAGGGTGCGACGTCGCGGCAGGTCTATCTGCCGGCGGGTACGGACTGGTATGATTTCTGGTCGGGCGAACGGCTAACGGGCGGCATGCACGTCACGGTCGCCGCGCCGATCGGGCAGATCCCGCTGCACATCGCGGCAGGAACGATCCTGCCGCTCGGGCAACGCGTCCAATATACCGAACAGTCGCCCGCTTTGCCGACCGAACTGCGCTTGTACCGCGGTCGCGACGGACGCTTCACGCTCTACGACGATGCCGGTGATGGCCAAGGCTGGCGGCGCGGCGAGCGCGCGACGATCGATCTTGCACTGGACGACAAGACCGGCGTGCTGACGATCGGAGCGCGACAGGGCCGCTATCCAGGCATGCCGGCCTCGCGCATTTTCCATGTCGTTTCGGTTGGCGCGAGCAATGGCGTCGGACTGGGCGAAGGCATCGGTAGGACGATCGCCTACACCGGAAAGGCGGTCAGCGTAGCGTTGGACGCGGATGGCTCCGGTGCGGCCCGCCGCAGATGACCGGGTCGCGGGGCGAGCGCTCTCTGAGGGCCTGAGGCAGCCCATCGCTTTCCACATTGACGCGGTGCAGCATCGATCCTAGACGCGCGCCTCCTCTTTATGCCAAGCCCTTCACGGTGCCGCTTTGCTCTGCGCCGGAGGCGCCGCTTGACCATGACCATGACTTTTGCCGATCTCGCCCTCGCCCCGGTCTTGCTGCAGGCGCTAACGGAAGAGGGCTATACCAACCCGACGCCGATCCAGGCGCAGTCGATCCCGATGCTGCTGGAGGGCCGCGACATGCTCGGCATGGCGCAGACCGGCACCGGCAAGACCGCAGCCTTCGCGCTGCCGTTGCTGCACCGCCTTGCCGCCGATCCCCGCCCTGCCCCCAAGGGCGGCGCGCGCGTGCTCGTGCTCGCCCCGACGCGCGAACTGGTGTCGCAGATCGCCGCGGGCTTCGAGAGCTTCGGCCGGCACATCAAGCCACGCGTGACGACGATCTTCGGCGGCGTCAGCCAGTTCCACCAGGTCAACGCGCTCAAGGACGGCGTCGACATCATCGTCGCAGCGCCGGGCCGTCTGCTCGATCTGATCGACCAGGGGCTGTGCGATCTGTCCGCGCTCGAGGCGCTGGTGCTCGACGAAGCCGACCAGATGCTCGACATGGGTTTCGCCAAGCCGATCGAGCGGATCGTCGCGACGCTGCCGCAGGACCGCCATACGCTGCTGTTCTCGGCGACGATGCCGAAGTCGATCGCCGCGCTGGCCGAGAGCCTGCTGCGCGATCCAGCCAAGGTCGAGATCGCGCCGCCGTCGACGACGGTCGACCGGATCGACCAGTCGGTGATGTTCCTCGACGCGGCCAACAAGAAGGCTGCGCTGCTCGCGCTACTGCGCACGCCCGACATGGGCCAGGCGGTCGTCTTCACGCTCCAGAAGAACATCGCCAACGAGGTGTGCGCGTTCATCAGCGAAGAGGGCATCACCGCAGAGGCGCTGCACGGCAACAAGTCGCAGGGCCAGCGCGAGCGTGCGCTCGACGCGTTCCGTGCCGGCACCGTGCAGGTCCTGGTGGCGACGGATATCGCCGCGCGCGGGATCGACGTCGACACCGTGACGCACGTGTTCAACCACGATTTGCCGAGCCTGCCCGAGAGCTATGTCCACCGGATCGGCCGCACCGGGCGCGCCGGGCGCAGCGGTTTCGCGATCACGCTGTGCGATGCCGAGCAGCGCGCCTGGCTGCATGATGTCGAGCGCGAGATCGGTCGCACGCTGACCGTCCAAGACGATCACGAATGGCATTGCGAAGTGGCGCGCCACTCCACCCAGCGCGCACCAGTGCTCGGCGGCGGACCCGTCAAGCAGGTCAAGCCGACCAAGGAGCGCGTGCGGAAGGTCTGGACCGAGGAAGAGAAGCTCGCCGCGCGGATGGCTGCCAAGGCCGCCTGAACGCCGATCACATCGGTCTCGCGGGCGGCAAGCCCAGCGTCCTGAGGTCTCCGCAGATGCCGACGCATCGGCGGAGACGCGGCTCCAATCCGATCGATCTGAAGCATAGCCCAGGAGCGTGGTTATGCGCCGAGCTTTGGGTATAGACCGCTTTGCTGGAGCCGCCGTGCTCCCACGTGAGAACCCCAACTATCCGCCGAGTTGCGGACGTCCAACGCCATCAAACCGGCACAATTGACCCGTCGCTCCTGCCAGACGCTGGAAGCCGGCCGTGTAGCACTCGCAGAGGCTGCGGCCCGGCGACACGATCACGCCTCCTGAAGGCGTCCGGCCAAAAGCGTCGCCATCACAGGTACCGCATCCACCACCGGTCGCTTTTGCGCTTCATCGTCGCGAATGACCGGGTGGCGAGCCAGAGCGGCCCTAGCACAGCGGCGGCGATCAGCCAGATCCAGCCGACCGACGGTATGTCTACCCCTGCTGCGCCGGTCACCGCGCCGGCAGCAATCTGGACGAGATGCAGCACGTAGAGATGTAGAATATAGAAGAACAACGGCGCGCTGCCCAACACCGCCAGCCACCGCGGCGAGCGGCTGTCCCATAGCGCGAGCAAGGCCGACCCGCCCCCCAGCGTCAGCAGCAGAAAATCGAGCGACGGGGGATATTTGGTCACGTTCAGAAACGACATCGCGGTGAGTAACGGCGTCGCGCCCCCGATCCACGGGGTCGGATCGCCATAACCGTTCAGCCCGCGCAACACGCAGAACGCGGCCAGCAAGCCTGCCGCGACCATCCACAACCGGCGCACCCGCGTCTTCGGCGCGGTCGCGGCCGCAAACCAGGGGCCGATCGCATAGCCCAGCGCGATCGCGCCGATCCACGGCAGAACCGGATAGGAGGTCCGAGCGCGCGTCCCTTCCCACAGGTCGACAAAGCCCCGATCGTGCAGCACGGCCCAGACCGCATGTCCGGGCTCGCCCACTGCAAAGGTGATCGGATCGAGCAGATTGTGCCCGACGACGATCGTCACACCAATCGCGGCGATCCAGACGCGCGGCAGATGCACAAGTGCGGCCAAGGCGAGCATCGACCAGCCGATCGCCCAGATGACCTGCAGAAATACCGTGGCTGGCGACAAGGTGAAGGACCAGGCGAACCCGACGATCGTCAGTTCCAGCGCGATCAGGAACGCCCCCCGTTTCACCAGGAACGCGGAGGTCGCCATCACGGGCTTGCGCGCGCCGTACAGCCAGGCGGCAAGCCCGGTCAGCGCGACGAAGACGGGCGCGCACAGATGTGCCGCCAGCCGCGTGAAGAACAAGCCGGGCGACGTCGTGGTCAGGTCCATCGGATCCGCGACCTGATGACCATAATAGAAGAATTCGCGGGTGTGATCGACGAGCATCAACAGCATGACGAGGCCGCGCAGCCCGTCGATCGACTCGATTCTAGCACCACGGCGCAACGGCGCCGCAGAAACGACGTCGTGCCTTGCGGCTGGCGAAGTGGCGGATGTTGCAGTGGGGGATGTAGCGGCAGTCGCGGTCGACACAGTTGATTTCTCCGTTGCCCCGCAATGTTATATTGTAATGACAACGTCAACCTCGGCACTGTGCTCCGCCGTGTTCGCCGCCCCCTCATTTGTCGCATCGGGCTGCCGCGCCCCGCCCGTCGCGGCGTATTCGAACTGCGTTATGGTACTTTGTGCGCCGACGACGCGCTGGGACTGGTCGTCAGGATTAGTCAAAGGACGAGCCAGGCAACCATCTGGCGTCGGTAAACGCTACGCGATGGTCGAATTCACCCAGAGCCGGAGACATCGAGGCTTCCGGTTCGCTTGGCAGAATAGATCAAGAATTGGCTGGGGCGGCAGGGTTCGAACCTGCGCATGGCGGCATCAAAAGCCGCTGCCTTACCACTTGGCGACGCCCCAACAGAGGCGGCCTTATAGCGGGGCCGCGCCGCGTGAAAAGCCCTCGCGGACGTCAAACCGCGAGATGGTGCAGCCAGGCGTTGTCGTCGGGCGCGGTGCCGCGCTGGATCGAGACGAGCGCGTCGCGCATCCGCATCGTCAGCGCACCGGGAGCGCCGTCACCGATCGTGAAACGCCCCTCGGGGCTCGCCACCGTGCCGATCGGCGTCACCACCGCCGCGGTACCGCAGGCGAACGCCTCGACCAGCCGGCCGCTCGCCGCATCGGCGCGCCATTGATCGAAGGTGTAGCCCTCCTCACGCACGGTGATGCCCTGTGCCCGTGCAAGCGTCAGGATCGAGTCCCTCGTGATACCGGGGAGGATCGTGCCGGTCAGCGCCGGCGTCGCCATGCTGCCGTCGTCGAACACGAAGAAGATGTTCATCCCACCGAGTTCCTCGACCCAGCGGCGCTCGGCCGCGTCGAGAAACACGACCTGGTCGCAGCCGTTGCGGATCGCCTCGGATTGCGCGAGCAGACTGGCGGCGTAATTGCCGCCGCATTTGGCAGCACCGGTGCCGCCCTGAGCCGCTCGCGTGTACTGCTGGCTGACCCAGATCGACACGGTCGGTGCGCCGCCCTTGAAATACGCGCCGACCGACGAGGCGAGCACCATGTAGAGATATTCGGCCGACGGCTTCACGCCGAGGAATACTTCGGAGGCGAACATGAACGGGCGCAGGTACAGCGCACCCCCATCGCTCTCCGGAATCCAGTTCGCGTCGGTCTTGACCAGCCGCTCGACCGATTCGAGGAACAGCTCGGTCGGCAGTTCGGGCATCGCGAGACGCCGCGCCGAATCCTGGAAGCGGCGGGCGTTCGCCTCGGGACGGAACAGCGCCGTCCCGCCGTCCGCGAGTCGATACGCCTTCATTCCCTCGAAAATTTCCTGCGCATAATGCAGCACCGACGACGCCGGATCGATCGTCAGCGGCGCACGCGCGGTGATCCGCGCATCGTGCCAGCCCTCGGCATCGCTATAGCGGATCATCGCCATGTGATCGGTGAAGACTCGCCCGAATCCGGGATCGATCAGCCGCTTCGCGCGCTCGTTCGCCTCGACCGGAGCCGCGTTCGGCTCGTGGCGGAAGGTTGAAGAGGGCGTAAAAGCTGGAGCGGACATCGAATTCTCTCTCAAGGCGGGTTGCCGACGACTACGGGCGATGGCTAAACCGGTCAACATGTCTGCCACAGCTTCGCCTGCGTCGCCCCTGTTCCTTCGCGAACCCGAACTCCGCCGCGGCATGGAGCTGCTTTATTTCGGCTATAGCCACCTGACGCGGTCGATCGACCAGGGCCTCGCCGAAGAAGGGCTTGGCCGGGCGCACCACCGCGCGTTGTATTTCATCGCGCGTAAACCCGATCTCACGGTGAGCGAATTGCTGTCGCTGCTGGCGATCACCAAGCAATCGCTCGGCCGCGTGTTGAACGAGCTCGCCGAGCGCAAGCTGGTCGAAACGCGCCCCGGCGAGCGCGATCGCCGCCAACGGTTGCTGAAGCTCACCCCGGAAGGCGCGAAGATGGAACGCGACCTGTTCGAGGCGGCGCGGATCCGCATGGCCGAGGCGTATGCCAGCGCCGGACAGAGCGCGGTCTCGGGGTTCTGGGCGGTGCTGGAAGGCTTGGTACCGGAAAGCGATCGCTCGCAGGTATTCGGCCTGCGCGGCTGAGCGCCAACTTCAGCGCGCGGCGGCGGCCATCTCGGCATTGCGCCGCTCGGATGCAGCCAATGTTTGGGTGAGCAACGCAACCAGCGCATCGTCGCGGTCCAGAACGTTCATACCCTCCCGAGTCGATCCGCCCGGACTCGCCACGCGGTCCGCCAGGGCGGCAGGCGATACATCCGCATCGGCCGCCATGATCGCGGCGCCTTCGAGCGTGGCCATCGCAAGCCGCGCCGACTGCTCTGCTGGCAGCCCTAGCGCGGCGCCTGCCTTGGCTAGTGCATCGGCGAATCGGAATACGAACCCCGGGCCACAGCCTGCGAGCGCCGTCACCGCATCGAAATGCGCTTCGTCGGCGATCCATTCATAGTGACCGAGCGGCGCGGCGAAGGCCTCTGCCGCTGCGATCGCCTCGTCCGACGCGGCGACCGTATAGAGCGACGTCACGCCCTTGCCGATCGCTACGGGCAAATTGGGCATCGTGCGAACCATCGTATCCGCTGCGAACCGTTCCGACAAAGTTGCGTGATCGACACCGGCCAGGATCGACAGCAGCAACCTCGGCGCACCTCGCATGGGCGCGAGCAAGGCCTGCGCCACATCGATCTGTTGCGGCTTGAGCGCAAGCATCAGCGTTGCGGGGGCATTCTCGTCAGGCAGCGCGGTCAGCGAGCGGACTCCCTCGGGCGCCCCCTTCCCGCTCCGCGTGATCACCGTCACCGTCGAAGGATCGAGCCCGGCGGCGATCCAGCGCCGCAGCATCGCACCACCCATGTTGCCGCAGCCGATCAGCCACAGCGGACCCGCTGGAAAGCGCCCGCTCATGCCTCGCCGTGGGTTTCGATCAGCGCCGCGGCGATCGCTTCCTTGGGACTCTTGCCGCCCCACAGCACAAACTGGAACACGGGATAGAAGCGCTCGCACTCCTCGATCGCCGATTCGACGAGCAGTTCGGCGGCCTCCAGCGACATCGTCCCGTCGTCGCCGCCATCGACCATCGCCGCGTGCCGGAACAACAGGATGCCGCTCGTCGACCAGAGTTCGAAATGACCGATCCAGAGCTGTTCGTTGACCAGGCCGATCGTCTCGTACACCGCGAGACGGCGTTCGTCGGGCACCTTTATATCGGGAAAAGCGAGGAATTGCAGGACGCTATCGTCTTCACGCCACAACGCGCGCAACTCGTACGTCGCCCAGCTACCTTTGACGGTCGCGACGATCTCGTCGTCGTGGCGCTCGTGCTCCCAGCCATGCGCAGCGTAATAGCTTTCGAGCATGTCGATCGGAGCGGCGTCTTCGTGGTCGTGGTCGGCGTGTTCAAGCATCACAGGGTCCTGGCGATCCTTATCGCACAACAAAGGGTGCCGAGGCAAAAACGCCCCGACAACCCCATCGGCCCCATTTCTGCGGAAAACTGTGGAAAAGTCAGTCGACCGACGCCCCGAGCGGCGCATTGACCGTCGATTTCGCTTCGAGCGCATCGAGACGCGCCTTCAGGGCATCGTTCTCGTCGCGCGCGGCTGCGGCCATCGCCTTGACCGCATCGAACTCTTCACGGCTGACGAAATCGAGCCCGCCAAGCCATTCACGTGCACGCTCGCGCGCACCCGAACCGGCTTCGCGACCGACGCCTGCAAGCGTACCGGCCGCGCCGTTCAGGACCTTGACGATATCGTCGAACACGCGGTTTTCGGATTGCATTGCTTCAAAATCCCAATGACTGCCACAACGGCTGCTGCGTCACAGCATTTGGGACGTATGCGGCGCGGGTGCAAGGGTTTCGGCATCGGGGTTCAACTGCCCGATGCTGAACGCGAGCACGCCGGCAAAGCTGATCCACACCATGTATGGCACCATCAGCCACGCCGCGGCAGGGCGGATGCGCGCAAATACGAAGGTTGCGGCGATCGACAGCGCGAGCATCGCGACGATCACCAGTACCGACAGCCCAATCCTGTGCGCACCGAAGAACATCGGCGTCCAGGCGAGGTTGAGCAGGAACTGGCCGACGAACAGCGCGACCGCAAGCCCACGCAACCGAGCGCCACGCGCGTTGAGGATCATCGCGAGCGCGAGCCCGATCAGGATGTAGAGCGTGGTCCAGACGACGGGAAATACCCAGCCCGGCGGGTTCAGCGCAGGCTTCGCGAGCGCCATGTACCAGGTATTCTCGCTGCCGACGCTGACCGATCGACCGGACAGGAAACCCAGCAAAAGGATCAGGGGCACGGTCACGACCGCCCAGCGGAGGAACGACATCCTCAACTGGCCCTTCGAAGCGATACCGCCCACACAAATCCTTCCGTCTCTACGCGGCCTCGTCCTGCCGCGCATTTTGTGATCGGTAAACCGAGTTTGGTGGATAATCGTTCCGCTAGTGGTTCATTCCGGTACGGACCTCCCCACACCGTCATCCTGACGAAAGTCAGGATCCAGGATACCGAGCGCACCCGGCGTGGCTCTAGGTCCTGACGTTCGTCAGGATGACGGAGGCGTTTCGGGGTCATTTGGCACGTCCGTGACCGGCGGTTCCACCGTCGAACTCTCGCCATGCAAAGCAGCAATAAGGAACTCCACGTTACCCTCAGGCCCCGTGATCGGGCTCTCGACCACACCAACCACGCTCCACCCCTGCCCCGTCAGCCACGCCGCGACCTCGTCGCAGACGCGCTGGTGGATCGCGGTATCGCGGACGACACCGCCCTTCCCCACTTCGCCGCGCCCCGCCTCGAACTGCGGCTTCACCAGCGCCATCAGCCGCGCATCGGGCTTGGCAAACGACATCGGCCGCTCGAGCACCTTCGCCAAACCGATGAAGCTCGCATCGCAGACGATCAGGTCGACCGGCTCGGGAATATGCGCGTGCGTGAGGATCCGCGCGCTGGTCTGTTCGTGGACGATGACGCGCTCATCCTGCCGCAGCGACCAGGCAAGCTGGTTGGTGCCGCTGTCGACCGCGTAGACCTTAGCCGCGCCGTTCTTCAGCATGACGTCGGTAAAGCCGCCGGTCGACGAGCCCACGTCGATCGCGACCGCACCGGTCACGTCCCAACCGAAATGCGCAAGGCCGTGCGCCAGCTTGATCCCGCCGCGCGAAACCCAGGGATGATCGCGACCGCGCACGTCGAGTTCCACGTCGTCCGCAAGCGTCTGCCCGGGCTTGTCGACCTTCTTCGTCCCCGCGAACACGAGGCCCGCCATGATCAGCGCCTGCGCGCGCGTCCGCGACTCGACCAGCCCTCTGTCGACCAGCATCTGGTCTGCACGTACCTTCACCATCCGCCCGCTATCGCCGTCCGATCCGATTGCCGCAAGCTGCCTTCCTTTCGCCGCAATGCCATTGCCTACCTAACGGGTAGGATTATCTTGAGCGCATGGGATCGTGACCGGATGGCGTGCCCTAGAGCGTCCTTCGGCCACGCTCCCGACCTCGAAGAACGAGGTTTTGGAGAAGGAGAAGCGCTGTGGGTTCTTTCGCACCGTATGATTCCGTCCAGCCGACGATCCTGACCGTGCCCGGCCTTGGTGGATCGGGTCCTTCGCACTGGCAGACGTTATGGGAAGAGGCGCGGCCCGACACGGTCCGTGTCGAGCTCGGCATGTGGAACACGCCGCACCGCAACGCCTGGGTGACGCGTCTCGACGAAGCGATCCGGCAGGCACAGGCGCCGGTGATCCTCGCCGCACACAGTCTCGGGTGCCTCGCCGTTGCATGGTGGGCCGAACTCAGCCCGCAGCCTTACGGCTGGCCGGTAGCCGGCGCGTTGCTGGTGGCACCGGCGGACGTCGATCGCGGCGGAGCGCAGGCCGAACTGAAGGGCTTCTCGCCGACTCCGCGCACGCCGCTGCCGTTCCCGTCGATCGTAGTGGCGAGCAGCGACGACCCCTGGGTCACGCCCGAGCGCGCGCACAGCATGGCGGCGGACTGGGGCAGCCACTTCGTCGATGCCGGGCCGCAAGGACATTTGAATGCCGCGAGCGGGATCGGCTGGTGGCGTGAAGGGCAGGACCTGCTGGAGCGCGTCATCGCGGCGAGTGGCGATGGCAGGGGGCAGGCTTTGCCGCCAAGCAAAGCGCGGTCGATCCTTGCGGTGAGCGCTACAGACGCCGCGCAGACGCATTACTTGGGCGGGTAACTGTACGCGTTTAAAGATGCACCACCCCGGCGAAGGCCGGGGCCCAGTTGGGGGACGTCGCTAACGGAGCGCTACCCTCGATTACTGAGGCCTTACCAACTGGGCCCCGGCCTTCGCCGGGGTGGCGTGTAGGGCTGGCGGTTCACGAAATCCGCGTACCGTTTTCATCGAACAGTTCGGGGTTCGCCGCCTGCTCAGCCTTTGCCGCAGCCAAGCCACCCCGCATCCGCCGCCACATCGCAATATTGAGCGACACCATCACGATCACCGCCAGAACGATGATCACAAGCCCCTTGGTCGGCCCGCTCATGCGCGCGCTTCGGCAACCCCGCCCGAATTGTGGCGGAGCGCCTTGAGCACGGTATCCACCAGCGCAGTCGCGTCGAGCCCGGCTTCGGCGTACTGGACTTCGGGCTTGTCCTGATCCTGGTACGCGTCGGGCAGACGCAACGTACGCAGCTTGAGCCCGCCGTCGATCAGCCCTTCGTCCGACGCCATCGTCAGCACGTGCGCGCCGAAGCCACCAACCGAGTTCTCCTCGATCGTCACCGCGACTTCGTGCGTGGTAAGCAACTTGCGGATCAGATCGACGTCGAGCGGCTTGGCGAAGCGCAAATCCGCTACCGTCGTGCTCAGCCCCTTGGCTTCAAGAACCTCGGCGGCCTTGAGCGCTTCCTCCAGACGCGTGCCGAGCGACAGGATCGCAATCTTCTTGCCCTCACGCACGACACGGCCCTTGCCGATCTCCAGCAGTTGCGGAGTCTCGGGCAGCGCAACGCCGGTGCCGTTGCCGCGCGGATAACGCACCGCGATCGGGCCGGTGTCGTACTGCGCTGCAGTGTGGGTCATGTGAACGAGTTCGGCCTCATCCGCCGCCGCCATCACGACGAAGTTCGGCAGCGTCGCGAGGTAGGTGACATCAAACGACCCTGCGTGAGTCGCGCCATCCGCACCGACCAAGCCTGCGCGATCGATCGCGAAGCGGACCGGCAGGTTCTGGATCGCGACGTCATGCACGACCTGATCATACGCGCGCTGGAGGAACGTCGAGTAGATCGCGCAGAACGGGCGCATGCCTTGCGCAGCGAGGCCGGCGGCGAAGGTGACGCCATGCTGTTCGGCGATGCCGACGTCGAAGAACCGGTCGGGATACGCCTTGGCGAACGCATCGAGCCCGGTGCCAGACGGCATCGCCGCGGTGATCGCGCAGATCCGCGGGTCCTTCGCGGCCTCCGCGACAAGCTGCGCGCCGAACACGTTCTGGTATTGCGGCGGGCCCGGTGGCGCCTTGGTCTGGACGCCGGAGATCACGTCGAACTTCTGCACCCCGTGATACTTGTCCGCGGCAGCCTCGGCTGGGGCATAGCCCTTGCCCTTCTTGGTGACGACGTGAACGAGGATCGGGCCCTCTTCGGCATCGCGGACATTCTCCAGCACCGGGATCAGGTGTTCGAGGTTATGGCCGTCGATCGGGCCGACATAATAGAAGCCGAGTTCCTCGAACAGCGTGCCGCCCATCGTCATGCCACGCGCGAACTCGTCGGTCTTGCGCATCCCGCTGGCGATCGGCCGTGGCAGCCGCTTGGCGAGTTTACGCGCGAGGTCGCGGAACCCCAGGAACTCGCGACTCGATACGATACGGCTCAGATATGCCGACAGCCCACCGACCGGCGGCGCGATCGACATGTCATTGTCGTTGAGGATCACGACCAGCCGGTTACCCGCCTGCGCGGCGTTGTTCATCGCCTCGTACGCCATGCCCGCCGACATCGCGCCGTCGCCGATCACGGCGATGCCCTTCCCCGGCGTCCCAGCGATCTTGTTGGCGATCGCAAAGCCGAGCGCCGCCGAGATCGACGTCGACGAATGCGCCGCGCCGAACGGATCGTATTCGCTCTCGCTACGCTTGGTGAAGCCGCTCAGGCCACCACCCTGGCGCAGCGTGCGGATCCGGTCGCGGCGGCCGGTAAGGATCTTGTGCGGATAGCATTGGTGACCAACGTCCCAGACGAGGCGGTCGCGCGGGGTATCGAAGACATAGTGGATCGCGGTGGTCAGCTCGACCACGCCGAGGCCCGAGCCGAGATGCCCGCCGGTGGTGCCGACCGCGGAAATCGTCTCTGTACGCAGTTCGTCGGCGAGTTGGCGGAGCTGGTCCGGGCGCAACTTGCGGAGGTCGTCGGGCGTCGAAACGGTGTCGAGCAGCGGTGTCGAGGGAAGGTCGGCCATCGGACGGGCTTAATGCAGCGCGCGTATCGTGTCGATTGTTACCGTGTCCTGCGCTAGCATTCGCACTGGAATCGCTCGGGAAGTGCACAAATATGAACTTTACGCACCGTGTGGCCGGTGAGGCGGATATCCCGGCGATCGCCGCGCTGATGGGACGCGCGATCGGCGCGTTGCAGGGGGACTTCCTGACGCCGGCACAGGTCGAGGCGAGCCGCGCGGTGATGGGGCTCGATACACAGTTGATCGCGGACGGGACGTATCTGCTGGTCGAGGCGGACGGTCGGCTGGCCGGGTGTGGCGGGTGGAGTCGGCGGGCGACGCTCTATGGCGGCGATCACAGCACGGCGTTGCGCGATGCGGCGTTGCTCGATCCGGCGCATGACGCGGCGCGCATCCGCGCGATGTATACCGATCCAGATTTCGTGCGGCGGGGCGTAGGACGGTTGGTGCTGTCGGTTTGCGAGGCCGCAGCGCGAGAGGCCGGGTTTGCGCGGGCGGAGATGATGGCGACGCTGGCCGGAGAGCCGCTGTACCGTGCGTGCGGGTATCTGCCGATCGAGCGGATCGAGACGCCGGGCGAGGTCCCGGTGCCGATGATCCGGATGAGGAAGGATTTGGGGTAAAAGCTGATCCTCCCCCGCCAGGGGGAGGTGGCGCCGTAAGCGACGGAGGGGGAGGACACGGAGCAGAGGTTGCCCTCTCCTCCCCCTCCGTCTGGCAAGTGCCAGCCACCTCCCCCTGGCGGGGGAGGATTGCGCGATGGCGAGGCTACTTCGCCTCGCAGTCCGCACATCGCCCGCGGACTTCGATCACCGGACGGACCGGGGAGAAGCCGGCCGCCTCCGCCGCGTTGCGAACGCCCTTGGTGATCGTGTCATTATCGAGATGCGTGGTTTGGCCGCACGAGTCGCAGACCAGGAAGATGCAGTCGTGCAGGCAATCCGGATGCGCGTTGGCGACATAGGCGTTCGCGCTCTCGACCCGCCGCGCCAGATTCGCGCCGACGAACAGGTCGAGGATGCGGTACACGCTGTTCGCGGCGACGCGGCGGCCTTCGGCTTTCGAGACGGCCTCGGCGATATCGTAGGCCGATGCCGGCTTCTCGAAGCTGGCGAGCGCAGCGAACACGCTGGCGCGCATCGTCGTCCACTGCTCGCCGGCCTTTTCGAGCGTCGTCTGTGCTGCGACGGCGAGATCGGCGCCCTGCGGTTCGGTGTGGTTGTGAGCGTGCGCCATGCTGGGTGAAGTAGGATGCCGGAACAGTTCCAGCAACCCGCTCAGCTTTCGGCGCGGCGGTTGAGATCGTGGCCGAATGCGAGCAGCCCGACGCCGACGATCGTCCACAACGTCTCGCCGCCACCGCTGTCATGCGGCAGCGTCATCGCGCCCGCCATGATGCCGAGCCCGAGCGCGCCCATCGCGGCAGGCATCATATAGCCGTGGTTGAGCACGCCGCGCCCGAGCGCGAGCGCACCGAGACCGATCGCGATCGTCAGGCCGACTTCGTGGAAGATCGGGTCGAGCAGGAAACCGCCCGCGGTCGACATCAGCGCGACCAGCACGGAGGTCGCCAGGCAATGCACCATGCACAGGCCCGACAGCCCGATCGCATAGCGATCGAGACCGGCGAAGCGGTGGGTATGCGTGGCCGAGGGCGTCATCGTTCGTCGGATATAGATGCCTCAACGAAAGGATACAACATTACATCGCATTTTTCTTGCGGGGAATTTTTGGTTCGTCAGGTCGGATCGCCGCCAGAGTTCGTAGTGCTATCCGTCGTCATCCTGACGAAAGTCAGGATCCAGAGTTACGCACGCCTGCCGTTTGAGGCTCTGGATCCTGACTTTCGTCAGGATGACGGAGAAATAGTTTAACACCATCCCCTACCTGCGGCACCTCCAGCAACATGAAGCAACGGCGCACCACGAACCGATGGCGCCCCGCCGCGTAAACCACTATCTCCTCACCATGCTTCAACCCAGCGCCGCCTTCCTCAGCAAAGCCCGTCCTCGTTCCGTCGCCCTGTGGCTGTTCACGGTCGCCGGCCTGATCGTCGCGATGGTCGTCATCGGCGGGATCACGCGGCTGACCGAGTCGGGGCTGTCGATCACGCAGTGGAAGCCAATCAGCGGGATCATCCCGCCGCTCAACGACGCACAGTGGCAAGCCGAATTCGACGCCTACAAGCGCATCCCCGAATACGCCGCGTTCAACGCCGACATGACGGTCGGCGGATTCAAGGCGATCTTCTTCTGGGAATACCTTCACCGGCTGTGGGGCCGCGTCATCGGTCTCGTCTTCGCGGTACCGCTCATCTGGTTCGCGGTGCGCAAGCGTATCCCGGTCGGTTATGGCTGGCGGCTGTCGGCGTTGCTGGCGCTCGGTGCGTTCCAGGGCGCGATCGGCTGGTGGATGGTTGCCTCTGGCTTGTCCGTCCGCACCGACGTCAGCCATATCCGGCTCGCCGTTCACCTGCTGACTGCACTGACGATCCTCGCCGGGATCGTGTGGACCGCGCTCGACTTGATGGCGCTGCACCGCAATCCGCTCGCCGCCCCTGCCCGCCTCGCCCCCGTAGCGATCCTCGCGCTCGCGCTGCTGTTCGTGCAATTGGTCTATGGCGCGTTCACCGCCGGACTCGACGCCGGCTATGCCTTCGCGAGTTGGCCGCTAATGGGTGACGGGCTGTTCCCCGCCGACGTGCCGATGGTGAAACCCGCCTGGAGCAACGCGGTCGACAACCCGATCGTAGTGCAGTTCATTCACCGCTGGTTCGCGTTCGCCGCCGCCGCCGGGCTCATCTGGCTGGCGATCAAGGCGACCAAGACGGGCAGCAGCGCGGGCTTCTTCGTCGTCGGGCTCGTCACGCTCCAGATCATGCTCGGCATCGCGACGCTGATGACCGGCGTGCAGATCGACGTCGCGGTCGCGCACCAGGGGAACGCCGCGCTCCTGCTGATCGCCGCGATGTTCGCCGCCCACGCCGTAGGTACAGCACCCCGCATCAAGCAACGGGTATGATAATACCCGTCAGGAAACCGGCGGAAAGCTTGACTTGAAGCCCCCCTTTCAGCATTAGGCCGGCATTCGCGCTGCGGGGCCTCCCCTTGGTGCGCTTGCATTCAATCTGGAAGGTCTAACGCCCATGAAGGCGCTCATGAAGACCACCAAGTCGGCGAAGCCGGCTGAGGTGGAGAAGCAGTGGCATATCGTCGACGCGGAAGGTCTCGTCGTCGGCCGTGCCGCATCGATCATCGCCAACGTCCTGCGCGGCAAGCACAAGGTGTCGTTCACCCCGCATGTCGATTGCGGTGACAACGTCGTCGTGATCAATGCCGACAAGATCCGCTTCACCGGCAACAAGGCCGCGAAGAAGATCTATTACAAGCACACCGGTTATGCCGGCGGCATCAAGGGCATCACTGCCGCCAAGGTCCTCGACGGCCGCTTCCCGGAGCGCGTTCTCGAAAAGGCTGTCGAGCGCATGATCCCGCGCGGCCCGCTGGGTCGTGAGCAGATGCGCAACCTGCGTATCTTCAAGGGCACCGAGCATCCGCACGAGGCACAGAACCCTGCCGTGCTCGACATCGGCAGCATGAACCGCAAGAACAAGGTGGGCGCATAATGTCCGACAACCGCCAGTCGCTCGCCGATCTCGCGAGCCTGACCAACCAGCCCGCGCCGGCTGCCCCCGCCGAGCAGGCTCTGCCGACCAGCGAAGGCGATATCGCAGCACCGGTCTCGAACGAGCCCGTCCGCGAGCCGATGCCGCTGCGCGAGCAGATCCTCGACAAGCAGGGCCGCGCCTATGCGACCGGCCGTCGCAAGGACGCCGTCGCGCGCGTCTGGGTCAAGCCCGGCACCGGCAAGATCACGATCAACGGTCGTGACCAGGAAGTGTATTTCGCACGTCCGACGCTGCGCCTCGTCATCAACCAGGTGTTCGGCATCACCGAGCGCGAAGGTCAGTACGACGTCGTCTGCACCGTCAAGGGCGGTGGCCTTTCGGGCCAGGCCGGCGCGGTCAAGCATGGCATCAGCCAGGCCCTGACCCGCTTCGAGCCGGTGCTGCGCGCATCGGTGAAGGCAGCAGGCTTCCTGACCCGCGACAGCCGCGTCGTCGAGCGCAAGAAGTACGGCAAGGCGAAGGCCCGTCGTAGCTTCCAGTTCTCGAAGCGCTAATCTCGCTTTCAGTATTGCTTACCAAGAGGGCGGTCCGGCAACGGGCCGCCCTTTCTGGTTTTGGTGTGCAGCTATGCCAACCCTAGTTTGAACGCGCCAACAAAGCCCAAAACCGTACCGGTCTCCCCTCCCTGAAAGGGAGGGGTTGGGGGTGGGTCGGCCAGCTTGAGCCTCAACTGGTCGAATACGCGGACACCTACCCACCCCCTGCCCCTCCCTTCCAGGGATGGGAGTGCGTTCGAAGTGCGGTGTAGAACCTACCCAGATCGATGCGCTGCAGCAGGTGCCTGGCTAGGCCAGCGCCGTCAGGATTTCATCGAGCGACGCATTGCGGATACCGCGGCGATCGAATTCGTCGAGCATCGTCGCCCACCACCCGTGGAACCGCTTCAAGTCGGCAGCATCGCGTACATACGGCGTATGCCCCGGCACCAGCGACGGCGAGTGGAACGACAGGTTGAGCAACCGAAGCCCCTCGCCCGCCGCAACCGCGACCGCTTCGAGCGCGGCCTCGATCGGCATATCCTCCGGCGTCAGCGCGATCCGCGACAGCAGGCCGGTACGCGCGAACACACCTCTGCCCCTCGGGATACCGCCCAACGCTCGATACAGGCGCGTACCGCCCTTCCGTGCATAACCCGTGAAAACCGTCGTCAGAGGCAGTTCGACGATCCCCTGCACGCGATACGCCTGCGCGTCCGCCATACCGAAGTCGGGGCCGCCCTTGGCGCGGTAATCATATCCCGACCGCACCGAGCTATCGATCTCGTAACCCAGCCGCCTCAGAAGGTCGAAACTGTTCGGGCCGATACCGTAACGTCCCGCCCGATAGACGCGCGGTCGAACGCCGAACGCCGCGGTGATCTCCCTAGTCAGCGTTTCGAGTTTCGCCGCCTCGACTTCAGCCGGCAGGTTGCCTGCAAAGCTCGAAGTGTCGCCGGCACCGTCCTCGAACGGCGGCGTGACCCACGAATGCAGCTGCGCACCGATCTCCGACCGCGCGTCCTCGATGACCCGCGCGAGGATCGCGACCGAACGGGAATCGGTGACGATCGGATGATCGACCATGCAGGTAAGCCCGACACCCCGCTCGGCGAACCGACGATGCGCGTCGGGAAAGGCGGCCATCGCGGTGGTCGCACGGTTGCGAGGATCGGGCGGCGCGTCCCAGTCGAACTCTTCCTCGACATCGACCATGACCGTGAAACGGGTGCCGAACGTATCCGGCCAGACGATGCGTTGCGCGTTGGTCGGCCGTGGCGGGCGATACGCGCGACCTGCGATCACCGTCGCTCGTCGACCATAAGCTCGGTCTGATCACCGACGTTGCGCACGTCCGACGCCGGCAGTTGCAGCGTGAGCGTGTCGATGCCGATCGTCAGCACCCCGCCGAGCTCGACCGCCAGATTCTGCGCCAGTCGCAGCGCAAAACCGGTACCAAGCAACGGCGCACCCTCGCCGTCATTCTCCTGCTCGGCATCGATGCTGAGCAGGACATCGGTCACATGCGCCGCCAGTGCGGCAGGCCGGTCGAACGCGATCGTCACCGTCTCGCCGACCGGTCGAACGACGATGCCGAGCCGCTCGTCAGGGCGTCCCGCGGATACCAGCGCCGCGATCAACCGCCCGATCAGCCGTTCGACCGCACGATCATCGCCCAGAATGTCGCAATCGCCCGCCGGGGCGACGATCGCGACACTGGTCCCGCGCAACGCGGCAAGCGGTTTCAGATCGGCCACAACGCGGTCGAGCAACGGCAGCACCGCTACCGCAGTCGGCCGCAGATCGAGCGCATGGCCTTCGATCCGCGCGGCGATATCCAGGTCGTCGATCGCCGCTAGCAGATCGCTCGCCTGTGTGCGGATCGCCGTCGCCCGGTCGCGATAGGTCGGCGAGACGGGGCCGAGCAACTGCGTCTCGATCAGCTCGGCGAACCCGGAAATCGCATTGGTCGGCGTCCGCAGCTCGTGGACAAGCTGGCGCAGCGAATCGGATACCGGCGAAGACGCGCGAGCCGGCTCGGCGGTCTCGTCGCGCCGCGGTCGCCGCCCGGTCCCGTGAAAGCCGATGAACCGTCCGGAGGCATGTTCGAACGCCGGTACGCCGGACAACCGCCACGATCCGAACGCGTCGGACAATCCACCAACCTCGAGCCGTGCATCGCTGAACCGCGACCGCCGCCTGAACGCGCCCGCCACGACACCATCGAGCTGCGCCTCGCCCTGCCGCGCCGCATAGCCGAGCGACACGCCGATCAACGCCGAGCGGGCGACGCCCTCGATCACCCGGATCACGCCGTGCGCGTCGGTTTCGTACCGGAAGGTCTCGACCTCGATGGATACGGCCGCCGGAGCGCCGGCATCGACCGTACGATCCTTGTTGAACGCCTCGATCCGCGCGACGAGATCGGAAATCTCGAATCGTTCGACATCGGTGCCGGCAGTCTGCTCGTCGTCGATCGCCGGGGCGCTCTCGGCCAGCTTCGCGTGACGCAGTGCCTCCGCCATGAACGGCAGTCCGCGCGCGACGTCGCCGAGCGCGATGAACGGTGTTTCGCTCAGCGGCGCGCTCGGCAGCGGCGATACCGCAGCCGCAGGCTCCACGGTGGCTGGTTCTGCGACAGCCGCCACGGGCTCGGCGGTGCCTGTGTCGGCAGCAATCGCCGCCGGCTCGACCGTAGCGGTTTCTGCGGCGACCCGAGCGGCTACGGCTGTATCGTCGAGCGGGGGCACCGCGTCGGCCCGATCATCGTCCGCTACCGCATTGGGCACGGCGTCAGGCTGCGGCAGAATGAAATCGACCGGCCCAAAGCTCTGCAACCCGCGCTGGACGGCATCAGGCAGATCGCGACGATGCCGCAGGACCGAGCGACCCGCCGGCGTCAGCCGCGGCAGGATCGCCAGCCACGCGTCCGGCGCCAGCCTCGCGGTGCGCAACACCGGGGCAGCGATTGCCAACGCGTCTTCGGCGAAGAACCCGACCAGCAACGCATCCGGCGCGGCAAAGGCGAGCGCGCGCGCACTGGCCGCACGAACCGCTACCGGCACTTCTGGACGCAGCATGCGCAACCTTGCGATCGACGGCGCGTCGCACGCGATGCGACCACGGCCCATCAGGTCGACGAGTTGCCGCCATGCCGACTGCGCTCCGAATTCGGAGGCCATGTCGGCAGAGAGGATCGTCTTCAGGCTGTCGTCGAACCGCACATTGTCTCCCGGAACGGATGACCTAGCATGCCCGCCGTTGCGATTCCTTAACGCGCGCGACTCTTCGAAGGAACTCCGCATTTTCCGGCGCCGACGGGTTCGTCGCATAGTGGGACAATTGCGTTTCGCCGCAACAATCTTATGGCTATGGGGAACGAACCAATTGGTTTGCGATGTTGCTCGGGAGTTGCGTGAAATGAGTTTTGACCGGATCGATCGGCAGATCCTGTCGCTGTTGCAGGCGGACGGACGGATGACAAACGTCGATCTGGCCGATCAGGTCGGCTTGACCGCGCCCCCCTGCCTGCGCCGCGTCCGCGCACTCGAGGAAGCCGGCGCGATCCGCGGCTATCATGCCGATCTCGACGCGAGCCGGCTGGGCTTTCCGATCACGGTGTTCGCGATGGTCTCGCTGCGCAGCCAGGCCGAGCACGACCTCGCGGCGTTCGAGAATCACATCGCCGACATTCCCGAGATCCGCGAATGCCACATGCTCAACGGCGAGATCGACTTCATCCTGAAGATCGTCGCCGCCGACCTGAAGAGCTTCCAGGAGATCCTAACGACCCACCTGACGCCGGCACCCAACGTGGCGAGCGTGAAGACGTCGCTGACGATCCGCACCGCCAAGGCGCTCTCGGGCATCCCGGTGGTGGTCGGCGACTGACCAACCCTCGGCGCGCTGCCCAAAGCCGGTCGCGTCACCTGAAATGAAAAACGGGGCGGCATCGCTGCCACCCCGCTTCCCCAGATCCAACCGGATCGACTTATGCGGCGGGCGCCGCCAGCCAAGTCGTCCACAGGCCCGCGACATCGGCCTTCGGCGAGGCCTTGACCGCTGCGAACGCAGCCGCAGCGCCGGCCTTGTCGCCCGACTTCGCGAGCGCGATACCGAGATGCAGGTTCACGTCGTCGGCGTCGACACCACCCTTGGTCAGCGCCAGCTTATAAAGCTCGGCCGACTTGGCGTAGTTGTTCTGCCCGAGATACGCATCGGCCGTACCCGCGGCGAGCTTGCCGTTGGCTGCGGTCGTTGCGCGCTTTTCAAGGCCCGCGAGCGGACCATCGGCGGCGATGTTCTTGGTCGCGTCGGCCAGCAGGCCCTTCGACATCGCGTTACCGGCGGGGATCTTGCCCTGCGCCATGCCTTCCTTGATCACCGCCTGAGCCTCGCTCGGCAGGCCGCGACGATTCACGCTATCCGCATATTGCAGATAGTCGGTCTGGTCGGCGAGCGAGTTGGTCGCCCGCATCAGGCGGAAGATGTCGACCTTCTGCGCTTCGTCGAGCGTGATCAGCGCGTTCTGCTGGATACCCGCGAGGATCAGCGTGTCGCGCCAGTTCTTGGCCGACGGATAGGCGGTGACCCACTTCTTCAACCATGCCATCGTGTCCGCGTTACGCTTGGCGGCGTAGGACTTGGCGATCGCATACCGATAATAATCCTCGGGAGCCTTCTGGCCAGCCGCGGTCATCTGCGTGATGGCAGCGTCGAGATCGGCGGTCGCACCGGTCACGTCGCCGCTTTCCATCTTCGCCTTGACGATCTGCAACCCGAGGTCCGGATTGGTATAGCCGAGTTCCTTGGCCTTCGCGAAATACTGGAGCGCGATCGGATACTGCTTGCCGTTGAACGCCAGCGCACCGCGACGATACGCATATTTGCCGCGATCCGCCGCCGGGGTGGCCGCATTGGCGATCAGCGCATCGAGCGGCTTGGCGAGCGTGGTCTCGTTGACCGGCGCGTTCGGGTTGGCGGTCTGCGTCGCGACGATCTTGTCGTTCTCGAGCTGATAGCGCAGCGCAGCACCGATATACTTCTCGTAATCGGTCTTGGCGGCGGCATCGATCTGGTCGATCGCGGTCTGCGCACCGGCGAAGTCCTTGGCGGCCAGCGCGGTCTGCGCGGCCACGCCGGGCTTCTGGACTTCGGGGCTCAGCTTCATCGCCGGCGCCGCGTCGGCCTTCTTGTCCTTGGCGAACGCAGGCGTCGACAGCGCGAGGCCGCTCGTGCCGGTGGCGAACGCCGCAATCAGTGCAAGCTTCGAAATGGTCTTCATGCGGAAACTCTCCCTCTGCGCCGACCTCGAATACCTTCGTGGCGCGCGGCGACGCTATATGGTCCGTCGTGGATACGTTCAAGCAAGCGGCTTGGATCCCATCAAAGCGTTTTTGCGCGTGAACGTCGATTGAACGCACCCATTGCGGTCGCTAGATCGCGGGCATGATCGCTGTCCTTTCGCCCGCCAAGACGCTCGATTACGAGAGCGCGCTGCCCCAGCTCGACCCGACCGCGCCGCGGTTCGCCGCAGAGGCGAAGACGCTCGCGCATGCCGCCGCGCATCTGACGCAAAAGAAGCTGTCGGAGCTGATGCACATCTCGCCGGCGCTGGCGAAGCTCAACGCCGACCGGTATCGCGACTTCGACACGCTGCCCGAGCGGCCGGCGATGTTCGCGTTTGCCGGCGACGTCTATACCGGGCTGGAGGCCAAGACGCTCGACGAGGCAGCGGTGGATTACGCGCAGGATCATGTGCGGATGCTGTCGGGGCTGTACGGGTTGCTCCGGCCGCTCGACCTGATGCGGCCCTACCGGCTGGAGATGGGCACGCGCTGGGCGCCGCGGAAGACGAAGCTGACCGACTGGTGGGGAGACAGGATCGCCAAGCTGCTCGCGGACGATGTCGAGGCGGAGGGGTCGGGGACGATCCTCAACCTCGCGAGCCAGGAATATTGGGCAGCGGCGGACGGCAAGCTGCCCAAGTCGATCCGCGTCGTCGCGATCGATTTCCGCGAGGGCGAGGCGCAGAAGTTCGTCAGCTTCCACGCGAAGAAGGCCCGCGGCATGGTCGCGCGGTGGCTGGTGGAACACCGCGTCGACGACATCGAGGGGATCAAGGGCTTCGACAGCGACGGCTATGCGTATGACGCGGCGGGCAGCAGCGACACGCAATTCCGGTTCGTGCGCAAGTGAGCAGCGCGGTCGTCATCGGTGTGTCGGGCGGGATCGGCAAGGCGCTGGAAGAGGCGCTGATCGAGGAAGGGGCTTTCGACCAGGTCTACGGGTTCGCGCGGTCGGAGAGCGGCGATCGGCATCTCGATCTGGAGGACGAGGCTAGCATTGCCGCAGCGGCTTTGCGGGCCGGCTCGCCGACGCTGGTGATCGTCGCGACCGGGTTGCTGCACGACGGCGACAAGGGTCCCGAGAAGGCGATGCGCGAACTCGATCCGGTGTGGATGGCGCGCAACTTCGCGATCAACGCGATCGGGCCCGCGCTGGTGGCGAAGCACTTCCTGCCGACGATGCCGAAAGCGGGGCGGATCGTGTTCGCTGTGCTGTCTGCTCGTGTCGGCAGCATCGGCGATAACAAGCTCGGCGGGTGGTACGGCTATCGCGCGTCGAAGGCGGCGCTGAACCAGTTGGTGAAGACGATCGCGATCGAGGACAAGCGCCGGAACTCCAGCGGGATCGTCGTGGGGTTGCATCCGGGTACAGTCGACACCGGCTTGTCGAAGCCATTCCAGGGCAACGTGACGCCCGGCAACCTGTTCAAGCCGGACCGCGCGGCGGTGCAGTTGCTCGACGTCATCGACGGCCTGCGCGCGCCGGACAGCGGCAAGCTCTTCGCGTGGGACGGGGTAGAGGTCACGCCCTGACTGCACCCCTCCCTGGAAGGGAGGGGTTGGGGGGTGGGTCGGCCGGTTGTAAACCACGACCGCTAGCCAATGTGGAAACCGACCTACCCCCTGCCCCTCCCTTGCAGGGAGGGGTAAGAAGCAGTCGCGCTCATGACGCAGATTTCACCCTTCTGCCATTTTCCGTTCAGGTTCTCCGGCGCAGTCTCTCCGCATCGTCCACCTAGGCCGAAACGAGAGGATACCCGCATGAAGAAGTCCCTCCCCCTCGCGATCCTCGCCGGCAGCGCGCTGCTCTCCGCTGGCGCAGCGGTTGCCGCCACTCAGGCTCAGACCAAGACCGTCCAGCCGAAGACCGTCGCGACGCACACCACGACGACCAAGACCACCACGCCGTTGGGCAATACCAAGGTCGCCAAGCGCACGACCACGGTCAAGAAAGGCCGCATGGTCACCGCCAAGCTCGCGAACGGCAAGACCGTGACGTACGATTGCTCGCTCGCCGGCAACAAGACCAAGACCGCCTGCAAATAAGCCCGAAATTAACGATGAAACCTTGCTCCCTCGCGTGCGTACGCGTGCGCGGGGGTAGTAAGGTGCCCCCCCCTCGGCTAAGGTGTGTCACAACACCGCAACAAGCCGAAAGCGTTCAGATTTGACCGACGAGACCATACTCGCCGAACCCCAGGGCGGCGAGCCCGCCGGCATCGCCACGATCTCGATCGTCGACGAGATGAAGTCGAGCTATCTCGACTATGCGATGAGCGTCATCGTCGCGCGCGCGCTGCCCGACGTCCGCGACGGCCTGAAGCCCGTCCACCGCCGCATCCTGTACGGCGCGCACGAAAGCGGCTTCGTCGCCGGCAAGCCCTACCGCAAGTCCGCGCGCATCGTCGGTGACGTGATGGGTAAATACCATCCGCACGGCGACAGCTCGATCTACGACGCGTTGGCCCGCATGACGCAGGACTGGTCGATGCGCGTGCCGCTGATCGACGGCCAGGGCAACTTCGGCTCGATGGACCCCGATCCACCCGCGGCGATGCGCTACACCGAGGCGCGTCTCGGCAAGGTCGCGAACGCGCTGCTCGGCGATCTCGACAAGGACACGGTCGACTTCACGCCCAATTATGATGGCTCGGAGCGCGAGCCTTCGGTGTTGCCGGCGCGCTTCCCCAACCTGCTGGTCAACGGCGCGGGCGGCATCGCCGTCGGCATGGCGACCAACATCCCGCCGCACAATCTCGGCGAAGTCATCGCCGCGTGCCTCGCCTACATGGACAATGGTGCGATCACGACGGAAGAGCTGTTCGAGATCGTCCCAGGTCCCGACTTCCCGACCGGCGCGATCATCCTCGGCCGTGCGGGCGCCAAGTCGGCGTACGAGACCGGCCGCGGCTCGATCATCGTCCGCTCGCGGCATATCGTCGAGGAGGGCAAGGGCGACCGCCGCTCGATCGTGCTCACCGAGATCCCGTTCCAGACCGGCAAGAACGGCCTGGTCGAGAAGATCGCCGAAGCCGCCAAGGACAAGCGGATCGAAGGCGTCAGCGACATCCGCGACGAATCGAGCCGCATGGGCGTCCGCATCGTCATCGACCTAAAGCGCGACGCGACCGTCGATGTGGTGCTCAACCAGCTCTGGCGGCACACGCCGGCGCAGTCGAGCTTCCCCGCCAACATGCTGGCGATCCGCGGCGGTCGCCCTGAACTGCTGAACCTGCGCGACATCATCGGCGCGTTCATCACCTTCCGCGAGCAGGTCATCACCCGCCGCTCGAAGTTCGAACTCGCCAAGGCACGCGAGCGCGCGCATCTGTTGCTCGGCCTCGTCATTGCGGTCACCAACCTCGACGAGGTCGTCAAGATCATTCGCGGTTCGTCGAGCCCCGCCGAAGCACGCGGCAAGCTGCTGGCGCGTGAGTGGCCGGTCGAGGAGATCGCGCCGTACATCGCACTCGTCGAGGCGGTCGAGGACAAGCAGGCCGACGGCATCTACAAGCTGTCCGAGCCGCAGGTCCGCGCGATCCTCGATCTCCGCCTGCATCGCCTGACATTGCTCGGCCGCGACGAGATCGGCGACGAGCTGAAGGCGCTGGCCGCGACGATCGGCGAGCTGCTTCACATCCTCGGCGACCGTGCGAAGCTGTACGAAGTGATGCGCGGCGAGCTGATCGCGATCCGCGACGAATTCGCCACCCCGCGCCGTTCCGAGATCGCCGCCGCCGCCAACGGCATCGACGACGAGGATCTGATCGAGCGCGAGGACATGGTCGTCACCGTGACCATGCAGGGCTATATCAAGCGCACCAGCCTCGACACGTTCCGCGCACAGGCGCGCGGTGGCAAGGGTCGGGCGGGCATGTCGACGAAGGACGAGGACGTCGTCACCGAGCTGTTCGTCACCTCGACGCACACGCCGGTGCTGTTCTTCTCGAACCTCGGCAAGGTGTATCGCTACAAGGTCTGGCGCCTGCCCGAGGGCGGTCCTGCCACGCGTGGACGGCCGATGATCAACCTGCTGCCGCTGGCGCCGGGCGAGACGATCTCGACCGTGCTCCCGCTGCCGGAGGATCTGAGCGAATGGAGCCGCCTGCACGTGATGTTCGCGACGCAGCGCGGGCTCGTGCGCCGCAACGCGATGGACGCGTTCACCAACGTGCCGTCGAACGGCAAGATCGCGATGCGCTTCGAGGAGGGATCGGAGGACAAGCTGATCGGCGTTGCGCTGCTCAGCGAGCATGACGACGTGCTGCTCGCGACCAAGCTCGGCAAGGCGATCCGCTTTGCCGGCGACGACGTCCGCGAGTTCCAGAGCCGGACGTCGACCGGCGTGCGCGGCGTGACGCTGAAGGGCGACGACGAGGTCATCTCGCTGTCGGTCCTCCACCGTGTCGGCGCGACCCCGGACGAGCGCGAGACTTACCTCAAGTTCGCACCGTGGAAGGGCGAGCGCGAGGGCGATCACGGCATGGGCGCCGACCGCTACAACGATCTCAAGGACCGCGAGCAGTTCATCCTGACGGTCTGCGAGAACGGCTATGGCAAGCTGTCGAGCGCCTATGACTATCGCCGCACCGGTCGCGGTGGCCAGGGCATCACCAACATCGACAACATCGCGCGCAACGGCCCCGTCGTGGCGAGCTTCGCCGCGGCGAAGGGCCATCAGCTGATGCTGGTGACCAATCAGGCGAAACTGATCCGCACGACGCTCGCATCGCTTCGGGTCATCAGCCGCAACTCGGCCGGCGTGAAGCTGTTCGACGTGGCGAAGGGCGAGCATGTCGTCTCCGCCGCGCGGATCGAGGAAACCGAGGAAGACGCCGAGATCAACCTGGCCGATGCCGTGCCGGAGGTCGCTCCGGATACCGGCGCGACGATCGGCGAGGATACCGCCGCGGGCCCGGAGGACGGCGAATGAGCCGCGATCCGATCGCATATAAAGTGCTGACGGGGGAGCAGCTGGCGACTCTGGAAAGCGGAAGCTTTGCGGGGGCGCCGGTGGATGTGGCTGACGGCTACATTCACCTGTCCACCGCCGAGCAGCTGACGGAGACGGTCGACAAGCACTTTGCCGACCAGTCGGACCTGCACGTGGCCGCGATCGATCTCGAAGCGCTCGGCGACGACGTGAAATGGGAAGCGTCGCGTGGCGGACAGCTGTTCCCGCACGTCTATGGCGGCCCGCTGCTGCTCGAGGTCGTACTGTCCTACGGCCCCCTGGAACGCGACGAAGCCGGCAAGGTGAAGCTCCCCGTCGCGGGCTGACTGGCACTCAAACTCAAGCTTGTTCTCCCGCGAAGGCGGGAGCCCAGTCTGGCCTCCCGCCTTCGCGGGAGAACAAGGAAGCGGGAGAGGCGTTCGTTGCTGCCTCGGAGGGGCTGTCGGCATCGCATCAACGCCAGCGTCGGCAACTTCCAACGTCCAAGTGCTCATTGTCGTGTACGCGCTCCCCACCGAGGCACCACCCCGGCGAAGGCCGGGGCCCAATTGGGTAAGGCAGCTAACGAAGCGCGGCCCTTAATTACGCCGACCTTTCCAATTGGGCCCCGGCCTCCGCCGGGGTGGATCAGCTACTTAGGGCAATCTCCCGTCGCGCCTCACCCAGCCGCAAACGCAGCCCTTACGAACCGCGCACAAGCCTCAGGCGCGGTAATCGGGATCATATGCCCCCCCTCGATCGTATCGATCTTAGCCCCCGGAATCACCGCCGCGGTCCGGTGCCCATTCCACGCCGGATCGAGGATCGCGTCCTGCCGCCCGTACAGGATCCGCGTCGGAAGCTGGATTTCGCCATAGCGCGCCGCCATCGCCGTCACGTCGTCGTTCGCGCCGGCCAGATCCGCCGCCGCCGCGGCGATCGCGACCGGTCGCGCCGCGAGCGCACCGCCGCCGCGGGTCACGAAGTCCTCCGGCACCGCCTCGGGCGCGAACACGCCCTGCAGCGTCCTGGTCGCCGTCAGCCGACTGAGCGGCGTACCGAGCACCTGCGCGAAGGCGAGACGCGCGCCGGCAGGAATCCGCGCGAGCCCGCGGAAACTCTCGGGCACCTGCTCCAGCGGTTGCGTCAGCGGTGCGATCAACGCCAGCGCACGAACCAAGTGCGGATGATCGAGGCCGACTGCCAGCCCGATCGCGCCGCCCAGCGAATGGCCGACGAACAGCGGCCGATCGAGCCCGAGCTTCTGGATGAGGTCGGCGATGATCGCACCCTGCGCGATGATCCCCGGCGTGGTGTTCCCGGTCGCGACCGAATAGCCCGAGCCAGGCCGATCGACGACGATCACGCGATATTCGTCCTTGAGTAGATCGACCAGCGCATAGCTGAAATTGCGCAACTGTCCGCCAAGGCCGTGGACCATGACGATCGTCGGCCCGGTCTGCGATCCGACATCGATATAATGAAGTCGTGCCCCGTCGACGTCGAGAAAGCGTCCGTCGGGCGGCACGAGGTCTTCGGCGTGGCGCGCGAGCCGGCTCGAATAGAGCGACAGCCCCAGCCCCGACACCGCGGCCAGCAGTGCGCCCCCGATCAATCCCTTGCCCGTACGCCGCATCGTGATCTCCTGAATATGGTCCGGCATCTCAACGCCGCGGCTTGGTCAAAGTCGCATTTCGGCGGCCGGGATCGGTGGTGGTACCACGGACCGCGTCGGATACCGCATCGATGCTGCGGAAACGGCTCTCGCGCGATCCGCCGATATAAGGAAAATGGTGCACCCAGAGCGATTCGAACGCCCGACCCTCAGATTCGTAGTCTGATGCTCTATCCAGCTGAGCTATGGGTGCATCGCCGTCCCGTGTCCGGTTCGACAAACCCGCTATGAAGCGGAAAATCCTGGTGCACCCAGAGCGATTCGAACGCCCGACCCTCAGATTCGTAGTCTGATGCTCTATCCAGCTGAGCTATGGGTGCACTGGAGGGGCGCTGATAGCAGGCATTTTCGGCGGTGCAAGGGTTTGCCGCGAGAAAGTTGTGCGCAAAGCTTTCGCAGCATAGAGCGGCGGACATGAAACACGCCGCTTCGCTCCGTCACGTATCGCTCGCGCTCGTCCTCGCAACCGGCGCGTGCAGCCAGGACAGGACCAGCTACCCGTCGCTCGGCGCCCGGCCGATCGAGAAGCTCGGCTTTGCCGAACCCGCGGTGAAAGCGGCGGTCGCGGCCCCCGATCCGGCGCTCGACGCGGAGATCGCGACTCTGTCCGGCAAGCTCGACGCGATCGCCACCGGATTCGCGCGCGATGCAGCGAAGGCCGAGGCGCTGGCGCGGACGGCGCGCGGTGCGGCGGTCGGCAGCGAGCCGTGGATCGCGGCGCAGACCGCCCTCGCCGGACTCGACGACTGGCGCGCGCAGAGTTCGTCGCTGGTCACCGACATGGAATCGCGCGCAACCGATCGTGCGGCCAAGTTGCAGCCCGATTATCCAGCGCTGGCGAAGATCCGCAACAAGGCGCAGGCCGAAGCCGACCGGCAGGGCGCAACGATCGCGCGCATCCAGGCGAGCCTGCCCTCGGCATAAACGCGCCCTTCCTCCCCCCGCTGGCAGGGGAGGATCGACAGCTCAGAACCCCTTCAACAACGGCAGGATCGTCGAGTAGTCGTCGGTCCACCCTGCAAAGCCTTTTCGCGGCGTCGGCGTGGTCCAACTGGAATCCTTCGCGCGTAACGCCGCGATCGCGCGCGGATCACGCGACAGCGCCACCCAGTCCGACGCCGAGGCACGGTCGACGAGCACGCTCGACGGACGATACCGCAGGATCACCGCGGTCCAGCCGCCCTCGCGTGCCGCCGCGGCCACCACTGGTTCGAGATCGATGAAGCGGTTGGAGATATGCACCAGCAACAGACCGCCCGGCGCGAGCACCCGGCCATAGGTCGCAAACGCCTCGCGCGTCATCAGATGCATCGGCACCGAATCGGACGAGAACGCGTCGAGCGCGAGCAGGTCGAGGCTGTTCGACGCATCGTGCGCCAGGGCGATCCGCGCATCGCCCATCCGGATATCGGGGTTGGGCAGGCATCGCGACAGATAGGTGAACTGGCCCGTATCGCGCGCGATGGCGACCACCGCCGGGTCGATCTCGTAGAACCGCCAGCGTTGGCCGGGCCTTGCGTAACACGACAGCGTCCCCGTCCCGAGCCCGACGACACCGATCCGCGCGGTCGGACCGTACAGCGCGGGTGCGGCGAGCATCGCCTGCCCCACGCCCGAACCGACCGCGTAATAGGTGGTCGGTGTCCGCTCGCGCGCCGGCGAACCGCGCAGCTGGATGCCGTGGACCGTCGTCCCGTGATCGAGTTCGCGCGTACCGCCATCCGGCCCCGGCTCGTTGCGCACGGTATAGACGCCGAAATAGCTGCGCACGCGCGCGCCGGGTTCGATCGACAGTTCCAGCGACCGATAGCCGCCGAACAGGACGAGCGCGCCCGCCAGCACGATCATGTACGGCAATCGCGCACCGATTGCCGCGAAGCCGATCGTCGCCACGATCAGGAAAGCGAGACCCTGCTGGCTATCGCCCAACAGGCCGTCGGGGTTACCGATACGCAGACCGGCAACGGCCAGCAGGACGAGAACGATCGCAGCGAGCGTGACCCATTTCGTCCCTCCCCTCGCCATCCACAGATTGCGCAACCGCGCGATCAGATAGACCTGCGGCACCAGCGCCCCGGCCGCGAGGATCAGCAGCGGATATTCATAGGTCCAGTCGAACACCACCGGCGCGACCAACGCGGCAAATACGCCGCCGAGCGCCCCGCCCGCCGACATCGCCAGATAGAAGCCGGTCAGCCGGTCCGGTGCGGGCCGCTTGCGATAGAGCGCGGTGTGCAGCGCGACCGAGATCATGAACAGCAGCACCAGCGCGATGCCGGCGCTGAAGAAGGGCCGCTCGGTGTAGCCACCGCTCATGATGACCCCGCCGAACAGCAAAATCGTGATCGGCGCGATCCGGGTCAGCAGGTCGGCGAGCCAGCGATCGTTGGCGAACGCGACGCTAAAGCTCAGCAGATACAGCCCGAGCGGGATCACCCAGAGCAGCGGCATCGCGACGATGTCGGTCGAAATATAGGTCGACGTCGCGAGCATCAGGCCTGACGGGACGAGCGCAAGCGCGATCCAATGCAGGATTCGCTTGGCACCCGGCGGCGCGCTGGTGGCGACGACGTGATCGGCTGCCGCCGTCCTGGGCAGCCGCGTCGCGCAGGCGAGCACGAGCAAGATCAGCATAACGTAGCCGCCGCTCCACAGCAGGCTCTGCGCATGGATCGCCATCAACGGCTCGACCAGCAGCGGATACGCGATCAGCCCCGCAAAACTGCCGAGATTGGAGGCCGCATACAGCGCATAGGGATCACCGCCGCCACTCGCCGCACTGAACCAGCGCTGGATCAGCGGTGCCTGCGCAGAGACCGCGAAGAACAACGGCCCGATCGACAGCCCAAGCAGCCACGGCACCCACAAGGCCGGCAGCGCATCCGCCGGCAAGTCCATCGCGATCAACCCGATCGGCAACCACAGTGCCGCGACGATCAGCACGCCAAGGTGGATCGCCGCCTGCGCCCGCGGCCGCACACGCCCGAGCCAATGCGCATACGCATAGCCCGCGAGCAGCAACGCCTGGTACACCAGCATCGCCGAGTTCCACACCGCCGGCGCGCCACCCAACCGCGGCAAAGCCATCCGCGCCACCATCGGCTGAACGAGGAACAGCAGGAACGATCCGGTCAGGATCGTCGCGACGAACATCGTCCGGCACCAGCGCGCCATCAGCGGCCTGTCGTCCGCGCCGACGATGTCAGCCATTCAGCAATTTCGCCGCATGCGCCGCGTGGTAGGTCAGCACACCCGAACAGCCGGCGCGCTTGAACGACATCAGCGTCTCCAGCACCATCACGTCGCGCTCGGCAGCGCCAGCCGCAACGGCGTGCTCGATCATCGCGTACTCGCCCGACACTTGGTACGCGAACACCGGCACCTCAAACGCCTGGCGAACGCGGACGATGATGTCGAGATACGGCAGGCCGGGCTTGACCATCACCGTGTCGGCGCCCTCTGCCAGGTCCATCGCGACCTCGCGCAGCGCTTCCTCGGCGTTGGCGTTGTCCATCTGGTACGTCTTCTTGTCGCCCTTGAGCAGCCCGCGCGAACCGACTGCATCGCGGAACGGCCCGTAGAACGCGCTGGCGTACTTGGCGGCGTAGGACATGATCTGGACGTTGTGGTGCGAGTCCGCCTCCAGCGCGCTGCGGATCATGCCGATCCGGCCGTCCATCATGTCCGACGGCGCGATGATGTCGGCGCCCGCATTCGCCTGGTTCAGCGCCTGCGCGACGAGCATCTCGGCGGTCGTATCGTTGACGACATAGCCGGCTGGGTCGACCAGGCCGTCATGCCCGTGGCTGGTGTACGGATCGAGCGCGACGTCGGTCAGCACGCCGACCTCGGGCACGGCATCCTTCAGCGCGCGGATCGCCTGGCACATCAGATTGTCGGGGTTCAGTGCCTCGCGACCATCGTCGGTCCGGCGTTCGACCTGCGTATACGGGAACAGCGCGATGCACGGGATGCCGAGGTCGCGCGCCTCGCGGCCACGCGCGACGATGCCGTCGACCGACCAGCGCGAGACGCCCGGTAGGCTGGCGATCGGTTGCTCGACGCCAGCTCCTTCGGTCACGAACAGCGGCCAGATCAGGTCGGCGGGCGTCAGCACGGTCTCGGCATGGAGGCGGCGGCTCCAGGCGGAGGCGCGGGTGCGACGGAGGCGAAGCGCGGGATAGCTTGCGGTCATGCGGCGGGCTTTGCGGGATGCGCGGCGACGGATCAAGTTTTACGGGAGAAGCGTTACGGGTGCGAAACCGCATGCCGTGCGTTAGGGGCCTTATGTCGAACGATACGATCACGTCCGCCGCGCTCGTCGTCAACGCCAAGTCGCGCAAGGGACAGAAGCTGTTCAAGCGCGCGTGTGCGGCGATGTCGGGGCTGCCTTATGAGGTCGACGCGCATGCGGTCGAGGATCCGAAGGACCTCGAAGCGACGGTGCTCCGGGCGCTGGCGAAGAAGCCCGACCTGCTGATTCTTGGTGGCGGCGACGGCACGGTCAGCGGCTTGGTCGACCTGATGGTGGGCCACGACGTGATCCTTGGCGTGTTGCCGCTCGGCACCGCCAACAGTTTCGCGCGCACGCTTGGCATTCCGCTGAATATCGAGGGCGCGGTGGAGGTGATCCGCACCGGCAAGCCACGCCGGATCGATCTCGGCATGATCGACGGCGATTATTTCGCGAACTGCGCGGCGATGGGCATCAGCCCGAAGATCGCCGAGACGGTCCCGCACGGGCTGAAGAAGATCTTCGGCAAGGTCGGCTATCTGGCGTGGGCGACGTATCAATACATGCGCTTCCGCCCGTTCACGCTGATCGTCGGCGAAGGCCCGACCGCGGTGAAGATCCGCGTCGTCGAGGTGCGCATCTCGAACGGGCCGTATCATGGCGGCACCGAACTGGTGGATGCAGCCGCAGTCGATTCGGGCGAGATCGTAGTGCAGGCGGTGATGGGGCACGTGAAGCGGCGGCTGGTGCAGAACTGGGCGTCCAGCGTGTTCCGGCTCGAGTCACGCCACGAGAAAGTGCGCGATTTTCGGGGGAAGAGCCTGAAGATCAACACGATCCCGCCGTTGCCGATCTCGATCGATGGGGAGGTTCTGGCGAAGACTCCGGTGACGGCCAAGGTCGCGGCCGGGATCATCCGGGTTATGGCGCCAGCCTGAAGACGCGGTTAACTAGTGGCACCACCCGCCCCCGTGTTCTCCCGCGAAGGCGGGAGCCCAGTCTGGGTCCCCGCCTTCGCGGGGAAACAATTTGGAATAGGGATGTCCTATCCCCACACCACCCCGGCGAAGGCCGGGGCCCAGTTGGAAAGGTCGCAGTAACGACGCGCAGCGCTCAGTTGGCGACGTCCCCCAACTGGGCCCCGGCCTCCGCCGGGGTGGTAGCCGTGAAGCGTAATCGCTCTCTAACCGACGCCCGTTACTTGACCCGACGAACGGTCAAAATCTTCACCGGCGCAGCAATCATCTGCCCCTTCATCACCCCAACCCCGGCAGTCGGCGACGTCGGCGCAGCAAGGATGCGCTTCACCACGTCCATCCCCTCCACCACATGCCCGAACGCCGCGAACCCAGCCGTATCCCCGCTCCCCGCCGGACTAGCATCGAGCGACAACACCGGCCCGACCGTAATGAAGAAGTCCGCCGTCGCGCTCCCCGGCGCAAACCTTGCCATCGAAATCGTCGCGTCGACGTGCGACAGTCCGGTCTGGCTGGTCGGCTCATGCTTCACCGGCGGCAGCAGCCGCTTCGCATCACCCCGCGGCCCGCCCTGGATCAACCCAGAATCCGCCCCCAGCTTCATCGCCCGGTAGAACGTCACCCCATCGAGCCGCTTCTGGTCGACGTACCGCAGGAAATTCGCGGTCGTCAGCGGCGCGCGATCCTTCTCCAGCGCCAGCGTGATCGGCCCCTCGCTCGTCGTCATCACGATCGAGACGGTCGCCGGAGCAGCGGGCGGCGGCGCAAGCGGAGCCTCCTGCGCCGAGACGGAAACGGCGCCGAGAACGGCAAGAGCGAGCGTGACGAATCTGGAAATCATCCACCACGCTACCGCGTCGCCCCGCTCCTGTCAGCGGCCCCGCGACACGATATTGCGCGCGGCAAAGTTTTGCTTGGGTTTGCACGCCCGCGCGCAATGCGTATCCGGGTCGCGATGACCGATCTCGCCATTCTCTACGAGCACCCGCTCTGGTTCGAACCGCTGTTCGCGGCCCTCGACCGCCGCGGCGTCGCGTTCACCCGCGCGACGCCCGACGGGTTCTGGAACCCCGCCGACCGGAGCACCCCGGCCCCCGTCGTCTTCAACCGCATCGCGATGTCGAGCTTCCTGCGCAACGACGAGCATCCGATCTTCGACACGATGGCGATACTCGATCACTGGCGCCGCACTGGTGCGCGCGTGGTAAACGGCACCGACGTCCTCGCGATCGACGCCTCCAAGGCACGACAGTTATCGCTGATCGCCTCGCTCGGCCTCGCAATCCCCGAGACCCGCGTCGTTCACCGCGCCGCCGACGTCGTCCCTGCCGCACAGACGCTCCGCTTCCCGCTGGTCGTCAAAGCGAACATCGGCGGTTCGGGCGCAGGCATCATCCGCTTCGACAGCCTCGACGAACTCCGCACCACCGTAGCCGACGCTGGCCTGCCGAGCAGCGTCGACGGCGTTCTTCTTGTCCAGGAATACGTCCCCGTCCGCGACGGCGCGATCACCCGGATCGAGACGCTCGACCGCAAATTCCTTTACGCGATCGAGGTCGCCGGCGGCGGCGCGTTCGATCTCTGCCCCGCGGATGCGTGCGTCGTCCCCGGCTCGGGCATCAAGATGGCCGCGGCCGAGCCCTCGCAAACCTTGAAGGATGCCGCCGAGGCGATCGCCCGCACGGTCGATCTCGACGTCGGCGGAGTCGAGGTGATGATCGACGACCGCGACGGCGTCGCGCGCTTCTACGACATCAACGCACTGTCGAACTTCGTCGCCAAGCCCCTCGAAATGCTCGGCTGGGATCCGCACGACCGCCTCGTCGATTACCTCGTCGAACAGATCGAAAAGGCCCGCTGATGCGCTATGGTTACTGGACTCCCGTCTTCGGCGGCTGGCTTCGCAACGTCCCCGACGAGGGGATGGAGGCGAGTTGGGCCTACACCAAGGCGCTGACGCAGAATGCCGAGCGCTGGGGCTATGACCTGACGCTGATCGCCGAGCTGAACCTCAACGATATCAAGGGCATCGAACAGCCCGCGCTCGATGCGTGGTCGACCGCGGCGGCACTCGCGGCGGTGACCGACAGCATCGAGCTGATGGTCGCGGTCCGCCCGAACTTCCACCACCCCGCGCTGTTCGCCAAGGCCGCGGCGAACATCGACCGCATTTCGGGCGGGCGGCTCGCGCTCAACGTCGTGTCGTCCTGGTGGGCGGACGAGGCCAAGCAATACGGCCTCCAGTTCGACCAGCACGACGATCGCTACGCGCGCACCGCGGAGTGGTTGACCGTGGTCGACGGGCTCTGGACTGAGGAGCGGTTCGACTTCGCGGGCCAGTTCTACACCACCGAACAGGCGATCTGCTCGCCCAAGCCCGCCAAGCGCCCGACCGTCTACGCCGGCGGCGAAAGCGAGAAGGCCAAGGCGATGATCGCCGCGCAGTGCGACGCCTATGTCATGCACGGCGACCCCGCCGACGCTATCGCCCCGAAGATCGCCGACATGGCCGCGCGACGCGAAGCAGCTGGCGGCGCGCCGATGCAATACGGCATGGCCGCCTACGCGATCGTCCGCGACAGCGAAGCCGAGGCGAAGCGCGAGCTCGACCGCATTACCAGCGTCACCGAACTCCCCGCAGGCTATGCCAATTTCGACCAGTGGCTGTCGGGCACGCAACTCGAACGCGAGCTGAAGATCCAGGAATACTCCGTCTCCAACCGCGGCCTGCGCCCCAATCTGGTCGGCACGCCCGAGCAGTTGAAGGAGCGCGTCGCTGAGTATGAGGCGGCCGGTCTCGACCTGCTGCTGCTCCAGATGAGCCCGCAGGCCGAGGAAATGGAGCGGTTCGCCGCGCAGGTCATGGGCACCACATGATACGCCTAACTGACGTCGTTAAAACCTACCCGGCAAGCGACGCGGCGGCCCTTGATGGCGTATCGCTCGAAATTCCCGCACGCGGCGTGTTCGGCGTCATCGGCCAGTCCGGTGCAGGCAAGTCGACGCTGATCCGCCTTATCAACGCGCTCGAACGCCCGACGTCGGGCCGGGTCGAGGTCGATGGCGTCGACGTCGCGGCACTGTCCGCGGCGGATCTGCGCGCGCTACGTCGCCGGATTGGCATGATCTTCCAGAACTTCGGACTGCTTTCGTCGCGCACGGTCGCGGCGAACGTCGCGTTCCCGCTGGTGCTCGCGGGCGTATCCCAAGCCGAGCGCGAGACGAAAGTCGCCGCGCTGCTCGACCGCGTGGGCCTCGCCGATCACGCCGCCAAATACCCCGCCCAGCTCTCCGGCGGCCAGAAACAGCGCGTCGGCATCGCCCGCGCCCTCGCCACCGACCCCGACATCCTGCTCTGCGACGAAGCCACCAGCGCACTAGACCCCGAAACCACCCGCTCGGTCCTGACCCTCCTGCGCGACCTAAACCGAGACCTCGGCCTGACGATCGTCCTCATCACCCACGAAATGGACGTCGTCCGCTACGTCTGCGACCGCGTCGCCGTCCTCGAACGCGGCCGCATCGTCGAAACCGGCGAGGTCACCGATCTCTTCGCCAACGCCGCTCACCCGGCGACGCAGCGCATGCTGGCGGCGCTGGCGGCATGAGCTTCTTTGTCAACATCGACTGGTCCGACATCGGCCAGGCGTGCCTCGACACGCTGATCATGCTCGGCGGGTCGCTGATCCTGACGATCGCGTTCGGCCTCCCGCTCGGCGTGCTGCTCTACCTGACCGGCCAGGGCCGCCTGTCGCAGAACCGCGTCGCCAACGCCGTGCTCGGGGTCGTCGTCAACATCCTCCGCTCGGTGCCGTTCATCATCCTGCTGATCGTGATGATCCCGCTCACCGTCATGCTCGTCGGTACCTCGCTCGGCGTCGCCGGCGCGATCCCTCCGCTCGTCGTCGGCGCCGCGCCGTTCTACGCCCGCCTCGTCGAGGGATCGCTGAAGGAAGTCGACCGCACCACGATCGAGGCGGTGCAGGCGATGGGCGCCACCACGCGCCAGATCGTCACCGGCGCACTGATCCCCGAGGCGCTCCCCGGGCTGATCGCCGGCGCCACCGTCACCGCGGTCGCGCTCGTGTCGTTCACCGCGATGGCCGGCGTGGTCGGCGCAGGGGGCCTCGGCGATCTCGCGATACGCTTCGGCTATCAGCGCTTTCAGACCGACGTCATGGTCGTCACCGTCGTGCTGCTAGTCGTGCTCGTCCAGATCATCCAATATGCCGGCGACGCGCTCGCTCGCCACTTCACCCGCCGCTGATTTAACGCCGCTAGGAATTCGCATGAACCGCCGCACCTTGCTCGCCTCGTTCTCGCTGCTCGCGCTCGCCGCCTGCGGTGGCACCAAGACCAACGACGGCAAGACGCTCACCGTCGCCGCGACCGCCGTGCCGCACGCCGAGATCCTGGAATCGATCAAGCCGACGCTCGCCAAGGAAGGCGTCGACCTTCAGATCCGCGTCTTCAACGACTACGTCCAGCCCAACCTCCAGGTTGAGCAGAAGCAGATCGACGTCAGCTATTTCGAGACCAAGCCGTATCTCGACGAGTTCAACGCCTCGCGGGGCACGCATCTGGTGACCTATGCAGGCGTCCACGTCGAACCGCTCGGCGCCTACTCGCGCAAGTGGAAGTCGATTGCGCAGATCCCCAATGGCGCAACCGTCGCGATTCCCAACGAGCCAAGCAACGGCGGCCGCGCGCTGCTGCTGCTCCAGAAGGCCGGGCTGATCACGCTCAAGAACCCGACCAATCCGCTGTCGAGCCTGAACGATATCGCCACCAACCCCAAGAACCTGCAGTTCAAGGAACTGGAGGGCGCCACCCTGCCCCGCACGCTCGGCGAAGTCGATCTCGCGCTGATCAACACCAATTACGCGCTCGACGCGAAGCTCAACCCGGTCCGCGATGCACTCGCGATCGAGGACAAGAACAGCCCCTACGTCAATTTCGTCGTCGGCCTGCCCGGTGGCGAGAAGGACCCGCGGGTCGTGAAGCTGATCGCTGCGTTGCGCAGCCCGGCCACCAAGACCTTCATCGAGCAGCATTATCGGGGTGCGGTGCTGCCGGCGTTCTGATACCGGCGCGGCCTCGTTAGCGTAATCTCTGAGGCTCCATGACGGTTGTCGCCGCGTATCTCTATCGCCATGGCAAGCGCGTCCGCGCGGTCTCGATCGACGAAAAGGTCGACTGCCCCGCGGATCGCTCCGAGTTCGTCTGGATCGGCATCTGCGACCCGACCGACGCCGAGATGCGGACGCTGAAGGACCAGTATAATCTCCACCCCCTGGCGGTGGAGGACGCGATCAAGGCGGATCAGTTGCCCAAGGTCGATGTCTATGGCGATCAGCTCTTCGTCGTCGCCCGCACCGCGCAACTCGAAGACGACAAGATCGCGTACGGCGAAACCGCGATCTTCGTCGGCCACAGCCACATCATCAGCGTCCGCCACGGCTCGGCACGCTCACACAAGGCGCTCCGCGAACAACTCGAAGCCGCGCCGACCTTGCTGATCAACGGCGTCGATTACGTCCTCCACGCGATCCTCGATTACGTCGTCGACGGCTATCTCCCGATCGTCGAAAGCATCGAGGACGAGGTGCTGGCGATGGAGCAACGCACGATCGACGCCTTCCTGGGCCGCGACGAAATTGTCCGTATCTTTGGTCTGAGACGCGAAATGATCCGCTTCCAGCGCATTCTCGGACCGATGGGCGAGGTCGCCGGCAAGATCGTCCGCCTCGACCTGCCGTGCATCGACATGGAGGCGAAACCGTATTTCAGCGACGTGCTCGATCACGTCCGCCGTGTCCAGACGATGGTCGAGGGCCTGCGCGAAGTGCTGACCTCGGTGTTCGAATTCAGCAACCTGCTCGAACAGCAACGCACCGGCGCGATCACCCGCCAACTTGCCGCCTGGGCCGCTATCCTAGCCGTCCCCACTGCGATCGCCGGGATCTACGGCATGAACTTCGAGAACATGCCCGAGTTGAAGACGGAATACGGGTATTTTGTCGTACTGGCGGTGATCGGTGTCGTCTGCGCCGCGCTGTACGTGAAGTTCAAGCAAGCGAAGTGGCTGTAGCGGAACCGACCACCCACTCCGTCATGCCGGTCACGTTCCGGCATCCACCGATCCGCATACTCGCCAGCCGTCGATACGTGGCACGGTGGACCCCGGAACTAGTCCGGGGTGACGAGGATGCAGCCGTCCCTCTATTGTATCCTCCCCCGCCAGGGGGAGGTGGCTGGCCCTTGCCAGACGGAGGGGGAGGTAAGGGATAACTGTGGTTGCGCGTTCCTCCCCCTCCGTCACCTTAGGTGCCACCTCCCCCTGGCGGGGGAGGATCGAAGAGCAGCTCAAACCTTAACGAGCATCTTCCCCGTATTCCCACCCGAGAACAGCCCCAGGAACGCGTCCGGCATCGTCTCGATACCCTCGTGCACCGTCTCCTGCCGCTTCAGCGTCCCCGCCGCCAGCATCCCGCCCATGTCCTTGTAGAACTCCTCGGCGCGATTCATGTAGTCGCTGACGATAAACCCGCGGATCTGCACGCGGTTACCGATCAGCCGCGCGAGATACTTCAGCTGCGTCGCCGCACCGCTGTTGTACACGTCGATCATCCCGCACACCGCGAACCGAGCATGCATGTTCGCATGCGCCAGCGCCGCATCGAGATGCTCACCGCCGACGTTATCGAAATACACGTCGATACCCTTCGGAGCAGCTTGGCCGAGCGCCTTCACTACCGGCACGTCGCTCTTATAGTCGATCACCGCATCCGCACCGAGCGACTTCACCCAAGCGCACTTCTCCGCGCCGCCGGCCGAGCCGATCACCGTCATGCCCTTGGCCTTGGCGACCTGCACCACGGTCGATCCGACCGCGCCAGCCGCCGCCGACACGAACACCGTGTCGCCAGCCTTCGCTTCGGCAACCTGAAGCAGGCCGAAATAGCCGGTCATCCCCGGCATGCCGAGTTGACCCAGAAACGCCTGCGGAGGCACGTCGAGCGCGGGCAGCTTCTGCACCTGCGCGGCCGGCACCACCGCCTCGTCGCGCCAGCCTGCCATGTGCAGCACCATGTCGCCGACCTTGATGCCGTCGTCGTTACTCTCGACCACTTCGCCGACCGCGCCGCCCTGCATCGCCTCGCCCAGCGCGAACGGCGGGACATAGCTCTTCACGTCGTTCATCCGCCCGCGCATGTACGGGTCGACCGACAGCCAGCGATTGGCGATCCGTACCTCGCCGGCGCCGAGCGTCGACTGGTCGAGATCGATCATGGCGAAGTCGGTATGCTTCGGCATGCCTTGCGGACGTGCCTTCAGGCTCCATGCACGGGCCATAAACTTGCTCCTGTCTTGAATATTCGTGAACCGGGTATGGCGAAACGCGCGTCCAGCGCAACCCGCAAAAAAGCCCGGACGGTGCCGCCCGGGCTCGTTTTCGACTGACGTCACGCGACGTCAGCCAATGGTTTCAGACGCTTAGTATGTGGTCGACCCCGACTTGCCGAGCGTGTCCGATGTCGTACCCGTGGTCGACGTCGCGCCGGCAGTGCTGCCCGTCTGCGTGCTCGAAGCATAACCGCTCGTGCCGGCATCCTTCTTGTCGCCGCCCGTGCGATCGCCGTACTCGAACATCGCCGAGTTGCGCTCTTCTTCCTTCCACGCCGCCTTGGCTTCGTCGGCCGACTTCGACAGCGTCACCTTGCCATCGACGGTCTTGATCCAGCGCGACGGGATCGAGTGATGCACGCCACCCGCATCGCGGTCGTTCTTGGTCAGCAAGATCCGGTCGCCCTTCACCTTGTCGACCGTGCCGACATGGCTGCCGTCAGACCCGACGACTTCCATATGCTCGGTGACCTGCGACAGCGAGCTACGCTGGCCCTGCCGCTCATTGCGCCACGACGAGAACTCGGACTCGAACTTGGAGCGGTTCTCATGGCGATACTCGTCATAGTCACGGTCGAGCGCCGCGATCTGCGTGCTGCGCCAGCTATGATAGTGATCGTCATGCGGGTTCGACGCGCGATCCCCGAACGAACGGTTGTCCGAGCCGCCATAGGACCGCTCGTCATAGCGCGCATCGGCTTCGCGGCGGCGCTCGGCCTCGTCGTCGCCGAACCACGAGCGAACCTCGTCGCCTGCCCGCGCGATGAACCCGCGATCGTCATAGTCATAGCCCTGCGGCTGGCGACCATAGTCACGCCCCTCGTTACGGCTGCTGCCGCGCGACGTGCGGTTGTCGTCGTCCGCATGGCGGTTGCGCCCTACGTCCTCGAACCGACGCCCGTCCGACGCATAGCTGCCATGATAGTCGGTATCGCCCGAACCCGGGCTGCGCTGGCCATAATTCTGCTGGCCATAACGCGGCTGACCCGAATCCTGGCGACCATAGCCCTGCTGGCCGTAAGGCTGGCCTGCCCCCTGTCCGTAGCGCGACTGACCATAGCGATCACCGCCCGATGGCTGCTGGCGGTCGTCGTGGCCACCGTAATAGTCACGGCTACCCTGGTCGTCGCGCCCGCGATACCCCCCGCGATACCCGTGGTCCCCGCGATCATCGTCGCGATCGAACTCACCGGCTGCTGCATAATCGCGCGCACTGGATCGACCATAGTCGCCACCATCGGAGCGGAAATCGCGACCGTAATCCTGCGAGTTCGGCCGACCGTAATAGTCACCCGACTGACGATCTCTGGTATTGCGTTCGTAGACCATAGGAGCCTCCTAATTGCTGTCCTGCGGCTGCCGGCGTCGTCGTATGCGGCGTCGTGCATTCCGAGGTCTACAAGCGCCAGGATCGTCGATTGTTCCTGTGTTTGCCGTCGCTTGACGCCGACACGACGCACCGCTGCGACGGCGGGCCAGAAGCAGAGCGAAGGGCTTCACCAACTCGGTTGCAACAGCGAAATCGAGCCGCTAAGCCATCGATCCTGGCCTGTGGCCAATCGCGCGGGGCCGTAGCTCAGATGGGAGAGCGCTGCAATCGCACTGCAGAGGTCCGGGGTTCGATTCCCCGTGGCTCCACCACGCGCAACACGATGATGGCTGGACATGTGCCCCTGCAATTGCCCGAAGCATTGGGGCGGTCTGCGCGGTAACCGCGCAGTAAGAGCTGCCGATAATCGATTTATCGATGTCCTTCACGAGCAATCGATCACCCCCACATCCCGCCGACAAACGTTCGATCTCGGATAAAATCGAGAATGCGACAGACACCAGGACGCCGGGGATGACGCCGGGCACGCTGGAAGACATGATCACGCATCCTTCGGCCTCGACGCCGTGAACAAAAGCCAGCCAAGCCCCCCTGCGACGACGCCGAGCGCGCCACCAAGCAGATAGGCGTCGATCGCCCCTGTGGGCATGAACATCCCGCCGGCCATATATCCGAGGATACCCGCGCTGCTCGTCGCGGCGCTGTAGATCGCGGCCACCTTGCCGTGTGCGCCCGCAGGAGCCTCGCGTTGCAGCATCGTCCGCACCGCGACGTTGTGCACGCTGTTCGCCGCACCGCCGATCACGAAAGTAATCCCCACAACGACGAGCCCGAAGGTCATCGTCATGCCGGCAATCCCGCCGACAACGCCGATCGCCAGCATCATCGCGCCCATCACGATGGCGGACGCAAAGGCCAGTGGTGCCGGGCGGAGCATCGGCCAAACCCCCGCCGCCGCCGCACCCGCCATCATCCCCCCCGCCCAACACGCGGTGAGCAGCCCGAACGCCATCGCGCCAGCCGCCAGCGACACGGTGACCAGGAACACGAACGCGACATCGGCAATCGCGCTGGCGAAGACTCCCAGTGCGAGGACACCGATCATGATCGCGATACGCCGATGGAGCAGCACCGGCAGATACTCGGCGAACAGCGTCCGGGCTCGATCATCCGCATCGGCATCCACATCGACCAGCCGCCGCAACCCGCTTCCCAGCACGACCAACGCCAGCAACGCGAAGCTCGCCGCATCGATCAGCAACGCGTTGCCCGCGCCGCCCCATGCCACCAGCGCGCCGCCGACGACTGGCCCGGCAAGCATCCCGGCGCTACGCACGAACTCCAGTACCGCGTTCGCACGCGCCAACGTCATTCCCAGCCCGGTGGCCAGCACCGGGATCAATGCGAAGGTCGCCGTTCCCCCGACCGCGAACAGGATGCTGAGTACGCCGGCACCGACCATCGTCGAGACCGGATCGGGATGATACGCCATCCATGACAGGACCACCGCGTCCGCCAGCGCCGCACCGGCCAGCAGCTTGCCCGCATCGTGCGCATCGACAAGGCGACCGATGTACGGCGTGACGAGCAGACCCGGCAACAACTGGGCGACCAGCAGCGTCGGCACGGCAAAAGCGGTTCTTTCGCCCGCTGTCCGAAACATCAGGGTGATCAGCGAAATTTCGTCACCGATCGTCGAGATCGTCAGCGCGACGAGCAGCAACCACCCCCACCTGTTCCTGAACGCGACTATTCCCATGTCCGCAGTTCATGCTGTCCGGTCCCCTTCGTCAACGCTCCAGACGCATCCTGCGGGCGATCGCTCGTATTAAGCGCCCTATCGCGCACTACCGAGGAACGCTCCGGCGCTCGACGCGTCCTACGCGCGCCATCGTTCGACGTGAGATCCTCAACATACACTACCGGTCGAACGGTCCGATCCAAGCACCTGCCGAAAGAGTTTTGCGAACGCCTAACCCACCGCGTCGTGCCGTAAGCGATGGCGCTCCGAGGATCTTGGGGGGCACCGATGTTCGTAGCCTGATCGATCTATTCGGCCCAGCGAGGTTTGAGAGTTTTGAAAAGGGCCGCTCCCAAGTGCTGCCGATAGCCGGCTCTAGCCTGCCGCCCAAACTATCTTCGAGCGACATGTCGCACTAGACTTGCTGTCGCTTTTCGCGCCTTATCGCCGCAAGTATCGCAAGGCGGGGGCGGAAATTGGCTACAGTACCGAGTATCGATCAGGACGAGCCGACGCTTTCCGTGTTCCAGAGCGACCTTCCCGTAGATGAAAAGCTGGATCGGGCACGAACCGAACTGCTAGATCTCTCGGCGAGGAACCGGCTGCTCAACATGCCGCGCGCCGCGAAAGGCGCGAAGGCGGTCGAAGTCGTCGACGAGGTCAGCAGCGAAATCTTTCGCATGCTCGTTGGCGAAACGCGCCCATTCTCGTTCCTCGCGGGCAAGGCAGCCCCTGCCGGCGAACGAGCCAGCGAAGATGTGCTGGAGGAAGAGTCGGACGAGATCGCCGATCTCGCCCAACCCGATGACGACGTCGCCGACGAACGTGGCGTATTCTCGCGCCACGTCGATACCCGTCTCCAGACCCGTCTGACGCCCAAGGGCCTGCAAAAGCGCCTGCTCGAGCTCTACTTCGACGCGCGCACGCTGGAGGAGGAGCAGGGTGTCAACATCCTCTATCTGACGCTTGGTGCGCTCAAGTGGATCGACCCCAACAATGCCGCGAATATCCGGTTCGCGCCGCTGGTGCTCGTGCCCGTGCAACTCGAGCGCGGCAATGCGGGCGAGAAGTTCAAGTTGCGGATGCGGCAGGAGGACTATGCCTCCAACCTGTCGCTGGAGGCGTTTCTCGACCGCGCGCACGGCATCCGGCTGCCGACGTTCGAGGGAGGTGAGGATTTCGATCCGGTAGCCTATTTCAAGGACGTCGCCGAGGCCGTGTCGTCGAAGCCCGGCTGGGAGGTTCAGCCCGACGTCGTCGTGCTCGGCTTCTTCTCGTTCGCCAAGTTCCTGATGTACCGCGATCTCGATCCGCAGACCTGGCCGAACGGCGGCAAGATCACCGAGCGTGCGCTCGTCCGCGGGCTGCTGGCCGACGGGTTCCAGGGCAGCGCGGGCATGATCCCCGAAGATGCCAATATCGATCCGTTCATCCCGCCATCCGAGATGCTGCACATCGTCGACGCCGACAGTTCGCAGGCCTTGGCGGTGCACGAGGTGCGCCGCGGTCGCGACATGGTCATCCAGGGGCCGCCGGGAACGGGCAAGAGCCAGACGATCGCCAACATCATCGCGTCTGCGATCGCAGACGGCAAGACGGTGCTGTTCGTCGCGGAGAAGATGGCCGCGCTCGAAGTGGTCAAACGCAGGTTGGATGCGACCGGCGTCGGCGACGCGTGTCTCGAACTTCACAGCAACAAGGCCAACAAGCGTGCGGTTCTGGAAGAACTGCGACGGACGTGGGAGCTCGGCGCGCCGAAGCATCAGGATGCCGGGAGCCTGCATGCCCGGCTGACGATCGCGCGCGACAGCCTGAATGGTCACGTCCAGCGGATGCACACGCCGCATCCGGCATCCGGGCTGACCCCGTATCAGGTCATCGGCCAGTTAAGTCGGCTACGGCTGGACGGTCAGAAGCCAGGCGATTTGACGCTGGTCGAGCCGGAAACATGGTCGATCGATGATTTCGCCGAGCGCCATAACGTCATCGGTGAGCTTGCCGAAAGGATCACCTTGATCGGTCGCCCCGGCGAGCACGCGTGGCGCGGCGTCGGCCTGTCCTCGATCCTGCCGACGGAGGTCGAGCGGCTCGAAGAACGCCTCTTGGTAGTGATCGAAAAGCTGGCCGGGCTCGACGCCGCGCAGGGCAGTCTGGCGGCCCGTCTCGAACTGCCGCCGATGCCGTCGCTCGGCGACATTGGTGTCCTCGTCGTGCTGGCGAACCGGGTTGCGGAGGCCCCCGCCATTGAGGGTACCGCACTGGCGGACACGGTTTGGGAGCATCGCTTCGACGAGATCGATCGGCTGCTCGTGACCGGTCAGCGCAACGCCTATCTCCGCGGCTTTCTTGCGTCGTCTGTAACCGAGAGCGGCTGGACGACCGACCTGTCGGAAGCGATTGCCGCCCTGCGTGCGCTGCCGTCGACGTTCGCGCTCGCGGATTTCGAACAGGTCGGTGCGTTGGCGACAGTGCTGCCCCGGTTGCAGGCCGAAGCGGGCGCGCTGGCACGGACAATCGGCCGTGATGCGCCCCATTCGGTCGACGACGCCCGGACGCTTGCCGCGATCGGCGAGCGCGTCGCCAATGCACCCGATGCCGACGCTGACGCCTTTGCCTCCGACGTCTGGAACTCGGGCGTCGAACGCGCCGCCGATGTCGTCGATGCGGTTGCCGCGTACGAGGATGCGGTCGCAGCGACGACCGAAAAGCTGACCGATGCAGCCTGGGATCTGGATCTGACGGATGCGCGGGTCACGCTCGCCTCGCACGGCAGCGGCTTCTTGAAGATATTGAGCGGGGAGTGGCGGCGCACGAACCGGCTCGTTCGATCCGTCCTGACGTCGCCGACGACACCGCTCGACGAGACACTGGTCTTGCTCGACGCGCTCGCGAAAGGGCAGGCCGCGAAGCGGACGATCGAGCAGGAGAATGATTTCGCCCGCTCCGCCTTCGGAGCGGAATGGCGCGGCGAGCGCTCGACGTCAGCGCCACTGTTGAGCGTGGTCGAGTGGATGCGTTCGCTCCGTGGTCTCGGCGCCGAACCCCGCATCATCGCCGCACGTCGGCCCGATCGCAGCGAGATCAGCACGCGCGCTTCACGAACGACGGCGCTGATCGAACAGTTGACGTCGTCGCTATCAGCACTGTGGTCCGGCTTGGGCGACGCGCAGTCGCTGGCATTCGGCGATGCGCTGGCAGCGGACCGTGCCGATCTCGAAGCCTTGATGACCGTCGTGACACGGCTGCATGCCGCCGATACCGCCAGTTCGGCCGTGCTGGTTTCCGCGCCAGCCGATCTCGACGAACGCCGCCGGCTGCTCGATGACCTTGCCGAACTTCAGCGCAAGGATGCAGCGATCGTCGAACTGGCAGAGGTCGGCACCGCGGCGTTTGGAACGGCATGGCGCGGGGTCATGTCCGATTGGAGCGCTTTGCGTACCACCGGCGACTGGATCCAGGCCAATGGCGACATACGCCTCCTCAGCAGCAGGATAGACGACCGCGAAAAACCCGCTGCGGATGCGGCACTTGTAGAAGCGGATGCCAAGGCCCTGCTCGAAGACCTGACTGCGATCGGCGAACAGCTTCGCCTCGATCTCGGCATCGCACTTGGCCGCGAGACGTTTGCCGCAACGCCGCTTGCCGATCTGCGCGCGCATTTGGAACGCTGGCACCAGTCGGGCGAACGCCTGACCCAGTGGACGGCGTATCGTGACCGCGCGGAACGGACGTCGAAGCTCGGCTGCGACGATGTCGTCAAGCGGCTGGCCGACGGTCGCCTGAATACCGCAGGTGCCGTACCTGCGTTCGAAATGGCCTATTACGAGGCGGTCTACGCCGACCAGATCAAGGCCGATCCCGACCTCGGCACGTTCGACGGCACGCTACACGGTCGCTTGGCCCGCGAGTTCGCTGATATGGATCGACAGCGGATCGCGACCGCGAGCTTCGAGGTCGTGAAGGCGCATCATCAGGCGGTCCCCGCACGGGATGGCGGCGCGGTCGGTCCGCTCGGCGTGCTGCGCGCGGAGATCGCCCGCAAGCGCGGTCACATGCCGATCCGCAAGCTGATGGAGAAGGCCGCGCCGGCAGTTCAGGCGTTGAAGCCGGTCTTCATGATGAGCCCCTTGTCGGTCGCGCAGTTCCTGACGCCCGGCCTTTTCGACTTCGATCTGCTGGTCATGGACGAGGCGAGCCAGATCCAGCCGGTCGACGCGCTCGGTGCGGTCGCCCGCGCCAAGCAGGTCGTCGTCGTCGGGGATCCGAAGCAGCTGCCGCCCACCGCCTTCTTCTCGAAGATGACCGGCGGCGGCGCGGACGATGACGACGATGCAGGCACCCGCGTCACCGACATCGAGAGCATCCTCGGCCTGTTCACCGCGCGCGGCCTGCCGATGCGGATGCTGCGCTGGCATTACCGCAGCAAGCACCAGTCGCTGATCGCGGTCAGCAACCGCCAGTTCTACGAGAACAAGCTGTTCATCGTCCCCAGCCCCTACACCGCGGAAGCGGGCATGGGCCTGCGCTTCCACCGCATTCCGCAGGGTGTGTTCGACGCCGGTGCCACGCGCACCAACATGGTCGAGGCGAAGGTCGTCGCGCAGGCGATCGTCGCGCACGCCCGCGATCACCCCGAACTGTCGCTCGGCGTCGCGGCTTTCTCCGCGGCTCAGCGCCGCGCGATCATGGACCAGCTCGAAATCCTGCGCCGCGGCCTCCCGGCGGAGGTCGAGACGTTCTTCCAGATGCATCACTCAGAGCCGTTCTTCGTCAAGAACCTCGAAAACGTGCAGGGCGACGAACGCGACGTGATCTTCATCTCGGTCGGCTACGGACCGACCGTCCCGGGCGGTCGCGTACCGATGCGGTTCGGACCGCTCGGCATGGATGGCGGCGAACGGCGGCTGAACGTGTTGATCAGCCGTGCCAAGCAGCGGTGCGAGGTGTTCGCCTCGATGTCGGACGAGGACATCGATCCCGATTTCGCCGGCACCCGCAAGGGCGTGCTCGCCTTCAAGCTGTTCCTGCACTTCGCGCGCACCGGCAAGATGACGATGGCGGAGAGCACCGGCCGCGATCACGACAGCGTGTTCGAGGAACAGGTCGCCAAGGCGCTGCAAACCAGGGGCTATCAGGTCCACCGGCAGGTCGGCCTCGCGGGCTTCTTCATCGATCTTGCGGTATCCGATGCGGATCGGCCCGGCCGCTATCTCATCGGCATAGAGTGCGACGGCGCATCGTATCACGATGCACGTTCGGCGCGCGATCGCGACCGGCTTCGTCAGTCGGTCCTCGAGAGCCACGGCTGGACGATCCACCGCATCTGGAGCACCGACTGGTTCCAGCGGCCCAAGGAACAGATCGACCTCGTCATCGCGCGGATCGAGGCGGCCAAGGCCGAGCATGATTCCCAGGCTGCCGGCGCGAAGGCCACGCGTGCCGTGAACGTCGAGATCACCACCCTCGAACGCGAAGGCTTTACCGAGGTCGGCTTGGCTGCGCCCGACGTGGAGCCGGCGAACAGCCTGTACGAAGAGGCCGAACTCACCCGACCGTCGCATCTGTTCGGCGAGCTTCACGAGACGCCGCGTGGCGCGTTGTCGATGCTCGCGGAAGAGGTCGTGCGGATCGAGGGACCCGTCCATGTCTGCGAAGTCGTCAACCGCATCCGCGACGCCTGGGGACTGAAACGGGCAGGCGGCCGGATCCAGGACGCCGTCGAGGCAGCGATCGCGGTGTCGGTCCGCGAAGGCCGCATCACGGACGACCAGGACTTTCTCGACGTGCCGGGCCGGACGCCGAAGGTCCGCGATCGCAGCGCGGTCCGCTCCGCCTCGCTGCGCAAGTTCGATACGCTCCCGCCGACCGAACTCGACGTCGCGATCCTCGACGTCGTGCGGATCAACTATGGCGCGACCGACGACCAGGTGATGCAGTCCGCCGCCCGCGCGGTCGGCTTCAAATCGACCAGCAGCCAGCTCCGCGAGCTGCTGGCGGACGTGATCGCCACGGCCATCAAGCGCGGTCGACTGACGCGGCAAAGCGGGATGCTCGTCCTGGGACCGGAAGCGCCCGCCGTTTAGCGATCGGGCGCGGGGTTCGGGCGGATCAAGCAAAGCCGTGTCGGTCGTGCCCGGCAAGTCCAGTATCGATCGAGCCCGGCGACCGCGGTCCCGTCGCCGTCTACCGGACGTCGCTCACGCCGCCGCGCGCTGCGTGATCGCGTCGGCGAGGTGGCGCTGCGTCTGCGCGGCCTCGGCGAGTCGGGCTTTCAGCGCATCGCACAGCGCCATCAGCGCATCGACCTTGGCGACGATGCGGCGCTGTTCGGCGAGGGGAGGGATAGGAACGAGGAAATTGCGAAGCGGCCGAAGCGCGATGGTTGGTTGCGCGGAGCCGGTCGTACCTTCTGACGCCTGGCGGTATGCGACAGGAGAAGAAAGCAGGACAACCATATATCTCACATCCATTGACGCCGATGGCTTCAAAATCGCGATATGTCGTTGCACGCAGAAGTCGCGATCCGTTTCAACCAAGGCGGGTCGGCCGTAAGTGGCGCCTACGACGGTGTAAAGAATGTCACCTTGTCGCGGCGTTCGATACTTCGCCAACGCCTTGAAATAACTTTCAGGGACTAGTCTGCATCCATCGAACGCGAGTTTTCCGGTAGTGACATTGCCTATCGTTAGAAATGCTACACCCTGATCGGCCTTCGGCGGAGGTTGATGATCGCCATCGGTGATGACTTTGAAAATTCCGGCGAGTCGTGACCACGCCCAGCCATCCGGCACGTCGAAGAGTAGTTGGGCCGGTTCAATACGATCGGTTCGAGCGGTCGTGATACGGTTCTCGGCGCAGAAATCCGCAATCTCTTCAGCGATCCGTTTCAGCAGCATGGGGGCTGGCTCATCACGGGCGTCTTGTTCCACCAACTTCCCGCGAACGGCGAGGTCGAGGATGGTTTGCTTGAGGGCGTCGATGCTGGCGTCGGTGGTGAAGAGGGTGTCGAAATGACGTTCCAGCCGCGCCCAGTCGCGGGCGAGATCCGTCGCGTCTGCGCTGTTCACCAGCGTCGCGAGCAGGATTTCCACCAACGCCTGATGCGCGGCCATCGCCCCTGCGCTCTCCCGCTCCAGCGCATCGCACAGCGCCGTCAATTCATTCACCTTGGCCACGACGCGCTGTTGTTCAGCTAGGGGCGGGAGAACAATATTTGTCTCTGAAATCTGCTTGCCAGACAGGTGATCCACGGTGGTGTAAGCTTTTACACCTTCGAGCTTTTTTAGTTCCCGTTGGAGCACCATCGCGACAAACGCTTGAGACGTCTGCTCGCCATAAAACTGTAGCCGCGAAACTCGCTGATTCAATAGAGCGTCGGGTCCAGGCCAAGTGGCGACACGAAACTCGCCGTCCATACTGATGAGATAATCTCCTTCAGTCACGACAAACTCTTCGCGGTATTCACCAGCGTAAAACGTGCCGGTAAAAGGTTGACCGACATCCCTGATCCTTATGAGGGGTAGACCAGCATCAACCTCGTTGAAGCCTTTCGATTTGAATGCAAATCCAGCTTGTGAATTTGCGAGCCGATCCAGCCTAACAGTTTCCCATCCTTGCGGGGTAACTGTGTTTGTGTTGGCGGAAATGGGGTTTGGCGCGGTCTTGAGCTTTGGAAATGTCCGAGCGCGATTTTTGTCTACTCGCTTCAACAACTCACTCGCTGGTTCGTCCTCCGCCTCCTGCGGCACAAGCTTCCCGCGCACCGCGAGATCGAGGATCAGCGCGCGAAGCCGGTCGATTCCATACAGGCTGATCCGCTTGCCACCGCCGCGTCCGGCACCGCTCTTGCGCTCGATCGCGCCGGTCCAGATGTCGAGATTGTCGGCCACCAATGCGGCGATCTCGCTCACACCGGCGTCCCCGTCAGCGCCTCGGCCAGGATCGTCTTCAACTGGTCGCGCAAGCTCTGGATGCCCGCCTGCTGTTCGGCGTAGGTGGCGAGCAGCGCGTCGGGATCATGGCTGATCTCGGTGGCGCGGTGCGGGTTCTTGCAGTCGAGATTGTAGCCGCGCGCGGCGACGTCGGCGGCGCTGATCTTCCAAGCCTGCTCGGTTTCCTGGCGCCCACGAAAGCCGTCCGCCTCGTCGCCCCACCAGGCCATCTCGGGCACGAACTCCTCGAACCGCATCGGCTTGGTCTTGTTGTAGCTGGTCACGCCCGCCGGATAGGGGTGTTCGTAGAACCAGACGTTCCTGGTGGACGTGCCCTTGCTGAAGAACAGGATGTTGGTCTTGATCCCGGTGTACGGCGCGAACACGCCGTTGGGCAGGCGGACGATGGTGTGCAAATTGCACTCCTCGATCAGGCTGCGCTTCAGCGTGGTCTTCACGCCCTCGCCGAACAGGAATCCGTCGGGCAGCACCACCGCGGCGCGGCCGTTGGTCTTCAGCAGGCGGATGATCAGTGCCATGAACAGGTCCGCGGTCTCGCGCGTGCGCAGGTGGCTTGGGAAGTTGTTCTCGATCCCATCCTCCTCCATTCCGCCGAACGGCGGGTTGGTGGCGATCACCGCGACGCGGTCCTTCTCGGTGTGATCCGTATAGGCGCGCGCCAGCGTATTGCCGTGGCGGATGCCGCTGGGCGTATCGATGCCGTGCAGGATCATGTTGGTGATGCACAGCATGTGCGGCAGCGATTTCTTCTCGACGCCGCGGATCGAGGCACGCAGCACCTCTTCCTCCGCGGTCGACGTCACCGATCTGCGCTTGTGCTCGATTGCGCACGTCAGGAAGCCGCCGGTGCCGCAGGCGGGATCGAACACCGTTTCGTTCAGCTTCGGATCGAGCCGGTTGACGATGAACTGCGTTACCGCGCGCGGCGTGTAGAATTCCCCCGCGTTGCCAGCACTTTGCAGATCCTTCAGCACCTGTTCGTAGATCGCGCCGAACGTGTGGCGATCCTCGCTGTTGTTGAAATCGATCTCGTTGATCTTGTTGATCACCTGCCGCAGCAGGGTGCCCGATTTCATGTAGTTGTAGGTATCCTCGAACACGTCGCGGATCACCTGCGCGCGCTTCGCCACGTCGCCCTGCGCGGGCAGGTCGCCCTTCAGCTTGGCGAACAGCTGCAGGTTGACGAAATCGAGCAACTTTTCGCCGGTGTCGCCTTCCTTGTCCGCCGCCCAGTTCCGCCAGCGCAGATGCTCGGGCAGCGGGGACTGGAAATCGTCGTCGATCAGCTCGAGCTCGGCCTCGCGGTCGTCGAGGATCTTAAGGAAGAACAGCCAGACCAGCTGGCTGATCCGCTGGGCGTCGCCATCGACGCCGACATCCTTGCGCATGATGTCCTGGATGGATTTGATGACGCCGGAAACATTGCTCATTCGTGCATTCTCATTCGTTCGCGGCGTACTCGTATATCTGGTCTTCGAGCGCCCTCAGCGCGGCCTCATAAGCGGGCTTGCCGCCAAAGGCACCCTTGATGATCTCCATCGGCGTGCCGAGTGCGGTGAACGGTGCGAGGCGGAGGACCTTGGCATCCTCGATCGTCTCGACGCCCTCGTCAGCATATTTGTCGAGCAGCGCCTCGAGCACGGCGCGGGCCTTGTCGCCATATTGGGCGAAGTAATCGCGTTTCTTCACCCGCTCGGCGCGTTCGCGGCGGGTGAGCGGCGGCGCACCGAACGCGACATGGACCAGCAGGTCGAAGTCGCCGAAATCCTTGCCTACGGTTTCGGCGAGATTGGCGAGGATGACGCCACGCTGCTCCAGCTCGTCGATGATCGCCTGTTTGCGTTCGCTGGCGTTCCAGTGCCAGATGAACTCGTCGAGCGATTTATATTCGTCCGCGATCTGCTTGCCAGCATAGTCGCGGTAGGATTCGGTCACCAGCTTGCCGTCGCTGCCGACATATTCGACGCGCTCGTTCATCACACGCGCGGTGACGCCGCTGACCACGAACTTGCGCCGGCCGCCGGTGTCGCCGTCGTCATCGGGATCGTTCTCGCCGTCGGGATAGCCCTCGCCCTCGTCTTCCGGGTCGGGCGGGACGGGATCGTCATCGTTGGTAGGCTCGTAGATCACCACCGGCGCACCATCGAACGCATCGTCCCGGAACAGCTCGGTCGCGCGCTTGAAATCCATGATGGTAAAGAAGAACTTGCCGTTATCCTCGTCGATCCGCGTCCCCCGCCCGATGATCTGCTTGAACATGGTCATCGAATTGATCGTCCGGTCGATGACGATCAGCTTACACGTCTTGGCATCGACGCCGGTGGTCAGCAGTTGGGACGTGGTGGCGATGACCGGATAGGGCTCTTCGGGGTCGATGAACCGGTCGAGCTGCGCCTTGCCCTCGACGCTGTCGCCGGTGATCCGCATCACGTAGCGGCTGTTGTCCGTCGCCAGCTTGCCGGCCGCGTTGACGATCGCCTTGCGCATCCGTTCGGCATGATCGATGTCCTCGCAGAAGATGATCGTCTTCGACATCGGATCAGTCGCGCGCAAGAATTTCATCACGCGCTCGGCGACCAGCTTTGTGCGCTGGTTGAGGACCAGCGTGCGGTCCATATCGCGGCGATTATATTCGCGGTCCTCGATTACCCCGCCCAGGTCGTCCACCATACCCGGCGGCGGGGTCCAGCCGAGCACGTCGCGGTCGATGTCGATGCGAATGACCTTGTACGGCGCCAGGAAACCGTCCTCGATTCCCTGCTTGAGCGTGTAGGTATACACCGGATCGCCGAAATAGGTGATGTTGGAGACGTATTCGGTCTCTTTCGGCGTGGCGGTCATGCCGACCTGCACCGCGCCATCGAAATAATCGAGTATCTCGCGCCAAGCGGAATCTTCCGAGGCGCTGCCCCGGTGGCACTCGTCGATGACGATCAGGTCGAAGAAGTCCCGCGACACCGTCTTGAAGATCTTCTCGGATTCTTCTGTGCCGGTGATCGCCTGATACAGGCCCAGGTGGATCTCGTAGGCAGGGTCGATCTTGCGGTTCTTGATCTTCGTCATCGCCGCGCCGAACGGCTTGAAGTCGTTGACGAGCGTCTGGTCGATCAGGATGTTGCGGTCGGCGAGGAACAGGATGCGTTTCGCGGTGCCGGCCTTCCACAACCGCCAGATGATCTGGAAGGTCGTGTAGGTCTTGCCGGTTCCGGTCGCCATCACGAGCAGGACCCGTCTCTGGCCTTTTGCTACGGCCTCGACGGTCCGGTTGATCGCGTCGACCTGATAATAGCGCGGTGCCTTGCCGGAAGCGTCTATGTGGTAGGGTTGCGCGACCAGGTCTTGCTCGTCGTCGGCGATCTGGTGAAACCGTCGATAGCGATCCCAAAGGATTTCGGGCGGCGGGAAATCGTCCAGGCCATACTCGGTTTCCGTCGGCTGGCCGGCCAGCGCTGCACGATCATGGTTGGCGAACCCGTCCCCATTCGAACTGAATGCGCTGGGAACATCGAGTATCTCGGCATACCCCAAGGCCTGCTGAAGCCCACTGCCGACCGAGTGAATATTGGCCTTGGCCTCCACGACAGCCAAAGGCAGCCCTGGTTTCAGCGATAGAACATAGTCAGCGAATTTGCGCTTCTTCTTGTTCCTCGAGGATAGGTTGCCGCGAACCACGATAGGTCCCGGTGCCAGCGTAACTTCGCGGCGAATTTGCTGCATCTGGTCCCAGCCGGCCTGTTTGATGGCAGGCGTGATGAACAAGTCGCAAACATCGATTTCGCTGAGCCGCTTTTTTTCGGAAGGATCCAAGCCAACTACCCTATCAGCAAAATCGATGTATCGGCGTCTCGCCGGTCGGATTTGCCGACATCTACCAAACCAGGAACTCGAGTCACCTCAATTCAAGCTCTGATCTGAACATGGCAGTCGCGCGGCGCGATGTCGTCACGCCGGCAATCGACTATGCAACCTGATCCGAGGCACTCGATGCCGAAGCGATCGGCCGCATCTATTCGCGCTTCTCGAACGGCTGCGATCCCGCCGAGGATTTCCGCGCACGGTTCGGGATGTTGCTCGGCGAGGCGACGCTCTACCGCAGCCATCAGTTCGTGCTAGTCGCACCAACCGAGAACTAGCTTGAACGATTGTCCCGTGAATTCACTGCGCCCCTCGCACATCAACGCACCAGGGGAATACGGATGAGAAAGGTAGTTATCTCGCTGTCCAATAGAGATAATGTTCCCTTTTGAACTTCAATTAGAGACCGAGATATTGCAAGCCCCAAGCCGGTGCCGCCTGCATCTCGCTTCGTTGTGAAGAAAGGCTCGAACAGCCGCTCCCGATCGGCGAGTGGAACGCCGGGTCCGTCGTCACTCACTCGAACCTCGAAGTGAGTATCCGTGCTAGACAATTGGATCGTCACGGATCGGGCACCAGCCTGCCTACTATTTTCCAGTAGCGTCCCGAGGACGGCTTCCAGGGTCGTTGCTGGTACAGTTACAACAGGTAGGACGTCCAAGCATATGATTTCTATCGAAAAACCGGTCGTTCGCCAAGCAGCGGCAACCCGCATGATGACCTGTGTTGCATCGGTTCTTTCTTCGCCCGGCTCAGCCATATCGGCACGTGCGAGATCGAGCAGCCGCGTGACCAGCAACGCGAGACGGCGGGCGTCCGCATCGGCGTTAGCTAGGAAGCGGCGTCGGTCTTCCGCCGCCATGTCCGGGTGATCCTGAAGCAATTCCACCGCGCCGCGGATGCCGGCGAGCGGGGTCTTGAACTCGTGGCTGACCGCGTGGGCGAAGTCGCGCAAATAACGCGAGCGCCGGTCAATCGCGGCCGCCATCACGGCGAAATCGGCGTAGAGGCCCTGGATCTCGATCGCCGCGGTCGGTGGCGGATCGGGGACGCGACCGCGTCCGCTCGCGACCGCGCGCGTTGCTGCGCCGAGTTGCTCGATCGGGCGCGTGACCCCGCGGGAGATGACGCCGCTGAGCACCACGAGCAGCCCGAAGATCGCAGCGATGCCCAGCGCTATCTTGCCGCGGTCTTCATACAATCCCCTGAACAGCGCACGGGCGGAACGCGACAGCAGGAGCACGCCAACCACGCGGTCGCCGACGATGATCGGGCGCGCGTAATGGACGCGGATCGCGGCTGCTCGGGACAGCCATTCGAAGCGGTACGTCGCGCGGTATGCCCCGTTGCGGCGGAGCACGGTCGTGGCGCGCCCAGCAAATGCAGCGGCAACTTCGGGGAGTGCGGCGTAGCTGCCGACGGCCGAACTCCCGGCCATGATGCTACCGTTGCGGTCGAGGAGGATGATCGAGGCCAGCGTAGTGGACCGCGTCGCTTCCATGATCGGCGAAAGCCGCGCGGCAACGGCCACCGCATCGGACGATGGTCTCGCACCGACCGCGACCGCCGGCCGCTCAGCGCGGATCGGCGTCGTGCTGAGGTCGATGCCGGACGCGGGCGCCTGCACGTAGGGGTTGTCGTCGACTGTAACCTCGTGATGCGCAACCCGACCGGGCGGTGCGGCAGGCCAGAGCGCCGCCGCGGTCGCGGACAGCGCCGCACCTTGCGCGACCAGTTCCGCCTCGGTCTGCCGGACGAGCGTGTTCCCGTAGACACGCAGGAACACCGCGCCGAACCCGGGTAGCGCCGCGACCAGAAACAGCGTCGCGAACAGGATCGTCCGCAATCGCAACCGGGGCCAGTGGCGTTTCGCCCAGTCCTTGACCCTGCCGATCACGCGCCCGTGCACGATCCGAGACGATAGCCGATCCCGGCGCGCGTCTCGATCAGGTCATCGGCGCCAGCTTTCGCGAACTTGCCGCGTAGGTTGCGGATGTGGCTGTCGATCGTCCGGTCGGTGACCGCGAAACCGGGGCCATGCAGCCGGTCGATGATCGCGTCGCGACTGAACACGCGGCCCGGCATCGACGCGAGCAGCCGCAGGATCTGGAACTCGGTCACGGTCAGCGCAATCTCGACCTCGCCCCAGAGCGCGCGCCAACCTTCCAGGTCGAGCCGCAACCGGCCATGCGAAAGATCGCGCCCGTCCTCGGTGTTCGGTGCCCGCGCGGCAGTGCGGCGCAGGATCGCCATGACCCGCGCTACCACCTCACGCGGCGAAAACGGCTTCACCACATAATCGTCGGCGCCGAGTTCGATGCCGAGTACCCGGTCGATCTCGTCGTCGCGGCTCGACAGGAAGAGGATCGGTACGTCCGCCCTGCCCTCCGCACCTCGAAGGCGTCGACACACTTCGAGCCCGTCCATCCGCGGCATGTTGATGTCGAGCACCATAAGGTCGGGCGCATGCGTCTCGACGAGCGACAGCGCAGCTTCGCCGTCCGCCGCTTCGATCGCGCCGAGCCCGGCCTTGTCGAACGCGAACACGAGCAGCTGGCGAATATGAGGATCGTCGTCGACGACCAGAATAGTGCGAGGCATCGGGCACAGGATCATTGTTGCGCGCCCGGCGTCAACGGCTTTGGTGCTGACGCGGACGTCTGCGGCGCTGGAGCGGACGGCGGCCCTGACGGAACCTCCACCGTGGGCGGCGGCAGGATCAGCCCGTCGCAGCGCCGTCCGTCGGGCGCGGACTGCAAACGCGGCGCCTTAGTGCCGACCATCGCGCGGACCACCGCAAGCCGTCTCGCGTTGCGCGGCGTCCAGAGACGCCAATCGGACTGCGCGTTTGCCGTTTCGACCTGACCTTTCCACCGCAGATACGCCAGACGGTCGCGCAGACCGGGCTGTTTCGCATGCTGCTCCAGCATCGCTAGCGAGACCAGCGACGATGACCCGAGCCGCGCCATGTAGCACAGGTCTAGCGGCGGTCCCGCCTCACCTCTGACGAGCGTCGTGCGGACATTCCACGCCGCTGCGGTCGCACCGAGATCGACGACGCTGGCTGTCACCAACACCGTGACAGCCGCCAGCGCATTGGCGTTTATCAGCCACGAAGCCGACTTGCCTGCCAGCAATCGCCAGCCGATCAGCGCCAGTCCGGTGGCCACGAGCCCCATCCAAGCGAGCGCGGACAGTCGCAGCACGGTCATCCCGTAGGCGTCGACATAATCGAGCGTTCGCAAGGCACTCGACGCGACCAAGAGCAGGTTCTGGACGATCCAGACCGTCACCAGTCGTCGCATCAGCCGGCTCGCCGCCGCCGCGCTCCCCGGACGCAGCGCCAGCAGCACGAACACCGCGGCGAGCAACGCGGTCACGATCAACGAATACGCGCCACGATGCGCATAGTCCGCCATAGTCACACCCGCAGGCAGTCCTGCGCCGCTCCACAGGAACACGATGTCGAGCGCATTCTCGACTGCGAAAATCGCATTGAACGTCACGAGCGACAGGATCAGCGTGCCCACACCCGGCTCGAACGCCATGCTGATCGAGCAATTGTCAAAACGCGATGCCCGAATCGTGGGCGGACCTGGCCGCAAGCTTGCCCAGATCGTAACCAGCACACAGAGCCCGAACAGCGTCCGCCAGGTCACCGCCCACAAATCCGGCAACACGATCTGCGAAAACGCCTGACCGATCAGCGGATTGGCGCTCGCGAACAGCGCAAGGAAAACCACGCCGCCCACCAAGGGCAACGCAACGACAGCCCCGATCGCGCGGATGCCGCCGGAGGATGGCCCTCGACGCTGGCGGACCATCGACAGCCGCGCAACATCCTTCAGCGGCGCAACGACGGCGGACATCGCATGCCAGCCAAGCCTGCGCGCCCAGGCGAGCGCATCGTCGAACCCGTGACGCGGCAGGAGTGCGGCTAGCGATACCGCCGCCCAGAACAGAACCCAGCCGAGAACGCTTGGATCGTCGACGAGCACCGCCGCCAGTCCGGCGCCGGCAATCAGCGCCAGTCGCGCCGAACCGTCGTTCCAGATCGCCCGTCGCGTCAGGAACAGCGCGGTGATCCAGGCGAACGCGAACCCGCCAACAACTGTGCCATTACCAGCGTCGATCAGTATCTCCGCCAGGACGATCAGCGCCAGGGCAGCGCCGATCTTGGCCACCAGACTTCCATGACGATTCATCTTCGCACTTCCCGATTGCCGAGGACCGGCTTTGCCGGGGTTCTGTGATCGACCGATCGCGAGGTCCGTGTGCGATCCGTTCGCTTGTCGTGCAGATCCTGTGCAGAGGATGAATCCAAACCCGGCCGGTTTCCCTCGGCTCGCGTTGCGAATGCCTCGGCGTAGGGCTAGCCTCGCTCCGGGGAGTATCGACACATGGCGTGCAAAGACCGGATCGACCGGCGTTTCGCAACGAAGCGTTATCGTCTGTCCGCTACCCATTCGCCGATGCAGAACCCGAACCAGCACTACGGCCTATGTTCACGATCTTCCTGACGCCCGCCTACGTGCCGTTCGCGATCGCGTTCGTCGTAATGATCGGGATCGGGCTGATCGAGGCGATCGGCCTTGGGCTCGGCCATCTCGATCTCCACGCAGACGTTCATGCCGAGGCCGATGGCGGCGGCGTGCTCGACTGGCTCGGGCTTGGCCACGAACTGCCGATCCTGATCTGGCTGACCTCGCTGCTTGGCTGCTTTACGCTGGCCGGCATAGCCATCCAGCAGGGCGCGACCGCCTTGACCGGCGGCCCGCTGCACTGGGGCGTCGCCTCGGGTGGCGCGCTGATCGCCGGCAGCCTGCTCAACACGCTCGCCGCCAACGGCCTCACCCGGATCATGCCCGGCTTCGAGACCAGCGTGATCTCGACCGACGACTTCCTTCGCCGCCGCGGCACGATCCTCGAAGGCACCGCGCGTCGAGGTAGCCCGGCTCGTGCGAAGATCGTCGACCAGCACGGCCAGGCGCATTTCATCATGGTCGAGCCGCACGACGATGCCGATGCGATCGCCGCAGGCGAGACCGCGCTGATCGTCCGCCGCGACGGCAAACTCTTCTACGCACTGCCCGACGCCAACGCGCTGCTGCAGTCGATCCGACCACAATCATAACCGGGGAGGGTTTCATGCCCGCACAGCTTCTGAACGTCCTGATCTACGCCGGCATCGTGCTGTTCGCATTGGTGGTGATCGGCATCATCCTGACCCGGCTCTATCGCCGCGCGACCAAGGACGTCGCGCTGATCCGCACCGGCTTCGGTGGCGAGAAGGTCGTCCTCAACGGCGGCATCATGGTCATCCCAGTGCTCCACGAACTGATGCAGGTCCGCCTGACCACCGTGAAGCTGGAGGTGTCGCGTCTCAACAAGGATGCGCTGATCACGCTCGACAAGCTGCGCGTCGACGTCGTCGGGCTGTTCCATATCAAGGTGAAGCCCGACGCGGAATCGATCGCCGCCGCCGCGCAGACGCTCGGCGATTCGGTCAACAGCCCCGATGCGGTGAAGTCGTTGCTCGACGGCAAGCTCGTGTCCGCGCTGCGCTCGGTCGCCGCGACGATGACGATGGAACACCTCCACGCCAACCGCGCCGACTTCATCCAGAAGGTGCAGGAAGCGCTGATGACCGATCTGGACATGAACGGCTTCCAGCTCGAATCAGTCAGCATCACGCATTTCGACCAGACCGCGTTCGAGCATTTCAACGAGAACAACGCGTTCGATGCCGAGGGTCTGACTGTGCTCACGCGGACGATCGAGGAGCGCAAGAAAATCCGCAACGACATCGTCGCCACCAACCGCGTCGAGATCGAGCAGCGTAACCTCGACGCCAACAACCAGTCGCTCGAGATCGCACAGGCCGCCGAGCAGGCGCGCCTGACGCAGGAGCAGACGCTGTCCGCCCGCCGTGCCGAACAGGCCACCGCGATCGCGACCGCCGAGGCCGAGCAGACCCGCCTCGCCGAGATCGCCCGCATTACCGCCGGCCAGGCACAGACCGTCGCGCAGACCGAAGCCGACAAGGTGATCCAGACCGCAACGATCGCCCGCGACGGCGCGATCCAGACCGCGACGATCGAGCGCGACCGCACTATCGAGATCGCGCGCATCACGACCGCCGTGCAGACCGCGCAGAAGTCCGAGGAGGAGTCGACCGCCACCGCCGCCGCCAACGAGGCACGCGCACTCGCCGTTCGTGCGGAGGAAAGCGTCGCGACTGCCAAGGCAACCGAGATCGCCAACCGCAACAAGAACGTCGCGGTGATCGCCGCCACCCAGCGCGCGCAGGAAGAGGCGGTCGGCATCACCGTCGCCGCAACCGCCGAGAAGGAAGCCGCCGAGGCCCGCGCCAGTGCCCTGCGCACCGAGGCGACCGCCGAAGCCGATGCCGAGAAGGCGCGCGCGGAAGGTCGCGAGGCCGCGTTCAAGGTCGACGCGGCAGGTCAGGCATCGCTGAACGAGGCGACCAACCTGCTGAGCGACGCGCAGACCGCGCTGCTGATCCGCCGCGCGATGCTGGAAGCCCTGCCCGCGATCATCGCTGCGGCCAGCAAGCCAATGGAGAATATCGACAAGATCAGCATCCTCGATGCGCGCGGACTGCATGGCGACGGGAGCAGCGATGGCGCGACCGGCGGCGGTCAAGGCAATCTTGCCGACGCGGCGGTCGCAGCGGCGATGCGCTACCGCGTCGGCGGCCCGCTGATCGATGGCCTGATGGCGGAACTGGGGATGACCGGAAGCTCGTTGAACGGCATGCTCGCCGGCACCAGCGCTGACGCGGCGCCTGCCCGAAGCTCGTCCACCGATGCCCACAAACATCCCGGTGCTCTCAATGGCGGATCGGGCAACCCACCGGCCTGACTTGATGAATGCCCAGGCCCAACCCGTAGAAACCGATCTGCGCTTCGAAGACGACGGCGCGCAGATCTTTCCGGAAGCCTTGGATCCTGCCACGTGCCTTTCGATCGAACAGGCCGTGGCAGATCTACCCCGCGACGTCCCCGGCGTGCGGATCGGGGCCGCCCCTGCCCTGCGCGGCATGCTCGCCGTTGACGGTCCCATCGGCCGCATCGCCGGATCTGTGCTGGGCCGCGACGCACGCCCCGTCCGAGCCGTGCTGTTCGACAAGACGGCGGCCCGGAACTGGGCGCTCGGCTGGCATCAGGATCGCACCATCGTCGTCGAGCAACGCGGTGCCGTCGACGGGTTCGGTCCGTGGACGGTGAAGGCCGGACTCGTCCAGGTCGAACCGCCCTTCGCGATTCTCGAGGGGATGGTCACGATCCGCGTTCATCTCGACCCGGTCGACACGACGAATGCTCCGCTTCGCATTGTGCCTGGATCGCACAGGCTCGGCCGCTTGCCGGAAGCGAGCATCAAGCACGTCGTCGAGGAGCGCGGCGAGCGCCAGTGCCGCGCGAACCGCGGCGATGTCTGGCTCTACGCGACACCGATCGTCCACGGCTCGCGCGCCGCCAATCCACCACGTCGCCGACGCGTGCTCCAGATCGACTACGCAGCCGAAGACCTGCCCGCCCCGCTTCGATGGCAAGGGCTTTAGAGGCGCCTGCCGACAAACCTTACTTATCGCCCTTGGACCCACGGCAGTGGCCCGCGCCTCAGGCGGCGCTGGTGATCGGCGCGTTCCCCGTATTCGAACTCGACAGCCACCGTACGAAGTTCGACGCGTCCATCGGTCGCCCGAACAGAAAGCCCTGCGCCTCTTCGCAGCCGATATGCGCGAGGACGTTGGCCGCGTCCTCGCTTTCGACGCCCTCGGCGACGACGCGGTAGCCGAGCTTCTGGGCCAGCCCGACCATCGTCTCGACAAGGACGAAGTCCGCGCCGCTCGTCGCACGGAGGTTGCGCACGAACGCCTGATCGATCTTGACGACCTGCGCCGGCAGCCTCTGCAGATAGGCGAGACTGCTATGGCCCGTACCGAAGTCGTCGATCGCGAGGCAAATGCCCGCGGTCGCCAGTTCCGCGAGCATCGCCAACGCCTGCTCGGGGTGATCCATGATCGCGCTCTCGGTCAGTTCGATCTCGAGTTGATCGGGGCGCAGCTGTCGCCGCAGCATCCCCAGCTGGATGCGTTCGATCAGATCCGTTTCTTCGAGGTTGGCGGCCGAGATATTGACGGAAATCGCGACGCCTATGCCGGCCTCGTTCCAGCCGACGAGCTGGTCCATCGCCGCGTCCAGCACCCACTGCGTGGTTGGTCGGGCCAGCGACGTATGTTCGATGATCGGGATGAATTCGGCGGGCGATATTTCGCCGAGCACCGGGTGCCGCCATCGCAGCAACGCCTCGACGCCGATACAGCGCCGCGTCGCCAGTTCGACACGCGGTTGAAACACCAGCCGAAGCTGATCGCCGGCTTCGAGCGCCGCCCCGAAATCCTGCAACAGCGTATATTGACGGCGATGCGCGATGTCGCTGGCCGGCGAATACAGCGCGATCGCACCGTCCACCTGCCGGGCATCCTGCGCCGCGCTGGCCGCCGCGCGCAACACGTCGTCGGCTGCCGCGTCACCAAGCGTGAACGCGCGAACGCCGATCGCGACGTTGGTCACGAACCGGACCGACGACGACGCCCGGATCGCCGCGAAGCCCGACGCCAGGACCGCCATGTACGCATCCTGATCGACGTCGGGTGGCCCCAGAAAGGCGAATTGCGCCGGGCCGACGTGATAGGCGACGCGGGAGGAATCGAGCCGCTGTTGCAGCGACAGCGCGGCCTCCCGGATCAACGCGTCGACCCGCGCTCCGCCCATCACCCGCAAGATCCGGTTGATCTGGTCGTCCCGGCCCAAATCGACGACGACGACGAGCCGGTGCTCGCCGCTATGGTCGCGCGTCAGATCTAGGAGGTCCTCGCGGAACTGATTGCGGTTGGGCATACCGCTGATCGGATCGATCCGGCCGAACGCATGCTGCAATTCTATCTGCGCCATGACCATCGCCGCGAGGTCGGTCAATGCGGCCATTTCGGCGGCGGACGCCTGCCGAGGCTCGGTGCCGAGCACGCAGAGCGAGCCAAGCCCATAGCCGTCGCTCGTGACCAGCGGTGCGCCCGCGTAGAACCGGGTGCCGGCAAGACCCAACGGGCTTTCGGCGTAAAAACAGTCCGCCTGCAGGTCCTCGATAACCAGCGGACTCGTCGATTCCGCGACCTGCGAACACGGCGCTTTCCGTCGCGTGATCGAGTCGTGAGAGATCCCGACCCGCGACTTGAACCACTGTCGATCGCGATCGGTCAGCGAAATGGCCGCTACCGGGAGGCCGAAGATCTGGCTGGCCATGCGCGTGATGCGATCGAAGCTCTCGCTCGACGGCGTATCGAGCAGCTTGAGCTGGTGCAAAGCGTCAAGCCGAGCCTTCTCTAGATAGTCACGCACGGGCTTCCCTTTCGGGATAGCCGATAAATTACAATCGTTAACGGTTTCACCTACGTCAAACGCGACGGGCATTGAAAAATTAGGAAAATCCGCCGCCGAACCGCGTGGCTACCGGCTCGTAATCCGGTGACGCGCAGCGCCACCGCGCGACACCAAGGCCGCGTACTAGAGCGACGTGTTCGTCGCGCTTGAGCGAAGCGATATGCGCCGATCGAGCGGATGCTGCTCAAGCGATCATCGTTATCCCCTGAAACAACGGGAGGGCCGAGGCCCTCCCGCTAGGATCAACCCTGCATGTCTTCGAGTTCGCGTCCGCGTGTCTCGTTGACCATCGCCTTCACGAAGAAGAACGACGCCGCCGCGAAGAACGCGTAGCCGAAATACGTCACGCTCAGGCCAGGCGAGACCGCCAGCGCCGGGAAGCTCACCGAAATCGCCGCGTTGGCAATCCACTGCGCGAAGCCGGCGACCGCGAGGCCCGAGCCGCGGATCTGTTGCGGGAACATCTCGCCGAGCATCACCCACATCACCGGACCCCAGCTTGCGTTGAAGAAGATGACGTAGAGGTTGGCGGAGATCAGCGCGATCAGGCCGTTGTGGCCCGGCAGGCTGACCGCGCCCGCCGCGTCGGTGACTGCGGTCGAGAACGCATAGGCGACGATCGCCAGCGTGACCGCCATGCCGGCCGATCCGACCAGCAGCAGCGGCTTGCGGCCGATCTTGTCGACGGTCGCGATCGTGAACAGGCACGCCGCGATCGAGAGGACGCCCGACAGGATGTTGATCTGGAGTGCGTTGTCCTCGGTGAAGCCGACGGCCTCCCACAGAACCGCGCCGTAATAGAACACGACGTTGATGCCGACGAACTGCTGGAAGATGGCGAGACCGATGCCCGCCCACAGGATCGGACGGACCTTGCCGGTCGTCTTGTCGAGCAGATCGGACAGCTTGGGCTTGTGGTGGTCCTTGGCGAGCGAGTTGCGGATCTCGATCACCTTGCGATCGGCCTCCTCGCGGCCGAACAGCCGGGTCAGGACGGTCCGCGCCTGCTCGTCGCGCCCCTTGGCGACCAGGAAGCGCGGGCTTTCCGGGATGACCGTCAGCGCGATCAGATAGACCAGAGCCGGGATCGCCTGGAACCAGAACATCCAGCGCCAGGCCGACTGGTGAAGCCAGAACTCGGCGGTCGAGCCACCGGCATAGCGCGCGACCGCGAAATTCGCGACGAACGCACCGGTCAGGCCCGAGATGATCATGACCTGCTGGACGCTCGACAGGCGCCCGCGGATCGCCGCCGGCGTGACTTCGGAGATGTAGACCGGCGAGGTGACGCTGGCGGCGCCGACGCCGAGACCGCCGATGATCCGCGCCAGGATGAAGATCGCCGACGAGCCCGCCGCGCCTGCGACCAGCGCCGACACGAGGAACAGCACTGCCGACAGCATCATGACGCTGCGGCGACCGATCGCATCCGACAACCGTCCGGCGCCGAATGCACCGATCGCCGACCCGACCAGAATCGCGCCGACATTGACGCCGATCCCGAGCCGTCCGAGCGCGAAGGCCGCTTCGAGCCCCTTCTGCGTGCCGTTGATCACGCCCGAATCATAGCCGAACATGAACCCGCCGATGGTGGCGACGGCGACGATCGCGGTGATGAAACCGTAGTTCACCGCCGATCCGCCCGATCCTCTGATACTCTCCGACATAACCCCTCCTAAATGCCGTTATTATCGGCTGATTTGTGCATGTTGCGTGATGGTGTGCGGACGCGGTCTCACCATGTGGCCAGTCGTCCAGATGTTCCGGAAACGCCGATCATGCGGGCGATCGCGCCAGCAGTGGCGCGGCGGATCGACAGCCGCGTCCACCGGCTTGGTGCCGGTCCTTGCGAGGATCTAGCGTCGGTTCGATCACACCCAATCCTCAACAATGGCGCTGGTATCGATCGGCCGATCCGCGTCTCTATGGTATCGCTATCAAGTCTGGTGCGCGCGTCAAGTGCGGCTCTCGCGCGGCCTCCGGCGCGGCGCTGCGTCGGACTGCCGCCGGATCAGCGTGAAATCGAGCGTCTGGTGGCGTTCGATCTTCGCGCCGCTGCCCGACTGACGGATCGCGGTGACCAGCAGATCGACCGCCGCACGCGCCATATCCGCGATCGGCTGGTGGATGGTCGTGAGTTCGGGCCAGATCGCGGTCGACAGCGTCGTGTCGTCGAATCCGCAGACCGTAAGGTCGCCCGGCACGTCGATGCCGCGGCGATGCGCGATCGCCACCGTTGCCGCCGCCATGTCGTCGTTGGACGCGAAGATCGCGGTCGGTGGATTTTCGAGCGCGAGAAGCTGCTCTGCGGCGTCGAGCCCCGAGCGGTAGGTGAACAGGCCGTCGGCAACCAGGCTCGGATCGAACGGCAATCCCGCCTGTTCGAGCGCGGCGGTATAGCCCGCATAGCGCTGGGCGCTGGCCGACAGGTTGGGATCGCCGGTGATGAAGCCGATCCGCCGATGGCCGAGGTCCATGATGTGCTGGGTCATCATCGACGCCGCCTCGCGATCGTCGATGCCGATCGCCAGCTGGTCCGCGGATGGCATCGCCGTCGCCACCGCGATCGCCGGGATGCCGGCCTTGGCGAGGAGGTCGAGAACGCCGGCGGCTTCGCACAACGGCGGCGGCAGGATGATGCCGTCGATGCCGCCCTCGATCAGGTGTCGGGTCACCTCGAGCTCGTGATCGCCCAGCTCGCACTTCTCGACGACGATCTGCACATCGCGGCGACTCGCCTGTTCGAGACTGCCGAGCAGGAATTCGCTCAAGAAGCCCGCGCTCGGATTACTGTACAACAGACCGATCCGTGTCTGCCCTGCCCCGGCCAGGCTGCGTGCCGCGGGATTGGGGGCGTAGTTCAGCGCTGCGATCGCCGCATTCACGGTCTCGCGCGTCTTGGGCCGTACGTTCGTCTCGCCGTTGATCACGCGCGAGACGGTCATCGGGGAAACCCCGGCGCGCGCCGCCACATCGCTGATCGTGGGAGTCGAGCCTCCGCGGCGCGAGGAGCGAGTTGGCGCTGGCGAATGAACTGTCATGACAGGGGTGTTAGCGCAACGATCGGGGACCGCAACCGGCGCGGCAAGATTCGCCCAAGCGTACCGTAAATACGAGCACCGAGGGAGATCGCCGAAACTCGGGAATGAATTCTACGCCGTAGGGCCTGAACGCTTGCCCAATGGCGATACCGGGCATATGGTAGCGGTATCGATATTCACCGACAGGCTTCATAGAGAGCAGGCGGTACAGAGAGAGGACCGATCCGCATGCGCTACAGTCTGTTCCCCGGCGTGGCCCTGGCCGCCATCGCGCTCACCGCGACGATCTCCGGTGCGCAATCGACGCCGCCCAAGACCGGATCGACGACCAGCCCGGACGGCAAACAGTATCGCGCGCAACCGCTGACGCGCGAGATCTACGCCGCCGACCCATCCGCGCATGTCTTCGGCGGCAAGATCTACATCTATCCCAGCCACGACGTCGACGCGGGCATCCCCGACGACGATCTCGGCAACCAGTACGCGATGCACGACTACCGCGTCCTCAGCATGGACCGGGTCGGCGGACCGGTGACGGTCCATCCGGTGGCGATCGACGTGAAGAACATTCCCTGGGCGTCGAAGCAGAGTTGGGCGCCGGATGCCGCGTACAAGAACGGCACCTATTACCTCTACATCCCCGCGCGCGACGCCAAGGGCGTCTTCCGGATCGGCGTTGCCACGTCGAAGTCGCCGGTCGGTCCGTTCAAGGCCGAGCCGATGCCGATCAAGGGCAGCTATTCGATCGATCCCGCAGTGTTCACCGATACCGACGGCGCGAGCTACATGTATTTCGGCGGCATCTGGGGTGGCCAGTTGCAGCGCTGGGCGACCGGCAGGTTCGATCCGAACGCCGGCGACACCGACCTGAAGCAGGACGGCAAGCCCGCGCTGATGCCCAAGGTCGCCAAGCTGACGCCCAACATGAAGCAGTTCGCCGCGCCTCCGCGCGACGTCGCGATCCTCGACGAAGCCGGCAAGCCGTTGCTCGGCGGCGATCACGACCGGCGGTTCTTCGAAGCCTCGTGGATGTTCAAGCGCGGCGGCAAATACTACTTCACTTACTCGACGGGCGACACGCACTTCATCGCCTATGCGACCGGCACCAGCCCGCTTGGTCCGTTCCGCTACCAGGGCAAGATCCTGCTGCCGGTACAGGGCTGGACGACGCATCATTCGATTCTGAAGGTCGGCAACACGTGGCAGCTGGTCTACCACGACACGCAATTGTCGAACCGCAACCATCTGCGATCGGCGAAGATGACCGAGCTCACCTTCAATCCCGATGGCTCGATCCGCACCATCGATCCGTTTAAGAAGTAAGCGCATGTTTCTCGGAATCGATATCGGCACGTCCGGCGTAAAAGCGGTGGTGCTCGACGAGGCCGGTGCGGTCGTCGGCCAGGGCACCGCCGCGCTCACCGTGCAGCGCCCGCACCCGCTCTGGTCCGAACAGGACCCCGATGCATGGTGGCGCGCGACCAATGCGGCGGTGCTGGCGATCGACCCCAGCGTCCGGCGCTCGGTCCGCGGCGTCGGTCTCGCCGGGCAGATGCACGGCGCGACCGTGCTCGGCGCGGACGATCGGCCGCTGCGCCCCGCGATCCTGTGGAACGACGGGCGCTGCGCCGCGGAGTGCGCCGAACTGGAGGCTGCGGTTCCCGAACTACGGGCGATCTCCGGCAACATCGCGATGCCGGGCTTCACCGCCCCCAAGCTGCTGTGGCTGCGCAATCACGAGCCGGACGTCTTTGCGAAGATCGCGACGGTGCTGCTGCCCAAGGATTATGTCCGGCTGCAGATGACCGGCGACAAGGCGTCCGACCTGTCGGATAGCGCCGGCACCCTGTGGCTCGACGTCGGTGCGCGGACCTGGAGCGACACGCTGCTGTCGGCATGCGGCCTGTCCACCGCCAATATGCCCGGCCTGTTCGAAGGCTCGGCGATCACCGGCCAGCTTCAGGCCGACATCGCCGAGGCTTGGGGGATGCCGCGCGTGCCGGTCGCGGCAGGCGGCGGCGACAATGCGGCCGGCGCGGTCGGCGTCGGCGTCGTGCGTGACGGCGACGCGCTGCTCTCGCTCGGCACGTCGGGCGTGATCTTCGTCGCCACCGACGACTTCCGGCCCAGCCCGGAGCGCGCGGCGCACACCTTCTGCCACGCACTGCCCGGCCTGTGGCATCAGATGTCGGTGCACCTGTCGGCTGCCTCGTGCGTCGACTGGGTCGCGCGGATCACCGGTACGCAGAGCGTCGCCGACCTGCTCGCGCGCGCCGAATCGGTCGGTCCGGCCGGCGGCCCCGAGCTGTTCCTCCCCTATCTCTCGGGCGAGCGGACGCCGCATAACGACGCCGACGTCCGCGGCGCGTTCCTCGGGCTCGACAACGACACCGACGGCAACCGCCTCGCGCAGGCCGTACTGGAGGGCGTCGCCTTTGCGCTGGCCGACGGGCTCGACGTGCTGCGCGAGACCGGCACCACAGTCGATCGCCTGTCGGTGATCGGCGGCGGCGCGCGCTCGGGCTATTGGGGCCGGATCATCGCCGCGGCGATGGATGTCGAACTCGTCTATCTCGAAGGCGGCGAGGTCGGCCCGGCGCTCGGTGCCGCACGGCTCGCGCAGCTCGCGGTCGACGGCGGCGATCCGGCATCGGTCTGCGTCGCGCCGCCCGTCGCGCGCACCATCGTCCCCGATCCCGCCATCGCGGATACGCTCGCCACCAAGCGCGACGCGTTCCGTGCCGCCTATTCCCGCATCACCCCCAAAAACTCGCCAAGGAATTTTTGATGGCCGACTTCTTCGCCGACATCGCCCCGATCAAGTACGAGGGCCCGGACACCACCAACGAACTCGCCTACCGCTTCTACGACAAGGACCGGGTCGTGCTCGGCAAGACGATGGCAGAGCATCTGCGCTTTGCCGCCTGCTTCTGGCACACCTTCTGCTGGCCCGGTTCCGACGTGTTCGGCGGCGGCACGTTCGATCGCCCGTGGCATCGCGGCGCCAACGACAGCGCGGCGGCGGCGGAAAAGCGCGAGGCGGCGTTCGATTTCTTCACGCGCCTCGACGTGCCCTTCTACTGCTTCCACGACGTCGACGTGATGGCCGACGCGAACTCGGTCGCCGAGCATCGCAAGTTCTTCGCCGAAGCCGTCGACCATCTCGAAAAGCTCCAGGCGTCGTCGGGCCGCAAGCTCCTGTGGGGCACCGCCAACGCGTTCAGCCACCCGCGGTATGCCGCCGGTGCCTCGACCAATCCCGACCCCGAAGTGTTCGCGTTCGCCGCGATGCAGGTTCGCGACGCGCTCGAGGCGACGCACCGTCTCGGCGGCGAGAACTACGTGCTGTGGGGCGGTCGCGAAGGCTATGAGACGCTGCTCAACACCGACATGAAGCGCGAGCTGGATAATTTCGGCCGCTTCCTCAACCTGGTGGTCGAGCACAAGCACAAGATCGGCTTCAAGGGCACGATCCTGATCGAGCCGAAGCCACACGAGCCGACCAAGCACCAGTACGACTTCGACACCGCCACCGTGTACGGCTTCCTCAAGCGCTACGGTCTCGAAAACGAGGTGAAGGTCAACATCGAGGCGAACCACGCCACGCTGTCGGGCCACACCTTCGAGCACGAGATTGCCACCGCCGCCGCGCTCGACATCTTCGGCTCGATCGACGCCAACCGCGGCGATCCGCAGAATGGCTGGGACACCGATCAGTTTCCCAACTCGGTCGAAGAACTCACGCTCGCGATGGTTGAGATCCTGCGCGCCGGCGGCTTCAAGACCGGCGGCTTCAACTTCGACGCCAAGGTCCGCCGCCAGTCGATGGACCCGATCGACCTGTTCTACGGTCATGTCGGCGGGATCGACGTCGTCGCCAAGGGCCTGCTCAACGCCGCCGCGCTGATCGAGGACGGTCGACTCGACGCCTTCAAGACCGAGCGTTACGCCGGTTGGAACGGTGAGCTCGGCAAGATGATCGGCACCAGCGATCTCGCGACGATCGCCGATCTGGCGGGCGACCGCGCGATCGATCCGAAGCCGCGTTCGGGCCGGCAGGAGCGGATCGAGAACCTGATGAACCGCTTCATGTGATCATCAGCCCCCGGCGATGCGATCCCACCAAGGGACTCGTGTCGCCGCGGGACTTGCCTTTGGGTCTGCGGCAGCGACCGCCGCGCGCGTCAAACACCTGTTCAGATTGCTCCGAGCAATTGCTAGTGTCGTATGCGAAGATAAAGGCATAATGCGAAGTTATGGACGAACCCCTCTCCGCGACACCCGAGCCCACCTCAGACGCGACGTTGCCGCTGCGATCGTCGGGCCGCAGGTTGCGTGGTGCGGTGGCGAACAAGCTCGGCGTGGCGATCCTGTCGGGCGAGTTCTCGCCGGGTGAGACGCTGTCGGGCGAGATCGCCTTCGCCGAGGAACTCAACGTGTCGCGCGGCGCCTACCGCGAGGCGATCCAGGTCCTGACTGCAAAAGGCCTAGTTGAGAGCAGGCCCAAGGCCGGAACGCGGGTCCTGCCGCGCAACCGCTGGAACCTGCTCGATCCCGACGTGCTGGCCTGGGCGTTTACCGGCGAACCTGATCCGCAACTCGTCCGCAGCCTGTTCGAGATGCGGATGGTGATCGAGCCCGCCGCCGCGGCGATGGCGGCGGCACGGCGCAGCAAAGCCGAGTTGAAGATCATGCGCGACGCGCTCGCCGCGATGAAGCGCTTTTCACTCGCGACCGAGCAGGGCCGCCAGGCCGACCGCACGTTCCACGACACGATATTGCAGGCGACGCAGAACGACGCGATGGTCGTGCTCAGCGCGTCGATCGGCGCCGCGGTCAACTGGACGACGCAGTACAAGCAACGCCTGCGCGCGCTGCCCCGCGATCCGATCCCCGATCACGTCAAGGTCTTCGACGCGATCGCCGCCGAGGATGCCGAAGGCGCCAGCGCGGCGATGACCGCGCTCGTCACGCTCGCGCTGGAGGATACGCGCAGCGCGATGGAGCGCTGAGCAAAGCGTCAGGCGGATCGCCATTCTCTTTCGAGACCGGCAGATCAGCTTGTTCTTCGTCATGCCGGTGACAGGCGATCATTGGCCTGTCGCAACGCCTGAGCACTGCCAATACGCTGAATGACGTGCGCCTCCGACGTCGCCGATGACCATCCCCTTCGAACAAAGACGGGTCTCCGCAGGGGTACGGCACGATGCCCTTCCGTGTTCTCCCGCGAAGGTGGGAGCCCAGTCTGGATCCCCGCCTTCGCGGGGAAACACGTCTTGTTTGTGCGAAAGGAATAGCCGCCGACGTCGTCCGCTGCCGCTTCGTCAACGCGTGAGTGCAGCGGTTCCCCAGTCGACCGAGATCTGCGCGCCGCCCACACCCGGACTGCGCGCCACCAGTTCGATGATCTTCACCCCCGCGACGTTTGCCGACAGCTCCTGCGCCGCCTCGCCGCCCCGCGCCGCCCGCGACTGCGCCAACAGCCGCCCATCGCCGTACACCAGGAAGGTCACCGCGCGCGCACGGTCGGTCGTCGAATCGTCGATCCCGACACGCGTCCGCAGCGTGCGATAGCCGGTGTTGCGAACCTCCAGCCGCGAATTGGCCAGCACGCCGAGACTGTGCGGCAGTGCCTCCCCCGCCACCCCCAGCGGCTGGTCGTAGGGCGTGCGATCGACGCGCGCCCCGCCCCAGCCACCATAGCGCGGGAAGTCCCCCGTTCCTCGCGTGCCCTGCCATGCCAACGGCGCGCGGTGCACCAGCGGATCGGGTTGCGGCGTTTCCACCCCATCGACCGCCGGATTGACGCTGCCCGGTTGCTCGGACAGGAACACGCCATCGCGCAACTGCCGATCGCCCTTCGCGGTGAAGATCAGCGTTTCGCGCGGGGCCAGCTTCAGGCTCTGCTGCTTGCGGAATTTGCTGTGTGCGCCGGTCCACAGATCGGTCAGTTCGACATCGGCGGTATCGCGATACGCGAGATGATCGGCGGTCAGGACGACGTCCGCCGCGCCGCTGCCGCGATTGAACACCGCCACCGCCTTGTCGCCGTTGGCCAGCGTCTTGACGAAGATCTGCACCTCGTCGGTATCGAACGCGAGCGTCGCTTGATTGCCCGCGCGATCCTGATTGACCGCGATGATCCGGGCGTTGCCGATCAGGTCGAGCAACGCCGGCGACGCCTTGCGCAGATCGTAGCCGATGAACAGCGGCGCGTTCTCGATCGCCCACAACGCGAAATGCGATTTCGCTTCGGTCATGTGCCGTTCGTCGAAATCGCCGCTGCCCACGAACAGCATGTCCGGGTCGTTCCACGATCCGGGATGCGCATACAGCGCGCGCCGCGACACGGTGTCGAGATTGTGCAGCATCCGCCCCCAATGCGGCGAGATGTCCTCGCTGGTCCGCGATATGCCGCCGACGTTCTTGCCCCAGGCGCGGACATCGGCCGATCCCCACAGGCACAGCGAGAACAGATAGTCGTTCGCGTCGTTATACTTCGCCAGCGCGTCGGCGACTTGAGTGTACAACCCGCGCACCGCCGGCACGTCGGTACGCGCCAGCGAATCCGCGTCGATCAGCGGCACGAACGCGCGGTACTTGCCGGCTTTGACCGCGGGGTTGCTCGCCGGCAAACCGCGGATGCCGCATGCATCGACCTTGATGAAGTCGAACCCCCAGTCCTTGAAATACAGCCGGATATCCTGATCGACATGGCCATACAGCCCGATCTCGCGCTCCATCACGCTGCCTTCGGGCTGGTTGGGCATCGTCGAGGTAAAGACCTGACCACAGGAATTGCGCCCGATGTCGCTGTAGATTCCCGCCTTGAAACCCATCGCATGAAGCTTGTCGGTGAACGGCCGGAAACTCGGGTCCTTGCCCGCGATCACCGAGGACGGGAAATTCGCCGATCGGATCATCATCCGGCTATCCGACAGGCGTCGCTTCAACCACCAGCCATCGTCGATGTTGATATAGCGATAGCCCTTGGCGGCCAGTCCCGTGTCCGCGATCACCCGCGCCGATGCGAGGATCTTGTCCTCGGTGATGTCGGTCGCGAACGCATTCCACGAACTCCAGCCCATCGGCGGCAGCGCGGCATCGCCGCGCTGGTTCGCGCTCCAGCGGCCGGTCGGCGTCAGCGGATCGGACTGCGCCCCCGCGACCTGCGCTCCAGCGGTCGACAGCAAAACCGTCAGAGCAGCCGTTATCCCGTGTCGGCGAGTAGCGCGCATTGTGTGATCCTCATCCGTGCCGATCGTCACGCATGACCTGCAAGTCAGCGCGCGTATCCCTAATTATGCGGGATCTTGTCAGGCTAGATGCAAGCCCTGTCAACGCGGTGGGATAGTATTCTATATTCCGCGTCACAGTAAAAATACTACCGAGCTAAGTCGAACCAACGAAATGTCGTAGCCATTGCACCGACGCGCGGCTTAAGGTCACTCCTACAAAAAACAGGAGGATGCTGGGGTGATACACTCGCGAAACACAGCGAAGGGCAAGCCGATGCTCGGCGCACTGCGCGCACTCATGCTGACCGGAGCGGCGTTCGCCCCCCTGCCCCTTCAGGCGCAGACGTCGCCAGCACCGCAGACCGATGCAGCGCGTACCCAGGCCGACGCGCTCGCCACGGCGATCGTCGCGCGGATGACCGTCGACGAGAAGCTCCCGCAGTTGCTCAACGTCGCGCCGGCAATCCCGCGGCTCGGCATCCCCACCTATAACTGGTGGACCGAATCGCTTCACGGTGCGCTCGGCCCGGTGCCGACCACGAACTTCCCCGAGCCGATCGGCCTCGCCGCCAGCTTCGATGCGCCGCTCGTCCACGATGTCGCCGGTGCGATCAGCACGGAGGTCCGCGCGCTGCACACGTTGGGCCGCCAGACCGGACGGCTCGGGCGTATCGGCACCGGGCTCGACACCTGGTCGCCGAACGTCAACATTTTCCGCGATCCACGCTGGGGCCGCGGGCAGGAGACCTATGGCGAGGATCCGTTCCTCGCCGCGCATATGGGGGTCGCCTTCGTCACCGGGATGCAAGGGCCCAATCCGTCGCTGCCCGACGTGATCGCCACGCCCAAGCATTTCGCGGTGCACAGCGGGCCTGAATCGACGCGGCACAAGGCCAACGTGTTCGTCTCGCCGCACGATCTGGAGGACACCTATCTCCCCGCCTTCCGCGCGGCGATCGTCGAGGGTGGCGCCGGCTCGATCATGTGCGCGTATAACCGCATCGACGGGCAGCCCGCGTGCGCGAGCGACCTGCTGCTCAAGGATCATCTGCGCCAGGCTTGGGGCTTTACCGGCTTCGTCGTGTCCGACTGCGATGCGGTGAAGGACATCGCCGACAACCACCATTATGCGCCCGACCAAGCGAGCGCCGTCGCTACCGCGCTGAAAACCGGCGTCGACAATGAATGCAACACCGCGACGCTCGGCGATCAGGCGGGGCTCGGCGAACGCTTCCGCGAGGCGCTCGACCGCGATCTGATCTCGGTCGGCGACATCGATCGGTCGCTCGTCCGGCTGTTCTCTGCGCGCATCCGCAACGGCGACTTGCCGGGGATACAGACCGGGCGCGATCGTGTCGTACCCGTCGCGCAGATCGGCACGCCCGCGCACGACGCGTTGGCGTTGAAGGCGTCCGAGGAAAGCCTCGTCCTGCTCAAGAACGCCGGCATCCTGCCGCTCAAGCCGGGCACGAAACTCGCGGTCATCGGCCCGCTCGGCGACGCGACGCGGGTGCTGCGCGGCAATTACTCGTCACCGTTGTCCGCGCCGCCGGTGTCGGTCCTCGATGGTTTACGGTCGGTGATGCCAGCGGGCGACGTCACGCTGGTGCCGTTCTCCCCCTCGGTCACCGATGGCGACCGCGTACCGACGTCGGCGCTGCGCACGCCCGACGGCAAACCGGGCGTCCTCGTGCGCTACTACAACCCGACCAAAAAGCTGCCCGCGCTGTTCGATCCCGCGACGATGAAGCAGCAGCTCGACGCGATCCGCTATCAGGACACCCCCGTCGCCGAACGGGTCGAGCGCGACGTCGGCGACTATAATCTCTCGCTCGCCAAGGTCGACACGCACCACCGTACCGTCTGGGCGGGATCGCTGACTCCCCCCGAAAGCGGCACCTACCGGGTCGGCCTCTCGGGCAAAGGCGGCGTGCTCGAATTCGCCGGCGCGGTCGCGTCCGATCGCAAAGGGTCGCAGTGGAACGACCTGCCGACCTTCACCACGATCGACCTCGTCAAGGGCCGCCGCTATCCGTTCCGCGTCACGTCGAACGACGGTGCAGACCTCGTGTGGAAGCGGATCTCGGCCTCCCCCGATGCCGACCTGGCTCGCGCAGCCGCTACTGCCGACGTGCTGGTCGCGGTCGTCGGGCTCACCTCCGACTTGGAGGCAGAGGAGACCGGCGTCACGGTGCCGGGCTTCGAGGGCGGCGACAAGACCACGCTCGACCTGCCCGCGGACCAGGTGGCGATGCTCGCCAAGGCCAAGGCGACCGGCAAGCCGGTGATCGTCGTCGCGATGAACGGCAGTCCGATCAACCTCGCCTGGGCGAAGGATAACGCCGCCGCGGTGGTCGAGGCCTGGTATCCGGGCCAATCCGGGGGCCTCGCGATCGCCAACGTCCTGAGCGGCCGGACCAACCCCGCGGGCCGCCTGCCGCTCACCTTCTATCGCAGCGTCGCGGACCTGCCGCCGTTCAGCGACTATGCGATGAAAGGCCGCACCTACCGCTATTTCGAGGGCAAGCCGGTCTACGCCTTCGGCCACGGCCTGAGCTACACCAGCTTCGCCTACACGCCGCTGACCGTCACCCCCGCCGCCCAGGGCGCCGAAACGGGACTGCGGGTCACCACCGAAGTCCGCAACACCGGCGCACGGGCCGGCGACGAAGTGGTCCAGCTGTACCTCAATTTCCCCGACCAGCCCGGCACGCCGCGCGTGGCCTTGCGCGGCTATAAGCGCATCTCGCTCAAACCGGGCGAACGCAGCAGTGTCAGCTTCGACCTGTCGCCGCGCGATCTCAGCAGTGTATCGACCCACGGCACGCGCCGGGTAATCGCCGGTAAATACCGCGTGACGGTCGGCAGCGGCCAACCCGGCACCGGCGTCCCCGGCCAGTCGGCGGCGTTCACCACCACGCGCGCGGTGCCGCTACCGCTCTGAATACGAAAGTCCTACCGCTCCCGACCGGGAGCGGTAGGGTGCCGTTTTATTGCAGGTCGAGCACGACCACCGACATCGGCGGCAACGTCGCCGACACCGTCCCGCCCGCCGCCTGCGCGCCGTTGAACGCGACCGGGCGTACCGTATCGGGCTGCTCGAAGCTGTTATGCGCGTCCATCGTCGTTCCCGTGACGATCCGCCCGGTCACGCCGCTCGCCTGAACGCCCGCGAGCGTCATCGCCACCGGGATCGCATGATGCGGATCTAGGTTGACGAGCGCGACGTGCACCTTGCCCGCGACATCGCGCACAGCCGAGACGCTGACCGCCGGCACTGCCACTTCGGACTCGTGATACCAGGGCGATTTCAGATCGACCGGCAGCGTCGTCGCATCCTGCCAGGGCTTGTACAGGTCGAACACCCAATAGGTCGGCGTCTTCACCATCTTCGCGCCGTCGGTCAGCAGCATCGCCTGCAACACGTTCACCATCTGCGCGATCGCCGCCATCTTCACCCGATCGGCGTGATGCGCGAAGATGTTGAGGTTGAGCCCGGCGACGACCGCGTCGCGGACGCTGTTCTGCTGCACCAGGAAGCCGGGGTTGCTGCCCGGCGTCGGATCATACCACGTGCCCCATTCGTCGACGACCAGCCACTTGGTCTTGCCCGGATCATATTTGTCCATGATCGCCGAATGCTTGGTGACGAACTCGTCCATCTGCAGCGTGTGCTGCATCGTCAGCGCCCATTCATGCTCGGAAAAGCCAAGCGCCGGGCCCTTGTCGGTCCAGACCTTGTCGCGCGGCCGCGTGTAGTAATGCAGCGACAGGCCATCGATGTTCTTGCCAGCGATCCGCATCATCGTGTCGGTCCAGTCGTAATCCCCCTCGCTGGGGCCGCTGGCGATCCGGAGCATCTTGCCGTTCCCCGACTTGGCGAACACGCCGTAGCGGTTGGTCAGGTCGGCGGCATATTCGGCGCGCATGTTGCCGCCGCAGCCCCACAGCTCGTTGCCGATGCCGACATACGGCACCTTGTACGGCGCAGGATGGCCGTTCGCCGCGCGCTCCTTGGCGAGCGTCGAGCCGTTCGGCGAGGTCATGTATTCGAGCCACTGCGCGGTTTCGCTGGGCGGCGCGCTGCCGACGTTGGCCGAGATATACGCTTCGGCGCCCAAGCGTTCGGCGAACCCCATGAATTCGTTGGTTCCGAACGCGTTGTCCTCGTTCACGCCGCCCCAGTTGGTGTTGATCTTGATCGGCCGCTTGCCGCGCGTGCCGATGCCGTCGCGCCAGTGATATTCGTCGGCGAAGCACCCGCCCGGCCAGCGCACCATCGGCACCTTGACCGCCTTCAGCGCCTCCAGCACGTCGCGACGATAACCGTGGTCGTTGGGGATCGACGACTTCTCGCCGACCCAGATCCCGCCATAGATGCCGTGGCCGAGATGCTCGGCGAACTGGCCGAACACCTGTCGGTTCATCACCGGGCCGGGCCGGCTCGCGTCGATACCGACCGTCGCCGTGGCGCTAGCCGGAGCGGCCGCGGGCGCGTCCTGCGCGGAGGCGGACATCACCGTGGTCGTCATCAAAGTCATTGCCAGCGCGACGTTGCGATACAGTTGGCGCATTTCGATCCTCCCGTTTTTATCTGCCGCAACCGATATTGGGCCGTCGAAGCGCGGTCAATATGTAAGACTAATTGCGCAACAGGATCTCACGCAAGGACCGCCTTGGCATGCAACGAGGGCCGAGCAAACCAACCTACCACTGGTTGATCTTGTCCGAGCAGACCGTCGTGCCGAGGATAGACGACCGATCCAATCGCGATCGAATTCATATTGCTACGGTCCCTGTTCCGCGTCAGCTTCCCCCCAACAGGGCGAAAGCCCGACCTCGCCGTGTTCGCCCATTCGATCCCCGCCCCGACACCTCTGGACTCGGTCGGCAATTTCCACAGGAGCCTCGATGCTGTTCAACCATGTTTCGCGTCTGTCGCTGAGCGTCGCCGTGCTGGCGCTGTCCTCACCCGCGCTCGCGCAGACGGCGCCCACAACCGCCGCCGCGACCGGCACGCGCTACGGAACCTTCGGAATCGATCTCACCGCCGCCGACAAATCGGTGAAACCCGGCGACGATTTCTGGACCTACGCGAACGGCAACTGGAACAAGCGTACCGAGATCGCCGCGGACCGGACCTCGGCCGGCGGCAGCGTCGTCCTGGCCGATCAGGCCGAGCAACAGGTTCGCGCCATCCTCGACGATGCCGCGCGCGATCCTGCGGCGGTCGGGCCGGGCGCGAAACAGTTCGGTGATCTCTACGCCAGCTTCATGGACGAGGCGGCGATCGAACGCGCCGGCACGACACCCCTGAAGCCCTATTTCGCGAAGATCGATGCGGCCGGGGACAAGCAGAAACTACAGACGCTGTTCTCGACGGTCGGCTATGCTTCGCCGGTCGAGATCGGCCAGTTGCCCGATCCTGCCGATCCGACGCGCTACGCAGTCGCGGCCGGACAGGGTTCGCTAGGGATGGGCGGACGCGATTACTATCTCGAACAGGGCGCGAAGTACGACACCTTCCGCACCGCCTACCGCGCCTATGTCGAGAAGATCCTGACGCTGTCGGGGATTGCCGATACGTCAGCGAAGGCGGATCGGATCGTCGCCCTCGAAACCGCGATGGCGAAGGTGCAATGGTCGCCGGTCCAATAGCGCGACCTGAAGGCGATGCTGAAGCCGATGGATGCCGCGGGCCGCAAGGCGCTGGCGCCCGGTTTCGACTGGCCGCTGCTGCTGAAGACCGCCGGCTACGGCAATTTCCCGACCGTCTACATGACGAACTCGACCGCGCTGACCGAACTCGGCAAGCTGTTCGCCGCAACGCCGGTCTCGACCTGGCAGGACTGGATGAAGTTCCGTCTCGCGTCGGCGAGCGCGCCGGTACTCCCCAAGGCGTTCGATCAGGCGACGTTCGATTTCTACGGCAAGACGATGGCCGACCAGCCGCAGCAGCGCGCCCGCTGGAAACGCGGCATCGCCGTCGTCAACGGCACGATGGGAGAGGCCGTCGGCGAAGTCTACGTCAAGCGCCACTACCCGCCGCAGAGCGAAGCCAAGATGGGCGAACTGATCGCCAACCTGCGCGCCGCCTACAAGGAGCGGATCGGTGCGAACACCTGGATGGACGCACCAACCAAGACGCAGGCGCTTGCCAAGCTCGCAGCCTTCGATCCGCGGATTGGCCACCCAAACAAGTATATCGACTATAGCGCGCTCAATATCGTGCGCGGCGATCCGCTCGGCAATTCGCTGCGATCGGGCGAGTTCGACCACCAGCTCGACCTGTCGCGCCTCGGCAAGCCGGTCGATCGCAGCCTGTGGGGCATGACGCCGCAGACGGTGAACGCCTATTACGACCCGCTCAACAACCAGATCACTTTCCCCGCGGCGATCCTGCAGCCGCCCTATTTCGATCCCAACGCGGATGCAGCGGTCAATTACGGCGCGATCGGCGCGATCATCGGCCACGAGATGGGCCACGGCTTCGACGATCAGGGCAGCCAGTTCAGCGCATCGGGCAAGTTCGAGAATTGGTGGACGCCCGAGGCGCGCGCCGCCTTCACGAAGCACACCGCCGCGCTGTCGAAGCAGTACGACGCCTACGAGCCGATCCCCGGCGTGCACGTGAAGGGCGCGCTGACGCTCGGCGAGAATATCGGCGATCTCGGCGGCGTCGAAACCGCCTATGCCGCGTATCGGAAATACCAGTCGGTGCACGGCAAGGCACCGGTGATCGGCGGTCTCACCGGCGACCAGCGGTTCTTCCTGGCCTATGCGCAGGCCTGGCAGGCGAAGCTCCGCGAAGGCGCGGCGCGAGCGCGCCTGCTGACCGATCCGCACTCGCCGCCGTTCTACCGCGTCAACGGCATCGTCCGGAATGTCGACGCCTGGTATACTGCGTTCAACGTCAAGCCCGGCGATGCACTGTACCTGACGCCGGCGCAGCGCGTTCACATCTGGTAATCTGCCGAGGGTGCGCGGCATGACCGCGCACCCTCGCTTGTCGATGGGTCAGGCGATCTCGAGGACCGCGGTCTTCACCTGCGCCGAACTCGGTCCGGCCATGATCGTGAACAGGCCGGGCTCGACAACCTCGCGCATATCGACGTCCCATAGTGCGAACGCGTCCGGCCCCAGCGTGAACCGCAGCGTCCGCCGCTCGCCGGGCACGAGCGTTACGCGTTCGAACCCCTTCAACTCCATCACCGGCCGCGCCACCGACGACACCTGGTCGCGGACGTAGATCTGCACGACTTCGTCGCCGGCGCGCTGGCCGATATTGGCGACGTCGACCTCTACCCCGACGCTGCCGGCGATGCCGATCTTCGCCGCCGACAGCCGCGGTGCGCTGATGTCGAAGCGCGTGTAGCTGAGGCCGTGGCCGAACGGGAACAGCGGCGCCGTCTCTGCGAACAGATAACCGCGCTCGGTCGACGGCTTCCGGTTGTAATAGAGCGGCACCTGCCCGACTTCGCGGACCACGGTCACCGGCAGCTTGGCGCCCGGATTGATCCGCCCGAACAGCGCCTCGGCCATCGCCGTGCCGCCCTCCTGCCCCGGATACCAGCATTCGAGCACCGCGTTGGCCTTCGCCATCACATTGGGCCAGCTTGGCGGACGCCCGTTGATCGCGGCGACCACGATCGGCTTGCCCAGTGCGTGCAGCGCATCGAACAGCGCATTCTGCTCGCCGATCAGGTCGAGCGTCGTGCGATCGCCGAGATGGTTCTTGGAGAACCCCTCGCGGCTGGTCTGCTCGGTATCGCCGATCGCGAGAATGATCGTGTCGGCACCGCGCGCGACCGCGACCGCCTCGGCGATCAGCGCGCGGTTCCTGGCGGGATCGGCGAGCAGCACCGCATCCTGCGACCGGTCCTCGCTCTGCGTGATGAACACGCCCTGCGCATGGACGATCGTCGCTGCATTACCCACGAACGTCCGAACGCCGTCGAGCAGCGACACCGTCTGGCGCGGCGGCGAAGAATAGCCGCCAAGCCGCGCGATCGCCGCATTCGGCCCGATCACCGCGATCTTGCCCTTGGGCGCGAGCGGCAGCGTGCCGTCGTTGGTCAGCAGGCACAGCGATTTGCGCGCCGCGTCCAATGCGACGCCGCGTGCTTCCGCGTTACCGGTCAGGCGAGCGGCGGCACGGGGATCGACTGCCGACTCCTCGAACAAACCGGCGCGGAACTTCAACGCCAGCATCCGCGCGCACGCCGCATCGACCGCCGCGATCGGCACCGTCCCCGCCCGCACCTGCGCAGGTAACGTCCGAAACGCGATCCCGTCCGGCAACGCGCTGTCCACCCCTGCCGCCAAGGCGAGCTTCGCCGCCCCGTTCAGGTCTCGCGCAACGTGGTGGATCGTGTCGAGTTCCTCGATCGCGCCGTAATCGCTGACGATCGCGCCCGAAAATCCCCATTCGCCGCGCAGCACCTCGCCGAGCAGCCAGTGGTTCGCATGGCTCGGTACGCCGTCGATCTCGTTGTACGACGGCATCACCGCGCCGATCCCGGTCCGCGTCACGACCGCGCGGAACGGCGGGAAGAAGCTCTCGCGCAGTTCACGCTCGCCGATCGGTGCGGGACCGATATTATTGCCCGCCTGAGGCTGACCATGCCCGGTCATGTGCTTCAGCGTGGCGAAGACCTTGCCGGGTGCCAGCGTCGTGCTGTCGCCCTGAAGGCCCTCAACTGCCGCGACGCCCATCTCGCCGCACAGATACGGATCCTCGCCGAACGTCTCCTCGATCCGGCCCCAGCGCGGATCGCGCGCGATGTCGACGACCGGCGACAGCGAGAGGTGGCTGCCGTGCGCGCGTACCTCGCGGCCGATGATCGCCTGTCCGCGCCGCATCAGGTCGCGGTCGAAGCTGCCGGCCATGCCGATCGCCTGCGGGAACATCGTCGCGTCGGGCGCCATATAGCCGTGCAGCGATTCCTCGTGGAAGATCACCGGGATGCCGAGCCGCGTGCCGCGCGCCCAGCGCTGGACCGCGTTGACGAAGGCGATCGTCGAGGCCGACCCCCGCCACTGTGCCCCCGTCCCGCCGGCGACTGCGGCCACCGACGGCCCGCCACGCTTGTCGGACGGCCGCGTGACCTGGCCGAAACCCGCGGGATACGCCGCCGACGCGCGCGCCGGATCGAAATCGAGCCCGCCCGGCGTCATCACGTCCGCCTTGGTCGCCCACAGCGAAATGGTCTGGCCAACTTTCTCTTCCAGCGTCATCCGCGCCATCAGGTCGCGAACCCGGAAGTCGACCGGCGCACGCGCGTCACGGTAGATCGGCAACGCGGTCGCAGCCTGCGCGATACCGGGGATCAATCCGCCGACGGAAACCGATCCGAACAACCCAAGAAGGTCGCGCCGCGTCGGTGCGATCGTAACAGTTGGTGTGCCCGGCAATCTTCATCTCCCGATCTGAAACGCGGCATTGCTGTCGAAGCCATCGTCGTGATAGCGATACCATGACTGGTCATCCGCGATCCTGTCAATCGATCGTGGAACCGCGGGAGAGGATTATGACGGCATTCAGCCGATCGTTCGTTAGGTTCGCGCTGCTTTTTGCGGCGATAATTGGTATGACCGAAATGGCCTATGCCGAAGACGGTTACGACCTCTGGCTTCGATATCGAACGCAGGCGGCCACGAGTACGCACCGCGTTCCGACGATCGAAGCGCGCGGCAATACGCCGACGTTTCACGCGGCGACCGAGGAACTTCGGCGGGGCGCGGCTTTGTTCGGCACGAGCGCGCCAACCATCCTGCTCGCCACCGCCGACGACCGCGCCGTCGCCACATTGCACCTTCCGCTCGCAGCGCTTGGCGACGAGGGGTACCGCGTCCGCCAGGTCACGCTCGGCAATCGCCGGGTACTCCTCGTCACCGCCAACACCGATCGCGGCGTGCTTTACGGCAGCTTCGCCTTGCTGCGTCACCTCCAGACCGGCGGCAGCCTCGACCGGATCGACCTGACCTCGACGCCGCGCGTGAAACTGCGTGTGCTGAACCACTGGGACAATCTCGATGGCGTGGTCGAGCGTGGCTATGCCGGCGCATCGCTGTGGGATTGGTGGACGCTCCCCGATTTCCACGACCCGCGCTACACGGACTACGCGCGCGCCAACGCGTCGATCGGGATCAACGGCACCGTCCTCAACAACGTCAACGCGAAGGCCGACAGCCTCACCGCGCCGTATATCGCAAAGGCCGCCGCACTCGCCGACGTGTTCCGCCCCTACGGGATCAAGGTGTATCTGTCGGCGCGGTTCTCGGCCCCGATCGAACTCGGCGGCCTGAAGACCGCCGATCCGCTCGATCCCCAGGTCGCGGCATGGTGGAAGGCGAAGAGCGACGAGATCTACCGCAGCATCCCCGATTTCGGCGGGTTCCTGGTCAAGGCGAACAGCGAGGGCCAGCCCGGCCCGCGCGACTATCATCGCAGCCACGCCGACGGCGCCAACATGCTCGCCGCCGCGGTGCGCCCGCATGGCGGCATCGTGATGTGGCGTGCGTTCGTCTACGCGGAAACCGACCCCGAGGACCGTGCGAAGCAGGCCTATACCGAATTCAAGCCACTCGACGGTAAGTTCGCACCCAACGTCATCGTCCAGGTCAAGAACGGCGCGATCGACTTCCAGCCGCGCGAGCCGTTCCATCCGCTGTTCGGGGCGATGCCTAAGACCCCGCTGATGATCGAATTCCAGATCACCAAGGAATATCTCGGTTTCGCCACGCACCTTGCGTATCTCGGCCCGCTATTCGCCGAGACGCTCGGCAGCGAGACGATGCAGCGGCCGGGCGAGACCGTCGCCGACGTCGTCGATGGCTCGGTCGAAGGCCACACGCTGACCGGGATGGCGGGGGTCGCCAACATCGGCCGCGACCGCGACTGGGCGGGCTCGACGTTCAACCAGGCGAACTGGTACGCGTTCGGCCGGATGGCGTGGGACCCGACGCTCGGCGCCGCACCGGTCGCGCGCGAATGGGCGGCGATGACCTTCGCCCCCTCGCCCAAGATCGTCGATCCGATCGTCGCGATGATGATGGGATCGCGCGAGGCGGTGGTCGATTATATGACGCCTTTGGGCCTCGCGCACGTCATGGCGACGGGGCATCATTACGGTCCCGGACCGTGGATCGCCGACCTCAAGCGTCCCGAATGGAACCCGGTCTATTACCACCGCGCCGACAAGGCCGGGATCGGCTTCGACCGGACCCGCACCGGCAGCAACGCGGTCGCGCAATACGCCCCCGCCCTCGCACGCAAGCTAGGCGATCCGGCAACGACGCCGGAACGCGAGTTGCTGTGGTTCCACCATGTTACCTGGGATCGGCGGATGGCGTCGGGCCGGACATTATGGGCGGAGATGGTCCATGATTATGACACGGGCGTCGCCTATGTCGCGGACATGCGCCGCAAATGGGACGCGCTCAAACCCGATATCGATGCCGAGCGCTGGGCAAAGACCGCCACCTATCTGGCCGTGCAACAACGCGAAGCTCAGTGGTGGCGCGATGCGAGCCTTGCCTATTGGATGTCGGTCAATGGTCGGGCGCTCCCCGCCGGTACCGCGCCGCCCGCGCATGACCTCGCGTGGTACAAGGCGCAGCGTTTTCCCTATGCTCCGGGCAACCCGCAATGATGTACCTGATATCCCACAGGTTTGGCCCCCAGCCATGCCGCCCGGCTTGTCGTTCGAAGGAAGGCGCAAACGCATGAGAAATCGGCAGATGTCGGGTGAGATCACGCGACGCCGCGGGCTTGCGATGCTCGGCGGAATAGCGGTTTCGGCGTGCGCCAGTGCCAAGGTTCCGTTCCAAAGTTCAAAAGCACCAAGGACGGACGGGACCGGGCTTCAGTCGATCGCGGCGCCGCAAGGCATGCGACTGGGATCCTGTTTCGGCTGGAGTCCCCCGGGCGCCGATCGAGGCTCGTTCGCGAACCCCGCTTATGCCGCGTTGCTCAAACGGGATTGCGGACTTCTGGTCCCCGAGAACCAGATGAAATGGCAGGCGATCCGGCCCACCGCGACCAGTTTCGACTTTACACACATGGACGCGATGATGGCCTGGGCCAAGGCGAACGGACTGCCGGTGCGCGGCCACAATCTCCTGTGGCACCAGACCAAATGGATGCCTCGCTGGGAGGAAACGCACGACTTCGGTGCAAATCCGCAACGGGCTGCGGAGCAGATGCTCGTCGCGCACATCACCACCGTCTGCCAACGCTACGGATCCCGAATCGGCAGTTACGATGTCGTCAACGAGGCGGTGACACCGGCGGACGGAAGCCTGTACCAGACCGCGTTGTCGCGCGCGCTGGGCGGGCCCGAGGCGACGCTGGATCTCGCGTTCCACACCGCGCGCGCGGCGGCGCCTCATGCGCAGCTAGTCTACAACGATTATATGAGCTGGGAGCCCGGCAACGCGCACCACCGTGCGGGCGTGCTCAAGCTGCTCGAGGGTTTCAGGCGGCGAAAAATCCCCGTCGATGCGCTCGGCGTCCAATCGCATATCGTCACGCAAGGTATCGATACGCGCGCGACGATCGCCGCGATGGAGGGGGAGTGGCGGCGTTTCCTCGATGCGGTGACGGCGATGGGCTATGATCTGGTCATCACCGAGCTCGACGTCCGCGATAACGCGCTGCCCGCGGATATCGCGGTGCGCGATCGGGCGGTCGCGGACTATACCCGCGGCTATCTCGACCTGATGCTGGCCTACCCCTCGCTGCGAGACATCATGCTGTGGGGGATGACCGATCGCTACAGCTGGATCGAGGGGTTCGAGCCGCGGGCCGACAAAGCGCGTCGCCGCCCCTGCCCGTACGACGCGGCATTCGTCGCAAAGCCGATGCGCGCAGCCATTGCGGGCGCGATCGCAGCAGCGCCTGCCCGCAAGCCTCGCCACGATGCAAAGACTGCAAGGATCGACCGATGAGCCGTTGGGCAACCGCAATCCTCGCCGGCGTGCTGATGGTCGCGAGCGCCGACGCGCGCGATACCGCCCGCCACGTCTCCACCCGGCACGTGTCCGCCCCGCACTGGATCGCCAGCTGGGGATCGTCGCAGATGATCGCGGACGGCGACAATGCGCTGCCCGCCGATCGCGCGGCCGCCGTCACGCTACGCCAGATCATCCGGCTTTCGGCGGGCGGAGACCGGGTCCGCGTGCGTCTGTCCAACGCATTCGGCACGCGACCGCTCGCGATCGGTTCGGCCCGGATCGCGCGAACGACCGCGCCCGCCACACCCCAGGTCGGCGGTGGCGCGCCGTTGACGTTCGCCGGGCAGACGGGAGCGGTCATTCCGGCAGGCGCCGAACTCTATTCCGACCCCATTGCGTTGCCGGTCGCGCCCGGCGCCGACGTTGCCATCAGCCTGTATCTACCCGAAGCTGCCGTCCCGCAGACCGGCCACCCCGGCGCTCGCGCTTTCAGCTACACGCTGGCCGGCGATCACGTCGCTGATCCGGGGTTCACCGGCGCAAAACAGACGACCCACTGGTACGCGCTCGCCGATCTCGAAGTGTCGGGTGCCACGACCATGGGCGCAAACACCGGCACGATCGTGGCGATCGGCGACTCGATCACCGACGGCTATGGCGTAAAGCCCAACCACAACACGCGGTGGACCGACGTTCTCGCCGAACGCCTCCGTGGCACCCGGGCGACGCGCGGGATCGGCGTCGTCAATGCCGGGATCGGCGGCAATCGCATCCTGCTCGACGGGCTCGGTCCCAATCTGATGGCGCGGTTCGACCGAGACGTCGTCGCGCGCAGCAGGGTGCGCTGGGCGATCCTCCTCGAAGGGGTCAACGACCTCGGCGTGCTGACCCGAGAAGCGCCCGCGACGCCCGCGCAGCACGCGGCGATCGTCGCGCAGGTCACCGGAGCTTACACCCAGCTCGTGGCGCGCGCGCATGCTCACGGCATCAAGATGATCGGCAGCACGATCACGCCGTTCGGGGGCAACGACTATTACCACCCCGGCCCCGCCACCGAAGCCGACCGCCAGGCGATCAACACCTTCATCCGCACGTCCGGCACGTTCGACGCGGTGATCGATTTCGACCGCGTGATGCGCGACCCCGAGCATCCCGACCGGCTCGCCCCGGCGTATGATTCAGGCGACCACCTCCACCCGTCCGAGGCGGGGTATCGCAAGATGGGCGAGGCGGTTCCGCTGACCCTGTTCGGCAAGACGACGCGCCAGGTGATCGGTGCGGTCGCCCCGGTTCCCGTCGCCCCAGTGCCCTTGAAGAGCAGCGCGGATACGCGCCCGGCGATCGCGCTCACCTTCGACGATATCCCGGCCCACGGTCCGCTCGCGCCCGGACAGACACGCGCCGACGTGATCCGGGGTATCACCACCGCGCTCGCTACGGCCCGAGTACCCGCCTTCGGGTTCATGAATGCGGGGTTCGGACTGGATCACCCGGCCGATGCCGCAGCCGCGATCGCGGCATGGCGCACCGCGGGACTGCCACTCGGCAATCACACCTATTCGCACGGCGATCTGGCGAAGGTCGGCGCCAGCGCGTTCGTCGCCGATATCGTCCGCAACGAAGCCCCGCTCGCGCGTGTCGCCAAAGGCACCGACTGGCACTGGTTCCGCTACCCGTTCCTGTCCGAAGGCAAGTCGATCGCAGACCGCGACGCCGTCCGCGCCGCGCTGAAGGGGCGTGGCTACCGCGTCGCCGCGGTCACGATGAGCTTCGACGACTATAATTGGAATCCGCCCTACGCCGCCTGCGCCGCCAAGCGCGATCGGGCGGCGATCACGACGCTCGAAACCGGATATCTCGCGGCGGCGCGCACCGCGGCGCTCGCATCGCGCGCGCGTGCCAAGGCACAACTCGGGCACGACATTCCCTATGTGCTGCTGATGCACGTCGGAGCGTTCGATGCACGCATGCTGCCCAGACTGCTGAGCCTCTACACGTCGATGGGATTCCGCTTCGTCACGCTCGCCGAGGCGGAGGCCAACCCCTATTATGCCGCCGCCACGGATCTCACCCGTCCGACCGCCTCGCCCTCGCTGCAAGGTCCACCCTCGGTGGCGGCACCCGTCGGTCCGCCGGCAGGGCTGTGCGGTTGAACGAGACGGTTGCGTCGCGGCGGCGGCGGGAGCACGGCGGACGCTACGAAAACAGGAGAGATACATGACCGTGAAAATCGTCGCGCTGGTGTCCGTGCTGCCGGGCAAGGATGACGCCTTCATCGCCGCTGCCAAGACCTGCGTCGCCGCCTCGCGGGCCGAACCCGGCGTTCTGCACTACGAGTTGTGGCGCGAAGCCGAGGGAGAGCAGCGCTTCGTGTTCAACGAGTTGTATGTCGACGATGCCGCCGTGCAGCAGCACATGGCCTCCGACCATTTCAAGGCCTTCAGTCTGGCTGCCCGCGATCTCGCCGCGGGACGACCGACGATCATCGTCACCAACCCCGTCGACATCGACTGACGCGGCCGTCGAGACTGCCCGTCGCGATTGCGCCATGGGCAGTCGCGACGGTAAGAGGTCGGCAGGGTCTGGGCGAGTACCGCAACCTGCCGACTGGAAAGACTGTCGATGACCGTGATGGACGTGATCCCTGCCCGCGCCGCAAGCGACCCCGCCCCCGGCGCCGCCGCCGAACTGGTGAGACGGCTGGGCGATAACGCGCGACGCGCGGCGCGGCGCCTTGCCGTCAGCGACGGCGCAGCGCGAAACCAGGCTCTGCGCGCCGCCGCCGTCGCTCTGCGTGATGCGGTGCCGACGCTGCTAGAGGCCAATGCCGCGGACGTGGCGAGCGTCGCCGACAGCAAACCCGAGTCTTTCCTCGATCGGCTCCGGCTCGACGAACCACGGATCGAGGCGATGGCGCAGGCGCTCGACGATATTGCCGAACTGCCCGACCCGGTCGGTCGCGAGCTGGCGCGGTTCACGCGGCCGAACGGACTGGAGATCACCCGCGTCGCTGTGCCGATCGGCGTGATCGCGATGATCTACGAATCGCGCCCCAATGTCGGGGCCGACGCCAGCGGGCTCTGCATCAAATCGGGCAACGCGATCATCCTGCGTGGCGGATCCGAAAGCCGCCGTTCGACCGCTGCGATCGTCGCGTGCATGCAGACCGGGCTCAGGGCCGCCGGTCTCCCCGAAACCGCGGTCCAGACCGTCGACACGCCCGACCGCCAGGTCGTCGGCGAACTGCTCCGTGCGGTCGACCATGTCGATCTCGCCATCCCGCGCGGCGGTCGTAGTCTGGTCGAACTGGTACAGCGCGAGGCGCGCGTGCCGACACTGCTCCATCTCGACGGCAATTGTCACAGCTATGTCCACTCCGAGGCCGACGTCGCCGAAGCGGTGGCGATCATCCGCAACGCCAAGCTGCGCCGGACCGGCGTGTGCGGCGCGACCGAAAGCATCGTCGTCGATCGTGCGATCGCGTCCGCGCTGCTCCCTGCGCTGGTCGACGCAATGCCCGATTGCGAACTGCGCGGCGACGCCGAGGCGGTCGCGATCGAACCAAGGCTCGCGACCGCAGGCGCGGACGCATGGGATACCGAATATCTCGACGCGATCGCCTCGATCAAGATCGTCGATGGGCTCGAGGCGGGGATCGCCTTCGTCGCCGAGCATTCGTCGGGGCACACCGATGCAATCCTCACGCGCGACACCGCCGCCGCGCGCCGGTTCATGCTCGCGATCGATAGCGCGGTGGTGATGCACAATGCCTCGACGCAGTTTTCGGACGGCGGCGAATTCGGCATGGGCGCCGAGATCGGCATCGCCACCGGCAAGCTGCACGCGCGCGGACCGGTTGGGGTCGAGCAGCTGACGAGCTACAAATATCTCGTCCAGGGGAGCGGCCAGATCCGCCCTTGATCCGGCCGTTTCGGACGGTGCGGATCGTGACATAGATGTCATCGTATACAGACGCATCCTTGGTATCGATGGTGCGTTGCGACCTCCGAAATGACGTCCCCTTAGCCGTCATGTTTTACGGAGAACGATACGATGAACCTGTTCGACGATCAGGTGGTCATTGTGACCGGGGGCGAGTCCGGGATAGGCGCCGCCTGCGCCAAGACCCTGGGTGAATCCGGCGCGCGCGTCGTCATCACCTATTTCAAAGATGCCGACGCGGCGCATGCCGTCTGTGCAGTGATCGGCGGCGAGGAGCGCGCGATTGCCGTCCAGACCGACGTCGGCGACGAGGCGGCGATCGAACGGCTGTTCGCGCAAGCCGAGTCTGCGTTCGGCACGGTCAGCCTGCTGGTCAATTCGGCCGGGCTCAACATGAGCGGCGTGATGCTCGCCGACATGGAACTGGCGCAGTTCGACCGCGTCATCCGCTCGGATCTCTACGGGCCGTTCCTCACCTGCCGGCGACTGGTACGCGGGCTCGAAGCGAAGGGCGCCAAGGGCCGTATCGTCAATATCTCGTCGATCCACGAGCGCGCGCCCCGCCCCGGCGGCGTCGATTACGATTCGGCAAAGGGCGGGCTGGCTCAGTTGACCGCGACGCTCGCGCTCGAACTGGCGCCCAAGGGCATCGCGGTAAACGGCGTGGCACCGGGCATGATCCTGACGCCGATGAACCAGTCCGCGGTGGACAATCCGAAGGAGCTGGCGACCAAGGAAGCGGCGATACCGTGGAAGCGTGCCGGTCGTCCTGACGAGGTTGCGGCGCTCGTCGCGTTCCTGCTGTCCCCCGCCGCGGACTATATCACCGGCACCACCGTCACGATCGACGGCGCGCTGTCGCTGACCGTTGCACAGGGCGCCTGACCGATGATCACTTACGCGGTCGAACAGCTCGACACGGTCGCCATTTCCGCAGGCTCGGTGATCGATGGCATGGACCTGATGAGCCCCTTCGTCTGGAAGGAAGGCAATCTCCACCGGATCATGGTGCGCGGCGTGCCCAACCCGCTTGGCCCGCATGATCCGACCGGCGTCATCGCGCGCGGGGAGAGCCGCGATGGCCTGACCTTCACGATGGACCCGGGGCTTGCGATCGTCCCGGGCCCCGGCGCCGAGGATCTCGGAGGATGCGAGGACCCAACCGTCCTGGTGACCCCGAACAACGAATATCTCGTCTATTACACCGGCGTCGATGCGGCCCGGTCGCAGGGCTGCATGATCCTGGCGGCAGGGTTGGACCTCACCGCGCTGACCAAGCAGGATCTGGTCCTGAAAGCCCCGCCCGGCGAAGGCAACATCAAGGAAGCGACGCTCGCGCAGACCGATTCGGGCGACTGGCGGCTGTTCTACGAATATGCCGCGCAGGGCGCGTCGCGGATCGGCATGGCCTCCGGGCCGACCGCCAAAGGACCGTGGACGGTCCAGCCCGACCCGTTCGGCATCCGCGACGACAGCTGGGACAATTGGCACCTCTCGACCGGTCCGATGTGGCAGATGCCGGGCGAAGATCCGGTGATGTTCTACAATGGCGCGACGCACGATGCCCGCTGGCGGATCGGCTGGATCAGCTTCAGCCCGGACTTCGCGCGCGTCACCGGCCGCGGGATCGAGCCATTGCTGCTCCCCCCACCCGCCGTCAGTCGCGATGCCACCGACATCGCATTCGCGGCCTCGACGGTCGCGCATGGGGACCAGATCGCGCTGTATTACTCGCTCGAAGACCGGATGCTGCGCCGGGCGTTGATCGCCAGATACCGGCGATGAGACGCGTGGTAAGTCAGCGCATCAGCGCCTGAAGCCTCGGGCGAACGCGGAGGAATCCCCGATACGTTCGCTCGAGGAACGCCAGGACTACGGCATTTTTGGCCACGAGCCCAAGCGGCCGTAGCACCGGTATGGCGCGCCACATCGCGGCGAAAGCTTCCGCGCCTGACAGCATTCGACCATCTTCCGAGGCATGGAACCGTGCCAGCAGCGCATCGCGGTCAGTCGGGCAGATCGTGCCCGGCTCACTCGCATCGACGAACTCGATCGCACCGCGACGATCCAGCCGCCGCATCAGCGCGATTTCGCGCCGACACAGCGGGCAGGAACCGTCATGCCAAACCGTCAATTTGGTCATGTGGCCGTCTTGGCTCCATCTTCGTTCCGCGCCGAAATCCGCGCGGCCAAAACCGTCGCGAAACCCAGCCACGCAACGAACGGTGCGCCGAGTATTGCCGCCGGACGATCTACCTTCGCGGCGGTCGCGACATAAGCGGCACCGCTGACGATCATCGCGCCGGACGCGATCGCGCTCGCATCGAGATCGCGCTTGCGAAAGAAGATCTCGGTCCACGCGCCGATCATGCCGGTGTTGAGCAGCCACAGGCCTACCGCGGCGTTATGCGTGCTGTCGGCGGGTTGACGAAGCAGACGATAACCGCCGACCGCAAGCCCGGTTTCGAGCACCGGCCAGACCGCGCCGAAGACTGCGTCGGGTGGCGTGAAGCTCGGTTTGTTGAGGCGTTTGTACCAACGCCGAATCCGCGGATGCGACGGATCCGGGGCATTGCGTCGACCGAGCACAGCGCTCACGCCTAATACTGCCGCGACGATCGCCACCGATGCAGTGCGCGACAGACCTGTGGCCGATGGGACGGATTCGCTGGTCGTCATGCTGCGAGATACCGCTCGAGATCGTCGCTGCCGCCGATCCGCTCGCCATCGATGAACACCTGCGGAGTCGTAGCGACGCCGTGCTCGTCCTTGAACGCATCGACTTCGTCCCGTGACCGCAGGATCCGGTCTTCGACCTGGAAGCCGTTCTGCTCCAGCATCGTCTTCGCGCGTACGCCGAACGGGCAGGTGTGATCCGGCAGGATCATCCGGTACAGTATTGCGTTCTTCGTCTCGGCCATGTTCGTCATCCTCCTTACCACTCGATTCCGATCTTGCCGAAATGCTCGCCGCTCTGCTGGAACGCGAACGCCTCGGCGAGATCGTCCAGCGCGAAACGGCGGTCGATCACCGGGCGGATCGCGGTCGTCTCCAGCGCGCGGACGAAATCCTGCTGCTCGCGACGGCTGCCAACGATCAGGCCCTGCAACCGCGCTTGCTTGCCCATCAGCGCTGCGGTCGGCACCTCACCGCCGATCCCCGTCAGCACCCCAATCAACGAGATATGCCCGCCGACCCTGACCGCATCGATCGACTGCGCCAGCGTACCGGGGCCGCCGACCTCAACTACATGATCGACGCCGCGCCCGCCGGCCCAGTCCGCAACTTTACGCCCCCACTCGGGTTCGCTCCGATAGTTGAGCGTGAAGTCGGCCCCTAGATCGCGGGCACGGGCAAGCTTTTCGTCGGACGACGATGTGATCGCCACTGTCGCCCCCATCGCCTTGGCGATCTGCAACGCCCAGATCGAGACCCCACCCGTGCCAAGCAGGAGCACCGTGTCCCCGGCCTTCAGCTTGCCGTCGACCACCAGCGCGCGCCACGCGGTGAGGCCCGCAGTCGTGATCGAGGCGGCTTCGACGGAATCATAGCCTTTGGGTGCCTTGGTGAACGCGGTTGCGGGCAGCACAACGTGGGTCTGCGCGAACCCATCGATACCGTCGCCCGGCGTGCGGCTGAAATCGCCGATGGTGGGCGCGCCGTCCTGCCAATCCGGAAAGAAGCACGACACCACATGATCGCCGACCGCGAACTCGGCCACGCCCTCGCCAACGCTATCAACGATCCCCGCGCCATCGGACAGCGGCACGCGACCGTCTTCGGTCGGCATCCGGCCGAGCGCGACGCCGAGATCGTGGAAATTGATCGAACTGCCGTGCAGCGCGACCCGGATCGCGCCCGGCGGCGGCGTGCCTGGATCGTCCCGCTCGGCGATCGCGATATTGTCGAGACCCGCGGGGGATCGTAGCGTCATGATCTTCATGTCGGCTCCTTCGATGCTGTAACGCACCGCCCCGCCGAACTGGCCCCGACCGTAAATCCTTCGCAACGTCGTCAGGCACAAAAAAAGGGCCCGCCATCGCTGGCGAGCCCTCAGGTCGGGGAGAGAAAGGATCAGAACTTGATCGTGGTACCGATCGCGATGTTGCGGCCGAGCGAGTCGTAGCGCGACGGGATCGTGTTGGTCCGCGCGAGCGCGACGTTGTACGAGTCCACCACGATCGGCGGGTTCTTGTCGAACAGGTTGTTCGCGATCAGACGCAGCGAGAACTGCTTGGCGATCGCGAAGTTGAGCGCGAGATCGAAATAGCTCTGCGGCGCGACCCGGTAGTAGCTGGTCCGTGCCCGCGCATCGGTGCCGCCGATCGCCGGATCACCCGAATTGTCCGCATTGGTCAGCGATCCGACATAGCGCCAGTTGAACGACGCGCTGAAACCGCGGCCGACCGTCGTGTAGGTCGCGCGCAGGCCGTGCGACCATTTCGGGATCAACTGGCCGCAGCCATTGCCGTAATAACCGGCGCAGTTGCGCTGCGGCTGGACCGGCGAGTCCTGGCCACCCGCAAACGTCGTCAACGACCCATTGAAGTTCCAGTCGATCTTGCCGACCGTCGCGAGGTCCATCGTATACTGCGCCTGGAAATCATAGCCGCGCGCGATCGACGTGTAGTAGTTGGTCGTACCCTGCCGGATGAAGCCAGTCGTTGGATTGGTGCTGGCGTTGGAGAACAACGTGCCCGTGCCTGGGTTACGGACGATGCCCTGACAGAAGAACGCGTCGCCGTTCGAACGCTGACAGCCGTCGGTGTAGTAGCTGTAGTCGTTGAAGCCAAGCGAGTCGTTGATCTTGATCCGGTAGCGGTCGACCGAGAAGAACAGCCCACGGACGAACCGCGGCTTCACGATCAGGCCATAGGTCTGCGTGTAGGCGGTCTCCGGCTCGGCGGTGAAGCCGCCCGAACGGACGGTGCACGCTGCCGAACCGTTCGGCGTCGTGCCGTTGCTGCAGAGCAAGGACTGGCTGCCATAGAGCGCATCGGACAAACCGGTTGCCCGGCACACGTCACGCGACGCAACCGGTGCGCCGAACGTTACGCCGTTGGGGCCATTGGTGACCGTCGGCGCACAGAAGTCGCTGAAGGTGCCAGCCCCGCCGGATGCGAAGTCGATATTCGTTGCCTGACGAATTTCGGTGACCGTCGGCGCGCGCTGCGCCTTGTTGAAAGAGGCGCGGAACGTCAGATCGCTGACGGGCGCGTAGATGCCCTCGACCTTCCAGGTGTTGAAGGTGTCCGGATTGCTGCTGTACTTCGACAGGCGATAGCCACCGTTCACCTGAAGCAGGTCGGCAAATCGCTTATGCTCGACCAGCGGGACCTGGAGCTCAGCGTTCGCTTCCCAGACGTCCTGCTTGAGATAGCTGTCGGTACCGCCGAGGGCACCGCGATACGCCGCGTCGGCGGTCGATTTCAGCGTATCCTTGCGATACTCGGTCCCCAGCGCGATAGCGACGCCCTGCTCGGCGAACGGCGAGGTGATGCCGTATTTGCCGAGGTCGCCGGTGACGTTGGCCTGCACGTCATACAGCGTGCCGGTGGTCACGGCGGTACCCGTGTTCAACAGATAGTTGACCAGCGCCGGATTGGTGTTGCCGGCGCTGAACGCGTCGAACGGAACGCAGCCGGCATCGGCGGTCGTGGCGCAGGTCGGCGCCGCGAGCGTACCACCGACGTTGATCGAATTCTGCAACCGCGTCGAATTGACGAAGGTAGGCGTGTAGTCCTGATGGTTGCGGGCATAGACGCCGCCGACATCATAGGTCCACGCGCTGCCGACCTTGCCGCGGATACCGGCTGTAAAGCGGGCGCCGGTGTTCAGATAGGTATCCGGCTGATCGTTGTTATCGCCGAGACGATAGGCGATATTGATCGGTGCGGTCGTGGCGGTGCCGGCAGCCGCTCCGCAGATCGCGGTGGCCTGCGAGCCGGACAGAAATGGGTTGTTGCAGTTGACCTGGACGTTGCCGCCCGCGATCCCCGGATAGTTGGTGTACGATTTATCGCGGAACCAGATACCAGAGCCGTACAGCTCGGCGTTGGGCGAGATGTCGAAGCTGACGAAGCCGCCGGCGTTGATCCGCTCCGAGGGGCGCTGATAAGAGTAATTGTTGAAATAGTTCGAGGCGTTGCCGGGGCCCGCGCCGAACGGGACGAAGGTGCGCGAACCATTGGGATTGTTGACAAGTTGCGCGTCCTTGTTCGCGCCGCTGAGCGGCGTGACGAGACCGCTGGTCGAGCTGCTCGGCGTCAGGCCGCACGAGATCGGCGCATTCAGGGTCGTCTGCGTCAGATAGCAGCCGGTGTTCGACCGATCCGACAGCAATACCGGGTCGGTATGCTTGTAGTTGGCGAACCCGGAAATCCGCAGCTTGCCGTCGAAGAACTTCTTGCCGGCGGTCAGCGTGAGGTCGGCACGACCGCCGTCGTTGGTCAGGCCGCGAACGCTGTTGAAGCCCGCCGCGCGTGCCAGCGGCGACACGACCGTATCCTTGTTGTTGTGATTGTAGAAATTATAGTTGCCGTCGAGCTGGATGCCCTCGAAATCCTTCTTGAGGATGAAGTTGACGACACCCGCGACAGCGTCCGAACCGTACACCGACGAAGCGCCGCCGGTCAGCACGTCGACGCGCTCCAGCAGCGTCGCGGGAATGATGCCGACGTCCTGGCCGTTCTGCGTGCCGATGCGCTTGCCGTCGATCAGCACGAGCGTCCGCTCGAAGCCGAGGCTGCGCAGCTTGATCCGCTGGCGACCGTCCGAATCGGCATAGGTCTGCTGGCTGTCGGGCGCGACCTGCGGCAGTCGGTTCAGTACGTCCTCGACGTTGACCGCCGCCTGCGCGCGAATGTCCTGCGAGGTCACCGAGGTGATCGGCGCGGCGGAGGTCGTGTTGGGACGCTGGATACGCGATCCGGTGACGACGATCGACTGGTTCGCGCCGCTATCGGTGTTGGCGGGAGCGACTGCGGTGGTCGCGTCGGCCTGGACCTTGGCTTGTGCGGGCGTGTTGACGCTGTCCTCGGCTGGGGCCTGAACCGGAGCCTGAACTGGGGCCTGGGCCGGAGCGACCGGGCTCGCTGCGGCATCCTGCGCCACTCCGGGCGTGGCCCAGATCATGAGCGATCCCACAAGCGCAACGCGCGATACCGAATGACTGAAATTCATATCCTACCCCTATGGCCGACAGCGCCGTACGACCGCGCAGTTCCTCCCAGCACGCTTGATCAGATAATTGGTTCCGTCAATACCTATGCAATACCTTTATGGAACATTTACGATGGATTGTTGCAAATGTGCGTCACCTCTTGGCGGGTGGGCCGCGCCTGCGTAGCATGCTGCACATACACCCGATGGAGGATCGACCGTTGACGACAAGGCGCTCATTGCTCGCGGGTCTGGGAACCTGCGGAACTCTGTCATTGGCCGCATCCTACGCGCAGGCGGCAGGCGTTCCCGCCCCCGGGGGCACGTCTAGGCGCCAAGGCGCGATGATCGTCTCGACATGGGATTTCGGCGCGGCGGCGAACGCAGCGGCATTTGCCAAGCTCGGAGCAGGTGGCACGCTGATCGATGCGGTCGAGGCCGGCGCGATGGTGCCCGAAGCGGACCCGACCAACCACAGCGTCGGCTATGCCGGTTATCCGGACCGCGACGGGCACGTCACGCTCGACGCGGTCATCATGGACGATGCAGGCGGGGTCGGCGCGGTCGCGGCACTGGAGAATACGGTCCATGCGATTTCCGTTGCCCGCCGAGTCATGGAACGGACCCCGCACACCTTTCTGGTCGGAGAGGGCGCGACGCGGTTCGCGCGCGATCAGGGGTTTCCCCAGCAATCCCTGCTGACTCCGGAATCCGAGAAGGCGTGGCGGGATTGGCTCAAGACCGCGAAATACCAGCCCGAAGCCAATAGCGAGAACCGCACGCGCACGGCCGGCGGCGCGCTCGATCACGACACGATAGGCCTGCTCGCCCGCAGCGCGGACGGCCGTCTCGCCGGCGCCTGCACTACCTCAGGGATGGCGTTCAAGATGCGCGGCCGCGTCGGCGATTCGCCGCAGGTCGGTTCTGGCCTCTATGTCGAGGCCGGCATCGGCGGTGCAACCTCGACCGGGCTAGGCGAGGAAGTCACCCGGGTCGCAGGGTCGGCGCGCGTCGTCGCATCGATGCGGTCGGGCGCCTCCCCGCAAAAAGCGTGCGAAGAGGTCGTGCGCCATATCGCTCATCTGCGCGGCGACGCCATCCGTGGCGTCCAAGTCGGCTTCCTCGCGCTCGACCCGAAGGGCAATGTCGGCGCGTTCTGCCTGCTTCCGGGATTTACATACGCCGTCACCGACGCGCACGGCGTGACGAAGGTTCTCAAGGCTGCTTCGCTGTTTCAGGCCTGACACGAGATTGAAGCGGAACGCCGACAGACCGCAATACCAATCACGCCCCACAGAAATTCTTTCCACGGAATGCGCGTTGCACGATCGTGAACCGAACTCACGTGCCGATTCACGATCGTACTACGCACCGACGACGCCGTTCACTGGATCGGCAGATCGAACAGTAGTTCGCGGACGTAGCGGACCGGCGGCGAACCGTGGTTCAGCAGCGCGTCGTTGTACCGCTTCAGGTCGAACGCCGCGCCCTGCCGTTTTCTAGCCTCTTCCCGCAGCGCCATGTGCTCCGAATAGCCGGTAAAATAGCTCAGCAACTGCGTCGAGCCAAGCGAGGCGCGGACCCATTTGCCCGCCGCCTCGCGCTCCTGCTGGAACGCGGTGTGCGTCATCAGGTGCATCGCCTGCTCGCGCGTCATGCCTTCGGTGTGGATGCCGATGTCGAGCAGCGAGTTCGAGATCGAGCGCAGCCGCATCTTGAGCACGGTGAGCTTGAACAGCGGATCGCCGTTCAGATAGCCCTCGTCCGCCATCATGCCCTCGGCGTACACCGCCCAGCCCTCGATGAACGGCCCCGAGCCGAGTACCGCGCGCAGCGTCGACTGTGTCGCATTGGCATGCGCGAGCTGGAGATAATGCCCTGGCATCGCCTCGTGCACCGCCAGATCGTGGATCATGTAGTCGTTATATTCGCTGAGGAACGAGGTCGCCTGCGCCTCGGTCCAGTCGCCGGGGATCGGCGAGACGGCGAAGAACGTGCCGAGGTTCTTCTCGAGCGGGCCGGGTGAATCGCAGTACGCAACTGCGACGCCCTGCTGGAACTTGGGCATGGTGATGATCTTCACCGGGCTGTCGGGCATGCCGACCAGCCCCTTGTCGCGGACGAACGCGGTCGCCTGCGCCAGCGCCTTGGCCGAAGCGTCGATCATGCCGTCGCGTGCCGGACGCTTTGCGTAAGTGAGTTCGAGTGCGAGCTGGATCGCGGCCTGTTGCTGCGCTTCGGACGGCTTGTCGGGAAGCAGCAGCGCGCCCTTCTTGGCGCCGAAAATCTGGCGCGCGATCGCGTACATCTGCGCACGCGTGTCGACGATCGCGGCCTGCGCGCGTCGCTTGATCTCGGCCCGGGTGAGGTCGGATTGCAGCGCGAAGCCGAGCTTCTTGTCGTAGAGCGCCGCGCCGAGGCGGAAGTCGCCCTTCGCAGCGGGGACGAGGGTCTTGTCGAGCCAGACCTGATGCTCGGCGACCGCCGCCTTCAGTTTAACGAGCGCGGCGTCGAACCGCTTGGCGTCCGCTGCGGACAATTCGCTCTTGTGCGGCGCGAGCATGGTCTCGGCGATGTCGACGATGCCGCTGTTCTGCTTCGCCACGGTCGTCGCGTAGATCGACGGCACGCGGGCGGGGACGATGTTCGCGCGCGCCTGCGCCAGCAACGCGGGAAGCGCCGCCATCCGCGCGGTCGCCGCGTTCAGGCGCTGCGGCCACGGCGCAAAGTCCCGCGCGGCGAGCGAATAGAGCGAGCTGCCGGCGATGTCGTTATAGACCTGCGGATCCCACGCCCAACCGCCGAGCGTCTCGGTATCCCAGATGTCGTAACGGAGCGCATTGTCGAGCAACGCCGCATCGACCTGCTCCTCGCGCGACAGGGCTTTGCGGTCGATCCGCTGGAGATCGGCGAGCATAGCCTTCGAGAACGCCTCTCGCCTGGCGCGTCCTGCGGCCGACATGTCGGTGATCTGCGTGTCGAACCGGTGATCGCCGAGCGCGGTCGCCGACGACGGATTGAGTCGCGCGAGGCCATCGACATAGCGCTTCGACAGCGACGCGAACGCGCTCGTCTCGGCTTGCGCGGCCAGCACGGGCGCAGGGATCGACGACACGGGCAGCGCCAGCATCGCGACCCCGAGCAACAGACGGACATTACGCATCATGAATTCCTAACGATCAGCGTTGTGGTGCGAGTTGCGCGTTCAGATAGACGGTGACGAGCGCGGCGCGCTTGGCGTCCTCGATCTTGTCGGCGCCCGCCGCGTGGCCGCCTTCTGGGTTCTCGTAATAGAAGAACGGGTCGCCATAGGCCTCCAGCCGCGCGGCGAATTTGCGCGCGTGGCCGGGGTGGACGCGGTCGTCTTCGGTCGAGGTGTAGATGAACGGCACGGGGTATCTCACGCCGCGCTTCAGGTTCTGGTACGGCGAGTATTTCCCGATGAACGCCCAGTCGGCGGGCTTGTCCGGATCGCCATATTCGCCCATCCACGACGCGCCCGCCGACAGATGCGAGTATTTCTGCATGTCGAGCAACGGCGATCCCATCACGATCGCGCCATAGAGATCGGGGCGCTGCTCCATCGCCACGCCGACCAGCAACCCGCCGTTCGACCGCCCCGACACCGCGATCTTGCGCTTGGCGCTGACTCCGCTCCGCACCAGATCGTCACCGACCGCGTGGAGATCGTCATACGCCTTTTGCCGGTTCTCGCGCAGCGTCGCCTGATGCCAGCGCGGGCCGTACTCGCCGCCGCCGCGGATGTTGGCGAGCACGAACGCGTTGCCCTCCTCGACCCAGAACAGGCCCGCCGGCCCGGAACGGTAGGGCTGGTCGACCAGATAGGTCGGCGTCTGTGCGTTGCGGAACCCACCATAGGCGTGGACGAGTGCCGGCACCGGTCCAGTCGTGCCCTTTTTCCGCACCAGGAAATACGGGATTTTCGTCCCGTCCTTCGACGTCGCGAACCGCTGCTCGACCTGCATCCGGGACGCATCGAACCGCGCCGGCAGTGTGTCGACCGCGACCGGCTTGACAGCTGGTCGGACCGCATACAAGGCAGGCGGGCTGAGGAACCCCTCGACCATCGCATAGGCCAGATCGTCCTTGCCGGCGGTCGCCTCAAGATGGATCGTCGACGCGGTAGGCAACGCCGCGACCGATTGGGTCCAGACACCGTCCGCACCCCGCGTCAGCGACACCAGCCGCCCCGACACGTCGTCGAGCATCTTCACCCACAACACCGACTTGCTCGAATCGACCTGTTCGACGGCCTGTTTGGCGGTCGGCACCAGCACGCGCTCGATCGTCGGTGCGCGCCCCGCCAGCACGTCGGCGATCGCATAGGCGACCACCGCGCCGGCAGGAATGCCGCGCCAGTCGGACGACAGCGTCGCGATCAGCCGCCCATCGAGCACCGTGTCGATCACCGCATCGTCGGGCAACGGCGTCGCCACCAGTCGGCCATCGGCAGCGACATGACTCCGCTTGGCATGGAAGAAATCGACGTCGCGCGACACCAGCGCATAGCGGCGGTCGCCCTCGGTGAAGACCGCCGTATTGATCCCGACATCGCTCGGCGCGGCGCTGGCGATCTCGGTCGCGGCGGACAGCGGTGTGCCGCGTCGCCACAGCTTGGCGGTCCGCGGCAGGCCCGAGCTGGTGAGGCTGTCCGGCCCAAAATCGGTCGCGACATACAGCGCGTCTGGCCCGGCCCAATTCACTCCGGACTTGAACATCGGTACGACGAAGCCGTTCGCGACGAACTTGCCCGAGGGGATGTCGAACTCGCGCTCGACCACCGCGTCGCCGCCGCCGTTCGACAACGCGATCATGCAGCGATCGTAGGAGGGCGATCGGCAGGTCGCGCCCTTCCAGACCCAGCTCTTGCTCTCGGCCTTGCCCAGCGCATCGACGTCGATCAGCGTCCGCCACACCGGCTTGCCGCTGCCGAACGAGGCGAGCGACGCGACCCGCCACAGCCCGCGCGGATTCGCCTTGTCCTGCCAGAGGTTGACGACCTGATCGCCGAGAATCTGATCGGGCGTCGCGATCTGGCGCGCGTCCTGCAGCAGGTCGAGCGCGCGCTGGCGATACGCGGCATAACCCGGCTTGGCTTCGAGCGCGGCGAGCGACCGCGTGTTCCACCGCTTGACCGTATCGAGCGCCCGCGCGCCGTGGATGTCCTCTAGATACGCGTTCGGGTCTGCGGCCGGAGGCGGAGCCGAAGTCGGTGCGGGCGTCTGTGCCAGCGCGGTGGTCGAAAGGGCCAGCAAGGCCAGGAACGGCAAGCGTCTTTGCATCATCACTCTCTTTCGTTCGATGATGCGACCTTAGGCAGCCTAGTCCGCTCTGCTAACCCCTTCTCTCCAGCCGATCCGCGATCAGTCGGCCTTGAGCGCGAGCAGCGCGAACGTCGCCAGCCAATGCTCGCCCATGTAATCGTCCGCGAGGTGCGGCAGCGCCTCCGCCAGGTGCGCGTCGGCGATGGCGCGGGCGGCGGCAGGATCGGGCAGCGCGTCGGCGATCGTCCGCCAGCACCACGCGCGCGACAGGTTCACGCCGTCGAGATGCGCGAGCCGGCCGTCCGACCGGTCGCTGACGATCGCGGGGGAGCGCAAGCACGCCGTCGCGGCACCGAACGGATCGGGCAGGAACGCCGCCAGCCACGGTGCGAACTCGGCCCCGAGCACGTCCCTCATCAACGCCGCCTCGCAGAGCGTCGCCGACAGGAAATCCTCCCCGCTCGGCTCGAACGGCCGGCAATCGCGATCGTCGCCGTACCAGTCCCCCGCGCGCGCCTCGATCAGCGCGGCGAGCGTCGCGTCGTGCGTCCGCGCCCAGCGCAGCGCGTGGACCAGCGCGAACGCGGTGCAGTCGTGCTTGCCGCTGCGGACCGGATAGATCAGCTTCGGCAGGTACGCCGCAAACCGGCCTGCGAACGCGCGTGCCAACGGCTCGACCGCCGCCGCCCACAGCCGATCAGGCCGCAATGACAGCTCGTCATGCAGCGCTAGCAGCCAGCCCCAGCCGTAAGGCCGCTCGAACCCGCCGGTGCCCGGCCGATCGAGATAGGCCACCTCGCCCGCGATCAGCGCAGGAACGAGCATCCGATCCGCTACCGCCTCGACCTCGGCGGCTTCGGGCATGTCCGGATATAGCCGCGCGAGCCGCATCACCTGCCACCAGCCATGCACGCAGCTGTGCCAGTCGAAACTGCCGTGGAATACCGGGTGCAGCGTCTTCGGCAGCGCGAGGTCGCCGGGGCCGTCCAGCACCTGATCGAGCTTGTACGGCCATTGGCGCGTCAGATGCCCCAGCGTCAGCCCGGCGAACCGCGCCGCGGTCGCGCGATCGAGCGTATCGGTCATTCCATCATCCCGTATGGTGCAGGTCGGGTGTCAGCTGCTGTGGTCCGCGATGATCTGCCACGCGGTCCCGCGCCGTTCGAACACCAGCGTCGTCATCCCGCTTTCCACGGTCGACGCGCCGGTCAGCGTCCAGCGTGCGAACAGCATCGCATGGCGTGGATCAATCCCGCGCATCTCGAGGAAAGCGAACGACAGCGCGCCACGCGCATTGCCGACGCCGCGGAAGCTCGGCTGATATTTGGCCGCGATCGCCGTCTTGCCGCGCAGCAGCCCCTTGGGCGTCACGAACACGGCATCGTCGGCATACACCGCCATGAACCGCACAAGATCGCCCGCATTCCAGCCCGCCGCGCTCGCCGCCATCGTCTCGCGGATGGCGGTCTCGGCCGGGACCTGCGCAGGCGCCGCGGCGGCGCTCATCATCACGATCGGCACCAGCAGAGCACGCATCATTCTTTCCCCACCAGTTCGAGCAGCGCCGACTCGTCGACGGGCTCCGAAAACAGAAAGCCCTGGTACAGACCACAGCCGCCGGCCGTGAGCAATTCGAGCTGCGACGGCGTTTCCACGCCTTCGGCGATCACCGCGAGCCCGAGCGACCGCGCCATCGTGATCGCGCCGGCGACCACCACCCGGTCGCGCGCCGATCCGTCGATATCGCGCACCAGCGACTTGTCGATCTTGACGTAATCGAGCGGCAGCGACTTCAGATAGGCCAGGCTCGAATAGCCCGTACCGAAATCGTCGATCGCAACGCGGCACCCTGCCCCGCGTAGCTCCGCCAGCAACGCCGATGCCGCCGCCAGGTCTTCGATCAGCCCGGTCTCGGTGATCTCGACGGTCAACCGCCCGCGCGGAAAGCCGCTTTCGTCGACCCGTGCCAGGAACAGCGCCGCGAACCCGGGCCGCGTGATATCCGCCGCGGTCAGGTTCAGCGAAACCCGCAACGTGTTCAGCGCCGCCGGCCAGGCAACCGCGCGCGCGAGCACCAGCCGCTGGATATGATCGGACAAGGCGATCCCCAGGTCGGCGCGATCGGCGGCGTCGAACAGCGTATCCGCACCTAGCGGCCCCAGCGTCCGGTGGCTCCACCGCGCCAGCGCCTCGACGCCAGTGATCCGACCGCTCGCGATCTCGACCTGGGGTTGCCAGCGCAGGTCGATCTCGTCGCGTTCGATCGCGTGATGCAGGTCGATCGCGAGCGCATCGATCGGCGCGACGCCGTCGGGCAGCGCGACATGCAACACCGATCCGTCGCTCGCCTTGGCTTCCGCCAATGCTTCGCTCGCGCGACGCAGCAACGCCGCCGCGTCGTCGCCCGGCTGACGCTGCGCCACCCCGAACCGACAGCCGAGTACTGCACGCGTATCGGCCACCGCGAACGGCCGCGCGAGCGCCGCGTCGAGCGCGGTGATCGCTGCCGTCACGGCTGCACCCGACGCCTCGATCACCAGCGCGAATTCCGACCCGCCAAGTCGCGCGACCATCGAGTCCACGTCGATCGCCGCGTGCGCGATCGTCTCGGTCCGCCGCACCGCTGTCTCGATCAATGCGTCCACCATCGGCCGCCCATGTGCCGCATTGACGATATCGAGGCGCGACAACGACACCAGCACCACCGCGACCGGGCAGTCGGCGGCGATCCGGCCGATGATCCAGCGGCGAACGTCACCGGTTTCGCGGTCGTACAGCGTCGCGCCGGGGATCCTGCGTCGATCGACCGCGCTCCCAGAAGAGCGGACCGCATGGCGCCCGGCGAAGCGGAGCGCCTGGATCAACTCGCTATCGGCTGCCGGGCTCGTCAGGAATTGCGTTGCGCCCGCATCGAAGAACTCGCCGATCGCTTCGACATCGCCGCGCGACACCAGCACGAGCAGCGCCGCGCCGTTGGTGGCGACCAGCCCGCCCAGCGCAAGCGTCGCCGCAATACCCTCGTCGAGCGCACCGCGCGCGTCGATCAGCGCCACTGCCGCGCCGCTTGCGAGAAAGCGGCTTTCGATCGCCACGGCATCGCTCGTTACTGCCGCATGCCAGTCCGCACCGGCGCCGGCATCGGCCAGAATCCTGGCGATCTCATCGCGTTGACGGAACGATACCGCGAACAGCGTCGTTGCCGTCTGCATGTCTTCCATATCCGTCGCACCCCACCCCATCGGTGCGAGCCTAGCCGCAGCGTCGCTGCCCGCCAATCCATTACCGTCCGGTTCGGCCTTGTTCGAGGCCCCTCCTGTGCTTAGCTCGTCTGTGATGATCGACACCGCCAATCCCCTGCCCGCCGTTCCGGCGCAAAAGCCGTTGCAGGACACGCATGGCCGGACGATCAAGTATCTCCGGATTTCGGTGACGGACCGGTGCGATCTTCGGTGCCGGTATTGCATGGCCGAGCAGATGACGTTCCTGCCGCGCGCCAAGTTGCTGAGCCTCGAAGAGATCGCGATCATCGCCGAACGCTTCATCGCACGCGGGGTTACCAAGATCCGGTTGTCGGGCGGTGAGCCTCTCGTCCGCCGCGATGTCGCCGAACTCGTCCATCGCCTGGGCCACAACATCGGATCTGGCCTCGAAGAACTGACGATGACCACCAACGGCACGCGCCTCGCGCAGCATGCCGAGGCGATGGTCGATGCCGGCATTCGCCGCGTCAACGTCAGTATGGACAGCCGCGATCCGGAGCGGTTCCGCTACATCACCCGTCACGGCGACGTGTCGCAGGTGATCGGCGGGATCATGGCGGCGCGTGACGCGGGGCTGGCGATCAAGATCAATATGGTCGCGCTCAAGGGTTTCAACGAGGACGAGATCGCGCCGATGCTCGCATGGTGCCGCGACGAGGGCTTCGACCTGTCACTGATCGAGACGATGCCGCTCGGCGCGATCGACGAGGATCGTACCGATCGCTTCCTGCCACTGACCAAGGTGTTCGACGAGCTCGGCCGGCAGTTCACGTTGGCGCGCGATGCGTACAAGACCGGTGGCCCGGCGCGCTACTGGAACGTCGATGGCACGCGCACGCGGCTTGGGCTGATATCGCCGCTGACCGCCAATTTTTGCGACGGCTGCAACCGCGTTCGCCTGACGACCGAGGGCAAGCTCTACATGTGCCTTGGCCACGATGATCAGGTCGATCTGAAGGCCGCGTTGCGCGAGGGCGGCACGGCCGGGCTCGACGAGGCGATCGATGCCGGGCTCTTCGCGAAGCCGAAGGCGCACGACTTCCGCATCGGCGTCGGCGAGCGCCCTGCGGTCTCGCGTCACATGAGCGTCACCGGAGGATGAGCCGGTTCGAGCGGCTGGCGCTGGTCGCATCCACGACACCGCCTGCTCGCGCCGCCGAGGCCCAGCTTGCCGATACGGGCGACTGGGTGTCGGTCGACGAAGCCGACGCGATCATCGCGCTCGGCGGCGACGGTTTCATGCTGCAGACGCTCCATGCCATGCTGGAGCGCCGCAAGCCGCCGGTGCCGGTCTTCGGCATGAACCTCGGCACGGTGGGGTTCCTGATGAACGAGTGGCGCCATCACGGCCTGCTTGATCGTCTCGAGCGCGCGAAGCCGTTCAAGGTCGTGCCACTCACGATGACCGCGATCGGCGTCGATGGCCGCACCCACACGCTGCCCGCAATCAACGAGGTGTCGTTCCTGCGCGAGACCCGCCAAACCGCCAATCTCGAGATCACCGTCAACGAGCGCATCGTCCTGCCCGAACTCGCCTGCGATGGCATCCTGGTCGCCACGCCCGCCGGCTCGACAGCCTATAATCTGTCGGCACACGGCCCGATCCTGCCGTTGGGCTCGGGGATGATCGCGCTGACTCCGATCAGCCCGTTCCGTCCGCGGCGCTGGCGTGGTGCGATCCTCCCCGACAAGGCCCGGATCGGCGTGCGCGTCCTCGACGCCGCCAAGCGGCCCGTATCGGTCGTCGCCGACCAGCGTGAGATCCGCGATATCGCCCGCGTTGACATCTGCATGGACCGCGCGCGCGAGCTGACGCTGCTGTTCGACCCGGAGCATGCGCTCGACGACCGCATCACGATGGAGCAGTTCATCTCCTGACGCGGTTGCCGATGCAGGGCCGGAACGAAAGTTTACGGATTTGCGTCGAAACCCGCTTGCATGATCCGGAGGGCCAGTTATAGAGCCGCCCTCGGCAACGATCCCTGATAGCTCAGCGGTAGAGCTCTCGACTGTTAATCGAGTGGCCGTAGGTTCGAATCCTACTCAGGGAGCCACCCCGCCTTGGAAAAAGGCGGAGTTGGCCGATATCGGAAAAGGTGCGGGGTGCGCCTTTGTTCTCAGCAGCTGGTCTTACAGCTCTGCCGTAGCCACCATCTGAATTCCCAGCACTCAGCGTTACTTCTCGTCGTATCGCCGTGCCGCTGCCAAGCGCTACTTTCCGATCAGCTTCGAACGACGTCCGGCATCAGGATATAGCCGTTGCCGCGCACCGTGCGGATGATCTCGGTCGTATCGAACGCCTGCAGCTTGCGTCGGAGGCGGCTGATGTTCACGTCGATCGTCCGCCCCCGCGACAGGCTCTCCGCCCTGCCCGACTGCGTGATCATGTCGTCGCGCGTATGCACGACCTGCGGCTGCGACACGAACACGTTGAGCAACTGGAACTCGCCATCGGTGAGACGAACCGCGGTACCGTCCGGCGTGTGCAGCGTCCGCATGCGGCAGTTCAGGGTCCATCCGGCGAACGTGTAGGCCTCGATCCGAGCTGAAGGCGGCGCCTCGCTCGCTATTGGCTCGTGGGCTCCCGAGGGAGCAGGCGTCGCAGCCCCGCGCCGCCGCAACACCGACCGGATGCGCGCTAGAATCTCCCTGGGGCTCGACGGCTTCGTGACGTAGTCGTCCGCGCCGAGTTCGAGCGCGACCACCCGGTCCACCTCGCCCGCAAGCGCCGAGAACATGATGACCGCCGGCGCATCGCCGCTTTGCGTCAATGTGCGAAGCACCGACAGGCCGTCCTCGCCCGGCATCATCATGTCCAGCACGACGAGATCGCACGCGTGATTCGCCAGCCACGCGCGCAGCGCTGCCCCGCTCTCGACCGCCTCGGCACGCAAGCCGTGATCGACCAGAAATTCGGTGAGCAATTCCCGCAGACCGGGATCGTCGTCGACGATGACGATCCGCGCACCGCCGACGACTTGGTCATCGACATCGCCCGGAGCGGCTGAGCTTTCAGGAAAGCCTGGATGGAGTGTGATCATGGCGACGCCCTGCATCGCGTGTTTGTCCGGGATATTTCAGGCGTAACGCTCTCGTCGTGCGCGCGACACGGTTTGCGATGATCTGTTATGCAGCGACGACGTGATGCGGCCGGGGATCACGCCGTCGCCGCCCAAGGCAGCGTTCGCGCGCGGGCGCCTTCGGTTCTTTCATGAGCCCGGTGATCGGCGCGGCGCGATCACTGGACCGTCGCGCCGCTCGCCATCGCCTTGCTGGGACTGAGCCCCTGCTGCTCGAAACTGGTTGGGCCCCCGCCACCAACGCCTGCGTGGCAACGCTGGTCAACGCGACTCGCCCGACGACGACGATGAGCGAGCGGTCACCTCGCGTCGCACCCGCCATCGACGGTCAGTCCGGCGCAGGGACACGCGCGTCGCCTTCTCCCTCGACGCCTGCGCTGCCGATCGACCGGTCGATCATACCGGAGCGGCTCATCCACCAGAACAGCGCCACGCCCGGCAACGCAAGCACGGTCGTCAGAAGATAGAAATTCACATAGCCCATCGCGTCGATCAGTCCGCCCGCCGTGGTGCCGGTCACGATCCGGCCGACGACGCTCGCCGCCGCCGAGATCAGCGCGAACTGCGCCGCGGTGAAACGCAGGTCGCACAGCGCAGAAAAATACGCGATGACGACGACGCCGCCGAAGCCGCTGGAGGCGTTCTCGAAGCCGATCGCGCCCGCCATGCCGATATTCGAATGGCCGGCCGCCGCCAGCGCGGCGAACGAGAGGTTCGACACGCCCATCAGCACGAGCGACAACAGCACCGAGCGCTTCATCCCCATCCGCGCATACAGGATGCCACCGATGAAGATGCCGACCAGATACGCGAAGAAGCCGACGCCGACATCGTAGAACGCGATCTCGTCGCCGGTGAAGCCGAGATCGTCGAACAGCAGGCGCAAGGTCAGGTTGGCCAACGTGTCGCCGACCTTGAAGATCAGGATGAAGGCGAGGACGACGAATGCACCTTCGCGCGAGAAGAACTGCACGAACGGCACCCAGATCGCGCGGAACCCCTCGCCCAGCCCGCGCCGTTCGATCGGCGGACGGCGACGTTCGGGCTCACCGAGCACCAGTCCCGCCAGCACCGCCGGCAGCGCGAAGATCGTGCAGGCCAGATATGCCGCGCTCCAACCCGCACGTTCCGCGACCACCAAGGCAAGCGCCCCGGCACCCGCAGAGCCGATCCGCCAGCCATATTGGCTCATGCCGGAGCCGACGCCCAATTGGCGCGGTTCGAGGATCTCGATCCGGAACGCATCGATCACGATGTCGAACGTCGCCCCCGCCGCACCGACCAATATCGCTGCGGTCGCGGTACTGGCGATACTGGCCGACGGATCGACCAGCGCAAGGTTCACCACCGCCGCGATCACCAGCGCCGCCGTGACGATCAGCCAGGACACGCGTTGACCGAGGCGACTGATGATCGGCAGCCGGACACCATCGACGATCCATGCCCACAGGAATTTGAGATTGTAGACGAGGAAGGCGAGACTGAACGCGGTCACTGTCTTCTTGTCGATGCCGCTCGCCGCCAGCCGCGTAGTCAGCGTCGCGCCGATCATCGCATAGGGAAAGCCCGACGACATCCCGAGCGCGAGGGCTGCCAGGGGCGCCTTCTCGGCATACGGCCGAAATCCGTCGCTCCAGCGCTTGCCTGCGGTGTCGTCCATACGCAAAACTTCCCTACTCGATCGAGCAGGACCCTAGCGCGAAAACCGCGGGATGCCAGCGCAGGCTGGCGTCAATGCCAGCTAGGTCAGCGTCGCAAACAACCTGAACCCCGGCGGCAGGCGCTTCGGAGTCGCGCCACCGATCCGTGCGTCGATGACCGCGATCGCACCGATCAGGTCGCGCGGCGCATAGGGCTTCGTCAGGCATCCCGTCGCCAGCGCCATCGCCTCGTCCGGAAAGTTGCCGGTCACGAACATCACCGGCACGCCCCGCGCCTGCGCCGCGCGCGCCACGTCGAGGCCCGAGCCGTCGGCGAGATGAACGTCGACCAGCACCAGGTCGATCTCCGCATTGCCATCCGCATCGGTGCTGTTGGCAATGATCGCGAGCGCATCGGCGACGCGGTCGACCGTCGCCACGATCGTGTAGGCCGCCTCGGTCAGGAAATGCTCGTTGTCGAACGCGATCAGCGGCTCGTCCTCGACCAGCAGGAGGCGCACGATGTTTCGCTTCTTCTTGCCGAACAACATGATGGTCGAGACCCCACAGCGTGCCGAACGATCGTTACGCTTGTGGGTCTAACGCACCGCAACACGAACGGTCGCAAATATTTCGCGCTGGACGCCGATCCATAGTATCAGCCGCGCCATGACGACTTCAAAAGACGATAACCCGACTGCCAGCCCGTCGAACGACGCGCCCGCAACCTCCCCCGAAACGCCGGCCGCACCGATCAAGGGCGACCGTATCGCCAAGCTGCTCGCGCGCGCCGGCATCGCCTCGCGCCGCGATATCGAGCGCATGATCGCCGAGGGCCGCGTCGCGCTCAACGGCAGCATTCTCGACACGCCCGCGACGATCCTGCGCAACCTCAACGGCGTTACGGTCGATGGCGACCCGGTCGAGGCACCCAGTTCGGCTCGGCTGTTCCTGTATCACAAGCCGACCGGGCTGCTCGTCACCGAGCGCGATCCCGCGGGCCGCACGACGATTTACGACCGCCTGCCGCAGGATCTGCCACGGCTGGTGCCGGTCGGGCGGCTCGATCTCAACACCGAAGGGCTGTTGCTGATGACCACCGATGGTGGGCTCAAGCGCCAGCTCGAACTGCCCGCGACGGGTGTCGAGCGTGCCTATCGTGCGCGTGCTTACGGCAACATCACGCAGCCGCAGCTCGAGGAATTGATCGAGGGGATCGAAATCGAAGGCGTCCGCTACGGCTCGATCAACGCGAATATCGAGCGTCGGACCGGCGCGAACGTCTGGATCGAAATGATCCTGACCGAGGGAAAGAACCGCGAAGTCCGCCGCGTACTGGAGCATCTCGGGTTGCAGGTCTCGCGGCTGATCCGGACACGTTATGGCCCGTTCGTGCTCGGCGACCTGCCGCCCGGGCAGATCGGCGAAGTGCTCCAGCATGACGTCGTCGCGTTCCAGAAGGAACTCGCGAAGGGTCGACCCGAGGGTCCGGGCGCGCGCGCGAACATCGGGATCAGTGCGAGCGCCGGTGCGGGAGCTGGGATCGGTGCGCGGTCCAGCCAGCGTGGCAGCAATGCGGCCCGGCCTGCGCCGACGACGCGGCCGGCGCCGGGTGCGCGTCCGGTTTCGGGTGCGCGGCCAGCTGCTGGTGCGCGTACACCGGTTCGCAGTCCGTATGCGGCGCCTGCAAGCTCGGGTTTTTCGAGCGGCGCGGTACCGACCGATCGGCCTTCGCGACCGGCACGTCCGGAGCGGATCCGGCCGACCGCGGCGATGCAGCGCGGCGACGTCAACGATCCTTGGGCTCGGCCCGATACACGCAACGCGGCGCGGCCGAGCGGGACGCATCACGCCCGGCCGACGAGTGGCGAGACCTCGAAGCCGTATGTGCGGCAGGAGCGTGCGGACCGCGGCGAGGAGCTGAGCACGAACCCCAAGATCAAGCATTTCCGCGCCGCCAAGCCACCGCGGGAGCGCGCTGCGCCGTCGCGAGTCGGTGCGGGCGCTACGGTGCAGCGTCAGGAGCAGCCGCGGGGCTTCCGTCCGCAGGCCGACGATACGCGGGGACGCAGCTCACTCGACAAGCGCGCAGCGCGGAGTGCCAGCGGACGTCCGGGTGCCGAGCCACGGCCGGTGCGGTCGGAGGGTCCGGCGCGGCCCGAGCGCGGCAGTCGTCCTACTGCACCGGGCAAGGGTCCATCGGGAGGGCGCGGTCATCCGCCCCGTGCACCACGTGGAGGGAAGCGCTGATGCGGATCATCGCAGGACTGTACCGCGGCCGTCAGGTCGCCGCACCCAAGGGTGATACCACGCGTCCCACCGCCGACCGGATGCGCGAGACCTTGTTCTCTATGCTGACCAGTCGCGTCGGCAGCTTCGAGGGGCTGGCGGTCGCCGATCTCTTCGCAGGCTCGGGCGCGCTCGGCATCGAGGCGCTTTCGCGTGGCGCGGGAACGTGCATGTTCGTCGAATCGGACAAGCTGGCGGTCGACGCGCTGAAGGCGAACCTTGCCAAGCTGGAGATCCGTGGTGATGTCCGCGCGACGTCGGTGATGGCGCTCGGGCCCGCACCGGCGCCGCTCGACGTGATCCTGATGGATCCGCCCTATAACACCGGTGCGGGACTGGTCGCGCTCGACAAGCTGTCGCGGCTGGGTTGGGTCGGACCGGCGACGTGGATCAGCCTGGAGACGGCGAAGGCCGAGGTCGTCGAGCTCGCCGGCTTCGATGTCGACGCCACGCGTGTGCACGGTAAGGCGCGGCTGACGCTCTTGCGGCCAGTGTCGGCGTAAAGGCATGCTCTCCCGCAGAGGCGGGAGAGCATTCTATTTGTCGGTCGTGCGGCCGAGGATCAGCAGCCCGCCAAGGCTCAGCACCCCGGCCGCCATCAGATACCCGCCGACCAGCCACAACCCATGCGGGGCCAGTGCCTCCGCGACGATCGGCGCCAGCGCACCGCCCAGCACGCCGCCAAGATTGAACGTCATCGAGACGCCGGTGTAGCGCACCCCCGCCGGAAACAGGCTCGGCAGCCAGCCACCGAGCGGCCCGTACGCGAACCCCATCACGAACAGCGCGCCCGACAACCACAGCCACACCGTGAACAGCGATCCCGAGCCAAGCATCGGCCCCATCAGCGCGCCGACACCGATGCACCCGGCAAACCCGATCGCCAGCATCCGCGCCGCGGAGTGCCGGTCCGCCAGCACGCTCGCGACGATCACGCCGCCTGCCAGGAACCAGATCGCGACGAGTTCGACGCCTAGGAACGCCTCGCGCGAATAGCCGAGCGTCTTGGTGCCGTAACCCAGCGCGAACGCGGTCGCGAGGTAGAACAGCGCGAAGCACGCGATGACGCCAAACGTGCCCGCGAGTGTCGCACGAAGATGGTGCGTGAGCAGCGTTGCGATCGGTACCTTGGGCAGTGCCTCGGTCGCCTCCGCTTCCAGGAACGCTGGCGTCTCGGTCAGCTTCAGCCGCACCCACAGGCCGAGCCCGACGAGGATCGCGCTGAGCAGGAACGGGATGCGCCAGCCCCAGGCGAGGAACTGCGCCTCGTCGAGCACGAGCCCGATGACCAGGAACAGCCCGTTCGCGGCGAGGAAGCCCACCGGGGCGCCAAGCGGCGGGAACATCCCCCAGGTGTTTTTGCGGTGCGGCGGCGCGTTCTCGACCGCCAGCAGCGCCGCCCCGCCCCATTCGCCGCCAAGCCCGAGCCCCTGCCCGAGCCGCATCAGGCACAGCAGCGCGGGGGCGATCCAACCGACTTGTGCGTAGGTGGGGAGGAATGCGATACCGACGGTCGATCCGCCCATCAGCAACAGCGACGCGACTAGGGTGGACTTACGCCCGATGCGATCACCGAAGTGCCCGAACACGATCGCGCCGACAGGGCGGGCGACGAAGGCGAGGCCGAACGTCGCATAGCTCAGCAGCAACTGCGCCGACGCGGACTGGCCCGAGAAGAACAGCGGCCCGAACACCAGTGCCGCGGCGGTCGCGTAGATGTAGAAATCGTAGAATTCGACCGCGGTGCCGACCAGGCTGGCGGCAAGGATGCGGCGATGGGAGGCGAGCGTCGTCATGGGTACGGTCTCGCCGCGGTCGCCGTCGGGGTCAACCGATTGCCGCAATCGATCCTCCCCGCCAAGGGGATCAGACGGGGAGGACTATGCGGGCGACGAGGCCGGGGGCGTTGTCGGCGAGCTCAAAGTGGCCATCGTGGAGCCGCGCGACGGCCTCGATCAGCGCCATGCCGAGTCCTGCGCCTGGCGTCGATCGTGCGCTGTCGAGGCGGCCGAAGCGCTTCAGCGCCTGGGCACGGTCGGAGGCGGCGATGCCGGGGCCGCGGTCCTCGACCTGGATCGCTACGCCGTCGGTGCGGTGGACGATCCGCAGGGTGACTTCGCCACCGCCGGCGCCGTGGCGGAGCGCGTTATCGATCAGGTTGGTGATCGCCTGACTGATGAGTTCGCGGTGCAGCTTCATCGGCGGTGGGCGGTCGTCGATCGCGATCGTGAAGACGAGGCCGGCGTCCTCCGCGACGGGCGCGTAGAGTTCGCCGATCTCCTCCAGCAGGTTCGCGGGCGAGACCTCGATGAAGCGGTCGCGCGATACCGAGCCGGAGCGGCTGATCTCGATCACCATCGTCAGCATCCGCATCACCAGGTCGGTTTCGACCAGGAGGCCGCCCAGCGCCGCTTCCCGAGCGTCGGGATCGGCGATCAGCACTGCCTGCTCGGTCTTGGTACGCAGGCGCGCGAGCGGCGAGCGGAGGTCGTGTGCGAGGCTGTCGGTGACGATCCGAAGTTCGGCCATCACGCCTTCGAGCTTGCCCAGCATGACGTTGAGCCGTGCGGCAAGACGATCGAACGCATCGCCGCCACCCGCGATCATGTTGACGCGCCGGGAGAGATCGCCTTCGCCAGCCGCCTCGATCGCCTTGGCGATACCGTCGAGCCGGCGGCTGACGTAACGCGTGAGGACCAGCCCGCCTACCACGCCCAGCGCAAGTGACAGGAACACGGCGACCGCAAGCGCGCGTTCGATCGCGCGCTCCTCCGCGGCGATCAGGTCGAGATTGCGGCCGGTCAGGAGCCAGTAGCTGCCGAGCGGATGGAGCGCGTACCCGGTCTCGCGCGCCGACCAGAGTTCGTCCGCACCGAGTCGTGCGATCCGGAACTGCGTGATGCGGAGCGGGACTGCGAGGCGTTCGGGCGCGATGCCGACGACTGCCCTGCCCTTCGGGTCGACCACCGCGAGGACGAGCGACACGTCGCCGGGGACGACCGCGCTGTCGATCGCCTGACGGATCGCGGGGAGGCCGCCGTTACGCCAGACCGCGCGGAGGGCTTCGGATTGTTCGGTGGTCTCGCGCCGGATCGCGTCGATCGCGTCCGCGCTGGTGGTCTTCCAGACGAAACCGACCAGCGCGAGATTGGATATCAGCGCCAGCGCGATCGAGAGCAGCGCGATCCGGGCTGTTACCGAAAGGCGAATCACCCTTCTACGGCGAGCCGGTAGCCTGCGCCGCGGACCGTGTGGAGGATCGGCGTCGGGAAACCTTCCTCGAGCTTACGGCGGAGACGGCCGATATGGACGTCGACGACGTTCGAGCCCGGGTCGAAGTGATAGTTCCAGATCTTCTCGAGCATCATAGTGCGCGTCACCACCTGGCCGGCGTGGCGGGCGAGGAACTCAAGCAGGTTGAACTCGCGGGCGCCGAGCGGGATCGAGCGGCCGGCGCGCGACACCGCGCGGGCGAGCAGATCGATTTCGAGGTCGCCGACGGAGAGCTTGGTCTTCTGCGGCTCGGTCGCGGCGCGGTCGGAGCGGCGGAGCATGGCCTCGATCCGCGCGGAGAGCTCGGCGAACGAGAAGGGCTTGCACAGATAGTCGTCGGCGCCGGCCTTAAGGCCATCGACGCGGTCGTCGACGGCGGCGAGCGCGGACAGGATCAGGACAGGCGTCGCGATGCCCGCGGCGCGAATCGCGCTGACCATCGACAGGCCATCCAGGCCCGGCAGCATGCGATCCGCGATGATGAGGTCGAAGATGCCCTCGCTGGCGAGGAACAGGCCGTCACGGCCGTCTGCACACGCTTCGATTGCATGGCCGGCCTCAGCCAGGCCCTTGGCAAGATAGGCGGATGTCGAGGCGTCGTCCTCAACGATCAGGATCTTGCGGCTCAACGCGGTATCACCTTCCCTGCCACCGATTTCGGTCACCATCTCCTGCCCTTATAAACGGAAAGGCCGGCGGAAAGAACCCTTCCCGCCGGCCCCCACGGTACCCCCGGGAGTGACGGGCACCGATCTCTGGAAACTCATGCGACCGTTGCTGGTCACGTATTAGTTCTAGGATCGGGCGGGGGTCAGGGCGATGACCGAGGGGTGACAATTTCGTCATGTTGATGTTGTTTTGGGGCTCGATACGAAACCGTCCCAAAAATCTACCCAACCCCTACCCCGGCGAACGCCGGGACCCATGGTTGCGGAGTGGGTAATGGTTGTTCGCTATCGCTTGGTTCGCCGTATCCGTGGGTCCCGGCGTTCGCCGGGATCACGGAGGGGGCGCGCAAAGGCGTGAGCCCAGTTTGGGCTCACGCCTCTGCGGCGGAACATGCCTACTTCTTGTCGAGAATCGCAGCGATCGCAGCGCCGACGTGCGCGATGTCGGCCATGCCGTCGACGCGGTGGACCAGACCCCGTGCATCGTAGATCGGCAGGATCGGTGCCGTCTTCGCACGATATTCCGCCATGCGGTTGTGAACCGTTTCCGCGTTGTCGTCGGGACGGCGCTTGAACTCGGTCGAGCCGCAGACGTCGCAGACGCCGGCAACGACCGGCTTCTTGTAGCGGTCGTGATAGCCCGTGCCGCACTTGGCGCAGGTGTAGCGGCCGACGACGCGGTCGATCAGCGCGGCTTCGTCGACGCCGAGTTCGATGACGTAGTCGAGCGTGCGACCGCGATCGGCAAGCAGACCGTCGAGCGCTTCGGCCTGAGCAGCCGTCCGCGGATAGCCGTCGAATATTACGCCGTTCGCCGTGTCCGGCTGATCGAGACGCTCGCCGATAATGCCCGACACGATCTCGTCAGACACGAGACCGCCGGACTCCATCACCGACTTCGCCTGGAGTCCGACCGGCGTCCCGGCGGCGACCGCTGCACGCAGCATGTCGCCGGTCGAAAGCTGCACCATGCCGCGCTCGCTGACGAGCGTGGCGGCTTGCGTGCCCTTGCCCGCGCCGGGCGGTCCAAGAAGGATGATATTCACGAAACGCACTCCCCTCGTTCGTGCAGGATTTAAACCGGGTTAGCCCCGCAACTTAACGAAGTCGATTGCCCTTGAGCTTCGCCTTCTTGATCAGGTCGCCATACTGGTGCGCCAGCAAATGCGACTGGATCTGCGTCACCGTGTCCATCGTCACGTTGACGACGATCAGCAAGCTGGTGCCACCGAGGTAGAACGGAATCTGCAACGCGGTCACCAGATATTCCGGCAACAGGCAGATGATCGTCAGATACGCCGCACCGATCACGGTGATACGCGTCAGCACGTAATCGAAATAGTTCTCGGTATTCTTGCCCGGGCGGATGCCGGGGATAAACCCGCCATTGCGCTTCAGGTTGTCGGCGGTTTCCTCGGGGTTGAAGACGACCGCGGTGTAGAAGAACGAGAAGAAGATGATGCCGGCGCCGTACAGCAGCATGTACACGGGTGAGCCGTGCTGCAGGTACTGGTTGAGGGTGATGATGAAGTCACCCCACTTCGATTCGCCTGCGACACGCTGTCCGGCGAACTGCGAGATCGTCAGCGGCATCAGCAGCAGCGACGACGCGAAGATCGGCGGAATGACGCCGGCGGTGTTGATCTTCAGCGGCAGATGGCTGCGATCGGCCTGCATGCCGCGCTGCGTCTGGCGCTTGGGATACTGGATCAGGATGCGGCGCTGCGCGCGCTCCATGAAGCAGATGAAGAGGATCAGCACGACCACCGCAACGACGATGCCGATCAGCTTGATCGGATCGAGCGAGCCCGAGCGGCCGCCTTCGAGCAGGTTGACGAGCGTGACGGGCAGATGCGCGACGATGCCGGCCATGATGATCAGCGAGACGCCGTTGCCGATGCCGCGGCTGGTGATCTGCTCGCCGAGCCACATCAGGAACATCGTACCGCCGATCAGCGAGATGACCGCGGCGACGCGGAACATCATGCCGGGCTCGATGACTGCCTGGATGCCCTGTGCGGCGCCGAGCGTCTCAAGGCCGACGGCGATGAAATAGCCCTGCACCGCGGTCAGGCCGACGGTGCCATAGCGCGTGTACTGGTTGAGGCGCTTGCGACCCGATTCGCCGTCCTTCTTGATGGCTGCGAGCGTCGGCGACAGCGAAGTCGCGAGCTGCACCACGATCGAGGCGGTGATGTAGGGCATCACGCCGAGCGCGATCAGCGACATGCGGCTGAGCGAACCACCCGAGAAGGTGTTGAAGAAATCGAGCACGCCGCCCTGCGTCTGCTGCGAGAGCAGACCGAGCGCGGTCGGGTCGACACCCGGCAGCGGGACATAGCTGAGCAGGCGGAAAATGATCAGCGCACCGATCGTGAACCACAACCGCTTCTTGAGGTCGGTCGCCTTCGCGAATTTCGAAAGGCTGATGCTTTGCGCCATCTGGTCGGCTGCGGATGCCATGCGTGTGATCGTCCTGGAAACAAAGAAGGCGGGATGCGTTGTGACCGCCCCCGCCGCTCATATAGGCGCACGGGCGCGCTTGTCTAATGGCTAAGGCGGATATGGATCGGTGGAGAGCCACCTCGTCCATTGTTTTACCCTGCCGCGCTGGTTGCACCCGGACCGACTAACCCATCCCGTTCGTCCCGAGTAGACGTCGAGCTTGTCGAGACGGCGTATCGAAGGACTGGCCCGCTCGGGTCTTGTACCTCGATACGAGTTCTCGACTGCGCTCGACCTCTACTCGGCACGAACGGGATGGAGAGAGATGGCGAGGGTTGCCGAGGCGGGGCGTCTCCGACGCCACAAACGAAAAGGGAGGAGGCGCACTCGGCACCCCCTCCCCCATCAAGGTCAGGCCTTGAACGACGCCTTGTGCGCCGCACGCTCCTTGTACTTCACGCCCTTCTTGGCGGCAGCCTTCTCGGCTGCGGGGACGAAGTGGATCACCTCGACCTTGCCGCCGATCTTCTCGACCGCCTCGATCGCGCCCTTCGACGCGCCGTCGACGGTGAACGAGAGGACCGTGGTCAGCTCGCCCTTGGCGAGGAGGCGGACGCCGTCCTTGCCGCCGCGTGCCAGGCCAGCGGCCTTCAGCGCGTCGTGGTCGAGCGTGGCGTTCGCCTCGATCTTGCCGGCGTCGACCGCGAGCTGGATCGCGCCGAGGTTGACCTCTGCGAAGTCCTTGCGGAAGATGTTGTTGAAGCCGCGCTTAGGCAGACGCATGTGCAGGGGCATCTGGCCGCCTTCGAAGCCGGCGATGGACACGCCCTCGCGGCTCTTCTGGCCCTTCTGGCCGCGGCCTGCGGTCTTGCCCTTGCCCGAGCCGATGCCGCGTCCGACGCGCATCTTGGACTTACGGGCACCTTCGTTATCGCGGAGTTCGTTGAGCTTCATGGTAATGCACTCGCTTTCGCTTGTTACGCGCTGGTTGAATTAGAATCTGTAATAAGAAAGGGGGCCGTTAGCCCCCTTCCCGGTATTTGTCACGTGGGTCGTGAAGGCTCAGCCTTCGACCGACACCATGTGCTGCACCTTGCGGATCATGCCGCGGACCTCTGGGCTGTCTTCCAGCTCGCGGGTCTTGTGCATCTTGTTGAGACCGAGACCGATCAGCGTTGCGCGCTGATCCTTCTCGCGGCGGATCGGCGAACCGGTCTGCGTGATCTTGATGGTTGCCATGATCGCTTACTCCGTGATCGCAGCTGCATCGGCCTCGGCGGTCTTCGAACCACCATGGCCGAGCAGGTCGGCGATCTTCTTGCCGCGACGCTGTGCGACGGCCTTGGGCGAAGTCTGCTCGCCAAGGGCCTCGAACGTGGCGCGGATCATGTTGTAGGGGTTCGACGTGCCGACCGACTTGGTCACGACGTCCGCAACGCCCAGCGATTCGAAGACTGCGCGCATCGGGCCACCGGCGATGATGCCCGTACCCTGAGGCGCCGACCGCAGCGTGACCTTGCCGGCACCGAAGTGACCGTTGCCGTCATGATGCAGCGTGCGACCGTCCTTCAACGGAACGCGAACCATCTTCTTCTTGGCAGCAGCCGTCGCCTTCGAGATGGCTTCCGGCACTTCGCGTGCCTTGCCATGACCGAAGCCTGCACGACCCTTGCCGTCGCCGACGACGACAAGCGCTGCGAAGCCGAAGCGCTTACCGCCCTTGACCGTCTTCGAGACGCGGTTGATGTGCACCAGCTTCTCGATCAGCTCTTCGCCGCCATCGTCCGCACCCGGACGACCACCACGATTGTCGCGACCGCGACCGCCGTCGCGACCACCGCGATTGCCGCCTGGGCCACCGCTGCGGTTGCCACCGGGGCCACCACGACCACCGCCGCCGCCGCCACCGGGACCGCCGCGACCGCGACCGCCGCCGTTGTTGCCCTGGTAGCCAGTGCTCTGCGGAACGTTCTGAGCCGTGACGTCCTGGGCGGTCGTCTCGGGAGCGATTACTGCCGGCGTGTTGTTTTCGTCAGCCATGTCTTAGAACTCCAATCCGGCTTCGCGCGCGGCATCGGCAAGAGCCTTCACGCGACCGTGGTAGAGGAAGCCGCCGCGATCGAACACGACCTGGGTCACGCCCGCTGCCTTGGCAGCCTCGGCGACGCGCTTGCCGACCGATGTCGCCGCGTCGATGTTGGCGCCGGACGTGCCGCGCACGTCCTTCTCCAGCGTCGAGGCCGATGCGACCGTCGTGCCAGCGGCATCGTCGATCACCTGGGCATAGATGTGCTTGCCCGAGCGATGCACCGACAACCGCGGACGGGTGCCTGCACGTGCGCGGAGCGCGGTACGGTTGCGGCGACGCCGCTTGGCGAAAAGAGAAAGTCCCTTGGTCATTACTTCTTCTTTCCTTCCTTGCGGAAGATGAACTCGCCGTCGTACTTGATACCCTTGCCCTTGTAAGGCTCGGGCTTGCGCCACTGACGAATTTCCGCGGCCAGCTGACCGACCATCTGCTTGTCCGAACCCGAGATCTCGATCGTCGTGTTGTCGGGGGTCTTGACTTCGATCCCCTCCGGCACGTCGATGTTGACGTCGTGACTGTAGCCGAGCTGCAGCTTGAGGTTGCGACCCTGCGCGGCGGCACGATAGCCGACGCCGGTGATCAGCAGCTTCTTGGTGAAGCCTTCCGACACGCCGGTGACCAGGTTCTGCACCATGGTCCGCTGCATGCCCCAGAACGCGCGAGCGCGCTTGGTATCGTTGGCCGGCTGCACCGAAATGCCGCCGTCTTCGATCGTGTAGCTGATCTCGTCGCGAAGCGGCATCTTGAGGGTACCCTTGGGGCCCTTCATCGTCAGCTGCTTGTTCTCGATGGTCGGCGTGATGCCTGCCGGTACGGTGACCGGCTTCTTACCAATGCGGCTCATCAGAACACCTCCGCGAGGACTTCGCCGCCAACGTTCTGCTCGCGTGCTTCGGAATCAGACAGCACGCCGCGGGGCGTCGAGACGATGGTGATGCCGAGGCCGTTACGGACGCGCGGGAGTTCCTGCGAGCCGGAATAGACGCGACGGCCGGGCTTCGAGACGCGCGCGACATGCTTGATCGCAGGCTGGCCCTCGAAATACTTCAGCTCGATGCGAAGGCCGGCCGCGGGGCCCATCTGCTCTTCGCTATAGCCACGGATATAGCCTTCGCGCTGCAGAACATCGAGCACGCGGACGCGCAGCTTCGACGCCGGCGTGAGGACGGAGTCCTTCTTCGCGCGCTGGCCATTACGGATACGGGTGAGCAAATCACCCAGGGGATCGGTCACTGCCATGATTTAGTCCTTACCAGCTCGACTTCGTGACGCCGGGGATGAGGCCCTTGTTGGCCAGATCGCGCAGCTGAATACGGCAGAGCCGGAACTTGCGGTAATAGGCGCGCGGGCGACCGGTCAGCTCGCACCGGTTACGGATGCGGGTCGGGTTCGCGTTGCGCGGCAGTGCCGCCATCTTGAGGCGAGCGATCAGACGCTCACCGTCGTCGAGCGTCTTGTCCGCTGCGATTGCCTTCAGTGCCGCGTACTTCGGGGCATACTGCTTGACCATGCGCTTGCGGCGCTCGTTCTTGTTGACTGAACTCAGTTTCGCCATCGACTTAAGTTCTTTCTTTCTTCTGCCCCCTCGCCCCTCCGGGGAGAGGGTCGGGGTGAGGGGCAGCCCAGCAGGACCGCGCCTCCAGTTTTCGGGCGGGGCGAGGGAGACTCACTCCCCCTCACCCCAACCCTCTCCCCGAGAGGAGAGGGAGTTACTTAAGCTGCCTTCTTCTCGTCGGCAGCGTCGTCTTCGATCGGGAACGGGAAACCGAACAGACGCAGAAGCTCGCGAGCCTCGTCGTCGGTCTTTGCGGTCGTCGTCACGATCACATCCATGCCGCGGACCTTGTCGACCCGGTCATAGCTGATTTCTGGGAACACGATCTGCTCCTTGATACCGCAGGCATAGTTGCCACGGCCATCGAAGCTCTTCGGGTTGAGCCCGCGGAAATCGCGGACGCGGGGAAGAGCGATCGTGATGAAACGGTCGAGAAACTCGTACATGCGCTCGCGGCGAAGGGTGACCTTCACGCCGATCGGCATACCTTCACGCAGCTTGAACTGTGCGATCGACTTCTTGGCCTTCGTCACGACAGGCTTCTGGCCGGCGATCAGCTCCATTTCGGAAGCAGCCTGGTCGACCTTCTTCTTGTCCTGCGTGGCTTCGCCGACGCCCATGTTCAGCACGATCTTGTCGAGCCGCGGGATCTCCATGACGTTCTTATAACCGAACTTCTCGGTCATCGCCTTGATGATCGTCTCGTCGTACAGCTTGCGCATGCGCGCAACGTAGACTGCCTCGGTGCCGGTGTTCTCAGCGCCAGTGTTCTGATCAACCATTGATCTTCTCCCCGGTCTTGACGGCGACGCGGACCTTCTTGCCGTCCTGCTCCTCGAAGCGGACGCGGGTCGGCTTGCCGTCGGCGGTCACGTGCGCGACCTTCGAAACGTGCATCGGTGCTTCCTTGCGGATCAGGCCACCCTGCGGGTCACCCTGAGTCGGCTTGGTGTGGCGCACGGCGATGTTGACGCCCGATACGACGACCTTGTCGGTCTTCGGCATGGAGACGGTGACTTCACCGGTCTTGCCCTTGTCCTTGCCGGACAGGACGATGACCTTGTCACCCTTCTTGATACGCTGCGACGCCATTACAGCACCTCCGGCGCGAGGCTGATGATCTTCATGTGCTTCTTGCCGCGCAGCTCGCGAACGACTGGGCCGAAGATACGGGTGCCGATTGGCTCCTCGTTCTTGTTGACCAGCACCGCGGCATTGCCGTCGAAGCGGATGACCGTACCGTCTGCACGGCGGATATCCTTGGCGGTACGCACGATCACCGCGCGGTGAACGTCGCCCTTCTTCACACGGCCACGTGGCTGCGCTTCCTTGATGCTGACGACGATGATGTCGCCAACGCCTGCAACACGACGCTTGGAACCCCCAAGCACCTTGATGCACTGCACCCGCTTCGCGCCGCTGTTGTCAGCGACGTCGAGATTGGACTGCATCTGGATCATGGATCCGTATCCCTTCTCTGTCTCTGGGGTCGATACCGACCGAACCCCGCCTAAAAAATCACCCCGCCACGGACGAACCGCAGCGGGGAGGAGCGGCCGCTTAGCCGTTCCCGTTTACGAAAACAAGAGCGCAGGGAGTTGCCCCCCTGCCCTCTTAACTCAAACCCGTCACCCCAGCGAAAGCTGGGGTATCCCTGTTCGAGCCGATCGCCCTTCACCACGAGATCCCAGCTTTCGCTGGGAAGACGGGATTTGGAGCGTACCAGTTCAGCCTTCGGCCGAAGCCCGCTCCGGCGTCGCGTGGGTGTTGACCCGCTCGATCACCTTCCAGGTCTTCAACTTGGAGATCGGTGCGGTCTCTTCGATCCGCACGGTCTCACCCTGCTTGAACTCGTTGCTCTCGTCATGAGCATGATACTTCTTCGAGCGACGGATGATCTTCCCGTAGAGCGGGTGCTTCACCTTACGTTCGACGTTCACGACCACCGTCTTGTCGCCCTTGTCGGACACGACCAGACCGGTCAGCACGCGCTTCGGCATGATACGTTCCTTACTTCGCGGCTTCAGCGCTGGTGCGCTGAGCCTGCAGGGTCTTGATGCGAGCGATGTCGCGGCGGACCTCACGAACGCGGCTCGGCTTTTCGAGCTGGTTCGTGGCGGCCTGGAAGCGCAGGTTGAACTGCTCGCGCTTCAGTTCGCCGAGCGACTCCGACAGCTGGTCGTCGCTCTTGGTCTTCATGTCGTCGATACGAGCCATGATCTTACTCGCCTCCCAGATGCGAGGTGTCGCCCAGGCGGGCAACGACCTTTACCTTGATCGGCAGCTTCATGGCCGCCCGCTCGAACGCCTCGGCGGCGATCTTGCCGTCGACGCCGTCGAGCTCGAACAGGATCCGACCCGGCTTGACGCGAGCGGCCCAGTATTCCGGCGCGCCCTTGCCCTTACCCATGCGGACTTCGGCTGGCTTTCCCGAGACCGGAAGGTCTGGGAAAATGCGGATCCACAAACGCCCCTGGCGCTTCATGTGACGCGTGATCGCGCGGCGGGCCGCCTCGATCTGGCGTGCGGTGATCCGGTCGGGTTCCATCGCCTTGAGGCCGTAGGAGCCGAAATTGAGCGAAAAGCCACTCTTGGCGTCGCCCGAAATCTTGCCCTTGAAGGCCTTCCGGAACTTGGTCTTTTTTGGTTGCAGCATGTCTGTTCCTGCCCCTTAGCGACGATCGTCGCGCTGCGGCCGCACGCCGGAGGTCTGAGCCTCCATCATGATGCGGTCGTACGACGTCGGATCGTTGCCGAGAATCTCGCCCTTGAAGACCCAGACCTTCACGCCGCAAACGCCGTAGGACGTGTGCGCCGTAGCCTCGGCATAATCGATGTTCGCGCGCAGCGTGTGCAACGGAACCCGACCCTCACGATAGCTCTCCGACCGTGCGATCTCGGCGCCGCCAAGACGGCCACCGCAGTTCACCCGGATGCCTTCGGCACCGAGACGCATCGCCGACTGGACCGCACGCTTCATGGCGCGGCGGAAGGCGATACGACGCTCGAGCTGATCGGCGATGCCCTGCGCGACGAGACGCGCATCGACTTCCGGCTTGCGGATCTCGACGATGTTCAACGACACGGTCGACGACGTCATCTTGCCGATCGTCGAACGCAGCTTCTCGATGTCCGCACCCTTCTTGCCGATGATCACGCCGGGGCGTGCAGCGAAGATGGAGATGCGGGCCAGCTTGGCCGGACGCTCGATGACCACCTTGGAGATCGCGGCCTGCGGCAGCGTCTTCATGATGAATGCGCGGATCTTGAGATCCTCGAGCAGGAGCCGACCATAGTCGGCGCCTTCTGCGTACCAGCGGCTATCCCAGGTACGGTTGATCTGCAGACGCAGACCGATGGGGTTGCTCTTCTGACCCATTATGCTTCTTCCTGCTCGCGCACGACGATGCGCAGACGGCTGAATGGCTTGAGAATGCGGGTCGACTTGCCGCGGCCGCGGGTAGCGAAGCGCTTCATCGTGATCGACTTGCCGACCGAAGCCTCGGCGACGACGAGGGCGTCGACGTCGAGGTTATGGTTGTTCTCGGCGTTGGCGATGGCCGAGGCCAGCACCTTGCGCGCTTCGATCGCCATGCCCTTGGTAGAGAAGGCGAGGATGTTCATCGCATCGCCGACCTTCTTGCCACGGATCAGCGCAGCCACGAGGCCGAGCTTCTGCGCGGAACCACGGATCTGCGTACCGACCGAAAGCGCCTCGTTGTCCGCGACCTTGCGCGGGCTGACTTGCTTAGACATCAGCGCTTGCCCTTCTTGTCGGCGGAGTGGCCGGGGAAGTAGCGCGTGGGCGCGAACTCACCGAGCTTCATGCCGACCATGTCTTCGTTGACCGAGACGGGCACGAACTTGCGGCCGTTATAGACGTTGAACGTGAGACCCACGAACGACGGCAGGATCGTCGAGCGACGCGACCAAGTCTTGATCGGCGAACGCGCGTTGGTGTCCTGGGCGGTTTCTGCCTTCTTGAGCAGATGAAGGTCCACGAAGGGGCCCTTCCAGACTGAACGAGCCATGTTAGCCCTTCCTCTTCGTCGAATGACGCGACCGGATGATCATCTTGTCGGTCGACTTGTTATGACGCGTGCGCGCACCCTTCGTCGGCTTGCCCCAAGGCGTAACCGGATGACGGCCACCCGAGGTACGGCCTTCACCACCGCCGTGCGGATGGTCGACCGGGTTCTTGGCGACGCCGCGCGTCAGAGGACGGATACCCATCCAGCGCGAACGACCTGCCTTGCCCAGGTTCTGGTTCTGATTGTCGGGGTTCGAGACCGCGCCAACCGTCGCCATGCAATCGCTTCGGATGTAGCGCTGCTCGCCCGAGTTCAGGCGGACCATCACCATGCCCTTGTCGCGACCGACGACCTGCACGTACGTGCCGGCCGAACGGGCGATCTGGCCACCCTTCATCGGCTTCATCTCCACGTTGTGCACGATGGTGCCGACCGGCATCTGACCGAGTTCCATGGCATTGCCTGGCTTCACGTCGGTCTTCTTGGCCGCGAGGACCTTGTCGCCGACCGCCAGACGCTGTGGCGCCAGGATGTAGGCGAGTTCCTCGTCCGGGTACTTGACCAAGGCGATGAACGCGGTGCGGTTGGGATCATACTCGATCCGCTCGACGGTGCCCTCGACGTCCCACTTGCGACGCTTGAAGTCGATGTAGCGGTACTTCTGCTTGTGACCGCCGGCGATGCCGCGCGAGGTCACATGGCCCTTGTTGTTACGACCGCCGGTCTTGTGCTTACCTTCGGTCAACGCCTTGACGGGGCGACCCTTCCAGAGCGACGACTTGTCGACCAGGATGAGACCGCGGCGTGCCGGCGATGTCGGATTATAATGCTTGAGTGCCATGGCCTCAGATCCCCGTCGTCACGTCGATGGACTGACCGTCCTTCAACGTCACGATTGCCTTTTTCATGTCGGAGCGCGAGTAGTTCGTGCCCTTCCACTTCTTGGTCTTGCCCTTCTGGACGAGCGTGTTCACGCCGACGACGTTCACGTCGAACAGCGCCTCTACGGCCGCCTTGATCTCGGGCTTCGTGGCATCGTTCGATACCTTGAACACAACCGCGTTGAACTCCGACAGGGTCGTCGTCTTCTCGGTGATGTGCGGGGCGAGGATAACGTCGTAATGACGATTATCGATGCCCGCCTTCTGCTTCTTAGCCATGGAAGCGCGCCTCCAGCTTTTCGACAGCGGCGCGCGTCAGCACCAGCGTGTCATGCTTCAGGATGTCGTAAACGTTCGCGCCGGCAGCCGGCATGACGTTCACTTCGTACAGGTTGCCCGCAGCGAATGCGAAGCTGGTGTCGACCATGTCGCCGTCGATGACGAGCGCACGCTTGCCGAAGCCGAGCTTTGCGAGATCGCCCTGCAGCGTCTTGGTCTTGCCACCCTCGACAGCCAGGCTGTCCATGATGACCAGCGAACCCGCCTTGGCGTGGCTGCTGAGAGCCATCCGCAGGCCGAGCGAGCGAACCTTCTTGTTCAGCGACGGGTTGAAATCACGGACGCGTGCGCCGTGAGCCTTACCACCACCGATGAACACAGGTGCGCGACGATCGCCGTGACGAGCCGTACCGCCGCCCTTCTGGCGACCGAACTTCTTGCCGGTGCGGGCGACGTCTGCGCGCTCACGGGTGCCACGAGCCGTCTCGCGACGCTTCTCGAGCTGCCAGGTGACGACACGGTGCAGGATGTCGGCGCGCGGATCGAGGCCGAAGACCTCGTCGTTGAGCTCGATGTCCGCTGCGTCAGTGCCAGCGAAAGATGAAACCTTGATCTTCACGCTCAGCCCTCCTGGCCGTCGGCTGCAGGTCCGTCGGTCGTTTCGGCCGGCGTGTCTGCTGCGGTGTTGCTGTTTGCGGTCTTGAGACCGGCGGGGAACGGTGCGTCGGCGTGGCGCGCGACCTTCACCGAGTCCTTGACGAAGAGCCAGCCGCCCTTGGAGCCAGGAACCGAACCCTTGACGAACAGGAGGCCACGCTCGACGTCCGTCGATACGATCTCGAGGTTCTGCTGGGTGCGATACTTGTCGCCCATGTGGCCGGCCATCTTCTTGTTCTTGAAGACCTTGCCCGGATCCTGGCGCTGACCGGTCGAACCGAGCGAACGGTGCGAGACCGACACGCCGTGGGTTGCCCGCAGACCGCCGAAGCCCCAACGCTTCATGCCGCCCTGGAAGCCCTTACCCTGGGTCTTGCCCTGGATATCGACGATCTGGCCTGCGACATAATGGTCGGCCGAGATCTCGGCGCCGACGTCGAGCAGACCGTCTGCGTTCACGCGGAACTCATGGACGACAGCCTTGGGCTCCACTTCGGCCTTGCCGAAATGGCCGCGCTGCGGCTTTGCGACATTCTTCGACTTGGCGACACCTGCACCAAGCTGGACGGCAGTGTAGCCGTCACGATCCATTTCGCGAACGGAAACGACCTGATTGCCTTCGAGTGCCAGAACGGTGACCGGCACGTGCCGACCATCTTCCTGGAACAGGCGGGTCATCCCCATCTTCTTCGCGATCACGCCAGTACGCATGATCTTGTCCCTTCCTAGACAGAGGCCCCGTCGGACTATTCCTCGGGGGCTTGCGGACCATGTCCGGAGCGAGCTCCATGATGCGTCCACCTGACCCCATCCCCGGCAAAAGCCCTGAATGGAGTCGGTTCAACCCGGTAAATACGAAACGTGCCCCCGTCCCGGGCTGGTGCTTCCGCGAGTGCGGAAGCGTGACGGGGGACGCTGCCCCGTCGGTTTTCACCGACGGCGGTATCCCAATGTCGAACGGCGCGGGACCGTTACCGGTCGACCGCGCCGCGCCAGCCCTTAGGCGAGCTTGATCTCGACGTCAACGCCAGCGGCGAGGTCCAGCTTCATCAGCGCATCGACCGTCTGCGGCGTCGGCTGGACGATATCCAGCATACGCTTGTACGTGCGCACCTCGAACTGCTCGCGCGACTTCTTGTCGATGTGCGGGCCGCGGTTCACGGTGAACTTTTCGATGCGCGTCGGAAGGGGAATCGGACCGCGGATGAGCGCGCCGGTGCGGCGTGCGGTGTCGGCGATGTCGCCAGTGGCCTGATCGAGCACACGGTGATCGAACGCCTTCAGACGAATGCGGATATTGCTGTCCATAGTCCCTACCGATGCGAAAGAGCGGGCCCGTTTCCGGGCTCTTGCTGGTTGATGTTTAAACCGAAGGCGGGCCATTACGGGAGAGTCGGCGAAAACGCAACTAGGGAGCCTGCGATTTTCGCAGACCGCGGGCGATGGGGCCTACAAGGGTGAGGCCCTCCCCCTCTTGATCAGATCAAGCTGAGCGCCCGGTCATAATCCTGGCCAGGGCCGAGAATCCGATGGACGAACAGTCGATCGGGCAAGACCGAGTACAGTATCCCATAGCCCCTCCATGACCGTCGCCGGATACCGTGAGCTTCGTAGCGCGGCACCAAAGGGAACCCGAACGGAACATCGGCGAGTCGCAATGCTACCTCGCGCAGCTCAACGACGAAGGAGCCGGCGCGGGTCGGGTTGTCGAGCGCGATGAAGCCGCTGATCCGCTTGAGGTCGTCGACTGCACGCGATGACAGGACGACTTTCAAGCGCGGGACGAGCGGGCAAGCCCATCAATGTCGGCCAGTGCTGCGTTACATGCCGCATCGAGTTCGACGCCACCACCCGCCCCCATCTCGGCAAGCGTATCGGATACCGACACGTCCAAGTCACGAAGCCAGCGCTTTTCGTCCTCAACGCTCCCCTGATCGCGACTAATCAGATCCCGAACATACTCGCTAGCGCTAGCGTACTGCCCACGGTCTATCCGCGCCTGCACATAGTCGTGCATCGGATCGGGCAAAGATATCTTGATGGATGCCATGATGCGTTCTCCGTCTCCCTTATGCCACAAGACGCCATCGGTAGAAAGAATGGCCTAGGTTGGGGAGGAAAGCGGCAGGTCGGCTTACCGGCGTCGAGGCGACATAGCTGATAATCAGCTGTAGCTGGTGAAGTTGACCCCCACAATGATACCGGTGAGCAGCGATACGCCAATCAGAGCCATAGTCATGAAAATGCGTCGATCCCAGCTTCGGTTCAGCAGCGTCGCGATAGCGACGGGCGGAAGAAACATGCCGATGGCGTTAGCCATTCCCCTGTAATCGACAGCATCCGCCGCCAGGACAAAGCTCGTTGCGACCGCTGCGGTAGCAATGACCTGAAGCAAGTAAGGGTACCGTGTCGGCAAAGCTGGCGCGTTCATCGAACCTATCCTGAGCGGCTTTGATCACATCCGCAATGGAGGAGGCTGAATGCAGCCGCCATAGCCGAAGGTGCTAATAATGCCCAACATCCAGCACACCCAAAACACGAAAAAGCCCGGCCTCTCTCGCGAGAAGCCGGGCTCTTCGATCAACTCCCGAAGGAGGCGATGCTTACTTGTCGATCTGGCTCACGACGCCTGCACCGACGGTACGGCCGCCTTCGCGGATCGTGAAGCGCTGGCCCACGTCCATGGCGATCGGTGCGATCAGCTTGATGCCGAGCGACACATTGTCGCCTGGCATGACCATCTCGGTGCCCTCAGGCAGCTCGACGGTGCCGGTCACGTCCGTCGTACGGAAGTAGAACTGCGGGCGGTAGTTGGCGAAGAACGGCGTGTGACGGCCACCCTCTTCCTTCGACAGCACGTACACTTCCGAGTTGAAGTCGGTGTGCGGCTTGATCGTGCCTGGCTTGCAGAGCACCTGGCCACGCTCGACTTCGTCGCGTGCAACGCCGCGGATCAGTGCGCCGACGTTATCGCCAGCCTGGCCCTGGTCGAGCAGCTTGCGGAACATCTCGACGCCCGTGACCGTGGTCTTGCGGACGGTCGGGTGGATGCCGACGATCTCGACTTCCTCGCCAACCTTGACGATGCCGGTCTCGACGCGGCCGGTGACGACCGTACCACGACCCGAGATCGAGAACACGTCCTCGATCGGCATCATGAACGGCTTGTCGAGCGGACGCTCGGGCTGCGGGATGTAGTCGTCGACGGCCTGCATCAGCTCGGTGACGGCGTCGGCGCCGAGCTTCTGGTTCGAACCCGACAGTGCGCAGGTAGCCGAACCCTTGATGACGGGGATGTCGTCGCCCGGGAAGTCGTACGAGCTGAGCAGCTCGCGGATTTCCATCTCGACCAGCTCGAGGATTTCCTCGTCGTCGACCAGATCGACCTTGTTCATGAACACGACCATTGCGGGCACGCCGACCTGGCGTGCGAGCAGGATGTGCTCACGGGTCTGTGGCATCGGGCCATCGGTCGCCGAAACGACGAGGATCGCGCCGTCCATCTGAGCTGCGCCGGTGATCATGTTCTTCACATAATCGGCGTGGCCCGGGCAATCGACGTGCGCGTAGTGACGGTTGGCCGTCTCGTACTCGACGTGTGCGGTCGAGATCGTGATGCCGCGCTCGCGCTCCTCGGGAGCCTTATCGATGTTGGCGAAGTCGACAGCGGTACCGCCGGTCGTCTCTGCCAAAACCTTCGTGATCGCAGCGGTGAGCGACGTCTTGCCATGATCGACGTGACCGATGGTGCCGATGTTGAGATGCGGCTTGTTCCGCTCAAATTTTGCCTTGGCCATTGTTTCCTACCTTCTGATTCGTATTCCGGTGCCACCCCGGGAACCGCGCGAACGCGGCCCAATAGCGGCTGTTAAAGCGTTGCGCCAGCCCCTGCTTGGGGAGAGGCCGACGCGGAAGTGAATTCCGCGTCGTCGAACTTCGGTCGCTGACCGAAGCCGGCCGGCCTTTCGGCGTCTCCGAGCCAGGAAAACCTGGCTCGGTGCGCCTCGGGCTTACGCCAGCTTAGCCTTCACCTCGTCAGCAACGTTCTGCGGCACTTCGTCATAGTGCGAGAACTGCATCGAGTACTGCGCGCGACCCTGCGTGAACGAGCGGAGCGAGTTCACGTAGCCGAACATGTTCGCCAGCGGGACCATCGCCTCGACCGTCTGCGCATTGCCGCGGCTGTCGGTGCCCTGGATCTGGCCACGACGGCTGTTCATGTCGCCGATGACGTCGCCCAGGTAATCCTCCGGGGTAACGACTTCGACCTTCATGACCGGCTCGAGCAGCGTGATGCCCGACTTCTGTGCGACTTCGCGCATCGCGCCACGTGCACAGATTTCGAACGCCAGTGCCGACGAGTCGACGTCGTGATACGCGCCGTCATACAGCACGATCTCGAAATCGATGATCGGGAAGCCGACCAGCGAACCCGAAGCAGCGGTTTCGCGGAAGCCCTTCTCGATCGCAGGCAGATATTCCTTCGGAATGTTGCCGCCCTTGATCTCGTCCTTGAACGTGATGCCCGAACCGCGCTCGCCCGGCGTGACCTTGACCTTCACGCGACCGAACTGGCCGGTACCACCCGACTGCTTCTTGTGCGTGTAGTCGACGTCGACCGGCTTCTTCAGATACTCGCGGTATGCGACCTGAGGAGCGCCGACGTTCGCCTCGACCTTGAACTCACGCTTCATGCGATCGACCAGGATCTCGAGATGGAGCTCGCCCATGCCCTTGATGATGGTCTGGCCCGACTCGGGGTCCGACGACACGCGGAACGAAGGATCCTCGCGTGCGAGACGATTGAGCGCGACGCCCATCTTCTCCTGGTCGGCCTTGGTCTTCGGCTCCACCGACAGCTCGATCACGGGCTCGGGGAATTCCATCCGCTCGAGAATGATCGGTGCGTTCATCGCGCAGAGCGTGTCACCGGTCGTGGTATCCTTGAGACCCGCGAGAGCGACGATGTCGCCGGCGAAAGCCTCCTGGATGTCCTCACGGCTGTTCGCATGCATCAGCAGCATGCGACCGACCTTTTCCTTCTTGTCCTTGACCGAGTTGGTGACCTGCGATGCGGTCTCCAGCTTGCCCGAGTAGATGCGGGCGAAGGTCAGCGTGCCGACGAACGGATCGTTCATGATCTTGAACGCCAGCGCCGAGAACGGAACGTCGTCCGACGAAGGACGCTCGTCCGGCGTCACGCCGTCGAGCTTCAGACCCTGGATCGCGGGAACGTCGAGCGGCGAAGGCAGATAGTCGACGACAGCGTCGAGCAGGGGCTGCACGCCCTTGTTCTTGAACGCCGAACCGCAAACGACGGGGACGAACGCCATGCTCAGCGTGCCCTTGCGGATCAGCTTCTTGAGGTCGGCGACGCTCGGCTCGTTACCTTCGAGATACGCCTCCATGAGGGCATCGTCCTGCTCGACGGCCATCTCGATCAGCTCGCTGCGATACTTCGCGGCCTTCTCGACCAGATCCTCAGGGATCTCGGCATATTCGAACTTCGCACCAAGGCTCTCTTCGAGCCAGATGATCGCACGGTTCTCGACGAGATCGACAAGACCCTTGAAGCCGCCTTCCATGCCAATCGGAAGATACAGCACAGCCGGACGAGCACCGAGACGATCGATGATCGAGTTCACGCAGAAGTAGAAATCGGCGCCGGTGCGGTCGAGCTTGTTGACGAAGCACATGCGCGGCACGCCGTACTTGTCGGCCTGACGCCACACGGTCTCGGACTGCGGCTCGACGCCGGCAACGCCGTCGAAGCATGCAACCGCGCCATCGAGCACGCGGAGCGAACGCTCGACTTCGATCGTGAAGTCGACGTGGCCAGGCGTGTCGATGATGTTGATAAGGTGCTCTTCGCCCTTACCTTCTTCGGCGCGCCACTTGCAGGTGGTCGCAGCCGACGTGATCGTGATCCCGCGCTCCTGCTCCTGCTCCATCCAATCCATCGTCGCCGTGCCTTCGTGCACTTCGCCGATCTTGTAGGACTTGCCGGTGTAATAGAGGATGCGCTCGGTCGTCGTCGTCTTACCGGCGTCGATGTGCGCCATGATGCCGATGTTGCGGTAACGGTCGAGCGGATGGCTGCGGGCCATGATCGTGCTTCCTTAAGGATATGGGGAGCCGAACGTGCCGGCTCCCCAATATATAGGTGTTTGCGTGACAGGCGAAAGACCGCCCGTCACACGGATAGCAATGCTAGGCTTCAAAGCCCGCTGTTACCAGCGGCAGGAAGCCCGCTGTTACCAGCGGTAGTGTGAGAATGCACGGTTGGCTTCCGCCATCCGGTGCGTATCTTCACGCTTCTTGACCGCGTTGCCACGGTTGTTGGCGGCATCCATCAGCTCACCCGACAGCCGTGCGGCCATCGTGTTCTCGCTGCGCGAACGCGCCGCACCGATCAGCCAGCGAATCGCCAGCGCCTGTGCACGCTCGGGACGAACCTCGACCGGCACCTGGTACGTTGCACCACCGACGCGGCGCGAACGGACTTCGATGCCCGGCTTCACGTTGTTCAGCGCATCGTGGAAAACGCCGATCGGATCGCGCTTGGCGCGCTGCTCGACAGTTTCGAATGCACCGTACACGATCAGCTCTGCGACGGACTTCTTGCCGTCCAGCATGACGCTGTTCATGAACTTCGACAGAACCTCATCCCCGAACTTGGGATCAGGCAGGATGACCCGCTTTTCGGGACGACGACGACGTGCCATTTTGTATTCCTTCTAAACTTCAGCCTTGATGATCAGATACCTGACCGGCTTACTTCGGACGCTTGGCGCCGTACTTGGAACGCGACTGACGCCGGTCCTTCACACCCTGTGTATCGAGCACGCCGCGCAGGACGTGATAGCGAACACCGGGAAGATCGCGGACACGACCGCCACGGATCAGGACAACCGAATGCTCCTGAAGATTGTGGCCCTCGCCCGGGATGTAGCTGATGACTTCGCGCTGGTTGGTCAGGCGAACCTTGGCCACCTTGCGCAGAGCCGAGTTCGGCTTCTTCGGGGTCGTCGTGTAGACGCGCGTGCAAACGCCACGCTTCTGCGGATTTGCTTCCATCGCAGGGACCTTCGACTTGGCCTTCTGCGGATCGCGGCCCTTGCGGACCAGCTGGTTGATCGTCGGCATTGAAGCCTTCACCTTTCAAGTGGTTACTTTGCTGGAGCCATGAGGCGCCTGAGAATACAAAAAGGACCATAGGAACGCGGGAGCACCCCTCAGGTCCTGGAATGCATCCAGCAATGTTCAAGCATGCCCGGCGGGAAACACTCCCGAAGAACAGACCGCGCCTATAGGTCAGGAGTCGGTTGCGGTCAACGGGTTGGAATCGGATGGGGCTGGCGAAGGATTGGCTTCGTGGGCAGAGACAATGGCTCACGCGAATCCGACGACGACACCTCTCTCATCCTCCCCCGCCAGGGGGGGGTGGCACCGCAGGTGACGGAGGGGGAGGAACACGAGACCTGCGTTGTCGCCCCCTCCCCCTCCGTCTGGCAAGAGCCAGCCACCTCCCCCTGGCGGGGGAGGATCGCAACACCTCCTCTACCGTGATCGCGTCCCGAGCACCGCCAGCAGCGTCTTCTCGAATCGCGTTGGGTCCTCGACCTGCGGCGAGTGACCCAGTCCCTCAAGCATCACCAGGTTCGCATTCGGCATCTGTTTCACCGCCCGCGGCGCGACCATCGGAACCGGTTCGAGGAACTTGCGCAAGTTCGCTGGCGCTTGCGCCCGGCCGAACGCGGTCTTGTCGAGCGTCCCGATGATCAAGGTGGTCGAAGGCGTGATCCGGTACAGCTCATGCGCGACCGGCTGAGTCTTGATCATCTCACTGGTCTTGGCCTGCGCGAGCGCCACGATATCGCGCCCTGCCCCCTGATACATCCCCGCCTGCATCCAGACCCAGCGATCGTAGGACGGCTTCCACACGCCGTGGTAATAGTTCTCGAGCTGATACGCCTTGATCGACGCATAGCTCGTCTTCTTCTCGTTCGCCCATAGCGTGTCGACGTCGGTATAGGGCACGCCCTCCTCGCCGCGATCCTTCAGGCCGAGCGGATTGACGAGCACCAGCTTCTCGACGGACGCCGGGTAGAGAATGGCGTACCGCATCGCGAGCATGCCGCCCATCGAATGCCCGACGATCGTCGCCCGTGTGATGCCGCGCGATTCGAGCAGCCGCTTGGTGAACGTCGCCAGCATCTCGAAGCTATACTGTGCCGCGCGGGGCTTCGACGATTTGCAGAAGCCGATCTGGTCGGGGACGATCACCCGGTAACCGACCTCGCTCAGCGCCCGCGCGGTGCTGCCCCAGGTTGCGCCACAGAAGTTCTTTCCGTGGAGCAGGACGACCGTGCGGCCATTGGGGCGCTGCGGCGCGATATCCATGAACGCCATCTGCGCAGGACTTCCGACGATATCGACTTCCATCGTCTGAACCGGCCACGGGTAGGTGAAGCGTTCGAGCTGCGGCCCGAGGTCCGGCACCTGCGGAACCGGCCCCGCCCCCATGAGCAACGCCGCGACCGGCAGCGCCAGCATCATCAATCCCGCTTTCATACGATTACGCTTTCCTACATCCAACGAGACGGCTTAAGGTTAACGGGCAAACCATGCACCGTGCAACGCATCATCCTTACGATGATGGTTGCGGGGGCCTCGCGGGACGAATTGCACGCGAGACGCTTGCCCTTCGCGAAAACGCTGGGTAAGGGGCGCGTCCGTGTAGGAGTGTAGCTCAGTTGGTTAGAGCGTCGGTCTCCAAAACCGAAGGCCCTCGGTTCGAATCCGAGCACTCCTGCCACCCCCTTTAAATTCCCTGCAAAAATCGCGGCGGTTGCTCCCGCCGCTTTTGCGCGCCCATCACGATTGCAGAAACTGCATTCCATAATGCAATTTTCGCAATTGATCTATGATGTGCTGCGATGCACAACGATCAGGCCTTTCAGGCATCCTCTCCTAAAAACTTTTACGGCCGGTCTTGTACCGGCCTTTTTTTTCGCCTGCGTTCGGCGTACACCTCGGGTGCCGTCGTCAAGCCGAACGATAAATAGAAACCGTGGGAGCGGAGCCGCCGGTCAAACCGGCACCGGCAAGACGATCGTGCGGGGGATCGAGTGACCCAAGCGCTCTCCCCCGCCACTTCTCCCGGCCACCGCCGTGTCGCTTTCGATACGGCGCCCGCCCCTCTCCTGCCGCGCACTTGCTTTCACCTGTGACGGCAGCTATCTGCCGCGCTTCCGACAGCGAGGACGGACCTGCCGCCGCGGCCCTTCACAGGGAGCGGCTAGTGGGTCTATGCCTCGCATCTCAGTTTCTCAATCAGCGGGTTCGAAGAACATCGTGGCGAAGACGTCCCCCCTCGAATTCATCCAGCAGGTCCGCAACGAGACCGCGAAGGTCACGTGGCCGACGCGTCGCGAGACGGTCATGACCGGCGTGATGGTGGTGATCATGACGACGATCCTCGCGCTGTTCTTCCTGGGCGTCGACTCGATCCTGCAAGCGATCGTCTCCGCCCTCCTCAAACTCGCTCAGTAAGCAAGGTTCCGTCATGGCGCGCTGGTACATCATTCACGCCTATTCGGGCTTCGAGGGCAAGGTCCGCGACTCGATCATGGCCGAGGCGACCCGGATGGGTCTCGAACAGCTCGTCGAGCAGATCGAAGTCCCGACCGAAACCACGACCGAAGCCCGTCGCGGCAAGAAGATCGCGGTCGAGCGCAAGTTCATGCCGGGCTACGTGCTCGCCAAGCTGAACATGAACGACGACGTGTATCACTTGGTGAAGAACACGCCGAAGGTCACCGGCTTCCTCGGCAGCATGGGCAAGCCGCAGGCGATCAGCGAGGCGGAAGCCACGCGGATGCTGAACAGCAAGGAAGAAGCCGCCGCTGCGCCCAAGCAGAAGGTCAAAGTCGACTACGAGATCGGCGATCAGGTCAAGGTCCTCGACGGCCCGTTCGCGACCTTCAACGGGCTTGTGGAAGAGCTCGACTTCGACCGCAGCCGCGTCAAGGTTTCGGTGTCGATCTTCGGGCGTGCTACGCCTGTCGAGCTCGAGTTCGAGCAGGTCGAACGAAGCAAGTAAGCCGCAGAGCGGCGCGCTTGCGGCCGCACGCGATTAGCTGACGGCTAATCACGAGACGGTCTCGACCGGCCGGCGGGCCAACGGCCCGGCCGACGACGCGGGATTTACTCCCGCGCCGCGTTTTAGGCGGGCGCGTCTAGCACCAGACCCATCCCCCGCTCCGTCATCCTGACGAAAGTCAGAATCCAGAATTACGGAACGCTGACCGGCCTGCCTCTGCATCCTGACTTTCGTCAGCATGACGGGGAAAAAGCATCATACGATCCGAGAAACGCGCTAGTACCCTTGCCGTCCTCGCTAACAAGCCCGGCCTCAAAACCGCGCGCTATCCGCCACCATACGAGCAGCCGCTGCGCTGCGCTGCGGTCGTAGTAATACAAGCTCGGCGCCTCATACGCCACCAGATACAGCTTCCAGCCAACCACTGCTCCACGTGCTTCGCCACGCCGCTGCAATGTCTCGTTCGGCTTCGAGAAGGTGTAGATGAAACGGACGCCCTTGCTGCCAGCGAACTGGATCGGCGTGATGATGTCAATCACCACCGACGACGCATTGCGCGCAATTTGGTAGCTGTTGAGCAATAGACGCCTCTGCCAGATCATCTCAGAAGCCGTCAGAAAAAGCACATTTCTTGACACATATAAACGTTGCGATTTCGCCGCGAGCATGTCAACTTTCGTTCACATCGCGCAGTGTGGATATCGGTCATTACAAAGCCATGACTTTCGCAATGGTTTTTGCACGGTCTATTTAGAGAAAATGCGCTGTTGAAAGGGTGATTGTGAACGTTGACGACATCGATTGGGGCTCAGAGGACGCAAGAAATCTTCGGCTACGGACGCCAGATCAGGTCGATATCTTCCTTGGAAGCTACGTGCTCCCAGCCAAGTTCAAGTTAGCCGACTTTCTTAATGGCTATCGCTATTTTGTATTCGGAGGCAAGGGGGCGGGGAAAACGGCACTTTTGCAATACATTAGAATCAAGGCAGAGGAAAAACTAGGCGCGACCGCTTCTTTTTTCTATTTTCAAAGCTCATTTTCTAAAAATGATTTACAAGCATTCTTAACGAATACTGCAAAGGCGAATGATCGCGTAGTTGATGATAGCGGCCTCAGCGATCCCGAAGAAGCTTTCCTTTTTTGGCGCATATTTCTTCTTGCCGAAGTCGCGATGTTACTTAAGCGCGCCGGAGTTGCAGAAGGTCCCGCCGCCGAATTTATCAAAGCAATTGAAGCAGCGCGTCTAATCGCCAAAGCCAAAAATGTGGCAAAAAGATATCCAAGCTTACAGAGATTTTCCGTAGAGCTATCGAAAGATGCGAAATTTCAGCTTGAAGGCACCTTTGAGTCGGCAACAGTAAGCGATCTGTCAACCTATTTGCACATTGCGGAAGATAAGCTTCGTGGTGTTTTTCTCGAAAATACCCCGCTGTTTCTTTTCATTGACGAGATGGAGGTTTTCATCCGTGGCGACGAAACCGATGCGCTCCGCTTAGGGGCTATTGCAGCCTTGGTTCGGGCTGTTAGGGATTTCAATGAAACGTTCCGTGACAATGACATTAGAGTCATTGCAGCAATTCGCGATGTAGTTGTTGAACAAGTATCCACTGTTCAAGGTGAGATTTCCCGTATTATCAGAGATAATGGCGTCGCCGTGGACTGGCCCCTTTCAGCGAAAGAAGGCTTTCACCCCTTGGAGCGAATGGTGCTTGGGCGCATAGTTATGCAAGATGCAAAGCTCAAGCAGCTAAGGAATGGCGACTTTGATAGTGCTATTGCGCAGGCATCCAAAATGTATTTTCCCCAAGACGGATCACTTCGAGGCAGTCTAAATCTAACGTGGTACAGGCCGCGAGATATGGCTCTATTATTTGACGAAGCGGCGACGATCGACAGCGGCAAGGGATCTTTTTCTTCATATGCGTTGACGGATGGCGTAGTTAAACCGCTGGGAAAGCGACTTTGGGAGGATGCAATATCCGGACTTGCGGTTAAATATGGAAAGCAAGAATTGGATGGAGTTGAACGTCTTCTTCGTGGCGGAAAAGACATTTACAGCCGTGAAGAATTACTTAATAGAATGGAAGAACTTAGTCACTCTTACGATGAAGTTGCAATTTTGAGCGATAGTCACAAGTGGATGGCTGTGATTGAAGATTTGTACAGAGCTGGCGCTTTATACACGATTGCGAAAGTAAGCGGAAAGAAAAACTTTGCCTTTCGTGGAGACTCGATGCCGAGCCTTACAGATGATTTCAGAGTTGGGGTTCATCAAGTTCTGCTAAAGCATTTGTCTATCAGGCAGGGCGCTACCAATGACAGAGTATATCGCTCGCCGAGCCCGCGATTACCACGCCGATAGTTTGGTGGTCGCCTTATAAGGTAGCTTCGGCAATTCACTGATGCTGCCAGCCGATCCTGAAATATGCACTAATCGTGGCGACGTAAGGTTGGAACTACGTAATCGCGTTAGAAAATATGAGTAAAGACGGGACGCCGCCACCCTATAAAGGCCGCGACCCCCGTTTAAAGAATTTGCTTAATGATTGAGCGTAGCTTCCCGCAGGCGCCCTACTCCAGCATTCAAGGCAATTATATTCCGAGTTAGACCGGCTTACCTAACCGATCCGCCGCCCGCCAAACAGCGCCACGCTTGGATCGTGCGCCACCTTCGTCGGGTCGGCCTTGCTCCAGCCGGTAACCTGATCGAGCGCCGGCAGGTGTACCGGGTTTTGCGCCGGATACGGGTTGGTCAGCGTCGGCTCGCCGCGTTCGTTGCGGGCGGCTTCGGCGATATCGAAGGTTTCGCGGGCGCGGGCTTGGCGGGCTTCGTACATTGCCGTCAGGCGGTAGCTGTGCGCGTCGCTCGATTCGCCGCGGCGGCGTTTGATGTGCGGTGGCTCCTCCTGGAGGTGGACCGTCCGGTTGTGCAGGTGGAGGAGCTGGAGCGCCTGGTTCGCGGTCATCGGCGGGATCGGTGGGGGCGCGTTGTGGCGCCATTCATCATGGTCGTGCGAGCCCGGCAGGGTACCGGCCAACAGCGCGAACTCGACGGCCTCGTAGCCGGCCGCGAGCGCGAGGCGCATCTCGCGGGCGAAGGCGGGGCTGGCCTTGCGGCGGGCGTAGAAGGCGGAGTGGCTGAACCCCGCGGCGGCGGCCGAGAGGCGGATGTTGGCGGTGGCGGATAGCGCGGTGAGGAAGGCTTGCTCGGCGGCGTGGTCGAGGCGGTTGGCGGGCGGGCGACGGAGCTGGAGGCGCCCGTTGGCAATTCTTGTCGTTGTGGGCGTGCTGTCGGCGCGTCGCGTGTGGGGCGAGCCCCCTCCACCCCCGACCTCTGGTCGGCGGTCCCCCTCCCCGTTCCGGGGAGGATCTTTGAGGGCTGCGGACGCCAGAGCGAGGGCGGCGTCCCATTTTGCGGCGAAGGCGGGGTGGGCGGCGCGGCGCTTGGTGAAGGTGGAGCGGTTGTAGCCTAGCGTGCTGGCGGCCTCGCGGACGTTGCCGGTGCAGCGGAGGACGGCGAGGAATGCGGCGTTCTGCGCGGCCTGGCGGCGGGTGAATTGGTCGGGAGTGAACGGGCGCGCCATCGCTAGTGGGTCTGCCTCGATATCCTACATTGCAAGGGGCTTGTGCTGGGTGCTTGGTACTCAAGCTTGTTTCCCCGCGTAGGCGGGGATCCAGACTGGGCTCGCGCCTTCGCGGGAGAACAAGGGAGCGCTGTCTTTGGCAGGATTGGTTCACGCTAAGGCGCGGGGGCGCGAAGAGGAGTGAGAAGAAAAGCAGATTCGGGGTTCGCGCGGAGGCGCGGAGACGCGGAGGAGAAGGGACGCGGAGAAGTAAGTGCGGGGTGTTGCCGCTTTGCGGGTTTTGGGGTATGCGCGCCGGCTTCCACCTTCACTGTTGGAATTGCGGGAGGTTGCCGAGAGGTAGCCGCCATCACCGCTAGGCTCACATAAAGAGAGTGACATGGCTAAAAAGATTACCGGATACATCAAGCTGCAGGTCCCTGCAGGCGAGGCAAAGCCCGCGCCGCCGATCGGGCCTGCGCTGGGTCAGCGCGGCGTGAACATCATGGAGTTCTGCAAGGCGTTCAACGCCGGCACGAGCGAACTGAAGAAGGGCATGCCGATCCCGACCGTCATCACGGTCTATGCGGATCGCTCGTTCTCGTTCGAGACCAAGACCCCGCCTGCCTCGTACCTGATCAAGGAGGCCGCAGGGCTGAAGTCGGGTTCCAAGGAGCCGGGCAAGGTCGTCGCCGGCACGATCAAGCGCAGCCAGCTGAGCGAGATCGCCACGACGAAGATGAAGGACCTCAACGCCAACGATATCGACGCTGCGACGAAGATCATCGAAGGCAGCGCCCGCGCAATGGGCCTCGAAGTGGTGGAGGGCTGAGATCATGGCTAAGCTGAGCAAGAAGCAGAAGGCCGTCACGGTCGACCTCGTCAAGCTGCACGGCATCGACGAGGCCATCGGTCTCGCACGGTCGGGCGCCACGTCGAAGTTCGACGAGACGATCGAAGTCGCGCTGAACCTGGGCGTCGATCCGCGTCACGCAGACCAGATGGTCCGCGGCGTGGTGACGCTGCCCAAGGGCACCGGCAAGACCGTCCGCGTCGGCGTGTTCGCCCGCGGCGCGAAGGCTGAAGAAGCACTCGCAGCAGGCGCAGACGTCGTCGGCGCCGAAGACCTGATGGAAATCATCCAGGGTGGCACGATCGATTTCGATCGCTGCATCGCGACCCCGGACATGATGGGCATCGTCGGTCGCCTCGGTAAGGTGCTGGGTCCGAAGGGCCTCATGCCGAATCCGAAGCTCGGCACGGTGACGATGAACGTCGCCGCCGCGGTTCAGGCAGCCAAGGGCGGCCAGATCGAGTACCGCGTCGAGAAGGCCGGCATCATCCATTCGGGCATCGGCAAGGCGTCGTTCCCGGCGGAAGACCTGCGCGCGAACTTCGACGCGCTGGTCGACGCAGTGGTCAAGGCCAAGCCGACCGGCGCCAAGGGCAAGTACGTCCAGAAGGTCGCGATCTCGTCGACCATGGGTGCAGGCATCAAGGTCGACACGACCGAGGTTGCTGGCGCGTAAGCCCAAGCCGCACGGGGTTAGTGCAAGCTAACCCCGAGACGGCGACAGGCCGGCCGGCGCGGGCAACCGCGACCGACGAGGACGGGATTTACTCCCGTCCCGCCGCTTAGAGTTAAGAAGGGCCGGGAGCGATCCCGGTCCTTTTTGCGTGCGCGCCATATCGCCGTTCGATGAAGATCGCCGCCCCCTAGCCCCCGCTCCCGTCATCCTGACGAAAGTCAGGATCCAGGGTTACAGACGCTACTCCTAATGGCTCTGGATCCTGACTTTCGTCAGGATGACGGGATTTGCGAAAACGCGTGAATGCCCCACCATTCTGAGCCACCGATCAATCCATGATCCAAGCCTCCTGCCATTGTGGCGCGGTAACGCTGGCCGCCGACGATCCGCCCGAATGGGTCGCCGACTGCAACTGCTCGATCTGTCGCCGTTACGGCGTACTCTGGGCCTATTACCGCGCAAGCGACATACGCGTCGCGGCATCCGTGCCGACGGCAGTCTACAGTTGGGGTGCCAAGACATTGCGCTTCCACCGATGCGGCGAATGCGGGTGCGTGACGCACTGGACGAAGGTCGACCCAATGATCGACCGGATCGGGATCAACGCCCGCCTGATGCCGATCGACGTTCTAGCGGCGGCAAGGATACGCAGGCTCGACGGCGCGGATACCGGGCTGTACCTGGACGCCTGACCCTCTCGGCGATTGACTCCCCCGCCAATTCCGCTAAGCGGCACCTTCGTTCGGCGGGCTTGCTCGTCGAACTCCGTCCGAGACAGTGGGTGCAGCGGGTTTGCCGGTGCTTAATCTCCCACCTAGACGGGGAATGAGATTTTGTCGGCCCATCTGCGCGCCGCCCCTCTCCCATGCCCCATCGACGAGACACCCCGGAAGCGCGGGTTTGTCTGCGCCTCCGGTTAGTAACCGGGTCCACTGCGCAAGCGGTGAACTCGTAAAACGTGGAGAATGGCATGGATCGTGATCAAAAGACCGCGGCCGTAGCCGAGCTGAACCGCACCTTTTCCGAGGTCGGCGTCGTCGTTGTCACGCGCAACCTCGGCCTGACCGTCGCACAGTCCACTGTGCTGCGGAACAAGATGCGCGACGCCGGCGCGACCTACAAGGTCTCGAAGAACAAGCTTGCCAAGATCGCAATGGACGGCACCGACTACAGCTCGCTGGGCGACATGCTCACGGGTCCGGTCGGTCTGGCCAGCTCCATCGATCCCGTCGCGGCCGCCAAGGTGGTCGTGGAATTCGCGAAGACGAACGACAAGTTCGAAATCGTGGGTGGGGCGATGGGCGCGACGACCCTCGACGTCGACGGTGTGAAGGCGCTCGCAACGCTGCCCTCGCTGGACGAACTGCGTGCCAAGATCGTTGGCCTCATCGTGGCACCTGCCACGAAGCTGGCAACGATCACGCAGGCTCCGGCAGCGCAGCTCGCGCGCGTGCTTTCCGCCTACGCGGAGAAGGAAGCCGCCTGATCTTGCAGGCCTTTCGTTACCTTTTTGAACTGATGGGGCCGATGCCCCGAGATGGAGATTTATCATGGCAGACCTGAACGCGCTCGTTGAGAGCCTGAGCGAACTGACCGTTCTCGAAGCAGCTGAGCTTTCGAAGCTGCTCGAAGAGAAGTGGGGCGTTTCGGCCGCAGCAGCGGTCGCAGCACCGGCAGCAGGCGGCGGCGCAGCCGCACCGGCCGCTGAAGAGCAGACCGAATTCGACGTCATCCTGACCGGCGACGGTGGCAAGAAGATCAACGTCATCAAGGAAGTCCGTGCGATCACCGCGCTCGGCCTGACCGAAGCCAAGACGCTGGTCGAGTCGGCTCCCAAGGCCGTCAAGGAAGGCGTGTCGAAGGACGAAGCCGCCAAGATCAAGGCTCAGCTCGAAGCAGCTGGCGCGACCGTCGAGGTCAAGTAAGCCGCAGCGGGAGAGACGATTTAGCTTCGGCTAAATCGCACTCCCGCAAGGCCGGCCGGCGGCACGCAGTGTCGACCGACGAAGCAGGGGCTTTGCCCCTGCTGGCCGCAGCTAAGAAAAAGGGCGGCCCCAGCGATGGGGTCGCCCTTTTTCGTTACACGTCGCGAACTTCCCCATCTGCTCGGCGGAAGCCGTAGCTCAATTGAGGGGCGGCGCTAACGAAGCGCAACGTACCTCACGACAGATCGCCCACATGGGCCCCGGCCTCCGCCGGGGTGGTGAGAGCCGGCAGTCAGGCCGTTTGGATTGCGAAGCGCGGCGCGTCGTCCGCCGGCTCCACCGTCGCATCCAGATCGCGGGGGTGCACAGTCCACCCCCGCAACGTCAGCCCGGTCCTCACGCCGACGAACAACGCCGAGCCCACCAGCGCCGCGAACAGCCCGACCCACAGCGCGTCGAACACCATCAGCGCCCACACAATCGGTAGCGGCTGGCCCAAGGCGAGCTTGTGATTGGCCATGTGCAGCGCCTGCGCCGGGCCGAACGCGACTGCCGCCAAGACGCTGAGGACGATCCCGGCGGGCAGCAGTGACGTCATCGCCCGCTTTGGCGTCACCGACGCGTCCTCGATCAACGCACCAACGACGTAGATCAGGAAGCCACCCTGGATGATCCCCGAAACGATCTGAAGCGGTACGGCGATCGCCAGTGGTAGACCTTGCTTGTCCAGCCACATGAACGGCGATGCGACCGCCAGCCCCACGACCAATCCGACGACCACCCGGACGAAGGTCATCGGCGGAACCAGCAATGTCCGACGAACCGACCGTACCGACCAGAACCGCGCGACCGCGAGAATGGCGATGACGAACCCCGCGATCTTCACGTAGCCGAAGCCCCAGCGCAGTGGATCGTTGGCGAGCGCACGAAACTGCTCGACCGATGCGAACATGCCGAGGTGGATTTCCGCGATATGTTGCAGGAACTCGGGCACCACCGCGATCGCCAGGACGAGCGGTGCCGCCCTCACCGCGCGTCCGCCGAGCCGATAGGTCTCCACGACGGCGCCCCCCAAGCCGAGGATGGCGCCGACAATGCGCCCGCCAATCCCGAGTCTTTCGCTACGATCGCTCATGCCGTTTCCCCGTCTGCTGTAAAACTCAGAATGTCGCCCGGCTGACAGTCGAGCGCGGTGCAGATCGCCTCCAGCGTCGAGAAGCGGATCGCCTTGGCCTTGCCGGTCTTCAGAATCGACAGGTTCGCCATCGTGATGTCGACCGCCTGCGAAAGCTCGGTCAGCGTCAGCCCACGCGCCGCGAGGATGCCGTCGAGCGTGACGATGACGGGCATCAGACGGTCATCGCCAGATCGTCGCGCATGCCCGCCCCCACGCGGAACACGCGGGCGAGCACGAACAGCATGACGACCGCGATCCATCCGGTAAAAGAAGGAGTCCAGGTGACGAAATCGACGTTGATCCGGTTGAAATAGAGCGCGGTCGCCCCGAGGACGAGGTCGAGCAACTGCAGTACGAGCAGCGCCCAGCCGATCCGCTGGAGCCGGTCTGCATTGATCGCGACGAATGGGTCACCGACGCGCACGCTTTCGACGATCGCGATCAGACGAGTGAACAGCTGGTGCACGGCGACGGCCGCCGCGATCGAGATAACGCCGAGCAACCGCATGATCGCCACCGTCTCCGGCACGTATCGGCCGTGATATTTAACCGCTATCTGCGCGGTCAGTGCGTCGGCGAAAACGAACGACAAGACGATCGCAACGGCGAAACCGATCGCGGACGTCCAGTTCAATCCGTTGGCAAACCGCAGCACGCCGTTCGCGATACCCAAAAACCGATCCCGCATGACGCCCTCCGTTTATCGATAAACGATATGTATCGCTTATCGATAAACGTCAAATGACAGGAGCGGAAATCTTCGGATCGATCGCAGGCTACAGCCTAGAGATCAGCGCTCGAACGTCGCCGCGTGAGGTCTTGCCGCGACGGTGGTGAACATCTTCGCCGGGCCGTCTAGCCAGAACGGGGCGAGCTTGGCGGAGTCGGTACGCTCGATACCGACCACCCACGCGCGAGCGGTCTGCGCGTCGTCACCGGCCGTTGCGTAGAGAATATTCGTGGCGAGAACGGGCACGAACATCGGGCGGTTGGCGGCCGTCATCGTGCGGATCGCCTCGCGCGCAATCGCGGCGACGGTGCGGATGGTGCGCGTTTCGCCTGCGGCCAGGGCGAAGGGCGGCGCCGCGGGACGGACCACGGGCGCGGCGTTGAACTGTGCAATGTCCATGTCCTGATCGGCATGCGCGGTAAGCAGCGCGACGCCGGTCCGGATCGCCTCGGCCGATGCGGTCCCCGTGTTGGTGATGATGAGTTCGCACTCGACGGTGGCGCTGAGCATATTGAGCCCGGCGCGCAGGGGGCGGAGTTCGCACGTCAGCCGTGCGCGTGCGGAAGCGGGCGGCGTGGGCGCGGCCTTCGCCCTGGGCTCGAGGAATTTGGGTGCGCTCGCGGGTATGGCCGCACCGGCTACGGCGCCCGGCGTGACGACAGGCGAAGCGGGCGTCGACGATATCGCCGGCTCAGCGGAAGCAGAAGGAATCGGAGCGGCGGGCTCGGGGGTGGGCTCGACATAGGCTTCGGGTTCGATCCGGTCGAATCGACTGCCGCGCGGTTTGCGGCGGAGTGCCCATAGCGCACCGAGAACCACGACGATCGCCGTCAGCGACAGCCACAGCGGCATCGACCTGCCCGTTTCCGGCGCGGAGAGCGTGGATTCGGCCGTCGTGGTCGGTGCGGCGGGTTGCGGCGCAGCTTCGGAGGGGGCGGTCGAGCTCGGCGAAGACTGAGGAGCCGGCACGGGCTCTTGCGTCGGCGCGGCGACGGGCGGCTCGGCAGGCGTCGACGTCCGCGTCTGCTCGGGCTCCGACGTCCGCGGTTGTGTCGCAGTTTCCGAAGTGCTGCGGTTGGCCGCGCGTTGGCCGGTCGTTCGATCGGTCGCTGCTGGATTGGTAGCCGGGCGATTCCTTGCCGTACGGTCGGCGGCGGTGGTGGTCGTCGCGCGTGGCGACGGTGCGTTGCGCGGGGCCTGCGCACTCGTCGGCGATGGGGTCGGCGATGGGCTCGGCAGGACGATCGTCGGTGCGGCGGGAACCGGTATCGAGCTCGCGTCCGAGGTCGGCTGGGTACCGGGCGTCTGGAGGCGCTCTAGGCCGCGCACTGGTGCGACTGGCTCGGTCTGCGCGACTGCCGATGTCGCGGCAGTACCCAGGACGGTCCCGAAGACTGTCATGGTGGCGAGCAGGGCAGCCAGCGCCCCGCGGTCGGTCGTCATCGTCGAAATCCCCTGCGCGCGGTCTGGCGGCGTTGTGCCCGGGGGAGGCTGAACCTGCTGCGACGGCAAGCCGTCATGCGACGAGTTGCTTCCAGGTAGCGGCGAAGCGTTGGTGACGCGTGGGCGATCGGGTGCCGGTTAACCGCAATCTCGCCCGCCAGGGGGCGCCGAAAGTGACGCAGGGGGAGGACACGGAACAGCGGTTTGCCCTTCCTCCCCCTCCGTCTGGCAAGCGCCAGCCACCTCCCCCTGGCGGGGGAGGATCAAGAGGGCTCGTTTTACTTTGGTGCGACGACCACCGCTCCGCCCTTCATGACGAATGCGGGGTGCTCCAGCTGGCGGACGTCGGCGAGCGGGTCGCCCTCCACCGCGATCAGGTCGCCGAAGCGGCCGGGCTGGATCGCGCCGACGTCGGCGGTGCGTCCGAGCGCGGTCGCGGCACTGGAGGTGGCGGCTTGGATAGCCTCGATCGGCGTCATGCCCCATTCGACCATCTTGGCGAACTGGAGCGCGTTGTTGCCGTTGGGGTAGACGCCGCCGTCGGTGCCAAACAGCATCTTCACCCCGGCGGCGTGCGCGGCGCGGAAAGTCTGGCGCTGCTTGAGACCGATCGCGCGTTCCTTTTCGAGGCTTTCGGCGAAGACGCCGTTCTTGGCGCCCTCGGCGAGAATATAGTCGTCGTCGTAGATATCCATGTCGAACCACGCGCCGCTGGCCTTGGCGAGCTTGAACGATTCGGCGTCGGCGAGGCTGGCGTGTTCGATCGTGTCGACGCCCGCGCGGAGTGCGTCGTTGATGCCCTCGACGCCGTGGGCGTGGACGGCGACCTTCATGCCGAGCATGTGCGCTTCCTCGACGATCGCCTTGATCTCGGGGAGGCTGATCTGCTGCGCGCCGACGCTGTCGGTCTTCGAGAGGACGCCGCCGGTCATGCAGACCTTGACCACCTCGGCGCCGTATTTGCGGATCGTCCGTACGGCGCCGCGAAACTCATCGGGCGTGTTGGCGATCTGCGGGTGCGGGACCTGAATCGAGGGCGGGAATTCGGTCGCGTCGCAGTGGCCGCCGGTCGCGCCCAGCGCGTAGGTGGCAGGGACGATGCGCGGGCCGGGGACGTAGCCGCGTTCGATGCCCTGCTTGAGCGCGACGTCGTCGTAATTGGCCGAGCCGACGTTGCGCACGGTGGTGAAGCCTGCGTCGAGCGTCTTCCGCGCATTGGCAACGCCGACGACGGTCCAAAAATTGTCGGTGAATTCCAGCGTACGATACCCGCTGAGCGTCGGGTCGCTGGTCAGGTGGACGTGCATGTCGATCAGGCCGGGGAGCAAAGTGCGCTCGCCCAGATCGACGCGTTCGGCGCCGGCGGGGACCGCGTCGCCCTTGCGCCCTACCGCGGTGATGCGGCCATCGACGATCGTGACCTGCGGGCTGTCGACGCGCTTGCCCGCGAGGACGTCGATCATGTGCGCGGCGGTGACCACGACCGTCTTTGCGTCCGCGGTGGTGGCGGTGCCGGCGAGCAAGGCTGCGGCGAGAATCCTGGCGATCGTCATGTGGTTGTCCCCTTCCCCGAGTAGCGCATCGTGTGCGGCACCGCGCGGGTTGGATCAAGGGGGCGATCGACGCACCGCGCTTGCCCTAATCTGGACACCGGCGCAGGTCATCGCTGCGCCCATGACGACGAGACTCACCCCGATGATGCTTCGCTTTCTTCCGCTCTGTGCTCTGGCCGCGGCGCTCGCGCCGACGGCAGCCAACGCCGATCCTGCGCCGTTCGACCTTACCGGGCCGAATTTGCGCGTCGGCGTGACGCACGGGACGACGACCCTGCCGATCGCGCAGGTGCCGCGGCTCGCGACCGGCGACCGGGTCACGATCGCGGCCGATCTGCCGACCGGCAAGAAGGACGATGCCGAGCGCTATCTGCTGGTCGCGGGGTTTTTGCGCGGTGCGACTGAGCCGCCGCCGAAGTCGTGGTTTTTCAAGGCCGAGACGTGGAAGACGAAGAAGGCCGCGCTGAATTTGAAGGTGCCGGACGGGGCGCGGCAGTTGGTGGTGTTCCTTGTGCCCGACAGCGGTGGCTTCGATACCGTCGTCGCGGCGGTCCGCAAGCAGCCGGGAGCGTTCGTGCGCGCGGTGCAGGATCTGGATCAGGCGTCGCTGGATCGCGCGCGGCTCGATGCGTTTCTCGACAGTATCCATGCGCTCGAGCGGACGCGGCCGGAACGGATCGAGGCGGTTTCGCCGCTGCTGTCGCGCAGCCTGTCGATCAAGCTGAAGGCGGAATGCCTCGATCTCGCCGCCGATCTGCAGGCGTCATGCCTGACACAAAGCCGCGATTCGCTGGTGCTGGCGGATGGCCAGAGCTCGACGCTGGCGGATACGCTGGTGGGCGCGCCTACCGACCTGGCGCTGCAACTCAGCGCGACGCCGGCGGGCGGGCTGGGCTACTATAGTCCGTATATCGGCGTGGTACGAGATCTGGCGAAGATCTTCGGCGCGTTCCAGTCGACGCAGTTCCGCTATATTCCGGCATTGGCGCGATTGCATGACGATCGGATGGCGTTGTTGCTGAATGCGGCGCCGTCGTTCGCGAGCCCGAAATCGGTGATGGTGGTGGCGATGCCGGTGATCGAGACGGGCACGCCGCAGACGCCGACGTTGCGGCGCGCGGAGGCCGATCGTCTGGTCTGCGCGGCCAAGCCCGACCTCGTGCTGCCGGTCGAGGGCGCGCCGCTGATCTATGCGACCAAGTTCGCGCACGACATGAGCTTGCGGGTGACGACGCCGCAGGGGGGCGTGGTCGAGCTGCCGGTGCAGGCCGATGCCGAGCGCGGCGGCTATGTGCTCGATCAGGTCGGCATGCGGACCGCGGGCCTGAGCAGCGTGACCGATGCCAAGCTGCACGGGCGTTGGGGGTTTACGCCGTTCGACGGGCCGCAGTTCCGCTTGCAGGTGCCGCGCGCCGGTGGGTGGACGATGGTCGATACCGATCCGGAGAATTTGGTGGTCGGGCGCGACAATCCGGTCGCGCTCGCCGGGCCGACGCCGAGCTGTGTCGAGGCGGTGACGCTGACCAGCGCGGCGGGCGACGTGCCGCTGGCGTGGACGACGACCGGCGACCGGATCGGACTCACGCTGCCACTCGCGAAGACCGCGCCGGGGAAACTGACGTTGCTGGTGAAGCAATACGGGGTCGAGGCGCCGGAGAAGATCGCGCTGACGGCGCTCGCCGAGGCGGGACGGATCGATGGCCTGACGCTGTATGCGGGCGATCCGGCGGGGACGCTGGCGGGAACGCGGCTCGATCTGGTCGCGTCGATGACGGTCGACGGGGTGGCGTTCAAGCCGGGTGAAGTGGTCCGTGCGGACAAGGGCGATCTGCTGGGGCTGACCGCGGATACGGCGCCGACGTTCACGGCGGGGCAGGCGAAGTCCGCGCTCGTCACGCTGACCGATGGGCGCAAGCGGTCGGTGAAGTTCACTGTCGCGGCGGCGCGGCCCAAGGCGACGCTGATCGCCAAGAGCGTGGTTGCGCCGCCCTCCCCTGGCCTGCCGGTCGTGCTGGCAGGTGATACGGCGATCGCGCAGGATGCCCGGCTGACCTTCTCGCTGCGTGCGGAGGGCGTGACGCGGTTTGCGGCCGGGGACAGCGTCGAGATCGGGGCGGTCGGCGGCGGGGCGACTACGAGCGTCGCATCGGGGCGCGGGCTGACCGTGCAGGACGAGCGGATCGCGGTGGTGTCGGTCGAACCGGGCAACGCGCTCGGCGTGTCCGCGCATGGGCCGCTGCGGTGGCGGCTGGTGCAGGACGGCGTTGCGGGCGACTGGGTGCCGTTGACGAGCCTGGTGCGCGTGCCGGCGCTGGCCGGGGTGACGTGCAAGGACGTCTGTACGCTGGCCGGAAGCGACCTGTTCCTGATCGATTCGGTGGCGGCGAATGCGGGGTTCGCGGATGCGGTGCGGGTGCCGGAAGGGTTTACCGGGGCTTCGCTGACCGTGCCCAAGCCGGTGGGCGGGGCGCTGTTTCTGAAGCTGCGGGATGATCCGGCGGTGGTGGCGACGGTGGCCGTCAAACCGTAACGGCGCCTTTTCGGTCACCGCCCGCCCCCACTCCGTTCGTGCCGAACAGAGACCGAACAGCCCGCTTAGGCGTATCGAGGGCTCGTATCGCGGTACGGGTTCCACCGGCGACCTGTCCTTCGATACGCCGTCTCGATACGCCCAAGCGGGCTACTCGACGGCTACTCAGGACGAACGGCAAGAGGGGTTACGGGGAAAGGCGGAGTCCATTCCCCCCAATGCCGCTTCCGTCATCCCCGCGGAGACGGGGATCCATATCCTTCAACGGTCGTGCACGATCGCACAGCCAGCCGGTATGGGTTCCCGCCTTCGCGGGAATGACGGGTAGAGACGCGGTATTTTACGGGATCAAGCGATCCGCCCGCAGTTCCGCGAACAGGTCGAAGAACGCATCATCCGTGGGCTGGTATTCCTTGAACCCGAGACGCCGGCTCTTGCCCATGTCCGTCACCACCTCGATCGGACGGCCGAGATCGGCGTCGGTGTGCCACGGCGAGGCGAGCCGCGACAGGTCAGCTTCCGCCAGGCCTTCGCGCGCGGCGATCTCGTGCCAGATGCCGGCGTCATCCTTCATCTGCTCGTCGAGCGTCAGGATGGTGCCGTCGAACGGGGCCGGCTCGATCCCGAACCATTCGGCGATGCGGCCCCACATCCAGCTCCAGCGGAAGACGTCACCGTTGACGACATTGAACGCCTCGTTGCGCGCCTTGGGGGTGGTCGCCGCCCAGATCAGGTGATCCGCGAGCATCGTCGCGCTCGTCATGTCGGTGAGGCCGTTCCACTGCGCCGCCGAGCCTGGGAAGCGGAACGGGCGACCGGTCTCGCGACACAGCGTGGCGTAGACCGCGAGCGTGGTGCCCATGTTCATCGCGTTGCCGACCGCCTTGCCGATGATCGTGTGCGGGCGATGGACGCTCCAGCCGAAGCCGTCGCGCTCGGCGGCCTCGAACACGGCGTCTTCCTGCGCATAGTAGAAGTTCTCGACGTCGAGGCGGCCCTGCTCCTCGCGGAACGGGGTCTGCGGGAGGACGCCCTTGCCGTACGCCTCGAACGGTCCGAGGTAGTGCTTGAGGCCGGTGACGAGGGCGACGTGGCCGACGCTGCCCGCTGGCGAGAGCGCGCCGAGCAGGTTGCGGACCATGCCGCCGTTGACGCGGATGTTCTCCGCCTCGCTGTCCTGGCGCGACCAGGTGGCGATGAACACCGCATCGGGCTTGAGACCGGTGAGTGCCTTTTCGAGGTTCGCGGGGTCCTGGAGGTCCGCCGCGACGGGATGGACGCCGTCCTGTTCGGTCGGGCGCCGCGCGAGACCGTGGACGGTCCAGCCGGATTTCACCAATGCCGCGGCGGTCGCGCTGCCAACGATCCCGCTCGTTCCTACTACCAATGCCGTCTTGGCCATCTTCAGCTCCTTATCTGCTCGCTACCAGCTAGGCACCGAACGCACGGGCTTCTAGAAGGCACCCTTTGGGGACATAGGCACCGGAAGGTATCCACATGCAGGCGGGAACGGCCGACGAGGAATGGCGCGAGGATTGCGCGCCGCGGCGGACGCTGGAGCTGTTCGCGACCAAATGGACGAGCATGATCCTGCACACGCTGCACGTCCGCCATGACGGCCCGGCGCGGACCGGCGTGCTGCTGCGATCGATCCCGGGCATCTCGAAGAAGATGCTGACGCAGACGTTGCGCGAGATGGAGGCGGCCGGGCTGGTCGTGCGGACCGTGCACGGGACGGTGCCGCCTGCGGTGGATTATGCGCTGACGCCGCTCGGCGCGCGGTTCGTCGAGCCGGTCGAGCTTCTGTACGACTGGGGGCGCCGGAATGCCGATGCGCTCGACGCGTTGCAGGCGAAGCCGACCTCGCGACGGTAACGACGGTTTGCAGTGACGATCCGCTTGTCGCTATGGGGCGCGGATGACCGCATCGGATCTCCAGAGCCTGTTCGTCACCAACCTCGTCCGGTACAATAGCGGCGACCGGCGGCGGTGGCGGCTGATCGTCGGCGACGTGAAGGTCTACAGCCTCGCGACGCACGCGCATTGCAACTGGGCGGTGACCCCGTCGGGCAGCGCGAGCGAGGTCGACGCGGTCGAGCGACTGGCGGACCGGCTGCGCGAGGATCACCCTATTATCACCGCCGGCTGACGGCGTCTCATATACCCGGCTGACGGCCTTTCATCTACGCAGGAGCGACACATGGCGAAGCAATATTGGGCGCAGATCATCGAACTCGACGAGGAGATGACCGCCGCGACGATTCCGGGCGCGACCGATCACGAGGATGCGGCGGATTCGCTGGTGGCGGATTTCGTCGGCGCGATGGGCGGCGAGATCACGTCGGGCGCGGTGCGCGTCTGGGTGCAGGGCGGGGTCGAGAAGGTCTATGACTGGAAGGCCGACTTCACGATGCCCGACATGGACGAGATGGGTGACGAGGACGAGATGGAAGTCGAGGGCGAGATCGAGCTGACCGAGCGGGTTTGAGCACGAATCGCATGTGAATAAACATACCACCCCGGCGGATGCCGGGGCCCAATTGGCAAGGTCGGCATAACGGAGCGTCGTCCCTCGTTAGCGACGTTCCCCAATTGGGCCCCGGCCTTCGCCGGGGTGGACTCACGGCACCGTCTTCCCCGCCGGCGCGAGTTCGTGCCAGCTGTGGTCGTCGTGCGCCAGAAGCGCGTCCGCTGCGGCCGGGCCCAGCGTGCCCGCCTCGTAGAGTTCCGGCATGCCGGCGTCATGCGCCCAGAGGTCGAGGAACGGTTGCACCGCGGCCCAGCCCGCCTCGATCGCGTCAGCCCGTTGGAACAGCGTCTGATCGCCGACGAACAGGTCGTAGATCAGCGACTCGTACCCGGTCAGGTGACCGATATCGAATTCGTCGGCATAGCGGAAATCGAGCGCGATCGGCGCGGTTGCGACCTCAAGCCCGGGGCGCTTGATGTTGATGTCCATGCTCAGCCCTTCGTCGGGCTGGATCTGGATGATCAACCGGTTGGGCGGCAGCATGTCGGCGGCGGCACCGGGGAACGACGCGAACGGGACCGGCTTGAAGGTGATCGCGATCTCGGTGTCGCGACAGGTCATCGCCTTGCCGGTGCGCAGGTAGAATGGCACGCCCGCCCAGCGCCATGTGTCGACCATCAGCTTCAACGCGACATAGGTCTCGGTCCGGCTGTCCGGCGCGACGTCGGGCGAGGCGGTGTAGGCTGGGACATCCACCCCCTTCACCTTGCCAGCGGTATATTGGCCGCGGACGCCGTTGCGCTTCGCCTTGCCGGGCGAATAGACGCGGACGGCTTTGAGGACCTTGCCCTTTTCGTTGCGGATAGCCTCGGCATCGAAGCTCGCGGGCGGCTCCATCGCGACCATCGCGAGCAGCTGGAACAGGTGGTTGGGGACCATGTCGCGCAGCGCGCCGGTGGCGTCGTAGAATTTGCCGCGCGTGCCGACGTCGACCGTCTCGGCGGCGGTGATCTGGACGTGCGCGATGCAGTCCGCATTCCAGACGCGCTCGATCATCATGTTCGCGAACCGCGCGGTCATGATGTTCTGGACGGTTTCCTTGCCAAGGAAATGGTCGATCCGGTAGACCTGCGCTTCGCCGACCTTCGACAGGATACGCGCGTTGAGCGCCTGCGCGGAGGCCAGATCGTGGCCAAACGGCTTCTCGATCGCGATCCGGCGGAACGCGTGCGGCGCTTCCGCCATCAGGCCGTGATCGGCGAGCTTGTCGACGATGTCGCCGAAGAACTTGGCCGGCACCGCGAAGTAGAACGCGACGTTGCCCTTCACCCGGGCCTTGAGCTGTTCGTAAACCTCGTCTTTCGTGAAATCGCCCTGGAGATAGCCGACGCGATCCTTGAGCCGTGCCCAGGCATCGCCCTTCTCGCCGGCCCCCTCGCCGCCTTTCGCATCGAAGCTGCCGAGCGCCTTGCGCAACGACTCGTCGTTCCCCTCGTCGATGCCGACGCCGAGCACGTGGAAATCGTTACCGACCAGCCCGAGCCGGGTCATGTTGATCAGCGCCGGCATCAGAAGGCGGCGGGTCAGGTCCCCGAAGGCGCCGAATATCACGAGCGTCGTCGGCGGGGCGGGCTTGACGGTTTTGCTCACGAAGACGCCTCTGGCATGAATCGACCCTTTCTACGGTGGTTCTCTCAAACAGCGTAGCGCGTGCCGATGTTCCGCGCTCGCGTTCAGGTCGCTCCTTTCAGGTGGCGGTGAGGATGTTGTCGCCGAACGCGCGCGCGTCGACTTCCGCCCAGTCGAGTTCCTCCTGGAGGCGGCGATACACGTCCTCGGCCACCTCGCCCTTGTCGCGCATCTCGTGGAGCACGACGCGCTGGCAGGCGATCATCTCGAGGTGGAGTTCGTCGAATTCCGAGGTCGCCTGCGGATCGTCCGCTTCCGCGGTGACCTTGCCCGCCGCGCCGTAGCGGAAGCGCAGCGCATCCGCCGCCTTGCCTTCGCGCGCGGGCAGTACCGCGAGGCCTGCGTCGATCAGCCGCTTGCGCGCGGGGGCGATCTCGTCGGCGAGCCCCGTGTCTGCGCCGAGATCGAGACGGCGGATCAGCGGGCCGAGCGTGAGCCCCTGCAGCACGAGCGTGCCGATCACGACGCCGAACGCTGCCAGCACGATCAGGTCGCGGCCCGGCACAGATCGGGGCAGCGCGAACGCAGTGGCCAGTGTCAGCAGGCCCCGCATGCCCGACCAGGACAGAATGATCGACGCATTCCAGGGGGGCGGCTTGGGCAGCCAGGACGGTGCGTAGCGGTTGGCGATCACGCCCTCGACAAACCGCACAAAGAATACCCACGCTATGCGCGTAACGAGCACGGTCGCGAGGACCGCGGCGGCGAACCCGATCGCCGGCCATCGCTCGGCGGCGGGCAGGCCGACCAGCACGTCGCGCGATTGCAGCCCCATCAGCGCGAACGCGATGATGTTCAGGACGAGCACCGCCGCCGACCATACCGCCGCGCCCTGCAACCGGTCGCGTGCAGGCTGGACGATCGGGCGGCGCTGCGAGACGATCATCCCGAACGTGACGACCGCGAGTACCGGCGAGATGTGCAGCCGCTCGGCCAGCAGCCATATCCCGAACGTCACCGCGAAATCGGCGAGGCTGGCGCCGAGCGTGCCTGCGAACAGCGGCGCGACGCGGAGGTAGAGCCACGACGCAATGGCCCCGAACACGATCCCTCCCGGCACGGCGGCGGCGAGCGCGAGCGGTGTCACCGGCGTATCCGAATGCGTCGCGAACGCCACCGCTAGCCCAAACAGCAGCAGCGCGGTGGCGTCATTAAGCAGGCTCTCGCCCTGGAGCAGCAACAGGCCGCGGCGCGGGATGCCGACTTCGCCGAGCACTGCTTCCGAGGCGGCGGCGTCGGGCGGCGCGACGATCGCTCCGAGCGCGAACGCTGCAGCGAGCGGCAACCCGCCCAGCGTCACGCCGACCAGCGCGACCGCCGACGCCGTGACGAGCACAGCAAACACCGCGAGGCTTAGCAGCGGGAACCAGTGTCGGCGCAAGGCGCGTGGGCTGGTGTAGTAGGCGGCGTACAGCAGCGCGGGGGCGATGAACAAGGCCAGCGCCAGATGCGGCTCGACCGTGATCTTCGGCGCGAACGGCAACGCGGCAAAGCCGATCCCGGCCGCCGCCAGCAGGGTCGGATAGGGCACGTTCAACTTGCGCGCGAGGACCAGCAGGACCAGCGCGGCGAGCAGGATGACGTCGAGGCTTTCGAATACTTCCACGGGCACGCAACGGGTGGGAGGAGCGGACGGGCCCGCCGCATCGCGCAGGCCAAAAAAAACCACCCCGTGCGTATCGCACGGAGTGGCCTAGGTTCAGGGAGGAGGGACGCTAGAAGCGTCCCGTACGGCGCCGCGAAAGGGGGGGACACGATGCCGTACAGGATCTAAATGGGTGAGCGCCGTTTTGGTTCAACCCCTGCTGCACCGCACCCCAAATAATTTTCACGGCCTCCCGGTTTCGCTATCAGACGTTGAACTGCGCGGGGGCGGGCATCTGCTGCTGCGGAGTCATGCCGAGCTGCGCCTGACGCGCGAAGATGTCGCGCATCAGCGACAGCGAGAACAGGTGCGCGTACAGCAGCGGCAGCATGCCCGACTTGCTCATCTTGCGCAGCGCATCGCCGCGCAGGTCGATCAGCTTTTCCTCGTTGATCATCTGGAAGCCGCGATAGACGAACGGCTGGTCGGCGCCGTCGGGCTGGATCGTGACTTCGCCGTCCATCAGCAACTCGAGCTCGCGCAGCTCGTTCATGAAGTTCTGCGTGCGCGCACCGGCCTGTTCGAACGACTCGTTGAAGCCGAGGATGTTCTTGGTCAGCTCGGTCGGCTGGCCGTTCTCGAACAGCGCATCGCCGTCCTCGAAATCACCGATCGCCTGCGAGGTCGGATCGAAGCAAAGCGACAGTTCCTGCGCATCGGGGTGCAGGCGCGCGAGCATGTACGGGTAGCGGCGGACGTATGCCGGCACGTAGAAGGTGTTCTCGGTCAGCTTGCCGTCTTCGCCGACGAACACGTTGACGCCCTCGTTCAGGCCCATCAGCGCGAGCGGGATCGCGTCGTCACCGACCGAGAAGACGATCGGCATGTGACGCTGGACCAGCGGAAACTCGTCGACGGTGATCGGGATCGCGTGCTGGCCGACCAGGAACGGCGCGCTGTCCTGCGGGCGGACCTTGTAGTTCGCGTGCGTGTCGCTCGAAAGCGGCTCGAGGCCATTATAGAAAAGCGGAAGCTGGGCGGTGCTGGCCATGTTACTCTCCGGATCGGTCGGTCGAAATGCCGGTGGCTCATGCCACCGATTGGGGCGAGGCTCTATGGTGCGCCGGGCGGGCGTGCAAGTGTGACGAGCTTGCCCGGGTTGAGGATGCCGAGCGGATCGAGCGCGGACTTGATCGCGCGGAGCGCGGTCATCCGCGCGGGCGACGAGAGGCGTTCGAGTTCGTCGCGCTTCATCTGGCCGATGCCGTGCTCCGCCGAGATCGAGCCTCCGGCCGCGACGACGAGGTCGCCGACGAAGCGGGTGACGACCGGCGCGTCCTCGGCATACCAGCGCGCGGGGTCGGTGCCGGGCGCGGCGCGGACGTGGAAATGGACGTTGCCGTCGCCGAGATGGCCGAATCCGCTGGCGTGCGTGCCGGGGAAGCGCGCGTCGCAAGCCGCCGCTGCCTCGATCATGAAGCGCGGCATCGTCTCGACGGGGATCGAGATGTCGTGCTGCGTTGCAGGGCCAAGCGCGCGTTCGGCGGCGGAGAGCGAGTGGCGGAGCAGCCAGAATGCGGTGGACTGGGCTTCGCTGGTGGCGATCGTCGCGTCTTCGATCGCGCCGTCTTCGAGTGCTTTGCCGAGCAGGCGTTCGAGTAGCGCGGACGGAGACTCGCCTTCGGTAATGGCGGAGGTTGCCTCGATCAGGAGGTGCCAGGGGTGGCGGCCGGCGAGCGGCGCGCGGGCGTTCGGGAGGTGCGCGATGGCGGCGTCGAGCGACTCGGCAGGGAGGATCTCGAAGCTCTCGATCGCGTCGGTCTTCGCCTGCATCGTGCGCAGGAGTTTGAGTGCCGCCTGGGGCGAGCCGACGCCGACCCAGGCGGTGCCGCGCGCTGCGATTGCGGGGGCGAGACGCAATGTGGCGGCAGTGACGATCGCCAACGTGCCCTCCGCGCCGATGAAGAGCTGGTCGAGGTCGTAGCCGCGATTGTCCTTCTTGAGAGCGGACAGGCCGTCGTAGATCGTCCCGTCGGCGAGCACCGCTTCGACGCCTGCGACAAGGCCGCGCATCGTGCCGAACTTGAGCACTTGCGTGCCACCGGCGTTGGTCGAGACGAGGCCGCCGATCGTCGCCGTGCCGCGCGCGCCGAGCGTCAATGGGAAGCGCCTCCCCTGCCCTTGCGCCGCGCCGTCGAGGTCGGCGAGGATCACGCCCGCCTCCGCGATCGCGAGCCCGGCGTTGGCGTCGAGGCTGCGGATGCGGTTCAGGCGACGCAGCGACAGGATCAGCGCGCTGCCGTCGGCGGGGACGGTGGCGCCGCCGACCATCGAGGTGTTGCCGCCCTGCGCGACCAGCGACACGCGGTGCTCGGCGGCCGCCGCGACGATCAGCGCGACCTCCGCGGTCGAGGCCGGTGCGAGCAGCGCGGGCGCAGCGCCGTGGAAACGGCCGCGCCAGTCGTGCAGCCAGGGGTCGATATCGGTCGCGTCGGTGACGATCGCCTTTGCGTCGACACGCGCGCTGAGCGAGTCGAGCATGGCGGCTTGCGAAGGGGTCAGGGTTGCTGTCGGAAAAATAGCCACAGGCCACGCGCTAGACAAAATTCATCGCGCGTTCAACGATCGGCCCTAACGGTTACGACAGCATCATGATCCACTTCGCGATTCCCGCCACCCTGCTTGCGCTAGCAGGCCCCGCCGCCGCTGCGGCCGCAACGCGGGACACGCATGTGCGCCCGGTACAGACCCGTGTGTCCCGTCTGCAGATCGCGCAGATCTCGATCCACGAGCGCATCATCATCCGCGTACCCCGGATGAACCGGACAACGATGCGGACGGTCGACCGGTCGACCGAATGGAAGGAGCACAAGGGCCCCAAATGCATCGCGGTGGCCGAGATCGCCGGGGCGATGCTGAACAAGGACGGCGCGCTCGATCTGCTGATGGCCGACCAGACCAGACTGCGCGCGCGGCTCGATGGCGATTGCCGGCCGCTCGATTATTATTCGGGCTTCTATCTGAGACCGGGGCCCGACGGGATGGTCTGCAAGGCGCGCGATGCTATCCGGATGCGCTCGGGCGCGCGGTGCGAGATCGATGGGTTCAAGAGTTTGCGGCCGAAGTAGTAGCGGGGGCCGGCCAATCGCGTGTGTGGCGAACGCAGTCTCGCCTCGCTCCGTCATCCTGACGAAAGTCAGGATACAGAGTAACTGATGGTACGCTGCTTGGCTTCGGATCCCGACTTTCGTCCGGATGACGGGGGTTTTTGCGGAAATACGCCACCCGCCGCCCCCTCCCCACCCTCGTTTCACCGCGTTTCCTTGACATTTGTCGCTAAATCGGCGAGCGCCGGAACGCTTGAGGGCAGTGCATTTCACCCTCTATTTACCGGACATTTGCATGAGTTTTGCCGATCTCGGCCTCTCCGACGAACTGCTGAAGGCAGTCACCGACTCCGGCTATACCGAGCCGACCCCGATCCAGGCCGGCGCGATCCCGTCGGTGCTGATGATGCGCGACATCATCGGTATCGCCCAGACGGGCACCGGCAAGACCGCGTCGTTCGTGCTGCCGATGATCGACATTCTCGCGCATGGCCGCAGCCGCGCGCGGATGCCGCGCTCGCTGATCCTCGAGCCGACGCGCGAACTCGCGGCGCAGGTGGCGGAGAATTTCGAGAAATACGGCGTCAATTCGAACCTTTCGATGGCGCTGCTGATCGGCGGCGTGTCGATGGGCGACCAGCTCGCTGCGCTGGAGAAGGGCGTCGACGTCCTGATCGCGACGCCGGGCCGGCTGATGGACCTGTTCGGGCGCGGCAAGATCATGCTCAACGGCTGTTCGCTGCTCGTGATCGACGAGGCGGACCGGATGCTCGACATGGGCTTCATCCCCGACATCGAGGAAATCTGCACCAAGCTGCCGAAGCAGCGCCAGACTTTGCTGTTCTCCGCGACGATGCCGCCGCCGATCAAGAAGCTGGCGGACAAGTTCCTGACCAATCCCAAGATGATCGAGGTGTCGCGCCCGGCGTCGACCAATCTCAACATCAAGCAGTATCTGGTGCCGGTGCCGAGCCAGACCGCGAAGCGCGATACGCTGCGTCGCATCCTCGCGCAGGAGGAAGTGACCAACGCGATCATCTTCTGCAACCGCAAGACGACGGTGCGCGACCTTAACAAGGTGCTGAAGCAGGCGGGCTACAAGTCGGGCGAGATCCACGGCGACATGGAACAGCCGCAGCGGCTGGCCGAGCTCGAGCTGTTCAAGACCGGCGCGGTGACGATCCTCGTTGCGTCGGACGTTGCGGCGCGCGGGCTGGACATCAAGGGCGTGTCGACGGTGTTCAACTATGACGCGCCTTGGCATCCCGACGACTACGTCCACCGGATCGGTCGGACGGGTCGTGCCGGGGCGACGGGGACGGCGTACACGTTCGTCGCGCCGGACGATGCCGAGAACATCGTCAATATCGAGAAGCTTACCGGGCAGACGATCGAGCGGTTGAAGGTTGCCGAGCCGAAGATCGCGCCGGTTGCCGTCGAGGCGGAAGAAGATGCGCCGCGTCGCGATCGGTCGCGGAGCCGTCGCGGGGGACGTTCGGAGGACGTGGCTCCGGTCGCGGTTGCGGAGGAGGCTGGTCGCGATCGGCCGCGGACTCGCCGCGTACCGCGCGAAGACACGGTCGCGCCCGCGATCGTCGCCGAAGTGCTGGCCGCGGTCGAGCCGGTCGTGGTGGCCAAGCGGCCGCGCTGGGAGCGGACGCCGATCGACGAGCCGGTGCCTGCGGTGAAGCCGCGCGTGATGGAGCCTGCACGGGTCGAGCCGGTGCAGGTTGAACCCGTGTATGTCGAACCGGTTCGCACAGCGCCCGTTCGGTCGGAGCCGGTGCGGTCTGAGCCGGCGCGATCGGAACCGGTTCGCCCGCAACCTGGTCGTTCGGAAGTGGCAAAGGTCGAGCCGCCACGGACCGAGCGTATTCCTGCGGATCCAACCGGTGGTCGCCGCCAACCGGTCGCCGATACGCCGGCGGATGGTTGGAACGGACCATTTCCGAGCTTCTTGAATGCCGTGATCGGAGGATATGAATGATGTCGATGCGCCGTCTCGCCGCGCTTGCCTTGCTCGCAACTGCCGTGGCCGCCCCCGCCGCTCCACGCGCGAAAGTCGTGGCGCCGCACGTCAACACGACGAGCTTCGACAAGCTGCCGCAGCCCTTGCCGCTGCCGTATAATGAATCGGCGAACGCCAATGCGCAGGTTGCAGCCGCCCGTGCGCGGGCGTTGAAGACGCATAAGCGGTTGCTGATCGATCTCGGCGGCAACTGGTGCCTCGATTGCCGCCTGCTGGCGGGAACGATCGACCTGCCCGAGATGAAGCGCTTCGTGGACAGCAAGTTCGTCGTTGTTACGGTCGATGTCGGTCGCTTCGACAAGAACGGTCAGATTGCCGCGGGGTATGGTATCAAGGGTCGCCTGAAGGGTGTGCCAGCGGTGTTGATCGTCGATCCGCGGAGCAACAAGCTGTTGAACGCTGGACATGAGACCGAGCTGGCTGATGCGCGGTCGATGGGTCCGCAGGCGCTGGCTGACTGGCTGGCGAAGTGGGCGGCCTGATCGCTACTCTGTAGCGTCTAGTCCGGCGGTTTGCATCTTTGTAAGTCGCTCTTCGATGGCGACCCGGTTTTAAAACGTATCGGTAAGCTGACGTGCTGGCCCGGAACGATCCTCCCCCGCCAGGGGGAGGTGGCAGGCGCAGCCTGACGGAGGGGGCGGTAAGCGCCGACCTCTGCTCGGTGTCCTCCCCCTCCCCCTCCGTCGCCTTCGGCGCCACCTCCCCCTGGCGGGAGAGGATTGTCGCTAGGTGCACGCAAGGTACCCGGCCGCCACGCGGCGAATCTCCAAGCCTGGCCGCCTATAGTAGAAAGTGGATTTTAACCCGCTCTACTCGGCCCAATCCCCACCGTCATCCTGACGAAAGTCATGCCCCAGAGCCATTAAGGCTAACTCCTGGTATCCTGGGTCCTGACTTTCGTCAGGATGACGGGTTTGATTGGCCGGTCACTCGCTCGCTCGCCCTTACGCGGCGACTGCGATCAGGGCGTCGTCCAGTGATGCGGCGCGGAGGTACGCCGCCGCCCCCTGCCCGGGTAATGTCGATCCGGTGCGCACCATCGGGCTGCGACCGTAAACGGCTCTGCCAACAAGCCGATCTCTTCACGCTGTGTGCGAGCCCAATCCCCGTCGTCATCCTGACGAAAGTCAGGACCCAGATCCACGGAGGCTAACTCCTGGTATCCTGGGTCCTGACTTTCGTCAGGGTGACGGGTTTGGTTGGCTGGTCGCTCGCTCGCCCTTACGCGGCGACTGCGATCAGGGCGTCGTCCAGCGCTGCGGCGCGAAGGTACGCCGGGCGTTCGATCAGGCGCGCGGCATACTCCGCGAACGCTTCGCGCTTCGGCATCCAGCCGAACTGCATGCCCCAGATGACCTGCGATCCTACGTAAACGTCGGCGGCGGTGAAGCGGTCGCCTGCGATGTACGGGTGCGCTGCCACGGCCTGCTCAAGCACGTCGATCACCCGCTCTAAGCTGCCATAGCCGATCATCCGCTGCTGTGCGGCATCGGGGACGACGCCGAGTGCGCGGTTGCCGGTCGCGGCTTCGACCGGGCCGGCGGCGTAGAAGAGCCAGCGATAGTAATCGGCACGGTCTTCGTCCCGGGGGACGAGGTCGGCGTCGGGGAACGCGTCCGCGAGATACGCGCAGATCGCGGCGCATTCGGTAACGGTCTTGTGGTTGTGGACGATCGCCGGGACCTTGGCCATCGGGTTTATCGACAGATACGGCTCGGTCTTCATCGTCGTGTCATAGTCGAGGACGACGGTCTCATACTCGGCCTCGACCTCTTCGAGCATCCACCGCGCGATCCGGCCTCGCGACATCGGGTTGGTGTACAGCGTCAACATGCGACTCTCCCTGAGAACGGATCGTGAACGATGGTCTCATGAGGAGTGTGTGCGGTCAAGCGGGCGAGTATGTTTCCCCGCGACGGCGGGGATCCAGACTGGGCTCCCGCCTTCGCGGGAGAACAAGGAGAAGGGGCGCCGTACAGTGGAGCCCCCTCACCTCACACCAACGCCTTGTCGAACAGCGCGAGCATGCGCGCCCAGGCCTTGTCCGCCTGGACCGGATTGTAGACCTTCGAGTCGGGTGGGCACCAGCCGTGCAACGTGCCTTCGTAGACCTCGATCTTGGTAGGGAGTTTCGCGGCGGCAAACGCGGTGCGCAGCGTGTCCTTCTCGGTGGGGGCGCGGGCGTCGTCGTTGGCGGCGATCGCGATGAGGTATCGGCCCTTCATCTGCGGGATCAGGAGGTGCGGGCTGTCGGGCTTGTCGGTGACGAAGCCGCCGCCGTGGAACGTCGCGCCTGCGCGGATGCGGTTGGGAACGGCTGCGGCGGTGCGCATCACCATCGGACCGCCCATGCAATAGCCGGTGGTGGCCAGCCCGCGCTTGCGGTCGGTCTGCGGTTGCGCGTCGATGAAGGCGGTGAAGGCCTTCGCGTCGCGGACCGTGCCTTCGGATGTGAGCGCTTCGCGGAATGGGGCGATGCGGCTTTTGACTTCGGGTTGGTCGTAGGATTCGCCGGGCTTGAGGAATGGCGCCTTGGTCGAGCGGTAGAACTGGTTGACGACGAGCACCGCATAGCCCGATTGCGCGAGCCGGTCGGCCATCTGGCGGAAGGCGGGGCGCAGGCCCATGATGTCGGGCCAGACCAGCACGCCGGGATGTTTGCCAGTGGAGGGCGCGACGAAATAAGCGTCGGCCTTGCCGTCGGGCGTCGCGATCGAGACGTCGCGGCCCTTGATGACCGCGGCGTTCGCAGGCGCGGGGAGCAACATCGTCAGGCCCATCGCGCCGGTCATCATGCCGAACTGGCGGCGCGAGACGCCGGCCAGATAGGCTTCATTATCGTCGGCGGTATGCTCGTCGCACATGGGGCTATCCTCTTGAATTCGGCCGCATGCTAACTCAGGCCGCGCGCCACCACCATACGCCATCGCGCGTGTCGCGGGTCGCTCGGCCTTCGACTTCGAGGCGGCGGAGATGCGCGAGTGCTTCGCCGGTCGCCATGCCGAGCACGTCCTGCCCGATCGCGCGGCGGAACAGGCGGCCGAAACAGTCGACCGCGCGGCGGGGTTCGGCGAGGAAGACGGCGAGCTCGTCGAGTCGCTCGCGGTGTTCGCGGTCCATCGCATCGAGGCGGGTGTGGAGGCCGGTGAACGGATCGCCGTGGCCGGGGAGGACGAGCAGGTCGGCGGGTAGCGTTTTGAGCTTGGCGATCGAGGCGAACCATTCGCCCAAGGGGTCGGCGTTCGGTTCGGTGACGCCGAGCGAGACGTTGGGGCTGATCCGGGGCAAGACCTGATCGCCGGCGATGACGATGCCGCCGGCTTCGTCGTAGAGGCACGCGTGTTCGGGGGAGTGGCCGGAGCCGGTGACGACGCGCCAGTCGCGCGTGCCGATGGTGAGCGTGTCGCCGTCTTCGATGCGGGTGTAGCTGAGCGGCAGCGGCGTGATGATTTTCCGGAAGCCGGCCCAGCCCTTGGCGGTGGCGTAGTCGATCTGTTCTGAGCCCCACCCTGCGCCTTGCCAGAAGGCGAGCATTTCGTGCGGGATCGAGTCGCGGGCGTCGGCGGCGAGCATGCGCGCGGTGAGCCACTCGGCTCGGGTCATGATCAGGGGGGCGGCGTGGTGGTCGCACATCCAGCCGGCCAGGCCGATGTGATCCGGGTGGAAGTGCGTGCCGATCATTTTCGTGATGCGAACGTCCGCCTTGGGGCCTTCGAAGATGGCTTTCCAGGCGTCGCGCGCGGCCGCGGTGTTCATGCCGGTGTCGACCAGCGCTTCGCCGTCGGTGTCGGCGAGGAGCCAGCAGTTCACGTGGCGTAACGGGCCGGGGATCTTGAGGCGGACCCAGTCGATGCCGGGGGCGACCTCGAAGACGTCACCGGCTTCGGGCTCTGCGCCGCCGAAGGGGTAGGTCAGGCCCTTGTGGCTGGTCAGCGCGAAATCGGTGTCGGGTGCGGTTGCCATCCGTTGCGGTTAGCAACTGGATGGGGCGGGAGATAGTGCTGTGCGGCAGCTGACCTTTTCTCGATCCTCCCCCGCTAGGGGGAGGTGGCACCGCAGGTGACGGAGGGGGAGGACACAGAACGAAGGTTGGCGCTTGCCTCCCCCTCCGTCTGGCAAGTGCCAGCCACCTCCCCCTGGCGGGGGAGGATCAAATTGGTTGGGTGCGAATTCGCGTGCGCTCCGTCACCTCGGACCTGTTCCGGGGTCCACCCTTCCGCGAACCAACTTCTGTCGACTTTGCGGAACCGTGGATGCCGGAACAAGCCCGGCATGACGGAAGAGAGTGGTCCGACTGACTCATCAGGTCGGATCTAGGCTCCGGGGTTGGCGGCTCCGCCCCGGCCGTATCGCAAGGGGAAAGCGCGGGCCCACCCCCTGCCCCCTCCCGCTTGCGGGAGGGGAAAGACGGTCAGCGCTTGAAGGGGTCGTCGAAGAGCGGCTTGACGGGGAGGACGCCGCCGTCTGCCACGAACTGGGCGTCTGCCGCAGCCTGGGTGCGCTCGGCGCGGAGCTGCTGGAGCAGGACTTCGCGGTCGCCTTCGAGGCGGGTGTCGGTCGGCGCTTCCATGCCGGCTGCCTTGGCTGCCTTCGCCACCGCGGCGTCAAGTTCGCGCTGCGAGGTCAGGCCGAGCGTGACCGGGTCCTTCGGCGTGATGTTGGCGATGTTCCAGTGGCTGCGGTCGCGGATTGCGGCGATCGTCGTGCGCGTGGTGCCGATCAGCAGCGAGATCGCGCCGTCGGTGATCTCCGGGTGATTGCGGATGATCCACGAGATGCCGTCGGGCTTGTCCTGACGCTTCGAGACCGGCGTATAGCGCGGGCCCTTGGTGCGGCGGACCTGCTCGGGGCCCTTGATCATCTTGAGCTGGTAATCGGGATCGGCGGCGCCCTTGTCGATCTCGTCCTGCGTCACTTCGTGCGCGCGGACCGGATCGCGACCGGTCAGCTTGGTCGAGGTCGTGTCGTCGGCGATCGCCTGGATCTCGAGGATGTGCAGGCCGCAGAAGTCCGCGATCTGCTCGAAGCTGAGCGCGGTATTATCGACCATCCAGGCGGCGGTCGCGTGGGGCATGAGCGGCTGGGCCACGGCGGAAACTCCGTAAAAATAGAAAGGGCCGCCCCTTTCGGAGCGGCCTGACATGAGAGAGACTTAGTGCGCGCGGCGCTAACAGGCAAGCGAACAAGCATAACGCGTATCATGCCGCGAGGAGCGGACGATCCAGGGGGCGGTCGAGCGGGACGAGCGCGTGGAGGAACTGGCGGGCGCTGGCCGGCCAGCTGTAGCGCGCGGCATAGGCGGCGCAGGTGACGCTGTCGCGGGTCAGCGCGGTGGCGATCGCGCTGTCGAGGTCTTCGTGCATCGCGCCGACACGGTCGTCGAGGACGTCGATCGGGCCGGTTACCGGGTAGGCGGCGACCGGCGTGCCACAAGCGAGCGCTTCGATCATGACGAGGCCGAAGGTGTCGGTGCGGCTCGGGAAGACGAGCACATCGGCAGTGCGGTACGCGGCGGCGAGATCGAGACCGGAACGATGGCCGAGGAAAACGGCCTGTGGAAACCGACGAGCCAGCGTGGCGCGCGCAGGACCATCGCCGACGACCACCTTGGTGCCGGGGTGGCTGGAGGACAAAAACGCTTCGATGTTCTTCTCGACGGCGACCCGGCCGACATAGAGCAGGATGGGGCCGTGAAGCGCGGTCAGTTCGGGGTCTCGTGCGCCATCGAGACCGAACTGGGCGAAGTCGACGCCCCTGCCCCATTCGCGGACCTGATGCATGCCGTGATCGGCAAGAGTCTTCGCGACCGATGGCGTCGAGACTAGTATCGACTGCGCGGGGCGGTGGAACCAGCGGATGTAGCGCCAGATCCAGTCCGGGTTCGCACCGGTACGGGCGGCGATATAGTCGGGAAACTGCGTGTGATACGCGCTGGTGAACGGGAGCGCGCGGGCCAGGCACCAGTTGCGGGCCGCGAGGCAGACCGGTCCTTCGGTGGCGAGATGGATCGCGTCGGCACCGAATGCGGCGAGCATGCGACCGACTGCGCCCGAGCGGGCGAAGGCGAGGCGGATCTCGGGATAGGTCGGGCATGGCATCGAGGCGAAGCGTTCGGGGGAGACGACCAGGACCTGGTGGCCGATCGATTCGAGTTCCTGGCGGACAGCCTGGAGGGTGCGGACGACGCCGTTGACTTGCGGGCTCCAGGCATCCGTGACGATCGCGATACGCATCGGCTTATCCTTTCTTACCCTCTCCCGTCGGGAGAGCGAGGGGCCCGGCCGGCGAAGCCGGGTGGGAGGTGAGGGCACGCTTTCACCGACGTCGTGGATTTGCCCTCACCCGCGCCGCTGACGCGGCTTGCCCTCTCCCGGTCGGGGAGAGGGTTAAGTCAGGCGGCCATGGATACGACCTTGTCCTTCTCGCGAGCGGCGATTTCGTCGCCCCAGTGGAGGAGCTCTATGCGGCCGTCGAAATGCTCGACCAGCGCCGTGCAACCTTCGACCCAGTCGCCGTCGTTGTAGTAGGCGATCCCGGCGATCTCTCGCATTTCGGCGGTGTGGATGTGGCCGCAGACGACGCCTTCGACGCCGCGGACGCCGGCGGCGTGCGCGACCACTTCCTCGAAGTGCGAGATGAAGGCGACTGCGTTCTTGACCTTGGCCTTGGCGTGCTTCGACAGCGACCAATAGGGCATGCCCATCCGACGGCGCGCGCCGTTGACCCAGCGGTTGAGGCCCATCAGCATGGTGTAGGCGGCGTCGCCGATATGCGCGATCCAGCGATGCGCGAGCGTGATCGCGTCGAACTCGTCGCCGTGGAGGACCAGCAGGCGACGACCGTCCGCCGTCTCGTGGATCGCGTTGCGGCGGATCGAGATGCCCCCCAGGTCGAGGCCGGAATATTGGCGGAACACCTCGTCGTGGTTGCCGGGGATGTAGACCACGCGGGTGCCGCGCTTGGCGCGCTTGAGCAGCCGCCAGATCACGTCGTTGTGCGCGGCGGGCCAATAAAATTTCTTCTTGAGCCGCCAGCCGTCGATCATGTCGCCGACGAGGTACATCGTCTCGCTGTCGACGTGATCGAGGAAGTCGTTGAGCATGCCCGCATTGCAGCCGCGGGTGCCGAGATGGACGTCGGAGATCCAGATCGTGCGATACTGGCGGCGCTCGACGACCGGCTCGGGTACGGCGGGCCGAGAATGGATGAAGTCGGCGATATCGGTGATGTCGGCGCCAACGAAGCTAGATGGCGAAAACGTCGTGATGGCGTTCATGAGCCTGCCCCCGCAAAACTATCCTTGCCGCGAGTATTAGGCGAGTATTGTTACAGGGTGGTCGCAGTCTGGTGACTGTTCGAAGTCAGCGAATCTATCGTGTTTATAGCTGAAACAAGGTCAGCATGTTTCCCCGCGAAGGCGGGGATCCAGACTGGGCTCCCGCCTTCGCGGGAGAACAAGTTTTGTTAGGCGACCGAATTGAATGCACCACCCCGGCGGAGGCCGGGGCCCAGTTGGAGAGGTTGCAGTAATGGAGCGCACCGCGTCCTTACTGAGCGTCCCCACCTGGGCCCCGGCCTCCGCCGGGGTGGTGCAGTGCTGCGAGTTGTAGGCGTTTGCCCCTTCCCCTCACTCCATCGTCAGGACGATCTTCCCGACATGGTCGCCGGCTTCCATTCGTGTGTGTGCCGCCGGTGCGTCCGCAAATGCGAAGGTTCGGTCGATCACCGGCTTCAGCTTGCCGGCCTCGACATGCGGCCACACCGTCCGTGCGAGTTCGTCCGCGACCAGCGACTTGAACGCCGTATCGCGCGGGCGGAGCGTTGAGCCGGTCAGCGTCAAGCGGCGGCGCATGATCTCGAACAGGGGCACCGTCGCCATCATGCCGCCCATGACCGCGATCGACACGTGGCGGCCATCGTCCGCCAGGCATTGCAGGTTGCGCGGGACGTAGTCGCCACCGACCATGTCGAGCACCGCGGCGACGCCCTTGCCGCCGGTGATCTGCTTCACGCGCTCGACGAAATCCTCCGACTTGTAGTCGATCGCATGCGTCGCGCCGAGGCTCAAGGCCGCTTCGCACTTCGCCTTCGAGCCGGCGGTGACGATGATGTCGATGCCGAAGACGTTGCAGAGGCCGATCGCCATCGTGCCGATGCCGCTGGTGCCGCCGTGGACGAGGACCGTGTCGCCTTCCATCGCGTAGGCGCGCTCGAACAGGTTGGTCCAGACGGTGAAGAGCGTCTCGGGCATCGCCGCCGCCTCGACCATCGTCAGCGCCTCGGGGACGGGGAGGCACTGGCCGAACGGTGCGACCGCGTATTCAGCGTATGCGCCGCCCGAGATCAGCGCGCAGATGCGCTGGCCGAGCTGTTCGTCGCCGACGCCGTCGCCGACCGCGACGATCGTGCCGGAAATCTCCATGCCAAGGATCGAGGGCGCACCCGGCGGGGGCGGATACTTGCCCTGGCGCTGCATGACTTCGGGGCGGTTGACCCCCGCCGCGGCGACCTTGACGAGCACCTCGCCCGGCCCCGGCCGCGGCACGGGACGGTCGACGAGGACCAGCACTTCGGGACCGCCCGGCTGTTCCGGATCGATCGCCTTCATGACGTCAGGCAAACCTAAGTTATTCGAATTGTTTTCGGGTATCGCGGTCATCTGCTCGTCACGTCCCTTTTGAACTTCGCGCCTTATTGACATCACTCCGGTGCGGGTCAACGTTACAGAAATTATGGACCCGGAAGACACCCCCTCCCGTCCCGACGATCTGCTCGACGCGCTCGTGCGACAGGACCTCGATCCGTTGTCGGTCGCCGAGCTCGATGCACGCATAACCGTGCTGCAAGGCGAGATCGCCAGATGCCAAGTCAAGAAGGATCGCGCCGTCAGCCACCGCGCCATCGCCGACGATCTTTTCAGGCGGTGACCGCCGCCGCGGTGCCTTTGATTGCGGCCACGGCATCGACCGGCTCTGTCCTTTCGATTAATGAGGGACGACCTCACCGCTTCGTCATTCCTGCGGACGCTGAGATCCAGAGTCACGAGCATTCGCCTTTTTGGCTCTGGAGCCCGGGATGACGGCGTGGGTAAAGCGGGTCGTTCGATCTTTAACCGACCCAGGAACGGACGGGGCCGGGTTCAAGTGCTTGATGCGACCGATATCAGTTCCGACATAGTGGCAAAGGGCTCGCGTTCTCGCGGCCCGACAGGAGTATTGTAAATGCCATCATTTGCACCCGCCCTCGAGACCACGCTGCACAAGGCGCTCGAGGCGGCATCGTCCCGGCGGCACGAATATGCGACGCTGGAGCATCTGCTGCTCGCGCTGATCGACGACGAACACGCGTCGAAGGTCATGACCGCGTGCAACGTCGAGATCGGCGATCTGAAGAACACCGTCTCGCATTACCTCGACAGCGAACTCGATGCGCTGAAGGTCGATGCGGCGACCGACCCCTCCCCCACCAGCGGGTTCCAGCGCGTCGTCCAGCGCGCGATCCTGCACGTCCAGTCCTCGGGCCGCGACGAAGTGACCGGTGCCAACGTGCTCGTCGCCTTGTTCAGCGAGCGCGAGAGCTATGCCGTCTATTTCCTGCAGCAGCAGGACATGAGCCGCCTCGATGCGGTCAGCTTCATCAGCCACGGTGTCGGCAAGGGCGGACAGCAGGCGACCGAAGCATCCACGCCGAAGGGTGCCGACGACGAGAAGCCGGCCAAGGGACAGGAGAAGGGCAAGACGGAAAGCGCGCTCAAGCAATTCACGGTCGACCTCAACGAGAAGGCCAAGAACGGCAAGGTCGATCCCCTGATCGGGCGCGGGCCGGAGGTGGATCGCACGATCCAGATCCTGTGCCGCCGGTCGAAGAACAACCCGCTCTATGTCGGCGATCCCGGCGTCGGCAAGACCGCGATCGCGGAAGGCCTGGCGCGCAAGATCGTCGAGGGCGACGTGCCCGACGTGCTGTTGCCCGCCGTCATCTACTCGCTCGACATGGGAGCGTTGCTGGCGGGGACGCGGTATCGTGGCGACTTCGAGGAGCGCTTGAAGGCGGTCGTCAACGAACTCGAGAAGCTGCCCGACGCGGTGCTGTTCATTGACGAGATCCACACCGTGATCGGTGCGGGTGCGACGAGTGGCGGCGCCATGGATGCGTCTAACCTGCTCAAGCCGGCGCTGAGCGGCGGTACGATCCGCTGCATCGGCTCGACGACGTACAAGGAGTTCCGCAATCACTTCGAGAAGGACCGCGCGTTGTTGCGGCGCTTCCAGAAGATCGACGTGAACGAGCCGACGATCGAAGACACCATCAAGATCCTCGCTGGCCTGCGCTCGGCGTTCGAGGATCACCACAACGTCAAGTACACCCCCGATGCGATCAAGTCGGCGGTGGAGCTGTCGGCGCGGTACATCAACGATCGGAAACTGCCGGACAAGGCGATCGACGTGATCGACGAGGTCGGCGCGATGCAGATGCTGGTGCCGCCGAACAAGCGCAAGAAGACGATCACGCCGAAGGAGATCGAGCAGGTCATCGCGACTATGGCACGCATCCCGCCGAAGTCGGTCTCGACCGACGACAAGCTGGCCTTGGCCACACTTGAGACGGATCTGAAGCGCGTGGTGTTCGGGCAGAATGCGGCGATCGAGAAGCTGTCGTCGGCGATCAAGCTGGCGCGGGCGGGTCTGCGCGAGCCAGAGAAGCCGATCGGCAACTATCTGTTCACCGGGCCGACCGGTGTCGGCAAGACCGAAGTGGCCAAGCAGTTGTCGACGATCCTCGGCATTCCGCTCCAGCGGTTCGACATGTCCGAATATATGGAGCGGCATTCGGTCAGCCGTCTGATCGGTGCGCCGCCGGGGTATGTCGGATTCGACCAGGGCGGTTTGCTGACCGATGCGATCGATCAGAACCCGCACTGCGTGCTTCTGCTCGACGAAATCGAGAAGGCGCATCCGGACCTGTTCAACATCCTGTTGCAGGTGATGGATAACGGGCGGCTGACCGACCAACACGGCAAGTCGGTCGACTTCCGCAACGTCATCCTGATCATGACGACCAATGCGGGTGCCAGCGACATGGCGCGCGAGACGGTCGGCTTCGGCAACCTGTCGCGCGAAGGCGAGGACGAGGTGGCCGTGACGAAGATGTTCACGCCGGAATTCCGCAACCGTCTCGATGCGGTGGTGCCGTTCGGGTACCTGCCGACCGAAGTGGTGGCGCGGGTGGTGGACAAGTTCATCCTCCAGCTCGAACTCCAGCTGGCAGACCGCGGCGTACACATCGTCCTCGACGACGAGTCGAAGGCGTGGCTGACGACCAAGGGCTATGACAAGCTGTACGGCGCACGGCCGATGGGTCGCCTGATCCAGGAGAAGATCAAGCAGCCGCTCGCCGAGGAACTGCTGTTCGGCAAGCTGGTCCATGGCGGCGAGGTGACGGTGAAGATGAAGGACGGCGCGCTGTCGTTCGCGATCGAACCTGCCGCGCCGAAGAAGCCGAAGAAGAAGGGCAAGGTGGAGACCGTCGAGATTGAGTAGTCTTGGGTTGCGGTTGAGGTGAAGAGTCCGCTGTCGGAGCGATCCGGCGGCGGGTTTTTTTATGTAGCGGGCGTTTGAAGGTGACGGTTCCGGGCGGTCGATTTCCCGCGTGCTGGCCCTGAACTTGCCGAGGTCACCGCATCACTGGGCTGGCTTCGGTCCTATCCCTCACATCGAGAGAAGCGTGTTCCCTCGCGACGGCGGGGATACAGGCTGGGTTCCCGCCTTCGTGGGAGAACATAGAAGCGCGCGCTGCTATCGAACATGCCTGTACGCATGCCCTTAAGGGCACTCACCTCCCCGGCGGAGGCCGGGGTCCAGTTGGGGGACGTAGCTGACGACGCGCACCGCTCCGTTACTGCGACCTTTCCAACTGGACCCCGGCCTCCGCCGGGGAGGTGCTGATGTTCGAATGGGATAAGGCCGACAAGTTTTCGCAAGGCAAGTAGGGCGGCTGATGTGGCTGTCCCAGATTCATATCTGTCAGCCAATCTTATCCTCACTCGCCAGCGGAGGTGACCGGCACTCGCCAGACGGAGGGATCGGTGCGCGGTCGCCTCTGTTCCGTGCCCGCCCCCTCCGACGCTTCGCGCCCCCCTGGCGGGGAACGATTTACAACCGAATTGGACCGCGTTTACTGATAATTGGGGAAGCGGTGCTAGTGTGGCGGCATGGAACGTTTGGCATGGCTGCGATGGATGATCGGCGCGGTGGCGCTGTCGTTCTGCGTTGCCTTCGCGACTCCGGCCGCAGCCATCACGGGCACGCCTCTGTCGGTATGCGTGCGTCCGGCATTACCCGGCCAAACGCCGAAAGCATTGTTCGCTCACCCTGACGGGTTCGACTGCACCACACCACAGACGCGGTTCGGCGGCGGTGATTTCTGGGTGGTGTCGAAGCCCCTGCCCGCAAATACGACGCGGGATCATACCGTGCGGATCGGCAGCACATGGGTGAACCGCGTCACGCTGTATGTCCTGTATGCCGATGGCGCGATCCGCCAGACCGGGTTCACCTCGCGCACCGCCGGACGGTTGCTCGGGCTCGGCGCGGTGATCGTCCAGCCGATCCCGTATCACGACTCCGCGCCGGTCCGGCTGCTCTGGCACATCGAGGGCGCGGCGAACCTGCGCGGTCTGATCCTCGGCCCTGCGATCGCGGACCACGAACAGCGTGACGTCACCGAAATCCTGCTGGCGGCATTGTACGGCGCATTTGGCGGGATGGCGCTGGCGCTGATGGTCTACAACCTGGCTTTATGGGGGGCGCTGCGCCAGGCTTTCCAGCCTGCCTATTGCCTGCTGGTGCTGTGCCTGCTGGCCTATGCGCTGACGTCGTCGGGAGCACTCGGGCAGATGGTCCCCGCCCTCGACAATAACGACCGGCAGCGGCTGAACACGCTGTTCCTTGCCGGGTCCGCCGTCTCGGCCTTGCTGTTCGCGCGCGCGTTCTTCGAGCGGCCGGTGTTCGCAGGATGGCTGCGACCCGCGAGCACCTGGGTGATGGTCGCGTTGCTGACCAGCGCGACCGCGTGGGCAGCCTGCGCACCGTGGCATTTCCACGTGCTCGATAGGTTGCTCGCGACGGCCTACCTCGCGTTGCTGATCCTGATCCCCACCGTCCTTTACAACGCCTGGCGCACGCGCAGCCATTTCCTGTGGCTGTTCTCGCTCGCATGGAGCGTGCCGATCGCGGTGGCCGGCCTGCGCGTCGCGAATGCGTTCGGCCTGTTGAAATGGAGCCTGTGGCTCGACAATTCGACGATCCTGTCGATGGCGCTCGAATCGATGCTGTCGAGTCTGGCGATCGCGTATCGGATCCGCCTGTTGAGCGTCGAGCGCGACGAGGCCCGCGAACAGGAGATCGCCGCGCGGTTGCTGGCGGATACCGAGCCGCTGACCGGACTGCTCAATCGCCGCGCGTTCCTGACGCGTGCGATCGGCCGGCCGGGCGACCAGATGCTGCTGATCGCCGACGTCGACCACTTCAAGCGCGTCAACGAGAAGATCGGCCATGACGGCGGCGACGAAGTGCTGCGCGTGGTGGCGCGCGCCCTGCGCAACGCGGTGCCGGCGGATGCGCTGGTCGCGCGGATCGGCGGCGAGGAGTTCGCGATCCTGCTCGACGCGGCGAACGCAGTCTCGCCCGACGCGGTGCTGGATCGCCTGCGCCGTCAGCGGATGCCGTTCGACATCGTGGTGACCGCGAGCATCGGCGCCTGCACCGGGCCGTTGCTGCACGAGAAGGACTGGAAGCACCTGTATCACTGCGCCGATGGCGCGCTGTTCGCGGCCAAGGCTGCCGGGCGCGACCGAGCGCGCGAAGCCCCGGTGTGCATCGCCGCCTGACTGCCGCCTGCCCCCCGCGTGACCGATGCCGGGGTTTGGCGATCGACTTGTCGGCACGCGACATTTGCGACATGGTCGCGCGTATTGCCGGGGGGACGCACGATGCGAAATCACAAGGGGACGCTGCTGATCGCGGGGCTGGTCACGCTGACCGCGATCGCCATGCGGCATCCGACCGTCGATCTGCGACTGGTCACACATGACGTGCGCGATCCCGCGCCGCATCGGATGCAGGCGGCGGTCGACTTCGGCCTGGTCGGCGTCTCCGTGCTCTATACCTGGACCGTGAACCGGCTGCGCTGAACACGCGCGCCATGTCCTTGACCCCCATCGCGTGCCTGCGCCATAGCGGCGGACATGGACACGCCGATCGAAGACCTCGCGTTCGAGGATGCATTGAAGGAACTCGAGCTTATCGTCGGGAAGCTGGAAAGTGGCGACACGCCGCTCCAGCAGGCGATCGAGCTGTACGAGCGCGGCAACAAGCTGCGCCAGCGGTGCGCCGACCGGCTCGACGCGGCGCAGGCGCGGATCGAGGCGATCCGGCTCGATGGCGAGGGCAAGCCCGTGGGCGTGCGCCCGTTCGCGGCAGGCTGAGCCGGTGGCAGCGATTTCCGCCACGCTGAAGGACGCGCTCGCCGAGGTTTCGGCGGAGATCGACCGGCAGTTCGACCAGTTGCTGGCGATCCCCGACGATCCGCGTCACGACCTGTACCGGGCGATGCGTCATGCGGCGATCGGCGGCGGCAAGCGCCTTCGGCCGCTGCTCGTGTTCGCGACCGCCAACCTGTTCGACGTGGCGCGCGATTGTTCCGCGAGAGCGGCGACCGCGCTGGAAGCGATCCACGTCTACTCGCTGATCCACGACGATCTGCCGTCGATGGACGACGACGACATGCGCCGCGGCAAGCCGACCGTGCACAAGCTGTTCGACGAGGCGACCGCGATCCTGGCGGGCGATTGCCTGCACGCGCTGGCGTTCGAGATCCTCGCCGATCCCGCCACGCATCCCGATCCGTTCGTCCGCATCGAACTGGTTCAGGATCTGGCGCGCGCCGCCGGCCCCAACGGCATGGCGGGTGGACAGAAGATGGACATCGAGGCCGAAAACACGCGGTTCGACCTCACCACCGTCACGCGGTTGCAGCAGATGAAGACCGGGGCGCTGATCTCGGCGTCGGTCGAGGCTGGCGCGATCCTCGGGCGCCTGCCACCCGAGGGGCGTGTCGGATTGCGCGGCTATGCGCACGATCTGGGGCTGGCGTTCCAGATCGCCGACGACCTGCTCGATGCCGAGGGCGACGAGGCGGTGGTCGGCAAATCGCTGCGCAAGGACGAGGTCGCGGGCAAGGAGACGTTTCTGTCGCTGCTCGGCCCCGAGCGCGCGCGCGAACAGGCGCGGATGCTGGTCGACCAGGCGATCGCGCATCTCCATAGCTATGGCAAGGAAGCCGATCTGTTGCGGGATATCGCCCGCTACGTGCTCGAACGCGACCGCTAGGAGAGCGCAATGACACCGCGAATCGGCGTTTATCCCGGCACGTTCGATCCGGTCACCCTGGGTCACATGGACATCATCCGGCGTGGCGCGAAGCTGGTCGATCGGCTGGTGATCGGCGTCACCACCAATCCCTCGAAGTCGCCGATGTTCACGATCGAGGAGCGGATGGCGACGGTGCGCCGCGAGGTCGCGGGGATTGGCGGTGATATCGAGGTGGTCGCATTCGATTCGCTGCTGATGGACTTCGCCGAGCGGCAGGGCGCGAAGGTGATCGTCCGGGGCTTACGCGCCGTCGCCGATTTCGAATATGAATATCAGATGGCGGGGATGAACCAGCAGATCAATCCGCGCGTCGAGACGGTGTTCCTGATGGCCGACGTCGCGTTGCAGCCGATCGCGAGCCGGCTGGTCAAGGAAATCGCGCTGTACGGCGGCGATATCGCCAAGTTCGTGCCGGAATCGGTGCGGGTCGAGGTCGTCGCGCGGGTCGAGAAGATCGGCCGCAAGGGGAGCTGACCTCCTTCGCCCTCCCTGGAAGGGAGGGGAGCAGTTCGGCGGCAGCAGCCCCGCACGTTCAGATTGGCGCAAGCGGGGATTTGCTCTAAGTGGCGGCAGCCTGGTTGCGCCGGGCCTCTTGCGAGTGGGAATTTGATGCGCTTTTTCGTCGGAATGTTCGCGTTGCTCGGGTGCCTCGTCACGGTACCAGCCGCTGCGCAGAAGAAGGATGTCGTGGCAGCGCCTGCGCGCCTGACGCCGCCGCTCACGACCGATACGCAGAACCTGTTGTTGCTCGACCTGTCGACCGGCGGGCGCGTGACGATCTGGCTGCGGCCCGACGTCGCGCCGCTGATGGTCGAGCGGATCAAGACGCTGACCCGCCAGCATTTCTATGATGGCCTCGCGTTCCACCGCGTGATCGACGGCTTCATGGCGCAGGGTGGCGATCCCAAGGGCGACGGCACCGGTGGATCGACGCTGCCCGACCTCAAGGCCGAATTCAATTACCTGCCGCACGTCCGCGGCGCGGTGTCGGCGGCACGGTCGGACAAGGAGGACAGCGCGAACAGCCAGTTCTTCATCGTCTTCCAGCCGCGCCTCAGCCTCGACAAAAAATACACCGTGTTCGGTCGTGTGATCGACGGGATGCAGTATGTCGACGCGATCGAGCGCGGCGAGCCGCCGGCGAACCCGTCGCGGATTGTCCATGCCTATATCGCGGCGGACAATCCCCCGGCGTATGTCGCTGGCCCGCCTGCCCCTGCGCTCGGTGCGCCGGTGACGTTGCCGGGAACGGCTTCGGGCCCGAACGCGGCGAAGCCCAAGCTCGCACCGGCCCGCAAGGCGCCGGTCAAGAAGGCGCCTGCCAAGAAGTGAGACTCCGTTGAACGTCGACCTTTTCGACTTCGACCTGCCGACCGACAACATCGCGCTGCGCCCCGCGGCGCCGCGCGATGCTGCACGGATGCTGGTGCTCGAAGGTGATCGGACCCTTGATGCGGGCGTGTCCGACCTGCCGTCGTTGCTGCGGCGTGGCGACATGCTCGTGTTCAACGATACGCGCGTCATACCCGCCCAACTCGAGGGACGGCGCGGCGATTCGAAGATCGGTGCGACCTTGCACAAGCGCGAGGGCCCGCGTCGGTGGCGGGCATTCATCCGCAACGCAAGGCGGCTTCACGACGGCGACGTGATCGCGTTCGGCAACGGCGTCAGCGCGGCGGCGGTCGATCGCGAAGACGACGGCAGCTACGCGCTGGTATTTGCTGGCGACGAGCCGGTCGAGCTGCTGCTGGAACGCGCGGGCCACATGCCCCTGCCCCCGTACATCGCCAGCAAGCGCCCGACCGACGCGCGCGATGCGGACGATTATCAGACGATGTTCGCGTCGGAGCCGGGGGCGGTCGCGGCCCCGACGGCGGCGCTGCACTTCACGCCCAAGTTGATGGCGGCGCTGGACGCGGCGGGGATCGGTCATGCGACGCTGACGCTGCATGTCGGCGCGGGGACGTTCCTGCCGGTCAAGGCAAACGATACGACCGAGCACCGGATGCACGCCGAATGGGGCCGGATCGATGCCGCCACCGCCGACCGGCTCAACGCAGTGCGCGCAAGTGGTGGTCGCGTGATCGCCGTGGGTACGACGTCGCTGCGACTGATCGAGAGTGCAGCCGGTGAGGACGACGTCATTCGGCCGTTCGATGGCGATACCGCGATCTTTATCACGCCGGGATACCGGTTCCGCGGGATCGACGGGTTGATGACCAATTTCCACCTGCCGCGCTCGACGTTGTTCATGCTGGTGTCGGCGCTGATGGGGCGCGAGCGGATGCAGGCGGCGTACGCCCATGCGATCGCCGGGAAGTATCGCTTCTACAGCTATGGCGACGCCTCGCTTCTGCTGCCATGACGGGCGGCATGCTGCTCGCTCTCGCTCTGCTTCAGGCTATCACGGCCGCGCCGCCGCCCGCGGGCGCGCCGCAACCGCCCGCGACGATTTTCGCCGAGCCGGCTGCGCTGTTCATCGCCGCATGCGATGCGAACGGTGACGGCCGCGTGACGCAGACCGAGCAGACCGCGTGCGTTGCGCGGAGCTATACGACCGCCGAGGGCGCTGCGTCGGGATCGATCGGATACATTGCCTATGCCGATTGGGCGCAGGCGTGGCTGGGCGATCGCAACGCGTTGCCGAGCCCGTTCGAGGTCGATCGTGACGGCGACAACCGGATCACGCTGCCCGAACTCCAGGCGCGGTTCGCGCAGTTCTTCACGCGGTTCGACCGCGACAAGGACGGCGTGCTGACCCGCGCCGAACTCATCACCATCCGCGGCGCGCCGGCCGGCGATCGCTACGGCCTCCGCAAGAAAAAGTAATATGACCACCCGTCCCCGCTTCGACTTCACCATTTCCGCCACCGACGGCAAGGCACGCACCGGCGTCATCGCGATGCAGCGCGGCGACATCCGCACGCCGGCGTTCATGCCGGTCGGCACCGCCGCCACCGTCAAGGGGATGAAGCCCGCCGACGTGGTCGGTGCGGGTGCGGACATCATCCTCGGCAACACCTATCATTTGATGTTGCGGCCGGGCGCCGAGCGGGTCGCGCGGCTGGGCGGGCTGCACGCATTCTCGGGCTGGTCGAAACCGATCCTGACTGATTCCGGCGGCTATCAGGTTATGAGCCTCGCCGACCTGACCAAGCGCTCCGAGGAGGGCGTGTCGTTCAAGTCGCACCTCGACGGCACGCGGCATCTGCTGAGCCCCGAGCGCTCGATCGAGATCCAGCGGCTGCTCGGCTCGAACATCGTCATGGCGTTCGACGAACTCGTGCCGACGACGTCGACGCGCGAGGTGCAGGCCGCGGCGATGGAGCGATCGATGCGCTGGGCGAAGCGGTCGCGGGCGGCGTTCGACAGTGGCGAAGAGCACGCCGACAACAACGCGATCTTTGGGATCCAGCAGGGCGCGCTGAACGAGGAGTTCCGGCGGTCGTCGGCGGATGCGCTGATCGATATCGGTTTCGACGGGTATGCGGTTGGCGGGCTGGCGGTCGGCGAGGGCCAGGAGGCGATGTTCGGCTGCCTCGACTTCGCGCCGGACCAGTTGCCGGTCGACAAGCCGCGCTACCTTATGGGGGTCGGCAAGCCCGACGACATCGTCGGCGCGGTCGAGCGTGGGATAGACATGTTCGATTGCGTGATGCCGACCAGGTCGGGTCGCACCGGCCAGGCGTTCACGCGGACCGGGCCGATCAACATCCGCAACGCGAAGTTCGCCGAGGACATGGGGCCGCTCGACCCCGCCTGCCCCTGCCCGGTCTGCGCGACCTGGGGGCGGGCGTATCTGCATCATCTGGTACGGTCGGGGGAAATGCTTGGCGCAATGCTCATGACGGAGCATAACATCTGGTTCTACGAAACGCTGATGGCGGATCTGCGGGCGGCGATCGCCTCGGGGACGCTGACGCAGTTCGCGAATGATTTCCGTGGCGTGTATGCCCGGAAGAGTGAAGGAGAGCCCAAGTGACGATCAAGATCGACAGCGACACCCCGAACGAAATCCTCGCCGCTGCGAAGGAGGCGAAGCTGCAGGCCGAAGCCGCCGCGCACAACGCCGCGGAGAAGGCCAAGAGCTGGCCGCTCGCGAAGATTGGGCTGGGTGTTGGCATCGGCTCGGCTGCGATCGCGGGCGCGGTGCTGTTCGCGAACCGCAACAAGTAAGGATTTCTATGCGCCTCCTCCGCTCCGCGCTGCTGCTGACCGCAGCATGTCTTCCCGTAGCGGCGGTGGCGCAGACCGCACCTGTCCCGACACAGGTCTCAGTGAAGCCGCTTGGCTATACCGAGCGCACGCTGCCGAACGGCCTGCGGGTGTATGCGATCCGCGACACGGGCACGCCGAACGTCTCGGTGCAGGTCTGGTACGATGTCGGCTCCAAGGACGACCCGAAGGGCAAGTCCGGCTTTGCGCACATGTTCGAACATCTCATGTTCAAGTCGACGCGTAATCTCGTGTCGGAGCAGATGGACCGGCTGACCGAGGATGTCGGCGGCTACAACAACGCCTCGACCAACGACGACTATACCAATTATTACGAAGTGATCCCGGCCAACCACCTCCAGCGTCTGCTGTTCGCGGAGGCCGACCGGATGGCGAGCCTCGTCGTCGAGCCCAAGAGCTTCGGCTCGGAGCGCGACGTGGTGAAGGAGGAACTGCGCCAGCGGACTCTCGCGCAACCGTACGGCAAGCTGTTCTCGATCTATTATCCCGAACTCGCCTACCAGGTTCATCCCTATGCACGGCCGGGGATCGGCAGCCTGGAGAACCTCGAAGCCGCCGGAATCGACGACGTTCGGGCGTTCCATGCGACCTATTATCGGCCGGACAACGCGATCCTGGTGGTGTCGGGCAATTTCGATCCGGCGCAGTTGAACGGCTGGGTCGACCAGTATTTCGCTAAGATCAAGAAGCCGGCGACCGCAATCCCCCGCGTGACGGTGGCCGAACCTGCGCGAACCAAGGCAGTGACGCGGACGGTGTACGAGCCGAACACGCCGCTGCCTGCCGTACTGGTCAGCTATCACCTGCCGCCGGATCGCGACGCGGATATCCCCGCGCTGACGGTGCTGAAGGCCGTGCTGGCAACCGGCGAGAGTTCGCGACTGTACGAAAGCCTAGTATACCGCGACCAGCTGGCGCAATCCGCGGAGGCCATGCTCGATACCAAGCAGGCGACCGGCAACATGGTCGTCTATGCCATACTGGCAGGCGGCAAGACGGTCGAGGCGGGTGAGGCCGCGTTGAAGCGCGAGATCGCAAGGTTCCGCGATGCGCCGGTGACGGCGGCCGAACTGGCCGAGGCAAAGAACGAGATTCTGACCGGATCGATCCTGTCGCGCGAGACGGCCGAGGGCAAGGCGAGCACGCTGGCATCCGCCGTGCTGATCGACGGCGATCCGGCGGCGGCTGACAAGCAGTTGGCGGCGATATCGCGGGTGACGGCGGCAGATATCCAGCGGGTTGCGCGGAAATATCTGGCCGAAAATCAGTCCGCTACGATCCGTTACATGCCACTTGCTGCTAAACCTGCGGGCGGTATCGCGGATACGATCGCAGTGGCGCCGACGGTGCAGGTTGCCGACCTAAAGGCGCCAGCAAATATCGAGGTCGTCAAGCCTGCTCTCGAAGGCCAGCGCGTCCAGCCGCCAGCGCCCAGTGCGCCGGTATCGCCGACGATCCCGCAGCCGGTCGAGACGCGGCTTGCAAACGGCATGCGGCTGGTGACGGTGGAGCGGCACGACCTGCCGATCGTCACCGCGTATCTCGTGACCGCGGGCGGTGCGGCGACCGATCCTGCGAACCGCGCCGGCGTCAGCAGCCTTTCGGCCGACCTGTTGACCAAGGGTACGAAGACGCGGTCGGCGACGCAGATCGCGCGCGCCATCGAAGGTCTTGGTGGTGTGATCGGAAGCAGTGCGGCGAGCGACGGGGCGTCGGTCGACGTGACGGTGAAATCGGATCAGCTGGCGCAGGCGATGGCGATCCTCGCCGACGTCGCGATCAACCCGGCGTTTGCACCCGAGGAGATCGAGCGCGCGCGGACGCAGCAGGTCGACGCGGTCACGCTGGCGCTCAAGGACCCCGCGCAGGTCGCGGGGCTCGTCGCGGACCGGGCGGTGCTTGGCGCATCGCCTTATGGTGCGCCCAGCGGGGGAACGCCGCTATCGCTGAAAGCGATCACGCGCGACGACATCACCGCGGCCTATGCGCGCAGCTTCAAGCCGGACCAGGCGACGCTGATCATGGTCGGCGACGTCACCGCCGCCAGGGCGAAGGCGTTGGCCGAGGCGCAGTTCGGCAGCTGGACGACACAGGGCGCAGGTGCACCGAAGGCTACACCGGTCGTGTATCCCAAGCCTCGCGTGATCGTCGTCGACATGCCCGAGGCTGGTCAAGCGGGCGTCGTCGTCGCGCGGCCGGCCATCGAACGCGCCGACCCGCGCTATTACCCGCTGGCGGTGGGCAACACCGTGCTCGGCGGCGGCTTCTCGTCACGGCTGAACCAGGAGATCCGAATCAAACGTGGGCTGGCCTACGGTGCAGGAAGCGCGCTGGATGCGGGCAAGACCCAGGGGACGATCGCCGCGCGAACCCAGACCAAGAACCCGACCGCCGCGGAGGTGGTGACGCTAATCGCCGCCGAGATGACCCGGATGGGGTCGGCCCCCGTCCCGGCGGCCGAACTCGACACGCGTAAAGCCGTGCTGATCGGCAATTTCGGACGCGGGATCGAGACGACCTCCGGTGTCGCCAACATTCTCGGCGCGTATGTCCAGAACGGCGTACCGCTGGGCGAACTCCAACGCTTCACGGGCGCGGTCGGAGCGGTCGATCCAAAGACCGTGCAGGCGGCGGCGATCGCGCTGCTCGACCCGAAGGCGGCGAGCATCGTCGTGGTCGGCGATGCGAAGCAGTTCATCGCTCCCTTGCGCAAAGCCTATCCCAACGTCGAGGTCATTCCCGAAGCCGCCTTGAACCTCGACACGCCAACCTTGCGGTAAGCAATTCCTGCCACGATGCCGTGCGTCCCGAGACGGGACGCGCTGTAAATACGGAACAGCTCGCGACGGCATAATCGGCTATGCTCCGATTCTCCCGCGGCGGTCGGGCAGAGGCGAGGTAAGTCGGTTGCGGGTTCAGATGCGAACATTTCGGCTGATGCGCCGCATCTGGTTGGGCATGGTTGCGGTGCTGTTGGTGATCGGCGCCGGGATGTCCGCGCAGGCCGCGCTGCGCGCCATCGCGCGCCACGGCGCGGTCGGGTCCGATCGCACCGATGCCTCGACCTTGCCGGGCGATACCGCTTTGCCAATGGCGTCGGACAAGCAGGAAACCGCGGCGCCGGCTGCTGGCGTGACCGGGACGATCGATCTTCCCGACCTGCCGATCCCTGCCGGTACGGCGATCGACGTCGGCATCGTCCCCGGCCGCCCGTTCTCGACGACCGGCATCTCGGCGATAGATCGTGGCCGCGCGGTGCAATGCCTGACCGCCGCGATCTATTACGAAGCGGCATCGGAACCCGATGAGGGCCAGCAGGCCGTCGCGCAGGTGATCCTCAATCGTACCCGTCATCCGGCATTTCCCGCGACCGTATGCGGCGTGGTGTATCAAGGGTCCGAACATGCCGGCTGCCAGTTCAGCTTCGCGTGCGATGGCGCGATGGCGCGTATTCCCAATCGCGCGGCGTGGATGCGTGCGGCGCGGACCGCGGGCATGGCGCTGTCCGGCTATGTCTACGCACCGGTCGGGCTGGCGACGCATTATCACACCTACGCGGTTACCCCGGCGTGGAACCGCGGCATGGTGATGACCGATGTCGTCGGCGCGCATTTCTTCCACCGATGGAAGGGGTATTGGGGAACCTCGGCCGCGTTCAGCCAGCATTATAGTGGCGGCGAACCCGTGCCGGGGCCGCACACCCCACTGGCACCGATCGCTCCGCCGACGCCGGCGATGATCGCGGCAGGCATCGCTGCGGCGGATACCGTTCCGACTCCGGGTGTCGCTGCTGTCTCGATGGCGTCGGTTCAGCGGGGCGCGATGTCCATGAAGTCCGCTACCCCTCCATCCGCGCCGGTTGCCGACGACATGCTGCCGCCCGAATCGCAGATTCTGGATCGTTGGAAGGATTCGGGGAAGCCGTTGAAATAGGGCCGACCGACACTCAGTGTGTTCGGGTGCGGCAGCGCCAAGATTGCTCCGTCGCTCGGTACTGTTCCGTGGTTATACCCATTGTCACCTAACCATCGTCATCCCCGCGGAGGCGGGGACCCATATGCTCACGCGTCGGCGAGCACTTCGCGAGGTTTTCCATTATGGGTTCCCGCCTGCGCGGGAATGACGACTAACTGCTGGAAAGTATGATCAGCGACTGACTCCGGGGCCCACCGTTGCGCGGACCAAATTCTATCGATTGGCGGCAGCGCGGATTCGGGAATCAAGCTCTCCTGGGCAAAGCCGAAGCCGCCGACATAACGCGCGAAAAGAACGGATTTGGCGGTTCAAACTGATTGTCGATCGGTTCCAGGCATCGACGCTTGGACCCGCACGATTTCCACCGCTTGGGGCGCAGGACCGTCCGACAGGTTGGCTATCAGGGACTGGTTTCCGGGCTAAATTTGCCCAATCCAGGAACGTTGGATTTCGCCGAATTGCGGGTACAGGCGGTTCTCTCGAGCGTAGCCGAAGGTCCGGTATGACGGGATCGAGAGAGCCCGGACTCAACCGGCCCTATGCGGCCACCTCTTGATACCGAAAAGCCCGGGCGCTGGTGGCACCCGGGCTGTTTTGCTTCGTGGATCGCATCGCGATGATCGCGGGTGCGCCTATTCGGCGGCGACCATCACGTTCATCATGTTCATGCGCTCGCCGCCGGGGGGTGCGGCTTCGCGGGCGGCGCGAAGGACCTGGGTGCGCTCGGCGCGCGAGGCCATCTCGTCCCAGGCCTTTTCGGCGCGGCGGCAGCGGTCGCGGACGTTGTCGAGGAGGGCGGCATCGCCGTTGCGACGCTCTTCATCAGCGCGGGCCCGGTAAAATTCTGGATTATCGGCCATGCTGGTGCGCTCCTGCGGGAAATTTCAAAGGGGTGATGCGGCGACCGTTATGGCCGCCGCATCGCAACCGAGATCAGGTTGGCGGACCGTGATCCGCCAGCGAAATCAATCGGCTGGCTGGAGGTTCACGGCCGACTGCTTGCCACGCTTGTCGGGCTCGAGCTCGTAGGTGACGCGCTGGTTCTGGTTCAGCGTCGGCATGCCGGCGCGCTCAACCGCGGTGATGTGCACGAATGCATCGTTGCCGCCGCCATCCGGCGCGATGAAGCCATAGCCCTTGTCGGCGTTGAAGAATTTTACGGTTCCGGTGATAGCCATGAGATGGCTCCTTCTTAGTATGGGGCAACCCGACGTTCGGGCGGCCCGTGCCGCGGAGCAGGGAAAGAAGGAGAAAGGTGCCGCAAAGCGCCAAGAACCGTCGATATGCGACTGTAGCTGAGCACCATATGGGCCAAGATCGCCAGAAATGCAAATCTTGCCGATAAAATGGCTCAAGAAACGCGTCGATTTACGCAACTAATATTTTCGCGCGCCCATCCCGAAGCAGCAATACTTCGCGATGACCGGCACCGATATTTCGGTGCCGGTCGAGCGGCTTAGCGGCAGCGGGTTTCGTTGCTGTTGCGATCGATGGCACGCCCGGCAAGCGCACCGCCGGCTGCCCCGAGCACGGTGCCGAGCAGGCCCGAACCACCCGGTGCGATGACGTTGCCGAGTACGCCGCCCGCGACTCCGCCGACGATCAGCCCGGTGGTGCCGTCGTTGCGCCGGCAATAATACCGGCCGTCGTTGCCGCGATAGACACGCTCGTTCGACGACAGGCGGCGCTCGCGGTAGCGGCGGTCGTCACGGTAATAGCGACCGGCGTCGTAGCCGTTGTAGGCGGGATCCGGCCGGTTGTAATCGTAGGACCGATAGCGCGGGTCGGCGCCGTAGCGACTGCCGCCGTCGCCGACGCAGCCGGCGACAAGGGTTGAGGCGGCCAGCAGGCCCAGCATCGCAACGCGCATTTCGTGTCCTTTCAGGGGATATCGAGAGCGTAATGATCGGCGCCGTGGTTTGGTTGCCGGCGCCTATCCCAGATCAGTCCTTGAGGTTGGCGGGCACGGTGCCGCCGTTCTTCTCCAGTTCGCGCATCACGGCCTTGATCAGCCACATGTTCATCTCCGCGCTGCCGTCCTTCGCGCCGGTATAGCCGAGCTCGGTGGCGAGTTCCTTGCGGTTGTCGAGGCTCGAATCGAGATCGAGCAGCTTCATCAGGTCGACGATCGAGGTGCGCCAGTTGAGGTCCGAACCCTTCTTCGAAGCGATGCCCGAGAGGACGGCCTCGACGTCGACCGCCTGGGCGGGCGCTGCGGGCGCGGCCTGCGGAGTCGGGGCGGCCGTGGTCGGCGCGGGCTGGGCTGCGGTGGTCTGCGGCGCGGGCGCTGGTGCGGGTGCGTCGGCCTTGGGCGTGCCGAAATGGCCGCTGCCGAGCGGGCCGTGCTCACCGAAGATGGCGGACTTGATCTTGCTGAAGATGCTCATGGGGGGTCTCCGTTGATGAGGCGTATGGCGGGAGAACGCCCGGTGGCGGATTTGGGTGCAGCGTCCGCCGGCGCCGGCGCCAGATCGGCCGCGACGTGCGACTGGCCGGGAACGGCGCTGGGCGAAGCATCGTTACCGGGTCCGCATTCGGGGTCGGGGTCGCTCGGGCGTTCCGGATCGAACATATCGGCGAGCGCCGCGACTCGCGCCGCATCGGTCGCGGCCACCGCGTCGACCTCGTCATCGCCGATCAGCCCGCAGTCGACCGCATAGCCGATGAACCAGCTGTCGCGGTCCGCGCCCTCGACGACGACCCGCTCGGCGGTCTCGCGGTCGCGCGGCGCGTCGAGGATGATCACCTCCTCCTCGGAACAGTCGCGGCTGTAATCGTCGTCGCCGAAATTGCTGCCGTCCTCTTCGTCATAGTCGCTCGGCGGTGGGAAGCGGGTGCGCCAGGCACAGGTGACGTCGTCCCACCAGACCGGGCATTCGCCGTCGGATCCGTCTGGCTCGATCGCCGGAAGTGCAGAAAGTGCAGACGCTGGAGCGGGTTTCGGGGGCACGGGTTTGGCGACGGGTTCGGGCGCGAGACTGAGCAGCCCGGCGGCCTCCGCGCGCGCCCATTGCTCGGCGGTCCAGCCTGCGCGGGCGGCGGGATCGAGATCGGCGACGTCGATCTCCGACGCGAGGCCGGCGTTGCTGCGAAGCCAGCGGTCGGCGCGGGCGAGCGCCACGATCGGCGCCATCCCCTCCCCTGCGTCGGAGGATCGGACACGCTCGCCGAGGAACAGGCCGGCGCGCGCCGGGCCGGCATCGCGCTCGACGAGGTCGAGGAACGCATCGAACTCGGTCGCGATCAGGCGTGCGGCGGCGTTGGTGGTCTCGCTCTCCTCGGCATGGCGATCGAGCCGGGCGAGCAGCGACATGGCGAGGCGGTTGTCGAAGCGGTGGCGTTCGATCACGTCGCCGTCGGGCTTCGTGAGACGCTCGATCTGGCCGACCATCGCGCGACAGAACAGCGCCTCGGCGACGATCGGCCGCGCGACGAGCTTGGCGGCGTCCCAGCCGAGCGCGAACGCCGCGCCCGATGCGCGGCGGCGCAGGCTGTACGCGGCGCGCGGCGACAGGCCGACGCTGGCGGTCGCCTCGTCGACGGTGGCGCCCTCGGCGATGCGTTCGAGAAAGCCGCGCTGGCGCTCGGGGGACCAGCCGTCGATGCGCTGGCGATTTTGCCGCGTGAAGGAGTCGATGGGTGGCGCGTCGACGCCTTGGTCCTGGAGAGCGGCGGTCACTTGCGCATGGTCCGGGCGAGCGCGGTCCAGCGGTCGCGATTGGCGGCGATCTCGGGCGATACGGGCAGGCGGTTGCCGATCCGGCCGGCGTCGACATGCGCTTGCCAGGCCATGACGTGGCGGACCGCGTCGGGAAGATGATCGGGGATCGGCGGTTCGTAGCGTGGCCTGGGGGCGGGGAGCGCGCGCGTTGCGATGTAGCATGGCGGCGGGTCGGCCGGGGTGGGTGCGTTCGCCATGATCGATCCTCGCCTTAAGAGAGGACCGATCAGGTATGCCGGATCGGGGTGTGTAGGACAGCGGTTTCGGGGGGGCCTCGTCCCGACGCCCCCCTTCGTCATCCTGACGAAAGTCAGGACCCAGGGTTACGGGGTATGGCGCTTTTGGCTCTGAGTCCTGACTTTCGTCAGGATGACGGAAAAGGGGGATGGAGGTTGGCGTCGGCAACGTGGGTTCGGCAACGGGGGCGTGACCGACTGGCGTGGCGCCCCCCCTCCCCGCGTCATACCGGACTTGTTCCGGTATCCACCGTTCCGCACGGCCGCCGCTATCGAGTTCGGGGAACCGTGGACCCCGGAACCAGTCCGGGGTGACGGAGCGAGCGTGGTGGCGACGGGATCAGCTTCGACCGTTGGGCTTTTCCGATCCTCCCGCGCCAGGGGGAGGTGGCACCGCAGGTGACGGAGGGGGGAGGACACGGGACGTGAGTGGTCGCCCCCTCCCCCTCCGTCTGGCAAGCGCCAGCCACCTCCCCCTTGCGGGGGAGGATCAGGAAGGCGTCAGCCGAGCGTCGAACCGCGATCCGCGGCGAACGACGGGGCCAGGCCGGTGGCGGGGCGGAGCGACTCGCGCTCGGCCTTGGTCGGGACCGCAGTGGGATCGGGGCGGAAGGCGTCCGGCGCGCGATCGGTCGCACCCGGGCGGGGCTTGTCGAGCGCGAGATCGGGCGCGGCATGCTCGGCGGGGTTGGCCTTCGAGCGCAGGAACACCGCCAGCAACGCACCTCCGAGACCGATCGCCGCGGCCCCGATCGACAGCGCGTTGATGCCGAACGTCTTGGCGTTTGGCTTAGGGCTGCGAGCGGGCTTGTGCGGGTGAGGCTTAGTCATTGGAATTATCCGATTGTTGGTTCGCAGCGCTCAACGAGCCGCGACGTTGGCATGTTCCGCGGGCGAACGTCGTCTTCAATGTCCGATTGTATCCGCCAACAGAATTGCTACAATTTTTTATGGCAGCTTATTCGCAGAACCGCTTACGGCAACTTCAAGGCTTGGTTACCATCGACGCATGGCATGAGGGTGTTCCTACTGAGGGGCACGTCGAACTGTATGCATATGTTAATTTTGATGAAGCCCGTTTGGGAGGGAAGGCTGGAGACGAGGTTGCGTTTCGCCTGTTGCTCAAGCGCGCTGAGCTACGTCTTCTTCAGTCCGAACCAAAATCATTTTCGATTGACCCCGCCAAGATATGGCGAGGAGACCAAGACACCTCGGGAACAACTAGCCGTTCGGTGGAGAAAAAACGCGCCCGATCTTCCGATGGATCCGCGAGCCTGACTATAAAGGAATCGCCCGAGCTAAGTCTGAAAGGCGGTAGAAACGAAAATACCGAATTAGTTGAAAAGCTGGAAGTTACGAACAATCGAACCCCCGCACCGATGACTGTTTCATTTCGACGACCTGACAAAAGTCAACCAAGCTGGGATGTCAAGCCGGGACCCGGAGCGCCAAGCCTGAACGACATGGCGTATCTTTTGGGACAACCCTGGCATGATAAAGATCGCCGTTTAATGGTGATGTACGTCAACACTAAACACGAACAGAACGAAATGCTGTCGTCAATCCGACTTTGCATCATATGCAAGCGTGAAGACCTTCATTTCTACGATATTATGACCAAAGATCGTAGCGGCAGATTTACAAAAATAGAAGACACGTCACCAAAACTGCTCGTCATACAGGAATACTTGCGATCTGCACTTTTGGCGGAAGGCCTTCCTGCCCCCGATATGGAAAGCCCGTTCTCTCCTATCTATCTTGGCGAAGCTATTTCTGAACCACGTAGACCTGATTATGACTGAATCAGCCTATTTCTGGGACCAAGAAATCATAGCAAATATTGCCCATGCTCAGACAATTCAGATTAAGCAACTCGCTCAAATCGCAGGAATATCCGTCAACGATATATTCCAATATGGCGATATATCTCGAGTAGACCTTCGAGGACAAGATTTGTCTGGAGTAGACCTGACCAAGGTAGATCTATCGACCTCGCTATACGATTCAACCACTATTATAGACGATCAACGCGCCCTTAGAGGTGGACAGGAAGCTTTGCTATTGGCAGTCGAAAACGCGATTAATAATGCGCGAGATCTGCCAAAAACCAAGGAACTATCGGCAAGACTACGGGGGCTCTTACTTCAAAGCTTAAGGGCCATATTTTTTATTGGGAGCAAAGAGGATTTTGGACGGGCTTTTTCGGCGCCGTTAGACGCCGATATACCCTTTGAAAACGCAAGGGTGTCAGGTGGTTATTACAAGCGCGACTCGCTGGTTATCAACAGCAATCCCGATCGCCCCGCCCTACAAACGTTTCTGGATTTTGTTGAAAGCACTACTCCGTCGTTGATGCGCGACTTGAACTCATCTCGCATACAATCTGCACAGCTAGAGTTACCGCTACAAGATGAGAACACGCCAACACCCGCCAAAATACCTGAATCGGTAAACTTAAACCGTATAATTCAGCAGTTCAAAAAACACGAAAAAGTCGGAGCGATCTGGCTTACAATCGATACCGATCTGAGCGATGACGATATCAAGAACATTCAACAGGACATCGCAAAAATACTTCGGCTAGGCATAAAGCTGAATTTCGTTTTTTTGTGCCCTGATCTAAAATTCCTGCATTCCGTGTGGCGCAAGAGCATGATCATTGACAGCGAAGTATCGGAATTTCGAACAGATTATTTTAGAAACCAGGGGATAGAAGGCTACCTTAGGAGCATTTGCGCATCCGTTCCCAACACTCTCAAGTATACATTTCCCGCAACCTCACTCCTAAACAGCCAGAGCGATGACTGGCTTTCAGCTAAAGATGTCGTCCGCTTAGCTACGAAAATTGCGATATTAAAATCCAGGAAACTTCCCATTGCGATTGGTATTCGCCATGTCCGCGATGCTACTCAATCAATCATTCAACGATAGATGAAACGTATCGCTGCTATCCCGTAACAACCCTCTTCTCCAGCAACGGCGCCAGATACTTCCCCGTAAAGCTTCCCTTCGCCTTCGCCACCTTCTCCGGCGTACCCTCCGCGACGATCTCGCCGCCCTTGACGCCGCCTTCGGGGCCCAAGTCGAGGACCCAGTCGGCGGTCTTGATGACGTCGAGATTGTGTTCGATCACGACGACTGTGTTGCCTTGCTCGACCAGCGCGTGGAGGACTTCCAACAACTTGCGCACGTCCTCGAAATGGAGTCCGGTCGTGGGTTCGTCGAGGATGTAGAGCGTGTTGCCGGTGGCGCGGCGCGAGAGTTCCTTGGCGAGCTTGACGCGTTGCGCTTCGCCGCCCGAGAGCGTCGTCGCCTGCTGGCCGACCTTGACGTAGCCGAGGCCGACCTCGACCAGCATCGCCATCTTGTCGCGGATCGGGGGGACCGCCTTGAAGAACTCGGCGGCGTCCTCGACCGTCATGTCGAGCACGTCGGCGATCGAATGGCCCTTGAACTTCACCTCGAGCGTCTCGCGATTGTAGCGCGCGCCGTGGCAGACGTCGCAGGTGACGTAGACGTCGGGGAGGAAGTGCATCTCGATCTTGAGCACCCCGTCGCCCTGGCACGCCTCGCAGCGGCCGCCCTTGACGTTGAAGCTGAAGCGGCCGGGCTTGTAGCCGCGCGCCTGCGATTCCGGCAGGCCGGCGAACCAGTCGCGGATCTGCGTGAAGCTGCCGGTGTAGGTGGCGGGGTTGCTGCGCGGGGTGCGGCCGATCGGCGACTGGTCGATGTCGATGACCTTGTCGAGATACTGGAGGCCGGTGATCTTGTCGTGCTTGCCCTGGACGATGCGCGCGCCGTTCAGCTCGCGTGCGGCGGCGGCGTAGAGCGTGTCGATCGTGAAGCTCGACTTGCCCGAGCCGGAGACGCCGGTGATGCAGGTGAAGGTGCCGAGCGGCAGGCTGGCGGTGACACCGCGCAAATTGTTGGCGACCGCGTTGTGGACGGTGAGCTTCTTGCCGTTGCCCTTGCGCCGCGTGGCCGGGACGGGGACTTCGCGCGTGCCGTTGAGATAGTCGGCGGTGATGCTGCCCTTCGACTTCAGGATCTGCTTCAGCGTGCCCTGCGCGACGACCTGGCCGCCGCGGACGCCGGCGCCGGGGCCCATGTCGATGATGTAGTCGGCGGTGCGGATCGCGTCCTCGTCATGCTCGACGACGAGCACGGTGTTGCCGAGATCGCGCAGACGGCGGAGCGTCTTGAGCAGCATGTCGTTGTCGCGCTGGTGCAGGCCGATCGAGGGCTCGTCGAGGACGTAGAGCACGCCGGACAGCCCGCTGCCGATCTGCGACGCGAGGCGAATGCGCTGGCTTTCGCCGCCTGACAGCGTGCCGGAGGTGCGGTCGAGGTTGAGGTAGTCGAGGCCGACATTGTTGAGGAAGCCCAGGCGCTCGACGATCTCCTTGAGGATGCGTTCGGCGATCGCGTTCTGCTGGTCGCCGAGATGCTGTGGCATGTCGGTGAAGAACTGGAGCGCGTCGACCACCGAGAGATGCGTGGCGTAGGAGATGTCCTTCATCGCGATCTTGACCGCGAGCGCTTCGGGTTTCAGGCGGGCGCCGCCGCAGACTTCGCAGGGCGCGGCGGACTGGTACTTGCTGAGCTCCTCGCGCATCCAGGCGGAGTCGGTCTGGAGCATGCGGCGGTTGAGGTTGCCGATGACGCCCTCGAACGGCTTCGAGACGTCGTATTTCTTCTTGCCGTCGATGAAGGTGAGCGTGACGGGCTTGCCCTTCGAGCCGTGCAGGATGGTGCTCTGGACCTCCGGCGGGAGGTCGGACCAGGGCGTCTCGATGTCGAACTTGAACTCGCGCGCGAGGCTGCCGAGGACCTGCATGTAATAGGGCGACGGCGGGTTGGATTTCGCCCAGGGCACGACCGCGCCCTTCTTGATGCTGAGCATGTGGTTGGGGACGACGAGGTCTTCGTCGAACAGCAGCTTCTCGCCGAGGCCGTCGCAGGCCGGGCAGGCGCCTTGCGGGGCGTTGAACGAGAACAGGCGCGGCTCGATCTCGGAGATGGTGAAGCCGCTGACCGGGCAGGCGAATTTCTCGGAGAAGACGATGCGGCCGTCGGGGGCGTTGTTGCCGAGGATTTCGGACTTTGGCGTGTGCGGCTCTACCGGGTCGGCGGGGTCGACATAGGCGAGGCCGTCGGCGAGCTTCAGCGCGGTTTCGAAGCTCTCCGCTAGGCGCGTGGCGATCTCGCCGCCTACTACCAGGCGGTCGACGACGACTTCGATGTCGTGCTTGTACTTCTTGTCGAGCGCGGGGGCTTCGTCGATGTCGTGGATCGTGCCGTCGATGCGGACGCGCGCGAAGCCCGCCTTCTGCCACTCGGCGAGTTCCTTGCGATACTCGCCCTTGCGGCCGCGGACGACGGGGGCGAGCAGGTACAGGCGCGTGCCCTCGGGGAGCGCCATGACGCGGTCGACCATCTGCGAGACGGTCTGCGCGGCGATCGGCTCGCCGGTGGCGGGGGAATACGGGATGCCGACGCGCGCCCACAACAGGCGCATGTAATCGTAGATTTCGGTGACGGTGGCGACGGTCGAGCGCGGGTTGCGCGACGTCGTCTTCTGCTCGATCGAAATCGCGGGCGAGAGGCCTTCGATGTGGTCGACGTCTGGCTTCTGCATCAGTTCGAGGAACTGGCGGGCGTAGGCGCTGAGGCTCTCGACGTAGCGGCGCTGGCCCTCGGCGTAGATCGTGTCGAACGCAAGGCTCGACTTGCCGGAGCCCGAGAGGCCGGTGATCACCGTGAGCGTGTCGCGGGGGATGTCGATGTCGACGTCCTTGAGGTTGTGCTCGCGCGCGCCGCGTACGGAAATCTTGGTCAGCATGAGGCTGGTTCTACTTCTGTTCTGATCGGGAAACTAGTGGGAGAGATAGGAATGCATGAGGCCGGGTGCCAGTTCATCCGGGACGATCGATTGCGGGACGGTCGTCATGGGGGCTCACCGGCTTGCCACCGGCGGGGTATTGATACGAAAGCTTTCCGACGCAGGCGTCGGGGAAGCGGATGACGCAGATGCCCGTCGACGCCGCGCTGTTCGAGGCACTTCCTCCCGACGCGGTGCTGCTAGTCGCGCCCGAGAAGATGCGCGGATGGAGCTTTACCCTGCCCAATGCGAAGGCGGCGTTCGAGGCGTTGGCCAAGTGCAATGATTCGACGGTCAAGCTGTGGGGGCTCGATCCGACCGAGCGATCGCGGATCGCGCAAGCCGCCGAGCCGAAACGCTCTCCGGGAGACTGGATCTCGACCAGCGACTACCCAATGTCGATCGTCAGCAAGGGCGCGCAGGGCACGACGACGATCCTGTGGACGATTGGTCTGGATGGCCATGTCGCCGATTGCCGAACCGTGGTGTCGAGCGGCGAGGTCGAGCTCGACAAGGCGGCGTGCCACGCGATCGTCGCACGCGGGCGCTACAGCCCGGCGCTCGGCTTCGACGGCAAGCCGATGATCAGCCATGCTTCGCGCAAGGTAATGTGGCGACTGCCGGGGACGTGGTCCGGCAAGTAAGCGCGGCTCCGGTGTCGACCAGAGGACCGGCGCCATCGGGCTTGCGATCCTAAATCGGTGTATTATCTTTGTCGTACACATTGCGAACGGCACAGAGGACGACATGGGCAAGAAGAAGGACGAGCGTAAACGGCGCGAGCGCGAGGTGGAGATCGACATGCGCGCGGGCGGGCATCACGCGGGTGAGCCAGACGGCGGCGGGCACAAGCGCCACAAGCATGACGATGGCAAGCATGACAGTGGCAAGCAGGGTGGCGGCAAGCATGCGGGTGGGGCGCCGTTCGCCGGGATCGCCGCGACGATCGCACGGCAGATGGGGACGCCGGTCGGGCGGCAGATGATCGCGGCCGGGCTGATGGCCGCGGCGACGGCGATCTCGAAGCACGACGCGAAGGCGAATGCGCGGCCGACGCCGCCGACACCCCCTTCCCCGCCCTCGCCTGCCGCACCCTCGCAACAGGCTGAGCCTGGTGCGTCGAAGGTGGAGCCGGACGTGGCGGCAGAGACGGCCAAGCCGCAGGGCAATGGTCCGTTCGCCGGGGATACGCCGGAGCCGCCGCGGAGCGAGAAGACCGCGTTGCCGCCCGAGTTCGCCAAGGTGCTGGACTCGGTGACGGTAGGGCTGGAGCGGTTGTTCGTCGGGTTCGGCAAGCCGACCGGGAAGAAGGATCCGCCGGCCGCTTGACCGTGCAGGACCACGACGTCGCGCGTGGCGTTGCGGTCCTGCCCCGGTGCTCAGGCGGCCTTTGTGTAGACGTCAGGGACGTAGACGTCGGAGATGTAGACGTCCGGGATATATACGGGGGGGATGCAGACGGCGGGTTGGCGGCGGTCGCTCTTCGCGCGGTACATCGCGCGGTCTGCGTCGGCGATGAGGTCAACGATCGGCGTCTGGGGCTCGCCTTCGACGATACCGAAGCTGACCCCGAGCGTGCCATGCGTCGCCATGCGCGGCGCCATGGTCTGCGCGAACCGTGTCGCGATGCTGGTGCCGATCGCGCGGGCCTGCGTTGTCGAGACGTCGGGGAGCACGCAGACGAATTCGTCGCCGCCCCAACGGACGAGGTGGCCTTGCCGGCCGAGCGCCTCGTGGGCGATCTCCGCGAAGGTGCGGAGCGCCGCGTCGCCGGCGGCGTGGCCGAACGTGTCGTTGAGCGTCTTGAAGCGATCGAGATCGAGCATCATCACCGTCAGCGTGCGCGGCGCATGGCCGCCAACGAACGTCCGCACGATGCGATCGAGGCCGGCGCGATTGAACGCGCCGGTGAGCCAGTCGCGCTCCATCTGATCGAGCAGCAGGTTCTGGCCGCGCTCGGCCTGCAGGATCAGCAGCGAGAACGCGCGGAAGATGATGAAGGCGATCTGGCCGGCGGCGAGCCAAGCGCCGAGATCGTCGTGACGACCGGTCAGCTGCGTGCCGATGCGGTCGCTATAGGCCAGCCAGGCGCGGCCGAGAAACATCGGTACGGTGACCGCGAACAGCGCGGCGACGATCCAGCCGGTCTGCAGCGAGTCACGCCGCGCGAAACGGACGGCGACGACGACCACGACGAGATCGAACCCGGCACGGATGACGCTGAGATAGGCGACGCGGAGGTGGAAATGCGCAGGGTCGTGCGTGAACCACAAGGGCAGGCCCAGCACCGCGGCGATCGCCAGCAGCGACCTCAGGCGCGCGTCCGGGCGGTCGAATTTCACCGCCGCGCCGGCGATCAGCGCATAGCCCATCACCACCGCGGGGTTGCCGATGCTGGGCGCCCAGGGGAGACCGATCCGATCGTTCAGCACCGCCATCAGTGCGCCGCAACCGGCGATCACGTGACCGGCGCCCCATAAGCCTGCCCATGACCCGAACCGGCCGGTCGCGAGGGGGATGAGATGGATGAACCCGGCGACCAGCATGCCAAGGCCTGCGACGACGTAGAGAGTAGAGAGATCGAGCGCCACGGAGACCTGCTTGTTCGTTCGTTACGCGGGTTGATAGGTCGGCTTTGCTAAGGATTGGTTCCGGTTAGGGCGTGGGGACGGAAATTTGCTTTTTGTTGGGTTTTGGGTGCTTCGGCTTGAAGGGCCCCGCCACGCGGTGCACGCCACTCTGATCGAGCTCGGTAATTGCGTTCCCCTTGCCCCGTCATCCCGGCGAACGCCGGGACCCATGGTCGCGGGGCGGGTAATGATGGCGCGATATCGCCGGGTCCTCCGTAACCGTGGGTCCCGGCGTCCGCCGGGATGACGGATCGGGGTGTGGGTTTGAAGGGTTTGAGAAGGGTCTGGAGCGTGGGCTTGGGAGCACGTGGCGCTGTCATAGACCTCGCAAACCAGGATCTTCCTGCAGTCGCGGCTGCCATTTTATAGCTCGCTACCCCCTCCCCCGTCATCCCGGCGGACGCCGGGACCCATGGTCGCGGGGCAGGTAATGATGGAGCGATATCGCGGGGTCCGCCGTAACCGTGGGTCCAGGCCTTCGCCGGGATGACGGATAGCGGGTGGTCGGACGGGTTTTCTGGAGGGCGTGCAATTGTATCGCTTCCCCACACCCCCGACTCCCGCTCGTTACCCCTACCCTTTCAACCCAGGTCGTTCGCCGTTCGCCGTTCGCCGTTCGCGCGGCAAACGCAGAGAGGGCGCCGGTGGATTGCCACCGACGCCCTCTCGATCTTTCTTCACTCGCAGATGCGAAGCCTTGCTTGGCCGGACAGGGGCAAAGCCCCTGTCGTCGGACGGCGCTGGAGCGTCGCCGGCCGGGCAAGCCCTTTGGATCCATATCTAGCAATTGCTAGATATGAATAGGCTTGCCCTGCACCGCCATCGCCGCTTCCTTGATCGCCTCGGCATGCGTGGGATGCGCATGGCAGGTGTAGGCGATGTCCTCGCTGGTCGCGCCGAATTCCATCGCGATGGCGGCTTCGGCGATCAGCGTTCCCGCCAGCGAAGAAACGATCCAGACGCCGAGGACGCGGTCGGTCTTGGCGTCGGCGATGATCTTCACGAAGCCGTCGGTGTCGCGGTTGGTCTTGGCGCGGCTGTTGGCGGCGAACGGGAACTTGCCGACCTTGATCTCGGTCTTGTCCTTCGCTGCCTCTTCCGTCAGGCCGACGCCGGCGATCTCGGGCATCGTGTAGACGACGCTCGGGATGACGTCCTCGTTGACGATGCCGGTCTGGCCGGCGATGTTTTCCGCGACCGCGACGCCTTCGTCCTCGGCCTTGTGCGCGAGCATCAGGCCGGGGATGCAGTCGCCGATCGCCCAGACGCCGTCGACCTTGGTGCGGAACGAGTGGTCGGTTTCGATCTGGCTGCGCTTGTTGAGCTCGAGGCCGATGGCTTCGAGGTTGAGGCCGTCGACGTTGGCCTTGCGCCCGATCGAGACGAGCACCGCGTCGGCGGTCAGCGTTTCGGATGCGCCACCCGCGGCAGGCTCGACGGTGACAGTCGCGACGCCGTCGGCGACGGTCACGCCGGTGACCTTGGTTGAGAGCTTCAGCTCCATGCCTTGCTTCTTGAAGAGCTTGGCGGTCTCGCGACGGACTTCGCCGTCGAAGCCGGGGAGGATCTGGTCGACGAACTCGACGACCGTGACCTTCGCGCCGAGACGACGCCAGACGCTGCCGAGTTCGAGGCCGATCACGCCGCCGCCGATGACGACCATGTGCTCGGGCACCTTCGGCAATGCGAGCGCGCCGGTGCTGTCGACGACGGTCGTCTGGTCGACCTCGACGCCGGGGAGCGGCATCACCGACGAGCCGGTGGCGATCACGATGTTCTTCGCGGTGACCTTCTGGCCCGCCACGTCGACGGTGTGCGCGTCCTGGAATGCGGCCTTGCCCTTGAGCCAGGTCACCTTGTTCTTCTTGAACAGGAATTCGACGCCGCCGGTCAGTTCCTTGACGGCCTTGGCCTTCTCGGCGTGCATCTGGTCGAGGTTCAGCGTGACGCCCTGGAAGTCGATGCCGAACTTCGTCATGTGGCCGCCCTTGGCCTCCTCGTAGATCTCGGACGCATGGAGCAGCGCCTTCGACGGGATGCAGCCGACGTTGAGGCAGGTGCCGCCGAGCGTCTCGCGCGATTCGGCGCAGGCGGTGCGCAGGCCGAGCTGCGCGGCACGGATCGCCGCGACGTAACCGCCGGGGCCCGCACCGATCACGAGGACGTCATAGTCGTAGTCAGCCATGCCTCAACTCACCTTTTAACTTATTGCGCTTCGCCGCAACGAGATCGCGCGTGAACCCGAGTGCAGCTTGCAACTGTGCCCGAGTGATATGGGAATAATCCGCGAGATAGCTATCGATCGAACCACCATACTCGATGAACTCAAGGAGGTGATCGACGTACATTCGGGTGCCGGCGATGCGAACCTTGCCGAAGCAAACATCTGGGTCGGTCACGATGATCCCGTCCCATGGCGTTCGATCTGGTGCCGTCATCTCGACCTCCGATTGCCTCACGATACTTTCCGTCATCCTGGGCTCGACCCAGGATCCAGAGCAACGAGCGGTTCCGTCCGTTACTCTGGATCCTGACTTTCGTCAGGATGACGGTTTAAGTCATGCGATACCTTTGGTGTACCTTCTTTCCGTTCAGAACGTACCTTCGTTCATCGACCTCAGAGGTCGATCAGGATGCGCGTGGGATCTTCGATCGCATTTTTCAGCGCCACCAGGAACGTCACGGCTTCGCGGCCGTCGATCAGGCGGTGGTCGTAGCTGAGTGCGAGGTACATCATCGGGCGGATGACGATCTGGCCGTTGACGACGACCGGGCGCTCCTCGATGCGGTGGAGGCCGAGCACGGCGGACTGCGGCGGGTTGATGATCGGGGTCGACATCAGCGAGCCGAACACGCCGCCGTTCGAGATCGTGAAGGTGCCGCCCTTCATCTCGTCCATCTTGAGCGCCCCTTCCTTGGCGCGCTTGCCGAAGTCGCCGATCGTCTTCTCGATCGTCGCGACGGACATCTGGTCGGCATCGCGGATCACCGGGACGACGAGGCCGCCCGGCGACGAGACCGCGACCGAGATGTCGGCGTAATCGTGATAGACGATGTCGTCGCCGTCGATCGACGCGTTGACCGAGGGGATGTCGCGCAGCGCCATCGTCGCGGCCTTCACGAAGAAGCCCATGAAGCCGAGGCGGACGCCGTGCTTCTTCTCGAACAGGTCCTTGTACTTGGCGCGCGCCTCGATCACCGCGGTCATGTCGACGTCGTTGAACGTCGTCAGCATCGCGGCGGTGTTCTGCGCTTCCTTGAGGCGCTTGGCGATCGTCTGGCGGAGGCGCGTCATGCGCACGCGCTCTTCGCCGCGACCCGAAGCGGCGGTAGGCGCTGCGGCCGGAGCAGGCGCTGCGGCGGGCGCCGGTGCTGGCTTGCTCGATGCGGCGGCGGTCACGTCTTCCTTGGTGATGCGACCGTCGCGGCCGGTGCCCTTGACGGTGCCGGGGTCGACGCCGTGCTCGAGCACCGCGCGGCGGACCGACGGGGAGAGCGCGGCGGGCGAGTCGCTGGTGCCGGCACCGGGCTGGTCGCCGTAACCTGCGCCGGACTCATCCTTGGCGGGCGCGGACGGCGTTGCGGTCGCGGCTGGCTCGGGCGCCTTGGCCGGGGCAGCGGCGGCGCCGTCACCGGAGTCGATCGTGGCGAGCATCGCGCCGACCTGCACGGTGTCGCCGACGGCGACGGCGTGCTGGCCCATGACGCCGGCGACCGGCGACGGGACCTCGACCGAGACCTTGTCGGTCTCGAGGCTGGCGATCGGCTCGTCGACCGCGACGGGGTCGCCGGGCTGCTTCAGCCACTCGCCGAGGGTGGCTTCGGTGATCGATTCACCCAGGACGGGGACGGTGACTTCGGTTGCCATTTTCTCGTTTCCTCCACCCCGGCGTAGGCCGGGGTCCAGTTACGAAACGCTGAGTGGCCGGCGTTTCGCTCAATTACATCTACCATCCCAATTGGGCCCCGGCCTACGCCGGGGTGGTAGAAAAACTTAGTTTGCGCGGGTGCGGCGGATTTCGTCGCGGACGCTGTGGCCGAGCGCGTCGGCGACGAGCGCGCCCTGTTCGGCCTGGTGACGCTTCATCAGGCCGGTCGCGGGCGACGCCGAGGCGTTGCGCCCGGCGTAGCGCGCGCGCTTCACGCGGGAGTCGACCGTTGCCAGCGCCTCCTCGATCAGCGGCTCGACGAAGAACCAATAGCCGTTGTTCTTCGGCTCTTCCTGCGCCCAGACGATCTCTTCCAGGTTCGGCATCCGTGCGACGCGCTCGGCGATCGGGTTGCCGGGGAAGGGATAGAGCTGTTCGACGCGGACTATCTGCGTGTCGGTGTCGCCCGCCGCATCGCGTGCCTCGATCAGGTCGTACGCGACCTTGCCGGTGCACAGGACCAGACGCTTCGTATCGACGTCGGCGGCCGGATTGGTATCCGACAACAGGCGGCGGAAGTGGCTGTCGCCCTGGAAATCCTCGGCGTTCGAGACGGCCAGCTTGTGCCGCAGCAACGACTTGGGCGTCATCACGATCAGCGGCTTGCGGAAGTTGCGGTGCATCTGCCGGCGAAGCAGGTGGAAATAGTTCGCCGGGCTGGTGCAGTTCGCGACCTGGATGTTGTCGTCCGCGCACGACTGAAGGAAGCGCTCGGGACGTGCCGAGCTATGCTCTGGCCCCTGCCCTTCATAGCCGTGCGGCAGCAGCATCACGAGGCCGTTGGCGCGGAGCCACTTCGACTCGCCGGACGTGATGAACTGATCGATCATGATCTGCGCGCCATTGACGAAATCACCGAACTGCGCCTCCCAGAGGACCAGCGTCTTCGGGTCGGCAAGCGCATAGCCATATTCGAAGCCGAGCACGCCGTACTCGGACAGCGGGCTGTCGAGCACCTCGAAATTGCCGTGCTCGATCTCCTGCAACGGCACGTACTTGTGCTCGTCGGTCTGGTCGACCCAGACGGCGTGGCGCTGCGAGAAGGTGCCGCGGCCCGAATCCTGGCCGGACAGGCGGACGCCGTACCCTTCCGAGAGCAGGCCACCGAATGCGAGTGCCTCGCCGGTCGCCCAGTCGAAGCCCTTGCCCGACTTGAACATCTCGCGCTTGGCGTCGATCACGCGCGCCAGCGTCTTGTGGATCTTCACGCTGTCGGGGACGGTCGTGAGCGTGCGGCCGAGCGAATCGAACAGCTTCGTGCTGAGGCCGGTCTCGACATTGCGGCGTGCCGACGCACCATCCGTGGGCGCGCTGAGGCCGGTCCAGCGACCGCCGAACCAGTCCGCCTTGTTCGGCTTGTACGACGATCCGGCTTCGAACTCACCCTCGAGACGGAGCGTGAACTGCTTCACGTTCTCGTCGATCCAGGGCTGGTCGATCACGCCTTCCTTGATCAGGCGGTTGCCATAGACCGTCGACACGCCGGGGTGCTTACGGATGATGTCGTACATCAGCGGCTGCGTGAAGGACGGCTCGTCGCCCTCGTTGTGACCGAAGCGGCGATAGCACCACATGTCGATGACGATGTCGCGGTGGAACTTCTGGCGGAATTCCATCGCCATCTTGGTCGCGAAGGTGACCGCCTCGGGATCGTCGCCGTTGACGTGGAAGACCGGCGCCTGGACACCCTTGGCGACGTCCGACGGGTAGGGCGACGAGCGCGCGAACTGCGGCGAGGTCGTGAAGCCCACCTGGTTGTTGATGATGAAGTGGACGCAGCCGCCGGTGTTGTAGCCGCGGATGCCGGAGAAGCCGAGGCACTCCCAGACGATCCCCTGCCCCGCGAACGCCGCGTCGCCGTGGATCAGCACGGGCAACGCCGCGGTGTGATCCTTGAGGTCGTTGGTGAGCGTCTGGATCGCACGCGTCTTGCCGAGCACGACGGGGTCGGCGGCTTCGAGATGCGACGGGTTGGCGACCAGGCTCATGTGAACCTTGTGGCCGTCGAACTCGCGATCGGTGCTGGTGCCGAGGTGGTACTTCACGTCGCCCGAGCCGCCGATGTCGTCGGGATTGGCCGAACCGCCGGCGAATTCGTGGAAGATCACGCGCAACGGCTTGGCCATCACGTTCGCCAGCACGTTGAGGCGACCGCGATGCGCCATGCCGATGACGAGCTCGCGCACGCCCATCTGGCCGCCGTACTTGATGACGGACTCAAGCGCGGGGATCATCGATTCGCCGCCGTCGAGCCCGAAGCGCTTCGTACCGACGTACTTCTTGCCGAGGAATTTCTCCCACTGCTCGGCCTCGATCACCTTGGTGAGGATCGCCTTCTTGCCGTCGATGGAGAATTCGATCGCCTTGTCCTGGCCCTCCATGCGCTCCTGGAGGAAGCGGCGCTCCTCGACGTCGGAGATGTGCATGTATTCGAGGCCGACATTGCCGCAGTAATTCTTGCGCAACGTGTCGACGAGCTCGCGGATCGAGACCCATTCGAAGCCCATCGTGCCGCCGAGATAGACCTTCCGGTCGATGTCGCCGTCGGAGAAGCCGTGATATTCGGTCTTCAGATCCTCGGGCATCTCGCGCTTCGACAGGCCGAGCGGATCGAGGTTCGCGGCGAGATGGCCACGGACGCGGTAGGTGCGGACGAGCAGCTGCGCGCGGATCGCGTCGGCGGCGGCCTTGGCGATCTCTTCCTTCGAGACGGGCGCGGGTGCCGCGGCGGCGGGGGCCGGCTTGCCACCCTTGGCGGGCTTGGGCGCGGGCTCCATCTGGGTCGGATCGAGCGCTGCGGTCAGGTCGTCCGTGGTGGTGAGCGGCCAGCGGGCGCTCTCCCAGCTCGGGCCCTGCGCGGAGCCTTCGAGACCCTCGAAGAACGCGCGCCAACCGGATTCGACCGAGGCCGGGTCCGCGTTGAACTTGGCGTAGAGCGTCTCCACGAACGCCGGGCTGACGCCGGCTGCGATATCGCTGAAATCCTGGCCTTCGTAGCCCATCGTTCTCGTCCTCAGTGTCCTTCTCCCCGCGGGGGAGAAGGAGGGGCCCACTCGCACTTGCGGGTGGGAGGGTGAGGGCACGGGCGGTCACGTGCCCTCACCCTTCCGCTGCCCCAGAACCCCATGAAAGTGCTACTTTCACGGGAGCCCTTCGGCAGCTCCTTCCCTCTCCCCGAAGGGAGAGGGGTAGTCAGATCAACCCTTCAACACGCTCAGCAGCGTCTCGCCGAGCAGGCTGGGGCTTTCCGAGACCTTGATCCCGGCAGCTTCCATCGCCGCGATCTTGCTCTCCGCGTCGCCCTTGCCGCCCGACACGATCGCGCCGGCATGGCCCATGCGACGACCAGGAGGCGCCGTACGACCGGCGATGAAGCCTGCCATCGGCTTCGATCGACCGCGCTTTGCTTCGTCGCGGAGGAACTGTGCCGCCTGCTCTTCTGCGTCGCCGCCGATTTCGCCGATCATGATGATCGACTGCGTCTCGTCGTCGGCGAGGAACAGCTCGAGCACGTCGATGAAGTTCGTGCCGTTGACCGGATCGCCACCGATGCCGACCGCGGTCGTCTGACCAAGGCCTGCGTTCGACGTCTGGAACACCGCCTCATAGGTGAGCGTGCCTGAACGGCTGACAACGCCGACCGAGCCCTTCTTGAAGATCGAGCCGGGCATGATGCCGATCTTGCACTCGCCGGGGGTCAGCACGCCGGGGCAGTTCGGGCCGATGAGGCGCGACTTGGAGCCCGACAGCGCGCGCTTGACCTTGACCATGTCGAGGACGGGAATGCCCTCGGTGATCGCGACGATCAGCTCGATCTCGGCGTCGATCGCCTCGAGGATCGAATCGGCGGCGAAGGGGGGCGGCACGTAGATGACCGACGCGGTCGCGCCGGTCATCGCCTTGGCTTCGGCGACGGTGTTGTAGACGGGGAGGTCGAGGTGGGTCGTACCGCCCTTGCCGGGCGTGACGCCGCCGACCATCTGCGTGCCGTATTCCAGCGCCATCTTGGTATGGAAGCTGCCGGTTTCGCCGGTCATGCCTTGGGTGATGACCTTGGTGTTCTTGTCGACGAGGATGCTCATTCTATCTCCAGTCCGGTCCGCCCCGGCGAAGGCCGGGGTCCAGTTGGGAAGGCGGTCATGGTAACGCGATATGATCGTACAGGTCATCCCAAGCAGGATTGAACCCTTCGATCTCACGCACTTTCCAGGCCCGCTTCCACTCCTTCATTTGCAGCTCGCGCTGCCGTGCCGCTTCCCATTCGCCGCAGGCCTCGTACCAGACGAGGATCTTGCAGCCGTAACGCTTGGTGAAACCGCCGAAACCGTTGCGGTGCTCCCACACACGCTTTGGCAGGTTTACGGTCGAACCGAGGTAGATCGCACCGTTGGGGAAGTTGGCCATGATGTAGACGAACGCTTGTTCTTCCATCATTTCGGCTTTCCCAACTGGACCCCGGCCTTCGCCGGGGTGGTGGTTACTCCTTTTGGTTCGTCACCTCACCTCAAATCAGTTCAGCGAACCGTCGATGCCCTTGCAGGCCACGATCAGCTCCTTCACCGCATCGACCGACACGGTGAGGTTCTGCTTGGCTTCATCATCCAGCTTGATCTCGACGATCTTCTCGACGCCGCCGGCACCGATCACCACCGGCACGCCGACGTACAGATCGGTAAGGCCATACTCGCCCGACACATATGCCGCGGCCGGAAGCACGCGCTTCTGGTCGTACAGATACGCCTCGGCCATCGCGATGCCGCTGGTCGCCGGCGCGTAGTATGCCGAACCCGTCTTCAGCAGCGCGACGATCTCGCCGCCGCCGCCGCGCGTGCGCTTGACGATCGCGTCGATCTTTTCCTGGCTCGACATGCCCATCGCGATGAGGTCGGGAACCGGGATGCCCGACACCGTCGAGTAGCTGATGACCGGGACCATAGTATCGCCGTGGCCGCCGAGCACGAAGCTAGTGACATCCTTGACCGAGACCTTGAACTCGTCGGCGAGGAAGTGGCTGAAGCGTGCCGAGTCGAGCACGCCGGCCATGCCGACCACCATGTGGTGCGGCAGACCCGAGAATTCGCGGAGCGCCCACACCATCGCGTCGAGCGGGTTGGTGATGCAGATCACGAACGCGTTCGGAGCGTTGGCCTTGATACCCTCGCCGACGGCCTTCATGACCTTGAGGTTGATGCCGAGCAGGTCGTCGCGGCTCATGCCGGGTTTCCGCGCGACACCGGCGGTGACGATGATGACGTCCGCGCCGGCGATGTCGGCGTAATCGTTCGAGCCGGTGATCTGCGAGTCGAAGCCTTCTACGGGTCCGCACTGCGACAGGTCGAGCGCCTTGCCCTGGGGGATGCCCTCGGCGACGTCGAACAGGACGATATCGCCAAGGCCCTTGAGTGCTGCGAGGTGCGCGAGCGTACCGCCGATGTTACCGGCGCCGATCAGCGCGATCTTCTTGCGAGCCATTCCAATCCGTCTCCGTCTGATGTGCGGGGTGATTGGTGACGCCGGTTACGCGCATTATCCCGCTACGGCAACCGCTAAAAGGACAAAAGCGGGTTGTTATTGCAAGTGGTTCGCATGTGCAATAAGGCACAACCATCCAAATCGAACCACCCCGGCGGAGGCCGGGGCCCAATTGAGGAACGTTGCTAACGGAGCACCGCGCGCTGTTACTGCGACCTTTCCAATTGGGCCCCGGCCTTCGCCGGGGTGGTATTCGGGGTCGGTCAGAGGTGGCCTTCGGCGAGATAGTCCTCGGAGCGCATCTCTTCGAGGCGGCTTATCGTGCGGTCGAATTCGAACCTGCCATCGCCGCTTTCGTAGAGGTCGCCGGGTTGCGCATCGGCGGCGGCGAGGAGCTTCACCTTGTGCTCGTACAGCGCGTCGATCAGCGCGACGAAGCGCGCCGCTTCGTTGCGGTTCTCGGGGCCGAGCTTGGGGATGCCGACGAGGATGACGGTGTGGAACTTCCGCGCGATGGCGAGGTAGTCGGCCACGCCGCGGGCTTCTCCGCACAGCTTCTTGAAGCTGAACACCGCGACGCCCTTGAGTGATTTCGGCACCCGGAGCGTACGGCCCTGAACGATCAGGTCTTCGGCCGGGACGTGCTCGCTGTCGTCGGTCGAGAAGTCGGTGAGGCGAAAGAACGCGGCGGAGAGTTGCGCGGTCGCCTCGGGGCCGTTGGGGACGAGCCACGTGTCCTGGCTGCCGAGCCGGTCGCGGCGATAATCGACCGGGCCGTTGAGCGGGAGTACGTCGAGGCGCTGTTCGATGGTCGCGATGAAGGGCAGGAAATGCTCGCGGTTGAGGCCGTTCTTGTAGAGATCGGCCGGCGGGCGGTTCGAGGTCGTCACGATCGTCACGCCGGAATCGAGCAGCGACGTCACCAGCCGCGACAGGATCATCGCGTCGGGGCTGTTGGTGACCATCATCTCGTCGAACGCGAGCAGGCGGGTCTCGTCGGCGATCGCGGTGGCGACGGGGACGATCGGGTCGCCGACTTCCTTGCGACGTTCGGCGGCGATGCGCGCGTGGACCTCGAGCATGAACTCGCCGAAGTGGACGCGGCGTTTTTTGTCGACTGGGGCGTTCGCGAAGAACAGGTCCATCAGCATCGACTTACCGCGTCCGACTCCGCCCCAGAGGTAGACTCCGCGGGGGTCGGCTTTTTTGGAGAAGCGGGCGAAGAAGCCGGTGGATTTGGGGGTGGCGAGTTCGGTGGCGAGGGTGTTGAGGCGCGCGGCGGCGGCGGCTTGTTCCGGGTCGGGGCGGAGTTCGCCCGAGGCTACGAGCGCCTCATAGGCCTTGAGTACAGTCATTTCCGTTCCCCCGCGCAGGCGGGGGCCCAGGCCCCCAGGCGTTGTGTATCTGACTCCTGGACTCCCGCGTGCGCGGAAGCACAGTGAGGCGCCGGTGCTATCTGGCAGTCGGCTTGCGGATCGTGGCCGAGAAGGCGGCGATCTTCGTTTCGTCGTCCCCTTGCACCACGAGACCCCGGAGGAACAAGAGGCGGCCGGTTTCCTTTAGCACCTCGACCTGCGCCTCGATCGGTTCGCCGACGCGGCCGCCGCCGATGAACTGCGTGTTGAGATCGAGCGTCACCGCGGTGCCGGCGGTAATCAGGCCGAAGCCTCTGGCGGCTGCGAACAGCGCGACGTCGATGAACGCGAGGAGCGCGCCGCCGTGGACGTTGTTCTGGAGGTTCGAGTGGCGATGCTCGGGGGTGATGCGGACGCGGACGGTGTGGCCGTCGACGCGGTAAAGCATGGGGCCGAGCAGCGTGTTGAAGCGGGTGGGGTCGGAGAGCGACCAACTGCGCCAGCCAGGGTTGGCTGGGTCTTCGGCTTCGACGAAATGGGGGGTGGTCAACAACCTGTCCTTCGATACGCCGCTTCGACAAGCTCAGCAGCTACTCAGGACGAACGGATGTTTATACCCCCCGTTCGTCCTGAGTAGGGACTGAGCGAAGTCGAAGGCCCGTATCGAAGGGATCAGACGACCCGTTCGGCTTCCATCTTCTTGATTTCGGCGATCGCCTTGGCGGGGTTCAGCCCCTTGGGGCAGGCGTTCGCGCAGTTCATGATGGTGTGGCAGCGATACAGGCGGAACGGATCCTCGAGCTCGTCGAGCCGCTCGCCGGTCATCTCGTCGCGGCTGTCGGCGAGCCAGCGATAGGCCTGCAACAGGATCGCGGGGCCGAGGAACTTGTCGGCGTTCCACCAATAGCTCGGGCACGAGGTCGAGCAGCAGGCGCACAGGATGCACTCGTACAGGCCGTCGAGCTTCGAGCGGTCTTCCGGCGACTGGAGGCGCTCCTTGCCCGAGGGCGGCGGGGTGACGGTCTGCAGCCACGGCTTGATCGACGAATATTGCGCGTAGAAATGCGTGAAGTCGGGGACCAGGTCCTTGATCACGTCCATGTGCGGCAGCGGCGTGATCTGGACCTCGCCCTTGCAATCCTCGATCGCGGTCGTGCACGCGAGGCCGTTCTTGCCGTTGATGTTCATCGAGCACGAGCCACAAATGCCCTCGCGGCACGACCGGCGGAAAGTGAGCGAGGAATCCTGCTCGCTCTTCATCTTGATCAGCGCGTCGAGCACCATCGGGCCGGTATCGTCGAGATCGAGCTCGAAATTATCGTAGCGCGGGTTCTCGCCGCTGTCCGGATCGTAGCGGTAGACCTTGAACGATTTGAGACGCTTACCCCCGCTGGTCGAGGCGTGCTTGACGCCCTTCTTGACGACGCTGTTTTTCGGGAGCGAGAATTCGGCCATTGCGAGCGGTCCGTCCGTGGTGTGATTATAGGTTGTCAGAGCCGATACATGACAGGGGCCCTCCCCGCAAATCCTTAGCTTCGCGGGTGCAACATGCGTCACACCCGCTGTCGCGTTACCTGCGCGTGCCGGGTCAGATGATGTCGAGGACGAGCCCCAGGTCGCGGGCTTCCTCGGCTTCGATGTACCAGTTGGAGGGGGCCTTCTTCTTCAATTCCTCGAGCGATACCTTCGAGCCCTCGACGATCGCGCGGAAGCCTTCCTCCTGGATCTTGATCGAATCCTCGATCTCGTGGAGCTTGGCCTTGAGCGTGTAGGACAGCGTGTTGAGCGGGCCGTTGAGTTCGATCGTGCTTTGCATCTGGCGCTCGTGGATCATGATGCGGCTGTTGCGGGTGAGGAAACGGCTGTCGACCGGGAAGGCGGACATGAACGTCGCGCCGGCGGAATAGACCGCGACCTTGCCGAGGAAGAGCGTCTCGCGGCCGGTATACTCGCGGAGCAGGCGGATGTTGTCGCCCATCGCGCGCGCGACTTCGGGGTCGCCGCCGAGTGTGGTGATCGAGACGACCAGCGGGCCTTCGGTGGGGGCGGCGACGAGTTGCGACTTGAAAGTGTCGTACATCGCGTCGTCGACGGGGCCGTGGAGGTGGATGTGGGGGGCGGCCAGCAACGGGTAGTTGCGGGCGTTCGAAGCGGGGGATGTGTCGGTCATGCCGCGGCAAACTTTTGCGGGGGCGGTGGGTTCCGAATGAGTTGCCGCATATCAGCACAGCGATTTGGTCTGACCTGTTCGACGTACTATAGACTGGTCATGATCGAGACCATATTTGCCGGCGCAACGGTGAGCATCAGCGACCTGAAGAAGAACCCTTCCGGGGTCATCGAGGCTGCGGGCGGGTTTCCAGTGGCGGTGCTGAACCGGAATACGCCCGCTGCGTATCTAGTGCCGGCGGCGGCTTGGGAAGAGTTGATGGATCGGCTGGAAGACGTCGAACTGGCAGACTTGGTGCGGGCGCGTGCCGACGAGGTGCCGGTCGCGGTTTCGCTTGGCGACCTATAGTCTCGCTTTCCTGCCGAGCGCGCTGCGGGAGTGGGAAAAGCTCGGCGCCAATGTTCGCGCGCAGTTCAAGGCGAAGCTGATCGAGCGGTTGGGCGAGCCGCATATTGCGAGTGCGCGGCTGAGCGGAATGACTGGGTGCTACAAGATCAAGCTACGGGCTGCGGGGTATCGACTTGTGTACCGGGTCCACGATGGCTTGGTGACGGTGATCGTCGTGGCGGTCGGGCGGCGGGATCGGAATCTGGTGTACAAGATTGCGGCTGGGCGGGTGGAGCGGTAGCACGTCTGTCTCAGTCGCCCGTTCTCCTGCGAACGCAGGAGTCCAGAGTTACTGAGCGCGGCGTTTGTGATCCTGGGCTCCTGCGTTCGCAGGAGAACGGGAGGGGGTTCAGCTAACCTTGGTTGTGCGCTTGTACTGGAGAATCCAGCCTACCAAGCCGCCCGGGACGCCGCCTACCAGCGAGAAGAGCGCGTAGAAGGTGATCGCTATCTTTTGAGGTTCTTCGCCCACGCCGCGAGTTTCTATCCCGAAGACGTAGATCGCGGTCAGTAGCGCGACGACCACCGGCCATAGGAAGCCGGCGATCATCGGTTGGAAACGTGTCAGTAGCCCCACCGCGACGGGCACCAGGAACCCGATCGCGATGATGGCCCAGGTCATCAGTATACCCGCTTCTTGGGCTTGATGTAGTCGATGTCGTCGGTGAGCGTGTAGTCGTGGACCGGGCGGAAATCGATCTTGGTCTCGCCGCCCTTGCCGCCCCACCCGTTGAAGGTGGTGATGGTGTGCTTCATCCAGTTCGCGTCGTCGCGCTCGGGAAAATCCTCGTGCATGTGCGCGCCGCGCGACTCGGTGCGGTTGGCGGCCGAGTTCATCGTCACGACCGCCTGGCCGATCAGATTGTCGAGCTCCATCGTCTCGACCAGATCGGTGTTCCAGATCATGCTGCGATCCTTCACGGCGACGTCGGTCATCCGGCTGTAGATCCCGGCCATCTTCTCGACGCCCTGGTTCAGCAGCTCGGTGTCGCGGAACACCGCGCAATGCTTCTGCATGGTCTGCTGCATGTCGAGACGGATCTGCGCGGTCGGCGAACCGCCCGACGCATTGCGGAAATGGTCGAGACGCGTCAGCGCGAGGTCTTCCGAACCCTTGGGCAGCGGCGCGTGTGCCGTGCCGGGCTTCAGCGTGTCCTTGATCCGCAGGCCGGTCGCGCGGCCGAACACCACGAGATCGATCAGGCTGTTCGAGCCGAGGCGGTTGGCGCCGTGGACCGACACGCACGCAGCCTCGCCGACCGCGAACAGGCCGGGGACGACCGCGTCGGGGTTGCCGTCGACGAGGTTGACGACCTCGCCGTGGAAGTTGGTCGGGATGCCGCCCATGTTGTAGTGCACGGTCGGCGTGACCGGCAGCGGCTGGCGCGTGAGATCGACGCCGGCGAAGACCTTGCCGGTCTCGGTGATGCCCGGCAGGCGCTCGGCGAGCACCTTGGGATCGATGTGATCGAGATGCAGGAAGATGTGGTCGCCGTTCTTGCCGACGCCGCGGCCTTCGCGCATTTCGAGCGCCATCGAGCGGCTGACGACGTCGCGCGAGGCGAGGTCCTTCGCCGACGGGGCATAGCGCTCCATGAAGCGCTCGCCCTCGGAGTTGGTCAGATAGCCGCCCTCACCGCGTGCGCCCTCGGTGATGAGCACGCCCGCGCCGTAGATGCCGGTCGGGTGGAACTGGACGAACTCCATGTCCTGCAACGGAAGCCCGGCGCGGAGCACCATCGCGTTGCCGTCGCCGGTGCAGGTGTGCGCCGAGGTCGCCGAGAAATAGACGCGGCCATAGCCACCGGTGGCGAGCACGGTCTGGTGGCTGCGGAAGCGGTGGATCGAGCCGTCTTCCATGCACAGCGCGATGACGCCGCGGCAGACGCCGTTTTCCATGATCAGGTCGAGCGCGAAATACTCGACGAAGAAGTCCGTGTTGTACTTCAGGCTCTGCTGGTACAGCGCGTGGAGCATCGCATGGCCGGTGCGATCGGCGGCGGCGGCGGTGCGCTGGACCGGGGGGCCCTCGCCCATGTTCTGCATGTGGCCGCCGAACGGACGCTGATAGATCGTGCCGTTCTCGTTACGGCTGAACGGCATGCCGGCGTGTTCGAGCTCGTACACCGCCTGCGGGGCTTCGCGGCACAGATACTCGATCGCGTCCTGGTCGCCGAGCCAGTCGGAACCCTTGACGGTGTCGAACATGTGCCAGGTCCAGTGGTCCGGCGAGTTGTTGCCGAGCGACGCGGCGATGCCGCCTTGGGCTGCAACGGTATGCGAACGGGTCGGGAAAACCTTGGTGATGCACGCGGTCTTCAGGCCGCTCTCGGCGATGCCCATCGTCGCGCGCAGGCCGGAGCCGCCGGCACCGACGACGACCGCATCATAGGTATGATCGATGATCTTGTAGGCAGCTGACATTACGCGGGAGCTCCGGAGAAGGCGACCTTCAGGATCGCGAACAGGGCGATGCCGCCCAGCGTGAAGGTGAACAGGTTGAGGAGGATCATCGTCACGACACGGCTCTCGCCGTGCTGGTAATCCTCGATCACGACCTGCAGACCGAGACGGAAGTGATAGAACACCGACAGGATCAACAGCGCCATCGGCACCGCGACCCAGGCCGACTGTAGCCACAGATGGACCGCGGCGTAGTCGTAGCCGGGCATCCGCGCGACCGAGATCATCAGCCACAGCATGAGGAACAGGTTCGCGCCCGCCGTCAGGCGCTGCTGCCACCAGTGGTGCGCGCCGTGTTTCGCGCTGCCGAGGCCGCGGACGCGACCGATTGCCGTACCCGAACCCATTACTTGATCCCCATGTAGAGCCAGAACACGACCGTCAGCGCGACCGATGCGACCATCGTCGCGATCGCGCCCATCTTGTTCCGCTTCAGTTCGTAGCCCGCGCCGGTGTCGAGCACGAAGTGGCGGATGCCGGTCATCATGTGCTGGAACAGCGACAGCGTCAGCCCGACCGCGACGATATAGCCGAGGATATTGAGACGGCCGGTATCGGTCGTGAACACATCGACGAAGGTCGCATAGGCCTGATCGCCCGCGGCGATCGCGGCGAGCCACCAGACGAGCAGCAGGCTGCCGACGGTCGCCATCCCGCTGCCGGTCGCGCGGTGCAGGATCGAGACCAGCATGTGCGGGCCCCATTTATAGACCTGCAGATGGGGAGATAGCGGGCGTGCCGGGTTGCGCGATGCCAAGGGCGGAGTCCTCGAACCAGAAGATGACGAACCAAGAACAGCTTGGTCCAGAATATATAGATTGGGCGACCTATTAGCCACCGCGTGCTGCGATGCAACCCATCGCTCGGGTTCCGATAACCCAAGGCAATAGCTGGACACGTCCTGGCCACCCAGGAACGCGCACGCGAAACCGTCGCCGCTGTTGCCGGCCATCCCTAACCAGCTTTTAATCAATAGGCCTTAGCGCTCGACGGGCAAAACCCGTTTCCGGAGTCTACCGCCTTGACCACAGACATGCCGATGACCGGCGCGATCGCCGCCACCATCGACCTTCCGGTACGGTTGCGGGCGTTCGACTTCGACGGTTCGCTGACCGCCGCCAGCCGCGCGGTGTGGGACGCGATCGAACCCGAGATCGCGGCGGTGTCGAAGGCGTATTGGGAGCAGTGGCAGCGCTGTTTCTCCGAGGAACGGGTCTGGGCGGCGCACAAGACCGAGGAAATGATCGCGATCGGCTGCACGTTCCTGCGCAACCGCTTCCTCGACACCGCGGGTCGCGGCTGGGTCGAGTCGATCGAACGGTCGGTCGCAGCGGCCTACGCCGCCGACGTGTCGCCGATGGCGTTGTTGTCGATGATCAGCGCGAGCGATCGCGCCGCGCTGGACGTGCTGATGCGCCGGGTCGATCGCAGCAGCGAGACGTTGCCCGTATATATCGACACGCTCATGCGGCTGTCCGCGCTCGAGGGCGAGATCACCGTCGCGATCTATACCGCGTATCGCGCGCATTCGGCGCAGGACGCACGCGACAAGCTGGCCACCGAGTTCCGCGACGGGATCGCGGCGATGGTCGAGACCGCCACGCACGAGGGTCATACGTTGCGCGAACAGACGGTGCGCAGTTCGGCGTCGACCCGCGCGGTGCTGGGCAAGGCGAGCGAGGTCGCCGCCGCCGCCGAGCAATCCGCGGTGGCGATGCGCGAGGCGGCGCAGACTGCCGCCGGGCTCATCCGCGCGATCGAGGATGCGCGGACCGAAGTCGAGGCCGCAGCGGAGATCGCCAATCGCGCGTCGGTGCAGGCGGGCCAGGCGGTCGGCATGTCCGAGGCGCTGAGCGATCATGCCAAGTCGATCGAATCGATCCTCGGGCTGATCCGCGACATCGCCGGGCAGACCAACCTGCTCGCGCTGAACGCGACGATCGAGGCGGCGCGCGCAGGCGATGCCGGCCGCGGGTTCGCGGTGGTGGCGCAGGAGGTGAAGAGCCTCGCCAACCAGACCGCGCGCGCGACCGACGACATCGCCGCGAAGATCGCCGCGATTCAGTCGGCCACGCGGGGCACGGTCGAGACCAATGCCAGTATCAAGTCGACCGTCGCCGAAGTGCAGGAGAGCGCCGACCGTATCCGCTACGCGATGGAGGCGCAGGCGCAGACCGTGACCGCGATCACCGCCGCGGTCGACGAGACGGCGCTGGCGGCGGATTCGATGTCGACCACGATCGCGACGATCCGGGAAGACACCGAAACCGTCGCGCGCGAGATCGACAGCGTGGGACGCGGTTTCGACGTGCTCGACGGACGGCTCGGCCATCTCAAGAACAGCGCGGGCGATTTCGTGGCCAAGGTCGCTGCATAGGAACCCCGATGACTGCAACACCCGCCAGCGCGTCGCCCCGCCCCCTACTTCCCGCGGCCTGGGACAGCGACATCCGATCGCTGCGCGACCGCGTGCGCGACTATGACTGGGACGGGCTGATCGCGCCGACCTGCGCGACCCTGACCGCGTTGCTGGACGAGGACGACCATCGCCGGATCGCCGAGACGTTCTGGCAGCGTTATCTGTCGCTGGAGGCGGTGAGCCACGTCGTGGCGTATTTCACGCCCGAGCGACTGGCGCGCCGTATCACGGCGAGTGCCGAGTATGCGCGGCTGAAATACCAGTCGCCCTATGACGAGGCCTGGAAGGCAATCGCGATCGGCCATGCCGACGATTCGCGCAAATCGGGCATTCCCCTGCCCGCTCTGCTGTCGTCGCTGGCGTTCGCGCACAGCGTGACGCTGAGCCTGGTGGCGGACCGGATGGGCACCGATACCGCGCAGATGCAGAGGCTGGGCGATATCGTCCAGCGCCTCGCGCTGATCGAGGCGGATCTGATGGCGTCGCACCTTGGCGCCACCGACGCCGCACAGGCGCGTGGCGAGCGCGGCGCACGGGCGGCGGATTTTCGCGAGTCGATCGCCGCGTCGATCGAGGATACCGCAGCCCTTGGCGCGCGCATCCGGATCCAGGCGGAAGGCGCATCGTCGTCGACCCGCAGCGTTTTGGGCAAGGCGAGCGAGGTCGCCGCCGCCGCCGAGCAATCCGCGGTCGCGATGCGCGAAGCCGCGCAGGTCGCCGCCGGCCTGATCCGCGCGATCGAGGACGCGCGCGTCGAGGTCGAGTCCGCCGCGCGGATCGCCGACCGTGCCTCGGTCCAGGCCGATCTCGCGGTCGGGACCTCGGACGCGCTGAGCGAGCATGCCAAATCGATCGATTCGATCCTCGGGTTGATCCGGAACATCGCCGGGCAGACCAATCTGCTGGCGCTGAACGCGACGATCGAGGCGGCGCGCGCGGGCGATGCGGGGCGCGGCTTCGCGGTCGTCGCGCAGGAAGTGAAATCGCTTGCGAGCCAGACCGCGCGGGCGACCGACGACATCGCCGCGAAGATCGCCGCAATCCAGGCGGCGACGCGCGCGACCGTCGAGACCAACGCGATCATCAAGTCGACGGTCGCCGACGTGCAGGAATCCGCCGGCCGCATCCGTTACGCGATGGAAGCGCAGGCGCAGACCGTGTGCGCGATCACCGCCGCGGTCGACGAAACCGCGCTGGCGGCGGATTCGATGTCGACCACGATCGCCGCGATCCGCGAGGATACCGAGAGCGTGGCTACCGAGATCGACGGACTTGGGCGGCAGTTCGGCGAGGTCGACGACAAGCTGGGCGAGCTGCGCGGCGCGGCGGACGGGTTCTCGGCTAGCGTGGCTTGAGGGGCGCTGGAAGAGAGTAATGAGTTCACGCGGAGACGCGGAGACGCGGAGGGTCTGGCGGAACCGGAGGTTCTTCAAAACTCACGTTGTTACGCGTCTCGCCTGACCGACGTGCACCCTCTCCGCGCCTCCGCGTCTCCGCGTGAACCATTCCTTCTTCGACTTGATGACGGATACAGCCTGCGGCGCTAGAGCGCGGGGATGACCATTCTTCTTACCGGCTCCAGTCGCGGTATCGGCGCGGCTATTCATGCGGCGCTGACCGACGCGGGCGCTTCCGTCATCGGGCATGGGACCGCCAGCGGCATCCCGGCCGATTTTAGTGATCCTGCGGGACCGACTGCGTTGTGGGACGCTGCGTTGGCGCAGGCTGGCGGTACGATCGATGTGCTGATCAACAATGCTGGCGTGTTCGAGGCGGCACCGCTCGCCGATGACGACTGGACCGCGCAGTGGGAGCGGACGATGCGGATCAACCTGACCGCCTCCGCTGAGCTTTGCCGGCTGGCGGTGCTGCACTGGCAGGCGCGCGGGGTCGGTGGGCGGATCGTCAATATCGCGAGCCGGGCCGCCTATCGCGGGGATTCGCCGGCGCATTGGCATTATGCCGCTTCGAAGGCGGGAATGGTGGCGATGACGAAGACCATTGCCCGGGGGTATGCTCGGGAGGGCATTCTGGCATTCGCGGTGTGCCCCGGGTTCACGATGACCGGGATGGCGGAGGATTATCTGTCGAGCCGTGGCGGCGATGCGCTGCTGGCGGACATTCCGCTCGGGCGGGTCGCGGCGCCTGACGAGATTGCGGCGGCGGCGAAGTTTCTGGCGTTGGAGGCGCCGGCTTCGATGACGGGCTCGGTGATCGACGTGAATGGGGCGAGCTATGTCCGATAGTTGGAAGCTCACCCTCCCCTGCACGCGGGCGGAGGCGGAGGCGATCGATGCGAGCGACGATCTGACCATCGACGGCGTGTTGATGACCACCGAGGAGATTGAGGACGACGTCGAGTCGTGGCGGCTCGATGCGTATTTCGAGCATGAGCCGGCGGCCGACACGGTCGCGGCGGTGCGGGCGCTCGTGCCGAGTGCGGCGGGGGCCGAGATCGCGGTCGAGCGGTTGGGCAATGCGGACTGGGTGACGATGAGCCAGGCTGGGCTCGAGCCTTTGTCGGTTGGGCGGTTCTTCGTGCATACCGGGGCACATTCGGGTGCGGTGCCGGCGGACAAGCGGGCGTTTTTGATCGAGGCTAGCCGGGCGTTCGGGACGGGGCATCATGAGACGACCAGCGGGTGTCTGGCGATGCTCGACGGGTTGGCGGACGCTTCGTTTGCGAACGTGATCGATATCGGGACGGGGACGGGCTTGCTCGCGTTTGCGGCGGCGCATCTTTGGCCTGGGGCCAGGGTGATGGGGACGGATATCGATCCGGTCTCGATCGATGTGACGGCGGAGAATGCGGCGCTTAATGGGGTCGAGGGGATCGATCTGGTTGTGGCGGATGGTACGCTGGACGATGCGATCGTGGTTCGCGCGCCGTATGATCTGGTGATCGCGAATATTCTTGCCGGGCCGCTGGTGTCTATGGCGCCGGAGATTGCGTCTATTTCGGATGTGGGGGCTACGATCGTGCTGGCCGGGTTGCTGGAGACGCAGCGGGCTGGGGTCGTGGAGGCGTATGAGGCTTGCGGGTGTTCGCTTGAGGCGGTCGACCGGCGGGGGGATTGGTCTGTGCTTCGGCTTAAGGCCGGGCCGGAGAGGTTTGTGGCGGAGGGGCCGTTCGATCCGAAGGGGCGCGATGGGTGGGCGTTGGATATCTGAGCGCTGCGGATATTTGAGTAACTGCCCTCCCCCCAGAAGGGTGTTCCCCCGCGAAGGCGGGGGTCCAGTCTGGGCCCCCGCCTTCGCGGGGGAACAAGTTGGTGAGGGCGGCCCTCACCCCATCTCCACCGCCACCCCGGCGGAGGCCGGGGCCCAGTTGGGTGAACCCTTGAGATAGAACCGCACCGCTATCCCAACTGGGCCCCGGCCTTCGCCGGGGTGGTGGCTTCTAGAGGATGCTTATGCGGTCTCAGCGGATGCCTTCGACTTCGCGTAGTCCTGCGTGCCTTCGGTAATCACCACATCCCCCGGCTCGATCCGCGCGACGGGGATATCCGGGAGCTCCTTCAGTTCCTCGTACAGCGGCGCGAAGTCGGTCTCCACCGTCAGCCTCAGCAACTCCTCGAAGCTCGGAATGACGAAGTAGTTCTGCTGGAAATCGTCGATCCGGTACTCGGTGCGCATCACCCGGGCGAGGTCTAGCGCGATCCGGTTGGGGCTCGGATCGTCGAGCGCGAAGCGGGTTTCCGCGTAGCTCGAGACGATGCCCGAGCCGTAGATGCGCAGGCCTTCGGGTTCCGCGATCAGGCCGAACTCCACCGTGTACCAGTAGAGCCGTCCCAAGTATTTCAGCGCGTCGAGGCCGAGCGCACGCTGGCCACCGCGGCCGTAGGCGGCGAGGTAATCCGCGAACACCGGGTCGGCGAGCATGGGGACGTGGCCGAACACGTCGTGGAAGACGTCGGGTTCCTGGAGGTAATCGAGCTGGTCGGGGCGGCGGATGAAGTTGCCCGCCACGAACCGCCGGTTGGCCATGTGGTCGAAGAACACGTCGTCGGGTACGAGGCCGGGGACCGCGACGACCGACCAGCCGGTGAGCTTGGTCAGGCGTTCGGACAGCTCCTCGAAATCGGGGATGCCGGGTTTCGACAGCTTCAGGACGTCGAGCCCGCGCAGCCAGGCGTTCGACGCGCGGCCGGGGAGCAGCTTCGACTGGCGCGCGAACAGCGTGTCCCAGGTCGCGTGATCCTCCGCGGTGTAATCCGCCCAGTTCTGCGGGATCGTCCAGTCGGGCGCGCCTTCGGGCGGGGTGCTCAGCACATGTGTGTCATTGGCCATGCGGCTGGTCTAGCATGACGGAATGAAGACGGAAACGCGTTGGGTTAAGTCGATTTTAAGGGCGGTCGCGGCGGTGTTCGGGGTGGTCGCGAGCTATGCGATGGCGGGGTTGGTCGGTGGCTCGATCCCCAGCAATCGCGACTGGCGGGCGCCGGTCGAAGGCGTGCATATCTTCGTCGAGAGCAACGGCGTGCATACCGGGATCATCGTGCCGAAGGTGGCGGCGGGCGTGGACTGGCGCGGGGTGGCTCGGGCGGGGGACCTGCGCGATCCGCGGTATGGCGCGTTCGATCATGTGGCGTTCGGGTGGGGGGAGAAGACGTTTTATCTCGAGACGCCGACCTGGGCGGACGTGAAGCTGCGGACCGTGGTCGGTGCGGCGTTCGGGAGTGATCGGACTTTGATGCATGTCGACCATCTGCCGAGGCCGCGCGCGGGGGATGGGGCTCGGGAGATCGTGGTGACGCCGGCTCAGTATCGGCGGTTGGCGGCGTATATCCGGGCTAGCTTTCGGGATGGGGGTGCGCGGTACCGGGGGTATGCGGGGTATGACGCGTTTTACGAGGCTAACGGGCAGTATAGCGCGGTGCGGACTTGTAATGCGTGGACGGGGGATGCGCTTCGGTTTGCTGGGGTGAAAGTGGGGGCTTGGACGCCGTTTCCGGTTACCGTGATGGGGTGGTTTTAAAGGGCTGACCTGCCCGTCAAAGCTTGTTCTCCCGCGAAGGCGGGAGTCCAGACTGGGCTCCCGCCTTCGCGGGAGAACAAGGAAGTCAGGGAACATTGGCTTGGGGCACCATCCCGGCGGAGGCCGGGGTCCAGTTGGGGGACGTTGCTGATTGAGCGCAGCGCTACGTTACTTCTGTTTCCCAACTGGGCCCCGGCCTTCGCCGGGGTGGTAGAAGGGAGCTCAGTTTCCTGCGCGGTAGTCCTGGTACTGGCCGCATTCCGAGCGCTGTGGGTCCTTCTTGCAGCGCTTCGCCAGTTCCTTGCGCTGCTTGCCCTCTTCGGCTTCCTGCTTGCGCATCTTCTTGCCGTAGTTGCGGTCCGATTCTTCCTGGCTGGTGGTGGTCCAGTCGACCGCCTTGCCGGCGACCTGGAACGGTGCCTTTACGATCGAGGTTGCGGTGCTGATGCAGCCACTGACGAGGAACGGCAGCACCGCGAGTACGGGAAGAACCTTACGCATTACTTTACTCCTGCACGCACGGTTCCATGGGCTCGGTCGCGCGCTTGTGCCCCGTATAGCGGAAAGTCGGTGAAGAAACCGTCGATACCTTGTGCAAGGCCTGCGTCGATCTCGGCGGCGATGTCGCCGTGCGCCGCGGGGTCGGTGCCGCGGCGAAAGCGGGTCGGTTCGAAGTAGTTTTCGGCGCGGTAGGTCCAGGGGTGGACCCGCAGGCCGGCCGCGTGGGCCTCGGCGACCAGCGTGGTGGGGCTCGCGTCGCTCCAGAGCATGCCCTTGTTCGGGCCGATGCCGTAGGCGTAGGCCGCGACGGCTTTCAGGCCTTCGGGCGTGATCATCGCCTTGTAGCTCGGCTGGGCGCCGTCGGCGGGACCGCCCTCGCCGTCCATGAGCTGGATCAGGCGGATTTTGGTCATTGTGTGGAGGCGCTGGAGGTTGGCGACCTCGAACGACTGGATGAAGACGGGCGCTTTGGCCGAATCCCAGCCGGCCTCGCGCAGTTCGGCGACCAGTTTCGCGTCGGTCGGGTGGCCGATCTTGGCGAAATAGGTCGGATGCTTGGTCTCGGGATAGATGCCGATCGTCCGGCCCGTCTCGGTCGTGCGACGCTTGGCGAGCGCGATGATCTCGGCGAGCGTCGGGATCTGGAGCTGGCCGTCATAGGCGGTGTTCGCGGGGCGGAGCTTGGGCAGGCGCTCTTTCGCGCGCAACGTCTTCAGTTCGGCGAGCGTGAAGTCCTCGACGAACCAGCCGGTCATCGCCTGGCCGTCGATCGTCTTGGTGGTTTTGCGCCCAGCGAACTCGGGATGGTCGGCGACGTTGGTCGTCTCGGCGATGTTGTTCTCGTGCCGCGCGACGAGGACGTCGTCCTTGGTCGGCACCAGATCGGGCTCGATGAAGTCGGCGCCCTGATCGATCGCGAGCGAGTAGGCCGCCAGCGTATGCTCGGGCCGCAGACCGCTCGCACCACGGTGCGCGATGACGATCGGGGGCGACAATCGGGGAGAAGCTGGCGTCATCGCAACAGCTTGCCCGCTCAGCGCTATGAACGCCAGCGTACCAACACGTGAGAGCTTGTCGCAATAGGAAACGATCGGTCGCATCGGCGTTAAGTCCTCGAAATCCGTACATTCCCGGCACATTCAACCAGGGGCACCGCCATGCATTTCACGATCAATGGTCAATCATATGACGCCGAGCCCGATATTCGCACGTCGGTGCTCGACCTGTGCCGCGAGCATCTCGGGCTGACGGGCTCGAAAAAGGGCTGCGATCATGGCCAGTGCGGCGCGTGCACGGTGCTGATCAACGGGCGTCGCGTCAATTCCTGCCTGACGCTCGCGGTGATGCACCAGGACGACGAGATCACGACGATCGAGGGCATCGGTCAGCCGGGCAACCTGCACGTCTTGCAGGACGCGTTCGTGCGGCATGACGGGTATCAGTGCGGATATTGCACGCCGGGGCAGATCTGTTCGGCGGTCGGCATGCTCGACGAGGTCAAGAAGGGCTGGGCCAGCCATGCGTCGGGCGACCTGACCGATCCGAAGTTCGACGATGCCGAGATTTCCGAGCGGATGAGCGGCAATCTGTGCCGCTGTGCCGCGTACCCGAACATCGTCGATGCGATCCGCGAAGTCGGTGGTGCCGAGCCCGCAGGCCGGACCGCAGACGAGAAGGACGCCGCGATGGAAGCCAACGCGCGCGGGGAGCTGGTGGCATGAAGACCTTCACGTACGACAAGCCCGCTACGCCCGAGGCTGCGGTCAAGGACATCGATACGGTTGGCGCCAAGTTCATCGCGGGCGGCACCAATTTGCTCGACCTGATGAAGTTGCAGGTCGAGACGCCGGACAAGCTGGTCGACATCTCGCGGCTCGATCTCGCGAAGATCGAGGAGCGCGAGGATGGCGGGCTGACGATCGGCGCGCTGGTGCCGAACAGCGACCTCGCCGCCGACCGCCGCGTCGTCGCCAAGTACGAGGTGCTGAGCCGCGCGTTGCTCGCTGGCGCGTCGGGGCAGTTGCGCAACAAGGCGTCGACCGGGGGCAATTTGCTCCAGCGGACCCGGTGCTATTATTTCTACGACACCGCAGCGGCGTGCAACAAGCGCGAGCCGGGCAGCGGCTGTTCGGCGATCGGCGGCTTCAACCGCATCTTGGCCGTGCTGGGGACGAGCGAGCATTGCATCGCGACGCACCCGAGCGACATGGCGGTGGCGATGCGTGCGCTCGACGCGACGATCGTGACGCTGAAGGCGGACGGCGATCGTCGGCGGATTTCGATCCACGACTTCTATCGCCTGCCGGGCGATACGCCGCAGATCGAGAACGCGCTCGAAGCGGGTGAGCTGATCACGCACATCGAGCTGCCGGCGCCAGTCAAGGGCAAGCAGGAATATCGCAAGGTGCGCGATCGTGCGTCGTATGCCTTCGCGCTCGTCTCGGTGGCGGCGATCGTCGACGTGCAGGACGGCGTGATCGCGTCCGCATCGCTCGCGTTCGGCGGGCTCGGGCCGATGCCGTGGCGCAACCCGGCGGTCGAGGCGGCGCTGGTCGGCAAGGCGCCGTCGGATGCCGTGTTCGAGGCTGCGGCGACCGCGCTGCTGGCCGATGCCAAGGGCTATGGCTCGAACGACTTCAAGATCCCCCTCGCCCGTCGCACGCTGATCGCGACGCTGCGCAACGTCACGGGAGCATAAGCATGTTTGGTCTTGGCACTACGAATAGCCTGACGATGGACAAGCCGCATCCGGACAGTCTTCTGGATACGGGCGTCCAAGGCGTCATCGGCAAGCCGCTCGACCGGATCGACGGTCCGCTGAAGGTTACCGGCACGGCGACCTATGCCGCGGAATACCAGTTCGCCAACATGGCGTACGGCGTGCTGGTCGGCACGAAGATCTCGGCGGGCAAGGTCGTTTCGATCGACGTCGATGCGGTCAAGGCGATCCCCGGCGTGATCGACGTCGTCACCGACTTCGACCAGTTCATCCGCGTTTCGGCGCAGGGCGGCGCGACCGATGCGCCGACGCAGGGCGTGAAGGACATTGCGTTCTTTGGCCAGATCGTCGCGATCGTGCTCGCCGAGAGCTTCGAGGTCGCACGCGATGCGGCGGCGCGCCTGCCGATCGAATATGACGAGGCCGAGGGTCAGTATGATTTCGCCGCGCACCGCGACGAGACGCGGACCCCGCCGGACGACGCGACGCCGGCGCATTTCAAGCAGGGCGACGTCGACAAGGCGATGGCCGAGGCGGCGGTGACGATCGATTCGACCTATGTCACGCCGAGCCAGAACTCGGCGGCAATGGAGCCGCATGCCTCGACCGCGGTGTGGGAAGAGGACGGCTCGCTGTCGCTGTACGGCGCCTACCAGATGCCGACCTCGGATGCGCAGCAGCTCGCGAAGTCGCTGGGGCTATCCGAGAAGAAGGTGCGGATCATCGCGCGCTATATCGGCGGCGGGTTCGGGTCGAAGCTCGGTATCGCGCCCGAGAGCGTCGCGGCGGCGATCGCGGCGAAGCAGCTTGGCCGTCCGGTCAAGGCGGTGATGTCGCGGCCGCAGGTGTTCGAGGCGACCGTGCGGCGGTCGAATACCGAGCAGCGCGTGCGGCTAGCGGCGGATGCGGACGGCAAGCTGTCAGCGATCGGTCACGAGACGCTGACCTCGAACCAGCCGACCGAGGATTATTTCGAGCCCGCGGGGATCGGGACGCATCTGCTGTACGGCGGTGAGAACCGGCTGATCACGCATGAGGTGGTCGATGTGAACTTCGTGCTGTCGGGCTCGATGCGTGCGCCGGGCGAGGCGGTCGGGATGCTTGCGCTCGAAGGCGCGATGGACGAGCTGGCCGAGAAGCTCGAGATGGATCCGATCGAGCTGCGCAAGCGCAACGATCCGAAGATCGACCCCGAGAAGGACGTGCCCTATTCGTCGCGCAACCTGACGCGTGCGCTCGACGAGGGTGCGAAGAAGTTCGGCTGGGACAAGCGGCAGAAAGCCGGCACGCGGCGCGAGGGCGAGTGGCTGATCGGCATGGGCGTCGCCTCGGCGGTGCGCGGCAACATGATGATGGAATCGTCCGCCAAGGTCGAGATCCATCCGGACGGCTCGGCGACGGTGTCGTCGGCGATGACCGATATCGGCACGGGCAGCTACACGATCCTGGCGCAGATCGCGTCGGAGATCCTGGGGATCCCGGTCGAGAACATCACGATGTCGCTGGGCGATACCAACGATCCTCCAGCGGCGGGTTCGGGTGGGTCCTGGGGTGCGGCGTCTTCGGGTACTGCCGTGTATCTGGCGTGCGAGATGCTGCGCGGGAAGCTCGCCAAGGCGGCGGGCGTCGACGAGGACGGCCTGACACTCAAGGACGGAAACGCGATCGGCGACAATCGCTCGACGCCGATCGGCGAGCTGGTCGGCAAGGGTCTCGAGGCTACCGGGCACATCAAGCCGGGCAAGCAGGAGAAGGAGACGTCGCAGGCCGGGTTCGGCGCGCATTTCGCGGAGGTCGCGGTCAACGTGATCACCGGCGAGACGCGGGTGCGGCGGATGCTCGGGTCGTTCGCGGCGGGGCGTGTGCTCAACGCGAAGACCGCGCGGTCGCAGTGTTTGGGCGGGATGACGTTCGGGATCGGCACCGCGCTGACCGAGGACCTCGTCCACGACACGCGGACCGGCAAGCTGGTGAACCACGATCTCGGCGAATATCACGTGCCGGCCAATGCGGACGTGCCGCAAATGGACGTCCACTTCGTCGACGAGCGCGACATCCATGCGAATCCCATCCACGCGAAGGGGATCGGCGAGCTGGGGATCTCGGGTGCTGGTGCTGCGGTGGCGAACGCGGTGTATAATGCGACGGGGATTAGGGTGCGCGAGTTCCCGATCACGCTGGACAAGTTGCTGGATCAGTTGCCGGCTGTTTGAGGGCTCGCCTGAAGTAGAGATACCGCTCAAATATTTACTTCCCCGGCGGAGGCCGGGGCCCAATTGGGAAGGCTTTGATAACGGAGGACTGTCCGCCGTTACTCTCGTTTCCCAATTGGGCCCCGGCCTTCGCCGGGGTGGTGTTTTGGGGTTGGGCCGTGACCTCGTCAAACGCCCCTACCCTACCCATATCCTTCCCTCCACCCGAGGACCGCAGAATGAACGAACACGTGATGGATGCGGCGTTTCGGCCGGGCGGGCTCGACCGCGCGAAGCAGGGCGTTCTCGGGCTCGGGCTCGACCGGATCGAGGGACCGGCGAAGGTCACCGGCGTGGCGGATTATGCGTATGAGGGTACGCCCGACGGCATTGCCTATGCCGCGATCGTCGGCACGCCAGTTGGCAGCGGGCGCATCCTCGGCATCGACGTGAGTGCGGCCGAGGCATTGCCCGGCGTCATTGCCGTCATCCATAACGACCCGCGCATGCCCGCCGGCGAGTCCAACTCGCGCGCGATGCCGCTGTTCGATACCGACGTCATTCTCCACCTCGGCCAGCCGGTCGCGATCGTCGTCGCGGAGGACCAGGCGGTCGCGCGCGATGCCGCAGCGCTGGTCGTGGTCCGCACCGAAGCGGGCGAGGATCGGTTCGACGTCGAGGCGCAGCCGGTCGACACCGCGCCGAAAATCGGCTTCCTGCCGCCGATCGACAACGGCGATCTCGACGCGGTGATGGCGGACGCGGCGGTGACGTTCGACCGGACCTACACGACGCCCGTGCACTTCCCCGCCGCGCTGGAGCCGCATGCGACCACCGCGTGGTGGGAGGGCGACAAGCTCACCGTGCGGTCGAGCAACCAGGTGATCGGCGGCGCGCGCAAGACGATCGCCAAGGCGCTGAAGATCGATGCGGACAAGGTGCGCGTGCTAGCCCCGTATGTCGGCGGTGGATTCGGTGGCAAGACCGGTGTCGGTCCCGAGGCGATCCTCGCGGCGATCGCGGCGGAGGTCGTCGGGCGGCCGGTCAAGGTTGCCCTGCCCCGCCGCCAGACCGCGTATATGGTGCATCACCGCTCGCACACGACGCAGCGCATACGGATCGCTGCCGACGAGCACGGCGTGATCCTCGGCATGGGGCATGAGAGCGTCGTCGCGCAGAACGACGATGGCGAATTTCTCGAGCCGGTGCCGTTCGGGACGCTGCCGCTGTACCGGGGCGACGCGCGGCGGTTCAAGACCGACCTCGTGCGTGTCGACCTGCCCGCGAGCGGTGCGGTGCGGGCGCCGGGCGAGGCGGTCGGCACGTTCGGTGTCGAGTGCGCGATGGACGAACTGGCCGAGCAGCTCGGGATCGATCCGATCGAACTGCGGCGGCGCAACGAGCCCGAAACCGATCCGTTGAGCGGCAAGCCGTTCTCCACGCGGCGGATGCTCGATTGCTACACGCAAGGCGCCGAGCGGTTCGGCTGGCCGGCGAAGGTGCCGGCGCCGGGGTCGGTGCGCGAGGGCGAATGGCTGGTCGGGATCGGCATGGCGGCGAGCCTGCGCGGCAACTTCACCGTCGAGGCGCAGGCGCGCGTGCGGCTGGAGGCGGATGGCCGCGCGACGGTCGAGTGCGACATGACGGATATTGGTACCGGGACGTACACCATTCTCGCACAGACCGCGGGCGAGATGCTCGGGCTGCCGGTCACCGAGGTGAACGTGCGGCTCGGCGATACCGATTTCCCGCCGAGCGCGGGGTCGGGCGGGTCGTTCGGCGCTGGCAGCGCGTGTTCGGCGGTGGTGCTGGCGTGCGAGGATATCCTTGGCGAACTGGCATTGCGGATGAACGCCGCGCCCGAGGATCTGAGCCTGCACGACGGTTGCGTCAGCGCCGGCGGACGGTCGGTGAAGCTGGCCGATCTGGTGCGCGGCGAACCGATCGTGGCGATGGGCAAGACCGGGCCGGGGGCCGAGAGCAAGCGCACCAGCCAGGCGAGTCACGGCGCACACTTCGTCGAGGTTGCGGTGAACGCGGTGACGGGCGAGACGCGGGTGCGGCGGATGCTGGGCGTGTTCGATGTCGGGCGGGTGCTCAATCGCAAGACCGCGACCAGCCAGATCACCGGCGGGATGGCGTGGGGGATCGCCTATGCGCTCAGCGAGGAGGGCATCGTCGACACGCGGACGGGGGCGTTCGTGAACCCCGATTTCGGCGAATATCATGTCGCGGTGAATGCCGACATTCCTCAGTTGGAAGTGCATTTCATCGAGGAGATCGACGACTCCGCGAACCCGGTGGGGGCGAAGGGCGTTGGGGAGCTGGGGATTTCCGGCGCGGGGGCTGCGGTGGCGAATGCTATCTACAACGCGACGGGGGTGCGGGTTCGGGACTTTCCGGTGACGCTCGACAAGCTGCTGGCAGGGTTGCCGGCCATCTGATCCTCCCCGGTACGGGGAGGGGGACCGCGCCCCTTGGCGTGGTGGAGGGGGCGACCCCAAGCGTAACGTCTGCGGCTGGCCCCCTCCACCAGCTGCGCTGGTCCCCTTCCCCGCGTGCGGGGAGGATTAGAAAGAGAACGAGACATGGCCGAAAACGATAGCGTGCTCGCTGCTGCGAAGACCTGGAAGGGCGAGAAGATGGCGATCGCCACGGTCGTCTCGACCTGGGGCTCCGCGCCTCGGCCCAAGGGGAGCCATATGCTCGTCCATGCCGATGGACGGTTCGAGGGATCGGTCTCCGGCGGGTGCGTCGAGAGCGATATTCTTGCCACCGCCGCCGAGGTGATCGCCGGTGCGCCGTTCCAGGTGCGCAACTACGGCGTGGCGGATGCGGCGGCGTGGGAAGTCGGGCTGCCGTGCGGCGGCGAGATCGCGGTGATGGTGCAGCCGGTGTCCGCCGAGGGGTTCGATCCCGAACTGTTCGACCGGATCGCCGATGCGCGCGACCACGGCGATGCACTAACGGTGACGACCGATCTCGCGACCGGGCACAGCGATGCGCGGCCGTTGGAGACGGGCGAGGTGTTCGTCAACCGCTACGATCCACCACGTCGCCTGCTGATCGTCGGCGCGGTGCAGATCGCGCAGGCCTTGGCGGGGCTGGCACGCGAACTCGGGATCGAAACGGTGGTGATCGATCCGCGCGCGCGCTTCCTGACCGAGGAGCGGTTTCCGGGCGTGACGCTCGACGATCGCTGGCCGGACGAGGCGATCGCCGCGCTCCGCCCCGGCCCGTCGACCGCGGTCGTGACGCTGAGCCACGACATCAAGATCGACGACCCTGCACTGATCGCCGCGCTCGCGTCCGATGCCGCGTATGTCGGCGCGCTCGGCAGCCGCAAGAGTCATGCGGCGCGGCGCGAGCGGCTTGCCTCGGAGGGCGTTACGGCGGAGAACATCGACCGGATCGATGCGCCGGTCGGGCTCGACATCGGTGCGATCGGCCCCTCGGAGATTGCGCTGTCGGTCGCGGCGGCGATGATAGGAGCGTTCAATGATCGCCGCTGAAAACGTCTTCCTCATCCTCCTCGCGGCCGGGCGCTCGGAGCGGTTCGGCATTCCCAACAAGCTGGAGGTGCCGTTCCTCAACAAGCCGCTCGGGATGCACGTCGTCACCGCGTTCGAGAACATTCCGTTCAAGCGCCGGCTGGTGGTCACCGACGGCTGCAAGCTCGACTTCATCAGCCACCATTTCGAGGTGGTGCATAATGACGATCCGTCGTCGGGCATGTCGCAGTCGGTGAAGCTCGGCGTGCAGTGCGCGAAGGACGAAGGCGCGGAGGCGGTGCTGATCGCGCTCGCCGACATGCCGCGCGTCACCGCGGCGCATATCTACCGGATGCTCGATGCCGCCGACAGCGCCGACGCGGTGGTCGCGTCGAGCGATGGCGAGAAGCCCTCGCCCCCTGCCCTGTTCGGACGCGACCGGTTCGATTTCCTGCTGACGCTGGACGGCGATGCGGGCGCGCGCGATCTGGTGAAGGCGGGGCGGCACGTCGTCACCGCGCCCGCCGAGCTGATCGACATCGATACGCCCGAGGATCTGGACCGGCTGCAGGCGCTGGTCCGCGATCCCAAGGCGGCGATCACTCGTGCCTTAACGCGTCGATAGGGTTCATCGCCGCCGCGCGGCGGGCCGGGAAATAGCCAAAGACGACGCCGATCACCGCGGAGATCGCGAACGCGAAGATGTTGATCTCGGGCACGAACAGCCACTGAACCTTGATCAGCGGCGCGATGATCGCGATCGCCGCCTGCGCGACGATCAGCCCGATGACGCCGCCGAGACACGAGAGTGCGATCGCCTCGACGAGGAACTGCAACAGCACCTCGCGCGCGACCGCGCCGATGGCGAGGCGGATGCCGATCTCGCGCGTGCGCTCGGTAACCGACACCAGCATGATGTTCATGATGCCGATCCCGCCGACCACCAGGCTGATTCCCGCGACCGCGGCGACGATGCCGGTGAGCAGGGTCGTGGTGCCGGTCAGCGTGTCCGAAATCTGCTTGGTGTCGAAGATGTTGAAGTTGTTGTCCTGTCCCGCGGCGAGGTGGCGACGCTCGCGCAGCAGGTCGGTCAGCGACGCCTGGACCTGTTGCGTGTCATAGCCCTGATCGACGCCGACGAGGATCGCGGCGACGTTCTGGTTGCCGGTGAAGCGGCGCTGGACGGTCTTGATCGGCATGACCACGACATCATCCTGGTCGCCGCCGAAGCCCGCCTGCCCGCGCGTGCTGAGCGTGCCGATCACGTCGCACGAGATGTCGTTGAGGCGGATCCGTTGGCCGATCGGATCTGCGCCGCGGAACAGGTTCTGAATGACGGTATTGCCGAGGATGCAGACCGCCTTGCCTGCCGCTTCCTCCTGACTGGTGAACACGCGACCGCCGGCGAGAGGCCAGGGCTGGACCTCGAAATAAGCGCCGGTGGTGCCGTTGATCGTGGTGCTCCAGTTGGCGCCGTTGTAGATCGCGGTGGCGCTGCGCTGTTCGGTCGGCGCGACTGCGGTGACGCCGGCGATCTGCCGCGCGATCGGATCGATGTCGTCCATCTTGAGCGGTGGCGGCGGCGGCCCGCCACCACCGCGGCCGAAGCCCTGGCCGGGACGGATCTGGAGGATGTTGGTACCGAGCGACGAGATCGACTGCTGCACCGCGGCGGTGGTCGCCTTGCCGAGCGTGACCATCGTGACGACCGCACCGACGCCGATGACGATGCCGAGGATGGTCAGGAACGACCGCAGCATGTGCCGGCGGATCGAGCGGAGCGCGAGGACGAGGGTGGTGCCGAACATGATCTAAAGCCCCTCCCCTTCAGGGGAGGGGTTGGGGTGGGGAAGCCGCCAGTTTACGCGCGCCGGTAATGATCGGGCAATCGAAAGAACGTGAAGGAGAACACCTTCTGCATTGCTCATGACGTCGACGTTGGTCAGCCGAACAGTCGTGAATCCCAAGTCCTGCATCAAGGCATCCCTGTTCCGATCTGTCGCCTGGTCGTGGGTATGGCCATCCACTTCGAGGATGAGGCCGATCGCTGGACAGAAGAAGTCGACGATGCGACTGCCGAGCACAGCCTGTCGCCGGAACTTGAAGCCACCCAATTGGCTATTGGATACGCCGCGCCACAAGCGCTTTTCGGGCTCGGTCGGTTCTCGACGCATATGCTTCGCGTGGACGGCCAGCGTCGCTCCCCACCCCAACCCCTCCCCTGAAGGGGAGGGGCTTTTCGGGGTCACGCCACTCACGAGTCCACGCTTTCGCCTTGGTGGTGCTGGCTTTCGATGCGTTCGACCAAGCCGTCCTTGAAGTGGACCACCGTCCTTGCGAACGCGGCCATGTCGGGTTCGTGGGTGACCATCAGGACCGTGATGTTCTTCTCCGCATTCAACCGCGTGAGCAACTGCATGATCTCGATCGAGCGTTCGCTGTCGAGGTTGCCGGTCGGTTCGTCCGCCAGCAGCACGTCGGGGCTGGTCACCAGCGCGCGGGCGATCGCGACTCGTTGCTGCTGGCCGCCGGACAGTTCCGCCGGAGTGTGGTCCCACCAGTCCGCCAGGCCGACGGTGTCAAGGCTCGCCATCGCAGCATCCCGGCGCGCGCGCTTCTCGTCGCCGCGGTAGAGCAAGGGGAGTTCGACATTCTCCAGCGCGGAGGTGCGCGAGAGGAGGTTGAAGCCCTGGAAAACGAAGCCGAGGTGGTTGCGGCGGAGCAGCGCGCGCTGGTCGCGGTCGAGCGTCTCGACATGGTGGCCCTGGAACGTGAACGTCCCCGCGCTCGGCACGTCGAGGCAGCCGAGGATGTTCATCGTCGTCGACTTGCCCGACCCCGACGGCCCCATCACCGCGACGAAATCACCCGCCGCGATGTCGAGGTCGACGCCCTTGAGCGCCTGGAACATCGTCGCGCCGGTGCCGTACGTCTTGGTGACGCCACGCAAGGAGATCAGCGGGGGCGGGTTACTGGCCACCGCCCGCACCCTTGCTGGCGCCGCCCGACCGGCGCGCGGGAGTTTTCGTCGTGTCGGTGCCGGTGGCGAGCTGGCCGATGATGATCTGCGCGCCGGGCTGGAGATTGCCCGACAGCACTTCGGTCATCGTCCCGTTGGTGTCGCCCGTCGTGATCTGCACCGGCTGCGGCGTGCCGTCGGCGCCGTTGACGTAGATCGTCTGCTGCGAGCCGCGATCGAGCTTGGCGGTCCGCGCGTTGCCGCCGGCGCCGCGCCGTGGCCGGAAGGTCAGCGAGCCGGCGATGCCGCCGCCCTGATCCTTCGCGCCATCCGCGCTCGGCTTGAAGCGCAACGCCGCGTTGGGGACGAGCATGACGTTGCGCTTGTCCGAGGTGACGATGTCCGCGGTTGCGGTCATGCCCGGGCGGAGCGTCAGCGACGGGTTCGCGACGGTGAGGTCGGCGGCGTAGGACACGACCTGGCCGGTGGAGGTCGTCGCTGTGGTCGTCGTCGACGAGGTCGCCGAGCTGACCGTCAGGTTCGAGCCGAGATCGACGCGCGTGATCGTCGCGGGGAAGGTCTGGCCGGGGAACGCATCCACCGTGAAGCTGGCCTTCTGGCCGACCTTGACCTCGCCGACGTCGGCTTCGTCGATCGCGACCTCGAGCTTCATCTTGGTGAGGTCTTCGGCGATCACGAACAGCGTCGGGGTGTTGAACGACGAGGCGACGGTCTGGCCGGGATCGATCTGGCGCGCGAGCACGACGCCCGTCACAGGCGAGCGGATGATCGCGCGCGCGCGCTGAGTCTGGTTCTGCGCGAGGAGCGCGCGGCTGGCGACGACGTTGGCTTCGGCGACCTTCTGTGCGGCGACGGCGCGTGCGTAATCGGCGCGGCCGGTCTGGAGCTCGGTCTTCGACGGCACGCGACCACCCGACAGGCGCGAGACCTCTTCGAGACGGTTCAGCTGCGCGCGCGATTCGGCGACGGTCGCCTGCGCCTGCGCGACCTGCGCCTGGTTCGCCGCGAGCTGCGCGCTGGTCTGGCGGATCTGGTCGTCGAGCTGTTCGGGATCGATCAGCGCGAGCGGTTGGCCTGCGGTGACGCGGTCGTTGACGTCGACGACGACCTTGGTGACGAGACCCGACAGCTGCGAGCCGACCGTGACCTGCGTGGTCGGGGCGAGCTTGCCGGTGGCGGACACCGTGACGGTCAAATTGCCGCGCTGCGCCGGTGTGCTCGAATATTGCGTCTGTTCTTTCGCGCCGAAGCACTTCGCGAGCAGCAAGCACAGCACGACTACGCCGACCGCGATCGCGACCCACTTTACATAGCGCCTCCAGGGGGCCTGCGGCTTCACGCCGAGGAAATCGTCGATCGATGCGTCGGCCATCAGCGTGCCTCTGAAGTGTTCTGCGCACGCGGTGGCGCTTCGGGAATGACGGTCGAATCCCAGCCGCCGCCGAGCGCCGCATACAGCGCGATCAGCGCGGTGGCGGCATCGGCGCGCGCCTGCGTCGCGCCGTTGCGGGCGGACAGAAGCGCGGTTTCCTGCTGGTTGAGCGTGGTGAAATCGGTGAGGCCGGTGCGGTACTGGCTGCGGCTGAGGATCGCGGAATTGTTCGATGCGTCGAGCGCGATCGCGAACTGGCGTTCGCGTTCCTGCGCGGCCTGAAGCGCGACGACCGCGTTCTCGACGTCTTCGAGCGACGTCAGCACGGTCGACTTGTAGAGCGCGAACGCACCGTCGGCGGCGGCTTCGCTGGTGCGGACCTGGCTTCGCAACCGCCCGCCGTTGAAGATCGCCTGGGTCAGCCCGGCGAACAGGCTGCCGGTGATCGCATCGCCGATGCTGCCGATCGAGGTCGCGTTGGTGTTGAGGTTGCCGGTGATCGCGAGCGCGGGATAGAGCTGCGCCTTCGCCACGCCGATCCGTGCGGTCGCCGCCGCCAGTGCGCGCTCGGCGGAACGAATGTCGGGGCGCTGGCGCAGCGTGTCGGCGGGGATACCGACGCCGACCGCGGCGGGGCCGGTTGGGATCGCCTTCACGGGCGCCATCATCGTCCGGAGCGCGCCGGGCGCCTGCGCGGTCAGCACGCCGATCCGCGCCACGGCGGCGGCATATTGCTGGTCGAGGCTGGGGATCGTCGCGGCGGTCTGCGCGCGCTGGGCGCGGGCCTGTTCGGCGTCGACGCTGGAGACGAGACCGGCCTGGACGCGGAAGCCGGCGATCTCGAGATTGTCGTCCTGGATCGCGAGCGACGCGCGGGCGTTGGCGAGCTGCTGCTGATACAGGCGAGCGAGCACATAGTTGCGCGCGACCTCGCTTTCGACCGAGATCAACACGGTGGCGTAGTCGTAGCCGGACGCGGCGTAATCCGCGCGGCTCGCCTCGACGGTGCGGCGGATCTCGCCGAACACGCCGACCTGATAGCTGGCGCTGGCGCCGAGCGTGAAGCTGTTGGCGCCACCGCCGCCGGTGTCGACGACGGTGCCGTCGGGCAGCGTGAACGAGCGCCCGCCGCCGCGGACGTTCTCGTTGCGCTGATAGCCGGCCGAGCCGTTGACCGTCGGCAGCAGCGACGCGCGGTTCTGGAGCAGGCTCTCGCGCGCCTGTCTGAGGCGGGCGACGGATTGCGCGAGGTCGAGGTTGGAGGCGGCGGCCTGTTCGACGAGCTGGCCGAGGACGGGGTCGTCGAACTTCTGCCACCAGCGGGTCAGGTCTTCGGGCTTGGTCTCGGGAGTGACCGAATATGCGTCGGGGACGCCCAGCTCTGCCGCGGCCTTGGGGTGGTAGTCCGGGCCGACGGTGCAGCCAGCTAGCAGGACGGCCGCGGAGACGGGTGCGATGAGGAGGGCGCGGACGCGGGACATGGGCGGCAGGCATGACCACGCGGCTGGGGCTAGTCCAGCGGTTTTGTGTCGCGAGGTGTCGCAGGTGGGGTGGATTGGAGGGGGGTGGCTGTCCCGTGATCGGTGCTGATGCGCCGTTACTGCGTGGCACTCTCCCGACATCCCGCCGTTACTGCGTCGCCTTCTCTCGACACCTAAGTGTGCTTTCCGCATCCACCTTCGTCATCCCGCGAAGGCGGGGATCCATTTGCTCGGGCGTCAGCGGGCTTGCGGTGAAGTCTGCCAATATGGGTTCCCGCCTCCGCGGGAATGACGGGAGAAAATCTGGGTCCGCATCCGCCACACACCACCACCCCGGCGAAGGCCGGGGCCCAATTGGGCGGACCGGGCTAATGAATGACTGTGGGCTATTACGACTGCCTTTCCTATTGGGCCCCGGCCTTCGCCGGGGTGGTGGTGGGTGCGGCGATGTGAGTGGTGAAAATGTGCCACGTCTTAGCGTTCATGCCTGCTTCTCCCTTTCTTGTTCCCCCGCGGAGGCGGGGGGCCAGGGTTACGGGCGTTGCGCTGCTGGGTCCTGGGCTCCCGCGTTCGCGGGAGAACAGGAAGGGTGGTCGCGCTTGCCGCCCCCCCACCCCAAGAATCGAACCGCACCCGTTCCAATTTTGCAGTGCAGCGGAACGTTGCGGCAGCGCTATGGGTTCAGGGATGATGCTAGCCGAACGCCAGCCCGCGACTGATGTCCTCGCGCCGCCCCTTGCCGTGCCCGACGCCGTGAGCCTTTTTTTCGATTTCGACGGGACGCTCGTCGACCTAGCCGCCACGCCGGATGCGGTTGTGGTGAGTCAGATGCTACTCGATACGCTCGATACGCTCGCCGAGCGCTTTCCCGGTCGGGTCGCGATCATCAGCGGGCGCTCGATCGCACAACTCGACGCGATGCTCGGGCGCCACGCGCACCTGTTCGCGGTCGCCGGCAGCCACGGGGCCGAGACGCGTACGCCCGACGACGGTCATGTCGCCGCCGAGCGCCCCGCCTCGCTCGAAGCCGCCGCCGATGCGTTTCGCGACTTCGCCGATGCCAACGGGCTCGTCTACGAAGCCAAGAGCCTCGGCGCCGGGCTGCATTATCGTATGGCGCCGGACTTCGAACCCGCCGCGGTCCGCCTCGCCGAGAACCTCGCCGTCACCCACGGCCTCACGCTCCAGCGCGGCAAGATGATGGTCGAACTGCGCACCCCCGGCGACAAGGGCGCCGCCCTCCGCGACCTGATCGCCGCGCCTGCGATGACGGGCAGCGTGCCGTATTTCTTCGGCGACGACGTCACCGACGAGGACGGGTTCGAGGCGGCGCGCGACCTTGGCGGAGCGGGCGTGCTGATCGGCGATGAACGGCCTACCGCCGCCACCTACCGCCTGAACGACGTTGCCGCACTTCGCGACTGGATTGCTGCCATATTGGAAACACCCACGTTGGAAACACGATGACCGCACCTACCCAAAAAGCCGACATGAACCTGTGGCCGATCGGCAATTGCCAGGTCTCCGCGCTGATCGACAAGACCGGCACGTTCGTCTGGGGCTGCGTGCCCCGCGTCGACGGCGACCCGGCGTTCTGCGCGCTGCTCGGTGGCGATGCGCCCAAGACCGGGTTCTGGGCGATCGAACTCGAGGGCGGCGCGAAGACCACGCAAGCCTATATCCGTAACACGCCTATCCTGGTCACGCGGCACGAGGACGAGGCCGGCAACGCGGTCGAGGTGATCGATTTCTGCCCGCGCTTCGTGCGCGAGGGGCGGACCTATCGCCCGACCAGCTTCGTCAGGATCGTCAAGCCGGTCGCGGGCTCGCCGCGCATTCGTATCCGGATGCGGGTCGCGACGAATTGGGGGAAGCCGACCGAGCATACGCAGGGCTCGAACCACATCCGTTTCCTGATGGACGACCAGACGCTGCGGCTGACCACCGATGCGCCGGTCGGGCATATCGTCGGCGAGAACTGGTTCCGGCTCGAACGCCAGATGCACCTGTTCCTCGGCCCCGACGAGAGCTTCGCGGGCGTGCTGCACGAGGCGGCCGAGGCGATGCTGTCGCGGACCAAGGACGAGTGGCGCCACTGGGTGCGCGGGCTCGCGACGCCGGTCGAGTGGCAGGATGTCGTCATCCGCGCCGCGATCACGCTGAAGCTGTGCCAGCACGAGGAGACCGGCGCGATCGTCGCCGCGCTCACCACCTCGATCCCCGAGCATGAGGGATCGGAGCGCAACTGGGACTATCGCTACTGCTGGATCCGCGATGCCTATTATACCGTGCAGGCGCTGAACCGGCTGGGTGCGCTCGACGTACTCGAAGGGTATCTCGAATACCTGCGCAACATCGTCGACGCGTCGAAGGGCGGCCATGTCCAGCCGCTCTACGGCGTCGGCGGCGAGGCGACGCTGATCGAGCGGATCGAGAGCGACCTGCCCGGCTATCGCGGCATGGGCCCGGTGCGCGTCGGCAACCAGGCGTACGAGCAGATCCAGCACGACGCGTACGGCCAGATCATCCTGTCCGACGTCCAGGCGTTCTTCGACAAGCGGCTGTTCCGGATGTCGAGCGAGGAAGACTTCAAGAGCCTCGAACTGGTCGGCGACCGCGCGTGGGAGACGTACGACAAACCCGACGCGGGGCTGTGGGAGCTGCGCACCAAGGCACATGTCCACACCTATTCGGCGGCGATGTGCTGGGCGGCGTGCGACCGGCTGGCGAACGCGGCGGAGGTTCTCGGGCTCGAGGATCGCCGGACGTTCTGGGAAGAGCGTGCGAACACGATCCGTAATACGATCGAGCAATCGGCATGGCGCGAGGATACGCAGCGTATCTCCGCGACGTTCGGTGGCGACGATCTCGATGCGAGCCTGATCCAGCTGCTCGACCTGCGCTTCTTCGCGCCCGACGATCCGCGCTTCCAGTCGACGCTGAAGGCGGTCGAGGAGGGTCTGCGGCGCGGGAGCCACATGCTGCGTTACGCGACCGAGGACGATTTCGGCCTGCCGCACACCGCGTTCAACGTCTGCACCTTCTGGCTGATCGAGGCGCTGCACGCGACCGGCCGGACCGCGGACGCGCGCGCGCTGTTCTGCGAGATGGTCGCGCGTCGCACCCCGGCCGGGCTTCTGTCGGAGGATATCGACCCGAATACCGGCGAGCTGTGGGGCAATTATCCGCAAACCTATTCGCTGGTGGGGCTGATCAACTGCGCGGTCCTGCTCAGCAAGCCGTGGAGTGCCGTCCGATGAGCCGCCTCGTCGTCATCTCGAACCGCGTCCAGTCGGTCGATGCGCCTTCGGGCAACCAGGGCGGCCTCGCGGTCGCGCTACTCGCTGCCCTGCGCGAAAAGGGCGGCGTGTGGTTCGGCTGGTCGGGATCGACCACCGAGACCTTCACCGGGCACATCAATTTCCAGCAGGGCAAGGGCGTCACCACCGCGACGATCGACCTCGAAGAGCAGGATTTCGACGAATATTATAACGGCTATGCGAACCGGACATTGTGGCCGCTGTTCCATTACCGGATCGACCTGACCGAGTTCGAACGCGACTTCTCCAGCGGCTATGCGCGGGTGAACAAGCGGTTCGCCGAGACGGTGCTGCCGTTGATCGAGCCCGAGGATCTGGTGTGGGTCCACGATTACCATCACGTCCCGCTCGGGCAGGAACTGCGCAAGCTCGGTGTGGAGAACAAGATCGGGTTCTTCCTCCACATCCCGTGGCCGCCGATGGCGATGCTGCTGTCGCTGCCGAGCCACCGCGCGCTGGTCGAATCGATGTTCGCGTACGACGTCATCGGCTTCCAGACGCAGGACTGGCTCGACAGCTTCCTGCATTACGTGACGAGCCAGCTCGACGGCGTGGTCGGCGAAGATGGCTGGGTGACGGTCGGTGATCGCACGATCAAGGCGATCACGACCCCGATCGGGATCGAGACCGCGGACTTCGAGAAATCGGCGAACAGCGACGCAGCGCGGCATGCCAAGGAGCGGATGTACATGTCCGCGACCGGGCGGAGCCTGATCGTCGGGGTCGACCGGCTCGATTATTCGAAGGGGCTTGCCGAGCGGTTTGCCGGATACGAGCGGTTCCTCGGCTCGCATCCGGACCGGCGCGGGCTGGTCTACATGCTCCAGATCGCGCCGCCCTCGCGCGAGAAGGTCGACACGTATCAGGAGATTCGCGCGAACCTCGATTCGATGTCGGGCCGGATCAACGGCGAATATTCGGACATCGACTGGACGCCGATCCGCTACGTCAACCAGGGCTTCCCGCGGGATGTCTTGGCGGGGATCTACCGTGCGGCACGCGTCGGGTTGGTGACGCCGTTGCGGGACGGGATGAACCTGGTCGCGAAGGAATATGTCGCGGCGCAGGACCCCGAGGATCCGGGCGTGCTGGTGCTGTCGCATTTCGCAGGCGCGGCGACGCAGCTGAAGGACGCGGTGCTGGTCAATCCGTACAGCCCCGAGGAGATGTCCGACGCGATCGACCGCGCGCTGAAGATGCCGTTGGCCGAGCGGAAGGAACGCTGGGAGAAGCTGATCGACAACGTCCGGAAGGAGGACGTGATGTGGTGGTGCGAGCTGTTCATCACCGCGCTGGAGGCGGTGCCGGAGCACGTCGAGGCATAGGACCGTTCCCACACCCACTCCGTCATCCTGACGAAAGTCAGGACCCAGGGTCACGAGCGCTATCGTTTTTGGCTCTGGATCCTGACTTTCGTCAGGATGACGGGGCGTGTGTGGAAAGGTCGGGCGCCATAAGCAGGCGGTTGCATGGGACAGCTTCGGGCATTCCCTCCCGGATATACACAGCAATGCACCGCCGACGTGAGCCGTTGATTACCGCCCTTGAAGCGATACCGGAGCTCGTCGCGGCATAGATCCCCCTCCAGTCGTCATCCTGACGAAAGTCAGGATCCAGAGTAACAGGCGCACCCTCCGTGGCTCTGGATCCCGACTTTCGTTAGGATGACGGGGAGCGTGTCACCGGGTCCGGCGCCATCAGCAGGCGGTTACGTGGGATAGCCTCGGGCATTTCCTCACGGATATACTTCAGCAACGCCTCGCGCACGTCACACCGCAGATCGAACGCGATCGCCGCGTCCTTCGCCGTCATCAACCCGCGCAACTCGATGCAGTCCGTCTTCACGTCGGTCACCTGGAGGTTGTAGAACCTCTTGTCCCAGCGTGGGTTCGAGGTAACGATCTCGCCCAGTTTCTCGCGCAGACGCGGCACGTCCGCGGACGGATCGAGATACCAGAACACCGACCCCATCAGCTGGCTGGTTTCGCGAGTCCAGTTCTGGAAGCTCTGCTCGAGGAACTTCGACACCGGCACGACGAGGCGGCGTTCGTCCCAGATCTTGATCACCACGAACGTCAGGTTGATCTGCTCGACCCGCCCCCATTCGCCGTCGACGATCAGCACGTCGTCGATCCGGATCGGCTCGGTGAACGCCATCTGCACGCCCGCGATCAGGTTCTTCAGCGCAGGCTGGGCGGCGGCACCGACGACGAGGCCGGCGATACCCGCCGACGCCATCAGCGTGACGCCGATCGAGCGGATGCCGGGGACGCTCAGCAGCATCAGGCAGACGCTGATGAAGACGATGAAGAACGTCCCGATCCGCCCAAGGATCGCCGCCCGCGTGCGTTTCCGCCTGGCGCGGAGATTGTCCTCGACCGAGATGTCGGCGCGGATCTCGATGACGTCCTGGAACGCACGCAACGCCGCGACCGCGAGCCAGCCGAGCAAGGCGGGGACGAGGAAGCCGAGCAACTGCTTCCACAGATCCTCGACATCGTTGTCCATCGGCAGGATCCGCGCGACGAACGCGACCGAGACCGAGACGAACACCGCGCGCAACGGGCGGCGGACGCGGGCGAGGACGAGGCCGTCGGTCTTGGCGGTCGAGCGACGCTGGGCATGGCCGCCGATCCGCATCGTCAGCCAGTGCGCGATCAGCGCGACGAGGACGGCCGCCGCGACGACGGCGACGCTTTCCAGCCAGACCCATTCATGGGGTATGTGAAGCGATCTGAATATGCGCATGTAGGCGCAACGGTGCGTGGCCGCGGATGTTCCGCTGCAGTGCAGCATGGTCTTGCGATACGGGGCAGCTTTTTTCCTGCCACACTTCGTGCGTAAGTCGGCGACCATGAAGGCCATCATCCTTGCTGCCGGCCACGGGTCACGGCTGCTGCCGTTGACGCTGACGACGCCGAAATGCCTCGTGCAGGTCGGTGGCCGCGCGATCCTGGATCACCAGCTCGACGCGGTGGCGGATGCCGGGTTCGAAGGCGCGGTGATCGTCGGCGGCTATCGGATCGATCAGGTCGCGGCGCATCTGGCGGCACGCGTGTCCGACCTGCCGACCGAACTCGTGTTCAATCCGTTCTGGTCCGCCGCCAACAGCATCGGCAGCGTGTGGGCGTCGCGCGCGTATCTAGAGGGACCGTTCGCGTTGATGAACGGCGACACGCTCTTCGACGCGGCCATTTTGCGCGCGGCGCTCGATGATCGAGGCGTCGATCCGGGATCGGGCGTGAAGCTGGTCATCGAGCGGCTGGTGACGCCGGGGCTCGACGACATGCTGGTCGAGGCGGACGGCGACGCCGTCGTCGCGGTCGGCAAGCATCTGGTCGGGCATCAGGCGACCGATCGATCGCTCGGGCTGATCGTGTCGATCGGCGGCGGCGCCTATGCCGAGGCGTTGCGGGCGGTGATCGGCGAGGAGGATGGTATCCACGCCTATCACCACGCCGTCGTCCGCCGGGTCGCGGAGACCGTCGGCGTCCGCGCGGTGCGGATCGCAGGGAATGTCCGCTGGCAGGAGATCGACCGCCCGGAGGACATCGCGCTGTGGCAGCATGACCATGACGCGCCTGTGGGCGGCGCTTCGGGGTCATGACGCGGAAGGTCGCGTTCCTGTTCCTTGGCGAGACGCTGCTGATCCCGCATCTGTATCCGATCGTCGAGGCGCTCGCTGTGAGGTCGGACGTGCCGATCGAACTTTGGGTCAGCACGTCGGTGCACGAGACGCTGCTGACGCGGTGGACGGCGCCCTTCCCCACCGTCCGCATTCGCCGCGCGCCGGGGTTTCGCGTCGTTGCGGACGATGGCAGTGGGCGCAATCCGGTGCTGCCAGCAAAGATGCCGATGCTGCTGCGGCTGCTGCCGTATCTGCGCAGCGCGACCGTCGTAGTGTGTGCCGAGCAGACGAGCTTGTGGCTGCCGCGGCTGTTTCCGATGCGGGCGAAGTTCGTGAAGACTTCGCACGGCGTTGGTTCGATGAGCGCGCGCGACGATCCGCGGCGGCGGGCGGCGGCGCTGACTTTGGTGCCGAGCGAGTTGGAGCGGCGGACCTATCTCGACCGCGGGTTTGCGCCCGAGCGGTTCGTCGCGACGGGCTATGTGAAGGCCGACTTCACGCACCGGACGCACGCTGCGCCGCCGTTCGCGGATACGCGGCCGGTCGTCCTGTATACGCCGCATTGGCAGCAGCATCGCTCGTCGTGGTGGCGGTGGGGGGCGGAGGTGGTGCGGCGGCTGGTCGCGGACGGGCGCTACAATCTGATCCTCGCGCCGCACCAGCGACTGGTCGAGCGCGCGCCCGAGGTGGCCGAGCTGATGCGCGAGATTGATGACTTGCCGCATGTGCACTGCGACATCGACGGGTTCGCGATGGTCGACGGCAGTTATACCGGCGTGGCGGACGTGTATCTGGGCGATACGTCGAGCCAGGTGATCGAATTCCTGATGCACCCGCGGCCTTGCGTGTTTCTCAATGCTGGGGGGGCGGCTTGGGAGCGCGATCCGAATTACGCGATGTGGGCTTGCGGTGAGGTGGTTGAAGACGTGGCGGATGTCGTGGCGGCGGTGGATCGCTCGGCGTTGCGGCATGCGGAGTATGCGGGAGTGCAGGCGGAGTTTGCCGGGCGGTCGCTGGGGGCGGTCGAGGGAGGCGCGGCGAAAGCTGCGGGCGAGATCGTTCGGATGTTGGAGGCCACGCAGGCCCCTTAAATCTCGACCACCCCGGCGGAGGCCGGGGCCCAATTGGGGGACGTTGCCAACGAAGGACCGCGCGAGGTTACTCGGGACGTTCCAATTGGGCCCCGGCCTTCGCCGGGGTGGTGGCTCTGGGGGGAGTGCCCTCCACTTACCACCCCCCTCTCGCTTTCACGACCAGATCGGGTAACGGGTGCGGCATGGTAGATTCGACAGCCCCCACGCCAGCGCTCCGGACCGTCCGGGCGAACGACACGCTGCTCTGGGGCATGACCAATGCCGAGCGGATCCGGCGGATCGGCGTTGCGCAGGGTTTACTCACCGACGGCGACGGCGACACCGGCCCGGTGATCCTCGCCAACCTCGCCTATGCGTTCGATCCGATGTGGATCGCGTACCTGAAGACGCGGCCCGGCACCGTCGTGACCCGCACCGGCGTGCCCGTACTCGCCCATGTCCGGGATGCCGACGAGCGCGCGCGGATGACCGCGGCGATGCTCGGCGAGGCGCCGCTAGTGACCGGGCTGACGGTGATCGCCGCCGAGGCCGAGGAAGGCATCTTCAACGAGGCGCTGCGCAAACGCGAGCGGCCGTTCGCGGAATTGCTGACCCCCGCCGCCGTGCCGGCGATCGAGCGGGCGAGCTATGTCGGTGCGTACAAGGGCGTCACCGACCTGCTGACCAAGTATCTATGGCCGGAATGGGCGCTGGCGATCACGCGGGTCTGCGCGCGCGCCGGGATCACGCCGAACCAGGTGACCGCGCTCGGTTCGGTGCTGTGCATCGTCGCGACCGTGGCGTTCTGGTATGGCTGGTTCTGGACCGGGCTCGCTACGGGTCTGTTCTTCATGGTGCTCGACACCGTCGACGGAAAGCTGGCGCGGTGCACGATCACGTCGTCGAAGCTCGGCAATGCGTGGGACCACGGGGTGGACCTGGTGCATCCGCCATTCTGGTGGTGGGCCTGGGCGGCGGGGTGCGCGCCGTATGGGCGGCCGCTCGAGGACGGCGTGTTCTGGGCGGTGATCGGGACGATGCTGTTCGGCTATGTCGCGCAGCGGCTGATCGAGGGGGCGTTCATCGTCCGGTTCGGGATGCACATCCATGTGTGGGAACGGTTCGACAGCTGGTTCCGGCTGATCACCGCGCGAAGGAACCCGAACATGGTGATTTTGTTCGCGGGGTTGCTGGTGACGCGGCCGGACTGGGGGATCATCGGGGTCGCCGCGTGGACCGCGATCTCGCTGGTGGTGCATCTGGTAAGGCTGGTGCAGGCGATGGTGCGCAAGGCCAAGGGTGAGACGCTGACGAGTTGGCTGGCTTGAGGGCTTCGCGAGGTCGCATACCTGCTAACGCCAACTTCCCTCCCTTCCGTTCGTCCTGAGTAGCCATCGAGTAGCTGCTCTTGCAGCGTATCGAGAGGGCGTATCGAAGGACAGGTTGGCGCGCGGAACCCATGCTTCGATACGCGCCCTCGATACGCTTCTGACGAAGCTACTCGGTCGCTACTCAGCACGAACGGAAAGAGGGGTGGGCCGCCCTATCCACCACAGGCAGTAGATCGCCAGCGCGTACAAAAAGCGGCTGTAATCCCGTTTCCCCGCACGGTGATCGGCGAACACCTTGTCGACCGCGCCGGTGCGCCAGATGCCCTGCTCGCGGACGCCGCTGTCGCGCCATAGCTGCTCCGCATACGCGCCGAAATCGCCGGCGAACCACGCCGCCAGTGGCATCTGGAAGCCCTGTTTCCGCCGGTCGAGGATCCCTTCGGGCAGCCACGGCGCGATTGCCTGACGGATCACGTATTTGCCGATCTTGCCGTGCAGCTTCATGTCGGCGGGCATCGACAGCGCGAGGTCGACCATGCCCTGCCCCAGCATCGGCACGCGCACCTCCAACGAATGCGCCATGCTCGCGCGGTCGACCTTGGTCAGCATCGCGCCCGGCAGGTTGAGCGCTAGGTCGGCGAGACCGAACTGCTCGAGCGTGTCGGTCGAGATCGCGGCGGGATCGGGGAAATATTCCGCGACCAAAGCGGCGATTCCGCCTTTCTCCTCGGCGATGAACTCTGCGGAGAATATCTCGCGGCGGAAGGCTTCGTTGGTGATCTGCGTCTTGGCGAAGAACCGCGCTATGCCGTTCGGGAGCGCGGCGCTGCCGGTGGTTTTCCGCCAGCGTTGCAGCACGGCGTTCGCATGGCGTGAGGGTAAGGTCGGGACCGCATCCAGCGCACGCGCCAAGCGACGCAACGGCGCCGGCAGCGCGCCGATCCGGCGCTCGGTCGCGTGGCGCTTGTAGCCGAAGAACAGCTCGTCGCCGCCATCGCCCGACAGCGCGACCTTGACCTCCTGCGCGGCGATCTGGCTGACGTACCAGGTCGGCACCGCGGAGGGATCGGCGAACGGCTCGTCATAGCAATGCTGGACCTCGGGCAGCATCGCCTGCGCATCCGCCAACTCCAGCGTGCGCGTGACGTGGTGGCAGCCGAGATGCCGCGCGATCGCCTCGGCATGCGGCGATTCGTCGAAGCGCGGGTCGGGGAAGCCGATCGTGAAGGTGCGGACGGGGCGATCCGAGACCCGCGCCATCGCCGCGACTACCGCGGAGGAGTCTACGCCGCCGGACAGGAATGCGCCGACATCGACATCCGCGACCATCTGCTTGCCGATCGTGTCGAGCCACTCGTCGCGGAAGCGCTCGATCCACTCCGCCTCGGACCTGGGTTCGGAGGAATGATAGGCCGGCGTCCAATAGGCGCGCATCGTCGGCGGACCGCTCGCCTCGACGGTCATCACATGGCCCGGTGGCAGCGTGCGGACCTGCGCGTAGATCGAGCGCGGGGTGCGGACGTGCCCGAAGCTGAAATAATCGTGGAGCGCACGGCGATCGACATCGAACGCCATGCCGGGCAGCAGTGTCAGTGTCTTGAGCTCGGAACCGAACGCGAACCCCGCGGCCTGGTCTGTATAATAGAGCGGCTTGATTCCGATCGGATCGCGCGCGAGCGTCAGGCGGCGGGCGTGCGTATCCCACACCGCGACCGCGAACATGCCGTCGAGCCTTGCCCAAACGTCGTCGCCCCAGCGTTCATAGCCCGCGAGGATCACCTCGGTATCGCCCGCGCTCTCGAACACGCGCCCCAGCGTCTGCAACTCGCGCCGCAACTCGCGGAAATTGTAGATCTCGCCGTTGAAGACGAGCGCATAGCGGTGGTCGGGCGAATGGAACGGCTGGTGCCCGCCCTCGATGTCGATGATGCTCAGCCGGCGCATGCCGAAGCCGAAATCGCCGTCGGTCATCACGCCCTGGTCGTCGGGTCCGCGGTGGAGGATCGCGTCGCACTGCGCGGTAATGAGGGGCGCGGTGACGAGGCGGGGCGAGACGGCAGCGCTACCTCGCGCGTAAAGGCCGGCAATTCCGCAGATGACGAACGATCCCTCGCATGACGGCAGCACTGCGCCCGATCGCGCGCGGTCTAGGAGCCGCCCGCCGCTTTGTCACCTCCGCCCCCGCTGCGCACTCCTCCCCCGCGCATCTTGCCGCAGTCGCCGCCGCACTCTAGGGGCCGGTCGCAGATGGTTCAGGACCCCGCTCCTTCTCCGGCTCCGGTGGATGCGTCGGCGCGCGCCGGCACGACCGGGATTTTCCGGGCGGCGGCGCGCAATCTCGGCTGGCTGCTCGCAAGCCGCAGCGTTCTCGCGATCCTGTCGCTCTTCTATCTCGGCTTTGCGACGCGCACGCTGGGCGTCGTCGATTTCGGCCGGTTCGCGTTGATCACCGGCGCCGCGCAGGCGCTGGCGACCTTTGTCGGCTTCCAGACCTGGCAGATCATCGTCCAGTACGGCGTCGAGCCAATCCAGCACGGCGACACGCCACGGCTCGCACGGCTGCTCCGCCTGTCGGCGATCCTCGACATGTGCAGCGCGCTGGTCGGGGCCGGACTGACCGTCGCGATCCTGTTCGCGTGGAGCGACGGGTTCGGCATCCCGCCCGACCTGATGCGCGACACGCTCATGTTCGCGGTGGTGCAGCTGATCACGATCCGCTCGACCCCGCTCGGCATCCTGCGGCTGCGTGACAAATTCTCGTTGTCGGCGGTGGCGGACAGCATGACGCCGATCATGCGTTTCGTCGGCGCGGGTGCGGCGATGCTCTTCGAACCGACGATCCGCGGGTTCATGCTCGCCTGGGCGCTCGCCGAGATCGTCACCGCCGCGACCTATTGGATCATGGTCGCGAAAAGCGGCGATCTGCGCCTGCTCGCGAGCGGCCGCGGCCCGTGGCGGCAGGTGCGCGACGAGAATCCCGGCATCGTCCGCTTCTCGCTCAGCACCAACGCGAGCGCGACGCTGGGCCTGTCGAGCAAGCAGATCCCGCTGCTGCTGGTCGGCGCATCGATCGGCCCCGCCGCGGCCGGCGCGTTCCGGCTCGCGACCCAGCTCGCGCAGGCGCTGGCCAAACTGTCACAGATGCTGTCGCGCGCCGCCTTCCCCGAGATCGTCCGCGCGGTGCGCACCGCCGAGCCGTCGCGCCTGCGCCGTATCCTGATCCGGACGATGCTGGCGAGCACCGCTGCCGCGCTGGTGATCCTGGCGATCGTCGCGCTGGTCGGCGAGCCGATCCTCAAGCTCGTCGGCGGCAAGTCGTTCGGCCATGCCTATCCGGTGCTGCTGTGGCTGGCGGCGGCGGGCTGTTTCGACCTCGCCACCGTCAGCCTCGATACGGTGATGACCGCGCTGCACCGTGCCGGCACCGTCTTCGCGATCCGCGCGGTCGGCGTGCTGCTGCTGTTCGTCGCGGCATTCGCGCTGATGCCGACCTACGGTTCGACGGGAATCGCCGCGGCGGTCGGTGTCGGATCGGTGGCGGTCGCGATCCTGCTCGGATTTGCCGCCGCGCGAATGACCCGCGCGCCGCGCGTCGAGGCTGAGGCGGCGTAATCAGTCCGGCCCGACGGCGCATGCTGTTACGCCCGATGCTGCGACAAAGACGGCGATAAAGGCTGCGTTCACGGCGTAAATGTCATCTGCGCGCCGCTCTATCGCCACTTTTACCCGGTCTTAGTCTGCTGATGAACCCTTTATTCCTTATGATCCTGGGCGCGGCGGCGGTGCTCGCGCCGATCCAGGCGCAGGCGGCCGAGAGCTGCCAAGGTACGCCGGGCAATGGCAACGCCAGGCTGATCCTGGAAGCGACGACGATGCACAACGCCGTCGGCGAGGTCGCGTTCACCGTGTATCCCGATGACAAGAAACGGTTTCTGGCGAAGGGCGGCAAGCTCGTCCGGGCGCGCGTATCCGCCGCCAGCCCGCGCGCCTGCTTCTGGCTGAAGCCGGGCTATTACGCGATCGCGCAATATCACGACGAAAACAGCGATCATGATTTCAACCGGACGCTGTTCGTGCCGAAGGAGGGATTCGGCTTTTCGAACGACGCACCGACGTCGATCGGACTGCCGTCGTTCGCATCGGTCCGCACCGCCTTGCCCGCCTCGGGCACGACCGTGCGGATGAAGATGCGGTATCGTCGATGAACTAAACCCCGTTCACAGACATTGAACGGAAATCTTCCTGACACAAATTTGTAGCGGTTATGTGCCGCGACGGGTATCTACTATCGTGGCTAATGTCGTTTCGAACTTCAATGCATTCAGCGGGCCTTCGCTCTCGCCACCGGCACCGCCGGCATGGCGGCCCGACGGACTGTTCGATCCGGCCGTCGCCGATCGGTACGGCGTGACCCCGCGCGAGGCCGCCGCGAAGATCCGTACCGGTATCATCTGCAATCCCAAGAGCCATCGCAACCGTAGCAGCGTCGAGGCGACCAAGCCGTTCCTGTCGGGCACGGTGTTGGCGGTCACGCCCCGCACCCAGGCCGAACTCGCCGAAGTGCTGACCGATTTCGCGCGCCACGGTATCGAACTGCTGGTGATCGACGGCGGCGACGGCACGATCCGCGACGTGCTGACCGCGGCTGCCCGCGTCTGGACCGGCGCCGCCCCGCGCGTCGCGATCGTTCCGTCGGGCAAGACCAACGCGCTCGCGCTCGATCTCGGCATTCCCGACGACTGGACGCTCGATCAGGCGCTGACCGCGGCGCGCGACGGGACCTTCAAGGTCCGCAGCCCGATCGAGGTGGTGCGCAAGACCGACGGCACGCGTCTGCACGGCTTCCTGTTCGGGGCCGGTGCGTTCGTCCACGCGACGGCGCTGGCGCAGCGCACCCACCGGGCCGGCGCGTTCAACGGCGTCGCGGTCGGACTGGCGCTGTGCTGGGCGATCCTGCAGACGCTGTTCGGCGGCGCCAACAGCGCGTGGCGCGCGGGCGATCGCATGCGGATCCGGTATCAGGGTGGCGCGGCGCCCGCCTATGCCGCCGGCGCCAATGCCGACACCGATCGTGCGCGGTATCTGATGCTGGCGTCGACGCTCCAGCACATGCCGGTCGGTATCCGGCCGTTCGGCACGCCCCGCGAAGGCTTGAAGACCCTGGTGGTCGACGCCCCGCCGCGCTGGCTCGCAGCCGCGACGCCGCTGATCGTGACCGGATCGCCGGCCGCGTGGCTCGACCGTGCGGGCTATCACCGGATCGATTCGGCGTCGCTCGACCTGTCGATGGACTCGGGCTTCATCCTCGACGGCGAAGTCTATCCCGGTGGCGACCTGACCGTGCGCGAAGGCAAGCCGCTCCGCTTCGTCGTCCCTTGAGCGCGCTGGCCGACGTCGTGCGGCGTCAACTGGCGGCCCCGACGATCCAGCCGGTACGCGATGTCGCCGAAATTCTCGCTGCCCATGACGACGTCGTCGCGGTGCTGTTCTACGGGTCGAACCTGCGGACCGGCGCGACCGAGGGGGTGCTCGACTTCTACGTGCTGACTGCCGGCCCACCTGAGCGGGGCATCTGGCCGACCGTCAGCTACCGCGAATTCGCGATGTCGGGCGAAACACTGCGCGCGAAAATCGCGACGATGCGAATGGCGACGTTTGCAAAGGCCGCCGCGGCCAGGTCGCTCGATACCACCATCTGGACGCGGTTCGTCCAACCATCGGCCTTGGTCTGGGCGCGCGACGCCAGTGCCGCCGACGCCGTTGCTGCGGCGATCGGCGAGGCCACGAAATCCGCCGCAAGGTTCGCGGCGGCGCTCGGGCCGGAGGCGGGTACGGCGGACGACTATTGGCGCGCGCTGTTCCGCCAGACCTACGCCGCCGAACTGCGCGTCGAACGCAAGGGACGCGAGGGGCAGATCCTCGGCTTCGATCCGGACCGCTACGCCCGCTTGCTGCCGCTCGCATGGGCCGCCGACGGGATCGCGTTCGCCGACGATGCCGGCGTGCTGCGCCCGAGCCTTGCCGCCGAGACACGCCGCGCGCTGTTGCGCGCCTGGCGCCGCCGCCGCCGGGCCGGCAAACCGATCAATGTCGCGCGGCTCGTCCGGGCCGCGTTCACCTTCGAGGGCGCTGCGCAATACGGGCTGTGGAAGGTCGAGCGCCATACCGGAATCGCCGTGCCGCTTACCCCGTGGCGCGAGAAGCATCCGATCCTGGCGGCGCCCGGCATATTCTGGCGGGTATGGCGCGCGCGGGCGAACCCTGCATGAGCGAGGGGTTCAGTGCGTTGATCCTGGCGGGCTCGCGCGGCGGGGTCGATCCCGTCGCGGGGTATGCGGGCGTCTCGCACAAGGCGCTGATCGTGCTCGACGGGGAGACGTTGCTCGCGCGTGTCGCGCAGGCGTTACGCGAAGCAGGCGCGACGCGGATCGCGGTCTCGGTGTCCGACGACGCGGTCCGCGCGGAGGCGACCGCGTTGGGGCTCGCCGTGCTGACCGCCGCCAACGGCCCCAGCCTCAGCGTGCGCGAAGGCATCGCCGCGCTGGGCACGCCATTGATGGTGACAACCGCCGACCACGCCCTCCTCCACCCCGACTGGGTTCGCCGGTTCCGGGCGGATGCGCCGCAGAGTGCCGACGTCGCGGTCCTGCTCGCGCGGCGTGACGTGATCGAGCGTGCGGCCCCTGGGACCAAACGGACGTATCTGCGGTTCGCCGATGGCGCCTGGTCGGGCTGCAACCTGTTCCAGTTCGCCACCCCGCGCTCGATCGCTGCGCTCGATCTCTGGGCGCAGGTCGAGGCGGATCGCAAACGGCCGTGGCGAATCGTTCGTCGGCTGGGAATTGGCACGTTGCTGCGCTATCTGTCGGGCAGGCTGACGCTGGTCGATGCGGTCGCGCATCTCGGCCGGATGGCGGGATTGAACGCCGCCGCGGTCGCGACGTCGTACGGTCTCGCGGCGGTCGATGTCGACAAACCCGGCGATCTCGATCTGGTCCGCGCGCTCCTCGCCGAGCAGCGCGCCGCGCACTAATTTACCGCTAACACGCAGAACCACCCTGCCCCGGCGGCCGGTTTTGTGGCAGGGTGGCGGCATGCAAACGACAACGCTTTCCGCCCGCCCGAACCGCCCCGCCGCGTCCGCGACCACCGCGATCGGCATCTACGGCAGCGCCGGCCGGATGGGCCGCGCGATCGCCGACGCGATCGAGAGCGCTGGCGCGACGCTGGCTGGCGGGGTCGACGCCGGCGAGGACCCGAACCCGATCGCGAAGCTCGCGGACGTTATGGTCGATTTCTCGACGCCGTCCGCGATCGAGGCGCATCTCGCCGCGGCACGCGCCGCCGGCACCGCGATCGTGATCGGCACCACCGGCCTTTCGCCGCAGCACCAGTCGCTGATCGATGCCGCCGCCAGCGACATCGCCGTGCTGCAAACCGGGAACACCTCGCTCGGCGTGACGCTGCTCAACATCCTGGTCCGCGATGCCGCCGCACGGCTCGGCGCCGACTGGGATATCGAGATCGTCGAGATGCATCACCGCCACAAGGTCGATGCGCCGTCGGGCACCGCGTTGCTGCTCGGCGAGGCCGCCGCGAAGGGGCGCGGAACGACGCTGGCAGAACTCCGCGTCGACAGCCGCGCCGGTCTGGTCGGTGCGCGCAGCGAGGGCACGCTAGGCTTCGCCTCGGTGCGCGGCGGGTCGGTGATCGGCGACCACAGCGTGATCTTCGCGGGCGAAGGCGAGCGGATCGAGCTCAACCACCGCGCCGACGACCGATCCATTTTCGCCCGCGGCGCGGTGCAGGCGGCGATCTGGCTCGCCGGACAACCCGCCGGCCGATACCGGATGGGCGACGTGCTCGGTCTCTGACGCGGTGAAGAAGGCCGACGTCATCGAATTCTATGCGCGGCTGGCTGAGGCCGATCCGCATCCCGAGACCGAACTCGAATTCGTCAATCCGTACACGCTGGTGGTCGCCGTCGCGTTATCCGCGCAGGCAACCGATGTCGGCGTCAACAAGGCAACGCGCGCGCTGTTCCGCGAGGTCGACACGCCCGCGAAGATGGTCGCGCTCGGGCTCGACGCACTGAAGGGGCACATCAAGACGATCGGGCTCTACAACACCAAGGCGAAGAACGTCATCGCGCTCTCGCAGATGCTGATCGACGACTATGGCGGCGAGGTGCCCGACGATCGCGACGCGCTCGAGCGGCTGCCCGGCGTCGGCCGCAAGACGGCGAACGTCGTGCTGAACGTCACGTTCGGCGCCGAGACGTTCGCGGTCGACACGCATATCTTCCGGGTCGGCAACCGCACCGGGCTCGCCCGCGGCAAGACCCCGCTCGCGGTCGAACTGAAACTCGACAAGGCGACGCCGCAGCCATTCCGCCTACACGCCCACCACTGGCTGATCCTGCACGGCCGCTATGTCTGCAAGGCAAGGACGCCCGAATGCTGGCGGTGCATCGTCAGCGACCTGTGCGCCTACAAACCCAAGACGCCACCGCCCAAGGAGCGGGGCAAGAGCACGGGCGGAACAGCGAGCTTGCCGAGTATGCCAAATACGGAGTCCTGACGCGTTTTGCACAGGTCTAACGAATGCATATCACCGTCTCGTGCGGCCAATACGCACGCGACCGACACAGCGCGGCAGCGATCAACATGAAAACGGCTGGCGCAGCCCGCCACGCTTTGCTAGGCGAGGCATCCGGCACCCGTAGCTCAGCTGGATAGAGCGCTGCCCTCCGAAGGCAGAGGCCACTGGTTCGAATCCAGTCGGGTGCACCAAACTTCATTTATTTTCCCCTGATTTTAACTCCTTAGCAGAATCTTTGGCCAACCTTTCCGCAAGGTTAGCCAAAAGCTTGTTTGCGGCGGTGTCAGAAAGCGTGCGCTGATGCGCCGCTGCGGTGTACCGCGCGACCTCGCTGTCGGTCGTGTGACCGGTCCAAGCCTCGATCTCTTGATTCGAGCAACCGGCCTCGGCGAAGCGACCCGCGGCGGCTTTGGGCAGCCCGTGCGCCGAGCAATTCGGCGGACCGTGAGGTGTTCGATGGACTCTGGCAGATCGTCATCGACGATTCCGGTTCCATCACGCACAGCATGAAGAACGATACACGCCAGACCTATACGCGGACGTACCTGACGGGGATCTGTCGCGACGTGGGCATGCCGCTTAGCGTCAACCTCATGATCGAACTGAGTCGTGCGCGCGGCAAGCCCACTTATGACACGGTCTGGTGCCGGTTCGATCAGGTCCTCGCCTCACGCGAGGAACAGCCGGATGATCCCATAGAGTCCGCTCAACAGATCGGCGACGCATACGCCGGTCGGGACGACCAGCTCGAGCCATCGGAGCAACCTGATCATCGTCCCGCCCTCCCCGACCCGCGGGGGCGGCCCGACGTCCCCCTTCGGCCCGTCCACCCCAAATACGACACAAGAACCCCCGCCTCGCCCCCAAGCTTTTCAGGTGGCTTTCGATACAGTTTGCGGATGTGCCGCAGATCGCGGAAACTCTAGCCGTTAGGGGCGATACTAAGCCTCTCGGTTGGATGCAAATTGCTGCACGTAGATGAATACAAAACGCTGTGCATCCGCCAGTCAGGCTCGAGGAACTCACTCGCGTAGCTCGTTCCGATGGGGGTGATTGATAGCTTACTACCCGGGAAAACTATAACATCGCTAACCCTAGCGGCTATTGCCGCTCAACCCTCTGAGATCGGACAATACTTTTATTAGGCCGCGATCCTAATACCCCCCAAATTCTGCCGCTGAACACCCCCAATCTCTTTGATATCCCACGGTTTTTCTTACCACTGGAATTGCATTTTCCGAGGATGAACGAGACGGCGCAACCCGATCATTCCTAACGCAATTTAACCCTGCTGCAATAAGCGGGTCAGCACTTAAATAGCCAACAGTGCCCGCTCCCTGACTCGATCCTCCTATGATTGTAGGAATATTACTGAAACGGGCCTACGAAGCATATGTCGATCGCGAACATGGTACGCGCCGGAACGGCGGCGTTGATAACTTTGTTGCTGGTTGCGGCCCTGGTGGCAGCAACCAGGGTTAACGCGATCCGCATGGGGGGTGACATGCAGGTCAAGTCGCAACAGGCGGCCGATCTGATCGCTGACGTCCTTCCGCCGCCAGAATATGTGATCGAGCCCTATCTGGAGGTCATGTTGCTGCGGGAACAGCCGCAACGGCTAGCGGAGGTACGAACCCGCCTGCAAAAGCTCCACGCGGACTATACGACCCGTCATAATTATTGGGTCGGAGCAAACCTTGCGCCCGAGCTAAAACGGGGTGTCACCGAGGCCACCCACACCCCCGCTGCCGCCTTCTGGCATGAACTCGAAAGCAACTATCTTCCCGCGGTCCAACGCGGCGACCGACTGGCAGCCGACCGCAGCTATGCAACTCTGACCGGCTATTATACCGCGCACCGCCAGCAGGTGGATGCGCTGGTGACGACTGCCACTGCTTATCAGTCGGCGCTTGAAGTCGAGGCTGCTGGGGTGCTGCGAACGGCGCTGATCTGGCTTTGCGGTCTGGCAGCGCTGCTGCTCGTGCTGATCGTCACGGCATCCTACACGCTGCTCCGCAAGGTGGTCCGCCCGTTGGTGGAGGTGTCGGACGTAACCGCACGGCTCGCAATCGGTGAACAGGCAACCGTGCCGCACCGCGGCCGCCGCGACGAACTGGGCCGAATCGCCGATGCTGTGGAGCAGTTCCGTTCGGCATCTGCCGCGCGCACCGCGCAGGATGCCCGGTCCGCAGCCGAACAGCAGGAAGTAACGGCTGCGCTCAGCAGCGGCCTGCTGGCGCTCCACCGCGGCGACCTCACCGCCGAGATCCGCGGCGACTTCCCGCAATCCTATGTTGCGCTCAAGACCAACTTCAACGCCGCACTGGCGGGCTTGCGCACCCTCATCGCGGCGGTGAGCGAAAGTGCGGCCAGGATCAGCACCGGTTCGGGCGAGATCGCGCACGCTTCCGAAGACCTAGCGCGTCGCACGGAATCGAACGCCGCCAGTCTCGAACAAACTTCCGCCTCCGTGGCGCAGATGGATACCCGGCTCGGAGCAACCGCCGCATCGGCAATTCGCACCGTGGAACGTGCCGATGGCGCCATTGCCAGCGTCGGTAATGGCCGCACCGTTGCCGGAGAAGCGGTGCAAGCGATGACCCGCGTGTCGGACAGCGCCAAGGACATCGATGACGTGATCGAAGGGCTCGACAAGATCGCTTTCCAGACCCGCGTCCTCGCCATGAATGCCGCAGTGGAAGCCGGCCGCGCCGGGGACGCGGGCCGCGGTTTCGCCGTGGTTGCGGATCTCGTCTCAGCGCTGGCAATGCGCGCAGAGGAGGAGGCCGGCCGGGCCCGTGAACAGCTTACCGCGACGCAGGCCGGTATCGTCACGGCAGTCGGCATGGTACAGCGGGTCGACGGCGCACTCGCCGACATTTCTGCAGATGTCGTGGAAGTGCATGGCCTGCTCAAACGCATCGCCGATGACAACCAAGCTCAATCTACCGCTGTGTCGCAGATCAACGCCGCCATCGGCACGATGGACCGTTCGACCCAGCAGAACGCCGCTATGGTGGAACAAACCTCCGCCGCTGCACGCACTCTATCGAGTGAGGTGCTGGCGCTTGCGGAACAGGCTGCACGCTTCAACACGAACGCTGAAACTGCCCCGCGTGCGCGCACTACCCGAGAACAGCACCTCGAAATGGCGGGGTAAGACACGCGGCCGGACTCACGCTGATGCCAAATGCCACATGGCGTTACAAGCTCGGAACCCGCGAAGGTAATCATCCTTCCGGTATCCTGCGATATATTTCTATCCGACTTCACAACAGACCATAGAGGTGCGACGTAAACGGGTTGAACGGCACCGAAATCGTGCATCCTCCCAAGGATGCACGGGACGGCGCAAGCCGGCACGCTCACCCGCGGTCGCTGGATGCTGAACCCGTTGGGTTCGGGGCCTCGGGGGGCTGGTGAAGCTTCAAACTGCGCACGCCATAAGAGCTCCTTCTATATTTAGATCTTACAGGGCCTCTGTGTGACCGCTCGGCGGATTTGCACTATCACCAGAAGCGCCGACACGGGCGAGGATGGCGCGCAGCTCGGAGCTCTGGACCTCGGCGATCACGTCGTCGACCGTCGCGGTGTCCAGCTTCTTCTGACGCGCGAGCTTCTCGGCGACAGCGCGGACGAACTCGCTAGGCTTACGGAGCATGTGCCTCACGCACTCACGCACCGTGGCCGGCTGTAGTAGGATGAAGGCGTTCGAGATCTGCTCGCTCTGCTGCTCATCGGGCAGGGAGTCCTCGATCGGCATGTACCGTCTGATCCAGTCGAGGAAGCCGCACGCCTTCAGGCGCGCAACCGCTTCTACAACATCCCGCCGCTTATGCTCTGCGGCAGGCGATGAGTTATGTGCTCGACGATCGGCTTTGCTTCGATGAAGTCTTCGTCATGCCGCGGGTGGCGGTTGCAGGCGCGACCGTGCGCGGCTAGGCGGACAGCCGATGCGGTCGGCGTACCATTCTTCGTCGATCGAGACGCGCGGGTCGGCACGGCGGCGGAGCGTTGCGGTCGGTCTGACGATCGTCGCGCATATCCTGATCATCCTGTTGCTGCTGCGGCTGGCGCCGTCGATGGTCGCCAAGCCGGTCGAACCGCGCAACCCCGTGACGTTCCAGCTCGCACCCGATCAGACCGCGCCGACCCCCGCCAAGCGGACGCCTTCGCCGACCAAGGCGAAGCGTGCGAGCGGTGGTTCTCCGCAACGCGCGGCGCCGCGCGCCGATGCCGCGCAGACGCCCCCCTCGCCGCCCAAATCGCCGCCACCGCTGCCGATCAAGATGCTCGGCGGGATGGAGATGTTCGACGCCGCGGATATCTCGAAGATGCCGTCGCATCCCGACGACCAGCTTGCTGGCGGCGACGGTGGGAGCGGGTCGGGCAAGGGTAGGGACAGCGGGGCCGCGTACGGTCCCGGTGAGGGTCCTGGCGGGGAGCGTTTGATGAAGGTCGAATGGTATCGTCGGCCGACCGATGCGGAGCTGAACGGCTATCTGAAGAGCGCGCCGCCACCGAACAGCTGGGCGAAGATCGCGTGCCGGATGATCGCGAACTATCAGGTCGAGAATTGCCGAGCCTTAAGCGAGTCGCCGGTCGGGTCGGGTCTCGCCCGGTCGATGCGTCAGGCCGCATGGCAGTTCCGCGTCCGCCCGCCGCGGATCAACGGCAAGCCGGTCCTCGGCGGCTGGGTCGAGATCGACATCGAGTTCAATTCGGGATCGGCGCCGTAAGGGACCGCAGTCTTCGCACCGTCAGGGTCGCGCCGGTTCCGGCACCACGGGTTGCACAGCGGTCGCGCTCGGCTCCGCCGTCGGCATCTGCTCGATGATCGGCATGGCCGCGCGAGGGGGCGGTTCGGTGACCCCGCCGGGCCCGAGGATGGCGTCGACGTTGCGGCCGTGGAGATGATCGATCTCCGCCTGGCGTCGGCGCAGGTAGAATTCGCGCGACGCCGCATAGGGATCGGCGGCGTTGTCGTGCAGGTCCTTCAGCGTGTCGTCGAACTCCGAGCGATGATCGAGCGCGCCTAGGACGCCGGCCGGGATCGTGTAGGTCGGACTGGTGAACGGCTTGCCGACCGCGACCGGCAGCATCAGCCGATCAACCCCGCCACCGATCAGATCGCGCAACGTCGTCGGGCCGACCAGTGGCAGGAACAGGAACGGCCCGTTCTTGACGCCGTAATAGCCCAGCGTGTTGGCGAACCCGTTCGACCGGCGCGGCAGGCGGAACGGCCGGCGCTTGGCGATGTCCAGCACGCCGACAGCGCCGACCGTCGAGTTGATCGCGAACCGACCGACGGTTTCGACGGCCTTGCCGGGTTTCAGCTGCAGCAGGAAGTTCACGAACACGATCGGTTCGCGCAGATTGTAGAGGAAATTGTGGATGCCGCGGCGGATCGGCGACGGGACGGTCTTCTTGTACTGACGCGCGACCGGCCCAACGAACGCCTTGTCGACCGCCTCGGTCGCGTCGAACGCGGTCGCGTTGACCGATCGCAGCGGATCGCCCGCGAGCGCTTTCCGCCCGACGACGACGATGTCGTGCGGCGGCCCGGCGTTGCTGCCGGCCTTCCGCGGTGCAGGGGTCGTCGCCTCCAGGATCGGTCGATCGGTTTGCGGCGACACGGGGACCGGCGCAGGCGTGGGCGTGATCGACAGCGACGTTATCGGCGGCGCCAACGCTTGGTCGTCGACGCGCACCGGTGGCTCGACCGGCTGTTGCGCGGCGAGCGACTCGCCGTTCGCCTGCATCGATGTTGCAGCCATCAGCAACGCGGTCGTCCAGGCCAACATATGCACTCATCACCCTTGTAGCCGGCCGCACTGTGCGCTCGCCGAAGCAGGGGCGCCACTACAACCCGATCGGTTACAGCCGCTGTGACGATTAGCGCGGCATAGCAAGCACCTAATGATGCCGGACTGTCATATGCGGTAATACAGCGACGGTAATCCGTCCGGTGGCGGTCATGCGTCTAACGAAGCGGTTTCTTCGCGTCGGTCGACAGCGTGCGCGACAGCGTCACGAAACCACGGCCGTCGACCTGGATCTCGTTGAACGCCGGGGGCGTGCCGCGCGTCCGCTTCGACAACGTGCCCGCACCGATCATGCGGATCGTCCTGCGCTCGCGATCAACGGGGATATCGAAGGGATCGTGGACGTGCCCGGACAAGACGGCATGCGCCCCTGCCTCTGCCAGAGCGGTCAGCGCCTCGTCGCCATAGCGCGTCCTGGCAGTACCCGTCGTCCCGCCTTCGATCAGTGGGTGATGCGCGGCGACGAAGATCAGATTGCCCTTCGGCGCGTCGGCGATCAGCGTCAGCGCACGTCGCAATGAGCCCTGCCCCACCCTGCCCTTCGACCAGTTCCACCGCCACTGCGCGCGCGCGGTCGTCTTCAGCGGGACGATCGTCACGCCGGGCAATTCCAATGGACGTTCGATCATCTGCTCGACCGCGGCATAGCGCTGATACGGTGCGAAGATCCGCCGGAACGGGTCCCAGTAATAGGGAATGTCGTGATTGCCGACCTCCAGCGTCACCGGCACGCCGAGCGAGCGCAGCCAATCGCCGCCGCGTTCGAACTCGCGCTTGGTCGCGCGCATCGTCAGATCGCCCGTCATGATGACGGCATCGGGCTTTTCCGCGGCGACGCACTGGTCGAACCAGGCGATCGCCGCGGGATCCTCCGCGCCGAAATGCACGTCGCTGACATGGAACAGCTTCAGCATGCGAGGGTCACGCAAGTTCGGCGAGCGATGCGGGCTGATGCACCGGGCAACCGTTAAACTTGCCGCGGAAGTTCGCCGACAGCGCGTAGGTGTCCTTGCGCGCTCGGTTCACTCCGCCGAGCGGCTGGTGCGCGGTGACGCCGTTCCAGATGCTGTAGACCAGCGCATCGTCGGTTCGGTCGGTCACACCATGCTCCCAGGAAATTTGCGGCTCGACCCTCAGAGTCGCGACGGTGACGAACGGGCTTTCCGCTTCGTCCCACACCACCGACGCATCCTCGATCGGCATCGCTTCGAGATCGGTGTTGAGCTGGACGCGAAGCTCCCACGCGCCCCCATGCTCGATCAGTTCCTCGCGGACCACCTCGCGCAACGCGTCGGGGCGCGCGGTGATGTCGACCATGTCGCCGGTGAGACGCGTCAGGCTTGGCGAGACGGGAAACAGCGCGACCTTCGCGATATAATCGCCGTAGCGGAGCGGGGTCTGCGAGTAATAGGTTTCGCCTAGCGGGTGGACGGGTTTCGCTCCGCCCAGCGTCTGCAGCGTCGCTGACTGGCCGCCAACCGCTTCGAGCGCGGCTTCGACGACCCGGAAGGTGGCGGACATCGCCTTCTTCACGCCCTCAAACTTGTCGGTGGTTTTCGACAGCAGTTTCAGGTTCTTCGAAAACGCCTTGGCATCCGCGGCGGCGAACGCAGGTCCATTGACCATGATGAAATCCTGCGTCGTCGCGCCGTCCGATCCCGGCAACCGCGCACCGTCGACATCGAGGATCTTCAGCGCGAGACCGCGCGGCAGGCTGATGCTGTCGTCGAGGATGTCGCCGGCATTGGTCGAGATGCGCAGGATCGCCTCGTGCTCGCCGGGGGTCGCGAAGATTCCCTGCGCCAGTTCGGGCGGCAGATCGGCGGCGATGGTCAGCGTCCCGCGGGCGATGCCGTGCGCCTTGGCGTGCACCGCGCGCACCGCATGGCCATAATCCTGCGACGTGGTCTCGAGAATCTCGCGGAACGAGTCCTTGAGGCCGGCCAGCGTCTCCTGCTCGTCGGAGGCGACCGTCTCGACGGACGGATCGTAGCGGACGGGGGGCTTGCTGGGCATCGGGTAGAACTCCATTTCGTATCGGATCGTAACCCCTTGGTCTCGCAAGACGTTCCGCGTGATTGCGATCACGACGTTGCAAACCGGCTGCCAACCGCCGATCAGCGCCATCGAAGGAGCCTATGATGCACATACCCGAAGTCACCCCGCCAACGGTCGCGATCGCCGGCGCCACCGACCGCTTCCCGGTCCGCCGCATTTTCTGCGTCGGGCAGAACTACGCGGACCATGCCCGCGAGATGGGATCGGACCCGGATCGGCAGCAGCCGTTCTTCTTCTCGAAGCCCGCGGATGCGGTGGTCGCGAGTGGTGCGACGCTGCCGTTTCCCACGCAGACCGAGGATTTGCATCACGAGGTGGAACTGGTCGTTGCGATCGGTGTCGGCGGGAAGGACGTCGCGGCCACGGAGGCGGCGGCGATGATCTTCGGCGCTGGCGTCGGCATCGATCTGACGCGGCGCGATCTTCAGGCCGTGGCGAAAAAGGCGGGTCGTCCGTGGGATATGGCGAAGGGGTTCGATCGATCGGCGCCGATCGGTGCGCTGACGCCCGGTGCGCCGGCCGCGCAGGGTGCGATCGCGCTGGCGGTCGATGGCGAGACGCGGCAATCGGGTGACCTGTCGATGATGATCTGGAGCGTGGCCGAGGTGATCGCGGCCCTGTCGAGCTTCGTCGAACTCGCCCCGGGAGACCTGATTTTCACCGGCACGCCCGCCGGAGTCGGCCCGATCAGGCGTGGCCAACGCGTCCGCGCGACGATCAATGGCCTCGAGCCGCTGGAGATCGCCTTCGAGGGCTAAGACGGATCGCCATTAAGTTCGGTTCGGCAAATCCCACCCACTTCCGTCATGCCGGGCTCGTTCCGGCATCCACGGTGCCGCACCATAAATAGTATTTGGTTTGCGGAACGGTGGACCCCGGAACCAGTCCGGGGTGACGGAGAAATTTTGGGGATGGCGCGATCCAGTCGACCGTTCGGGGTCTACCGTCGCTGTACTACCTCTATCGATTTCGCAGACTGCGAGGCCAGCGCCGTTCCGCTATTGCACATCGTTATCATTTCTATACGACTGCGCGGATGAACGAGCGCGGCGCTGCACATTCGGAACGGAAGATCGGCGTGCGGCCGTGACTCGCGGTACGATCAAGGCGTGGTATCTCGTCCACAAATGGACGAGCCTGATCTGCACTGCGTTCCTGTTGATGCTGTGCGTGACCGGGCTGCCGCTGATCTTCCACGAGGAGATCGATGGCTGGCTCGATCCGCCCGCACCGCTCGCGGCACTGCCGGCGACGACCCCGGCGCTGTCGCTAGACACCATCCTCGCGCGCGCCGCCGCGCAGGCGCCGGGCGATATCCCGCTCTATCTGAGCTTCGACGACCACCGGCCGATCGTCTACGTCACGACCGGGCCAACTCCCGATGCGGTCCCCGCGGCGATGCATTTCCTCGCGCTCGACGCGCGGACCGGCGCGATGCTGCCGCCGCATGTCGACGGCGTCATGGATTTCATCCTCAAGCTGCACACCGACATGCTGCTCGGCTTCTGGGCGGAGATCTTCCTCGGTGTCATGGGTCTGCTGTTCTTCGCGGCGATCGTGTCGGGCGTGGTGCTCTACGCGCCGTTCATGGCGAAGCTCGACTTCGGCACGCTGCGCCGGAACCGAAGCACACGGCTCGGCTGGCTCGACCGGCATAACCTGCTCGGCATCGTCACGCTCGTCTGGGCGAGCGTCGTCGGACTGACGGGCACGATCAACACGCTGGTCGTGCCGATCACCGGGATCTGGAAGGCGAACGGGCTCGCTGCGATCATCGCTAGCGAGGCGCGGACGCCGCTCGGCACGCAGCGCGCGTCGGTGCAGGCTGCGCTCGACGCGGTGCAGCGCAAGGCGCCGGACATGACGCCGCAGTTCATCGCGTTTCCCGGCGTCGTGTTCAGCAGCAAGCATCATTATGCGGTGTTCCTGCGTGGGACGACGCCGCTGACGTCGAAACTGCTGCTGCCGGGGTTCGTCGATGCGGCGACCGGGCGGCTCGACGCGGTGACGCCGATGCCGTGGTACATGCAGGCGATGCTGCTCGCGCAGCCGCTGCACTTCGGCGATTATGGCGGGATGGCGATGAAGATCGTCTGGGCGGTGTTCGACGCGCTGACGATCGTCGTGCTCGGCAGCGGGCTGTATCTGTGGCTGCGGCGACGTGGCGGGCCGAGCGAGCAGCGCGTTCGCGAAGTCGTGATGGCGGGTGAAGCATGAGGCACAGGACGACGCTGCAGGTCTTCGGCGTGCCGATTCTGCTTGGGATCGCCACGCTACTCGGGCTTGGCGCCGGGCTGATCGGCGATGGCGGTTGGGACGTCGCGGCCGGGCTGCTGCTCGCCGCGCCGCTGGCGATCACCGGCTGGTATTGGACGCGGACGGCGCCAACGATCAGACGCGACCGCACTGGCGCGGTCCACCACGTGCCCGCAGTTCGGCGGGTGTGACGAAACGGGGCCGGCGGATTGCCGACCCCGTTTCGCAGTTTCGTTCTCGGGTCAGACGCCGCGCGCCGGTCGTGTAGTACCGGTCGTTGGAGCCGGCACGGTGCCGGTCATCGGCGCCGGCGGGGTGCCGGTCACCGGAGCGGGTGGCGTAACACCGGGGGCCGGAGCCGGCGGCAGCGTGCCGGGTGCCGTTCCCATCGGTGCCGGAGGGAGGACGCCGGCTGGCGGCGGCGGTGGCGGCGCACCGGGTCCACCTGGACCGCCAGGGCCAGCAGGGCCGCCACCGGGGCCGCCGGGACCACCATCGGGGCCATGCGGACCGCGCGGCGGACCGCCGACCGGGCCCAGCGCCGTGACCTTGCCGCCCGCGCCGACCAGATACGACGCATGGACGAAGCCCTGGTCGAACTGCCCCTGGACGGTGACCGGCTGGCCGGCGGTGACGAGCGTGCCGTCCTCGCCTTCGCGACCGAGATCGACTAGCGCGCGGCCGGTGCGATCGGCCATCACGAACTTGTTGCCGTAAACCTCGGCGACTGTGCCGCGGATCGTTACGATGCCGTCCGACTGGAGCGAGCGGATTGCGACCGGCGTGGCGGGGGCCATGCTCACCGTCGGGCGGGTGGCGGCGACGGTGACGGCGCCGGCGGCACCGCCGACGACGAGTAGACCGGCGGCGGCGATCGCCAGGCGGTTGCGGCGAAACTTCGAAGGATTGGCGGGGTGTTCCGACATGATGTCTTTCCTCTCGTTGGTTGACGAGAGGCGCTCTACGCCGAGTCGGCCGACGCCCGCTGAACCAAGCCGTTCAGTTTCCGTTTGGCACTTGGGCATAGAGGACCACCGGGGAGGACGACGGCATGCGGGTATTGGTGGTCGAGGACGACGTGGCGATCGCCGACGGGCTGGCGCGGGCGTTGCGCGCGGAGCATTTCGCGGTCGACGTCGCGACCAACGGCGAGGATGGCGGCCACCTCGGCGCGACCGAACTCTACGACGCGGCGGTGCTCGATCTCGGCCTGCCCAAGCGAGACGGGCTGTCGGTATTGCGCGACTGGCGCGCGGCCGGGCGCGACCTGCCGGTGCTGATCCTGACCGCGCGCGACGGCTGGTCGGAAAAGGTCGAGGGGTTCAAGGCCGGCGCCGATGATTATGTCGTGAAGCCGTTCCGCGTCGAGGAAGTCGTGATGCGACTCCGCGCGCTCGTCCGCCGCGCCGCGGGTCATGCCGCCGCGCGCGTGACGTGCGGGCCACTGGCGTTCGATGCGCAGCTCGGCACGTTCGAGCTCGACGGCCTGCCGCTGAAACTGACCGCGTTCGAGTGGCGCGTGCTGTCTGCGTTGATGCTCCGGCGCGAGGTCGTGATCGAACGCGCCGACCTGATCGAACGCGTTTATGAAGGCGATGCGGATGTCGATTCGAACTCGATCGAGGTGATCATCGGCCGGTTGCGGCGCAAGATCGGCGCGCAGATGATCGAGACGGTGCGCGGCCGCGGCTACCGGTTGACGGGCGGCGGCGCGTGAGGGTGCGGCGGTCGCTCGTTCCGCGGTCGCTCTATGGCCGGATGCTGGCGATCTCGGCGATCTCGACGCTGGTCGCGCTGGTGTTCGCGGGGTTCGCGATCAGCCATGTCCTCGAACGCTTCGTGATGCACGGACTCGACGACCGGCTCGACGCGCAGGTGTCGGTGGTCGCGCGCGCGGTCCGCCCCGACGGGACGCTCGACCGGACGCGCGTGGTCGACCTGGACGGATTCGACTCGCCCGGTTCGGGCTGGGCCTGGCAGGTGGCAAGTCCTGCGGGTCGCTGGACCAGCGACGGGGCATTTTCCGAGGCTACCGCTCTGCCCGGCCCCTACACTGCCCTCCCTCGCCCGCCGGCACCGCCAGAGATCGACGACCGGCAGCCGCGGCCCGGCGAGACGCGCGACCGGCACGGGCAACGCCTGCATTCGCGCACCTCGACCGTCGCCAGTCGGGCAGGCCCGGTGACGATCACCGCGATCGGCCCGCGGCGGATCGTCGAGGCACCGTTGCGCGAGGCGATGATCCCGTTGCTCGGGTCGCTCGCGCTGCTCGGTATCGGTCTCGGGCTGGCGACGCTCGTCCAGCTCCGGATCGGGTTTCGTCCGTTGCGCGATCTGCGCGAGTCGCTGGCAGCCGTCCGGGCCGGCAGCGCGCGTCACGTACCCGACGATCAGCCCGGCGAACTGCGCCCTTTGGTCGTCGAACTCAATGCGCTCATCGACCAGAATGCCGCGGGGCTGGCGCACGCCCGCCAGCATGTCGCGAACCTCGCACATGGGCTGAAGACGCCGCTCGCCGCACTGTCGCTCAAGCTGGCCGAGGCGAACGCGGGCGACGACCTGCGCGACATGGTCGACCAGATCGATTCGCGCGTCCGCCATCATCTCGGGCGCGCGCGCGCCGACGCCGCCGGGTCGGGCGCACGCGCGCGCACCGCGATCGCCCCCGCGATCGGCGATCTCACCGACGTCCTGCGGCGGATCCATGCCGAGCGTCCGCTGTCGGTCGAGATCGCCGTGCCGCCCGACATCGCGGTGGCGATCGACCCGCAGGACCTCGACGAGATGGTCGGCAACCTGCTCGACAATGCCTGGCGCCACGCGCGTGCGAGGATCTCGATTATCGCCGTTATAGAAGGTCCCCTCGTGTCGCTGACGATCGCCGACGACGGCGACGGGCTCGACAATGCGGTGATCGACGAGGCGATGATGCCCGGCCGTCGGCTCGACGAACGCGGCGACGGGCATGGCTTCGGCCTGTCGATCACGCGGGAACTCGCCGAGCTCAACGGCGGTGGGTTAACGCTCGGACGATCGTCCGAACTCGGTGGGCTGTCGGCCATGCTGACGCTGCCGATCCAGGCCTGAGGCTCGCTAAGCCCCCGACAAAACTTCAGGAATTTCGGAACTTACAATTTTTCTCCGCCGGATAAGATCTTGGCCCCTGCTCGGCGGGCCGCTGCACTTAAGTCGAAATTAACCTTTTACCTTCATTTGTCCTGTGGTTAATGAATGGAAGTCGAGCTGCGGACATGAGGTGTCGAGCGGTCTCGCGAACAGGGGACGACGCATGCGGGTGCTGCTGATCGAGGACGAGCCGACGACGGCCAAGGCTATCGAGTTGATGCTGACGACCGAAGGGTTCAACGTCTACATCACCGATCTCGGAGAAGAAGGCCTCGATCTGGGCAAGCTGTATGATTACGACATCATCCTGCTCGATCTGAACCTGCCGGACATGCACGGCTACGACGTGCTCAAGCGCCTGCGGGTCGCGCGGGTGTCGACGCCGGTGCTGATCCTGTCGGGCGTGAACGAGATGGACTCGAAGGTGCGGAGCTTCGGCTTCGGCGCCGACGATTACGTCACCAAGCCGTTCCACCGCGAGGAACTGGTCGCGCGCATCCACGCCGTCGTCCGCCGCTCGAAGGGTCACAGCCAGTCGGTCATCCGCACCGGCAAGCTCGCGGTCAATCTCGACGCCAAGACGGTCGAGGTCGATGGCAGCCGGGTCCACCTGACCGGCAAGGAATATGCGATGCTGGAGCTGCTCTCGCTCCGCAAGGGCACGACGCTCACCAAGGAAATGTTCCTCAACCATCTGTACGGCGGGATGGACGAGCCGGAATTGAAGATCATCGACGTGTTCATCTGCAAGCTGCGCAAGAAGCTCAGCCTGGCATGTGACGGCGAGAATTACATCGAGACTGTCTGGGGTCGCGGCTATGTGCTGCGCGAACCCGACGAGGTGCTCGAAGCGCAGGTCGCGTAACTCCCCTGTATTTCGGGAGCGCATGAGGCCGCGGTACCGGGGGGTGCCGCGGCCTTTCCTGTTTTTGGCGGGCGCAGCGAAGGACCCCTACGCCGTCGCAAAGCGAACGCGCCGTCATCCTGACGAAAGTCAGTATCTAGAGCAATAAAGCGGGATGCCTGGAACCCTGGGTCCTGACTTTCGTCAGGATGACGGGTCGCGGGCGGGTCAGACCTATTTCTTCCGCCGCAGCCGCCGGAACAGGCCGCGCTTGCTGAGCGCTTCGAACATCTCTTCCGGGCCTTCGGGATCGAGCACCTCGTTGTCCGCCAGCCATTCCTCGACCGCGGTCAGGTCGGGGACCTCGTAGGGCTGGACCGTCTTTCCCTTGCCGCGCAGGCGCTCGATCGTCTCGATCAGCGACCCGGTCTCGGCGATCAGATCGCTGACCACCGACACCTCGACCCCAAGATGTTCGGCGATCAACCCGTCGCGGATTGCGGCGATACCCCGCGCAGTCGCGTCGTCGGTCGCACGAATCGCCAGATCGCATTCGGTGTCGAGCCGCAGCGAGCGGTTGTTCATGTTCGACGACCCGAGCCGGAACACGTCGTCGTCGGCGATCAGGATCTTCGCGTGGCAATAGATCGGCTCGCCGCCGGCGGTGTACGGATGATACATCCGCAGCCGCCCGTGCGTATCGCGCCGGTGCAGCGCCTCCATCAGCCGCGCCCGCGCGGTATCCATCGCGATCGGTTCGAGCCAGCCTTGCGCGGTGGTCGGGTTGACGATGACGATTTCGGGCCCGTCCGCCTCGTCGAGCCGCCGCGCGACCGCCTCGGCGATCTTCCGCGATGCGAAATACTGGCTCTCGATGTAGAGATGCTTCTTCGCCCGCGCGATCTGGCCGAGGAACAGCGCTTCGCTTTCGTAGACCGGTTCCTGGTCGGACATCTCGGGTTCGCTGCGCGCGATCGCGACGTCGACATCGCGGAAATCGACCGGCAACCCCTTGGGCCAGTGTTTTCCGCCGGGTTCGCCCGCCGCCATCTTCATCCCGCCAGCCAGGTGCCAGCGCCGCCGGAACAGCTCGCCCAGCGCATGCGCCACGGGCCCCTGCACCGCGCTGATCGCGTCGTGCCACGGTTTGTACGGCTTGCCCGACGGCTGAACGCGGTGCGGATCGCCATCGTGGTGATCGCGCGTGTCCCAGCGGTCGCCGGTCATGTCGATGCCGCCGCAGAACGCCAGCGCATCGTCGATGATCACGATCTTCTGGTGATGCGATGCGGCGGTCGGATGATGCCCGTCGAGCTTGGTGTGGATGCGCTTGTGCTTCATCCATTTCAGCATCGTGAAGACGGTCGAGCCGCGGAACAGCGACTTGATCGCGCCGGTATCCCAACGCAGCACGAAGATCTCGAGGTCGGGTTCACGTTCGACCAGCCACAGCATGAACTCGCCGAGCGTCTTGGGCTCGCCGGGGCGATCGACGCCGGGTTCGAGGGCGATGCGCGCATCGAAGTCCCAGCCGATCAGCAGGATGCGACGCTTGGCGCCCATCATCGCGACGCGCGCGGTCCGGAAATAGTCCGCCGCATCGACGATCACCGCCATCTGTTCGGCCTGTTCGACCCGCCAGCATTCCGTCCCGACCTGCATTCGCGTCCCTTCGTTTGCCTGTCGGCAATATCTGCGGCCGGACGATTGGTTGCGGATGCACCTGTATCGCCGCCCCCCGCGCGCCTATCTAACGCGCTGATGAGTCCTCCTACCCAGCCGCCCGCCCAGCGCAAGGTGATCCATGTCGACATGGATGCCTTCTATGCGTCGGTGGAGCAGCGCGACGATCCGTCGCTGAGGGGGAAACCGGTCGCGGTCGGCGGATCGCGCGCGCGCGGCGTCGTGGCCGCGGCAAGCTACGAAGCGCGCGCGTTCGGGGTGCGCAGCGCGATGCCGTCGGCCACCGCGATCCGGCGCTGCCCCGACCTCGTGTTCGTGCCGCCGCGGTTCGACGTGTACCGCGACGTCTCCGACCGGATCCGCGCGATCTTCGCGGACTACACCGATCTGGTCGAACCGCTGTCGCTCGACGAGGCGTATCTCGACGTGACCGAGGACATCCGCGGGCTCGGCACGGCGGCGGCGATCGCCGAGGAAATCCGCGCGCGGATCAAGGCCGATACCGGCCTCACCGCCTCCGCCGGGGTCAGCTACAACAAGTTCATCGCCAAGCTCGCGTCCGACCAGAACAAGCCCGACGGGATCTGCATCATCACGCCGAAGCGCGGTGCGGCGTTCGTCCAGTCGCTGCCGGTCAAGCGCTTCCACGGGGTCGGGCCGGTCACCGCGCAGAAGATGGAACGGCTCGGCATCCTGACCGGCGCGGACCTGTTCGGGCGCAGCCTCGCTTTCCTCCAGGCCAATTTCGGCAGCTATGCGGACTATCTGTACGGCGCGGCGCGCGGCATCGACCATCGCCCGGTGCGCGTCAATCGTGCCGCCAAGTCGGTCGGCGCGGAGAGGACGTTCGAGACCAACCTGCGCGATCCAGACGATCTGCGCGCCGCGCTCCACCGGGTGGCGGACGCCGCGTGGGTGCGGATCGAAAAGCACGGGACGCGGGGACGGACGATCACGTTGAAGCTGCGGCATGCCGATTTCCGGACGATCACGCGGGCGCGGTCGTCGCTGTCGGCAGTGACGGACAAGACCGCGTTCCTGGCGGCCGGGCTGGATCTGTTGATGGCGCAACTGCCGGTGCCGGATGGGGTGCGGCTGCTGGGGCTGACGCTGTCGGGGATCGTCGGCGACGAGGACGAGGTGCAGCCGAGCTTGTTGTGATGTGCTCCCTCTGCCTCTGGGGAGAGAGCTGGAATAATCTGCTCCCTCTCCCCTTTGCCGCAAAGGTTGGGGTGAGGGGCTGTTCCGGGCGGAGCATTGCTGGGCTGCCCCTCACCCCGACCCTCTCCCCGCAGGGGAGAGGGAGAAGGAGGATCGCGCTTTCACGTGGACGTTGCTTATCGCCGCGTTTACCCTTTCGCGGACGAGACACCGGGGGGAACCGCGATCGCACTCTGGTTCTTCATCGCAATCGGTTTCAGTGCGGCGGGCTACGCGCTCTATCTCGCGGGGCTGCAGCGTCATCTGGTCGAGCCCAATCGCGCGTCGTGGCTGATCTGGAGCGCCGCGACCGGGGTCGAGGCGACCACCTACGCCGCGGTCAATCCGCATGCTCCGCAAAGCCTCGTCTTCGGCGGGTCGGCGATAGCCTGCGTCGTCGTCACGTTGGTCATGTGGCGGCGATCGCGGTGGCGCGCGCCGACCCCAAGCGAAACCTTGTGCATGGCGTTCGCTTTCGCCGCGATCCTGCTGTGGGTCGCGTTTCACGAAACCTTCTGGGCGCACATGCTGGTCGTCGCCGCGGTACCGATCAGCTTCTGGCCGACTTGGCAGAGCATCCGGGAGGATCGCACGCGCGAACGATCGCCCGCCTGGGGCTTGTGGACGTTCGGCGATCTGGCAACGCTGTTGCTGGCGACGCGGACGCAAGGCTCCGGGGTCGGCGAATACGGCTATATCGTGGTCGAGCTACTCTGCCACGCGAGCGTGTGGTTGATGGTTGGACTGTCGACGATCAATCCGGCGCGATCGTTCGGGCTGCGGCTCGGCCGGTTCTTCGTCCTCGATTCGTACCGCTCGACGACCAACCTGTTCACGGTCGGCGAGACGCATCTCGGCAAGACGGTGTATGCCGCCGCGGGGTTCGCCGCGGGCGAGACCGTCATCCGCTTTTCGGGGCGCCGGATCGCCGCGGACCGCGTGCCCGCAGCGATGCACGGGACCGCCGATCGCTTCATGCAGGTGACCGCCGGCAGTTTCATGGGACCGTCGGGGCGGATCGACGACCTGATCAACCACAATTGTTCGCCCAACACCGGGCTACAGTTCGTCGGCGACAATGTCTTCCTGGTGGCGATCCGCGATATCGCGGTCGGCGAGGAGATCGCGTGGGATTATTCGACCACGCTCGCCGATCCCGCCTGGCAGATGCCGTGTGCCTGCGGGAGCGCGTCGTGTCGGGGGATCATCGGCGGGTTCGGCACGCTGCCGATCGCGCGCCAGCGCTGGTTTCTCGAGCAGGAGATGGTCGCACCGTATCTGCGCCCGGCGATTGAAGGCGCGCGCGCCGCCTGACCGGGCGTAACCCCGACCGCTGCTGCCTACGCCGCCTTGGCCATCCCTGCCGCCGCGCGGTACAGCGACAGGATCGCGACCGCGCCCAATCCGGGCCCGTCGCTTTCGAGCCGCAGCGATCCCTCCATCGCGGTCATCGAGTTGGCGCACCAGTGCAGCCCGAGGCCGCCGGACTTGTGATGCCGCGTCGAAAATCCGCGTTGGAACAGGTTCGGCGCGAGGTCGGGAGCAAATCCCTCGCCATCGTCGCGGATCACGATCGTGACGCGGTCGTCCTGTTCGACGATCGACGTCATGATCGATCCGCTGCCCAGCCCCCGCGCGACGATAGATTCGGACGCGTTGCCGAACAGATTGCCGATCACCTGACTGAGGATCACGCGGCTGGCCATCACCAGGATCGGCCCGGCGGGAAAGCTGAACGCGATCGAGACATTCTGCGAATAGCGCGCGATCGTCGCATTGCGCGCGATGATGTCGGCGACGTCGCACTGTTCCAGCGTCGGCCGCTCGTGCGCGGCCTTCTGCTGCTGGCCGATGATCTCGAGGACATGCGCCATCGCTTCGCGCCCCACCGCGAGTTCGCGGCGCGTTGCCTCGCGGTTGGCCGACTCCGCCTCGACCGCGGCGGCGACGAACGCGACCAGTTTGCGACGGCGCGCCTCGGGAACATCGGTGCGGACGAGTTCGCCCAGCGCGCGGTCGACGGTGGCGCGCTCGATTGGCGGGGCCTGCGCGATGCCCTGGCTGAGAATCGTGCTGATCGGGTTCAGCGCGTTGCGGACGTTATGCATCACCGCGACCGCGCTTTCGCTGCGCCCGAGGTCGAAGGACTGCACCTCGATCTGCTCGCGAAGGTCCTTCAGCTGCCGGAGCATCGCATTGAAGCTGCGCCCAAGCGAACCGATCTCGTCGCGGCGCCCGTGCTCGCTCAACAGAGCAAGCGAGCCCGATGCGCGCACCCGCTCCATATGGCTTTCGACGCGGTGGAGCGGACGCAGCACGAGCCGAGTGATCGTCCGTCGCAGGACGGCCAGGACGAGCAGCAGCAGGACGGTCGACCCGGCGACCGCAAGCAGCAGCATGCGGCGGCCGAGTAGGGATACGTCGCGTCTCACGCTAAACCGCGTGCTCGCGACGCCGCGGCCGTCGGCGCCCTTCATCGGCACCGCGATCGTCAGGATACCGGTGCGGGGCGTCACGGTCTCGGCGATCCCCGCGGCGTTCAGATCGATCCGGGCGTCGAGCTGGAGCAGGTCGGAAATCTGTTGCGAGGTGATGACCCGCGCCATCAGCACATAGCCGCGCGGCGCGCCGCTGCCGTCCGAGCGGCGAACGCGGGCGATCCCGACCGCCGCGACGCTGTCACCGATCCGCGCGTAGAACCGCCCCGAACTCCGCCCCTGCAGCGCCCGCACGATATCCGTCCTCGCGATCGTCGCGATCAGCTGGCGACGCATCGCCGGCCGCTCGACGCCGCTGACCGGATCGCGCCAGCGGGCGATCACGATCCGGCCGTCAAGCGCGACATAGGCCATGCCGTCGACGCCGATGTTGCTCATCGCCAGCGGCGAGAAGCTGTCGTTCTCGAAGCGGGCGTGTTCGGCTCCCACGCGCCGAGGTGTCGCGTCGGGATCCACCATATAGGCGTAGCTGTCGTTCCAGTCGCCATAGTCGCGCACCGCGCTTTCGACCTTGGCCTCGTATTCGGACAGCGCCGCGCGGGTCCGCTCGATATGCCCGGCGATCGCCTTGTCCTCGAGCTTGGTGAAGCTCGGCGTGATGATACCGGCGAGCAGCATCGTGATCGCGATCGCGGCGCACAGCCCGACCGCGGTCATGATCAGCACGAGCTTGGCGCCGAGCGATGCCGGACCGCGGACCCGCCTGAACCGCATCGCGAACCGCCGCACCAGGCCGACGGGGAGTCCGGCCATCAGCCGCGCGTCCCGTTGCCCGACCTGCGATACACCATCGGACCATCGCCCGCGGTATCGTCGCTACCGCCGACGATCCGCGCATTGGCCATCTCCAGCGCGACCTCCGCGCTGACCGGACGCGAGAAGAAATAGCCCTGGAGATGGCTGGCACCGGCGAGTCGGAGCGCCTGGACCTGCGCTTCGGTCTCGACGCCTTCCGCGATGACGCCGAGCCCGAGGGCGCGGCCGAGATGGATGATCGAATGGACGATCGCTGCGCTTTCGCGTTCGCGGCCCATGCCGTCGATGAACGACTTGTCGATCTTGAGGCAGTCGAGCGCGAACTTGCGGATGTTGTAGAGGCTCGAATAGCCCGTCCCGAAATCGTCGAGCGCGATCCGGAAGCCCATCTGGCGGAGCTTGTAGAGCGTGTCGGCGGCGCGTTCGGCGTCGTCGAAGATCGCGGTTTCGGTGATCTCGATCTGCAGGCGCGCGGGCTCGATCCCGGCGCGCTGGACGCTCTGCATGATGTGCCCGACGAAATTCTGGCGGCGGAACTGGCGCGGGCTGAAATTGACCGAGACATATTGCCCGGGCCATTGCTTCAGGACCTGGAGCGCCTCGCCCAGCACCCAGTCGCCGAGTTCGTGGATAAGGTTCGATTCCTCCGCGATCGGGATGAAGGTGGCCGGGCTCATCGACCCGTATTCCCCGGTGTTCCAGCGGATGAGCGCTTCGAACCCGATCACCTCGATCGCGCTTCCCGAGACGATCGGTTGATAGACCAGGCTGAGTTCGCCCTTGGCGATCGCCTGGCTGAGGCCGCCCTCGACCCGGCGGCGAAAGCGGATGCCTTCGTCCATGCTCTCGTCGAACAGCCGGACGATCCCGCGACCGCCGCGCTTGGCGTCGTTGAGCGCGAGGTCGGCGCGGCGCATGACGTCGACCGGGTCGCCGCCCTGCCCGCCTTCGGTGACGACCAGCCCCGCCGACGCGCCGGCCTGGACCGAGTTGCCGAACACCTGGACGCTGACCGAACAGGCCGCGATGACCCGCTCACACGCCATCACCGCCGCAGCCTCGCCGGAGGTCTCGAACAGGATACTGAATTCGTCGCCGCCGAGCCGTGCCACCAGCGCGCCCTCGGGCGACGCGCGATTGAGGATCGCGCACATCTCGCGAATCAGTTCGTCGCCCGCCAGATGGCCGAGCGTGTCGTTGATGAGCTTGAACCGGTCGAGGTCGACCATCACGGTCGCGAACGCACCCTGTGTCTTGGTGCGCTCGGCCAGCGCGCGAAGGAAGGCGAGACGGTTGGGCGCTTCGGTCAACGAATCATGCGTAGCGATGTGGATCGCGCGGCTTTCGTTCGCCGCCAGTTCGGCACCCTGCTCCTCGAGCTGGATGACCTGCGCCGCGAGCTGATCGCGTGCCGCCACCAGCTCGCGGTCGTTTTCCCAGCGCTTGGCGAGCGCGGTCGCGGTCTGCGTGATCTCGGCGACTTCGAACGGCTTGGCGATGTAGAAGATCTTGTCGGCGGGCCCCGCGACCTTGCTGATCTCGACCGGCGAGAAATCGGAAAATCCGGTGACGATGACGAGGTTGATCGCGGGATCGATCGCGCGGATCCGCATCGCGGTTTCGCGGCCGTCGATCCCCGGCGGCATGCGAACGTCGATGAACGCGACCGTGAACGGATCGCCGTCGGCGCTGGCACGCTCGACCGCCGCAACCGCATCAAGGCCCTGGTCGCAGTGCGTCAACGCGAACGCAGGGATCGCATCGGCGGTATCGCGCGCTTCGTCAGCTAGGGCGTCGCCGAAGAGCTCGGCCGCCATCGCACCCAGCGTGTCGGCGCCGATCGGATGCTGTCCGGCGAAGCTGCGCCGATAGCTGTCGTGCATCGCCGGCTCGTCGTCCACGATCAGAATACGCATCGATGTACCGCTCCATGTCGCACTTAGCAGGCCAAGCGTAACAGGCCGCCACTAAACGGTACTGCGCGATGCCCTTCTCTATTGACGACAAGCGGTAACGGAACGCGGTTAAGACGGTGTAAACGACGAGGCTAGTTGTTGGCCAAGTGCTTGAGCTCCCAGCACGATCGCGCCGAGCGGGCCGGCATTGTTACCGAGCGCGGGTGGCACGATGAACGTGTCGGTCAGCGCGACCTCGGGCAGCGTGATGTACCCGCCAAGGCTTCGCGTCATCGCCGCCCGGACGCGCGGGAACAGATGCGTCGCGCCCATCACGCCGCCGCCCATGACGATCCGTCGCGGGATGCCGGTCAGCACCAGCGTATGGCAGAGTTGACCGAGCGCATCGGCGACACCGTCCCACACGGGATCTTCCGCCGGTGCCTGGTCGGCAGGTTTGCCGATCCGCGCGGCGATGGCGGGGCCCGATACGAGCCCCTCCAGGCAGGCACCGTGGAACGGGCAATTGCCGACCCAGTCGTCGCCGCGGAATCGGACCGGACGGATATGGCCGAGTTCGGAATGCGTCAGCCCGTCGATCGGGCGGTGATTCGCGATCATCCCCACACCGACCCCGGTCCCGACCGTGACATAGGCGATATCGGATAGCCCGGTGGCGGCGCCCCAGCGCGCTTCGGCCAGCGCCGCCCCGACGACGTCGGTATGGAAGCCGGTCGGCACGCCGTATCGGCGATGCAACCGGCCGGCGATATCGGTGCCGGCCCAGCCCGGCTTCGGTGTCGAGGTGATGTGGCCGTAATCGCCGGCATGACGATCGATCGACACCGGCCCGAAACTGGCGATGCCGATCGCGACGAACCCGCTCCACCGGTCGAGCACCGCCTCGATTGCCGCCAGCGTTTCCTCGGGGCGGGTGGTCGGGATGCGGACGGTCTCCTCGATCTGGTCGGGGCCGCGCGCAAGGATGCAGATGCATTTGGTGCCGCCGAGTTCGATCCCTGCGACCAAAGGTGCTTCCGTCATCCTGAACTCCCTACGCATTTACCGGCGCCCGCTTCCTTTGCCGGCGTCGTCCAGTCAAGAGGCTCGGCCGACCGCACTGTCCGGAACGACCGAAAACACCGATCACGCTCAACGATGTTTTCGTCCGCTATCGATCCGCGTGGTCGTGCGTTAGGGTAGTTCTCTCTTCCGCTTGCAGACAGGAATTCCCGATGGCCAAGAAACCCCTCAAGATGCCGAAGGTCGATACGTCGGTCGAAGCACAGCCACAGTACAAGGTCGAGTATCGCGAGATCCAGCCTTACGGAACGCTGAAGCGCCTGCCGATCGCACTCGAGGACAACGCCCGTGCGCAGAGCGTGTCGATCCTCAACCAGGTTCTCGCCGATACGATGACCTTGCGCGACATGTACAAGAAGCATCACTGGCAGATGTCGGGCGCGACCTTCTATCAACTGCACCTTCTGCTCGACAAGCATTACGAAGAGCAGGCTGCACTGGTCGATCTCGTTGCGGAGCGGATCATGGCGCTGGGCGGTATCTCGATCGCGATGGCGCATGATGTTGCCGAAATGACGACGATCCCCCGTCCGCCCAAGGGTCGCGAAGACGTGCCGACTCAGCTTGCCCGGCTGCTCGAGGCGCACGAGATCATCTTGCGCCAGGCGCATGAAGGTGCCGAAGCGGCAGACGAGTCCGGCGACGACGGCACCAACGATCTGCTCGTCAGCAACATCGTGCGCACGCACGAGCCACAGGTCTGGTTCCTGGCGGAGCACCTCGCCGAGACCGAACTGGTCCGCAGCGACAAGTAAACGAAACGGGGTCCGATTGCCTGGCAATCGGACCCCGCATTCATCGCGTCACTGTTGCGACCCGGCGATCAGCGGGTCGCGTTGTACTTCAACTGATCGTCGGTGAGCTGGAAGCCGACCAACGCCTCGAAGCTCGCCCGCAGGACCGCCTGCCGGACTTCGGGGGTGCTCAGCGGATCGACCGCAGCATCCTGATCGCCCGCCTTGCGCTTGCGCGTCAGCTTCTCGCGAACATCGTCGGGCAGCGTCGCGGCGGCGCGCGAGATCGTCGACGATGCGGTTGCCGAGGTCGAGGCGAGCGCCTGACCGGCGGCGAAATGCAACGTCACGCGGCCGACGCGCTTGGCGACGACGGCGCTGCCGCCGCGCACGACGGTGATGAAATAGGGCAGCGTCACGTCGCGCGCACCCTCGGTACGGTTGCGGCGGGCGCGGATGTCGAACGTGACGTTGGTGACGACCTGATCGGTCGCATCGGCGCAGGTCGAGCGGACGTTGGTCATCAGCGCGGCGACGTCGATCGCCGACTGGTCGCGGCTGGTGGTCGGATCGAACAGCGTGACGTCGCCCGTAGCGGCGGGGATCGCCACGGCCGGGCAGACCGAACGGACCGCGGAGATACCGCCGGTCGCGTCGACTTCGCCCTTGCCGGCGCATCCTCCTAAAAGAACAGCAACGGCCGATACGGCGAGGATGGGGGCTTTCACGGCGACGCTTACCTTCTCGAACGAGCGAAAGGGCCACCGCATGTCGCAAGCGGCCCCTGTCGCCGCGCACCATAGGAACCGGCTATCGTCCAGGCAAGCAATCGCGTAGAGGCAGCCGCATCATGAGCCCAATCGACAAGCCGCCGCTCGACCTGCTGATCGCAGCACCCCGAGGCTTTTGCGCCGGCGTCGACCGCGCGATCAGGATCGTCGAGCTGGCGATCGAGAAACACGGTGCGCCGGTCTACGTCCGCCACGAGATCGTCCATAACAAGTTCGTCGTCGACACGCTGAAGGCGCAGGGCGCGATCTTCGTCGAGGAACTCGACCAGGTGCCCGATGGCGCGCCGGTCGTGTTCTCGGCGCACGGTGTGCCGAAATCGGTGCCGCTCGACGCACAGAATCGCGGGCTCGAATATCTCGATGCGACCTGCCCGCTGGTCTCGAAGGTGCACCGCCAGGCCGAACGGCTGGTCGGCGCCGGACGGCACATCGTGTTCATCGGCCATGCCGGGCATCCCGAGGTGATCGGGACGTTCGGCCAGGTGCCCGAGGGCGCGATGTCGCTGATCGAGACCGTCGAGGATGCCGAGGCGTTCGCGCCCGCCGATCCGAACAACCTCGCCTTCCTGACGCAGACCACGCTGTCGGTCGACGATACCGCCGCGGTGGTGGCGACGCTGCAGCGTCGCTTTCCCGCGATGCTGCCGCCGCGGGGCGAGGACATCTGCTACGCGACGTCGAACCGCCAGACCGCGGTCAAGGCGATCGCGCATAACTGCGAGGCGATGCTGGTGATCGGCGCGCCCAATTCGTCCAACTCGGTCCGTCTCGTCGAGGTCGCCGAGCGCGAGGGAACGCGGGCCCGGCTGATCCAGCGGGCGAGCGAACTCGACTGGGATTTCCTGGCGGGTGTCCGCACGCTGGGGATCACCGCCGGCGCCTCCGCCCCCGAACTGCTGGTGCGCGAACTGGTCGAACGATTGTCGGAACGCTTCACCGTGACGGAGCGCGAGGTCGAGACGACCCGCGAGACGATCGCGTTCAAGTTGCCGCGTGGCCTGGAAGCCGCTGCTTAGGATGGGCGCCTAGCATGGCGGTCTATACGCAGGTCTCGGCCGAAGCACTCGCGAGCTTCCTCGCCGGTTTCGATCACGGCGAACTGGTCTCGTTCAAGGGCATCGCCGAGGGGGTCGAGAACAGCAATTATCTGGTCGACACGACGGCCGGACGGTTCATCCTGACGCTGTACGAAAAGCGCGTGTCGGTGGGCGACCTGCCGTTCTTCATGGCGATGCTCGAGCATCTCGCGACCGACGGCAATCCGGTGCCGCGAGCGCTGGCGAACCGCGACGGCGTGCTGATCCACGAGTTGTGCGGGCGCCCCGCCTGCCTGATCGAGTTCCTGCACGGCGTATCGGTATCGCATCCGACCGCCGCGCAGGCCTATGCCGCCGGTAGGGCGATGGGGGCTATGCATGAGAGCCTGGCGGGGTTCGCGCTCGATCGGCCGAACACGCTGGGGCCGGCGGGATGGCAGGCGTTGCTGGCGCAGTGCGGCGACGATCTCGACACGATCGCGCCCGGCTTGTTCAATCGTGTGTCGATGGCGCTGGACGGCGTCGTCTCGGTCTGGCCCGATAGGCTACCTCGCGCGGTAATCCATGCCGATCTGTTTCCGGACAACGTGCTGATGCGCGGCGATACGGTCGGTGGACTGATCGATTTCTATTTCGCGTGCACCGATATCCGTGTCTATGATCTGGCGATCATGCACAGCGCATGGAGCTTCGACGACCGTGGCGAGCGCTATGACGCGGCGGTGGGCGATGCGCTGGTCCAGGGCTATGCGGGCCGGCATCCGCTATCGGACGACGAACGCACCGCGTTGCCGATCCTGGCGCAGGGTGCGTGTCTGCGGTTCCTGCTGACGCGGGCTTGGGACTGGCTGAATACGCCGGCAGGCGCACTGGTGACGCGGAAGGATCCGCTCGCCTATTGGCGACGCTACGAAGCTTACGCAAAGGACGATATGTTCGCATGACTGACGGCGAGATGACGAAGGTGGAGATCTTCACCGACGGCGCGTGCAAGGGCAATCCCGGTCCCGGCGGCTGGGGCGCGGTGATCCGCATGGGCGCGCACGAGAAGGAATTGTCGGGCGGCGAAACCCCGACGACGAACAACCGCATGGAGATGACCGCGGCGATCGAGGCCCTCAATGCGCTGACCAGGCCGTGCGCGATCACGCTGTATACCGACAGCAAGTACGTCATGGATGGCCTCACCAAATGGGTGAAGGGATGGCAGCGCAACGGCTGGAAGACCGCCGACAAGAAGCCGGTGAAGAACGCCGAACTCTGGCACGCGCTGCTGGCTGCGGTCGAGCGTCACAAGATCGAATGGCAATGGGTCAAGGGCCATGCCGGCCACCCCGAGAACGAACGCGCCGACAAGCTGGCGAGCGATGCCGCGGTGGCAGCGGGACGGACCTGACCCGATTCGTCCGGTCCGGCGCGGTCATGCCCCGACCACGTCGCCGAACTGGGTATCCTGCATAGGCTGGTCGTCGCGCCATGACGCGGAGTCGCGTTTCAGCGTCAGATTGATGATGACGATCCCCGCATAGGACGGCCGGGTCGGCTTCGGCAGGTGCAGGACGCGGCGGCCGGACCGGTACGTCGCAAGCGCCGCCGCCTTGATCCGCCGCGCGGCATCCGCACCGTGCCAACCGACGACCGCGACCGCGACGTGCGTCGCGTCGGTTATCGTGACGACCGCGTCACGGGAATAGTCGCGAAGTTGCTGCAACGACCGTGCGTGCCATGACGGCTGGTCGAACGCCGAGACGTCCGTCGAGCGCCACGCGACTCGCATCCCGTCGGGGACGGCGGTCCAGCTATCGGCCGACGACGATTCGCTTTGCGGGTCGCTCGCCGGGTCGATCGACGGCCGGGCGGAGCGGATCAGGTCGTGTCGGCAGCGCTGGCACCGGCTGAACAGAAAGCCCTGGTTTTCCAGGACGAGCGGTGCGGCGACGTGCCCCGAGACGTGGCATAGCAGGTTCATGGCGATCCTCCTTGGTGATCGATGTATCGAGGTGCAGTGCGGCGAGGACGATCAGGTCGCTCGGCCCCTGTTCGAGCACCAGATCGAGATTCCAGACTTCGAAATGACGGCCCATGCCGATCAGCAGCGCGCGCTGGCGAATGCCGCGTCGCGACCGCATCCACGGCGCGATCCGAATCCGTCCCTTGCCGTCCATCTGCGCGGGCGCGACGAACCCCAGCCGTCTTCGCAACAGCGCCTCGCGCGCCTCGCGCTCCCACCCGCCGAGCAAGTTGTCCTGGGGATCGTGATGATGCACCGCGACGCTGTCGCGATCGCAGACGATCATGCACGGGTGATCCGCATGAAGACCGACGAACAGATCGTCGCGGATCTCGCGCGATTGTATCGCCACGCAGAAATGATCGGGTAAAGTCAGCTCGCCCTTCGCGTTGATCGTCGAAATCGAGCTGCCAACGAAGAAATCAACCATGCGCTACACACCGAAAAAGCTGGCTGCACTCTGCCAGCCCCGGAATTATCTCGCGTTAACCATATCGTGTATTTAACCTCGATTAAGTTTTTGGGACTAACCCGATCCTGTCGATTTTCGCGATTGACGATCGCAATTTTTTCCAATGGATTCGCGAATCTTCACATCACTTCGGTGTGCGAAAATAGCGATGCAGCCACATCGGACAGGATAAACCGCGTCGTTTTCACGGGAAGCGAGCGTTATCTGCAGAACGAAACGGGCCCGGCTCGAGTCGAATTGCTCGATCGAAGACCTTCGGCGGAGGCGATGGCACGGCTCACGTGAATCGAGTCGATTGCGTTTTTGGCGAACCTTTCGGCTACTCCACAGCTCCCCGCCGAACGCGCACCGAGGCTCGCTCAAAACCGGTGGGGCGAATAGCGTACCGGATCGATCGCGGCGACCGCGGGATCGGGCGGGGTGCCGAGCAGCAGGCTGGCGGCGAGCAACGCGGCAGCGGGCGCCGTCTGGATCCCAAACCCGCCCTGCCCCGCGCACCAGAAGAACGCGGGGGTATCCGGGTCGAATCCGTAGATCGGCAGGCGGTCCGGGGCGAAGGTCCGCAACCCCGCCCAACGCCGCTCGATCGCCGCGACGCGCCAATCGACGACACGTTCGAATCGGTCGACCGCGATCGCGATGTCGATTTCCTCGGGCGCGGCGTCGCAGGGGGCGGTCGGCGTCTCGTCATGCGGGCTGAGCCAGAGGCGACCGCCGGGTTCGGGCTTGAAATAGAACCGCCCTGTGATGTCGGCGATATGCGGCAAGCCGTCGGGTGCGCCGGGATCGGTACGCAGTTGCACCATCGTCCGTCGATAGGCTTGCAGGCCAAGCGGGCGGACGCCGGCCCGCACCGCGACCAAGTCGGCCCATGCGCCCGCCGCATCGACGATGACGCGAGCCCTGAACGCGCCGGCCTTCGTGTCGATCGTCCACACGCCGCCGACGCGCGTCGCGCCCGAAAAAGCGGCATCGCTGACGAAATCGACTCCGGCACGACGTGCAGTGGCGATGCTTTCGGCGTGAAGTGCGGCGACGTCGATATAGGCGCAGCTCGCCTCCTGCACGCCGAGCGTCCAGTCGGCGCGCAGACCAGGGACGAACGCGGACGGATCGACCCGGTCGAGCACGACGTCGCTGCCCGCGAACTCGGCCAGGAACGCGTCGATCGCTGCTTCGTCTTCGGCACGACCGATGTGGATCGAGCCGAGCGGCGCGAGATGCCCGCCCGCCTCGAGAAACGGACCCGACGCGGTCGTCAACGGCTGGATATCGGGGCCGCCATAGGTTTCCGACCAGAACGCCGCCGAACGACCGGTGGCGTGATACCCGGGGGTGTCCTCCGCTTCGAGCACGAGCACGCGCGCATGCGGACCGAGCGCCGCCGCAAGGCTCGCGCCGGCCATGCCGGCGCCGACGATCGCGATGTCGTAGACGGGCGCCATCAGCGGAGCGGCACGCACGCCGCGAGAAACGAATCGATCGCCGACAGCGCACGGTCGCGAACGCCGTCGGCCTCGCGCAAAATCTCGTGCGCGGACTCGCGGCCGAACCGGACGACCTGCGCATCCGGCAAGCGTGCCGCCAGCCGAAGTGCGGCGCGCGGATCGACCAGCTTGTCGGCGTCGGCGATCAGCATCAACACGGGGATATCGGTCGACTCGATGCGGGGATCCTTCGCCAACGCCGCCGCGCCTGCGAACCCCTGCGCGAGCCACGCCCAGCTCGGTGGGCCGAGTACCAGCTCCGGACACGTCCGCTGCCACCAGAGCTCGTCCTCGTAGCGCGCGGCGTCATGCGTCAACAAAGTCTGCCGCGACGCGACCGATCCGGGCCGCTCGTTGGTCCGCCAAGCCGCGCGCGCCGGATCACCACGGCCTGCCATCCACTGCGCGACGCTGCTGGCAAAGCCCGTGCCGAACGGCGATTTCAGACCGATCATCGGCGCCACGAGGATCGCTGCTGCCGGCTGGATCGACCGCGTCGCGAGCGCGCGCGTCACCATCATGCCGCCCATCGAGTGGCCGAGCACGACGCTCGGCAGCGCCGCGTCCCGTGCATCCGCCGACGGCACGTCCTCCGCGATCCAGTCCGTCCAGAACGCCGCGAGATCGCGGTCGTACACACCGTAATCGCCGGCGTGGCCGACATGCGGATCGGCGGAAAGCCGCCCCGAACCACCCTGCCCGCGCCAGTCGAACGCGGTCACCGACCACCCCTGCGCGTGGAGATGCGCGAACGTTTCCAGATATTTCTCGAAGATATCCCCACGACCCGTCTGGAACAGGATACGCCCGCGCGGCGCCGCGGCGGACCAGTCGAATCGACGCAGCTTCCAGCCGTCCGGCGCGGTCCAATAGCCGATGCGGGCGCCGACCGGGATTGCCCGTCGCGCCGCACAAGTCGCGGTATCGCCGGTATTTTTGCGCGGCACGGTTACTTTTTCGAAAGCCATCTCCGTTAGGACTTAGCCGATGGGGTCCAACATTGCGCTTCCAATCTTGATTTTCGTGCTGGGGGGCCTGCTGGTTTCCGCCGGCATCGAGGACGTGCGGACTCGGGAAATCGCCAACTGGAAGAACGCCGCCGTCGCGCTGCTCGCGCCGGTCTGGTGGTATGCCAACGGCCTGGATGTCTGGCCCGACATGGCGCTCCAGCTCGGCGTGGCCCTAGCCGTGTTCGCCGTGTTTCTGATCGCGTTCCATTTCGGGATGATGGGCGGCGGCGACGTGAAGCTCATCGTCGCGCTCGCGCTGTGGCTGCCGTTCCCGGCGTTCCTGTCGATGCTGATGATCATGTCGATCGCCGGCGGGATCGTCACGATCGTCATGATGTTCGAGCGAACGATCAAGAAGAACACCGGACAAATCGAGGTTCCATATGGGGTCGCTATAGCATTCGCCGGTATTCTCGCACTCCGCGAACCACTCCTTAACCAGTTTCAGTGATGATTAACCTCGGAACAAACACCGGGCGCCTGAAAGGCACGATGTAGTCATGGACAGCCGCAAGATAATTTTGCTGGTAGGCGCGCTTATAGTCGCGGCCGTCACAGCCTTCTTTGCCAGAACGCTTGTGGCGGGAAGTTCGGCACCGCAAGCCGGTGCCTCAGCCATGGCCGCGCCGGCCGTCGACGGGCCCGAAGTGCTCGTCGCGACGCGCTCGCTGCCGGTCGGCACGATCCTTGACGCGACCGCGCTGAAGTATCAGCCCTGGCCCAAGGAGCTGGTCGACAACGCCTATTACCTCAAGGACAAGACCAACCTCCAGTCGTTGCAGGGCACGGTGGTGCGCAGCATCATCACGGCGGGACAACCGGTGACGCAGGGTGCGCTGGTGAAGCCCGGCGACCGCGGATTTCTCGCCGCGGCGCTCGGCCCTGGCATGCGCGCGGTCTCCGTCCCCGTTTCGGCGCAGGCCGCGGTTGCAGGCTTCGTCTTTCCGGGCGACCGCATCGACCTCGTCCTGACGCAGAACGTCGCCGGTGGCGGCGATGGCCAGCCGCTCAAGGTGTCGGAAACGATCATGCGCAACATCCGCGTGCTCGCCACCGACCAGCGCACCGACAATCTGGTCGGCGAGGACGGCAAGACCAAGGTCCAGACCTTCTCGAACGTGACGATCGAAGCGACGCCGAAGATGGCGGAGCAGGTCGCGGTCGCGCAGACGCTCGGCACGCTGTCGCTGTCGCTACGCTCGATCGCCGACAATTCCGCCGAACTCGAAGAGGCGATCGCCTCGGGCGCGGTGCACGTGCCCAACGGTAACGATCCGAAGGCGGAGAAGGCGATGATGGTCCGGCTCGCGAGCCAGCCATCGGCCGGTGCGGGAAGCTACCAGACCGGCGCCGACGTCTCGCGCTACCAGCGCAGCTCGGTCCCTGGAAAGCCGGCCGCAAGTGCCGGCGGACAAGGCGGGATGCCGATGATGCCGGTCGCAGGACCCACGACGGGTGTGGTCGCCGTGCAAGGGCCGATCGTGCGGGTGGCACGCGGCAACGCAATGACCGTCGTTCCGGTCGGGGGGAAGAATTGAAATGCGCATTCCGTTGACGCACCCCTTTGGCGCGGCTCGCCAGAAAACGACGTTGGGATGGCCGCTCGTGGTCGCCCTGGTCGCGGCCAGCGCCGCCCCCTCCGTCCCCGCGATGGCGCAGCGCGGTCGCGGCGCGACCGCCCCCGCCGGATCGCCGGTCGTCCAGGTCAATACCGGCCGCGGTCGGTTGGTGACGCTCGCACGGCCGATGAGCGACCTGTTCGTCGCCGACGATGCGATCGCCGATGTCCAGGTCCGCTCGCCGACGCAGCTTTACATCTTCGGCAAGAAGACCGGCGAGACGACGATCTCGGCCACTGCGAAGGGTGGCGCGGTGGTCTATTCGGCGACGATCCGCGTCGGCAACAACCTCGACTCGGTGCAGCAGATGCTCGGGTTGGCGATGCCCGAAGCACAGGTCGTCGCGACGCCGATGAACGGGCTGATCCTGTTGACCGGTACGGTCGCCGCGCCTGAAGACGCCGCCGAGGCCGAGCGCCTCGTCCAGGCGTTCGTCGGCGACTCGACCAAGGTCCTGTCGCGGCTGAAGACCGCGACGCCGTTGCAGGTGAACCTGCAGGTACGGATCGCCGAGGTCAGCCGCAGCTTCGTCAAGAATATCGGCGTCAACCTGACAAGCCGCGGGTCGGGCAATTTCCTGTTCAATATCGCGCAGGGTCGCCAGGGTACGATTACGACGGTCCCGGGTGTCGTCGGCGCGCCGAACACGCCCGTCGACGTCAATGGTGCGGTGCCGGGCAATACCCTGTTCGGGTTCCCGGGCAAGGCAGCGATCGGTTCGACCATCGGACTTGCCGGTCGATTGCTGGGACTGGACCTGCTGGCCGCGATCGACCTGGGCGAGACCACCGGCCAGGTGACGACGCTCGCCAATCCGAACCTTACCGCGCTGTCGGGCGAAACGGGGACGTTCCTTGCAGGCGGCGAAGTGCCGATCCCGATCGCACAGGCGCTCGGCACCGTCACGGTCGACTACAAGCAATATGGCGTGAGCCTCGCCTATACGCCGACGGTTCTTTCGGATGGCCGCATCTCGCTGCGCGTCCGTCCCGAAGTATCGCAGCTCGATTATTCGAACGCGGTCACGCTCAACGGGACACGCGTACCCGGCCTGACGACGCGACGGACCGAGACCACCGTCGAACTCGGCTCGGGCCAGAGCATGATGATCAGCGGCCTGCTGTCGAACAGCCACAACAACTCGTACGACAAGACCCCCGGACTGGCGAACCTGCCGATCATCGGCGCGCTGTTCCGCTCGAACGCGTTCCAGCGCAACGAGACCGAACTGGTGATCGTGATCACGCCGTATCTGGTCAAGCCGGTCAACAACGCGAGCGACATCGCCCTGCCGACCGACGGCGCGCGCGCACCGTCCGACATCGATCGGGTGTTGCTGGGCACGTTGAGCGCGAGCGGCGGCGGCAAGCGGCCGGTGCCGACCGTGGCGCGTCCCGCCTATGTCCAGCCGTCCGTCGGTGCCACCGCGCCGGTCATGCCGGTGCCGCGGAGCGACATCCGCCGCAGCGAAGACGACGTCAGAGCGCCGGCTCCGATCGCCAACGGCACAGGCAAGGGCAGCAAGCCGGGCACGGCTGTCGTCCCCGCCCCCGGCTTCTCGAACTGATCGGATCGCAGTGACATGCCCCTGCACCCGACGTCTCAAGGATTTCCGATGATCAAGCAATCGATCCTAGCGTCCCTCCTCCCCGCGCTGCTGCTTGGCGGCTGTATGGGAACCGAGAATCGCGGCCTCGAATCGGTCCACCAGCCGGTCGTCAGCCGATCCGATTATGCGCTCGATCTGGGCGTGTCCGGCGGCGCGCTGGCGGGCGGCGAACAGCAGCGGCTGGCGGGCTGGATGACGACGATGCGGCTCGGCTATGGCGACCGCGTCACGATCGACGATCCCGCCGGCGAAGCACCGGGTGCGCGCGGCGACGTCGCCGCGGTCGTGGCGCAATACGGACTGTTGCTCAGCGACGATGCACCGGTGACGCCCGCCCCGCTCACGCCCGGCACGATCCGCGTGGTCGTGACCAGGATGCACGCCGGGGTGCCGCGTTGCCCCGACTGGTCGCGCGATGCGTCCAACGAATTCCAGGCGAACACCTCGTCGAACTATGGCTGCGCGATCAACAGCAACCTCGCGGCGATGGTCGCCAATCCTGCCGATCTCGTCCGCGGGGCGCCCGGCGCCGAAACCACCGACACGGCGGTCGCGTACAAGGCGATCGACACGTACCGCAAAAAGGCACCGACCGGTGCCGGTGGCCTGTCCGCCACCACCACGGGAGGAAAGTGATGAACGCTCCGTGGAAGCCAGGCGGCATCGCGCACCGCGAACCGTTTACCGCCTATGTCTGCGACGAGGTGACGGCAGACGCGCTGCGGCCGATCGCCGCCGAACTGGGCTGGTCGGTCGACAAGATCTTCAAGGGCGGCCTGCGCAACGCGGTCCAGTCGCTGTCGGTGTCCGCCTCGCCGCAGATCCTGTTCGTCGATCTCGCCGAATCGGGTGACCCGCTCAACGACATCAACGCGCTCGCCGAAGTCTGCGAGCCGGGTACGGTCGTGATCGCGGCCGGCCAGGTCAACGACGTCCGGCTGTACCGCGACCTGGTCGCCAGCGGGATCCAGGATTATCTGCTGAAGCCGTTGCAGCCCGACATGCTGCGCGAGGCGTTCTCGCACGCGCAGACGATCCTGAATGCACCCAAGCATGTCGAGGTATCGCCCGATCGTGCGCATTGCTCGGTCGCGGTGATCGGCACGCGCGGCGGCGTCGGCGCATCGACGATCGCGACCTCGGTCGCGTGGCTGCTCGCGGAGCATGAAGGGCGCGCGACCGCGTTGCTCGATCTCGACGTCCATTTCGGGACCGGCGCGCTCGCCCTCGATCTCGAACCGGGCCGCGGCCTGACCGACGCGATCGAGAATCCGAGCCGGATCGACGGGCTGTTCATCGAACGCGCGATGGTGAAGGCGTCGGAGAAACTCTCCGTGCTGTCGGCCGAGGCGCCGATCAACACACCGCTGATTACCGATGGCTCCGCCTTCTTCCAGTTGCAGGAGGAGATGCGGTTGGCGTTCGAATGCACCGTCGTTGACCTGCCGCGCGGCATGCTGATCCAGCACCCGCATCTGATCAGCGACGTGAAGCTCCTCGTCCTGGTCACCGACCTGACGCTGGCGGCAGCGCGCGATACGATCCGGATCCTGTCGTGGCTCAAGTCGAATGCCCAGCAGACGACGGTGTACGTGATCGCCAACCGCATGCACGCGGGCGGCCAGCTCGAGATCAACCGCAAGGATTTCGAAGGGTCTATCGAGCGCAAGATCGATTACATCGTGCCGTTCGACCAGAAGCTGGCGGCGCAGGCGGCCAAGCTCGGCAAGCCGATCGTCGAGGTCGGCAAGGCGTCGAAGACCATCGCGCCGATCCTGGCACTGGCCGCCGAGCTGGCCGCTGCATCGGTCGACACCGATCTCGGCGTCGCGAAGGGTGCGAAGGGCAAGTCGCTGATCGGCAAGTTCAGCAATCTGAAGGGCCTGATGCCGAAGCGCACGGTCAAGCCGGTACCTGCCAAGTAATGGATATGCTGCCGTTCCTTCTGGTGATGATCGGTTCCGCCCTGGCGCTGGGGATCGTGCTGTTCGCGTTCGCCGGTCCGTCGACCGGGCGTGCCCAATCGCGCCGGATCGCTGCTGTGCGCGAGCGTCACGGCGATGCGCTGGTGGTCGCCGAGGCGCAGTTGCGGCGCATCTCGATGACCCAAGATACCAAGATGGATCTCGCCTTCGGTCGTATCCTGCCGAACCCGGTACAGCTCGCCAAACGCCTCGCGATGACCGGCAAGGACTGGACCGTCGGCCAATACGGGCTGGCGACCGCGGGGATCGCGCTGGTCGTCGCCGCGCTGATGCTGTTGAAGGGGCTGCCGATCCTGCTCGCGCTGCTGTTCGGCGCATTCGTCGGCGTCGGCCTGCCGCATTTCATCGTCGGCAAGACGATCCAGCGCCGGATCGGCAAGTTCACCGCGAAGTTTCCCGACGCGATCGACCTGCTGGTCCGCGGGCTGCGCTCGGGCCTGCCGATCAGCGAGACGATCGGCGTCGTCGGCCATGAGGTCGAGGGGCCGGTGGGCGAGGAATTCCGCGCGGTCAGCGACAAGATGAAGATCGGCCGGACGATGGACGCCGCGTTGCAGGATACCGCGGACCGGCTCGGTACGCCCGAATTCCAGTTCTTCGTGATCACCATCGCGATCCAGCGCGAGACCGGCGGCAACCTCGCGGAGACGCTCGCCAACCTGTCGCACGTGCTGCGCCAACGCGGCCAGATGAAGCTGAAGATCAAGGCGATGTCGTCGGAATCGAAGGCGTCCGCCTATATCATCGGCGCGCTGCCGTTCATCGTGTTCGGGATGATCTGGGTGATCAACGGCCGGTACATGCAAAATTTCTTCATCGACGAACGGCTGATGGCGATCGGCATGGGCGGCATGGTGTGGATGGCGATCGGCGCCTTCATCATGTCGAAGATGATCAGCTTCGAGATTTAGGGACACGATGATGGGCGGAACCGCCGGACCTACCATTCTCGGGATCGACGTCCTGCTGGTCGCGACGATCCTGTCGGGCGTCGCCGCCTTCGCGGTGATGATCGCGATCTACGCGGCGACGACCGTCAGCGATCCGATGACCAAGCGCGTCAAGGCGCTCAACGATCGCCGCGAACAGCTGAAGGCGGGCATCACCGCCTCGACCAAGCGCCGCGCGAAGCTGGTCCAGCGCAACGACACCGCGGACAAGCTGCGCGGCATCCTGTCGTCGATGAAAGTGCTGCAGGATAGCCAGGTGAAGGCGGTCCAGCTGAAACTGATGCAGGCCGGCGTCCGTTCGAAGGAGTGGGCGCCGTCGGTGATCTTCGGCCGGCTCGTGCTGCCGATCGTGCTGGGCGGGGCGATGCTGTACTGGGTGTACGGCACCGACGGCTTCGCGACCTGGGGTCCGCTGAAGAAATACGGGCTCGTCGCGATGACGTTCATCATGAGCTACAAGGCGCCCGACCTGTATCTCGACAACAAGATCAAGAAGCGCTCGGACGCGATCCGCAAGGGGCTGCCCGATGCGCTCGATCTGCTTGTGATCTGCGCCGAGGCGGGGCTGACCGTCGATGCGGCTTTTCACCGGGTCGCGCGTGAGCTGGGGCGGGCGTATCCGGAGCTTGGCGAGGAGTTCACGCTGACCGCGATCGAACTGGGCTTCCTCACCGACCGACGCTCGGCGTTCGAGAACCTTTCCCAGCGGGTGAAGCTGGATGCTGTGAAGGGGGTCGTGACGACGATGATCCAGACCGAGAAATACGGCACACCACTCGCGTCGGCGCTGCGCGTGCTGTCGGGCGAATTCCGTAACGAGCGGATGATGCGGGCGGAGGAGAAGGCGGCGCGGTTGCCGGCGATCATGACGATCCCGCTGATCCTGTTCATCCTGCCGGTGCTGTTCGTCGTCATCCTTGGGCCGGCGGCGTGTTCGATCTCTGACGCGCTCATCAAGACCTGAAGCAACCGGCGGCGCGGACGATCGTTGAGCTCCCGTAACAGGAGGGTTTTACGATGCCGTTGTTTTCTACACCTACGCAGTTTGCGGCGCTTGCGCTGGTCTTCGTCGCCGGCTGGCTGTTCGGACTGGCGAGCCATCCGGGGGGGAAGAAGTGGAAGGCGCGGTATCTGGCGGAGCGGGATGCACATGCTTCGGTGAAGAAGGATGGGGATGTTCGGGCTGCGGCGGCGGAGAAGCGGGCGGTTGAGGCTGAGCGGGAGAATGCCCGGTTGGTGAAGGACGTTGAGGCGGCGCGGGTTGCTGCTCCGGTTGTCGAGCGTCAGCCGGTTGTGGATACGTCGCGGACTGGGGCGCTGTCTTCGGCGCGGCCGGGTTATGCTCGGCCGGCGTATAATGCCGATGGGACCAAGCGTGGTTGGTTTGATTTCGATCAGCGTCGGTGAGTTGCAGGGGTAGGTTAGTCCCTGCCCCCTTGTTCTCCCGCGGAGGCGGGAGTCCAGTCTGGGTTCCCGCCTTCGCGGGGAAACATTCTTGGGACGGCACACCTCTCCCACTTCTTCCACCCCGGCGGAGGCCGGGGCCCAATTGGGGACGCGAGGTAACCGGAGGCAGTCCTTCGTTACCTTGGACGTTCCAATTGGGCCCCGGCCTTCGCCGGGGTGGTGCTTTGATTGAGGGTGGCGCTTACTTCTTTGACAGCGCCGCTTGCGCCGCTGCGAGGCGGGCGATCGGGACGCGGTAGGGGCTGGCGGAGACGTAATCGAGGCCGACCTTTTCGCAGAAGGCGATGCTCGCCGGATCGCCACCGTGTTCGCCACAGATGCCGAGCTTGATGCCGGTGCGCGTCTTGCGCCCCCGTTCGGCGGCGATTTCGATCAGTTCGCCGACGCCTTCGACGTCGATGCTGACGAACGGGTCCTTGGCGTAGATGCCTTGCTCGACATAGGCGCCGAGGAAGCGCGAGGCGTCGTCTCGGCTGACGCCCAAAGTGGTCTGCGTCAGGTCGTTGGTACCGAACGAGAAGAATTCGCCGACTTCCGCGATCTCGCCGGCGCGGAGTGCTGCGCGCGGCAATTCGATCATCGTGCCGACGAGATACTCGATCGTGCGGCCCTTCTCGGCGAACACCGCCTGGGCGGCCTTGTCGACGACCGCCTTCATCAGCTCCAGCTCGCGGCGCGTGGCGACGAGCGGGATCATGACTTCGGGGATCGGGGCGGCGCCGGACTTCTCCGCGACGTCGACCGCCGCCTCGAAGATGGCCCTGGCCTGCATCTCGTAGATCTCGGGATAGGTCACGCCGAGACGGCAGCCGCGGTGGCCGAGCATCGGGTTGAACTCGTGCAACTCGGCCGCGCGGCGCTTGAGCGTGTCGACATCGACGCCAGCCGCGGTCGCGACTTCGGCGAATTCGGATTCCTCGTGGGGGAGGAATTCATGGAGCGGCGGATCGAGCAGGCGGATCGTCACCGGCAGACCGGCCATGACCTCCAAGATCTCGGTGAAGTCCTTGCGCTGTTCGGGGAGCAGCTTTTCAAGTGCGACGCGGCGGCCCTTCTCGTCGCTCGCCAGGATCATCTGGCGGACGTTGGTGATGCGGCTGCTCTCGAAGAACATGTGCTCGGTGCGGCAGAGGCCGACGCCCTCGGCGCCGAACTCGCGCGCGACGCGGCAATCCTCGGGGGTCTCGGCGTTGGCGCGGACCTTCAGGCGGCGGACCTCGTCGGCCCAGACCATCAGCGTGGCGAAATCGCCCGACAGCTCGGGCTGCACGGTCGCGACCGCGCCGATCATCACTTCGCCGGTGGTGCCGTCGATGGTGAGCAGGTCGCCCTCCTTCACCTCACGACCGCCGCAGCGCATGATCTTCGCCTTGGCGTCGATGGAGAGCGTGCCGGCACCCGAAACGCAGGGGCGTCCCATGCCGCGCGCCACGACCGCCGCGTGGCTCGTCATCCCGCCGCGCGCGGTCAGGATGCCCTTCGCCGCGTGCATGCCGTGGATGTCGTCGGGCGAGGTCTCGGTCCGGACGAGGATCACCGCGACACCATCGGCGGCCTTCTTCTCGGCGGCATCGGCGTCGAACACGACCGCACCCGAGGCTGCACCCGGCGATGCGGGAAGGCCCTTGGTCAGCACGTCGCGGTGCGCCTTGGGATCGAGCGTCGGGTGGAGCAGCTGGTCGAGCGCCATCGGCTCGACGCGCAGGATCGCTTCCTCGCGGGTGATGAGCCCCTCGTTGGCCATGTCGACGGCGATCTTGAGCGCGGCCTTGGCAGTGCGCTTGCCGGCGCGGGTCTGGAGCATCCAGAGCTTGGTCTTCTCGACCGTGAACTCGATGTCCTGCATGTCGCGATAGTGGTTTTCGAGCGTGTCGAACACGTCCGCGAGCTGGTGATAGACCTCGGGCATCGCCTCTTCCATCGAAGCGGGCTTGGCGCCGGCGTCTTCGCGCGCGGTCTTGGTGAGGTATTGCGGGGTGCGGATGCCGGCGACGACGTCCTCGCCCTGCGCATTGATCAGGAACTCGCCGTAATAGGCGCGGTCGCCCTTGGACGGGTCGCGCGTGAACGCGACGCCGGTCGCCGAGGTGTCGCCCATGTTGCCGAACACCATCGCCTGGATGTTGACCGCGGTGCCCCAGCCGCCGGGGATGTCGTTGAGGCGGCGATAGACTTTCGCACGCTCGGACTGCCACGAACCGAAGACGGCGCCGACCGCGCCCCAGAGCTGGTCGTGGACGTCCTGCGGGAAGGGCTTGCCCCAGAGCTTCTCGACGAGGCCCTTATATTCAGCGACGAGTTTCCGGAGGTCGTCGGCCGAGAGTTCGGTGTCGAGCGTAAAGCCCTGGTCTTCCTTGGCGATCTCCAGCGCTTCCTCGAACGCGCCGTGATCGAGTTCGAGGACGACGTCGGCGTACATCTGGATGAAGCGGCGATAGCTGTCCCACGCGAAGCGCGCGTCCTCGGACTTGGCGGCGAGGCCTTCGACGGTCTCGTCGTTGAGGCCGAGGTTGAGGACGGTGTCCATCATCCCCGGCATCGAGGCGCGGGCGCCGGAGCGGACCGAGACGAGCAATGGGTCGGTGGGATCGCCGAACGTCTTGCCCGTGACGCCTTCGATGTGCGCGAGGCCGGTGGCGACCTCGTCGCGCAGGCTCTGCGGGAACTGGCCGCCTTCGTCGTAATAGACCGCGCAGAAATCGGTCGAGATCGTGAAGCCCGGCGGGACCGGCAGACCGATCGACGCCATCTCGGCGAGGTTCGCGCCCTTGCCGCCGAGCAGGTTCTTGTCGCCCTTGCCGCCATCCGAAACACCGCCGCCGAAGCGATACACATATTGGGTCATGGTCGGTCCTCTAAGTGCCTGTTTTTATACGTTGGGCGGGAGCGAAGTTCACAAAGTTCACACGCTGGCGCGATGTGTGCACTTCCTCCAGTCAGCCCTCGATCTTCGAAAAATCTGCGACATTGTGCACTGCGGCACGGACTCGCTCAAGTAGCGCGAGACGGGCGGAGCGCTTGGCGGGATCGGAGTCGTTGACGATAACGCTATCAAAGAACGCGTCGATCGGCGCGCGGAGGCTTGCAAGGGCAGCCATCGCGGCGGCGAAGTCTTCGCGAGCGATCGCGGCCGTTGCGCGGGGTTCGGCGGAGTCGAGCGCGGTCATCAGCGCAGTCTCTGCCGGTTCGGGGGTGTAGGACAGCGTTTCCTGCTCCCTCTCCCCTGCGGGGAGAGGGTCGGGGTGAGGTGCAGTTCCGGGCGCTGCACTGCTTGGCAGCCCCTCACCCCTACCCTCTCCCCGAGGGGGAGAGGGAGCAGATGGCGCTTCCTTCTTCAGGATATTGGCGGCGCGCTTGTAGCCCGCGAGCAGGTTCGCACCGTCCTCGGTGGTCACGAACGCCTGGAGCGCGTGGACACGCGCGAGCAGGCGGACGAGATCGTCCTCGCCCCCGAGCGCGAATACCGCGTCGATCAGGTCGTGACGGACACCGGCTTCGCGTTGCTGAACTTTGAGGCGGTCCAAAACGAAACCCGATACTTTGCTCTGATAAAATATTGTGCCTACTGTTTGGGCAATATCTACTGGTACGGGCCACAATGACCCGGCAAGTGACGAATAAGCAGTTCCGAAGTCAGCTTCATTGTCGGCAACACCACGTAGGTTTCGTCCCAGTATCAATGCGACGCCGATCAGCGCCCGCATACTGCAGCGCAGATCGTTACGGATGATAATAGACAAAACCGCGAGTGCTGCTCTTCGCAAAGCAAAAGGATCTTTCGACCCGCTGGGGGGCATCCCCCCTGCAAAGAAGACGGTGAGCGTATCCAGCTTGTCCGCCAAGCTTACCGCGACCGTTACTGGGTCGGTAGGAACGTCGTCGCCTTGACCGACCGGCTTGTAGTGGTCGCGGATGGCGGTGGAGACGGCCGGGTGCTCGCCCTGCGCGGCGGCGTAGTAGCCGCCCATCAGGCCTTGCAGCTCGGGGAACTCGCCGACCATGCCGGTGACGAGGTCTGCCTTTGCGAGGCGGGCTGCGCGGTCTGCGTGGGTAGCCAATTCCTCCCCTGCAAGGGGAGGGGGACCGTCAGCCGTAGGCTGAGGGTGGAGGGGGTTCTCCGCGGACGCTGCGCTTCGTGGCGCGCCCCCTCCACCAGCTTCGCTGGTCCCCCTCCCCGTTCCGGGGAGGATTATGCCCTCTTCTATGAGCCAGCGGGCGAGCTTGGCGACGCGGTCGACCTTGTCGGCTACCGTGCCGAGCTTTTCGTGGAAGACGATCTTCGACAGCTTCTCCGCCTGATCTTCGAGCGGGACCTTCAAGTCGGTGTCATAGAAGAATTTCGCGTCCGACAGGCGCGCGGCGAGGACCTTGCGATTGCCCTCGACGATGCTCGCGCCACCGTCTTTCGCGTCGATGTTAGCGGTACAGACGAACGCGTTGGCCAGTTTTCCATCGGCCCCGCGGCAGACGAAATATTTCTGATTCACGCGGGCGGTGAGCTGGATCACCTCGGGCGGGACGTCGAGAAACGCGGGGTCGAACTGGCCGAGCAGGGGAATCGGCCATTCGGTGAGGCCGGCATTCTCGGCGACGAGTCCCTCGTCCTCGATCAGTTCGAGGCCGGCCTGCGCGGCGGCTTCGCGGGCGTGGTCGCGGATCAGCGTGGCGCGTTCGTCGTGGTCGACGATGACGTGGCAGGCGCGCAGCTTCTCGACATAGTCGTGCGCGCCGCCGATCGTGATCTGGTAAGGGTGGTGGAAGCGGTGGCCGAGCGTGACGGCGCCGCTGGCGATGCCGGCGATCTCGAACGGCACGATCTCTTCGCCGAGCAGCGCGACGATGCCTTGCAGCGGGCGGACCCACCGGAGCGATTCAGTGCTGGCCGACGCATCCCCCCAGCGCATCGACTTCGGCCACGGGAACGCGCGGACGATCGCGGGGATCGCCTCGGCCAGAACGGCGGCGGTGGCGCGGCCGGGCTTCTCGGTGACCGCGAAGAGCGTGCCGTTGCGGTCTATGAGCTGCTCGCGGGTGAGGCCGGTCTTGCGGAGGAAGCCTTCGAGCGCCTGGGGAGGCGCTGAGGTCTTGGGGCCCTTGGTTTCCTCGGAGACGGCGGCGGTCTCGAGCGGCAGGTCGCGCGCGATCAGCGTCAGGCGGCGCGGGGTCGCGTAGGTGACGATGTCGCTGGTGGCGATGCCGGCCTTGGCGAGCTCGGCGGTAAACAGCCTGGCGAGGTCGTCACGCGCTTTCGCCTGCATCCGGGCGGGGATTTCTTCGGAGCGGAGCTCCAGGAGGAAGTCGGTCATTTGGGTTCGCACGCGAAGAAGAAGGAGTTGGGTTCACGCGGAGACGCGGAGACGCGGAGTAGAAGGGGAGAAGAAAGGTTTGGGGCGCTGCGCGCTGCTGTTCGACGCCGCAGGCGTCTCGGAACATCAGGCTGGAGCACGGGCGAAAGAATGCGGAAGCGAGACACCCCTTCTCCCTTCTGCTCCGCGTCTCCGCGTCTCCGCGTGAACACACCTTCTAACGAGCCCATCATGCCGCCCATCCGTGCTTGTCCATCCAGGCGGCGCAGGCGCCTTTGGCCAAGTCTCGGACGCGGCCCATATAGGCTTGGCGTTCGGCTACGGAGATTACGCCGCGGGCCTGGAGCAGGTTGAAGATGTGGCTGGCTTTGATCGCTTGCTCGTAGGCGGGGATCGGGAGTTTGGCGGAGAGGCTGTTCTCGCATTCCGCTACGTGCTTGCGGAACTGGTCGAACAAGGAGTCCGTGTCGGCGATCTCGAAGTTCCACTTCGACATCTCCTGCTCGTTCTCCAGGAAGACGTCGCCGTAGGTCACGCCCGCATCGTTGAACGCGAGGTCGTAGACCGAGTCCTTGTCCTGGATGTACATCGCCAGGCGCTCCAACCCGTAGGTGAGTTCGCCGGCGACGGGCTTCATGTCGAAGCCGCCCATCTGCTGAAAATAGGTGAACTGCGTCACCTCCATGCCGTCGCACCAGACCTCCCAGCCGAGACCCCAGGCGCCGAGCGTCGGGCTTTCCCAATCGTCCTCGACGAAGCGGATGTCGTGCTTCAGCATGTCGATGCCGATCGCCGCGAGGCTGCCGAGGTAGAGTTCCTGGAGGTTGGCGGGGCTCGGTTTCAGGATGACCTGATACTGGTAATAATGCTGGAGCCGGTTGGGGTTCTCGCCGTAGCGGCCGTCGGTCGGGCGGCGGCAGGGCTGCACGAACGCGGCGTTCCACGGTTTCGGCCCGAGCGCGCGGAGCGTCGTGGCGGTGTGGAAGGTGCCCGCGCCCATTTCCATGTCGTAGGGCTGCAGGATCAGGCATCCGTGTTCGCTCCAGTAATCGTGGAGCGTGAGGATCATGCGCTGGAAGCTAAGAGGCTTTATCACGGGCTGGGTCACGCGCGGGCTTTGGCGGATGGGGGTGCGGGAGGCAAGTGGTGCGTTAAGCTGCGGCGTCCTACATGGGCTGCACCAACGATAAGGATTCCCTCCCCTTGAAGCTGTTTTCGAAGATCGTTTCGTTCCGATCCGCGCTCTCTGCCATCGCCATGGCGTTCGCTTTGCCCGCCTGTGCGCAGGTCGCGCCGAAGCCGGCTCAGGCCGCGAACGATGCCGATCCGGCGCTTTGGGTGGTGAAGGATAAGGACACGACGATCTACCTGTTCGGGACGATCCACGTGTTGAAGCCCGGCATGACGTGGTTCGACGAGGCGGTGAAGACTGCGTTCGATCGCTCGAACCAGGTGGTGCTTGAGCTGGTGATGCCGGACCCCGCGAAGATGCAGTCGCTGGTGATGGCGACCGGCGTGTCGAAGGACGGCCCGACGCTGACCGAGCAGCTGCCCGCGGACAAGCGTGCGGCGTATGCGAAGGCGGTGACCGATCTGGGCTTGCCGGCGAATGCGTTCGATCGGTTCAAGCCTTGGCTGGCGGCGACCAACCTGTCGATCGCGCCGCTTTCGAAGCTTGGCTATGATGCGGCGAACGGGCCGGAGCAGGTGATCACGGCGGCGGCCAAGGCTGCGGGGAAGCCGGTGATCGGACTTGAGACGGCGGAGCAGCAGTTGGGGTATTTCGGGGGGCTGTCGCAAAAGGCGCAGTTGCAGTTCCTGGGGAGCACGATCGACGAGTTGCCGACGCTCGAGAAAACGATGGCGACGATGGTCGACGAATGGGCGAAGGGCGATCCCGAAGCGCTCGCTAAGGAGATGAACGACGATCTGAAGGACTCGCCCGAGGTGGCGAAGGCGCTGCTGTTCGACCGCAATGCGCGCTGGGCGGAGTGGGTCGCGAACCGGATGAAGTCACCGGGGACGGTGTTTATCGCGGTCGGTGCGGGGCATCTGGCGGGCAAGGATAGCGTTCAGGCACAGTTGGCGAAGCTTGGGGTGAAGGCTGAGCGAGTGAAGTATTGAGGTGCCGAGTCCCTCTCCCCTCGGGGAGAGGGAGGGAGGAGCGCTTGCGACGGAAGGGTGAGGGGGAGTTGGCGCGAACGTCCCGAACCTCACTCCCCTCACCCTCCCACGTGCAAGCGCACGCGGGCCCCTCCCTCTCCCCGGAGGGGCGAGGGGTCAGGTTTAGTTGATTCTAACGCCGCTTTCCGCTATGCGCCCGCGCTTCCGGTCCATGGTCATCCCTGGAGGCGTGGGCGGGAAGGACAACAAACGAGTTTCGGAGAATACAGATGAGCGACCAGTTGACGCTCGCAGCCGAGACGCGTGACCGGGTTGGCAAGGGAGCCTCCCGGGCGCTGCGTCGTGATGGCCGCGTGCCTGCCGTGATCTACGGCCTGAACCAGGAACCAACCTCGGTTCACCTCGAGGAAAAGGCGCTGATGAAGGCGCTGATGACCGGCCACTTCATGAATTCCGTGGTGATGGTCAACGGCGTGCGCACGCTGCCTAAGGACGTGTCGTTCCACCCGGTTTCGGATCGTCCGATCCATGTCGACTTCCTGCGCATCGGCGAGCATTCGACCGTCACCGTCGCGGTGCCGATCGCGTTCACCGACGAAGACGACGCACCGGGCATCAAGAAGGGCAAGGGCGTCCTCAACATCACGCGCCACGAGATCGAGCTGGTCGTCGACGCTTCGGACATCCCGAGCGAGATCACGATTTCGCTTAGCGGGCTGGAGATCGGTGATTCGATCCACATCAGCGACGTGAAGCTGCCCAAGGGCGCGACGCCCGCGATCGACGACCGCGATTTCGCGATCGCCACGATCGTGCCGCCGACCGTGCCGACCGTCGAGGACGAAGAGCTCGAGGCTGAAGTCGCCGAGACGCAGGCTGCCGAAGCTGCTGCCGAGGACGAGGCTGCGGTCGAGCCGAACGACGACAACAACGACGACGACAAGATCACGCCGCAGAAGAAGGACTAATCTTCTTCGTCTTCGGACGATCTGGCGGGCGGGAAAGCTAGGGCTTTCCCGCCCGTTTCGTTTTGTAAGCCGTTCGCTCGCCTAAAAAACCGTCATCCCCGCGCAGGCGGGGATCCAGACGCTCGGACATTTCTTATGGAATCGAGAGGTTTGCCGATATGGGTTCCCGCCTCCGCGGGAATGACGGTAGGGGCACGGGCAACGACTGTTTCTTGGAGAATCACACGTGCAGATCTGGGCGGGACTCGGCAATCCGGGGGCGCAATATGCGATGCACCGGCACAATGTCGGGTTCATGGTCGCCGACGCGATCGCCGAGGTGCACGGCTTCGGCACGGTCAAGAAGCAGTTCCAGGGCTGGACGCAGGAGGGACGGATCGGCTCGACCAGGATCCTGCTGCTCAAACCCGCAACCTTCATGAACGAGAGCGGGCGCGCGATCGGCGAGGCGCTGCGCTTCTACAAGCTCGGGGTCGAGGCGCTGACGGTGTTCCACGACGAGCTCGATATCGCGCCGTTCCGCGTGAAGGTGAAGACCGGCGGCGGGACCGCGGGGCATAACGGCCTGCGATCGACCGACCAGCATCTGGGGCCGGAGTTTCGCCGCGTGCGGCTGGGGATCGGGCATCCGGGGCACAAAGACCGCGTCACCGGCTATGTACTCGGCAATTATTCTAAGGCCGAGATCGAGCCGCTCTCCGACATGCTCGGCGCGGTCGCGGCGGAAGCCAAATGGCTGGCGGAAGGCGACGACGTCCGCTTCATGAACGATGTCGCGTTGAGGATGCAGCCATGACTACCCGTTCCCTGTTTGCCACGCGGTTCTATGAGGCCGATCTCGGTGACGACGATCTGGTCGAGGAACTCGAGGACGCCGCGCTCGAACTGGCGAAGGCCGATCGCGCCGGGGTCGCCTGGTCGAAGGCGCATGGGTATCGCGGGTATACCTCGTATGCGTCGTTGAACGACCTGCCGTTGCGCGATCCGCGGTTCGGGGATCTTGTGCGGCTGCTGAACAAGCATGTCGCGCAGTTTGCGAAGGATTGTGCGTTCGATCTGGGCGGGCGGAAGTTGAAGCTCGACAGTCTTTGGGTGAACGTCCTGAAGCCTGGGGGCGCGCATTCGGGGCATATCCATCCGCATAGCGTTGTATCAGGGACGATGTACGTGGCGATTCCGGAAGGGGCTGGGGCGCTGAAGCTGGAGGATCCGCGGTTGCCGATGATGATGGCAGCGCCGACGCGGCTGGAGGATGCTGCGGAGGATTTGCGGACGTTCGTGTATGCCGAGCCTAAGCCGGGGAGTGTGTTTCTGTGGGAAAGCTGGTTGCGGCATGAGGTCGTGCCGAATGCTGCCAAGGGCGAGCGGATCAGTATCAGTTTCAATTATCGGTGGTGATGGGGGCGGCAGCGCTGTTTCCTATATCACACCACCCCGGCGAAGGCCGGGGCCCAATTGGGAAACGTCGCTAACAAAGGACCGCCCTTACTCACAACGGCCTTCCCAATTGGGCCCCGGCCTTCGCCGGGGTGGTGGTTTTTGTGGAAGCGTTCGACACCTTCTTACCCCCTCCCCTTCAGGGGAGGGTTGGGGTGGGGCCTGGCCGCGGATACAAGCGCTTGGGCACTGCCCCACCCCGACCCTCCCCTGAAGGGGAGGGAGTTTGGGGCGGCGCCATACAACACGCGCCACCCCTGCCCGATCAGGTCGTCTTCATCGACGCCATGTCGATGACGAAGCGGTACTTCACGTCGCTCTTCACCATGCGCTGATACGAGGGTTCGATCTCGTCCATGCGGATCATCTCGATGTCCGACACCAGGCCGTGCTCGTTGCAGAAATCGAGCATCTCCTGCGTCTCGGCGATGCCGCCGATCAGCGAGCCGGCGATCGCGCGGCGCTTGAAGATGAGGTTGCCGACCGAGGGCGACGGATGCGCATGCTCGGGGACACCGACCAGGGTCATCGTGCCGTCGCGCTTCAACAACGCGGTGAACGTGTCGAGGTTGTGGCTCGCTGCGACGGTGTTCAGGATGAAGTCGAAGCTGTTGGCGTGTTCGGCCATCGCGGCCTCGTCCTTCGACACGATCAGGTCCCTCGCGCCGAGACGCTTGGCATCGTCGCGCTTGTTCGGCGAGGTCGAGAAGACGTAGACTTCGGCGCCCATCGCGTTGGCGATCTTGACGCCCATGTGGCCGAGACCGCCCAGACCGACGATGCCGACCTTCTGGCCGGGGCCGACCTTCCAGTGCTTGAGCGGCGAGTAGGTCGTGATGCCGGCGCAGAGCAGCGGCGCGACCGCGGCGAGGTCGGCTTCGGGATGCGAGACCTTTAGCACGAAGCCCTCGTCGACGACGATCTTGTCCGAATAGCCGCCGAAGGTGTGGCCGCCGAGCACGGGATCGGGGCCGTTATAGGTGCCGACGAACCCGGTGGTCTCGCAATATTGCTCTTCGCCGTCCTTGCACGACGGGCACGCGCCGCAGCTGTCGACCATGCAGCCGACGCCGACGACGTCGCCGACCTTGAACTTGGTGACGTCGCTGCCGACGGCGGTGACATGACCGACGATCTCGTGGCCTGGGACGCAGGGGTAGAGCGTGCCTTCCCACTCGCCCTTGGCGGTGTGGAGGTCGGAATGGCAGACGCCGCAGAACGCGATGTCGATCGCGACGTCGGTCTTGCCGGGTTCGCGGCGCTCGAACGAGAACGGGGCGAGCGGGGTTTCGGGGGATTGCGCGGCGTAGCCGTTGGCGGTCGTGGTCATGTAATTCCTGATCTATCTCAAACTGGGATCAGGATATAAGCGTCGACCATATGATAACTACCGTTCGGTATGATTATTTTGCTGCACTGCGGCAATCGAGTGGGTCGATCAGGTCTCTTCTTGCTGATCCTCCCCCGCGAGGGGGAGGTGGCGCGAAGCGACGGAGGGGGAGGAACACGGAACAGCGGTTGCGCCGGCCTCCCCCTCCGTCAGGCAAGTGCCTGCCACCTCCCCCTGGCGGGGGAGGATTAAGGAAGAGGCGTCCTTGCTGGCCTTCCTTGCCGCCCTGCCCTAAAGCGCCCGCACATTCTAATACCAAGGGCATATCATGGGTTTTCGCTGCGGCATCGTGGGGCTGCCGAACGTCGGCAAGTCCACTCTCTTCAACGCGCTGACCGAGACGGCCGCGGCGCAGGCGGCGAACTATCCGTTCTGCACGATCGAGCCGAACGTCGGTAACGTCGGCGTGCCCGACAAGCGGCTCGACGCGCTCGCCAAGATCGCTGGATCGCAGAAGATCATCGAGACTCAGCTCGGCTTCGTCGACATCGCCGGCCTCGTGCGCGGCGCGTCGAAGGGCGAAGGGCTCGGCAACCAGTTCCTCGGCAACATCCGCGAGGTCGACGCGATCGTCCACGTGCTGCGCTGTTTCGAGGACGGCGACGTGACTCATGTCGACAACAAGGTCGATCCGATCGCCGACGCCGAGACGGTCGACACCGAGTTGATGCTGAGCGATCTCGAAAGCCTCGAGAAGCGCGTGCCGAACCTCGCCAAGAAGGGCATGCAGGGCGACAAGGAAGCCAAGATCGGCGCCGCCGTGCTCGGCCAGGCGCTCGAACTGCTCCGCGAAGGCAAGCCCGCGCGGCTGACCGTGCCGAAGGACGAGGACGAGGCGCGCGTGTTCGCGCAGGCGCAGTTGCTGACCGCGAAACCCGTGCTGTACGTGTGCAACGTCGACGAGGGCGATGCGGCGAACGGCAATGCGCTGTCGGCGCGGGTGTTCGAGAAGGCGAAGGCCGAGGGCGCCGAGGCGGTCGTGGTGTCGGCGGCGATCGAGGCGGAGATCGCGACGATGCCAGCGGAGGATCGCGGCGAGTTTCTCGGCGAGCTGGGGCTGGAAGAGACCGGCCTCGCCCGCGTCATCACCGCCGGGTACAAGCTGCTCCATTTGCTGACGTTCTTCACGGTCGGCCCGAAGGAAGCGCGTGCCTGGACCGTCCACGAGGGCGCGACCGCACCGCAGGCCGCGGGCGAGATCCACGGCGATTTCGAAAAGGGCTTCATCCGCGCCGAGACGATCGCGTTCGACGACTTCATCGCGCTGGGTGGCGAATCGAAGGCACGCGAGGCGGGCAAGCTGCGCGCGGAAGGCAAGGCGTATGTCGTCCATGACGGCGACGTGATGCACTTCCTGCATAGCTGAGGGTTTGGCGGAAGTGTCGGCTCAGCGATAATTCTCGCACGCGATCCCGTCGCCATCGCCGTCCATATGGGCGCCATAGCCGGGCGTTCCGCGGTATAGAGGCGTGACGCCCGCAGCGCGCGCCTCGCGACATCCGCGATAGACCGCATTGATGGGCGCGGACCGCTCAACCGGGGACGCGGCTTGTCCATAGACCGGGCGCGTGACGTTGTACGGTGCGGCGTCGCGGGCCGGCGCGGCTATTTTGAGGCGAGCCCGTCCGTTGGCCGTCGGGGTTTTTGCTAAAACCGGCAGCGAGGCCGCGTCAACGGGGCGAGCCACGTCTATCGGTGCGCCAACAATAAGCGGGGTTTCGGGCGGCGGCGTGCCGGTCGGCGCCATGGCGCTCCAGACGCCGGCGAACATAAGCGCCGACGCCGTGGCGGTTATCGCTATGAACGATCGATCCATGAACGCCACGCTATCCGAGAATCCGTTGACGAAAGCTTAGCGGCCGCGGCGGAAGTGCGGGCGGGCAATGCCCCCTGTCATTGATCCCCGACCCTGGCTATTCCCGATCGCGCGCGGTTGCGAACGGAGGGCGGCGATTGACGAACCAGAAAGCCGAGTCCTTCGTCAGGCGATCGGGACTCGTCCGGGGCGCGGCTATGCTGCTTGCGGGTTGCGTCACGTTGGCGGGGTGCGACCAGCGGCGCGATACCGGAGCGGTCGTCGTCAGTGCGATCGGCGCGCGTCCGGAAGCGGTCGATGCCAGTCGGGTCGCGCTCGATACCCCGGCGCGGCTGCTGATGGATTCGACCGCGCAGGGGCTCGTGCGGTTCGATGCGACCGGGCAGATCGAGCCTGGTATCGCCGAACGCTGGATCGTGATCGACGGCGGGATGAGCTACATCTTCCGCCTGCGCGAGGTGAGATGGAGCGACGGCACGCCGGTCACCGCGGCGCAGGTCGTGGCGATGCTGGAACGCCAGTTCCGAACCGGATCGCGCAATCCGCTGGCGCCGTTCATGACCGCGATCGACGAGATCGTCGTGATGACGCCGCAGGTCATCGAGGTGCGGCTGTCGCGCCCGCGCCCCGACCTGCTGAAGCTGTTCGCGCAACCCGAACTCGCGCTGCTGCGGTTGCAGCCCGTCAGCGGCACCGGGCCGTTCCATATCGCGCGCGGCGGGACCGCGCCGTTGCTGCGCCCCGCCTTCGATCCCGGCGAGGCGGACCCCGACGACCAGCATGACCTGAAGGCGGAGGAGGACGTCCGGTTGATCGGCGAACGCGCCGCGCGGGCGATCGCGCGGTTCGCCCATCGCGATTCGGACCTAGTCAGCGGCGGGAGCTTCGTCGACTGGCCGTTGCTCGCGACCGCCGACATCGCGCCCGCCAACATCCGCGTCGATCCCGCGGTCGGGCTGTTCGGGCTGGCGATCGTGCGGCGCGACGGGTTCCTCGCGGAGGCTGCCAACCGCGCGGCGATCTCGGAGGCGATCGACCGGACCGCGCTGACGACCGCGATCGCGCCTGCCTGGGATCCCGCGGATCGGATCCTGCCCGACATCCTCGATTCATCATCGCTGCCGCAGGTTCCGTCCTGGTCGCTGCTGTCGCAGGACGAGCGACGGGCGGCGGCGCGGCAGCGTGTGGCGGGCTGGACGGGCGGCCCGATCGCAGTGCGGATCGCGCTGCCCGCGGGCCCCGGTGCGACGCTGCTGTACGCGCATGTCGCCGCGTCGTTGATGGCGATCGGTATCACCCCGTCGCGCGTTGCGCTGGATGCCGAGGCCGAGCTGAAGCTGGTCGATGCGGTCGCCCCCTATGACAGCGCGCGCTGGTATCTGGCGAGCGCGTGTGTGGTGTGCGGCGAGGCTGCGCAGGCGGCGGTCGAGGCGGCGCGCGAGGCGCCGACGCTGGCGGAGCGGAGCGTGCGCATCGCCGCGGCGGACGCGGCGATGAACGAGGATGTCGCGTTCATCCCGCTGGCGCGCCCGCTGCGCTGGTCGCTGGTCACCGCGAGGCTGGCGCAGTGGCAGCCCAACCCGCGCGCGTGGCACCCGTTGAACCGGTTGCGCGCCGATACCAACTAGGATTCATGAAACCGACCGTCACCCGCATCACACCCGGATCGATCCTCGACTCGCTGCCGATGGGGCGCGATGCGCTGTCGGTTCGCCGCCGAGTCGAGGCGATGGAACGCGTGATGGAGGGGCTGTTCCAGATCCCCGGCACCAACCGCAAGGTCGGCCTGGACGTGATCCTCGATATCGTGCCGTTCGCGGGCAGCACGATCGCCGCGGCGGTCGGCGGCTGGATGGCGTGGGAGGCGCGCAACATCGGCATGTCGAAGGTCCAGGTGGCGCGGATGGCGGGCAATATCGGGTTCGACTGGGCGCTCGGGATGATCCCGTTCGTCGGCGCGATCCCCGATTTCTTCTTCCGCTCGAACACGCGCAACCTGCGGATCATCAAGAAGCATCTGGACCGGCACTACCCGTCGACGACGACGCTAGACGGGTAGAAGCGTCATGCCCTTGATCCTCCCCCGCCGGGGGTAGGTGGCAGGCGCCTGTCGGAGGGGTAGGTTGGGGAAACCTCTGTTCCGTGTCCTCCCCCTCCGTCGCTTTTAGCGCCACCTCCCCCTGGCGGGGGAGGATTGGAATAGTCCTTATCGGCTGCCGCGCCAGATTTTCAGCGGGGCACCGTCGGCCAGGCCACTCTGGTGGACGGGGCAGCGGCGGTAGCGGAAGCGGCGGTCTAGGCAGATCCAGACTTCATCGAGCCAGCCCTGTTTCGTCGCGGTCACGCGCATCATGTCGGCGTTGAGCCCGGGATTGGCGGACGCCATCGCGGTCGCAAAGCGTCCGGCGGTCAGCGGTGCGCGCGACAGCGAGTCCATGTCCGGATAGCGCAGCTTGCCGTACAGCCCGGCGGACTGGTTGAAATATTTCGCGGGTCGATAGCCCGGCATGCAGGTGCCGTGCTTGGCCCATTCGTGCTGGAGCAACTGCGCCGAGGGCGTGGTGCAGAGATGCGCGCGGATCACCGGTGGCGGGACGAACTCGGCTGCGCGACAATATTGCGGCCAGTCCTTGTCCACGCCGTCGGGCCACAGACCGTGCAGCGTGAAGCCGAAGCGGTTGGCCGCGCCGCACTGGAACTGCGACCCGGAGCGCGTGCCGTTGTCGCGGCAATATTGCGGGGCCCAGGTAATGGCGAGCGTGTAGCCGCCGATCGGGACGACGCGCTTGGGCTGGCTGTCGGACGGCAGGTCGGGGCGGACGCGCTCGACGGTGGCGGGGGTCGAGCATTGATAGGCCTGCGCCTGGGCTACTCCGGGCAGCGCCAGTGCCGCCGCAGCGATGGTCAGTCTAACGATCATGCGGCATGTCCTCGTCCAGCCTGGTCGAACCAGAGTTTCGCATCGGGTTTCAGGAGTTGCAGCGCCGCGCCGATGTAGACCACGCTCGCGACGATCGACAGCCCGAGCGTCGCGCTCGGCACCGCATGCCCGGTCGCCAACTGCACGAGCGAGATCGCGACGCCGATCGCGGAGAGCGCGGCCAGCACGATCACCACCCACCGCGCCACGCCGCTCGGCGCCCGCACGGTAAAATACCAGAGCGTCAGCGTGATCACGATCCCGGCGACCTCGAACGTCGGCAGGATCCAGCCGATCTTCGCGAGCATCGGCGTGGCCGCGACCATCGCCCTCCGCGGCCCCCAGCTCATCGCGGACACGATCAGCCCGATCACGAACGAGGCGAGATACAGCCGTTCGTAGCGCGTTATGGATACCGGCCTGATCATCGTCTTGTCCCCGTTATCGATCATGCTGCGACCGGGACGCGCCGGCGAGCCGGTCATGCCGTCGTGAAATCGAGGCCTATATCCGCCGCGGGTGCCGACTGCGTCAAGCGGCCGACCGAGACATAGGTCACGCCGGTCTCGGCGATCGCGCGGATCGTGTCGAGGTTGACGCCGCCCGACGCCTCGGTCGGCACGCGCCCGCCGACCAGCGCAACCGCCTCGCGCAACATCGCCGGCGGCATGTTGTCGAGCAGGAGATGCGTCGCGCCGGCCGCGAGCGCGGGAGCGATCTGGTCGATCCGGTCGACCTCGACGATGATGTGCGCGATCCCCGCATTACGCGCCCGGCGCACCGCTTCGGCGACGCCGCCGGCAACCGCGACGTGATTGTCCTTGATCATCGCGGCATCCCACAGACCCATCCGGTGGTTCTGCGCGCCGCCCATCCGGGTCGCGTATTTTTCCAGCACGCGCAGGCCGGGAATGGTCTTCCGCGTATCGAGCAGGATCGCGCCGGTGCCGGCGATCGCGTCGACATAGCTGCGCGTCATGGTAGCAACCCCCGACAGATGCTGGACGGTGTTGAGTGCGGACCGCTCGGCGGTGAGCATCGCCCGCCCTGCCCCTTCGAGTCGCATCAGGATCGTCCCCGCCGCAACCTGCTGTCCGTCCTGCACCAGTCGTTCGATACGGACGTCGGGATCGAGCGTCCGGAAGAACGCCTCGGCGAGATCCAGCCCGGCAACGACGATCGGGTCGCGGCTGTCCATGACGCCGGTGAATCGCGCGTCGGCAGGGATGACCGCGTTCGACGTGATGTCGCCGATCGTGCCCAGATCCTCCGCCAGCGTCGACGCGACGAACGCGTCGACGACGAACTGTGCCGGCAATCCGACGTCGGGCAATGCTGCGTTCATCTCAAGACTCCCAGTGGCGACGCGTCGGTCGTATCAGTGCAGATGCCGACGAGCATATTGCGGGGCCAGCGAAATCGCCGCATCTGTCTGCACCATAAAGATTTTCGCGTTGGAACCGAACATCCCCAGGCGAGTTTGCCTGACCGATACCGAGGAACGATCGATGCATACCAAGACGATGGCCGAGACAGCACGTTTGACCCAGCTGCTTGGCGAGGCCCTCGTACTGGCCGACACGCTCGAACTGACCATCGCCGCGATCCATATCGATCAGGCGCTGGCCCAGGTGCCCAAGACCGCGCCCTCGGCCTGACGGATCAGGCGTTCGCACAGCCGGCGGGGCCGAGATCGCCCTTGCCGACGGTGTTCGACGCCATCCGCAGCATCGCATCGAGGCTCTTCTTCGCCTGGAGGCGCAGGCCTTCCTCGATCTCGATCCGCGGGCTGAGATCGCGCAGCGCGACGTAGAGCTTTTCCAGCGTGTTGAGCGCCATGTACGGGCAGATGTTGCAGTTGCAATTGCCGTCGGCGCCGGGCGCACCGATGAAACGCTTGTTTGGGAGCGCCTTTTCCATCTGGTGGATGATGTGCGGTTCGGTCGCGACGATCAGCGTGTCGCCGGGCATCGCCAGCGCGTAGTCGAGGATACCGCGCGTCGAGCCGACGTAATCCGCGTGGTCGAGGATGATCGGTGGGCATTCGGGATGCGCGACGACGGGCGCGCCGGGGTGCTGCGCCTTGAGCTTCATCAGCTCGGTCTCGCTAAACGCCTCGTGGACGATGCAGACGCCGGGCCAGAGCAGCATGTCGCGGCCGGTCTTCCGCGCGAGATAGCCACCGAGGTTGCGATCGGGGCCGAAGATGATCTTCTGCTCGGGCGGGATCTGCGCGAGGATCGCGTCCGCCGACGACGAGGTGACGATGATGTCGGAGAGTGCCTTCACCTCGGTCGAGCAGTTGATGTAGGTCAGCGCGATGTGATCGGGATGCTTCGCGCGGAACGCGGCGAACTGCTCGGGCGGGCAGCTATCCTCGAGACTGCATCCGGCATCCATGTCGGGCAGCACGACGATCTTGTCGGGCGATAGAATCTTGGCGGTCTCGGCCATGAAGCGCACGCCGCAGAACGCGATCACGTCGGCATCGGTCGCCGCCGCCTTGCGCGACAGGTCGAGGCTGTCGCCGACGAAATCGGCGAGATCCTGAAGCTCGGGCTTCTGGTAGTAATGCGCGAGGATGACGGCGTTCTTCTCCTTGCGGAGGCGCTCGATCTCGGCGCGGATGTCGATACCCGCAAAGTTCTGGTTCAATTCCATCGTCGTATCCCGAATAGCCCGATCGCGTTTACTGGCGGTTCCCTAGCACGTCCTGCAGCGAGCGCGAGGTATCCCAGCGCTCCCCGTTCGCGACCGGCTCGTCGGCGAAACGCACCGCGACGGTCGCGTCGATCCCGGCGGCGCGCAACGGCATCGCGAAACTGCGTTCCACGGCACGGCGGGTTGCGTCGCGCGCGAGCTTGATCATCGCCGGTTCGCGCGCCTGGCGGATCAGCTCGATCTGGCCGGCGCGGCGGTTGGCATCGTCGAGGCGCTTCTCGGCGTCGGTGAAGGTGGTCAGCACGCCGCCCGAGCCATATTCGCGGACCGCGTTCAGATCGACCTGTGGGCCGTCCGCCTCGACCGCGGGCAGGCGTACCGCCAGCGTCTTGGTGGCGCCGTCCCAGGCGACGTCGGCCTGCGTCAGCTTGCCCATGTCGACCTCGTACCGGACCATGCCGGGCATGATCAGCGTCTTCTCGGTGGTGAAACCGAGCTGCGACTGTTTCGAGGTGACGACCGCGACATAGCGCGCGGCGAACGCGGACAGGCGGTTCTGCTCGCGCAGCCCCTCCAGGCTGGCGCTCGCGATCGTCGTCGGATCGGGAGTCAGCCGGTCGCTGACATAGCGCTGCACGCCCCACAGCGCGAGCAGCCCGGCGAGCACGAGGATGACGACGAACCCCGCCGCCTTGGCCAGGAAGCCGCCGACGCCGGAACCGGTATTGGGCGCATTCAAATCTTGATCTGCCATGTTTCGCCTTCCTCGATCACCAAGCCACGGTTTTGCAGGTCGTAGAGATGCGCGAGCACCGACCGCTCTGCGGCAGGCGTGAGCCGCGCGTCGAGCCCGACATACATCTGGGCCACCATCCGTCCGATCGGCTGTGGTTCGCTCCGCAACAGCCGCAGGATCTGCCCCTCGCGCTGTTTGCGATGGCCGAGCATGCCGCGGACCAGCCGCTGCGGCTTCTCGACCGCTTCGCCGTGGCCGGGATAATAGACCCGGTCGTCGCGACGCATCAGCTTTTCGAGGCTCGTCATGTACGCCGCCATGTCGCCATCGGGCGGCGAGACGATGGTCGTCGACCAGCCCATGACGTGATCGCCCGAAAACAATGCGTTGGTCTCGGGCAAGGCGAAGGCGAGATGATTCGAGGTGTGACCGGGCGTCGCGATCGCTTCCAGCATCCAGCCTTCGCCGGCGATCGTGTCCCCCTCGGCCATCACCCGATCGGGCGCGTAGGCGGCGTCGAACGACGCATCCCCGCGTGCGCTGGAATACTCGATATCGAACGGTGCGGCGCCGACGATCGGCGCACCGGTGATGGCCTGGAGCGGGCGTGTCGCGGGGCTGTGATCGCGGTGATGGTGCGTGACGACGATCGCGGTGACGGGGCGGCCGTCGATCGCGCGGATCAGCGCGGCGATGTGCGCGGGATCGTCGGGGCCGGGATCGATCACCGCCAGATCGGCCGTGCCGACGATATGCGTCTGCGTACCGGTGTAGGTGTAGGGCGACGGATTGGGCGCGAGCACGCGAACGACGAGCGGCTCGAGCTGGATCGGGATTCCGGTCGGGTGCTCAGCCATACGACCGAGATGGCCGTTGCGAGCGGGGATGGCAAGACCCCGTCATCGGGCAGCAGTGTCGGCGGATTTTACACACCGCGGACCAGCGCTTCGGCGATTAACTAACATATGTGGCGTAGATCGGTGGGATACCACGTTCTGGCACGCGCACTGCATCGTCTGTCACGTCACCGAACGCTGCGGCGTTCAAGCAGGGTGGATCGATCGCTACCGTCCGGTCTCGCATCGATCCATCCTCCCCGGTGCCTCTCAGGATTAAGATGCATCGGTCGGTTTTCCCGTCACCCTGACGAAATTCAGGATCCGGGGTAACGGGACGCAGCACCTCGTGGCTCTGGATCCTGACTTTCGTCAGGATGACGGGGGTGGGGTGAGGCATGCTGGCCGAGGTGCCCCCCGGATGCTCCGCCCCGCCCCCAGCGGAAACTTCAGACCGTCTTCTGCTTCTCGAACAGCTGCGCCAGCTCGCCGCTCTCGTACATTTCCATCATGATGTCGGAGCCGCCGACGAACTCGCCTTCAACGTAGAGCTGCGGGATCGTCGGCCAGTCCGAATAGGCCTTGATGCCCTGGCGGATGCCCTGGTCCTGCAGCACGTCGACGCTCTCGAACTCGACTTCGAGGTGGTTGAGGATCGCGATCGCGCGGCTGGAGAAGCCGCACTGCGGGAAGAGCGGGCTGCCCTTCATGAACAATACCACGGGGCTGGCTTTGACTACCGCGTCGATGCGGGCGTTCGTGTCGTCGGTCATGTCTTGGGTCATCTCCGGGTCCTCAGGAAATTGCGGTGGTAAGCTGGAGTGCGTGCAGGACGCCGCCCATGCGGCCGCCCAGCGCGGCGTAGACCGCCTGGTGCTGCTTCACGCGGCTCAGGCCGGCGAAGCTCGGCGCGACGACCTTGGCGGCGTAGTGATCGCCGTCGCCGGCGAGATCGGTGATCTCGACCTGCGCATCGGGAATCGCGTCGCGGATCATCGTCGCGATGTCGTGGGCAGCCATCGGCATCTTACTGCGCCTCCAGCAACTGGCGACGCGCTTCGATCATCTGCTGCGCGAGCGCGCGGCGGACGGTCGCCTCGTCGTGATCGAGCCCGGCTGCGGTCAGGTCGCCGACGAGCTTGCGCACGACGTCGTCGTCGCCGCCGCCTTCCATGTCGGCATGGACGAGCGCGGTGGCATAGGCGTCGGTTTCTTCCGGCGTCAGCTGCATCTCATGCGCCGCCCAGCCGCCGAGCAGGCGATTGCGCCGCGCGGTGATGCGAAACGCCATCTCCTCCTCGCGCGCGAAATGCGCCTCGCTGGCGCGTTCGCGATCGTCGAAACTGGTCATTGCGCAAGTCCCCGGTACAGCCGTGTATCCAGCCGGAGATAGGTCGCGGACCGCGCATGCGCAATAATGGCCGTGGAACACGGCGTCGCGAACCTTGGCGCGGGCCGCCGGGGTCAGCCGACCTCGACCACCAGCTTGCCGATCGCACCGCGTGCCGCCATCTTCGCGATCGCCTTGCCGCCGTCCTCGAACGCGAAGACTTCGGTGACGCGAGGCGCGATCTTGCCTGCTTCCCACAGGTCGAACAGCGTTTCGATATGTGCTTGGTTCGCCTTGGGATCACGCGCCGCGAACGCCCCCCAGAACACGCCGCAGACGTCGCAGCTTTTGAGTAGCGTGAGGTTAAGCGGGAGTTTCGGGATGCCGGCAGGGAAACCGACGACGAGGTACTTGCCCTCCCACGCGATCGATCGGAGCGCGGGCTCGGCATAATCACCACCTACCGGATCGTAGATCACGTGTGCGCCGTCGCGACCGACCGCGGCCTTGAACTGCTCGGCGAGCGCTTTCGACTGGTCCTTGTCGAACGGGGCGCGGGCGTAGATCAGCGTTTCGTCAGCACCGGCGGACTTGGCGGCGGCGGCCTTCTCCTCTGACGAGACCGCGGCGACGACCTTGGCGCCAAATGCCTTGCCGAGTTCGATCGCGGCGAGCCCGACCCCGCCGGCCGCGCCGAGCACGAGCAACGTCTGCCCCGCCTTGATATGGCCACGGTCGAGCAGCGCGTGGATCGTCGTGCCGTAGGTGAGAATCAGCGAGGCGCCCTCGGCGAAGCTACGCCCTTCGGGAAGGCGGTAGAGCTTGGCGGGATCGGCAATGACCTTTTCGCACAGCCCGCCATGGCCGAGCATCGCGATCACGCGGTCGCCGACTGCCCAGCCGGTGACGCCTTCGCCGATCGAGTCGATCGTGCCGGCGATCTCGCCGCCCGGTGCGAACGGGCGTTGCGGCTTGAACTGGTATTTGTCCTCGATGATCAGGACGTCGGGGAAGTTGATCGCGCAGGCCTTGACCGCGACGACGACCTGTCCGGGGCCGGCTGCCAGATCAGGCAGCTCGACCATTTCCAGAGTTTCAGGTCCGCCGACTGCCTTCGACACCAATGCTCGCATACCCGCTCTCCACCGTCGTCCAGGGGCGATTCGATGCGACCGCCTCCTCGAATTTCGAAATCTGGGTATCCCTTGCCAGCGTCAGGCCGACTTCGTCCAGCCCTTCCATGAGGCACTGGCGGCGGAATGCGTCGAGTTCGAAGGTGAAGCGGTCCTGGAACGGGGTGGTGACGGTCATCGTCTCGAGATCAACGGTGACAATCTGATCCTTGGCGACCTCGAGCAGGCGGTCGATCGCCTCCTGGGGCAGCACGACGGGGACGATGCCGTTCTTGAACGCGTTGCCCGAGAAGATGTCGGAGAAGCTCGGCGCGATCACCGCGGTGATGCCCATGTCGGCGAGCGCCCAGGCGGCATGCTCCCGGCTGGAACCGCAACCGAAATTATCGCCCGCAATGAGGATCGGCGACCCGGCATAGCGCGGATCGTCGAAGATGCTGCCGGGTTGCGCACGGACCGTCTCGAACGCGCCACGGCCGAGGCCGGTGCGCGTGATCGTCTTCAGCCAGTGCGCCGGAATGATGACGTCGGTGTCGATGTTCTTCGCGCCCCAGGGATAGGCGCGGCCCGAGACGGTCGTGACGGGGGTCATCGCTGTTCCGTGCGCTCCGGGCCCGAGCGCTCCGGGGTGGTGCGCGCCGATGCGACATAGGCCGCGACGCCGCTGATCATCGCGCCAGCCGCCAGCAGTACGAAAACCTTCTTCATGCTCGTTCCCCCATCAACTCTCTGACGTCGCTCAGCTTACCGGTCACCGCCGCCGCTGCCGCCATCGCGGGTGATACCAGATGCGTGCGCGCTCCGGGACCCTGTCTGCCGACGAAATTACGGTTCGACGTGGAAGCGCAACGCTCCCCCGCAGGGACTTTGTCCGGGTTCATCGCGAGACACATCGAACAGCCCGGTTCGCGCCATTCGAAGCCGGCGGTTATGAAGATCCGGTCGAGCCCTTCGGCTTCGGCTTGGCGCTTCACGAGGCCCGAACCGGGGACGACGAGCGCGCGGACACCGGTGGCGACATGGCGACCGTCGGCGATCGCCGCAGCGGCGCGGAGGTCCTCGATGCGGCTGTTGGTGCAGCTGCCGATGAAGACGTGCTGGATCGTGACGTCGCGCATCGCGGTGCCGGCGGTGAGGCCCATATAGTCGAGCGACTTCTGGGCGGCGGCCTGCTTGGCGGGATCGGCGAAGCTCGACGGTTCGGGGACGACTCCGGTGATCGGCACGACGTCCTCGGGGCTCGTGCCCCAGGTGAGACCGGGGGCGATATCGGCAGCGTCGAGCGTGACGGACTTGTCGTATTTCGCGCCGGGATCGGTGGCGAGACTACGCCACCACGTCACCGCGCGGTCCCAGTTCTCGCCGGTCGGAGCCATCGGGCGGCCCTTGAGATAGGCGAAAGTGGTGTCGTCGGGCGCGATCAGGCCGGCGCGCGCGCCCGCCTCGATCGACATGTTGGCGATCGTCAGGCGACCTTCGATCGACATCGCGCGGATCACGCTGCCGGTGAATTCGATGACGTGGCCGGTGCCGCCCGCAGCGCCGATCTTGCCGATGATCGCGAGGATGACGTCCTTCGGGGAGACACCGAAACCGAGTTCGCCATCGACGCGGACTTCCATCGTCTTGGCCTGCGACAACAGCAAGGTTTGCGTGGCGAGGACGTGCTCGACTTCGCTCGTGCCGATCCCGAACGCGAGCGCGCCGAGTGCGCCGTGCGCCGACGTGTGGCTGTCTCCGCAGACGAGCGTGGTGCCGGGAAGCGTGAAACCCTGTTCGGGGCCGACGACGTGGACGATGCCCTGCTCGATAGCCATCGCGTCGATATAGTCGATGCCGAACTCGGACGTATTGCGGCGGAGCGCGTCGAGTTGCTGCGCGCTCTCAGGGTCGGCGATCGGCAGGACGCGGCCAGCGGCATCTTTGCGCGCGGTGGTCGGCAAATTGTGATCGGGGACGGCGAGCGTCAGGTCGGGGCGGCGGACCTTGCGGCCTGCGACGCGGAGGCCTTCGAACGCCTGCGGACTGGTGACTTCGTGGACGAGGTGGCGGTCGATATAGATCAGGCAGGTGCCGTCGTCGCGGCGTTCGACGACGTGCGCCGCCCAGATCTTTTCGTACAGCGTTTGGGGAGTGGCCATGATGGGCGGGCGTTTAACCGATAGTTGCGCCCGGGCAAAGCCCCGGCGCAACTATCGGCCTTGATCCATGCAGGCATCGCCGCATTCGACTTATGCGTCCTGCGCAAGATCCTTCACGGACGACACCAGGACACCGACGACGATCGGATTGCCGAGCGCCGATGTCGTCGTCACGACCAGATTGCTGGACGCATTGAACGTCGTGCTCGTATTGGTCGTGCTGTCGGAGCTGTTGCTGACATAATAGGGCCAGCAACCATAGCCCTCGTTGCTCTGCGCGTTGGCATAGGTCTGCTCCGCGGTACTGAACGCCTGCGACGATGTCGTTATCGTCGACGTACCGTCGGCGATGATCAAGCTGGTGACGACATATTGCATCGATCCCTCGGGGCCGAACAGCGCATCCCACTGCGTCAGATCGGTCCATACCGCGGCCGTCTTGTTGTTGTAAGCGTAGGCCAGTGCGGCGCCATAATACCACGGCAGATAGGTCGTCTTGTCGGCGTCGATCGATTCACCGGAGAGCGGCAGCGCCGCCACGTTGATGAAATGATCGTAGGACACCGTGACCGTGAAGGAGGACGAGGCGAACGTCTGTGAGAAATCGGTCGATGCCGAACTGCTCGACTTGGAATAGAAGTACGTCCCGCCGGTCGAGCTGCTACTGTTCGCCCAGGAATTGCTGATATCCGACGAGGCTTGGGCCGACTCCATCGTAAAATTCACGCCGGGCGCGACGCCGATGTCGCCCAGCACCCCTTCATAGGTCTGGTTGAATGCCGCCGGGCCGCCGAGCGGCAGGTTCAATTGCAACTCCTGCGCGATGTAGATCGGGTTCTCGAATCCCGCGCGGTACAGCGTATAGCATTGCGCAGCGGATCCGGGGTTCGGCACCAATTCCGCCATCGACCAGTTCTGGAACAGATTCTGCAATGCGGTCTGGAGAACGATCGCGGAATCGCTGAATGCGGAGGGATTGGCCGTGAAATAGGCGCTCTTCGCGGCGGCCCACGACTTCGTGTTGTCCGCGCCCATCGCCTTGTTCAGATCCACCACGCTCGATGCCTGCACGAACGACAGCAGCGAGGTGTATTGGCTCGAAAGGCTGACCAGCGTGTCGGGCGAATAATATTGGATAACCGTGTCGGCGGGCAGCGCGTCCATCATGTCCCAGAGTTCATCGGTCGTCCGCGGCAGGATGACGTCACCCTGGCAGAGCTGGAACTCCTCCACCGACAGGTTGAGCTCCTTGGCCAGCGTATTGTACCATTTTGCGTTCACCGTATCGAGAACCGTGCCGGGATCTGACATGACTTTCCTTTCAGAAAAAGACGCAGATATCCACCAGGTTAAAGATTACGGATCTTCCCCCGACGTTCCAGCGCCATCCACAAGGTCGGACTCTTCGGTTACTATCGTCAACGACGACAGCGTCCATTATGAAGCATTACAGGAGTATTAAGGATCCCTGTCGCGACAACAGAATCAGAGATTCCAATAGTATCGCATCCGATATGGCGCGACGTGCGAACTATCGAAATTCTTAGCGGACGGCGGGTACGCTCGCCGATGCGTCCAGCACGCGGTTCAGGAACGCAACGCTGTCGGCCAGCACCGGGGCCTTGCCGCGGAACGGTTTCGAGAGTGCCATCGCGACGTTCTCGTGGCTGAGGCCGGGATAATCGATGTGTGTCACCGGCGCCCCGAGCGCCTTCAGCCGCGCGGTTAGGTTGATCGCGTTGTGCGGCTTTACCTGCGTGTCGTCGCCGGCGGTGATCAGCAGCATCGGCGGGGCGTCGCGCCGCGCGAAGTGGATCGGCTGAGTCATCACCGGGTCGGCGGCGCCCTGCATCGCGTCGATCGCGCGTTTCGCGGTGAAGGGGTAGAAATCGTAGGGCCCGCACAGGCCGACCGCGGCCTTGATAATGTTCGGGTCGACGCCTTCGGCCTTCAGCCAGCGTTCGTCGAGCGTCAGCATCGCGACGGTGTAGGCGCCGGCGGAATGGCCGGCGACGGCGATCCGGTTCGGGTCGCCGCCCGCCGCGGCGATGTGGTCGCGGGTCCATTTCACGGCTTCGGCGCCGTCCTGGAGGAAGGCGGGGAAGCGGACGTCGGGTACTTTGCGGTAGTCGGGCATGACGACGACGTAGCCCGCCTTCGCATAGGCGCGCGCCGCAAACGCGTAGGCGCCGCGCGAGCCGTGGACCCAGCCGCCGCCGTACCAGAAGATCAGCACCGGCAGGCCGGTTTTCGCGCCGCCGGACGGGCGCCAGACGTCGAGCTTCTGCCCGTGCGTACCGAACGGGACGCCTTCGCGGATGCGTGCGGTCCCGCGTCCGCCACCCATCACGCCGTCGAGGACGCTGAGCGTGCCGGGGCCTGCGGTGAACGCCGTGCCTGCGATCAGGATGACGATCAGCGCTATGACGATCGCGGCGCGGCGCATCAGCGGCGGAAGTCCGCGGTGATCGATCCGCATGTGACGAGGTCGGCCTCGTGGCTTTCCTCGCGCCATGTCTCGGCGAGCGCGGTCGCTTCCCATTCGCGCATCGCCGGGTGGGCGATGATCCGCTCGACCCAGGCGAGTCCAGCCGCACCGACGTCGATCCCGTAGGTCCGGACGCGGAACGCCACTGGTGCAAAGAACGCGTCGACGGCGGTGAACTCGGCGCCAGCGAGCCACGGGCCACCGAACCGGTCGAGTCCCTCGCTCCAGAGTTCGGCGATCCGCGCGACGTCGCGGTCGAGCGCGTCGCTGCCGGGGGCGGCATTCACGCGGACGCCGACGTTCATGGTCCGCTCGTTGCGGAGCGCGGAAAACCCGCCGTGCATCTCCGCCGTCGCGCAGATCGCCCACGCCCGTGCCTCGGCGTCGGAAGGCCAGACGCCGTCGTGACGCTCGGCAAGGTACAGGACGATGCCGAGCGAGTCCCATACCGTCCGCTCGCCGTCGATCAGCACCGGCACCTGCCCGGTCGGCGAGAAGGCGCGGAACGCCTCGTAATTGACGGGCTCCAGGAACGGCTCGATCCGGTCCTCGAAGTCGATGCCGAGCGCCTTCATCAGGGCCCAGGGGCGCAGCGACCAGCTCGAGTAATTGCGGTTCGCGGTGACGAGGGTGTAGCCCATCAGGCGGTGTAGCGCGCTGTGGTCTTCGCGGCGATCTCGTCCGCGGTCACGCCCGGCGCCATCTCGACGAGCGTGAACGGGCTGTCGTGATCGGGGCGCTGGAACACGGCCAAGTCGGTGACGATCATGTCGACGACGTTCTTGCCGGTAAGCGGCAGCGTGCAGGACGGGATGAACTTGGGGCTTCCGTCCTTGGCGGTGTGGTCCATCACGACGATGATCTGCTTGACGCCCGCGACGAGATCCATCGCGCCGCCCATGCCCTTGATCATCTTGCCGGGGATCATCCAGTTGGCGATGTCGCCGCCTTCGCTGACCTCCATCGCGCCCAGCACCGTGAGATCGATATGGCCGCCGCGGATCATCGCGAAGCTGTCCGACGAGCTGAAATACACCGACGAGGGGAGCTCGCTGATCGTCTGCTTGCCGGCGTTGATCAGGTCGGCGTCTTCCTCGCCCGCATACGGGAACGGGCCGATCCCGAGCATGCCGTTTTCCGACTGGAGCGTGACGGTCATCCCCTCGGGAATGTTGTTCGCGACCAGCGTCGGGATGCCGATGCCGAGATTGACGTAATAGCCGTCCTTCAGTTCCTGCGCCGCACGCGCGGCCATCTGGTTACGGTCCCAGGGCATCAGTGCATTCCTTCCTGGATGGTGGTGATGGTCGTGAATTGTTCGCGGAGCTCGGTGCCGACGCCGTCGACGATCGCCTGCAACGCGGCGTCCTCGTCGAGGCCCCAGGTGCCCGCATAGGCGCGCGCGGCGTGGCGGATCGTGTCGGCGAGGAGGTAGCCGAACACGGTCGGATCCTCGAGGATGCCCGCGTCGATCAGCACGTTGCTGCCGGCGCCGTTGGTGATCCAGATCCGCGCGACCTCGACCGATTCACTCGTGAGTTGGGCGCCCTTGTCGAGCGCGATCGCGTTTGGGTGGTCGGCCATCAGCGTACGCCTCCTGTCGGGGCCCAGCGGACTGCTGGCGGGAATACCTCGTCGCGGTTGCCTTTGAGCGCGGTGCCGTAGACGGGGTTGGGGAGGACGAACCACCCTGCCCCCCATCTGGCCGCGATCGCGGGCGACTGGACTGTTGCGCGGCGGGTGGCGGGGGTCTGGCCGGCGTTGAACAGGTCGCTGAAGTCGCCGAGCTGATCGCCGCCCATCGCGACGACGCAGTATTTCGCGGCGATCGTCGCGCGTCGGCCGTCCTTCTTCGAGCCCGTCGCATCGTCGCCGGCGAGGAACAGCGTTTCGCCGTGTCGCGCGGGGCCGAGGCCGGCGGCTTCGATCGTGGCCTCAGTCTGTGCGGCGTTGGCGGCGGAGCGGTTGGTGTTGAAGATCACCGTGACGCCCATCGCGCGGAGTTGGGTGAGCGCATTCAGCGCGCCGGGGACGGGTGCGACCTGCTTGACGCCGGTGCGCTCCCAGTCCTGCCAGCGGGGATCGGACCAGGGTTGGCCGGAGGACGCGTCGTATTCGAAGCCGAGGTTGAGGAGGACGGTTTCGTCGACGTCGAACACGGCGGCTTTTGGCTTGGTGCCGCAGGGGGTCCAGGCGGGGGCGGCCAGCGAAGCGCCTTGCGCGAGGACGACGGAGGTTGGCGTGCGTTGCGCGCGGACATAGCCGACGAGCGCGCTCCAAGCCTGAATGCTGACCGCCGCCGCTTCGCCCGAGGCGTAGAGATACTGCATGCCGGCGGGGACGCCGTCGACGGTGACGGGTGCGGAGACAGTCGGCGTCGCTGCGATCGACGTCGGCGCGGAGACACTTACGCACCCCTGCAAAACCAGTGCCCCTGCGAACGCAGGGGACCAGGATACCAAGCGCCACGCCTGCGACCCTGGGCTCCTGCGTTCGCAGGAGAACGGGGAGCGCTTCCGATCCACCATCAGGCCTCGCTTCACGCGGAAACCCGCTCGCGGACGGTGCGGAACTCGATCTGCTTGTCGTACGGCGCACCGACGATCATCCGCTTCACGTAGATGCCGGGCAGGTGGATCATGTCGGGGTCGAGGCTGCCGACGGGGACGATCTCCTCGACCTCGGCAACGCAGATCTTGCCCGCGGTCGCCATCGGCTGGTTGAAGTTGCGCGCGGTCTTGCGGAAGATGAGGTTGCCGCTTTCGTCCGCCTTCCACCCCTTGATGATCGCGAGATCGGCGCGGATGCCGCGTTCGAGGATGTATTCCTGGCCGTCGAAGACCTTGGTTTCCTTGCCCTCGGCGACCTGCGTGCCGACGCCGGTCTTGGTGTAGAAGCCGGGGATGCCAGCCCCCCCTGCCCGGCAGCGTTCGGCGAGCGTGCCCTGCGGGCAGAATTCGACCTCGAGTTCGCCGCTGAGATATTGCCGCTCGAATTCCTTGTTCTCGCCGACATAGGACGAGATCATCTTCTTCACCTGGCGCGAGCGGAGCAGTTTCCCCAACCCCTGCCCGTCGATCCCGGCATTGTTGCTGGCGATCGTGAGGTCCTTTACGCCAGACGCCTCGATCGCGTCGATCAGCCGCTCGGGGATGCCGCACAGCCCGAACCCGCCCGCGCAGATCGTCATGCCGTCGAACAGCACGCCTTCGAGCGCCGCCGCCGCGTCGGTGTAGAGCTTGTTCGCCATGCATCCTCCTATGGTCTTTCGCCTCGCATAAGCCGGTGGTTGGCGCTCGGCAACGTAGCGCGGATCGACTTTTCACGATCCTCCCCCGCTAGGGGGAGGTGGCTGGCTCTTGCCAGACGGAGGGGGAGGAAAGGGAAACCCCTGTTCCGTGTCCTCCCCCTCCGTCACCTTCGGCGACACCTCCCCCTAGCGGGGGAGGATACAATGGCTTCAATACGCCAGCTTCAGGCCGGGGCGCTTCCACCGGGTCTTCACCAGCCGGCCGCTGCCCGAGCAGGTGATGTACGCGTCCATGCCATCCGCGCCGCCCCAGCAGATGTTGGTCGTGAACACGTCGTCGGTCGCGACGAACTCGACCAGCTCCCCCGCCAGCGAAATCACGCTGATCCCGCATTCGCCGATCGTCGCAACGCAGATGTTGCCGAATGCTTCGACGCCGAGCGAATCGAAGAACTTGTAGCCGGCGGGGCGGTAGAGCGGCGTGCCCGAAGTGTTGGCGACTTTGCCCGGTGCGACGATGTCGAACGCCATCAGGCGGCAGATGTAGGTTTCCGCCGCGTAGAGCCGCGTGCCGTCTGGCGAGAGGCCGATACCGTTGGGGTTTTCGCTCGGAAAGATCACTTCCTCCAGGTGACTGCCATCCGACTTCGCGTAGAAGATGCCGGTGATGTCGCGGGCGCGTTCGCGCGATTTGCCGTGGTCGGTGAACCAGAAGCCGCCGTGCGAATCGAAGACGATGTCGTTGGGTCCGCGCAACGAGCAGGCGAAATCGCCGTCCTTGTAGAGGATCTCGACCGCGCCGGTGGCGATGTCGATCCGCTCGATCCGGCCGCCGGAATAGTCGCCCGGCTGGCCATGCGGGGTGAGGAAGCCGTTCGTCTCGCGCCAGGCGAAGCCACCATTGTTGCAGCAATACAGCTTGCCGTCGGGGCCGACCGCGAGGCCGTTGGGGCCGCCGCCGGGTTCGGCGACGGTCGCTTTTGTGCCATCGGGAGCGATGCGGGTGATGCGGCCGGCTTCGACCTCGACGAGGATGACGCTGCCGTCGGGCATCGCCACCGGCCCTTCGGGAAAGCGCAGGCCGTCGGCGACGGTGGTGAAGTCTGTCATGATCCTCTCCGGGCGAGTCGGGTTGGTCCCGGCTTCGTTGCCAGCGTAACCGCGTCTCGACTTCGCGCGCAACGGACGGCAGGATGCGCCGATGATCACACCACGCACCGGCGGCCGTATCCTGGTCGACCAACTCGTCGCACAGGGCTGCGACCGGATTTTCACCGTGCCGGGGGAGAGCTTCCTGGCCGTGCTCGACGCGCTGCACGATACGCCCGCGATCGATCTCGTCGTGTGCCGGCAGGAGGGCGGTGTCGGGTTCATGGCGTGCGCGGACGGGACGTTGACCCACCGGCCGGGGGTGGCGTTCGTGACGCGCGGGCCGGGTGCGACCAACGCGTCGATCGGCGTCCATGTGGCGATGCAGGATTCGCAGCCGATGATCCTGTTCGTCGGCGATATCGACCGCGGCACGCGCGACCGCGAGGCGTTCCAGGAGATCGATTTCCAGGCGATGTTCGCCCCCATCGCGAAGTGGGCAGCGCGGATCGACGATGCGCGGCGGATCCCGGAATATGTCGCGCGGGCCTATGCGACGGCGATGTCGGGGCGGCCGGGGCCGGTGGTGCTCGCGCTGCCCGAGGACATGCTGCTGGACATGGTCGACGCGGTCGATCGGCCGCGGGTCGAGCGGGTGGCGCAAGGGTGTGATGCCGACACGATGGATTTGCTTGCGGATTTGCTGACGACGGCGGAGCGGCCGGTGGCGATCGTTGGCGGGGCTGGCTGGGATGTCGCGGCGTCGGGGGCGTTCTCGACGTGGGCGGATCGCAACGGGATTCCGGTGGCGGCGGCGTTTCGGCGGCAGGATGCTGTTCCGAACGACTGCCCGGTTTGGGCAGGCAATTTGGGGTATGGACCCAATCCGAAGCTGGTCGAGCGGGTGAAGGCGGCGGATCTGCTTTTGGTGGTCGGACCTCGGCTTGGGGAGGCGACGACCGATGGCTATGCGCTGATCACGCCGGATCATCCGGGGCAGCGGCTGATCCATGTACATCCTGATCCGGACGAGTTGCACTGGGCGTACCGCGCGGATGTCGCGGTGTGTGCGGGGATGGCGGAGTTTGCCGAGGCGTTGCTGGCGGTCGACCTGCCGCCGCGCACTGCCGGACAGGAGGCGCATGCGGAGTGGCTCGACTGGTCGACGCCGGCGCCGCGCGATCTGGTGATGGATCTCGGGCCATGTGTGGCAGCGATGCGCGAGCGGCTGCCGGCGGATGCGATCCTCTGCAACGGGGCGGGGAATTATTCGGGGTGGTGGCATCGGTACTGGGCGTATGCCGGGCCGGGCACGCAGCTTGCGCCGACCGCGGGCGCGATGGGGTATGGCGTGCCGGCGGCAGTGGCGGCTTCGTTGCGGCATCCGGAGCGGACTGTGGTGGCGCTGGCCGGCGACGGGTGTTTCCTGATGAACGGGCAGGAACTGGCGACCGCGGTGGCGCATGGCGCGGACATGCTGGTGCTCGTCGTCGATAATGGCGGGTATGGGACTATCCGGATGCACCAGGAGCGGGAGTATCCGGGGCGGGTGTCGGGGACCGGGTTGCGGAACCCGGACTTCGCCGCGCTGGGGCGGGCTTATGGGTGTTGGGCCGAGACGGTCGAGCGGACTGAGGATTTTGCGGGGGCTTTGGACCGGGCGATGGGGCGTGGCGGGGTGCGGATGTTGCACCTGGTGACGGATATCGAGGCGATTACTGCGGGGACTACGCTGTCGAAGGTGCGTGGGGGCTGAGCCTCGTTTCCCGCTCGAACCACTTACCCAACACACGAGCACCACCCCGGCGGAGGCCGGGGCCCAATTGGGGGACGGTGGTAACTGAGCGTGGTGTTTCGTTACCTCGGACGTGCCAATTGGGCCCCGGCCTTCGCCGGGGTGGAGGTTGTGTTGGTTGTCGCGCTCTCTTCTGTTCCCCCGCGAAGGCGGGGGTCCAGGAGCCGAGGCAGCTAGCGGTATTTAGCTGGGCCCCCGCGTCCGCGGGGGAACATTGCTTGGGGTTAGTGTGCGGCGATGGCGAGTTTCAGGCGCCCGCCGCCTCCAGCTTTGCCCGGACCGCCGCGACGGCGTCCGCGGCCTTGTCACCATCGGGACCACCGCCCTGCGCCATGTCGGGACGGCCGCCGCCGCCCTGCCCGCCTAGCGTCGAGACCGCGATCTTGAGCAGGTCGACCGCGTTGTGGCTGGCCACCAGATCCGCCGTCACGCCGACCGCGACCGAAGCGCGGCCGTCGTTGATCGCTACCAGCATCGCGATGCCGGAGCCCAGGCGCTGCTTGGCTTCGTCGACCGCGCCGCGCAGGCCCTTGGCTTCGAAGTCGTTGAGCACCTGGCCGATGAATGCGACGCCGCCGACCTGTTCCGGCCCCGCCGCTTCGCCCGATCCACCACCGCCGAGCGCGAGCGCCTTCTTCGCGTCGGCGAGTTCGCGTTCGAGGCGGCGGCGATCTTCGAGGAGCGAGGCTACGCGCGCCGGGACCTCGTCGGGGGTCGATTTGAGTGCCGCCGCAGCCTCGCGGAGGCGATCGTCACGGCTGGTCAGGTAGGCGCGCGCCGCTTCGCCGGTGAGCGCTTCGACACGGCGGATGCCGCTCGAGACCGCGCCCTCGCCGACGACCTTGAATAGGCCGATGTCGCCGAGCGCGTTGACGTGCGTGCCGCCGCAGAGTTCGATCGAGTAGGTGCCGTCCTCGGTCGACCCCATCGACACGACGCGCACCTCGTCGCCGTATTTCTCGCCGAACAGCGCCATCGCGCCCATTGCGATCGCGTCGTCGGGGGTCATCAGCAGCGTCGTGACCGCGCCGTTGCCGCGGACCTGCGCGTTCACGTCGGCCTCGACCTGCGCGATGTCGGCGGGGGTCATCGCGACCGGCTGCGAGAAGTCGAAGCGCAGGCGATCGGGCGCGACGAGGCTGCCCTTCTGCGCGACGTGCGTGCCGAGGCGTTCGCGCAGGGCTTCGTGCAGCAGATGCGTCGCAGAGTGGTTCGCACGGATCTGTGCGCGGCGGGCGACGTCGATCTGGAGCTTGACCGGGTCGCCGACCTTGATCTCGCCGGCATCGATGATCGCGTGATGGACGAACACGCGGCCTAGCTGCTTCGAGGTCTCGGTGACGTTGGCGTGCAGACCGCTGTCGTTCGAGATGTCGCCGGCATCGCCGACCTGTCCGCCGCTCTCACCATAGAACGGCGTCTGGTTGACGACGATCGCGACCGTATCGCCGGTGGTGGCGTGGTCGACGCGGGCGCCGTCCTTGACCAGTGCGACGACTTCGCCTTCGCCGGTGTCGGACGCATAGCCGAGGAATTCGGTGCCGCCGGTCTGCTCGACGATGTCGAACCAGACGTCGTCCGAAGCCTTCGCGCCCGAGCCCTTCCAGGCGGCGCGGGCGGCGCGCTTCTGCTCGGCCATCGCGGTGTCGAAGCCTGCGCGGTCGACCGCGATGTTGCGTTCGCGCAGCGCGTCCTCGGTCAGGTCGTACGGGAAGCCGTAGGTGTCGTAGAGCTTGAACGCGACGTCGCCGGCCAGCGTGCCGTCGGTCATGTCCGCGGTCGCCTCGTCGAGGAGCTTCAGCCCCTTGTCGAGCGTCTGGCGGAAGCGCGTTTCCTCCTGCTGCAACGTCGCCTCGATCAGCGGACGTGCACGCGACAGTTCGGGGTACGCGGCGCCCATCTCGGTGACGAGCGCGGGGACCAGACGGTGCATCAGCGGCTGCTTGGCGCCGAGGATGTGCGCGTGACGCATCGCGCGGCGCATGATCCGGCGCAGGACGTAACCGCGGCCCTCGCTCGCAGGCAGCACGCCGTCCGCGATCAGGAAGCCGGCGGTGCGCAAATGATCGGCGATCACGCGGTGGCTGGCGGTGTTGGCGCCATCGGTCGCGGTGTGCGTCAGCGCGCCCGACGCCGCGATCAGCGCCTTGAATGTGTCGGTGTCGTAATTGTCGGTGACGCCCTGCATGACCGCGGCGATGCGCTCGAGCCCCATGCCGGTGTCGATCGACGGTTTCGGCAGGTTGCCGACGATCTCGGCATTCTCCTGCTCGTATTGCATGAACACGAGGTTCCAAATCTCGACGAAGCGATCGCCGTCCTCGTCAGGGCTGCCGGGAGGGCCGCCAAAGATGTGGTCGCCGTGGTCGTAGAAGATTTCCGAGCATGGCCCGCACGGCCCGTTGTCGCCCATCGACCAGAAATTGTCCTTGGTCGGGATACGGATGATGCGATGGTCGGGGAGACCGGCGATCTTCTTCCAGAGGTCGAACGCCTCGTCGTCGGTGTGGTAGACGGTGGCGGTCAGCTTGTCCGGCGAGAGGCCCCATTCGCGCGTGAGCAACGTCCAGGCGTGGACGATCGCCTGTTCCTTGAAATAATCGCCGAACGAGAAATTGCCGAGCATTTCGAAGAAGGTGTGGTGGCGCGCGGTGTAGCCGACATTGTCGAGATCGTTGTGCTTGCCGCCGGCGCGGACGCATTTCTGCGACGAGGTGGCCGTGGTGTAGGCGCGCGATTCGAGGCCGGTGAAGACGTTCTTGAACGGCACCATCCCGGCGTTGACGAACATCAGCGTCGGGTCGTTCTGCGGCACGAGCGGTGCGGAGGGCACGATCTGGTGCCCCTGCGATCCGAAATAGTCGAGGAAGCCGCGGCGGATGTCGTTCGTCGATGTCATGCGCGGGGACTTAGGCGAGCGGGGCGGTTCGCTCAAGTGGAGGTGTGTGGGGGGCCGTGCAGTAGAAGAGGGTGTCGGTGAACGCCCGCGCTGCACGCATCCGATTGAAACGAAGAGAGCTTGTTTCCCCGCGAAGGCGGGGACCCAGACTGGGCTCCCGCCTTCGCGGGAGAACAAGGAGGCGGGTGCTGCGGTTCGGCCCCGGTGCACCACCCCGGCGCGGGCCACCACCCCGGCGGAGGCCGGGGCCCAATTGGAGAGGTGGAAATAATGGAGAGCAGCGCTTCGTTATCGCCGTCCCCCAATTGGGCCCCGGCCTTCGCCGGGGTGGTGGTGTTGGTGGGGGTGGTGGCGTTCCTCGGGCGTCCACTACCCCAACGGTGCATCGATCGACTTGGGCGGCTCGCTGAACCATTTCGGGCCCGCATCGGTCATGTGGAAGCAATCCTCGATCCGCACGCCGTACCGTCCGGGAATGTAGATCCCCGGTTCGTCCGAGAAACACATGCCCGCCGCCAGCCTGGTCGTCTCGCCGCGGACGAGGTTGACGGGTTCGTGGCCGTCCATGCCGATGCCGTGGCCGGTGCGATGCGACAGGCCGGGGAGCTTGTACCCCGGCCCATAGCCGAGCGTCTCGTAATACCGGCGAACCGCGTCGTCGACGCTGCCGGCGGGTGCGCCGATCTTGGCGGCGGCGAACGCGATCTGCTGGCCGCGGGCGACCTGGTCCCACGTCTTGCGCTGGTCGGCGGTTGCCGCGCCGTGGACCCAGGTGCGAGAGATGTCGGACTGGTAACCCTGGACGGTGCAGCCGCAGTCCATCAGAACGATCTGGCCGTCGGCGACGCGGTGGATCTCGCGGCTGCCGTGCGGATAGGCGGACGCCTCGCCGATCAGCGCGAGCGCGAACTCGGGCGCGCCGCCCAGTTTCTTGGTCGCGGTATTCATGAGCGCGCCGATCTCGGGGCCGGTCATGCCCTTCTCGACGCGCGGCTTCGTCCAGCGATAGGCGGCGAGCGTGACCTCCGTCGCCGCCTGCATCAGCGCGATCTCGGCGGGGGTCTTGATCATCCGGCAGGCGCGGACGACCGGGTCGGCGGACACGATCTTCGCCCCTGGCAACACGCGCGCGAGCCCGGCATAGGCGAAGTAGCGCACCTCCGCCTCAAGCCCGATCGGCCGCGCGGCGAGCTTGCGGTCGCGCAGGAAACCGGCGACCACGGCGAGCGGGTTCTCGTCCTCCTGCCAGACGCGGACCTCGGCGGGGACGGCGAGCGTCTCGCGCACCGACGGTTCCTCGAAGAACGGCGTGACGATGCACGGTTCGCCCTCGACCGGAAGGATCGCCAGCGTCAGCCGCTCGCTCGTGTGCCAGCGAACGCCGGTGAAGTAGATCATCGACGATCCCGGCTCGATCAGCACCGCGCCGATGCCCGCCGCCTTCATCAGTGATTGCGCGCGGACCAGCCGCGCGGCGCGTTCGGTGGCGTCGATCGGCCTGGTCGTGCCGGTGATGTCGGACAGCGCCGACAGGTCGGGCTCGGCGGCGCGGAGGATCGCGGTGGTCGACAGCAACGGCGCCGCGATGGCGAGGCTCAGCAGGTCGCGACGCGAGGGGCTGAAGGCGGGCTTGTGGCGTGCGGTCGACATCGCCGGACGATAGGGTCCTTGACCCGGGCGCCGCAATCCCCTTCCCTGTTCGCACTTCTCGGGAGCGATTAATGGCCAAGCGGCTAACCTATTACATCTTGTTCGGCCTCGTCGCGGGGATGGTCGTCGGCTGGATCCTGAACGCGTCGATCGACAACGGCACGGCCGAGTCCGCCGAACGGCTGAAGGACATCGCGGGCTATTTCTCGATCGTGACGACGCTGTTCCTGCGGCTGATCAAGATGATCATCGCGCCTTTGGTGTTCTCGACGCTGGTCGTGGGGATTGCGCATATGGGCGATACCGGTGCGCTCGGGCGGGTTGGATTGCGCAGTCTCGGCTGGTTCATCTGCGCCAGCCTGTTGTCGCTCACCCTGGGCCTGGTCCTGGTCAACGTGTTGCAGCCGGGCGTCGGCCTCGCGCTCGCAATCCCGCCGGCCACCGCGTCGAGCGGGGTCGACCGCGCGGCGTTCGATCTCGCCAAGTTCATCACGCACATCGTCCCCGATTCGATGATCGCGGCAATGGCGAGCAACGAGATTTTGCAGATCGTCGTGTTCTCGGTGTTCGTCGGGGTGGCGATCACCGCGGTCGGCGAGAAGGCCGCGCCGCTCGTCAAGGCGATCGAGGCGCTGGTCGCAGTGATGCTCCAGATCACGAATTACGTGATGCGGTTCGCGCCGTTCGCGGTGTTCGCAGCGGTGACCGCCACGCTTGCCGAGCGCGGGCCGACCATCCTCGGCCAGCTCGGCTATTTCATGCTGAGTTTCTATATCGGGCTGGCGCTGTTGTGGGCGGTGCTGATCGGGATCGCGTTCCTGCTGATCGGGCCGCGGACGCGGTTGCTGGTGCGGTATATTCGCGATCCGCTGATCCTGGCGTTCTCGGCGGCATCGTCCGAGGCGGCATATCCGCGGACGCTGGAGGCGCTCGACCGGTTCGGCGTGCCGCCGCGGATCGCGAGCTTCGTACTGCCGCTGGGCTATTCGTTCAATCTCGACGGGTCGATGATGTACATGACGTTCGCGTCGCTGTTCATCGCGCAGGCCTACGGCATCCACATGCCGATCGGGCAGCAGATCGCGATGCTGCTGGTGCTGATGGTGACGTCGAAGGGCATTGCGGGGGTGCCTCGCGCATCGCTCGTGGTGATCGCGGGGACGCTGTCGATGTTCAAGATCCCGGAGGCTGGGATCCTGCTGATCCTGGCGGTGGATCATTTCCTGGACATGGGGCGGTCGGCGACGAACGTGATCGGGAATGCGGTGGCGGCGACCGTGGTGGCGAAGTGGGAGGGCGGGCTCGACGAGCGCGAGCCGGCTGATCGGGACTTTCCGCATGCGCCGACCGGGCACGGGCCCAAGGTGGACGTGGACAGCTATGAGAAGATCGGGCCGGGGCAGGCTTAATTAGGGGGCTGCCGCCTTCCGTCATCCCAGCGAACGCTGGGATCCAGAGCCACGAGCGCCGGAGTCTGTGGCTCTGGATCCTGGGTCGAGCCCAGGATGACGGAGGATTGGGGGACGTAAGGTTTACCGCCTCCGCAACTTAAGAATATCAGGCGTAGGCGTAGGGCCCGCCCTTTTTGAGGCCGGCCTGATACGCGGGTCGTGCGTGGACCTTGGCCAGCCATGCGATCGTCGCGGGACGGGACTCGTTCAGGCCACCACGACTTCGCGCGGCTTCGAGGGGGAAGCTCATCATGATGTCGGCAGCGGTCATCTCGGCGCCGGCGAACCAGGGGCGCTTCGACAGCTCGGATTCAACATAGTCGAGGTGGACGTCGATCATCGGCTGAATCTTCTTGGTCGCCGCCTTGCCCAGGATCGGGATGCGCGAGAGGACGAGCTTCAGCAGCAGCGGCGGCATCATCGAGCCTTCCGCATAGTGGAGCCAGAAGCGGTAGCGCAGCGCGTCGGCGCGGTTGGCGGGGGCGCCGAGCTTGCCATCCGCCTTGTCGACGAGATATTCCACGATCGCGCCCGTTTCGGCGACCACCTGACCGTCATCTTCGATCACCGGCGACTTGCCGAGCGGGTGGACCTGCTTAAGTTCGGGCGGGGCGAGCATCGTTGCCTTGTTCCGCTCGTAGCGCTTGATCTCGTAGGGTAGGCCGAATTCCTCGAGCATCCACAGTATCCGCTGCGATCGCGAGTTTTCGAGGTGGTGGACGATGATCATGCTGAACCCCCTGTGTTTTATTCGGACGATTTGCGCGCGGTCCAGATCCAGGCGGCGGCGGGGAATTCCACCGTGTCGCCGCGTCGGTACCGGTCGCAGACCTGGGTGAGACGCGCGATGTGGCGCTCGCGTTCCTCGGGGGCGGCGTCGCGGATGGCGGAGGCGGCGGGGCCGATGCGGCGGAAATAGTCGACCGCGTCGGCTACGGGGTCAGCGCCCTCACTTGCTCGGTAGGCGAATTCGACACGTTCGGGTGACGCGACGCGCCAGCCGGATTTTTGCAGGATGCTCGCAACGTAGGTCGGGTCGGCGAAGGCGAAGGGGCCGGGTGCGGTGTTTGCCGGAGCATCTGCGTTGCCGCCGGTCGCGGTGATGATTTCGGTGGCCCAGCGGTTGGCGGCGCGGCCGGCGAAGCAGGAGAAAACTAGCGTTGCGTCTGGGGCGGCGGCTTCGGCTAATGTCGTGAAAGCGGCGACGGGGTCTGCGAAGAACATGACGCCGTGGCGGGAGACGTAGAGGTCGATTGGGGCGTGGTTCGGGGCGGCGGCGGTGATGTCCGCGCACTGGAAGCTGGCGTTGGATACGGTTCTGGCGCGGTGTTTGGCGATCTCGATCAGGTTCGGTGAGAGATCTATGCCGGTTATTTGCGCGTTCGGGAGTGCTTGTGCGGTGGCGAGTGAGGTTGCCCCGGCGCCGCAGCCTATGTCGATGATCTTGTGGGTTTGGGGGGGGGCGGCGGACAGGATCGCGGCGTTCAAATGCGGGGTCAGGTTGGTGAAGCTGCGGTCGGTTCGGCGCCATTCCGCGGCCCAGACGTCGCCTATTCTGCCGGTCCAGTCTTGGGCGGTGGTCATGGGTTGGGGTGCTTTTTGGTTGCGATCTGGGGCGGTAGTTTGAAGTGAAGTATAGGAAGTGTAGACGCTGGAGTGGGTTTGGTGTTGCGGGATTTTGAGACTTTCCCAAAGCTCGGGCCCTGCCTTGCGCTTCCTTGTTTCCCCGCGGAGGCGGGGATCCAGACTGGGCTCCCGCCTTCGCGGGAGAACAAGAGGGTGCAAGATATCAAGCATATATGGGCGTGTTGCCAAACACAGAGTTGATCATCTGACAAGGCTTGGCTTGGCACAGGACTCTATTTGCGGGGTCATACCAATTGGGCCCCGGCCTTCGCCGGGGTGGTGCCGTGGGTAGATTGGCGCGGTGTTAGTTTACCGCGCGTTTGAATCATCGGCCGCGCATATGCTCGGCCACGATGATCCATGCACTACGCATCATGTCCCGCGTGCTCCCTCGCATTGCGGAGGCAATGGGTTCCTCCCTCTCCCCTGAGGGAGAGGGAACGTGGGGTTAAGCGTCGTCGCCTTCTTCGGGGCCGGCCATCATTTCTTCGGCGACCTTGTCGGTGCGCGCGCGGATCTGCTTTTCGAGGCGGTCGGCGGTTTCGGGGTTGTCCTTGAGGAACGTCTTCGAGTTCTCGCGACCCTGGCCCAAGCGGACGCTGTCGTAGCTGAACCAGGCGCCAGACTTTTCGACCAAGCCCGCCTTTACGCCAAGATCGAGGATCTCGCCGAGCTTCGACACGCCCTGCCCGTACATGATGTCGAACTCGACCTGCTTGAACGGCGGGGCGACCTTGTTCTTGACGACCTTCACCCGGGTCTGGTTGCCCGTCACCTCTTCGCCGGCCTTGATCGCGCCGATGCGGCGGATGTCGAGGCGGACCGAGGCGTAGAACTTCAGCGCGTTGCCGCCGGTCGTCGTCTCGGGGTTGCCGTACATGACGCCGATCTTCATGCGGAGCTGGTTAATGAAGATCACCATGCAGCGCGAGCGGCTGATCGAGCCGGTCAGCTTGCGTAACGACTGCGACATCAGGCGGGCCTGGAGGCCGACATGGCTGTCGCCCATCTCGCCTTCGATTTCGGCACGCGGCACGAGTGCTGCGACTGAATCGACCACGAGCACGTCGATCGCGTTCGAGCGGACCAGCGTGTCGACGATCTCGAGCGCCTGCTCGCCGGTGTCGGGCTGCGAGACGATCAGCTCGTCGATGTTTACGCCGAGCTTCTTGGCGTAGACCGGGTCGAGCGCGTGCTCGGCATCGACGAACGCCGCGGTGCCGCCGCCCTTCTGGGCTTCGGCGATCACGTGGAGCGCGAGCGTGGTCTTGCCCGAGCTTTCCGGACCGTAGATCTCGATCACGCGGCCGCGCGGCAGGCCGCCGACGCCGAGCGCGATGTCGAGCCCGAGCGAGCCGGTCGAGATGACCTCGACCTGCATGGTTTCCTTGGAGCCCAGGCGCATCGCCGAGCCCTTGCCGAAGGCGCGGTCGATCTGCGCGAGCGCGGCGTCGAGCGCCTTCTGCCGGTCGTTGGTTGCGGTTGCCATGCCGGTGTCGATCACTTTCAGATTAGCGGCCATCGAATATGCTCCCATCGCTAAAGCAAGCGCGCGTGCCATTCAACGCGTCAAACACCATGTATTCTCTTTGTTCTTTTGGAACAAGTGGGGAACGCGAGGTTTGTTGGAGGAAATTTGCGGCGGTGGGGTCTTGCAGAGCCCGTCGGCCGCGGGGACGGCATCATTCTAGCATCCTCCGTGTCCGCATGCTCGAAGCTCCGGGCCCACGAGTTCGTGAGATCGTGGAGTGCAGGCGTTGGAAGACGGTCGGTGCGGACATGATTCGGACAAATGCGCCTCCCCGGCTGAGGCCTGGTCCAGGTGGGGAGGTTGGCGTGACGGCGTGCGTCTGTCGTCAGGAGCGTTTCCCAACTAGGCCCCGGCCTTCGCCGGGGAGGTGCTTTTGTTGGGGGTATAATGTCGGACATGTTCGGGATGACCGACGAGGGGCGGGATCGGCGGTGTGGGCGTTTAGGTCGAGATCGGTTCGGGTTGTTTGGACGCGGGGTTTGGACAGCCGACGGATCGCGAGTCTGACGGGTGTCTGGGACGGGCGGTTTCGTTTGCCGCTCTGGATCCTGACTTTCGTCAGGATGACGGGCGGTTGCGGCGCGGTGGCATCGCGACTGTCAGATGCCGGGATGCGGACCGATCGATCAGGCAAGCTTCGTTGCGAGCGTCCACCAGCCTTTGGCTTGGGCGGCGGTGGCGGCGGTGTCTCTGGCTTCGGGGGTTTCGAACAGGGCGAAGCAGGTGGCGCCGGAGCCTGACATTCTGGACAGGAGGACGCCTTGGGCTGCGTCGAGGAGCGTGCGGACTTCCGCGATTTCGGGGGCGAGGGCCAGCGCGGGGGGCTCTAGGTCGTTGCGGCCTTCGAGGGCGCGGTCGAGGAGATTGCCTTCGGGAATCGGGCCTCGGTCGTGGCCGTCCCAGGTCTTGAAGACGGCGGCGGTGGAGACCGCGACACCTGGGTTTACGAGCAGGAGCGGGGTGCCGGACAGGCCTTCGAGATTGGTGAGGGTGTCGCCTTTGCCGGTGCCGAGCGTGGTGCGGTTGGCTAGGCAGGCGGGGACGTCTGCGCCGAGCTTTGCGGCGATTTCGTGGAGGCGGGGGTCGGTTGGGGCTATGCCGTGGAGGCGGGCCAGCGCGCGGAGCGTGGCGGCGGCGTCGGCTGAGCCTCCGCCTATGCCAGAGGCGATGGGGAGGTGCTTTTCCAGGGTTATGGCGTGGTGGGCGTCGGGGGCGAAGGCCGTGGTGAACGCGTCTGCTGCGGCGGTTACCAAGTTGCCATGCCATGGGGCGTTGCCTGGAGTGGTGCTGGACGAGCGGGGTGCCTCGTCATTGTTCGCCCCCAATTGGGCCCCGGCCTGCGCCGGGGTGGTGTTGGAGGTCGGGTTTGAGCTTGAGACGGGCAGGAGTGCTGCGGCGAAGGGGCCGGTTATGGTGAAGCTGTTGGTTTGGGCGGGTTCTACGGTGATCAGGTCGCCGTCGGTGGCGAAGGCGAAGAGGGTTTCGAGGTCGTGATAGCCGTCGGGGCGGCGGCGGCGGACGTGGAGGGCCAGGTTGATCTTGGCGGGAGCGGGCTCGGTGATGGCGGGCATTGTCGGTCTCGGGGTTTGGCGGCGAAGGGTTCCAGCGCAGCTTAGCGTAATACGCGTGATGTCTGCGGGTTTAAGCGCGTCATCCTGACGAAAGTCAGGATCCAGGGTAATGATTGGTGCCGTCCTTGCTCTGGATCCTGACTTTCGTCAGGATGACGGGAGGGGGATGCCGCATACCTCGCGAGTTGCTGACTGCGGTCGATCACTTCCGCGGATGCTCGGAATTAGTGGCGATCTCGCGAAACGGCGCTTCCGCCGTCGACTCGCCTTGCCCTCGCCCTCCCCCACGCCTGCGGGGCCCTTCCCTAACTCGGTGGGAGGACTTTTAGCGGCGGGCTTTGGGCGGGAGACCGTTGGCGATCTTGGCGGTTATGCGCGCCGTGTCTGCGGGTTCGGCGGTCAGCAAGGCGGCGCGCCACGAATAGCGCGCTTCGTAGTTTCGGCCGGTGCTCCAATAGGCGTCGCCGAGGTGGTCGGCGATTTCTGCGTTGGTGGGTTCGGCCTGCGCGGCGGTTTCGAGCAGGGGGAGCGCTCGGGTGGTGTCGCCGGAGAGGTGATAGGCCCAGCCGAGCGAGTCGGTGATCGACGCGTTGGTCGGGTCGATCCGGCTGGCGCGTTCGAGCAGCTTGATCGAGGCGGGGATGTCGTCGCCGTGCTCGACTTGCGCAAAGCCTAGATAGTTGAGCGCGAGCGGTTGGGCGGGGCCGCGGGCGACGGCCTTTTCCAGTGCGTCGCGCGCTTCGGGCCAGCGGCCGGCCTGGTCGAGCGCGCCGCCATATTGCAGCCAGTTGCCCCAGCTGCCGCCCTTTGCACCGTCGGCGGCGATGATGCGCTGGTACCAAGTCGCGGCTTCGGCGGGGTTGCCGGTGGTCAGCAATAGGTCGGCGTAGCGTTGCCAGTCGGCGGGCTCCGACCCCTTCTGGTCGACGCGGTTCTTCGCGGCGGCGAGCGCTTCGCCGTCGCGGTCGGCGGTGGCGAGGATGTCGATGCGTTCGGCGGCGGCGGCCGGTGCGGACGGGCTCTTGGCGTCGACGCCGTCGAGCACGACGAGCGCGCGGTCGACCAGCTTGTTGCGGGCGAGCGCGTCGGCGAGGAGGACGCGCGCTACGTCGTAACTCGGGTCGGCGCGCAGGGCTGCCTGGGTTAGCGCGATCGACAGCGGCGAGGGTTCGCCTGCGCTGAGGTCGCTGGCGAGGCGGGCGAGCAGGCGCGAGACGCCGACCGCGAGCGGTTGCTTACGCGGTGCCGCGGCGATCAGCGCGCGTGTCTCGGTGGCGAAACGGTTGGCGACGGGGTCCTTCGCTGCGGTCGCTAGCGACGGTTCGGGATCGCGACCTTCGGCCTGTGCGACCCAGGCGTGGAGCGAGGGCGCGAGAACAACGAGCGGACCGCTCGACAACGTGGCGATCGCTGCGCTCGCGGCCTTCGCATCGTTGCGGCGGGCGGCATCGGCGAGCGGGATCAGCGCGGCGTCGGCGGGGGCTACGCCGGCCTTGTTCAGCACCGCGACGGCGCGGGTGGCGAGTAGCATGTCGCCGGCCTCCAGCGCCTCGCGATAGGCGCGGATCGCGACGACGGGATCGTCGGGTGCGGCCGCCAGCACCTTCGCGTAACTGGCGGCGGCCAAGCTCGTCTCGCCGGCCGCGTCGGCCGCGCGCGCCTTCAGATAGGCGGACAGATCACCCGTCCCGGCCGTGGCGGGGGTCGCCAGGACGAGACCGAGCGCGAGCAATGCAGGCTTACATGTTGGGATAATTGGGGCCTCCGCCGCCCTCGGGTACGACCCAGTTGATGTTCTGGGTGGGGTCCTTGATGTCGCAGGTCTTGCAGTGGACGCAGTTCTGCGCGTTGATGACGAACTTCGGATCGGACGTGTCCTCGCCGACGACCTCGTAAACGCCGGCCGGGCAATAGCGTTGCGCGGGTTCGTCGTACATCGGCAGGTTATATTCGATCGGCACGCTCGCATCCTTGAGCGTCAGGTGGACCGGCTGGTCCTCCTCGTGGTTGGTGTTCGAGACGAACACCGACGAGAGGCGATCGAAGGTCAGGACGCCGTCGGGCTTCGGATACACGATCGGCTTGACGAGATCCTTGCGCCACAGGCTCTCGTTGTCGGGATGGTGATGCATCGTGAAGGGCATCTTGATGCCGAGATGCTCGGCCCACATCGTGATGCCGGCGAGGCCCGAGCCGACCAGGTCGCCGAACTTCTTGACGAGCGGCGCGACGTTGCGGACGACCGACAGCTCCTTCTTGACCCACGATTTCTCGAACGCTTCGGGATAGGCAGCGAGTTCGTCATGGCCGCGCTGCGAGACGATCGCCTCGACCGCGGCCTCGGCGGCCATCATGCCGGACTTCATCGCGGTATGCGTGCCCTTGATCCGCGGCACGTTCAGGAAGCCTGCGCTGTCGCCGATGAGCGCGGCACCCGGCATGACGAGCTTGGGGATCGACTGGAGCCCGCCATCGCTGATCGCGCGTGCGCCGTAGCTCACCCGCTTGGCGCCCTTCAGCAGCGCGGCGATCTCGGGATGCGTCTTCCAGCGCTGCATCTCGCTGAACGGCGAGAGATACGGGTTGGTGTAGTTCAGCCACGTGACGAAGCCGATCGAGACTTGGCCGTTCGCCTGGTGATAGATCCAGCCGCCGCCGTTCGAGCCGTCGGTCTCGGACAGCGGCCAGCCCTGCGTGTGGATGACGCGGCCGGGGACGTGGAGTTCGGGATCGATGTCCCACAACTCCTTGATGCCGAGGCCGTAGACCTGCGGATCGCTGTCCTTGTCGAGCGCGAAATTGCGGATCAGTTCCTTGGTAAGGTGCCCGCGGCACCCTTCCGAGAAGAAGGTGTATTTGGCGTGGAGTTCGAGGCCGGGGGTGTAGTCGCCCTTGTGCGTACCGTCGCGCGCAACGCCCATGTCGCCGGTCGCGACGCCCTTGACCGAGCCGTCATCGTTGAACAGGATTTCGGCCGCTGCGAACCCCGGGAAGATCTCGACGCCTAGCTCTTCCGCCTTGCCCGCGAGCCAGCGGCAGAGATTGCCGAGCGAACCGGTATAGGTGCCTTTGTTGTGCATGAACGACGGCGTGACGAAGTGCGGCATCTCGCTCTTCTTCGTCTTGGTCAGGATCCAGTGATGGTTCTCGGTCACCGGCACCTCGGCGAGCGGGCAGCCGTCCTCGCGCCAGTTGGGCAGCAGCTCGTCGAGACTCTTTGGATCGATGACCGCGCCCGACAGGATGTGCGCGCCGACTTCGGAGCCCTTTTCGAGCACGCAGACGCTGATCTCGGCGTCCTTCTCCGCGGCCAGCTGTTTCAGGCGGATCGCTGCCGAGAGACCGGCCGGGCCAGCGCCGACGATCACCACGTCGTACGGCATCGATTCACGTGTCGTCATCATCGTCTCCCGGGGGATGTCCCCTATTGCCATAGCTTTGCGCCCCACCCTTCGTTCGGGCTCGGGCCGGCACCATCTTGTCCAATATGGCGATTGCGCGAGTTGACCGCCACGTCAACCATGCAGCATAGGTTACCCTGTGGGGGCGGATCAAACCATCGATTGGCGAAACGCCGCCGCGAGCGCGCTCGATTGGTGGCACGAGGCTGGCGTCGACACGCTGGTGGACGACGTTCCACGCGACTGGTTCGCGGCACCCGAACCGCTTGTCGTCCCCTCCGCTGCGCCTACTGCGCCGGTCGTGGCACCGTCCGCGATGCCGCATTTGCTCGCCGATTTCCTGGCCTGGCGGAGCGGCGCGGAGGTTCCCGAGGCGGACTGGAGCGGGGTTTCGCTCGCTGCCCTAGGTCCGGCTGACGCTACGGTCATGGTGCTTGTCGATTGCCCGGACCGGGACGACGGCGATGCGGGGGCGTTGCTGAGTGGCGCATCGGGGCGGTTGCTCGACAAGATGCTCGCGGCGATCGGGCTGACGCGCGACGAAGTGCATCTTGCGGCGGTCTGCGCAAAGCGGCCGACGGCGGGGCGGATCCAGAGCGAGGTCGAGGCGCGGCTGTCGGAAATCGCCAAGCATCACATCGGGTTGGTTGCGCCCAAGCGGTTGCTGCTGCTGGGCAATGCGGCGAGCCGTGCGATCCTCGGGACGGAATTACAGGCGGCGCGCGGGCGTTTGCACGGATTTAACCATAAGACCGGAGAAACGGGGTCCGGTTCGGCGTTTGGCGAAGCATCCAGCGAGACCGGCGTGGTCGCGAGCTTTCACCCACGGTTTCTGATCGAGAAGCCCGCGGCCAAGGCCGAGGCCTGGAAGGATTTGCAGATGTTGATGCGCGGACTGACGTCGCAAGAGGGTGTGAGATGATTCGGATCCGATCGGTTTCCTGGGCGGCGATCGCCCTCGGCCTCAGCGCTCTCCCCCTCCCGGCCTTGGCGGCGACCGTTGCGGGCGAGCCTGCCGGCGATGCGCGGCTCGGGACGGCCAAGCTGGTCGGTGCGCCGACGCTGGAGCAGATCCCCGACCAGCTCGATGCCAGCCAGCGCGAGGCCTACAAGACGGTGTTCGCCGCGATCCGCGATGGCAAATGGACCGACGCGCAGATCGGGCTCGACACGATGAAGCCCGGCCCGCTGCACGCGATCGCGCGCGCCGAGATGTATACGGCGAAGGGGTCGCCGCGCGTCGAGATGGAGCCGCTGGTCGCGCTACTCAATGAAGCGCCCGAACTGCCCGAAGCTGTGCAGATCTCGCGCCTTGCGACGACGCGCGGCGCGGTCGGTTTGCCGCCCCTGCCCGTAGCGCAGCGGTTGATCTGGCAGGACGGCGCGCCGCGTCGCGTCCGTGCGAAAAGCCTGCAGGGCGACATGATCGCCGCAGATCTGGCGCTGAAGATGCAGCCTTATGTGAAGGCGGATATGGGCCGCGAGGCGCAGTCGCTGCTGGAAAGCACGCCCGGCCTTACCCCCGAGGCGCTGACCGAGTGGCAGCAGAAGATCGCGTGGATCTATTTCCTCCAGGGCGACGACGTGAACGCGCGCGTGATGGCAGCCAAGGCACAGGACGGCGTCGGCGACTGGGCCGTCCAGGGCCGCTGGGTCGGCGCGCTGTCGGCATGGCGGCAGAATGACTGCGCGAATGCCGAGACCGGGTTCGAGGGTGTCGCGGCACGCGCGGGCGACGTCGATCTGCGCGCTGCCGCGCTATACTGGGCGTCGCGTGCCGACATGGTCTGCTCGCGCCCCGACAAGATCGAGGGCCGGCTGAAGGCGGCGGCGCAGTTTGGCGAGAGCTTTTACGGCCAGCTCGCGCGTCAGCAGCTGGCGATGAGGGACAAGGGCACGTCCGTCGGCGGGCTGGTCGCTAGCGACTGGAAAATCGTCGGCAACCGCCCGAACGTTCGTGTCGCAGCGGCACTGGTCGAGGTCGGCGAGACCGACCTGGCCGATACCGTGATCCGCCAGCAGGCGAAGATCGGCGACCCGCGCGAGTTCGGCAATCTGGTGCGCGTGGCGGAAGCGCTGAGCCTGCCGGCGACGACCGTGTGGCTTGCGCACAATTGCCCGCAGGGGATCACGTCGACTGCCGAGGCGCGCTATCCAACGCCGAACTGGACGCCCGACAGCGGCTGGCACATCGACAAGGCGCTGGTCTACGCGCACACGCTCGAGGAATCGCGGTTCCGCAACACCGTGAAGAGCCCGGCCGGCGCGTATGGCCTGATGCAGATCATGCCCGCCGCCGCGACAGACTTCGCGCGCGAGCGTGGCACCTCGATCGACGTGAAAGCGCTGACCAAGCCGAGCACCAACATGGACGTCGGCCAGCGTCATCTCGAGCGGCTGCGCGACATGGCGGGCGTCACCGGCGGGCTGCTGCCCAAGGTGATCGCGGCGTATAATGCGGGTCCGCGCCCGGTCGGCGACTGGAACGCGATCGTACACGATAACGGCGATCCGCTGCTGTATATCGAGAGCATTCCGTATTGGGAGACGCGCGGCTACGTGACCACCGTGCTGCGTAACTACTGGATGTACGAGGCGCAGGGCGGCAAGAAGGCGTCGACCAGCCGCAATGCGCTTGCGCAAGGCATGTGGCCCCGCTTCCCCGGCCTGCCGGGCGCGACCGCGGTGCGAATGGCCGCCAGACCCTATACGCAATATCGTGCCAGTACGGCGCCCTTGAATGCCACCGTCGCGGTGAATGCTAGCGTCGGACCGCAATCCACCACTGTCACGCGCGCGGACTGAGTTTCATGCCGATCGATGAAAGCCGGATTTTCCTGCCGGTGCGGATTGCCGTGCTGACAGTGTCGGACACGCGGGGCCTTGCCGAGGATCGCTCGGGCGATACGCTGGTCGCGCGGCTGACCGAGGCGGGCCACGTCCTCGCCGACCGTCGGATCGAGAAGGACGACGTCGAGACGATCGTGTCGCGCCTGCATGCGTGGATCGGCGATCCGGAGGTCGACTGCATCATCACCACCGGCGGCACCGGCGTCACCGGGCGCGACGTGACTCCGGAGGCGGTTGAGCAGGTCGCCGAGAAGATGATCCCGGGATTCGGCGAACTGTTCCGCATGCTCAGCTACCAGACGATCGGCACCTCGACCGTCCAGTCGCGTGCGTGCGCCTGCGTGTCGCACGGCACCTATATCTTCGCGCTTCCGGGATCGACCGGCGCGGTGAAGGACGGCTGGGACGGCATTCTCCGCGACCAGCTCGACAGCCGCCACCGGCCCTGCAACTTCGTCGAGCTGATGCCGCGACTGCTGGAGCGGTAAACGCACCAACCTTCCGTATCGCGCGCCAGATCATGGTATTGCGTTCGGTGCGTGATTTGCGTGGCGCCGGAAGAAGTTCGACAAATTATGACGTTTTGTGAGTGCGTTGAACGTAGCGTGTCGCTGTACTAACAAACTGGCACACTCGGTGCATTGGTGATCAGGCAATCCGATCGGGTTGCAACGCCAACAATCCGAAGGACGCCCTCATGTCATCGTTCATCCTCAAGAGCCTCGTCGTCGCCACCGCGCTGGTCTCCGCCGCACCGGTTCTCGCTGCCGGTGGGTCGCAACCGACGACCGAACTGAAATACGACGCGAAGACGCAGAAATACTGCGTGACGGATCCGGCCGTCACCGGCAGCCATCTTCAGCGCAAGACGTGCAAGACTGCGACGCAGTGGAGCGCCGACGGACTCGACATGCCGAAGGCGGCGATTGGCGACACGAGGACGGTTACGACGATCGTCGAGAAGTAACGCGCAAACCGACGCTCGGGGCGACATGGCCAGCATGTCGCCCCGCTGTTCGAGGCTGAACCACCCTCCCCCTCGAGAGGGAGGATATCTCGACCGAGCCTCCGCGCTAGCCGCGCAAGGCCCGACCGGCGACCGCGGCGAGCTTCGCAACCAGAGCCGGATCGCGCGCCTCGCCGGCGGTGATGATCGCGCTGTCCAGGCAGGTATCGATCGGCGATGCCGTACGCTCTGCCGGTAACGCGCGGAGGAGCGCCATCACCATCGCGCGAGCCTTGGCCGCATTCGCGCCGAGTTGCGCGATCACCTGCGCGACGTCGACGCCAGCCTCGTCCTCCCGCCAGCAATCATAATCCGTCACCATGCCGACCAGCGCGTAGGGCAGCTCCGCCTCGCGCGCGAGTTTCGCCTCGGACATCGCGGTCATGCCGATGACGTCGCAGCCCCATTGGCCGTACAGCCGGCTTTCCGCCCGCGTCGAGAATTGCGGGCCTTCCATTGCGAGATAGGTCCCGCGGTCGTCGACCTGCGCGCCTGCCTCGCGCGCGGCGGCGGCGGCATAGCACGACAGGCGCGGGCAAACCGGGTCGGACATCGAGACGTGCGCGACGAGGCCAGTGCCGAAGAAGCTCGACACGCGACCCTTGGTACGGTCGATGAACTGGTCGACGACGGTGAAGCTGCCCGGGGGACGCGCTTCCGCCAACGAGCCGACCGAGGATACGGCCAGGACATCGGTTACGCCGAGCCGCTTCAGCGCATCAATGTTGGCGCGGGCGTTGAGTTCGGAGGGGGAGATGCGATGGCCCCGCCCGTGCCTTGGCAAAAAGGCGACGCCGACATGGCCGACGCGGCCGGTGTAGATCGCGTCCGATGGCTCGCCCCACGGCGTCTCGACCGTCTGCCAACGACCATCCTCGATGCCGTCGACTGCGTACAGCCCCGACCCGCCGATGATGCCGATCGTCCAGCCGCTCACTTGGCGAGCGCCCTCGGTCGTGCGTAGACGAAGTAGATCACGAGCCCGAGCAGGTTCCATAATCCGAAATAGAGCTGCGTCTTGGAGGGGAGGCTGAAGAAGAGGTACAGGCAGCCGAGGATGCCGATCGTCCCGACCAGCGTCGCGGCCGGCGCGCGGAACGTCCGGATCGCATCGGGCGCACGACGGCGCATCACGAGCATGCAGGCGCAGACCGCGACGAACGCCGCGAGCGTGCCCGCGTTGGCCAGCGCGGCGATCTCGGCGAGCGGCAACAGGCCTGCGATAACAGCGACGATCGCCGCGGTGATCCACGTGATCCGCACAGGCGCGCCCCGCCGCGAGACCTTGGCGAGGCTCAGCGGGAGCAGGCCGTCGCGTGCCATCGTGAAGAAGATCCGGCTCTGGCCGAACAGGAACGCGAGCAGCACCGTCGGCAAGGCGATCACGGCAGAGGCGCCGAGGAAGGTCGCGAATCCGGGCCGGCCGATCTCACGGAGGATGAGCGCGAGCGGCTCGGCGCTGCCGGCGAACTTGGTGTACGACAGCGCGCCGACCGCAGCGACCGCGACGAGGATGTAGATCGCGATGCACGCGACCATCGACCCGACGATCCCGATCGCGAGATCACGGCCGGGGTTCTTGGTCTCCTCCGCCGCGGTGGAGATCGCGTCGAAGCCATAGAACGCAAAGAAGATGATTGCCGCCGCCGCCATGACGCCGCGCTCGGCGCCGTCGGGCTGGACTGCCTTGGGGAAGCCATAGGGCATGAACGGGTGGAGGTTGGCGCTGTTGAAATAGTGCAGCGCAATGAACACGAACACGGCGAGCGCGATCATCTTCACGCCGACCAGCACGGCGTTGAGGGTCGCGCTCTCACGCGTGCCGAACGACAGCACGCCGGCGACGACCGCGATGATGAAGATCGCGGGGACGTTGAGGATGCCGCCGAGCTCGGGGCTGAGCGTCAGCGCTTCGGGGAAGCCGAACGCACCGCGCAACAATGGCGCGGCATAGCCCGACCAGCCGACCGCCACGGTCGACACGACGAGCGAATATTCGAGGATCAGCGACCAGCCGATCACCCAGGCGATCAGCTCGCCGAGCACGACATAGCTGTAGGTGTAGGCGCTGCCCGAGGCGGGGATCATCGTCGCCATCTCGGCATAGGCGAGCGCGGCGCAGGCACAGATCCCGCCGGCTATGATGAAGGACAGGATCACGGCGGGACCAGCGAGCCCTGCGCCGACGCCGATCAGCGTGAGGATGCCCGTGCCGACGATCCCGCCGACGCCCATCGCCACGAGGTGCGGCCACGACAGCGTCCGCGCGAGCTGATGCTCGGGAGGCTGCTCGGTGACGATTTTTCGGCGGAACAGACTGGCCACTTATATCCCCTCTTCTTTGGCGCGGGGAGTGGCACAGGAGGGGACGGAGGGGCAAGGCCAGCGGCCAACCACTTACCCGAGCGACAAGGTCCACCCCGGCGGAGGCCGGGGTCCAGTTAGCAAGGGCATCGTGACGATGCGCAGCGCTATGTCAGCACCGTTTCCCAACTGAGCCCCGGCCGACGCCGGGGAGGTGCATACATACGCGGCCTTCCTAGGTTACTGCACTCCCCGCCTCTTGTTCTCCCGCGAAGGCGGGAGCCCAGTCTGGGTCCCCGCCTTCGCGGGGAAACACGCTACGTTACGGCAACACTCAGACCGTGAAGCTTTCCCCACACCCGCAAGCACCCTTGGCGTTCGGGTTCTGGAACACGAACCCCGCAGTGAAGTCGTCCTCGACCCAGTCCATCATCGACCCGATCAGGTACAAAATCGACCCGCCATCGACGAACAAGGTCCCCCCCGGCGTATCGATCCGCTCATCGAAAGGCTTGGCCTCGGTGACGTAATCCACCGAATAGGCCAGCCCCGAACACCCACGCTTCGGCGTCGACAGCTTAACCCCGATCGCATCTTCCGGAGCCCGCGCCATAAGGTCGGCGATCCGCGCGTACGCCGTCGCCGTAAGGTTCAGCGCCGCCGGTCGTGCTCGCAATGTCGTCGCCATCTCTTCTTCCTTCCCCCCTCCCGTAAGCGGGAGAGGCCGGGGGTGGGCTCCCGGCCAGCCACTCAAACCGTCGTTCGCGAGGTGAGCGCGTGCCCACCCCCTGCCCCCTCCCGCTTGCGGGAGGGGAAGCAGAAACTAGAGCATGCCTAGCTCTAACTTAGCCTCGTCCGACATCTTCTGCGGATCCCAAGGCGGATCCCAGACCAGGTTCACTTCGGCAAACCCGACCCCCGGCACCGACCCGACCCGCATCTCGACCTCCGCCGGCATCGACTCCGCGACAGGACAGTTCGGCGTCGTCAGCGTCATCGCCACCACCGCATGCCCGTCCTCGGTCACCTCGACGCCGTAGATCAGCCCCAGGTCATAGATATTCACCGGAATCTCGGGATCGTAGATCTCCTTCAGCGCATCGATGATCGCATCGTAAACCGCGCCACCGGGCTCGCCGGGCGAGTCCACCTGCGGCTTCTGCGCCAGGAACCCCGCGAGATAATCACGCTTGCGCTCCGCGTCGGAGTCCGTCTCCATGACGACACGCGCCTTGGGCGGCGACTGGACCGCATCCACTTCCTCGATCTCGAACCGATCGCTCATTTGAAGATCCTCGTTACTCGCTCGATACCGCGCACCAGCGCCTCGACGTCCGCCGGCCCGTTATACACGCCGAAGCTCGCGCGTGCCGTCGCCTCGACGCCCAGCGCCTCCATCAACGGCTGCGCGCAGTGATGGCCGGCACGGATCGCGACGCGCTCCTCGTCCAATATGGTGCCGATGTCGTGCGGATGAACCCCCTCGATCGTGAAGCTCACGATCCCCGCCGAGTCCGCCGGGCCGTACAGCCGCACCGAATTGATCCCCGACAGCGCCTCACGCGTGGCGGTCACCAGCGCGGTCTCATGCGCATGGATCACGTCGAGCCCGATGCTCTCGACATAGTCGATCGCCGCATGCAGCCCGAGCGCGCCAACGATATGCGGTGTCCCCGCCTCGAACCGTCCCGGCGGCGGCGCGTAGGTGGTCTTGGCGAACGACACCTTGTCGATCATCGATCCGCCACCCTGGTATGGCGGCATCGCGTCGAGCAATTCCGGCTTGGCCCACAGCACGCCGATCCCGGTCGGCCCGTACAGCTTGTGCCCGGAGAACACGTAGAAATCGCAGCCGATCGCCTTCACGTCGACCGCGATCCGCGGCACCGACTGGCAGCCATCGAGCAGGATCTTCGCGCCAACCGAATGCGCGATCTCGGTAGCGCGCCTGGCATCGAGCACCGAGCCGAGCACGTTCGAGACATGCCCGAGCGCGACCAGCTTGTGCGCGGGCGTGATCATCCGCTCCATCGCGTCGAGATCGATGCGGTGGTCGGCCGTCAACGGCAACACGTCGATCGCGACGCCGCGCGCTTCCGCGATCATCTGCCACGGCACGATGTTCGAATGATGCTCGAGCATGGAAAGCAGGATGCGGTCGCCCGCCTTCAACTGCGTCCCGGCCCAGCACTGCGCGACCAGATTGATCGCCTCGGTAGCACCGCGCACGAACACGATCTCATCAGGCGAACCCGCACCAATGAACCGCGCGACGGCCTTACGCGCCGTTTCGTAAGCGACGGTCATGTCAGCGGACCGCTGGTACACGCCGCGGTGCACGGTGGCATAGGTCTCGCCATACGCACGCGTAATCGCGTCGACCACGACCTGCGGCTTCTGCGCGGTGGCGGCGGTATCGAGATACGCCCAGCCCTCGGGGATCGCCGGGAAGTCCGACAGGCGATCGAGCGCATCCTCCCCGGCACGGGGAGGGGGACCGCGACGCGCAGCGGCGGGGTGGAGGGGGGCTTCCACAGACGCTACGCCTCGTGGAGCCCCCCCTCCACCAGCTGCGCTGGTCCCCCTCCCCGTGCCGGGGAGGATTTCTGTCCCGTCGCTCACAACGCCCGCTCCAGCCACGCATCGGCGTCCGCCACGAAAGCCTCGCGCACCGTCTCGTCGGCGATCTGCACGAACGCATCGCCGACGAACGCGCGCGTGAGCAGCGCCTGCGCCTTGGCATGCGGGATGCCGCGGCTCTGCATGTAGAACAGCGCGCGCTGGTCGAGTTCGCCGACCGTCGCGCCATGCGCGCACTTCACGTCGTCCGCGAAGATCTCCAGCTCGGGCTTCAAATTCACCGTCGCGGTGCGCTGCAACAGCAACCCGCGGAGCGACTGCACGCCGTCGGTCTTCTGCGCATCGCGCGCCACCTCGACCCGCGCCGCAAGGCTGGCCGTCGACTTGTCCGCCGCGACCGCACGCCAGATCTGCTTGCTCTGCCCGTTCAGCGCCGCATGCCGCACCGACACCGCGCACTCCTGCCGCTGGTCGTTCCGCGTCAGCAACGCGCCGCCATATTCGGCAAACGCGTCGTCGCCCGTCACCGTAATCGACCCATCGATCCGCGTCCCGGCATCGCCCGCGCCGAGCACCGTCACGATCAGGCTCGCCTCGGCACCAATCTCGACCTCGTCGCGCAACGACACGAAACCACCGGCCTGAAGCAACCGCACCGCCCGCGTAAGTTTCGCACCCTTGCCAAGCATCATCCGCGTCGACCGGTTCGACCAGCCTGTCCCGACATACGTCTCGACTACCGAAGCGCTCGCGCCGGCGGCCAGCACGATCTCCGCCGGAAGCTGGTTATCACCACCGGTCGCGATGTGGACGATCTGGATCATTTCGGCCGTCGCATCAGCCTCGACCCGCAACGACCAACCCAGGCCGGTCGTCCGACGCCCAAGCGCGTGCGATCCGCCATCGATCGGTACGATCGAGACATGCCGCAGATCGCTGCGCCCCTCGTCGAGCACACCATCGACGAACACCGCCCGCGCACCCGGCAAATCGAGAAACCACTCGCCGGCATCCACCGCAACGCCGCGCGGCAACTCAGCCGCCGCCGCGATCGCCGCCGGATCACCCCAGCGCCAAGACTCCTCACGCGTCGAAGGAAGTTCGATCCTGAAATCCTCCCCGGTACGGGGAGGGGGACCGCGACGCGTAGCGGCGGGGTGGAGGGGGGCTTCCACGGACGCTACGCCAAGCGGAGAACCCCCTCCACCAGCTTCACTGGCCCCCCTCCCCGTACCGGGGAGGATTTGCGACAGGCTACTCACGCGGCGATCCCCACATAGCCTTCGCTCTCGAGCTGCTGCGCCAGTTCCTTGCCGCCCGAGCGGACAATCTTGCCGTCCGCCAGCACGTGGACGAAGTCCGGCTCGACGTAATCGAGCAACCGCTGGTAGTGCGTGATCAGCAGCACCGCCTTGTCGGGCGCGCGCATGATGCGGTTGATGCCGTCGCCGACGACGCGCAGCGCATCGATGTCGAGCCCCGAATCGGTCTCGTCGAGGATCGCGAACTTCGGGTTGACGATGCCCATCTGGACCATCTCGTTGCGCTTCTTCTCGCCGCCCGAAAAGCCGACGTTCACCGGCCGCTTGAGCATGTCGTAATCCATGCCAAGCAGATCCGCCTGCCCGCGCGCGAGCTTCAGGAACTCGCCCCCCGACAGCGGCTTCTCGTCGCGCGTCGCGCGCTGGGCGTTGAGCGCCTCGCGGAGGAACTGGACGTTCGACACGCCGGGGATCTCGACCGGATACTGGAAGCCGAGGAATACGCCCGCCGCGGCACGCTCGTGCGCCTCCAGCTCGAGCAGGTCGACGCCGTCGAACGTCACCGAGCCCGCCGTGACCTCATAGCCGGGCCGTCCGCCGAGCACATAGCCCAGCGTCGACTTGCCCGCCCCGTTCGGCCCCATGATCGCGTGCACCTCGCCCGCGTTCACTTCGAGCGACAGGCCCTTGAGGATTTCTTTGCCGTCAATCTCGGCGTGGAGGTTTTCAATTTTAAGCATCAAAACGAAATCCAAAGATGATGTCCGCAATGCCGAAGACGATCGCCGAACAGCTAAAAATAAATCCGATAAAATACACAGCAACCGAGGACCAGAAACGAACCGGTGCGATAGATCTATCGGGGTTGCCGAACTTGGTTTCCACGACACCCGCTTTGACACCGCGAATAGCAAACCAAGCAAAAAAAGGCGCTGCGATCAGACCAATAAGCACGGTCGTGATATCGCTGAGGATTAGCGCCTCTCGGGTCACCCCACCGACCCCTCAAGGCTGATCCCCAGCAGCTTCTGCGCTTCGACCGCGAACTCCATCGGCAGCTGCTGCAGCACCTCCCGCGCAAAGCCATTCACGATCAGCGCCACCGCAGCCTCCTGATCCAGCCCGCGCGACATTGCGTAGAACAACTGGTCCTCGGAGATCTTCGACGTCGTCGCCTCATGCTCGATCTGCGCAGACGGGTTGCGGACCTCGATGTACGGCACGGTATGCGCGCCGCACTGGTCGCCGAGCAGCAGGCTGTCGCACTGCGTGAAGTTCCGCACGCCCTCCGCGGTCGGCGCGACGCGCACCAGCCCGCGGTACGTGTTGTCCGAACGCCCGGCCGAAATCCCCTTCGACACGATCGTGGATCGCGTGTTCTTACCGAGGTGGATCATCTTCGTGCCGGTATCGGCCTGCTGGCGATTGTTGGTCACCGCGACCGAATAGAACTCGCCGACCGAGCCATCACCGAGCAGCACGCACGAGGGATATTTCCACGTGATCGCACTACCGGTCTCGACCTGAGTCCAGCTGACCTTCGAGTTCTTGCCCTGGCACAGCGCACGCTTGGTGACGAAGTTGTAGATCCCGCCGACGCCGTTCTCGTCGCCCGGATACCAGTTCTGCACGGTCGAATACTTGATCTCGGCATCGTCGAGCACGACCAGTTCGACCACGGCGGCGTGCAACTGGTTCTCGTCTCGCATCGGCGCGGTGCAGCCTTCAAGATACGAGACGTACGATCCCTTGTCCGCCACGATCAGCGTGCGCTCGAACTGCCCGGTATTCTCGGCGTTGATGCGGAAATACGTCGACAGCTCCATCGGGCAGCGGACGCCCTCGGGGATGTAGACGAACGTGCCGTCGGAGAAGACCGCCGAGTTCAGCGTCGCGAAGTAGTTATCGCGCTGCGGCACGACCTTGCCGAGCCACTTGCGGACGAGATCGGGATATTCCTTGATCGCCTCGGAGATCGAGCGGAAGATCACGCCCGCGGCCTCGAGCTCCTTGCGGAACGTGGTCGCGACCGAGACGCTGTCGAACACCGCATCGACCGCGACGCGACGCTTGGGCGTGCCGTCCTCGTTCAGCGAATCCTCGACCACACCCGCCAGCATCTTCTGCTCGCCGATCGGAATGCCGAGCTTCTCGTAGACGCGCAGGATCTCCGGATCGACCTCGTCGAGCGACCCGAGCTTCGGCTTCGCCTTGGGCTCCGCGTAATAATACGCGTCCTGGTAGTCGATCGGCGGCACGTTGAGCTTCGACCAGTCGGGCGCCTCCATCGTCTGCCACAACGCAAACGCCTTCAGCCGCCAGTCGAGCATCCACTGCGGCTCGCCCTTCTTGGCGGAAATGAAGCGCACCGTGTCTTCAGACAGACCTTTCGGCGCGAATTCCTGTTCGATGTCCGAGGAGAAGCCCCACTCGTACGTCTTGTTCGCGGCGGCGTATGCCTCTGCGTTCCGGGTAGCCATCATTCCATCTCCGCCGCGGCGCGGCTCTCTAAAAACTCGGCGATCTCTGCGTCTCGGCGCGAACAAGTACTCTTGCGCGCAGAGGCGCAGAGAGCGCGGAGGAAGGGGTAAGGCGCTGCGCGCGTCATGCGGGCACCTGTGAAAGAGGGGGGTGTAAAACCGGGGTTTGCGAAAGGCTGGCGAGCGACACGCCGGCGAGCGCACCACGGACCGCGCCGTTGACGGCGTTCCAGTGCGGCTTCACCTTGCACGTCTGCTCGACGCAGCAATCCTGCGATGCGCCATCGACGCATGACGTCAGCGCAATCGGACCCTCGACCGCCTCGATGATGTCGGCGAGCGAGATCATTGCGGGCGGCCGCGACAAGCGAAAGCCACCGCCAGTCCCGCGCGTACTCTCAATCAGTCCCGCGGCGGACAGCCGGCTCACCAGCTTCTGCACGGTCGGCAGCGGCACGCCGGTCTCTTCCGCCAGCAGCGTCGCGTTCAACCGCGCGATACCGCCGCAATGACGCGCCGCAGCGCTCATCATCACGACCGCATAGTCGGCTAGGCTGGAAAGACGCATGGTGGCTTCGGAGTCCAATCGGACCGATATGATCCGATTGGTCAAATGGGCTTTGTGCAGTGCATCGTCAACCCGGCCAGGGGTGCTAACGACTCGCAACTGAGCCCTCCCCCGTCATTCCCGCGAAGGCGGGAATCCACTCGACCTTTCGCGCATGCGGATGGTTGGATCCCCGCCTTCGCGGGAATGACGGAAGTAGGGTTTGGCCACCTCGGCCGATATGCCTAAGAGCGCGCATGGCCTTCTACCACCCGATCCTCTTCCGTCTCGACGCCGAGCGCGCGCATACCCTCACCATCGCCGCGCTCGGCGCATGGGGGAAGGCCGGCGCGCCGCTCGCCCCCAGCGTGCCACGGCTCGCGACGACCGTGGCGGGGATAGCCTTTCCCAACCCGGTCGGCCTGGCCGCCGGCGTCGACAAGGACGGCCGGGCGATCGACGGCTTCTTCCGGCTGGGCTTCGGCAGCGTCGAGATCGGCACGCTCACGCCGGTGCCGCAACCCGGCAACCCGAAGCCGCGCATCTTCCGCCTTCCCGAGGACCGCGCGATCATCAACCGGCTCGGCTTCAACAATGGCGGGCTCGATGCGGCGCTGGATCGCGTCGAAAGCGGCGCGGGTGGCGAAGGCGTTCTCGGCATCAACGTCGGCGCGAACAAGGACGCGGCCGATCGCACCGCCGACTATGTCCACGGCGTGACCCGCGCCGCGCGCCACGCCAATTACGTCACGATCAACATCAGCTCCCCCAACACGCCAGGACTGCGCGATCTCCAGCACGGCGCGGCGTTGCGCGACCTGCTCGCAGCCTGCACCGCCGCCAAGGGCGACACGCCGATCTTCCTCAAGGTCGCCCCCGACCTCGATCCCGCCGACATCGACGACATCGCCCGCGCCGCGCTCGACAACCGCATCGACGCGCTGATCGTCAACAACACGACGATCTCCCGCCCCGGCCTGCGCTCGGCCAATGCGAAGGAAACCGGCGGCCTCTCCGGCGCGCCGCTCGTCCCGCTAGCTCGCCAACGCCTGTCGGACTTTCGCAAGGCGACTGGGGCTGCGATTCCGCTGATCTCGGTCGGCGGCGTGGACAGCGGCGCGGAGGCCTATGCCCGCCTCCGCGCCGGCGCGAGCCTCGTCCAACTCTATACCGCACTGGTATACGAAGGCCCCGGCCTCCCCGCCCGCATCCTCCGCGAACTGGACGCGCTGCTGACCCGCGACGGCTTCGCCACGGTCGCCGACGCGGTGGGTGTCGACGCGCGCTAAGCCGCTTCCGTCATCCCGGCTCCTCCCGTCATCCCAGCGAACGCTGGGATCCAGAGCCACGGATGTCGCCCTGTGTGGCTCTGGATCCTGGGTCGACCCCAGGAGGACGTGAAGTTCGCGGTGAATGCTTGCCTCGTATCCGAACCGCGCTAGGCTCGCCCGCGATGAAGACCTCCCTCCTCGCGCTCGCCCTCCTCGTCCCAACTGCCACTGAGGCGCGCCAAGCCGCCCCCGCCCCGGCCAAAGATCAAGGCATGGTCAGCGCCGCAGACGCGCGCGCAGCCGCCGCCGGCGTCGAAATCCTTCGAGCGGGCGGCAGCGCCACCGACGCCGCCATCGCCACGATGCTCGCGCTCAACGTCGTCGAGCCACAAAGTTCGGGCATCGGCGGTGGCAGCTTCTGGATCTCCCACGCGTCCGGCGGCGCGCTCAGCACGATCGACGCGCGCGAAGAGGCCCCCGCCGCCGCCGACGCACGCTGGTTCTACACCCCCGACGGCACCCCGCTGAGCCACAGCGACGCGGTCCCCGGCGGTCGCAGCGTCGGTATCCCCGGCGCACTCCGCGGCATGGCGCTCGCGCACCGCGCCTCGGGCAAGCTCCCCTGGGCACAACTGTTCGCCCCCGCGATCCGGCTCGCGACCGACGGTTTCCAGGCCTCCCCCCGCCTCGTCAACGGCATGACCGCCTATGGCGACCACATCACGCCCGAGACGCGCAAGCTCTTCTCCGCCCCCGACGGCTCGCCGGTCGCGATCGGCGCAGTCATCAAGAACCCGCAGCAAGCCGCCCTCCTCCAGCGCATCGCCACCCAGGGCCCCGACAGCTTCTACGTCGGTCCCGAGGCGCAGAAGATCGTCACCGCGGTCAACACCGCCGCGCGCAACCCGTCGAAGATGACGCTCGGCGATCTCGCCAGCTACGACGCGAAATCGCGGCCACCGGTGTGCATCAGATACCGCGTCTACCGCGTCTGCGGGATGGGCCCGCCCTCGTCCGGCGGCATCACCGTGCTGATGATCCTGAAGCAGCTCGAACGCTTCGACATGGGCAAGCTCGGCAAGGACAGCGCGCAGGCCTGGCACCTGTTCGCCGAATCCTCGCGCCTCGCCTATGCCGACCGCGACCTCTACGTCGGCGATCCCGATTTCGTCCGCGTGCCGGTGCAGGGCATGCTCGACGCCAAGTATCTCGCGTCGCGCTCGGCCCTGATCTCGCCATCGAAGACGATGGTGACCGTCACCGCCGGCTCGCCCCCCGGCGCCCCCGCGCGCACCCGCGCCCCGGTCAGCGAAGTCCCCGGCACCACCGACATCGCGACGGTCGACGCCCGCGGCAACGTCGTCGAGGTCACCACCACCGTAGAGGGCTATTTCGGCTCCGGCATCACCGTCGACGGGACCGTCCTCAACAACCAGCTCACCGACTTCGACATCGTCCCCGTCAAGGACGGCGCGCTGGTCGCCAACCGCGTCGAGGGTGGCAAGCGGCCACGCAGCTCGATGTCGCCGACGATCGTCTACGGCCCCGACGGGAAGGTGCGCCTCGCGGTCGGCGCGGCCGGCGGCTCGACCATCATCGCGCAGGTGGCGAAGGCGATCATCGGCGTGGTCGACTGGAAATTGTCCGCGCAGGACTCCATCGCGCTCGGGCTGCTGTATGCGCCGGGGCATGTCGCCGCCGCCGAAAGGGGCACAGAGCGCGAGGCGATGGTCCCCGCGTTGCAAGCGCTCGGCGAGACCGTCCAGGTCGCCGCTTTGGGCTTGAAGGCGAATGCGATCGAACGCGTCGGCGGCAAATGGGTCGGCGCCGCAGACCCCCGCAGCGAAGGCGTCGCGATCAGTGAGGACGGCACCGTCACGCAGATTCAGCGCGTCGGCGTGCTCCAGCGCGCACCGGAGTAAACCTCTCCGTCACCCCGGACTTGTTCCGGGGTCCACGGTCCCGCATCATCCAAAGCCGGAGAGTGCGCGGAACCGTGGATGCCGGAACAAGCCCGGCATGACGAGGACGTTTCAACGCGGTATAGCTCGCTACAAAGCCGTCACCAGACCAGCCGCATGAATGCCGGTCAGAGAGCAGTTCAGGAGAGACAATGGCCCGCCAGCTCGAACGCTTCCCGAACCTCGTCACGATGTTCTTCGCGCGCGCCGCGGAGAAGGGCGACGCACCGTTCCTCTGGACCAAGACGAGCGGCGGCTGGACCGCCACGAGCTGGGCCGACGCCGCGCGCCAGGTCGCTGCCCTCGCCACCGCGCTCACCGCGATCGGCCTGAAGCGCGGCGACCGCGTGATGTTGGTCAGCGAGAACCGTCCCGAATGGTGCCTCAGCGACCTCGCGATCATGGCCGCGGGCTGCATCACCGTACCGACCTACGTCACCAACACCGAGCGCGATCATCTCCACATCATCGAGAACGCCGGCGCCTGTGCGATCATCGTCTCGACCGCCAAGCTGGCGAAGACGCTGCTCCCCGCAGTCATCCGCTCCAACCAGGCGCAGACCGTGATCGGGTTCGAGGACATGAAGGTCCCCGCCGGGATCGACTTCCACAACTGGCACGCGCTGATCGCCGCACACCAGACCGCGCCCGACACCGCCGCCGCCCGCGCCGACTTCGACCGCGAAGACCTCGCCTGCATCATCTACACCTCGGGCACCGGCGGCGCGCCACGCGGCGTGATGCAGCACCACGGCGCGATCCTCCACAATTGCGCCGGTTGCGCGGCCGTGATCTCGGAGGATTTTGGCTGGGACGACGAGGTCTTCCTCTCGTTTCTCCCCTTGAGTCACGCCTACGAACACACCGGCGGCCAGCATTTCCCGATCTCATTGGGCGGCCAGATCTACTACGCCGAGGGTCTCGAAAAGCTCGCCGCGAACATCGAGGAAACGCGCCCGACGATCATGTTCGTCGTCCCCCGCCTGTTCGAAGTCCTCCGCACGCGCATCTCGAAGACGATCGAGAAACAGGGCGGCGCGTCGGCGTACCTGCTGCGGCAGGCGCTCGATATCGGTGGCAAGCGCTATGCCGGCCGCCTCCGCCTGATCGACCGCCCGATGCAGGCGGCCGTCGCCACCCTGTTCAAGCCCAAGATCTCGAAGAAATTCGGCGGCCGGTTGAAGGCGATGATCTCCGGCGGCGCACCGCTCAATCCCGAGGTCGGCCTGTTCTTCGAGGCGCTCGGCCTCACCTTCCTGCAAGGCTATGGCCAGACCGAAGCGGCCCCGGTCATCTCGTGCAACCGCCCCAAGGCCGGCGTCCGCATGGACTCGGTCGGCCCCGCGCTCAAGGACACCGAAGTCCGGATCGCCGAGGACGGCGAGATCCTGGTGCGCGGCGAACTCGTCATGCATGGCTATTGGCGCAACGATGCCGAGACCGCGAAGGTGCTCAAGGACGGCTGGCTCCACACCGGCGACATCGGCGAGATCGACGACCGCGGCCGGATCTGCATCACCGATCGCAAGAAAGACTTGATAATCAACGACAAGGGCGAGAACGTCGCGCCCCAGAAGGTCGAGGGGATGCTCACCCTCCAGCCCGAGATCGCGCAGGCGATGATCGCCGGCGACAAGCGTCCCTACATGGTGGCGCTCATCGTGCCCGATCCCGAGTGGACGCAGGAATGGTGCGCGGGCAACGGCGACGCGTGCAGCTTCGCGCGGCTGGCGGAGAACAGCGAGTTCAGGACAGCGCTGGGCGCGGCGGTCGAGCGCGTGAACAAGGAGCTGACGGTGACCGAACGGATCCGGCGGTTCGTGCTGGCCGACGGGCCGTTCACGATCGAGAACGAGCAGTTGACGCCGAGCTTGAAAATCCGGCGGCATGTTTTGCGGCAGGCGTATGGGGAGCGGCTGGACGGTTTGTATTCGGGGTGAGGTTACGTCTGTTCCGACTGGTAGCTGCTCCACCCCGGCGGAGGCCGGGGCCCAATTGGCAAGGCAGCAGTAAAGACGCGCGAATCTCCGTTAGCACCGTCCCCCAATTGGGCCCCGGCCTTCGCCGGGGGTGGTGCTCGAGTTGGAGGATAGGTGGGAGCTTCCCCTCCTTGTTCTCCCGCGAAGGTGGGAGTCCAGTCTGGGTCCGCGCCTTCGCGGGGAAACAGTCTTTGCTCGCGGCTTACAGCGCTTCCATACGTCTGCGCGCTTCGGCGGCGATCGCTTTGCGGTCGCCGTATTGCGCGGGATCGAACGGCTCGGCGAAGTGCAATGTCGCGAGGAACGTCCCCTTACGCTTCAGAACGCGCGCGGCGTGATGCGGGCCGGGCTCGTCGCCGACCCAGGCGAGTTCGCTCGTCGCCGCGCCATAGTCTATGCGGATCGGCTGGACCCGCACGCCCGCTGGCGGTGGATCGAGCGCGGCGAGCAGCGCGGCCTTGAATGGGAGCAGCGTGGTCCCGTCGCCTGTCGTCCCCTCAGGAAACAGCGTCACGGGCCAGTCCGCGGCCAGCGCATCGCGGATCTGCGCGATCTGGGCGGTCACCGCCATGCGGTCGCCGCGGCTGACGAAAATGGTGTGGTTCAACGTGCAGAGCCAGCCGACCAGCGGCGCGCTGCGGAGCTCGGATTTCGCCACGAATGCGCTGCCGGTCGCGCCCGACAGGAGGAGGATGTCGATCCAGCTCAGATGGTTCGAGACGAAGACCACGTCGTGGCGGAGCGGCGTGCCGACCACCCGCGCCCGGCCGCCGACGATCCGCGCGACCAGCCCCAGGAACCGCGGCGGCCAAGGCGATTTGCGACCGAACAGCCGCCACATCCCGTGCAGCGGCAACGCCAGGACCAGCGCCAGCAGCAGCGCCGCCAGCCGCGCGCCAAAGCGGATTCGGCCGATCGCGTCAGTCCTTGCGGGTGAGCGCGACGCCGTAGAGTTCCATGCGGTGATCGACCAGCCGGAAGCCGAGCTTCTCCGCGATCGCCTTCTGCAACTGCTCGAGTTCGGGATCGACGAATTCGATCACCTTGCCGCTCTCGACGTCGATCAGATGATCGTGATGGGCCTCGGGCGCAGGCTCGTAGCGCGCGCGGCCGTCGCCGAAATCGTGGCGGTCGAGAATGCCGGCTTCCTCGAACAGGCGGACCGTGCGGTACACCGTCGCGATCGAGATGCCGGGGTCGATCTGCGACGCGCGCTCATAGACCTTCTCGACGTCGGGATGATCATCCGCCTCGGACAGCACGCGCGCGATGACGCGGCGCTGCTCGGTGATGCGCAGGCCCTTCTCGTTGCAGAGTGCTTCTAGATCGATCTTGCGCGGCATGTGTCATTCCCTCGTTGAGTGCCATGTAGGGCCTCCGCGCTGTTGCGAAAAGGGATAGTGACTCGCAATAAGCCTTAGCTGTTGATATCTTTCGAATATGTATGTGCGTCATACGCGACGCCGGTCTTGCCGCGGTAGTAGGCGCGGCGTTCGCCGACCTTGGTAAAGCCGTGCGCGTCGTACAGGTTAACCGCGTCGTTGCCCGCGCGCACCTCGAGATGGAGCTTTGCGATGGCGCCGACCGAGCACTCGGCGATGGCGGCGCGGATCAACGCGGTGCCGACGCCGCGGCGGCGATAGTCGGGCGCGACCGCGATCAGCAGGAGTTCGGCCTCGTCGGCGACCGACCGGGTCATCGTGAAACCGGCGGGGAAGTCGTCGACGAACGCGAGCGTGAGATGGACGCCGGTCAGCGCGAGCACGCCGAGGCACTGGCTGCGCGTCCACGCCTCGCCGTAGCGCGGGTCGAACGCGTCGGTCATCAGCGCGTCGACGATTGCAAGATCGCGCGCGTCGCCGGTGCGGAGCGTGACGGTGCGGGTGGCGGCCTGGCGGGTGGCCATTATTTCGGGACCGACGGCTTGGCGTCGGGCGCGCGGCCGTAGATCGGGCTTGGCGCTAGCGCAGTCAGCGACGCGGGGAGCAGGATCGCGGAGACCGCGTCCGGGAGTGCTTCGGTAAGATCCAAACTCTCGTCGAGTGCGGCGAGCCAGCGGATGCCGTTGCCGACTGCGCGCCGTCCTGCCAGCGCGGCGAGCGCGGCGTCGGACTTCAGCGATACCATGTCGGATCGCGGCGACAGATCGGCGGAGAACGCTTGCATGAAGACCTCGCCATGCCCGCCTTCCATGATCACCGCAATATCGTCGGTTAAGCGGTCGGCGAAACCGGCGGCGGCGATCAGCGGGAGTGAGGAAAAACCGGCGATTTCCGCGCCCCAGCCGAGCGCTAGACCGCGGGCGGCGGCGATGCCGACGCGGACGCCGGTGAAGCTGCCGGGGCCGCAATCGACGATGATGCGGTCGGCTCGGCCGCCTTCCGGCAGTTCGGCAATCATCGGGATGAGGCGCTCGGCGTGACCTCGGCCGACGACTTCGTGCGCGCGGGCGATGATGGCGCCGGACTCGATCAGGGCGACCGAGCAGGCGGTGGTGGATGTTTCGATGACTAAAGTGCGCATTACTTCTTACCCTCTCCCTTGAGGGGAGAGGGCAGGGTGAGGGGCGCCGCGAGCGCTGCCCTTCCCAACTGCCCCTCACCCCAACCCTCTCCCCGCAGGGGAGAGGGAGCAGGTCCCGCTTCAGGCTATCGTGTTGAACTTCGCGAAGTCGGGGCGGGGCGAGCGGGCGTAGATCGTCGCGGGATCGCCGTGGCCGAGCGTCGAGATGAAGTTGGTCCGCACCGCGGGCGTATCGTGGAAGAACGCCGCATCGACCTTGCCTGCGTCGAAGCCCGACATCGGCCCGGTATCGAGCCCGAGCATCCGCGCAGCGATGATGAAATACGCGCCCTGCAACGTCGAGTTGCGGAACGCGGATGCCTCGCGCAGTTCGGCGTTGCCGTCGAACCACGACTTCGCATCGGCGTGCGGGAACAGCTCGGGCAGGTGCTCGTGAAAATTGGTGTCCATGCCGATGATCACCGACACGGGGGCGTTCAAGATCTTGGGCTGGTTCTGCGCGCTGCAGGCGTCGGCGAGCTTCTGCTTGGCCTCGTCGCTGGTCACCCAGATCAGGCGTGCGGGGAGCTGGTTGGCCGAAGTCGGGCCCCACTTCATCAGGTCCCAGATCGCGTGCAGTTCGGACTCGGCGACCGGCTGATCGGTGTAGCCGTTATAGCTGCGAGCGTCGCGGAAGACGGTGTCGAGGACGGTGTCGTCGAGTTTCTCGCGCATCAGACGGCTCTCACTTCGGTGACTTCGGGGACGTAGTATTTCAGCAGCTGCTCGATACCGTTCTTAAGCGTGGCGCTCGACGACGGGCAACCGGCGCAGGCACCCTGCAGCTGGAGGAACACCTTGCCCTTGTCGAAGCCGCGATAGACGATGTCGCCGCCGTCGTTGGCAACGGCCGGGCGGACGCGCGTGTCGATCAGTTCGCGGATCTGCGCGACGATGTCGGCATCAGCCGGGTCATCCGACAGCGCGGGCTCGTCGGACGGCACCGAGAAGCCGGCGCGCGCGGGCTTGAACAGCGGCATCGCGGCGGAGAAATGATCGAGCAGGATCGCTAGCACGTCGGGCTTGAGGTCCGACCAGGCGACGCCCGGCCCGGCGGTCACGGACACGAAGTCGCGGCCGAAGAACACGCCGGTCACGTCACCGAGATTGAAGATCGCCTCGGCCAGCGGACTGGTCTCGGCCTCCTCGGGGGTGGCGAAGTCACGCGTGCCGGCGTCCATGACGGTGCGTCCCGGCAGGAACTTCAACGTCGAGGGGTTCGGGGTGGATTCCGTTTCGATGAGCATGAGGGTCATGTGGCCCGGCGGGCGCGAGGGATCAAGCGCGGAACGGGAAACGGTTTCTTTCGGGCGCCGAGCACCGCTTTGTTGTCGCGCCGGCGCGCGCGCTGAGTTCCTACGCCAGGGCTCTCGCGTCGTGGCTCGCGTACTGGGGCTCTCGCATTGGGTCAGGCATCACTGTGCGGCTGGTACGCGGCGGTGTTGGTATCCGACAGATTAGGCCGCGAGAGGAAGCGGGGGGTCGGACCGCTTGGGGCTGAGTTTGGCGGCCCAGCGCGCAAGGACATCCTCGTTCTCACCGATCCATGTCTTGGCCAGTCCCGTCAGCTCGGCGAGATGCTCGGGGCTGGCATCGTCCAGCCCGCCCCCATTGGGACTGAGCGGGAATTCTGCGCGATCATAATTGCCGCTGCTCGCCAGTTCTCGGGCCTGGTACGATATCGTGCTGGAGCCGGCCTGCATCAGGATCGAGAAGATCGGCACGCGGCGCAGCGGATTGACCCAGCCGAAGATCGACCAGTGGCCCGCGGATTTGTAGGGCCGGTCGGAGGCCCCGGTGCTGAGCGACAGGATTTCCAGATCGCCGAGATGCCAGCCGAGCTTGCGCGCCTCGATGATCGCCGCGATCGTCGGGTCGTTGGCGAAGACGCCGCCGTCGATCAGCAGCAGCGCGGGTTCCGCCCTGACCGAGCCGCCCGCCGCGGTCGCTGGGATGGCGGCGGGAGGAAAGAAGGTCGGCGCCGCCGAGGTCGCGCGCGCCGCGACATGCAGCGGGAAGACGCGCTCGGGTTTTGCCGGGTCCACGGGGTAATCAGGACCGCCCGCCATCAAGACGGCCTTGCGCCCGATCATGTCATAGGCCGGAATGACGATGTTGGTCAGCGCGTCGCGAGTCGTCGCGAACGTACCGATCCGTACGGCGAGAATCTTCTCGAGCGGGCGGGCGCTGTAGGGGAAGCCCGGCAGCCGCTGCGACAGGCCGAGAATATGCGGGAATATCCGCTTGCCATCGGTGCGGTAGAAATCGACAAGATCGCTGGCCGTGCACGCCGCCCTGGTCTTGTCCGCCTGGCTCGGCGCGGTGAGGCCGGCGGCGATGATCCCACCGGTCGAGGTGCCCGCGATCAGGTCGAAGCACTCGCACAGCGGCCGTTCGATCCGACTCTCAAGTTCGGCGAGGATCAGCGCGGGGATCAGCCCGCGTATCCCACCGCCATCGATCGTCAGCATGTATCTCGGTGTCGCGCGATCCTTGGCCACGGCCATTTCTCCCCACCAGTACAACGAGCGTATCAGCAAACGGCCGCGCGGTTTGCAAAGACCGGTCCGGTTTGGTTCGATCGGCCCGACGTCACGTCTGTAGCGGGGAGATCAGGATAGTCGGGCTGGATCAGAGCGGCGCGCGACGCGCAGGATCAGGTCTGCAATCCATTTGCCGGGATTGCGCAAAGGCCGCTCGAACCGGATCAGCAACACCACCCGCGTACCGTTCGTGTCGTTCCAGACCTCGTGCCGATAGGTGTCGTCGAACACCAGCGTCTCGCCTTCGGCCCAGCGAACGGTGCGATCGTGGACCCGCATCCGCACGTCGCCGTCGCGCGGGACGATCAGGCCGAGGTGGCAGGTGATCAGGCCCTTGGTCGCGCCGCGACGCTCGGGAATGTGCGTGCCGGGCGTGAGGATCGAAAACGACGCGCTGTGGAGGCCGGGGATCCGCGCGACCATGGCCGCCGTATGCGGGCAGCGCGCGAGGGTGTGCTCGATCGTCGCGCCGCCGGGCAATGCCTCGGCTGGCAGCGCGACGCGGACGGCGTCGTCGCGGATCGCCGCCCAGTCGTCGCGCAACCCCGCGGTCCACGGGAAGTCGCGCACGTCGAGCACCGGATCGTTGGCGACCAGCGATGACGACGCGATCATCCGATCGAACGCGCGACGCAGATGCTCGCCGATACTGGCAACCAGCGGGCGGTTGGCTTTGCCCGCGGTCGACGCGCCGGAGATGACGTTCAGATCGTGAACGCGAACGCCACGCCGTGCGGCCGACCCGCCCGAATCCCGCCACAATGAAGACTGCCCCAGTTCGGCTCCGACCGTCATCGCTACCCTGCATATCGGCACGTCCCTGCGCCGATCCCCGTGTTGAGATGCGGCATACCGCAGGTGTTGGACGAAATGATGGCGCCGCGGCGGCCGACTGAGGCTGGCGCTGGCGATCCGAGGCGCGACGCTGGCGATGCGCGCGCGGGGGCGCTAGAGATGCACGATGCTATCCTTTCCGCGCCTGTACCGCGCTCCCATCCTGCTTCCCCTCGTGCTCGGTCTCGCTATCCCGGCGAGCGGGCAGATGGCGACGCCGCAGGCCACCTCCACGCCCGCTACGGAGGGTGGCAAGGAAGCGCCGACGCTTCCCGAACTGACCGGGATCGACACGACCGCGTGGCTCTACAAGGGCAGCGATCTTACGCGCGATCCCGAGTGGAAGTTCGGCACGCTGCCCAACGGCATGCGGTTCGCGGTGCGCAAGAATGGCGTACCGCCCGGCCAGGTGTCGGTGCGCGTGCGGATCGATGCGGGGTCGCTCAACGAGACCGACAGCGAACGCGGCTTCGCGCATTTCATCGAGCATCTGACCTTCCGCGGCTCCGAATACGTCCCCGACGGTGAGGCCAAGCGCGTGTGGCAGCGGTTCGGCGCGACCTTCGGGTCGGACACCAACGCGCAGACCACGCCGACCTCGACCACCTTCAAGCTCGACCTGCCCTCGGCGACCGAAACCGGGCTCGACGAGAGCCTGAAGATCATGTCGGGCATGATGGAGAAGCCGACGATCACCGATGCGTCGGTGACCGCCGAGCGCCCCGTCGTGCTGGCGGAACAGCGCGAGCAGCCGGGGCCGCAGGTGCGGTTCGGCGATGCGATCCGCGCGACGTTCTTCGCGGGGCAGCCGCTCGCGGATCGCTCGCCGATCGGCAATATCAAGACGTTGGAGGCGGCGACCGGCGCGACCGTGAAGGCTTTCCACGATCGCTGGTATCGGCCCGAGAACACTGTCGTCATCATCTCGGGCGACATGGACCCGGCGCTGTTCGGACGGCTGATCGTCAAGAACTTCGCGGACTGGAAGCGTACCGACCCGTTCACGCCTGCGCCCAGCTTCGGCAAGCCCGATCCTAAAGCGCCGGCCGCAGCGTCGATCGCCGAGCCGGCCATCCCGGCGGTGGTCACGCTCGGCGTCGTCCGCCCGTGGGAGTACAAGGACGACACCGCGATCATGAACCAGAAGCGGCTGGTCGACGTGCTCGCCACCCGCCTCATCAGTCGCCGCCTCGAAACGCGCGCGCGCGCCGGCGGGAGCTTCCTGCAGGCGGGCGTGTCGATCGACGACGTGTCGCGCTCGGCGAACTTGACGAGCGTTAACATCGTGCCGATAGGGACCGACTGGGAAGCGGCATTGAAGGACGTCCGCGCGGTGATCGCCGACGCGCAGACCAACGCGCCGAGCCAGGCCGAAGTCGACCGCGAATATGCCGATTTCGACACGATCATGCGGACCAGCGTCGAGACCGCCAAGGTCGAGGCGGGATCGAAGCAGGCCGACGACATGGCCAGTGCACTCGACATCCGCGAGACGGTCGCGGGGCCTGAGACGTCGTACAAGATTCTGCAGGACGCCAAGGCGAAGGGCATGTTCACGCCCGCCACGCTGCTCGCATCGAGCAAGGCGATCTTTGAGGGCATCACGCGCGCGCTCGTCAATACGCAGACGCCCGATGCCGGCGCCGCAACGAAGCTGGCGACCGCGTTGAAGGCGGACGTGTCGGGGCTGGCCGGCAAGCGCCGCGCGCAGGCTGCGGTCGATTTCTCGAAGCTGCCGTCGCTCGGCAGGCCGGGCGTCGTCGCGAGCCGCGAGAAGATCGCCGCCTTCGACATGGAGCAGGTGAACTTCGCCAACGGGACGCGCGTGCTGCTGTTCCCCAACTCGGGCGAGACCGGACGCGTCTATGTGCGCGTGCGGTTCGGCGGCGGCTATACCGCGATTCCATCGAACCGGCCGACGCCGGCCTGGGCGGGCGATCTCGCGCTGGTCGCGGGGGGTATCGGCAAGCTCGATCAGGGCGATCTCGATCAGTTGACCGCTGGGCGGCGGATCGGTCTCGACTTCGGGATCGACGACGATGCGTTCACGCTGAATGCGATCACGTCGCCGGCGGATTACGCGGATCAGTTGCGGCTGATGGCTGCGAAACTGACGTTCCCGGCCTGGGATCCGGCACCGGTGGCGCGGGCGCGTGTTGCCGCGTTGGCCGGGTTCGCAGGCTATGATTCGTCGCCCGACGGCGTGTTGTCGCGCGATCTCGAAGCTCTGTTGCGGGCTGGTGATCCGCGGTGGGGGACGCCGTCGAAGGCGACCGTCGAGGCGCTGAACGCAAAGGACTTCCGCGCGTTCTGGGAGCCGATCCTGAAGACCGGACCGATCGAGGTCTCGATCTTCGGCGACGTGAAGACCGAGGATGCGATCGCGGCGGTGGCGAAGTCGTTCGGGGCGATGACGCCGCGGACCGCGGTGTCGACGGTCGGTGCCCCGGTCAGCTTCCCCGCACATAACACGACGCCGGTGATGCGTGCGCATACCGGGCCGGAGAACCAGGCGGCGGCGGTGATCGCGTGGCCGACGGGTGGCGGGATCGACAACATCGTCGAGGCGCGACGTCTCGACGTGCTGGCGCAGGTGTTCAGCGATCGGCTGTTCGAGCGGCTGCGGCAGGCGGCGGGCGCGAGCTACAGCCCCAACGTGTCGAGCCAGTGGCCGGTGGGCATGACCACCGGTGGCCGGATGGTCGCGATCGGTCAGGTCGCGCCGGACAAGGTGTCGTTCTTCTTCCAGATCGCGCGGCAGATCGCGGCGGAACTGGTGTCGACGCCGATCGCGGCGGACGAGCTCGATCGGATCAAGAAGCCGATGGGGCAGTATATCCTGCGCGCCTCGACGGGGAACCAGTTCTGGTTGCAGCAGCTGGGCGGGGCGACGTTCGATCCGCGGCGGATCGCGGCGACGCAGCGGATCGCCTCGGACTTGGTCGCGACGACGCCGGTGGAGTTGCAGGCGACGGCGGCGAAATATCTGCGGCCCGAGAAGGACTGGACGATGGCGGTCGTGCCGGCTGCGACGCCTGCGAAGAAGTGAACGCCTAATCCCTCTCCCCCACGGGGAGAGGGAGGGAGGAGCCGCTTGGCGACGGAAGGGTGAGGGGTTTTAGGACGAACGACCTGAGTCTCACACCCCTCACCCTCCCACCTGCAAGAGCATGCGGGCCCCTCCCTCTCCCCGAACGGGAGAGGGGTTAGAGAGCCCCCTCCCCACTTGCGCGCAAATTTGGTAGGGGCACCTGCATGTCCCCTCCCAAAACCTTCCACGTCAAGTCGTTCGGCTGCCAGATGAACGTCTATGACGGCGAGCGCATGGCCGAGCTGATGGCCGCCCAGGGCCTGACGCAAGCCGATGCGGTCGATGCCGACGTCGTCGTCCTCAACACCTGCCACATCCGCGAACGCGCCACCGAAAAGGTCTATTCGGACATCGGCCGGCTACGGAAGGACCAGCGCCGCAAGTCCGGCAAGACGCCGATGATCGCAGTCGCCGGCTGCGTCGCACAAGCCGAGGGCGAAGAGATCTTCACCCGCGCCAAGGTCGACATCGTCGTCGGCCCGCAAGCGTATCACAACCTGCCCGACCTCGTCGCGAAAGCCGCCGCGGGCACGCCGTCGCTCGACACCGACATGCCGCTGCTGTCGAAGTTCGGCGCGTTACCGGCGCGGCGGAAGGTCGCCCCCTCGGCGTTCCTGACGGTGCAGGAAGGGTGCGACAAATTCTGCACCTACTGCGTCGTTCCCTACACGCGCGGCGCGGAGATCAGCCGGCCGTTCGCGGCGATCGTCGACGAGGCGAAGGCGCTGGTCGACGCCGGCGCGCGCGAGATCACGCTGCTTGGCCAGAACGTCAACGCGTGGTCGGAAAACGACCGCGGGCTTCACGACCTGATCCGCGACCTCGACCGCATCCCCGGCCTCGCGCGGATCCGCTATACCACCAGCCATCCCAACGACATGACGCAGGGCCTGATCGACGCACACCGCGACATCGAGAGCCTGATGCCGTTCCTCCATCTGCCCGTCCAGAGCGGCAGCGACCGCGTGCTGAAGGCGATGAACCGGAGCCACACCCGCGACTCCTATCTCCGCCTGCTCGACCGGGTCCGCGAAGTTCGTCCCGATATCGCGCTGTCCGGCGACTTCATCGTCGGTTTCCCCGGCGAGACCGACGCCGAGTTCGAGGACACGCTGAGCCTAGTCGACGCGGTTGGCTATGCGCAGGCGTACAGCTTCAAATACAGCCCCCGCCCCGGCACGCCTGCGGCGTCGATCGTCGAGCAGGTCTCGGAGGACGTGATGGACGAGCGCCTCCAGCGTCTGCAGGCGGCGCTCAACTGCGACCAGCACGCCTTCAACGCCGCCACCGTCGGGCGGACGTGCTCGGTCCTGCTGGAACGTACGGGGAAACTGCCGGGGCAGCTGATTGGCAAGTCGCCGTGGCTGCAATCGGTCCATCTGATCGGCGACCATGCGATCGGGGACTTGGTGGAGGTGACGCTGGCCGCTGCCGGACCCAATTCGCTGACCGGCGTGGAGCGCGTGCGCGAGGCGGCGTAACGACGGGACGGCTGGCGATCGTCCACGCGCCCCTTTCCACCCTCCGTCATCCTGACGACAGTCAGGATCCAGGGTAATCGAGGGCGCCTTGTGCGGCTCTGGGTCCTGACTTTCGTCAGGATGACGGGACCGATGCCCGACCTTTGATCTGCGCCTTCAGGGCCCCGGTAGAGATCGTACCGAACGTCCGCGCGAGCCCCCGCGATTTCGCTGTCCTGCATCCGGATCGCCTGTCACACTCGCCCCCGATGCAGCTTCGCCCACGCGACTCGAATCATCTCTCAGCCAGCGCTCCGGCGCGGCTTGAACGCGTCGCTTGGCGTGCTCATCTTCCTTTCAAAGGTTACGGTTCGACGCTTCCAGGCGTAACCTTTGACACCCTGAAAGGACCGTATGAGCCGTAAACCCGTTCCCGCCCAGTCCGGTGACCGCGCCCGAGTCGAGCTGTTGTTCGACAAGCCCCAATTGCTCGTCCGGCTGTTCGGCCAGTACGACCAGAACCTGGTAGCGCTCGAGAATCGCCTCGGCGTCTACATCACCGCACGGGGGAACAAGATCGGCCTGGAGGGCACCGCCGAACAGGTCGCCAAGGCCCGTGACGTGCTCCACGATCTCTACGCCCGGATCCAGCGCGGCGAGGACGTCGACACCGGTCTCGTCGACGCGTCGATCGCGATGGCGGACGAACCCGTGCTCGAAGGCATCATTCGCGCCGATGCGGGCGGCGGTGGCGCGCCGCCGATCATGATCCGGACGCGCAAGAAGACGATCGTCCCGCGGACGCCGGCGCAGGCGCATTACATGCGCGAGCTTGCCAACAACGACATGATCTTCGCGCTCGGGCCGGCAGGGACGGGCAAGACCTATGTCGCGGTCGCGCAGGCGGTGCAGCAGCTCATTACCGGCAGCGTCCAGCGGCTGATCCTGTCGCGGCCTGCGGTCGAGGCGGGCGAACGGCTCGGGTTCCTGCCCGGCGACATGAAGGAGAAGGTCGATCCGTACCTGCGCCCGCTCTACGACGCGCTGTACGACTGCCTTCCCGCCGAGCAGGTCGAACGCCGCATCGCCAGCGGCGAGATCGAGGTCGCACCGATCGCTTTCATGCGTGGGCGGACGCTGGCGGATGCGTTCGTGATCCTCGACGAGGCGCAGAACACCACGCCGGCGCAAATGAAGATGTTCCTGACGCGTTTCGGCCAGAACAGCCGCATGGTGATCTGCGGCGATCCGAAGCAGGTGGATATTCCGGGCGGAGTCGCGGCGTCGGGATTGGGCGATGCGGTCCGGCGGCTGGAGGGGCTCGAGAGCATCTCGATGTGCCGCTTCAACGTCGGCGACGTGGTCCGCCATCCGATCGTCGGGCGGGTCGTCGAGGCTTACGAGGGCAAGGACGACCAAATCTAACGCGGCCATATCCAAACCACTCCGTCACCCCGGGCTCGTTCCGGGGTCCACGGTTCCGCGAAATCATCTCTGTCGATTTTGTGGAACGGTGGATGCCGGAACAAGCCCGGCATGACGGAGGGATAGGAGCGTGGGTATTCCCTACGCGGTTCAGCCCTTCAACTTCGCCGCGGTCTCGGCGATACGCTTGCCCTGGTAGCGGGCGCCGTCCAACTCCGCGGTGCTCGGCATGCGGCTGCCGTCGCCGTCCGAGATCGTCGTCGCGCCGTAGGGCGAGCCGCCCTTGACCGTGTCGACGCCCATCTGCGCCTGGAAGCCATAGTCGAGCCCGACGATCGTCATGCCGTGATGCAGCAGGTTGGTGATGATCGAGAACAAGGTCGTCTCTTGCCCGCCATGCTGGCTCGCGGTCGAGGTGAAGGCACCGCCGACCTTGCCGACCAAGGCGCCCGAGAACCACTGGCCACCGGTCGTGTCCCAGAACTGCGCCATCTGCGCGGGCATCCGGCCGAAGCGGGTCGGCGCGCCGACGATGATCGCGTCATAGTGTTCGAGCGCGGCGGGGCCTTCGATCTCGGCGTGCGCGGTGTCGGTCTTGAAGTGCGCGGCCTCGATGACGGCCTGCGGTGCGGTCTCTGCGACCCGGCGGATATCGACGTCGGCACCCCCGGCCCGCGCGCCCTCGGCGACGGCGTCGGCCATCTGCTCGATGTGGCCGTAGGACGAGTAATAGAGCACGAGAACCTTGGTCATATGTGTTTCCTTCGAGTTCCCCTCCCGCTTGCGGGAGGGGTTAGGGGAGGGAAGTTCCGGGCGGGGTCGAGGCAGGAAGCCCCTCCCCCAACCCCTCCCGCAGGCGGGAGGGGAGTATTATTCCGAGTCTACGAGAACGATCTCGGCGTCGTCCTGTGCCGTGATCGTCACCGTCTGGCCGCCCAACAGCGCCGCTCCGTCGCGCGCGCCGAACGCCTCGTCGCCGATCGTGATCGCACCGGTGGCGGGCACCAGATACACGTGGCGCCCCTCACCGATCGCATAGTCGACGCTGTCGCCGGCCTTCAGCGTCGCGGCCAGCACGCGGGCATTCGCGCGGATCGGCAATGCGTCGCCGTCACCCTCGAACCCGCTCGCCAGCGTCACGAACTGGCCCGAGCGCTCGCCCTTGGGGAACGGTTTGGCACCCCAGCTCGGCGCGCCGCCCTTGCGCGAAGGCTCGATCCAGATCTGGAAGATCGTCGTCGTCTCGGGCTCCAGATTATACTCGGCATGGCGGACGCCGGTGCCGGCGCTCATCACCTGGACGTCGCCCGCCTCGGTGCGGCCCTTGTTGCCGAGCGAATCCTGATGCGTGATCGCGCCGCCGCGGACGTAGGTGATGATCTCCATGTCCTGATGCGGATGCGGCGGGAAGCCCGAATTGGCGGCGATCTGGTCGTCGTTCCACACGCGGATCGCGCCCCAGCCCATCCGCGCGGGATCGTAATAGCTGGCGAACGAGAAATGATGCCGCGCGTTGAGCCAGCCGTGGTCGGCATGGCCAAGGCTGTCGAAGGCGCGGCGGTCTATTTTGCTGAGCGTCGTGGTCGTCATGAAATGTCTCCACTGGTTGATCCCAAGATAGGCGCGCGGATCGCCGCGTAAATAGAAACGGTGGAAACCGATCGTTTCGGTGCTAGCGTGTCATGAGCATCTCCCCTCCCTGGAAGGGAGGGGTCGGGGGTGGGTCGGCCGGTTGGCGGTCGCAGCACTCCCTCGATAGCGACCCACCCCCAGCCCCTCCCTTCCAGGGAGGGGGGAAATAATGCGGAGCCCCCCATGCGCCTGCCCGATCTCGAAGCCTGGGCGATCTTCGCCAGTGTGGTGGAACATCGTTCGTTCAGCGCCGCCGCCGACGCGGTGGGCTTGAGCAAGGCGACCGTGTCGAAGGCGATCACGCGGCTCGAAGCGCATCTCGGCCAGTCGCTGTTCCACCGCACCTCGCGCCGGCTTGCGCTGACCGAGGGGGGCAAGCCGCTTGCCGAGCATGCCGCGCGTATTCTTGCCGAAGCGCGGGCCGCCGAAGAGTCCGCGCACGACGCCGCCAGCGCACATACCGGCCGCGTCCGCCTTGCCGCGCCGATGAGCTTCGGCATCACCAACGTTGCGCCGTTGCTCGCCGAGTTTCTCGCCGCGCATCCCGGCATTGAGGTCGACCTGCATCTGTCCGACGCGCGCGTCGATATCGTCGCGGAAGGCTTCGACGTCGCGTTGCGGATCGCCGAGCTGCCCGACAGTTCGCTGCGCGCGCGGCGCCTGTGCACGATCCAGGCGCATCTCGTCGCCGCACCGCGTTATCTGGCGGCGCACGGCACCCCGACGCATCCAGCGCAACTCGGCGAGCATAAGCTGTTCGGCTATTCCAATGTCGTCGGGCCCTGGCGCTTTCACAGCCCCGACGGCGCGGACGTGTCGGTGCGCACGCAGGGCCAGCTTACCGCGAACAGCGGCGAAGCGCTCGTCCCCTCGCTGATCGCCGGCCTCGGCATCGCGCGGCTGCCCGACTTCATCGTCAGTGCGCATCTCGCGAGCGGCGCGCTGGTGACGATCCTCGACGATTGGGCGCCCGCGCCGATCGGGCTTCATCTGCTGACTCCACCCAGCCCGTTGCGGCCGGCCAGGGTCGAGGCACTGATCGAATTCCTTGGGCGCCGCCTGCGCGACCGATAGAAATGCGCTGGCGTGGAACTTCCGTTCGCGGGTAATGCTTTCGTCCTGACGCTTTCGCCCGAAAGGCCTGCATGCTCGAAATAGCACTTTCTTCCGACGCCCCCTGGCCGGGCCAGGGCCCTGGGTATGACTGGGAGGCGCTCGCCTTGCGTGCAGCGACAGCGGCGATCGAGCGAACTCCGCATGGCGAACTGCTGACCAGCGCGGCGACGGTCGAGATCTCGATCCGGCTCGCGTCGGACGACGAGGTCCATACGCTCAACAAGCAGTACCGCCAGAAGGACAAGCCGACCAACGTCCTGTCCTTCCCGATGGTCCAGCCGGACTTGCTCGCCACGGTCAGTCAGAATTCAGACGATGGCGAAGTTCTCCTCGGCGACATCATCCTCGCGCACGGCGTCTGCGTCGCGGAAGCGGCCGAGCGCAATATCTCGGTAGAGGATCATGCGATGCATCTGATGGTGCACGGCACGCTGCATCTGCTAGGTTATGACCATATCGACGACGATGAGGCCGAGGGCATGGAGCAGATCGAGCGCGATGCGCTCGCGGCGCTCGGTCTCCACGACCCTTACCTGATAACAGAGGACTGACGACCACGATGGCCGATGGCCCCAATGCCGGTAACGGCGATAGTAGCGACAGTATCTGGCGCGGGCTCAAGGGCCTGATCTTCGGGAATCAGGACGAGTCTCTCCGCGACCAGCTCGAGGACGCGATCGACCGGCACGAGGGCGATCCCGCTCCCGATGCCAAGGGCGATCTCACCCCGCTCGAGCGCCAGATGGTCCGCAACCTGCTCCACTTCAGCGAGCGCGACGCGGGCGACGTCGGCGTGCCGCGCGCGGACATCATCGCGGTCGAGGAGGACACGCCGTTCGCCGATCTCGTCAAGCTGTTCGCCGAAGCGGGCCATAGCCGCCTGCCGGTGTACCGCGACAACCTCGATACGATCATCGGCATGGTCCACATCAAGGACGTCTTCAATATCCTCGCGACCGGTGCCGAGCATCCGACCTCGATCGCCGGGCTGATCCGCGAGCCGCTCTATGCGCCGATGTCGCGCGGTGCGCTCGATCTGCTCGCGGACATGCGGCAGAAGCACGTCCACCTGACGATCGTGCTCGACGAGTATTCGGGCACCGAGGGTCTGGTGACGTTCGAGGACCTGATCGAGGAGATCGTCGGCGAGGTAGAGGACGAGCATGACGAGGCGCCACAGGTGCTGATGACGCCGATCGAAGGCGGGGCGTGGGATGCCGATGCGCGTGCCGAGCTGGAGGACGCGGCCGAACTGATCGATCCACGGCTGGCGGAGGTCGACGGCGATATCGACACGCTGGGCGGGCTGGCGGCGCTTCTGGCGGGGCATGTCCCGCAGATCGGCGAATGCGTCGATCATCCGAGCGGATGGAAGCTGGAGATTATCGACGCCGACGAACGCCGCATCAACCGGTTGCGCCTGCATCCGCCGGTGGTGCCGGTCGAGGACGACGACTGATACAGCCTCTGCAATGGATCGGCGGGCCCCTTTTACCCATGATCCATTGCCCCGGCCCTGCCTCCGTTCTAACTTCCCCTCATGCGCAAACACATCCTCATCGTCCTTGGGCTGATCCTGCTGGTGATCGCCGCGGGCGTCACTTATCTCGCCTGGCCCGACACGGCGGAATTGTCGGTCGACCAGGTCGCCGGCAAGCTGCCCAAGATCACCGATCCCCGCATCCAGACGATCCCGACCGTCAAGGTCGCCAAGGTCGTCGGCTGGCAGAACGGCGCGATGCCGACGCCTGCCGCGGGTCTCAAGGTCCAGCCGTTCGCGACGGGGCTCGACCACCCGCGCTGGATGTACCGCCTCCCCAACGGCGACGTGCTGGTCGCCGAGACGAACTCGCCCCCGCGCGAGGGCGGCGGGATCACCGGCTGGGTGATGAAGATCCTGATGGGTCGCGCCGGCGCCGGCGTACCCTCGGCCAACCGCATCACGCTGCTCCGCGACGCGAACGGCGACGGCGTGGCGGAAACGAAGTCGGTATTCATGACAGGTCTCAACTCGCCGTTCGGCATGACGCTGCTCGACGGCCAGCTCTATATCGGCAACACCGACGCGCTCGTCCGCGTGCCGTACACCGATGGCGCGACCAAGATCACCGCCAAGCCCGAGCTCGTCATCAAGCTCAACCCCGGCGGCAATCACTGGGCGCGCAACGTGATCGCGGCGGCTGACGGCAAAACGCTCTACGTCGGCGTCGGCTCGTCCTCGAACATCGCCGAGAACGGCATGGACGCCGAGAAATACCGCGCCAACATCCTGCAGGTCTGGCCCAAGGACAAGAACTGGCGGATCTACGCCGCCGGCCTGCGCAATCCCAACGGCATGGCGATCAACCCCAAGTCGGGCGGACTGTGGACGGTCGTCAACGAGCGCGACATGCTCGGCTCCGACCTCGCGCCCGATTATTTGACGCAGGTCGAGTTCGGCGATCATTTCGGTTGGCCCTGGTATTATTGGGGCGGCTATCCCGACAGCCGCGTCGAACCGAAGAACCCCGCGCTGCAGCAATACGCCAAGCGTCCCGACTACGCACTCGGACCGCACGTCGCAGCCCTCGGCCTGACCTTCTCCGCGGACGCGAAGCTCGGCGCGAAGTTCGCCAACGGCGCGTTCGTCGGCGAGCACGGCTCGTGGAACCGCAAGCCGGTGTCGGGCTACAAGGTCGTCTACGTGCCCTTCGGCGACACCGGCTTCCCGGCGGCCAACGCGAAGCCGGTCGATGTGCTCGGCGGGTTCCTGAACAAGGACGGCGACGCGCAGGGCCGCCCGGTCGGCGTCATCACCGACAAGACCGGTGGCCTGCTGGTCGCGGACGACGTCGGCAACGCGATCTGGCGGGTAAGCGCGGGGGGCTGATCTCGGCGGAGGGCGGACCACGACTCTGCCCTCCAATATTCTTGTAATACGGCTCGCACGATCACCAACTGCTGGTCATCCCCGCGAAGGCGGGGATCCAGAAACTCAAGGGTTGTCGATCAACTCGCCAGCTTTGCCAGTATGGATTCCCGCCTGCGCGGGAATGACGATTGTGGGGTTTAGGCAGGCGGCTTTCTATCAGCACCTAACGCACCCGCTCACCCCGCCAAAATTCCCCTAGCCTCGTCCAGATCATCCTCGTCGACCATCACGCGAACCGGGATCAGCAACCAGCTCCCCTCCATGATCGACATCCCGCCATCGAACGCGATCGCGAGGATGCCTTCGCTCTCGAGCCGCCCGACGATGATATGCGCCTCGTTGCGACCATACCGCCCGAGTTCGACCAGGCTCACGCGCCAACTCGGTCCGGCAGGACGGTGCCGAGCCGAACCGGCAAGCCGTCGATGCTCGCGACCGGCCCCGCCAATTCCTCGATCCGCTCGGCGTCGGACTGCCTGGCGTGATATTTCGACAAGGTCTGCCGTTCACGGTCAAGCGTCATGAACGGCACGCCCCACCCGCAACTCGTCTGCACCTCGTCGACCGCGATCACGAAGATCTGCCGCGTCCCCGGCAACGGCGTGAACTGCGCGTAGAGGTCAGCCCAGCCGTCGTCCTGCGGCAGCACCGCACGCCCCTTGCCATAGATGCGGAAGATCAGCGCAGGCTGGTCGAACGCGCAGAACATGATCGTGATGCGACCATCGGCGCCCAGATGCGCGTTCGTCTCGTTCCCCGACCCACCGACGTCGAGATACGCGACCGTCTTCGGCTCGAGTACGCGAAAACTGTCCATGCCCTTGGGACTGAGATTGATCCGCGCGCCTTCCGCGGCTGTCGCAACGAAGAATACCGGTTGCCGCATCACGAACGCGCGATGATCGTCGGTGAGCGCGGGGAAGAAGTCCATCGTTCGGCTCCGAATTGACGCGCGTCGTCAACGCGCATACTTTGTGCGCATGAAACATGATCCTATCGCTACCGGCAAGCGCAAATCGGTAAATATGTCCGTTGATACCGGCATTGTCGCCGCTGCCAAGGAAGCGGGCGTCAACCTGTCGCGCGTCACGGAAGCCGCACTCCGCGGCGCAATCAAGACCGAGCGCGAACGGCGGTGGAAGGAGGAGAATCGACAGTGGATCGAAGCACAGAATCGATGGATCGACGAGAACGGAATTCCGCTTTCCGGCCTCGAGCCGCTCTGAATGGCGCAATTCGACGTCCATTCGATCGACGGTCACGGGCTTGTCGTGAATTGCCAGAGCGATCTTCTGAGCGACCTGCGCTCGCGAATCGTTGCCCCATTACGCCAGCCTGACGAACCGTCGGTTTCGCAGTCGAGGCTCAATCCACTCGTGACGGTGCATCAGACGGAATATCGCGTCGCCGTCCAGTTTCTACGCGCCGTCGACAGCCGGCAACTCGGTGAAAAGATCGGTTCGCTTGTCGACTACGAATATGATCTGAAGGCTGCAATCGACATGGTCGTTGGCGGACTTTAAGCCGCCGTCCCACCGACCGTAAGCCCATCGACCAGCAACGTAGGCTGCCCGACGCCAGCCGGCACCGACTGCCCGCCCTTGCCACAAATACCAATGCCCTCGTCGAGCGCGAAGTCGTTGCCGATCCCACGCACCTTGGTCAGCGAACTCGGGCCGTCGCCGATCAGCGTCGCGCCCTTGATCGGCGCACCGAGCTTGCCGTCCTCGATCAGATACGCCTCGGTGCAGCTGAACACGAACTTGCCCGACACGATGTCGACCTGCCCGCCGCCGAACGCCTTGGCGAAGATGCCCTTCTTTACCCGGCTCAGAAGCTCGGCAGGATCGTCGTTGCCGGCCTTCATGAAGGTGTTGGTCATCCGCGGCATTGGGGCATGCGCATAGCTCTCGCGGCGGCCGTTGCCGGTCGCCTCGACGCCCATCAGCCGTGCGTTGAGGCGGTCCTGCATATAGCCCTTCAGAATGCCGTCCTCGATCAGCACGGTCTCGCGCGTCGGCGTGCCCTCGTCGTCGATCGTCAGCGAGCCGCGGCGGTCCTGGAGCGAGCCGTCATCGACCACAGTCACGCCCTCGGCTGCGACGCGCTCGCCGATCCGCCCCGAGAACGCCGACGTGCCCTTGCGGTTGAAATCGCCTTCGAGACCGTGACCGATCGCCTCGTGCAGCAGGATGCCGGGCCAGCCATTGCCGAGCAACACCGTCATCTCGCCCGCAGGAGCGGCGATGGAGTCGAGGTTGACCAGCGCCTGCGACAACGCCTCGTCGATCGCGCGGTTGTACGTCGCGGGCTCGAACAGATCGTTGTAGAGATAGCGGCCGCCGATCCCGTAGCTGCCCGTCTCGCGACGCCCGTTCTGCTCGGCGACGATCGAGACGTTGAGGCGCACCAGCGGGCGGACATCGGTCGCGACGAAACCGTCGGCGCGAACGATCTCGACCACCGACCACGTCCCGGAAAGGCTGACCGACACCTGCGCGACGCGAGGATCGCGGGCGCGCGCGGCGGCATCGATCGTCTGACAAAGGTTCACCTTGTCCGCGAAAGGCACGAGGTCGAGGGGATCGGCAGCGGTGTAGCGGCGCTGGTTGGTGCCCTGCGGCGGGCCGGCCTTCGCAGCGACGCCTGGTTCGATCAGCGCCATCGTCTCGGCGGCGCGACGGATCGCGGCGGGGGTCATCTCGTTCGAATGCGCGAACGCGGTCATCTCGCCCGAGACGGCGCGCAGGCCGAAGCCCGAGCTCGTATCGTAGGACGCGGTCTTCAGCCGGCCGTCGTCGAACCCGAACGCCTCGGCCTTGCGGTACTGGAGATACAGCTCGCCGTCATCGGCCTTACCGAGCGCCTTGGCGGTCAGCGTCTGCGCCTGTTCGGGGTCCAGGGTATCGCGGTAGAGGAACGAACGGGGGTCTGCTGCTATCGTCATCCGATAGATATAAGCGGCTTAGCGCCCTGCGCCATCCCCGTGATCGCGCAAAGTCGACTGGTCCGCGCCATCGGCGGCGCCGCCGACCAGGATAAAGCGACGGTCGCAATAGCCGCAATCGACGTAGCCGGTCTCGTCGATCTGCAACCAGACGCGCGGATGGCCAAGCGCTGCGCCGCCGGGAATGTCGGTGGCCCCGTCGCAGGCGACGCGGTTGTGGGTGACACGGGTGGTTTCAAGCGGCGGATGCATGAGGTGGCGATAGCAAGCGCGCGCCGGCCGGGCAATTGGTTCTTCCACCCGCGTCCGTTGCCCCTGCGACAGAAGATGCTTCACGCGAAGGCGCAAAGGCGCGAAGATGTTGCGCTTGTCGCACGGCGACTTTTCAATCGCGTATGGCGGCGCAGTTCGTTTTGTCTGGCGACCGATCGTCTGCGCGCCGGATCCTTCGCGCCTTTGCGCCTTCGCGTGAACGCATCTTCTTGCAGCATCAGGGGATGACCCGCCTTGCGGCCCCCGCTATGGCGCAGCCATGACCGAAGCTGCGATCGCAATCTCGAATCTTTGCAAAACCTACGCTGGTGGCAAGCGTGCCTTGGACGGGGTGACGTTCGACGTGCCGCGTGGCCAGATCTTCGGGCTGCTCGGCCCCAACGGCGCAGGCAAGTCCACGCTGATCAACATCCTCGCAGGGCTGGTCAACAAGACCGATGGCAACGCGGCGATCTGGGGGTTCGACATCGACGAGCATCCCCGCAACGCCAAGGCGTCGATCGGGATCGTCAACCAGGAGATCCTGTTCGACCCGTTCTTCTCGCCGTTCGAGACGCTGGAAATCCAGGCTGGGCTTTACGGCGTCCCCAAGGCGAAGCGCCGCACGATGGAGTTGCTGCGCGCGGTGCATCTGGAGGACAAGGCGCACGCTTACGCCCGCACGCTGTCGGGCGGGATGAAGCGGCGGTTGATGGTGGCGAAAGCGATGGTCCACTCGCCGCCCGTCCTCGTCCTCGACGAGCCGACCGCAGGCGTCGACATCGAACTGCGCCAGCAGCTCTGGACCTATGTCCGCAGCCTCAACCAAGCCGGCGTGACCGTGGTCCTCACCACGCATTATCTCGAGGAAGCCGAGGAACTCTGCGACCGGATCGCGATCATCAACAACGGCCGCTTGATCGCCAACGAACCGACGCGCGAACTGGTCGGCAAGGCGCAGGAGAAGATCGTCGCGGTCACGGTCGACCGCGACGTCACCGATATCCCCGCCAACGCCTGCTTCCAGAAGATCGCGCTCAAGGGCACGCGCACCCTCGAAATCACCTACAAGAAGGACCGCGTGAACGCCGGCGAAGTCCTCGCCGCGATCCAAGGCAGCGGCTTCGGCATCGTCGACGTCTCGACCAAGGAGCCCGATCTCGAGGACGTCTTCCTCAGCCTGACGCGCGCCGCCAACGCCTGACTCAGTGGCAGACCGCGGGGCGTGCGGGTCCCGACGCCTTGTACGTCAGGATGAATTCGGAATGGCCCAGCTCTTCGGACTTGGTCTGCGCGCCGTTCGCGATGCCGATGATCAGGTCGACGATCTCGGCCCCGACCTCGTCCAGCGTACCGCGCCCCTCGAGGATGCGGCCGGCGTCGACGTCCATGTCGTCGGCCATCCGACGATAGGTGTCGGGATTGGCGCAGATCTTCACCACCGGCGAGATCGCCGAGCCGACCACCGAGCCGCGGCCTGTGACGAACAGGTTGATATGCGCGCCGCTCGCCATCAGTTCGCCGATCTCGGCATTGTCGACGATGTTGGGGAAGCCGAACTTGGGATCGCCGGGCGGCACGACGTCGAGCAGATAGAGGCCCGGCCCCGGCACCAGTTCGGCGGGGTCGATCACGCCATCGATCGCGCGGCTGCCCGACTTGGCATAGGCGCCGGCGGATTTCTCCTCCTGGCTCGACAGGCCGCCCTCGGCGTTGCCGGGCGCAAAGCTGCCATAGCCCATCGCGCGGTAATAGATCTCGGCCTTGTGGACCGAGGCGAGCAACGCGTCCGCCACTTCGGGCGTCGCGGCGCGGCTGGCCATATGGCCTTCGCAGCCGATCATCTCGCCGGTTTCCTCGAAGATGCAGGCAGCCCCCGCGTCGATCAGCGTATCGAAGGCGCGGCCGACCGCCGGGTTGCCGGTGATCCCGCTGGTCCCGTCGGACCCGCCGCAGATCGTGCCGATCACCAGTTCCGACATCGCCATCGGCACGCGGCGCGCGCGCGCGTCGGCTTCGGCACGGACGCGCTCGACCGCCGCCATGCCCGCCGCGATCGCGGGGCCGGTGCCGCCGACCTGCTGGATCACCACGGTCTCAACCGGACGACCCTGCTCGCGCGCGTTTGCGCCGAGCAGTTCGCGGTTGAAGCTCTCGCAGCCTAGCGACAGCAGCACGACTCCGCCGACATTGGGGTGCGTGGTCAGCGCCTTCATCATCGCCAGCGCGTAGTCGTTGGGATAGCAGCCGGGAAAGCCGATCAGCTGGACGCGCGGATCATCGATCTTGTCGACGATCCGTCGCGCGACGTGGTGCGCGCATTCGACGAGATAGACGACGACGATGGCATCGCGGATGCCCTTGCGGCCATCGGCACGCAGCCAGCCGGTCATCGTCGCGTCGTTCTGGGCCACATAGTCCTGAGCCCCAGTGGTCTGGACCCCAAAGGTCTGCACCGCGTCGTTCATGAATGATCTCCTGCCGCGTCACGCAGGTGCGCGGGGATATAGTCGCTTTGCATGTTGTGCATGTGCACCCAGCCGCCCGCGGGCACGTCCGCCGTCGCCGACCCGATCGGCATGCCATATTTGACGATCTTGTCGCGCGTTTTCAAGGACGAGACTGCGATCTTATGACCGAGATCGACCTTTTCGGTGATCGCCAGCGTGGTGCCCTCGACCATGATCGTCTCGCCGGGGACCAGGTTGCGGCAGGCTACCGCGACATTGTCGCTGGGCGACAGGCGGATCGCGGCGGCGCTCATGCCGCCGCTCCCGGCACCGGCGCATCGCCGCGGAGCAGCCCTTCGGCGCGCAACTCTTCCCAGAACGCCGGCGGGATCGCCGCGTGATACAGGTCGACCGTCTGCGCCGCGCGCGCCGCGCTGCCGATGCCCGGAATGACGCTGGCGACGAGCGGATGCGCGAGCACGAACGCGAGCGCTGCGGCGGGCAGAGCGACGGCGTGGCGGTCGGCGATCGCCTCGATTCCGCGGACGCGTGCCAGCACGTGGCCTGGCGCAGGGCCGTAATCATAGTGGATCGTGCCGCCGCGCCGCGTGCCGGTCGCGAGGATGCCGCTGTTGTATGGACCACCGATCACGATCGACGTCCCCGCCGCCTCGCACGCCGGGAACAGCGCATCGAGCGCGTCCTGTTCGAGCAATGTATAGCGCCCGGCGAGCAGGATCGCGTCGAGCCGTGCCTCGGCCATGACGTCGAGGCAGACCTGGATCTCGTTGACGCCGATGCCGAAGCCCGTGATCGTGCCTTCGTCGCGCAGCCGCTCGAGCGCCTTGAGGCCGCCACCGGCAGTCAGCTGCTGCCAGTAGCCGTCCGCGGCGTCGCCGTGCGTGTAGCGACCGATGTCGTGGACATAGAGCAGGTCGATCTTTGCCACGCCCAGCCGCTGCAGGCTGTGCTCGTGGCTGCGCAGGATGCCGTCATGCGTGTAGTCGTAGCGCATCCGGAACGGCATCGGCGAGCGGAAGCCGTCGCGTTCGTGATCATCGGTTATCGAGGCATCGGGGTCCATCAACCGGCCGACCTTAGTCGAGACGACGGTATCCGGCTGCAACCGCAGCGCATCGCCGACGCGCCGTTCGGACAGGCCGCGGCCGTAATGCGGCGCGGTGTCGACATAGCGCAGCCCCGCGGCGAGCGCGGCATCGACCGCGGCGCGCGCATCGGCGTCGGCGACCGGCGCGTAGAGATTGCCGAGCGAGGCGGCACCGAAGCCGAGTTCGGGCACCGACAGCGCGGTGCGGCCGATCGGCCGGTGGGGAATATGCGTCAAAGGTCCAGGTCCAGTCGATAGATGCGGTTGGCGTTGCGGCCCCACAGGTCGGCGCGCTCGTCGTCGCTGCGATCGGCGAGCAGGGCCTCATAGGCGCCGAGCGTCTCGTCCAGCGTCGCGAACAGGCGATCGGTGGGGAAATTGGTGGCGACCATCACGCGGCGAGTGCCGAACAGGTCGATCACCTCGGCGACGATGTCGGTAAAGGCGGCGGGGTCGAACGGCGCGTGGATGAAGCCGGCGCCCGACAGCTTGATCGACACCTGCGGCATCGCCGCCAGCGCGGTGATCCCGGCGCGCCATTGCTCGAGCCCGTCGCCGGGGATCGGCAGGCCGAGATGATTGACGATGACGGGAACGCTCGGGTGGAGCGCGGCGATATCGACCAGCCCGGCAAGTTGCGCGGGGAAGCCGTGGAAATCATAGCTGAGCGCTTGATCGGCGAGCAGGCCAAAGCCGCGTCGCCATGCCGGATCGATCGTCAGGTCGCGCGGATAGGCTTGCCGCACGGCATCGGGGTGCCAATTGACGAGGTGGCGGATGCCGCGGACGCGCGGTCGCGCAGCTTGCCGGGCCAGCAGCGTCTCGACGTCGGGATCGTCGAGTTCGACGCGCGCGATGATCGCGTCGGGCAGGCCATGCGTGTCGGCGACCGCGTTGAGCCAGTCGGTCTCGCGCTCGCCGTCGTCGCGGTGCGCACCGGCGTCGATGTGGACCGCGCCGACAAGATTCCACGCCGCCGCCGCCGCACGGTGGTGCGCGACCGTATAGGTGGCGGCGATCGGCGCGGTGTCGGGCTCGTCGAGCCAGGGATAGCGCAGGCCATCCCTGTCCCAAAGGTGCAGATGCGCATCGACGAACGGCGGTCGGGCCATCCTAGCGGCGCGGCTGCCAGGCGACGAAATCCTGGCGCTGCTCGCCGAGTTTCTCGATGCCGAGCGTGACGACGTCACCCGCCTTCAGATACCAGGGCTCGGGCTTCTGGCCCATGCCGACGCCCGGCGGCGTGCCGGTGGTGATGATGTCGCCGGGCTCCAGCGTCATGAACTGCGAGCAATAAGCGACGATCTCGGCGACCGAGAAGATCATCGTCTTCGTGCTGCCGTCCTGCATCCGCTTGCCATTGACGTCGAGCCACATCGACAGGTTCTGCGGATCGCCCACCTCGTCGGCGGTGACGAGCCAGGGGCCGACCGGGCCGAACGTCGGGAAGCCCTTGCCCTTGTCCCAGGTCGCGCCGCGTTCGATCTGCCAGTGCCGCTCGGAGACGTCGTTAACCACGAGGTAGCCCGCGACATGCGCGAGTGCGTCGGCGGTCTCGACATACTCGGCGCGGGTGCCGATGACGATGCCGAGTTCGACTTCCCAGTCGGTCTTCTTCGAATCGCGCGGGATGACGACGGGATCGTTCGCGCCCTGGAGACAGCTGACCCATTTATTGAAGACGACCGGCTCCGCCGGGATCGGCAGGTTCGATTCGGCGGCGTGATCGGCGTAGTTCAGCCCGATCGCGATGAATTTGCGCGTGCCCGATACCGGCACGCCGTAGCGCTGCTCGCCCTCGACCAGCGGCAGCGTGGCGGGGTCGATCGCGGCGAGCTTCGCCAGCGCTTCAGGCGAAAGCGTATCAGCGGCGATGTCGGTGTGGCCGGTCAGCGCGCGCAAGCGGCCATCGGCATCGATCAGGCCCGGCTGTTCGTTTCCGGGCGTGCCATAGCGACAGAGTTTCATAGATTATCCTTTGCAGAAACCAGAATGGAGCGATCGATCTTGGCGATCGTGTTGACGCCGGTGAGCGTCATCGCGACGCGCATTTCCTTTTCGATCAGGTCGAGCAGTTGGGTCACGCCCGCCTCGCCGCGCGCGGCCAGCGCATAGAGCCACGCGCGGCCGAGCAGGACGCCGTGTGCGCCCAGCGCGAGCATCCGCACGACGTCGAGACCCGAGCGCACGCCCGAATCCGCCAGCACGGTCAGCCGATCGCCGACCGCATCGGCGATCGCCGGCAGCGCGCGCGCCGTCGACAGCACGCCGTCGAGCTGCCGGCCACCGTGGTTCGAGACGACGATCCCGTCCGCACCGACCTCGGCGGCGGCGCGCGCGTCGTCGGGGTCGAGAATACCCTTGATGATCAGCGGGCCATCCCACGCGGCGCGGATCCAGTCGAGATCGCGCCACTGGATCGACGGATCGAAATTGTCGCCGAGCCAGCCCATGTAGTCGTTCATGCCGCTGGCTTTGCCGAGCACCGGCTCCAGATTGCCGAGCCGGTGCGGCCGCCCGCGCAGACCGACATCCCACGCCCAGCCCGGTCGGCCGATCGCCTGCAGCATCCGGCGCAGCGGCGCACGTGGCCCGGACATCCCCGAATGCGCGTCGCGGTAGCGGGCACCCGGTACCGGCATGTCGACCGTGAACACCAGCGCCTCCGCGCCTGACGCCTTGGCGTTCGCGATCAGCGCGCGCATGAAACCGCGGTCGCGCAGGACGTAGAGCTGGAACCACAACGGTCCGTCGCTGGCGCGGCGGACCTCGTCGATCCCGCACAGCCCGACCGTCGACAGCGTGAACGGCAGGCCGCGCGCGTTGGCGGCGCGCGCCGCCTGCGTCTCGCCGCGGCGGCGATACATGCCGCCGATCCCGATCGGTGCGAGCGCCACCGGCAGCGGCATCTGCCGGCCGAACAAGGTGGTCGACAGATCGATCGTCGCGACGTCCTGCAACACCCGCTGGCGCAGCGCGATGTCGCCGAGATCCGCGGTGTTACGCCGCAGCGTCTGCTCGGCATACGCGCCGCCGTCCGCATAATCGAACAGGAAGCGCGGCAGCCGTGCCTTCGCCGCACGCTGAAAATCGAGGGTCGAGGCGATCGTCACCATCGCATCAGGCCATGCACCAGCCGCCGTCGATCACGTGCAACTGCCCGGTGGTGTAGGCGCTCTCGTTCGAGGCGAGATACAGCGCGAGCGCCGCGACCTCGTCGGCCTTGCCGAGCCGGCCCATCGGCTGACGTGCGATGAAGGCGGCGCGGGCCGCGGCTTCGTCGCCCGTCGCGGCGAGCCGCTCGTCGAGCGATGGCGACTGGACCGTCCCCGGGCAGATCGCGTTGCAGCGGATACCCTTGCCGACATAATCGAGCGCGACCGAGCGGGTGATCCCGGCGACCGCGGCCTTCGACGCGCAATAGGCGTAGCGATTGCCGACGCCGATCACCGCGCCGGCGACCGACGACATGTTGACGATCGAGCCGCCGCCGCGCGCGATCATCGCCGGCAGCAGCGCGGTCAGCATGTGCGTGATCGCGTGAACGTTGAGGTCGAACGACAGGTCGTAGCCCGCATCCGCAGTCTCGAGCAGCACGCCCGCATCGACATAGCCTGCGCAGTTGAACAGCACGTCGACCCCGCCGGCAGTTTCAGCGAACGCCCTGATCGCGGCGCGATCGGTCAGGTCGATGACATGCGTGGTGCATCCGGCGAGATCCGCCAATGCCGCCGCATTGCGATCGAGCGCGAGCACCTCGGCGCCCTCTGCGGCGAACAGTTCGGCCGCGGCGCGCCCGATACCCTGGCCGGCGCCGGTCACGATCGCGCGCTTGCCCTTCAGTCTATCCACGTCGTCTTTCCTTTCAGATCGATGCCCGCGCGCTCGCGCCGCGGGCGTACAGTGCAAAGGCGAATACGCCTGCGAAACACGCAGCCGGCACCAGCATCGCATGCGTGATTCCGGCGCGATCCGAGACCCAGCCCATCAGCGCGGTCAGCGCCGCGCCGCCGATGATCGCCATGATGATCAAGGACGAACCAGCCTTGCGCAGCGGTCCCAGACCCTCGACGCCGAGCGCGAAGATCGTCGGGAACTGGATCGACATGAACAGGCTGGCCGCCACCATCGCATACAGGCCGATCGTGCCGCCGACCGTCCCCGCGAACACCGCCAGCAGCAGCGAGATCGCCGAGAAGATCGCCAGCAACACGACCGGCGCAAGCCGCGCCATCAGTGCAGTGCCGACGAACCGCCCTGCCGCGAACAGCACCAGCGACACGAACAGCGCATCGGCCCCGGCACGCTCGCCCATCCCTGCGTTGGCCTGCGCATAGCGGATCGTATAGCTCCAGAGCCCGACCTGCGCGCCGACATAGAAGAACTGCGCGACGACCGCGGCGATCAGCTGCGGGCGGCGGAACACGTCGGTGAAGCGACCCGTGGGGCCCGCGTCATGCTCGACGCTGCCGCGCGGGAACGGCACCAGCGCGGCGGCGACCGCGAACAGCAGCACGACGCCGGCGATCGCGACATAAGGCATCACTACCGCCTGCACTTCGGCGCGGTAGAACGCGTCGCGCGCCGCGTCGCTCATCGCCGCCAGGCTGCGCTCGTTATGCTCGATCCCCGACAGGATGAAATTGCGCCCGACCAGAATCCCGGTGATCGCGCCGAGCGGGTTGGCCGCCTGCGCCCAGTTGAGCCGCCGCGTCGCGGTGCGCGGATCGCCCAGTTCGGTCATCAGCGGGTTGGCCGAGGTTTCGAGAAACGCGAGGCCGCAGGCGATCACGAACAAGGCGAGCAGGAACAGCTGGTACATGCCGGCGACAGCGGCGGGATAGAACAGCAACGCGCCGCACCCGTACAGCGTCAGCCCGGTGACGATCGCGGTCTTGTAACCGAAGCGTCGCATCACCGACGACGCCGGGATAGCGACGACGAAATAGCCGAAATAGAAGACCTGCTGGACGAAGCTGGTGCCGAAGTCCGACAGCGCGAACGCCTTGCGAAACTGCGCGATCAGGATGTCGTTCAGGTTGTTCGCCATCCCCCACAGGAAGAACAGCGCAACGGTGATGACCAGCGCCGCGACATAGCGCCCGCCGTCCGCGCCGCCCGTCGAACGCGGGGCATCGTGAGGATCGGCCGGGTGAGAATCGATCATCGGCGGCAAGGCCATCCTGTCTCTCCAGTCTCGATCGTTGCGACGCCGCGAAGGCCATCGATAAACGTGTGGCAGCGAACGACCGCCTCCACACATGCGAGATCATATTTTCACGAGCGAGAGCTAACCGAGCGCTTCGCGTTTGGCAACCTCTTCCCCGGAGGGCATGCCCACAGGATGCACGGGTCTCGTCGACGGCACCCGCTAGCCGGCTTGTTCGCCGAGCGAATATATGCGGCGCATCGGCACCCATTTTTCTCCATCACCCGCGCACGACAGCGGGCGTTGGAAGCGATCCATAGCCGCCTCCCAGCGCGCATCGACTGCCTTTCCCTCGGCGTCGAGGTCGCGTGGCCAGTCGTCGGCGACCTGCGCGATCATCACCAGGCGATCGGCGACACGCCAGATTTCCATGTCGGTGAAACCCTTGTCGCGGATACCCCGCGTCACCTCGGGCCAGACCGCGCCCGGCGCATGCGCCCGCTCATAGTCGGCGATCAGATCCGCATCATCGACGAGATCGAGCGCAAAGCACACGCGACGAGACATTTTTCTCTCCTCAATTCCGGCGACGACTATAACCGGAAACTCGAATTTCGATTGCACATATGATAGGCGGGTCTCATTCTGCGTCAATCAGCCGGTCGTTGTGGAGCAGGCGCCCTGCCCTCGGCGCGCGACCAGCGACGCAGAACGACCCAGCGACGCAGAACGACATAGTGGAGGAAGCAATGAAGGCATTGGTCTGCACGGCGCCCAACGCGGCGCGGATAGAAGACCGGCCGACGCCCCATCGCGGCGAGGGAGAGGTCCTGCTGCGGATGCGGCGGGTCGGAATCTGCGGCACCGACTATCATATCTTCGACGGCAGCCAGCCGTTCTTCACCTATCCGCGCCTCATAGGCCACGAACTTGCCGGCGAGGTGATCGAGGCGCCTGCGGACAGCGGGCTGACACACGGCCAGATCGTGACGGTCAATCCGTACATCGCGTGCGGCACCTGCGTCGCGTGCCGGCGGGGGCGACCCAATTGCTGCGCACAGATCAGCGTGCTCGGCGTGCACGCCGATGGCGGCATGACCGAGTTTCTCGCGGTGCCGGTCGGTTCGATCGTGACGACCGACGGCCTCACCGTCGATCAGGCGGCGATGGTCGAATTTCTCGCGATCGGCGCGCACGCGGTCCGCCGCGCCGCGATCGAACCGGGCACTCGGGTGCTGGTCACCGGGGCGGGACCGATCGGCATAGGCTGCGCGCTGTTCGCGCGGATCGCCGGCGCCGGCTCCGTCACGCTGCTGGATCGCAGCGCAAAGCGTCTCGCGACCGCAGCGGAGCGGTTCGGTTTCGATGACGGCGTCGTCGCCGGCCCGGATGCGACCGCCGCGCTGGCGGATCGAACGGATGGCGAGATGTTCGACTATGTGTTCGACGCGACGGGCAGCAGCCAGGCGATGAAGGCGGGGCTGTTCAACGTCGCCAACGCCGGCACCTATGTGCTGGTGGGCCTGTGCCTCGACGATCTGGTCTTCCCCGACCCCGAATTCCACAAGCGCGAGACGACCCTGCTCGCCAGCCGCAACGCGCTCGCGGCGGATTTCGACCATGTCATCGCGTCGATCCGCAACGGCTCGGTCCCGGCCGACCGGTTCCTGACAGACCGCGTCGATCTCGACGATGCCCCGCACGCGATTCCGGCGCTGATCGCCCGGCAGGAAGACGTGCTGAAGGCGATCGTCACCATCTGAGTCGATTGGACTGAGAGCCTAAGCCGGCGCCCTGCCCGCGCGCCTTCCTTGGCGGGGCGGTTGCGGTTAGACATCAACGCCAGAACGGGGGACGAGGAAACGATGGCGAAGCAGGAGGGGGACGCGGCGCAGCGCAAGGGCAACTACAATGCGCCCGCGCTCGACAAGGCGTTCCTGATCATCGAACTTCTCGCCAATAACCCGCAGGGGCTGCTGGCGAGCGAGATGGCGACTGCGTTGCAACGCTCGCTCGGCGAGCTGTTCCGCATCGTCGTGGTCATGGAAGAGGCAGGCTATCTGCAGAAATCCAAGGTCACCGATCGCTATACCGTGACCTACAAGTTCCTCGACGTGGCCTATCGCGCCACCCCCGCGCGCAAGCTGGTCGTCACCGCGCAGCCCGAGATGCAGATGCTCGCCGCGGCGATCGGCCAGTCCTGTCATCTCGTCGTGGTGCAGCGCGCCGAAGGGCTCGTCATCGCCCGCGAGGAAAATCCCGGCGTGCGTGGCTTCGCGCTGCGCGTCGGCGCGTCGATCGATCTGGTGCGCAGCTGCTCGGGCAGCGTCATCCTCGCCTTCACGCCCGAGGACGCGGCGGAACGACTGCTGGCGCGCGCCTCCGCGTTGCGCAAGGAGCCGGTCGGGCACGCCGCGCTCGCCAAGACGCTCCGGCAGGTTCGCGCGCAGGGCCACGGTCTGCGCGAAAGCCCGGTGACGCGCGGCGTGACCGATATCAGCTGCCCGATCTTCGGCTTCGACGGCGAACTGCTCGCGGCGTTGACGGTGCCGTTCCTCGAGTTGCTCGACGGCTCGCAACTCGTCTCGATCGAAGACGCGTGTGCCGAACTCAAGCAGACCGGCCAGCGCATCTCGATCGCGTTGGGCTGGCAGCCGCCGCGCGACGCCTGAGGCGACGCGCCCGCGGTTGCAAAACCGGGTCGGCGCCAATCAAACGTTAGCGCAATTCCAGCGCGACGATCTGGTCCCATGCCTTGCCCAGCGGCGGCAGACCCGACAGTTCGATCCTGCCCTTGCCTGCCATGACCTTTACCGGTGCACCGCCGTCGAAAAGCCGTGCGGATGCGACCGTGCCCCGCATCGGCGCATCGATCGGCAGCGTGACCCGCCCGTCGTGCGCGCGCATCAGATGGACGTACACCGTCTTGCCCCGCTGCGTGGCGACGCCCCAGTCCCCCGGCGCGATCGGCCCGCCGCGCGTGCCGTAGATGGCCGTGCCATGCGCGGTCATCCATTCGCCGATCGTGCGGAAGGTCGCCAGGTTTTCAGGCTGGATCTCGCCGTTCGGCATCGGCCCGGTGTTGAGCAGGAAATTGGCGTTGCGCCCCGCCGCCCCGACGAGCGTGCGCACCAGCGTTTCGGGCGACTTGTACTTGTCGTCGACGAGGTTGAATCCCCAACTGCCGTTCATCGTCTCCGACATCTCGAGCGGCAGTGAGCCGATCGCCGACGGGTCGCTGTAGCCCATCGTGTTCTGCCCGGGCAGGTCGCGCTCGAAGGTCTGGTAATCCTCGCCCAGGAAGGGCGCGCGATGGTGGTTGTTGACGATCAGCGCGGCGGGTTGCAGCGCGTGGATCAGGCGATAGGTCCGATCGAGCCGCCAGCGATCGCGCAGCGGCGTCTTCTCCTGGTCCCACCAGCCATCGAACCAGATGCCGCCGATTGGGCCGTATTGCGTCAGCAGCTCGCGGAGCTGCGCATCCTGATAGTCGAGATATTTCTCCCAATCGCCCGATTCCGGTCGGCCGGTGGTGTGCCCGGTCTGGCCACGCGGAAAATAGTCGGGATTGTGCCAGTCGAGCTGCGAGTAATAGAAGAACAGCTTCACGCCCTGCCGTCGGCATGCGGCCGCCAGTTCGGCGATCGGATCCCGCGCGAACGGCGTCGCCTTGACCACGTTGTACGGCGAGACCGTGCTGTCGAACATCGCGAAGCCGTCGTGATGCTTGCTGGTGACGACGATGTAGCGCGCGCCCGCGGCCTTGAACGATCCGACCCAGACATCCGCATCGAACTTCGCCGGATTGAAGAACTTGGCCAGCCGCGCGTATTTGTCGGCCGGAATCTTGTTCTCCTGCATGATCCACTCGGCCAGCCCCGGCAAACCGCCGCCACCGAGCTCGCTGTACAGCCCCCAGTGCAGGAACACGCCGAACTTCGCATCCTGGAACCACCGGCGCGCCTCGAGATTGGCGACGGTCGGCGTATACGCTGGGGCCGCCGCAGCGCTCGCGATGGCTTCAGGCGCGGACGGCGGGGTGGCGGCCGATTGCGCGAAAACGCTACCGGACAGGCCGATCGCAGACAGCATCACAAGTGTGCGCCGCATGGACTTTTTCGAGCTGCTCACCGCGGTCTCCCTTACGAGTTTCTCGATAGTATCGCGGCATTCCAGCATGCCGCAACGCTTCATCCAATCCGACCACGGACGCCTTCGCTACGGAAAGTTGCGCCCTATTGGCGGCATCGGCGCCTTGCTGACTAGACCGTTCGACCGAGAAACCTTGAAAGAACGAGCCTAACCCGCTTATCGGGCGCTGCCCTTGGCCCGCACCTTCGGCGGCGCAGGCCGTTTGAACCAGAAGCTCCAGACGCTCAACGTCCCGAGCAGGCCGAGAACGAGCCCAGACAGCGTCATCACGAGGCGGTAGCCGAGCCCGCCGACCTTGGCGGCGTGGAGCGGATACAGGATGTTGTAGGCGGCGACGACTTTCGACAGCGACGCTGCATCGCGCGCGCCGATCAGACGACCGTCATCGGCCGCGAACCACAGCGTCGTCCGCCCGTTCGGCAGCCACTCCTGCGGCCGCTTCATCCGGATCGTCACCAGCCCGCTTCCCTTGCGCGGCAGCGACAGGCTGCGCAGTTCGGCGTCGGGAAAGCGCGCGCGCGCCGCGACGACCATGCCCTGCCAGTCGAGATGATCGGCGAGCGCGACCTTGGGCCCCTTCGGCGGCTTCAATGCCGCGTCGATCGTCGCCGGTGCGCTGGGGCCGAGGAACAGTGCGCTGATCGGCCGGAACACCAATGTCGCGCCCGTCAGCAGCGACAGGATCAGCAACGGTGCCGCGACGATCCCCAGATCGCGGTGGTGCCGGACGATCGCCGGACGACTAAGACGCTTTGGCAACGGGCGGAACGCGAACGTCTTGCGCGTCCGCCACCACAGGATCGTCCCCGTGATCACGAAGAACAGCCCCGCCACGCCCGCGATCCCGATGATCGTCTCGCCGGTGTCGCCTGAAAACAGATGATGATGCAGGTCGAACAGCCACAATTCAGGCCGCGCCCATTGGCTCTGCCACTGGCTGACGATTGTGCCCGCCTGATCGGTATAGGCCCCTGCCCCCTTGCCGAAATCGAGCCGGTCGAGCCCGAGATTGGCGTTGGCGAACGTGATGCTCTGCGGCCGGTTCGCGGGGTCCGCCATCAACCGCTCGGTGGTCGCGGCGAGGATGCGCGTGCTCTGGATCTGCCCGTCGCCGGCATGCGGCAGCATGATCCACGCATCGCGGTGCACCAGGATCGCGCCGGTCAGCCCGAGCAGCGCGAGGATCAGGCCCAGGAACCCGCCAGCCCAGCGGTGCAGCGTATCGAGCAGCGCCATGCTAGAACCGAACGTCCCAGCCGAGCGTGAAATTGCGCCCGCGCCCCGAGAAGAAATGCGCGTTGTCGGTCGGCCGCACCGTGTCGCTGTAATAATCGATATAGAAATGGTCGAAGATGTTCTGCGCGCTCAGCGTCAGCGCGCCGACAGGCAACGCGTACCGTATCGAGGCGTCGGTGATATTGTAGCCGCCGAAGTCGTTTGCGGCGGGCAGCCCGGCATATTTGCGCGCGAGGTAGAATTGCTGCTGCACGCGGGCGGACACCTTGCCGCGTACATAGCTCGCCGCGAGGTTCAGGCGATCGGGCGAGATGTTCGCGCCGTCCAGATCGATATCGACCTTGCCGTCGTCGTTCGAGTCGGTGCGGCCGACAAGATGCGCGAACCCGGTCGACAGCGTCAGCCCCGGCAGCGGCATCCGCGCCTCCAGATTGACCTCGATCCCCTGGATTTCGACGCGCTGGCGCTGCGCCTCGTAGGCGCCGCCGACGAACACCAGTACCTGCCCGCGCGTGCTGGTCGACCAGAAATAGGTCGCGCTCGCGTTCATCGGTCCGCGCTTCACCTCGACCCCGAGTTCGCGGTTGTTCGATACGATCGGCGCGATGTCGACATAGCTGTCGAGGTCGACCCCGTCGCGGTTGATCGCGCGCGAGATGCGGCCGACGTCGGGCACGGTAAACCCTTGCGCATAGCTGCCATAAGCGCGGATGCCGGGGATCGGCTCGACGATGACGCCGCCGTTGAACAGCGCCTTGCTGAAGCTCGGGCTGCCGCCCGCGACCGCGTGGCTGCCGTCCGAGGCGAGCGTGGTGTAGTCGTCGATGACGATCTTCACATTCTCGTAGCGTGCACCGCCGGCGATCCGCACGACCTTGTCGAACAGCGCGAGGTTGACCTGCCCGAACGGCGCGAGGCTGCGGAAGTCGGCGGGCGGTACCCAGACGCGGTCGGTCGCGATCAGGCGCTGCTCGGTGCGATCGTACAGCGCGTCGAAGCCGAGCGTCGCGGTCAGCGCCTCGAAGCCGGGAATGCCGCGTTCGTAGCTGAACTTGCCGCCATATTTGCGCGAGCGGTTCTGCGACTGATCGAACAGCGTGCCGACCGGCGCGAGCCGCACGTCCTGGAACGTCGCGATCGGTGCGACCTCACCGCCGAACGTATCGCGCGACCGGTTGAAGAAGACCTGGGTCACGAGGTTGCCGCCCCACAGATCGGGATCGGTCAGCGACAGCGCGATGCTCTCGGTGCGGTTTTCGGCCGGATCGCCCGGCGGCGTCCCGCGTACCGACGTGGTCGGCAGGTTCGTGCGAAAATTGCCGTTGCTGGCGATGTAGTTGCCGCCGCCCTTCAGCTCGAACCGGTTGGCGATCAGATCGATCCGCGCGGTGTCCGTCAGCGCATAGCCGGCGCGTGCGAACACCGACCAACTGCGGGAGTCCTGCGTTTCGCCCTGAGTCAGGTCGGTGCCGACGCGGTTGCCGTGCCCGTCGTAGAACGCGCCGCGCTTGTCGTATGCACCGCCCGCCATCACGTCGAAGCGCCCCGATTTCCACGCGAGGAGCCCGGCGACCTTGCCGCCCTTGCCGTCGCCGCTGAAGCCGGTATCGGCCGTCCCCTGCACCAGCGCGCGGCCCGAAAGACCTTCGGTGCGCGGCGGCTGCACGGTCACCTGGTTGACGATCCCGCCGGTGCCGCCGATCCCCTGCAACGCGTTCGAGCCGTAGATCAGTTCGACGCGGTCGATGAAGAACGGATCGATCGTGAAGCCGTCGCGCGATCCATCGCGCAGCGGCGTCGACTGCGGGATGCCGTTGATCGCGTAGAGCGGCGAGCGCCCGCGCAACGTCTCGCCCGCACCCGACAGCTTCTGCCGCGTCGGCGAGAAGGACGGCGTCAGGTTCGACACCGCATCGACCACCGACCCGCCGATCGCGACCTGCTGGTCGAGCGCGGCGCGGTCGATCACGTCGATCGTCAGCGGCAGCGCGTTGGGCGGCAGGATGCTGCGGGTCGCACTGACGATGATATCCGCAGGGACGTCCGAAGACCGACCGTCGGTATCGTCCCCCGCCGGCGTGAGTATCGCCTGCGCGCAAACCGGCGAGGTCGTACCGACAATCGGCAAAGCCAGTAGAGTGAAAAGCCCAAACCGCATGATGTCCCCCGAATGAGGACGCCCCTACGCGAGCCGATACGCTAATGCACATCGTTCGCATATGTCGCTGTTGTGGCTGGCGCTATTGACGTATATTAACGCGTGGCCTCGCACTGGAATTCGGGCGAGCAGTCGAAAGCGCAAAGCGGACAGCCGTTCATGTCGCTTGGCGGGCGGTACATCGTGTCAGCGTCCAGACGGGCCTCGGGTACGCTCCGTTCGCCTAATAGCTCGACCAGGTTGTCGGCGGCCTCGCCACTAATCAGGCCGCGATATCCCTGCCTACGACCCGATCAACCACAGCAGCGCTTGTGCTTTTTCCCCGACCCGCAAGGGCACGGATCGTTGCGCCCCACTTTCGATGCCGTCGTCGCCAGCGCATCGAGCGACGTCGTGCCGGCGAGGCGCGCACGCGCCGCGTAAAGAAGCTGGACGGCCTCTGTCAGCGCCGACGCGGCACCGTCCTGCAGCGCGTTGATCTCCACGCTGTCGAGGTCGCTCTCGTCGCGCGCGACGGCGATCAGCGTCGCCAATTCCGACCACGGCGCTGCGCTTTCAGCGTTGCCGGCCATCGCCTCCCAGGCGTTCGGACGTAGTGCGATCGCCTCGGCGAAGCCGTCGATCCAATATTCCCAAAGGACCTCGCCATGGCGCTCGTCGACGTCGAAGATCGGCTGAAGCTTGCCACGGACAAGATCGCGCGCGATCTCTTCGCGTCGCGCCGCCACCGCGTCGGCGAACCATTGCACGTCCAGCGGGTCCTCGAACGGCGCGACGCCGTCGACGTCCGTTCCCCACACGACGGTCATCCATTCGCCCGGGGGAATCGCCTCCGGGCAAATCAGCAGCCCGGTGAGGAAGCCGTCGAGCTCGGTAAGCAGCATCGGCTCCTCGACGGCGAGATCGGCGAGTGCACCATCGAGGCGCCGGAAGCGCGACGGGAATCGTTTCACAAGCGGATGTCGCGTCGGCGCATCTCGGACCCCGCCATCTCGCGCAACGGCGTCGGATCGCCTGCGGCAAAGATGTCCGCAAGGTCGAGCAGATCCTCGTCGCCAAGCGCTTTCACCGACGCCTCCACCGCCGCGAGGCGCTCGAGCGCGCGCCCCGTCTCCGTCGCGCGCCGCTTGGTTCGTATCTTGAGCATGGACGTCCGCTAGCAGGATAAACCGGAAGTTACACTGTCCGACCCCGCGTAAGATTAGCGAAGGCCGGTTTGCGGACATCCCGCCGCATGTGCGCTTGCGCTGCTCGGGCGAAGGCAGAGCCTCCTTCAGTCCGTTAGCGAGCAAGCTCCGCGAGATCTTCAACGCGAAGTGCCGGACTGTTGTCAGCCGAGGCAGGTATGCCGCAGTCGCAGGTTCATAATGTGCGCGGTCGCCACCAGGACGCCGCCAGTCACCGTAAAAGCGACCTCGGCGCTGCCTTCTGGCAGGACGAACGCCCCTATCGTCATCAGACCCAGTCCAGCGGCACCAAGGCACAGAGGCCATGATGTGGCGTGACGGGTCCGCCCGCCGATCAGCGCGATCGCCGCTATCGGGACAGCCAACAGCAACACCCAACGGTGGAAGCTTTCGGGGATGACGATGATCGCGGACACCATCGGCACCGCCGCCAGGAGGAGCGGTAGTGCAAGGCAATGCACCATGCACGCCGCCGATCCCGCCATCGCCGCCCGATCGAGCCAGTCCATTCCGCACGTCCGTATCGTTCTCATCTTGCCACGCTCGTCATCAATACCGTAATGATACATCATATCATTTTACATGAGGTAAGTCGATGGTCCAGGATATGAAGCCGCTGTTGCCTGTGACGGTCCTGTCCGGATTCCTGGGTGCGGGTAAGACGACGCTTCTCAATCACATCCTCGCCAACCGGGAGGGCCGGCGGGTGGCGGTGATCGTCAACGACATGTCCGAGGTGAACATCGATGCGGATCTGGTGCGCAGCGGCGATACCGCCCTGTCGCGCGGTGAAGACACGCTGGTCGAGATGACCAATGGCTGCATCTGCTGCACGCTGCGCGAGGATCTGCTCGTCGAGGTGCGAGCGCTGGCCGATGCGGGACGGTTCGACTGCCTGGTCATCGAAAGTACCGGTATCTCCGAACCGTTGCCGGTGGCCGCGACCTTTTCGTTCGAGGACGAGCGAGGTGAAAGCCTGTCGGACGTCGCGCGGCTCGACACGATGGTGACGGTGGTCGACGCCGCCAACCTGCTCCGCGACTATGCGAGCACCGACTTTCTCGCCGATCGCGGCGAGGCGCTCGGCGACGACGATCGCCGCAGCCTGGTCGGGTTGCTGGTCGAGCAGATCGAGTTCGCCGACGTGATCGTCATCACCAAGGGCGACCTGGTCGACGCCGCGCAACTCGCGACCGTGCGAAAACTGGTCGCGTCGCTCAACGCCGATGCCCGCATTGTCGTGGCCGATCACGGACGCGTGCCGCTCGATTCTGTTATCGAAACCGGGCTGTTCGACGACGAGAAGGCGGAGTTGCATCCGCTCTGGGCGAAGGAACTCTACGGTCATGCCGATCACCGTCCCGAGAGCGAGGAATACGGCGTCGAAAGCTTCGTCTACCGGGCTCGTGCGCCGTTCGACCCGGTGAAGTTCCACGCGTTCGCGCACGGCGGCTGGCCGGGTGTGGTCCGGGCGAAGGGGCATTTCTGGCTCGCGACGCGCCCCGACTGGTGTGGCGAACTCGCGCAGGCCGGCGCGCAGTCGGTAACGGAGGCGCTGGGCCGCTGGTGGGCCTGCGTGCCGGAGCCGAAGCGACCGAGCGGTGAAGCGTGGGATCGGATGGTCGCCGCGAAATGGTCGCCGATCTGGGGCGACCGACGGCAGGAACTGGTCTTCATCGGCATCGACATGGACGAGGCCGAGATCCGGCGCCGTCTCGATGCCTGTCTGGTGCCCGCCACCGCTTTCACCCCCCGGTTGTGGGAGGGGCTGCCCGATCCGTTCCCTACCTGGGGCGTGCGGGAGATGGCGTGATGACCGACGCGTCGATACTCGCGCCGGTCCGCTCGCACGTTCATCGGGCGCGGACCGTCGACGCGCTCGCTGCGATCCTCGACCCCGACGTCAATCTCGCGATCTGGGAGCGACCATCGGTGCCGGTCGGGGCGCTAGGCGGTTTCGGCACCATCCAGATGACGACGACGGTCGATCGCGCGCAGGAGGAACTGACGAGTGCGTTCGCACAGCTGCCCGTCGCCGCCTGGCATGCGGATATCGCCGCGGACATCGCCGCGCTCACAACGTCCTTCGCGGCGATCATGGCGCTGTCGCACGTCGTGATCCGGCTGGAGCGGGTGGTCGGCGACGCCTGCAAACGCTGGCACGCCGATTACGTCTCCGTTCGCCTGATCTGCACCTATCGCGGATCGGGAACGCAGTGGATCGAACGGTCGGTCGATAGCCCGGACGTACCGGTCGTCGAGACACCGCAATCGCTCGACACCGGTGCGGTCGGTCTGTTCAAGGGCCGTGTTCTCGCCGGCGAGCAGGCGATCATCCACCGGTCGCCGCCGATCGCCGGCACCGGCGAGGAGCGACTTCTGCTCGTGCTCGACTGTCCGCCACCAGAGGAAACCGCGGCGCTGTGGGCGAGCGCGATGCAACGTGGCTGACACATTACCGGTCCATTGCCCCTGCCAAACCGGCGCACGGCGTCTCATGATCCAAGCCATCAGGATACTCGCTCCATGACGCGTTTGCCGCTTCTCCTCGCCGTCACGCTCGCGAGCCTTGGTGCCGTTGCCGGCGCGCAGCAGGCGCTCGGGCCGGCGGGTTATCTCAAGCCCGGCGCGTTCGACGTGTTGGCCGTCCTGCCGCCTGCCCCCAGGGCCACCGACCCTCGCGGGGTCGCCGACCGTGCGATCTTCAAGGCGACGCGCGCCTTGCAGGGCAGCCCGCGCTGGGCGCTGGCCACCAACGACGTGAAGTCTGCGCCCGCCGACCTGTTCCGCGACTTCAACTGCGCGATGGGGATCGCGCTCACGCCCGAGAACGCCCCGCGGACCGCCGCGCTGCTTCGGCGCGCGATGTTCGACACATCCCGCCAAACCAACGGCGCCAAGACATTCTACAAGCGGCAGCGACCGTTCCTGATCGACCGCGGACCGATCTGCCAGCCCGCCGCCGAGGTGGCGGACAGCTATGATTACCCGTCGGGCCACACGACCGCGGGCTGGACGATGGCGACGTTGCTGGCGCAGATCGCGCCCGATCGCGCGACCGCCCTGCTCGCACGCGGCCGGGCTTATGGCGAAAGCCGGATCGTGTGCGGCGTCCACAATGCCAGCGCCGTCGAAGCGGGGCGGCTATCCGCGTCGTCGACGCTGACCGCGATGCAGGGCGACCCGGCCTTCACAGCGGATCTCGCCGCAGCCAGGCAGGAGATCGCGGCACTTCGACACGACGGCGGAACGGCGAAACCCGACGCTGCGCTCTGCACAGGCGAAGCGGCCCTCGTCGCCCAGCCCCTTTACTGACGAGACCATCATGACCGACACGACCTCGCGCCTGCTTTTCAATCGCCGTACCATGATCGGCGCCGCCGCGGCGCTGGTCGGCGCGCCGGCGATCCTGCGCGCGCAGCAACTCTTCGCCGCCTACCCGTTTCGCCTCGGCATCGCGGCGGGCGATCCGGCTGCGGACGGCTTCGTCATCTGGACCCGGCTCGCGCCCGATCCGCTCGCCGAGCATGGCGGCATGCCGATGCAGCCGGTCGAGGTCGAGTGGCAGGTCGCGACCGACTCTCGCTTTGCGACGCTGGTCGCGGGCGGCAATACGCTGGCGCGTCCCGAACTCGCCCACTCCGTCCATGTCGAGGTCGCGGGCCTGCTACCCGATCGGCCGTATTGGTACCGGTTCATGGTCGGCAGCGAGCGCTCGACCACAGGATGCGCACGGACGCTGCCGGTTGCTGGTGCGCCACTCGACCGGCTGCGGTTCGCGGTCGCCGGTTGCCAGAACTACGAGGACGGCCTCTACACCGCCTATCGCCACCTCGCGGCGGACGACCCCGCCTTCGTCTTCCATTACGGCGACTATATCTACGAAGGGCGAAGCGCGCCAATGCCGGTCGGCTATGACGGCAAGCCCCGCCGCTTCGTCCGCGAACATGCCGGGCAGAAACTGTTCGACCTCGCCGATTATCGCCGCCGCTACGCCCAGTACAAGACCGATCCTGACCTGCAGGCCGCCCACGCCGCCGCGGCGTGGTTCGTCACGTTCGACGATCACGAGGTCGAGAACAACTGGGTCGGCGAGATCGACCAGGAAAACGATCCGCCCGAGGTGTTCGCACTGCGCCGGGCCGCGGCATTCCAGGCCTATTACGAGCACATGCCGCTGCGTCGTTCGGCGTTTCCGGGACCTGCGGGCATGCAGATCTATCGCCGCGCGACGATCGGCAATCTGCTCGACCTGCATTTGCTCGACACCCGGCAATTCCGGAGCGACCAGCCGTGCGACGATGGCTTCAAGACGCGCTGCAAGGGGTGGGCGGATCCCGCCGCGCAGGTCATGGGACGCGCGCAGGAGGCGTGGCTCGCAACCGCGCTGAAGCAGAAGAAGGCGCGGTGGAACGCGCTGGCGCAGCAGGTGATGATGATGCCGCTCGACCGGCGCACCGGCGACGAGCCTGCGCCGATCCGCAACATGGACAGCTGGGGCGGCTACGACGCGCCGCGCGAACGCGTGTTGAAGATGGTCGAGGGGCTCGGCAATGCCGTCGTGCTGACCGGCGACGAGCATCAGAATTATGCCGGCGTGCTGCGCACCGAGGGTGGCCAGGGCGATGCCGTCGCCGTCGAGTTCGTCGGCACGTCGATCAGCTCGGGCGGCGACGGTGCGGATCGCCGGGTCGGCGAAGACCGCATCCGCGCCCGCAACCCGTTCCTCGCCTGGACCAACGACCGCCGCGGTTACCTGCTGTGCGACGTGGGTACGGACCAGTGGAAAACGGAATTCCGGACGGTCGATACCGTCGCGCGTCCCGACGGCGCCGTCAAAACGGCCGGCACGGCGATCATCGAGCACGGCCGTGCCGCCGTGACGATGACCTGAATTCCCCTTCGCGTGACAACCGGAACGCTTCGGCATTCCTCCGGTCGTCCCAGTTCACAAAGCCCCTGCTCTCGAAAGACACGAGCCCAGCGCGCGCGGAGGCTAGGTCCGGAAATCTGGCTGAGTCGGCAGTGCTTCGCGCCAGTACCGCTTCGACCGCACTTCCCCGCCTATCTACGCGGTTCGGATGAGGCCCCAGACAGACGCAAACCGGCCTACCGCGCGCGCGACGCGATAGCCCCGTGCTCTTCTCGTTCTGAAAAAGCGCGCAGCGAAACTCTCTGATCACGCTTGCACCCAGCGTGCTCGTGGGTGCCGGATCGCTGCTGGTTGCGCAGCCACGCCGCGCAGGATCACGCGCGTATGCGTGGTCGCGGCTCGCCGCAGGATCTCGGCGATCACGGCCACGCCGCTCGCATCGAGCATCGGCACGCGCCCCGATCGCGGGATCAGCACGTGCGGAACGCAAAAAGCCCCCGCGGCGGTGACCGAGAAGGTGTTGCAAATGAAGGTGGTTGCGGGGAGCCGCACGAGCACAGCCCGACATTCGCTGTCCGTTGCGGTCTAGTTCAGAAATCTTCGAACGAGTCTGCCCCCGCCCCTCGCGCTCTATAAAAGGCTCAATTTCCGGCATATCGATCGACGAAATCAGCGAGGAACATGTCACGCGCTGGTTTGCAGTGCTCAACACCAGCACCGGGCCGAAGGCGGCTAACCGGCGCTGGCGATCGTGCTCGACGCCCCCGGCTTAGTGATATCCCTTAGGTGTTCTGGAACTCGGACCGTCGTAAACCGCTGCTCAAACTGACCAATTATTGGCAAAACACCCGTGATCGGCTGATCTCTCCAACGTTAGACCTCACGATTTGCGCCATACGCTCGCAAGCCACGCCGCCATGAGCAATGAGACATTGTCGATAATTGGGCGGCTTCTCGGACATCGCAGTCTAATTACCACATCTCCCTGTGTCCGCTTGGGAGAGGGGCGCATATCGGATGCTATGCAACAAATCGAGACAGCCATTGAACTGCCGCTGACATGAAAATGCTTCAGTTGCTTTATCAACCTAGTAAATAATAATCCGGTATTTCAACGTAGGGAGAATCACCGTGCAGCCAGTCTTTTAATATTATCGCAATGGGCTCGCCACCACGGGAGCGAATGATGCACTCCCAAACTATAGCGACACGCCAACCCGCCTCGGCGAGGTCGCGTACGTTTCTCGCGTCCCGTTCCATATTCTTACCGAACTTTTCGCTCCAGAACTCCGGCCTAGTTGCCGGAGTTGTCGCATAGCGACAACCCGTGTGACGATGCCAGAAACAGCCATGGACAAGGATAACTGCTCGCCATCTGGGCAGTACAATATCAGGCCGTCCCGGAAGATAGCGAGCATGAAGGCGAAAGCGCAGGCCCTGCGCATGGAGCGCCCGACGAAGCGTGATTTCCGGCTTGGTGTTCGATCCACGAATCCCAGCCATCATCCGTGACCGCGTTGCGGCATCAACAACGTCAACCATGGAAGAAAATCTGTATGATGCCGCCAAACTTGGTATGGTCTTCCCTCTAGGAAAAATGTGACTGCTGGTTCGAATGTTCAAGGTTGTAGATTTGTTTGCCGGCCCTGGCGGCCTCGCCGAGGGATTTTCCGCAGTGCGAGCGGCTGACGGCGCTCGTATGTTCGATATCGTCCTCTCGGTCGAAAAAGAAGCCTCTGCCTTTGCGACACTGCGCCTGCGCAGTTTCTACCGCCAATTCGATGGAGAGGTACCGGACGAATATTACGAGTTTATAGCAGGAAAGCTCACCCATGAACGGCTTATCGCGCTGTTTCCCGAGCAGTGGAAGTCTGCATGTAGAGAGACGGTTCGTCTAGAGCTAGGCTCAGCCGGTTCAAATACTGTTATTGACCCAATGCTAGACAAGATACGAGAATCGTCCGACGATCGAGTAATCCTAGTCGGAGGCCCCCCTTGCCAAGCTTACTCTCTCGTCGGGCGGTCACGAAACAGGGGCATCGCTTCTTACGTTGCAAGCAAAGATCATCGTCACTTTTTATATCGCGAGTACATACGAATTTTGCAGCGTCTTCGCCCCGTTGCGTTTGTTATGGAAAACGTAAAAGGTATATTGTCGGCGAAGGTTGATGGGGAATCAATATTCCCGAAAGTGCTTTCGGACCTTCGTGCTGCGGGAGGCAAACACGATTCCTATCGGATTTTTCCGCTGGTCACTGGCGCCAAGGCGGGAACGAAAGAGCATTTGATACAGGCCGAGATGCACGGCATTCCACAATGCCGACATCGGGTGATACTGTTTGGTATACGAGCTGACGTCGCTGATGGTCTTGGCGACACACTCTTCGAGAATGCCTTGGATACCGCATCCAATAGACCTTCGGTAGGTGACGTATTACGTGGCATGCCACCTTTGCGCAGCGGACTGTCGAAAACGGCGGACGGAGCAGAAACGTGGAAAACGGTAGTCGTTGAAGCGTTTAAAGAAGCCGCAGAAGCTGCGTTTGTAGAGGAATGTCACGTACTCGATGGCGTAGCTGCTAGACTTGTAGAGCTAGCAGCAGAGCTAGAAGCGAGCAGCGAGGTTTTGCCGAGGTCGTCCGGCGCCTTCTCAGCGATACAGCATAACGCCCTCGCAGCGTGGCTGATCGATCCCCGCCTGACCTTTCTGCCAAATCATGAGTCCCGTGGACACATGTCAGCCGATCTCGCTCGCTACGCGTTCGCGTCTACATTCTCATCTCTGCACGGCGCCTCACCGAAGGCCAGTGACTATCCAGAAGGTTTAGCTCCAAACCATAAAAACTGGAAGTCTGGCAAGTTCAAGGACCGCTTTCGCGTTCAGACATGGAACGATCCGTCGAGCACTGTTACGAGCCACATATCCAAAGATGGCCACTACTTCATTCACCCCGACCCACTTCAGTGTCGGAGCTTGACCGTTCGTGAAGCTGCACGCCTTCAGACATTTCCTGACAACTACCTATTTCAGGGAAACCGAACCGAACAGTACGTTCAGGTGGGTAATGCAGTTCCACCCTTGCTGGCAAACAAGATAGCCGAAGTGGTATCTCGAACTCTGGTATCTGCGTTTGATGCATTGAACTCCGTCACCGACCTCCGGCTGTTTGCAGCGTAAAAGTCCACTAAGTGAGTTTTGCAGGCACTCATGTGGCTGAAGTCACAGTTTCTACGTGATGATGAATTCAGCCAACTGGCTACGTTAGTCGAGTTCAGGTATATCAGTCCGCAGATCGCTATAATCGTACTGCCGGACGGCCTCCCAGCATTCAGGTCGCTTGGCCTGTTCAGATATCATCTTCGCACCGGCGTTGCTTCTCAGTGCAGCTTCTACCTCAAGTGCCCAAGCGACCAGTTGTTGAGCGAGCTGAGGAGAAAGCGCTTGGCGGCTCCATATGCGATCAAAGCTAAGTCGATCACCTGTTCGGTTGGCCAGAACGGAAACTAGATAAGCGGCAATATTAGCTTGTGCCTGCGCAAAGTGCTTAGCTCGCGATATCTTGTGCGTTTCCTTGAAAAGGATGGCCTTGGCAATTGTTGTCTTGTACCATTGAACCGTGAGAGGATCTGGTGCAGCGAATCCACCTTCAGCAATATCCTGCATGAACGTGTTAAAGTTCTTCTGAGAGCCCTGGCTCACGACATCCGGCCTCTCATCCCACGCATGTAGATACTTTGCCAAGTCAGTTTTTGATATCTTTCTTGCAGCAGGGACGGCCTCTTTTAGTTGTCGGAGCTTGGCTGGCGTAGTGCCTTCACGTGCTAGCAGTACATTATAACTACCTGCAGCCCTTTCGTAAAACCATCGGCTTACGCCATCGGGACAAAACGTGGTGTTTGCAAGCTTCTCAAGCTGTACATGGAAAGGCTTATTGGCGGAAAGATCCGACTGTTTCACGGAATTCTGGCTGTTTGCGAACCGAGAAATATCCGCAATCATCTGTTCCTCTGACTCAGGGTCAGACGATTGTAATATTATTATCTTTGCAGGGACGCGAACTCGAGAAATGTCAGTGTCGGGCGACTTTTTCCTCGTAAAGTAAATTGAGGCAGTCGTCTGACCTCCGTTGACGATCTGCATTCCCTTCAGTCCGAGCAATCCAATGGAGCCATCGGACGCCCGACCGATACGAGCCTCATCCGCCACCATCACGATTCCATTATTGAACGCCATAAAGTGTTCTGGCGCGAGACGCAGAGTGTCTCTGATGCCCCGGTTAACCTTGCCAGTAGCGCTCAAGAATGATCGGACATTAGCTTCCAGAAGGCGCGGCCCAAACTTCTCATAAAGAATATAGAGTGTCTCAGCTGGTATGGCGGCAAGAGCATAATCGTATCCGGCTAACTGCCCTGGCACATATACGCATGGCAGAGCATCGCCACTGACCTCTTGAAAATTGATAAGGAGTTCGTCACGTGGCTTGCCCTCGGACCAATGTCTGTGAAGTCGTTCTATATCCATAACTTCTAGGGAGATAGTCTTGCCTTTGACATCCCGCGGCTTAAACGCTTTCGCCTTTGACTGGCAGTCAGTCAGTACAAATATTCTGATCCTGTCGAGGTTGTCGTAGCATGTCTCAATAACCGTTGCGATCTCGTAGGCGTCGTTTGTCTCGTCCAGTTTCTTTACGAGCTTCCCTTCGACGCAATTCTTCAAAAATTGCAAACATTGGCCTGCGGCCTGCATAACGTCCGCATCGGGCACAGGCGTTATGGTCGGAGCGCCTGCGTAAAGACTTACGAAGAGATCGAGCGTATCAAGATCCTCCGAAACAGCATAACCGACCAGACGAAGAACCGCATTACCGACCTTCCCGGAGTACTGGCAAATCTTTGGATCATCGATCATTCCGACGTCGGCCATGTGCTGCATGACGACTTCGGAGAAGATCAATTCTTCGTGAGGATAAGGCGCTGCAGCATCCAGCATGCGCTCCGCCAAATCGGTCCGAACTCGGTCCTGTGTTTGGGCAAGAAATTCGTCCAGGTTCATCTTACATGATTCCGAAAGAGTTCAGTACGACGCCGATCGCTACTGGGGGCGCGGCTACGAGATCCAAGTCAACGCCGTAAATCGCATGCCTGATTTCCGGGCCCACAAGGGCCGGCGTCAGCCTTGGAAACTCGGCATCGACCGTAAAGATCTTTGTATCAATGGACGCGAAGCGGCGAGTGTATCCGTCCGAATGCCGGTCGAGGAAGCCTGCGTGGAGCATGCGAACTTCAAACCGGGCCAACGCGCCACTTTCCGCCAGTGTGTCGCGCAACCTCGCGACATGCTTCGGCAGTGCGGTGCCCTCCGGGTCCAATGCAAGCCTTTGACCGCACAGATACAGTGGTTTGTGTACCGCATCATCGAGTTGGTCGAGCGAGCCAATCCGAGCCGGGAAGCCGGAGGTCGCGATAGTCGATTTCACTTCAATGGCACCGCTGCCGAGGACAAAGTCATGAACGCCGTCCTCCGGGCCCTGCCAGCCCTCTACAGCTGCAAGCGGCTGCACCCCTGCTTCGATCAATAGCTCGAGGGTCAACAGCTCGCCTACCAAGCCCAACTCTGATTCAGCGGAGAGCAACTGGTCGCCAGGCCGTTGCATGAATTCCTGCCATGTTGCGACCCGCCTCAGAAAACCCTGCATCATTTCCTGCACGGTGAACGAGGCCGATCGTTCCATGACGACGACAATATCTTGAGCCATCATTGAGAACAGTTCAAGCGAGCCTTGGGACTCTCTGATCAGGCCGATCGTGGAAGTGTCACCTGAGAGGGTCGGGAGAACGACATGCGCGACCTCGAAACCTCGAGCTTTTGGGAGCTGGCGCGCGCCCGGTAACTTCGCGCCCTCAAAACTTACGAGGAGCGCTTCCTCGTTTCCGGGGAACCGCCTGCCTGCGTGCAGCGTACATGGACCCAGCTTCCGGATGATAATATAACGCCATCCTTCGTTTTGATCTGCCCCGGAAAGTGCCCGCCACGTCGATGGTAGTTCGGCCTCAGTCATCGTCGCCATAAACCTGCTCCCAATACACGTTGCCGACCTTGTATTCGACCTTGGGGCCGCTGTTGCTGCTTGGAAAACTGATCCCGAACGCGAGAACGGGTGGCAGGTTTTCAGCCCATTTCTCGGAATCAATCACATACAGCAACAAGAGCCCTCTCTCGGGATGAGCGGGTACGCCAACAGCACCGAACCCGGTGATATTGCGAACTGCAGGACCGTTCGGCGTATCTGGCTCGGCACGCGTCTGCAACCGACCAGGATCGCTCGACCACGCGCCACGCGTTAACGCCAAAGCAGCTTCCCAAGCGTCGTCGTCCAGCGCCAAAGTTTCGTCTCGCGGAGACATGAGGCGGCCGATCGAGAAGCGATCGGTTTCGGGCTTGGCGGTTCGCTTTATCATCGGGACGGCGACTTTATCGGTCACCGGTACATCCTCGCCGTTCTGCGCTCCGATCAACGCGACGGTCCAAGATGTCAGCTCGCCCGCGTCGGCCATGATCCGTACGAAGTCGGCTAAGATCGGGCTTACGACCCTGTAGGCGCCCGGATGTGTCGAGTAGCTTTGAAGAAAATGGATGATGTCGTCCGCTGGCGCATTCTCCCAAAAGCTCCCGGTCCATTCCTGTCGGCTTCCATTGCGTACCCGCACAGGTATTGGCCCGGAAGTACCAAGGCCCTCCAGCAGATTGCGCCCTGCGGCAAAGTTTGCGGACAAGATACTTGGGTCTTTGTGAAAGACGACGGTTTCGAGAAGCTGGCCGCTGAATGACAACTTAAGGTTCCGGGCAGAGCGCATTTTCAGCCTGGATGTGACCATGAGCGTTGAATGTGATTGGACCTTAAGGCCGTAATCGCGGGGGGTTCCTCCACTTTCCGCCATCAAGTCGAACTCTTCCCGAAGCTCTTCGGCTGCGTCGGAAATATGCCCGAACCAGTCAATGAGTTCGTGTGAGGTATAAAGCCGGCAAAGATCGAGATAGCCGGGACGGTATCCGAACCATCGCCCCATCTGCATCAGGGTGTCATACATTTTCGATGCACGAAGGAAGTAGCTGGTGCTAAGGCCTTCCAAAGTCAGGCCCCGCGCAAGTTTGTCACCACCCACAGCGATCACCTTGAGGCCGACGCCTCCGGAATCCGAGTAATCGAGTGCGTCCTTCGCAGTCCCGTTGATCATGCGGATTTCGATGTCCGCAATGATATCACGCAGGGTAGCGAGGACATCATCCCACTGTTCATCACCAGCTCCGACATCATCTGGATAGAGATTGCGGATACGCAGCGTGGTGGGCTCGAACTCGGAAATCCATTGATTGCGCAGCGCGGCGATCAAACTCGCGCTATCTACATCGCGCACCAATCTTTGACGTGCCTCTCGCAGATATTGTTCAATTTGGCGCGTCACGGCCTGTTGAACCGAAGTAAACCGAGTCACATGGACCAGCATGGACGCGTGCTCTCCCCCCTGCCCACGCAAGTGCCTGATCGAGCACGCTATTAGGAAAGAATTTATCGCGCGTATTAATGACGGCGGTGCCACATCTTCGCCGTTGTGGAGCGGACGATAGCCGTTCTTGTGGCCCAACGGCATCCAAGCATGCGCGTCGTCGTTGTCAAAGTCAGCGTCAACGGCGTGTACCAGCGGCAACCCTACCTCATCGCGGCTCGCACTGCCGAAGATCTTGGAGGGGCCAACATAGTTTGAAGGTGCACCAAGATTGACGATAAAGCTTGCAGGGAAGAGGTCGGGGCCTTCCTCCTTCGTACTCCCGCGTTCGTGAATGAATATATTCGCAAATGGTGTTGCCGTGTAGCCGACATACGCGGACCGTGTGAAGGAATGGAGCAGACGGCGAACGAGCCGGTTGATCGCCTTAGGTTCGTGCTCAGGATCCGGGTTGCCGTCGGCATCGAAAGCCTGTTCGCCAGTATCCACCGAGGCGTGGTCAGCCTCGTCGTCGATGAGCAGCAATGGGAGATTGGTTACAACTTTGCGGCCTGTTTCCGGGTCCGTCGCGTTGGAAGCATGTGTCCGCACCCATCGGTTCAACCGTTCGAGCACGGTTTTATTTTTTTTGACTACGAACAGCCAAGGCCTTTGCTCAGGCGATATGCCAAGATTCTTTGCAACAGCCGCACTGAAATCACCCGAGTTAGATCGATTGGTAGCTGAATTCGGCTTGATGGCGGGATCGGAGTCGATCTTGCCCACGCCAATCAGGCGTAGATCATCCTGTCCTGGCTGAGTCTCGTAGCCAAGAAAACCTTCGTCGAGCCGCATCTGCGTCTGCGAGCGGAGATTGTTGTGTATGCCTGCGAGAACGATGATGATCTTGTAGCCAGCATCTGCAGCTTTGCAGATCAACCCAGTATAATTCCCTGTTTTGCCGGATTGGACATGGCCCACGACCAAACCACGACGATCCCAGTTTCCCGTTCTGGCCGGATCTTCCAGTAGCCCGAGAATGTGGTCGGTCGCTCGATCAAGCCCGTCGGTCGCAGCGTCGGACAGGCGGCCTTCCATCCACTCCCGGTAGCGCTGCCAGTAGCGCCAATCTCGCTTTCTTGCCGCGTTGAGCCACGGGTCGTGGCCCGTATTGTCCTTCAGCGTGGTGTCCTGCCCAACCCATTGGCTAGAGCGACGGATCAGCTCATCCGCCACAGCGTCGCGATCTAGGTCAACGGCCCATCGTGGGTTCATCTGAAGAATGAGGTCGATCTTTTGATTGATCAACGCTGGGGTAATGCTGGCTTCATCATCTGATAGCAGTGTCTGAGCGAACTTGATTACATTGAAAGCATTGCTTCCAGCAGCGACTGGCATATTAATTTACTCTCCAGCGAAACTAAGGTCGTCAGGTAACGACGCAACAAGATTCGAGTATCGGTCAAATGGTTCGGTGCGGCTTAGACGGGCACGGGCATCCTCTGGGTTCAGCCCCTTGTTCTGAATCAAAGATCGAAACATTGCTTCGAGCACTTGTCGAATCTCCGTATCGGGCTCACCAACAAAGCCTGTAAGTGGAGTATCCTTGTCTTCGGCAGTATCCAGCCAGATACGTTGAACCGGTACCGTTTCTTCGATGCATCGAAGCATTGCTTCAATATCTTTCACAATATCCGGATACCGATCCAGTATATTGCGCACGCTCTGGTGATCCCGGGATATTCTATAACGCGTTCCCGAGCTCGAATGCGTAGACAACCATGCCATTTCCACTGGATCACCACGTCCCGTTGAAACAGACCGTCCGCGGTGGGCAAATACCCGTCGGGCACGGTGTCTAGTCTCCTCAGCAAGGCGGGTAAGGCGCTTTCGAACGCTTACTGGTGGACGAGCAGTCGACTTTCGAATGTCGAGCTTCCATTCGCTATCCGCGCTATTGGGGATATCCAATCTGATCCGGGCCAGTCGGTGTGCCTCGTCCCGTGTCCATCGGCGCCCTGAACCAAGTCCCAACCAGCCGCCTGCGACAAGGAGGCGTTCGTTGCGATAGACGTAAAACCCCTGCCCCGATGTCCACCCCTCGGGGCCCCCCGCTTCGTCGTTTTCCTTGGGCGTCAGCTTGTCTTTGTGAGGCAGAACGTGACACTGAACGATAACTTCGCCCGTGGATCCCAATCGGTGCTCAGGGGGTGACCAAGGTTTCCCCGGATGACCGCTTAGGAAAGGGTCCCAAGGGCGGACCGGGCGGCCGTTAAGAAGCAAAGTAAGCTTCGGGTTGGAGCCCTCTAGGTAGCGATGGAACGTCATTCCCAGATGGCTTTCGACACGGTCGATTACATCAAGGAAATCCTGTGCTTCGAAGCCGTTCGAAACGAGCCGATCAAGTCGCTCCAGCAGGACAAGCGTGCCGCTAGCAGCGCCGGCCAGCAAGGTCAGATGATGTTCGGACCCGATGGATGGCCCCTCGATCAGGTGCCAACCATCGTCTGTCGCGTTCGCCAGCACGTCGAGGTCCCAGCGAAGGCACTCGATCGCGCCATGGACCGATTGGCTGGCGACCGTGAGGCTTCGGGCCTGGGAAAAAGACGCGGTTTTCAGACCAAGGCCGAACCGCCCCAGATCGCCAGCAGCTCTGTGATCAAGTGGATTACGGTCACCAAGTCGCATAGCGGAGTCTAGTTCATCAGCCGTCATTCCGCGGCCGTCATCAAGTATGGTCAGTGAACTATCGTCCCCGGCCCAGTTAAAGGCCACGGAAACTGTTCTGGCCCCGGCAGCAATGCTGTTGTCGATGATATCAGCTACTGCAGTTGACGTGGAATATCCGAGTCCCCGAAGAGACTCGACCAGTGCAGCGGCTCGCGGCGGAGCGGACCTGTGTTTCATTATATCAACTATCTAGAAGAGTCCGAAGGGCGCGTGAGCGGCTTGGATGTGCGAGTATTGTTAGCCCTTTCGCCTCGATCTGGCGGATACGCTCGCGTGTCACACCGTATTTTTGACCAATCTCTTCGAGTGTATGATCGCCTCGTTCGTCGAGGCCGAACCGCAAGCGAATTATGTCCTGAATACGATCTGGCAATTCGCTCAGGCTTCCCATTACGACACCTGCCAGATCGCCGAGAAGCGCGTTCTCGAGTGGGTTACCTCCCGTAGTGTCAACAATCAGCGCGCCCGCGACTTCGTCGCTTGAAAGGTCCCGTTGGTCCTCAAGGGATTCGACAGAACGAATGGCCAAAAAGCGCTCGACAAGTTTGACAGGAAGCGAGCTTGCGACGGCAACTTGGGCGATATCGAAACCGCCACGGCTGGTTTCCACAACCGCATCAATAGCAGCTTCCATCCTGCGCCGGTCCTGCTGAGCATGAATGGGCAGCCTGATCGTGTCTCCTAGATCCGCAATCTTTCGCGTTATCCTCTGCCAAACCCATGCCTGAGCGTAGGTCCATAAGCGATGTCCGCGGCCGGTATCGAAGGTCTGAATGGCGCGCATCAGGCCAATGTTTCCCTCCTGGATCACGTCGTCCAAATCCAGACCGCGGCCAGCATAACGCTGCGCGAATGCACGAACATGAGGCAAATGGCGTTCGAGCAGCAAGCGCTTTGCTTTCTCGGATCGTGCCAAGGCGGAAAACGCGCCGTCCATCGTTCGTGTGTGGCCTTCGCGTATCGGCAGCTCGATAGCGAGGTACCGCATAAAATCTGATGTTAAGCCCATATCGTTGAGCGCGCGAGATGCCCTTCGAACCTCCGATGGCAGCATGGTATCGCCGTGATGAGCGCGAGCAATTCGAAGTTCGTTTACGGCACTGACATAGGCTGGTGGCAACTCGATAAAGCCCGCCGATCGATCATCAGACATTACCTCGTCATCGGCTTCTTCATCGCGACTCTCGAGCTCCTCGTCGTCAGCTTCATCAAGCTGATGAGACGATATGAATGATGCTGGCAGCAAGCCGTCTTCGACCCTGTCATCTGCAGCGAGGACGAAGTCGATCGCATCCCTCGATTTGGCGATCTCCAGCATGGCTTCTGCCGTAGCTTGACTTACTTTCCGAAAGAGGTTCGCCTCCTCATTTCGAGACAGACGTGGATAGGAATTGAGCTGGATGTCGTAGCTGGAAGGACGTCCCAGCGCCCAACAGCTCGTTGCAAATTGTTCGACGAATTCGGAGACATCGTCCGACCGATGATCAACCTGCGGACCTGATGAGACAAGCTCCGCCCACATGTCGGTTTCACGATCGACGACGCAGCCTGAGGAGGCCGCAGTTGCACGCAAAATCCGGTGTAGAACGCGCTCTTGGCCAGCAGTGAAAATTCCGGTGATCGAAAATAGATTTTCGTTGTATTCTCCCACCGCTAGCGCACGCTGCAACGCTTCGCGGGCGGCTGCGACTACGGCTCGCGGCAGCGGACTTTCCGCTCTTCTTTCGCTGGGTTCCGGGAGATCAATCTCGATCGACGACCAATCATCGCCATCAAGACTTCGCGGGCGTACGATCGAGAGACGTTGCTGAGCTTCTGTAGCAGCTTGGATTGCCGATCGATCATCCTCGTCATTCAAGGTCGATGTGTCGACCTGCCACCCGCCGACGTCATCAGTCATTGACGTTTGGTCGCCGAGGTAATGGGTTCGGTCGTCATCGGAAGTTGTTAAAGCTGACCGGGTTCCCGCTACGGCTTCAATCAGGACAAGCTCATTACCTCGCTTGGCAATCTCATACGTTGTGCCATCGGCGGAAACTATATCGCTACGAGTATCGGGAACGAACGAGATATCTCGATAATCTGACCCACTGTGCGGAGGTATGTCCCCTACTGCGGGTAGATCATTCTCTGTATCCCTATCGAACGAAATTGGAGAGGCATCAGCCGTCCTTGTTGGTTCATCTTCTGCTATTGAAGCATGTATCTCTGCCGGGATTGGGTCGGCATGCGCGGGTAAAAAAACGGCGCTGTCGGTGGCCTTCGATGGAGCTATGGACGCCGTTTCTAGTTGCTCCTCGAACTCGTCTGAAACTATCGATGGTTCGATCGAGGTCTCTATGGCTTTGGCAGCTTGTGCGCTTGCGATCAGACTGACGATATCCTCCCGCCCCGCACGTCGTGCGTGATCACGGCCGTCGAGCCCGTCACTGTCAGTGGCAAATGGATCGCTACCAGCCTCCAGGAGGAGCTCGCAGATCGGCAGGTGCCCGTGTGAGGAAGCAATAAGCAGCGGGGAGCGACCCCGACCATCTGTTCCGGCAAGGGCAGCTTTTCGTCCCAGGAATGCCCGAACGGCGGTGGTGGATCCAGTACGTAACGCGATCATGAACAATCGGCTCAAGCCGATCTCGTCCTCGCTTTCATCACTACGTCGCCTTTTAAGCATACAACCTTGGATCGGTGGCTTGCGCCCTGCCTTTCGGACAGCTGCGCTACGCCGCCAATCAAACCCCCATAAGCCGCGGCACCGCGCCGGCAGCTTCACAATGTCAGCTAGCGCCCGAAGATCAACAATTACTTGATAGAGTTTGAATGATACCAAAGCCGCTAATCAAGGTGCAGAGCACGCCCGATGAGACCCGGCGCCATGCCGTTTCGGAGAAATTTTATGCAAGGCGACCCAGTCAGCGCTGAGTTAGACAAGGCCCAAAAAGCGATGTGTTCTGGGCATGATGCTCTGCCGTTCATGACGAAGATGTGCCCACCAAGCGAGATGAAATTTGCCCCCCTGCCGGAGGCCATGCTCGCCCTCCTCGTCAGGTCGGGTGATTACAAACCAATCGCACCAGGAGAACCACCTTCGTGGTTCGATATTTCTTCGGCAGATGACAGCGTAACGCTGATTCTCTACCGGGCACTTTCCGACGAGCAGTTCTATGTGCTGGCACCAATCGCTTCGGACATATCCTAGAATCTTTCCTCTCCGGTTCACCGTTATCCTTGGCGGTTCTCAAACGGCGCGTCGCGCTATGACACTCAAACTCAATGGGGTGCCCAACCTCAGACGCGGTCGACCACCGCGACGCCAGCTATGGATGATGGCTATTTGGCCCCAAATTCGGATCAGACGGGGAACGCTGGCTAGTCGCACAAGCGGCCCTGTCTGCGCTTGCGCGCGGAGAAATCCGTCAGGAAGCTGAAAACAGACCCGAATTTCCCAATTGTTTCAACCCCCAAATCATGACGGATCATTGGGTTATTGACAGCACACCCTTGGAAACTGCGAAGTTTGGCTCTGCTAACCTGCGGCCTTTCGAGGAACGGGGGTGCAAAAAAGACTACTTAATCCAGCCGACAGCATTCACATACCAATACCCAACCCGCGGCTGCGTCCGCGCCCGATCATATTCGCCAGTTCCCGGCCGACACTTGCGCCGCTGGTCGCTCCCAATCCTAACTGGACCTTCCGATTGCGAAGAATGGACTCGACCTGCGGGTCGCGCTCCAGGCTTTTTGCCATGCCGATCATTGTGTTCTCGACGGCACGAACCTTCGTGTCCTCATGATAGATTTTTAGCGCGCGACGCTGCTGCTCGAGCCCCTGCCAGCGCTGCACGAAGACGTCGGCGCGGCGTGTCGGATCTTCGCGAATTTCCGTTTCCAGCTGCATGGCGCGGATTACCGCGCCCGTTCTGCCTTCCGCCGCTTCGTGGACCAGCCGCGTGTCGACCGTCATCGCTGTTTCCAGATCGCGCGCACCATGGGGCACGATGGCGTCGAGAGACGCTCGGCTGGCGACAAGCTCGGCCCTTTGCTCTGCGGTGTAGGTGTCCCCAACCGCGTGGGTAGAGCGCATCATCCTGACGATACGACCATGTCGGATGACAGCATCAGGAAGATTTGCGGCGCGGTTCGGCGCTGACTGAAGGGGAACCGACTTAGGCGCTGCCGGACGCAAATCGAGACCGGCAAACGGATCGCGGGTTGGCGCCGGGCGCGCAGTCTCGATCGTCCGATCCGGCAACTGGATTTGCCGCCGATCGCCAAAGTCGCGCGCATAGTCCGAGGCCATGTCCTTCGTCCGTTCGCGCGATAGCGTGCGGACCAATCTGCTCTGGTCGGCGAAGTCGTCTCGACCATAATGGAGGTCGACGCGGTCGCGATGCCGCGACAGCGCGACATAGGCGGCGTGCCGGTCAAGACCCGGCGTGGCGAATACATGCACACGGTCGACCGTTACGCCCTGCGACTTGTGCACGGTAGCGGCGTAGCCGTGATCGAGCTGCGCATACTCCTTGGTGTCGAACGCGACATGGCGACCATCATCAAGCATCACCGCCATGCGCGCCGTGGTGACGCTCTGCACGGTACCGAGCGACCCATTCTTCACACCGAGACCGCGTTCGTTCTGCAGGAACATGACGCGGTCGCCTGCGGCAAATGCCCGGGCACCCCGACCGGTCTGGATCGCGACGTCCTCACCTAACGCGCCGGCAAGGCGAAGCCGCTGCCGAGCGGCCTCGTTCAGCGCCTGCACCTCGTCGTTGGTGTGGGTGAGGATCATGCGCGATGCGCTCGGCGCGGTTGTGCGGTCGCCATCCCAGCGATCGATCAGATCGGCGCGGGCATGGTCGCGCGTTTCCGCGACATGGACATGGCCGTGCTCCTCATAGGCCCGCACCGCCTCGCCGGTCCGCTCGGTTGCCAAGTGGCGTGTTGCTGTCCGCTGCCAGTCGTCGCGCTGGCGGCGAATGTCGGTGATCTCGACGCTACCATGACGCTCGGCAACGGACCGGAATGCCGCCCCCGCTTCGATCGCCTGGAGCTGTTCGGGGTCACCGACGAGCACGACCTTGGCGCCGCGCTTCTTGGCTTCCGCGATGACACGTTCCATCTGCCGTGTCGCGATCATCCCGGCCTCGTCGATCACGAGCACATCGCGCGATGTGAGCAGCTCCCGGTCCTGCTTCCACTGATGTTCGAGGCTCGCGATCGTGCGCGACGCGATCCCCGATCCGCCTTCGAGATTCTCGGCCGCGATCCCCGACAGCGCGGCACCGCGGACGGTGTAGCCGGCACTCTCCCAGGCGTCGCGCGCAACGCCAAGCATCGCCGACTTGCCGGTGCCGGCATAGCCGACGACGACACTGATCCCCTGCCCTTTCGTCACGTGATCGAAGGCGCTGCGCTGTTCGCTCGACAGGACCATCCCGCGCATCTCGGCGCGGACAAGCGCGCGCTTGCGATACTGCTCGTTGACACCGTGGCGCCGGCTAGCATCCAGCCGGACGGTCGCGTTCTCGAGCCGCTGTTCGGTCTCGATCATGTCGCGGCTGGTGAAGCGTTCGTCACCGCGGCTATCCCTGCCGAGCGCGACGATGTCCGGACTGGCGTGGACCGCTGACAACACAGCGTCGAACTGCTCCTTGCCGTCGCTATGGCGGTGGACGAACATCGCCAGGTCACGGCGCGTGAAGGTCGCCTGCGTTCGTGTGATCGCGTCGAGCGCGATCCCCGGCTGCGCGATGATCCTGTTGCCGTTCGAACGGGCAATCTCGACATGCTCGTCGAGCCGCTCACTCTCCAGTCCCTGCCCCGGCCGGCGCGCTGCCGCGGGACCGATCTTGTGCTGGGGTTCGAGGTCGATCCCCTGACGCTCGAACGAGCGATGATCGACGCGCGCATCGATATCCAGTTCGGCGAGCCGACGGTTGACGTGTTCGCCCCAGGCCTCGCGCCACCGCTCGAGCAGATCGGTGCGGTTCCAGTCGCGAACCTTCGGGCCGAAACCCTCTTCGCCGACGCTGCGCGTGGTCAGCATCACATGGGCATGCGGCTTGGCCAGACCGTCCGCACCGATATCCCAATGCACGTTGAGGTCAGCGATCATGCCGCGGTCGACGAACTCGGCCTTCACGAACTCGCGCGCCAGCCGGATGCCTTCCGCCTGGTCCAGCTCGCGGGGCAGCGCGAACTCGATCTCACGGGCTAGCTGCGCGTCCTTGCGGATCTCCACCGCCTCGACCTGATTCCACAGCCGCTCGCGGTCACGCAGGCGCTCAGGCGCGCCGTCCGGCAGCATCACTTCGGAATGCACGACACCGGCCTTGTTCGAAAAGTCGTGGGAACGGTCGAGCCGCTCATCGCGCAGCCGCGAGGCCGAACGATACGCCGCCGCGGCGAGCGCGCTCGAGCCGTTTGCGCGCGAGATCATCCTTGCCGAGAAATGGTAGATCGCCATGACGGCAATCCATCTACACTACACAAGCGACGTCGGCACGACGTATAAGCGCGCCCTTCGAAGATTTCATCTATCTCGGGACGACTTCGTCCCACGCTGTTTCACTGTATTTACGCTGATCGAATGCACCACTAACTGAGGCGCCCTCAACATTCAATTGAGGACGGCAGCATGCGCAAACCTCGCGATTATGATTCGGAACTGAAGGCCCTCGACGACAAGGCCAAGCTGTTACGGGGCGCTCGACTGACGCAGTTAGGCACGTTGGTGATCACAACCCGCGCCGACGCGTTGTCGATCGAGGAACTGACCGGCGCGTTGCTGTCGGCGGTCGACACCAAGGACGACGCGATCCGGGAGGAATGGCGACACCGGGGTGCTGCCTTCTTTCAAACTCCGGGGCGTGGATCTGCGGGTAAAGCTGACCGCATCGCGAGCCGCGGAACTTCGAACGATGGCGGCCAGGCATCGGCTGCTGGCGACACGAAGCCGCAATGACATGCGCAACTGGATCGTGAAGCGGCGCGAACGAACCAAGCATCTGATCGAGCTTGGCGGACTTGTTGCAAAGGCCGGCTTGATCGAACTGGCCGATGATGATCGCGCGGTGATCTTCGGTCTGCTCAACGACTGTGCCGCAAAGTTACGTGGTCCAGATCGCGATCAGATGCTGATGTTATGGCGGCGTCTTGGTCGTCGGGCGTTTGCTCCGAGTCCAGATCCGACACAGGCAGATGACAGCTTTGACCGTTGAACTTCAACTGTGATTGATCGATTGGGTTGCGCGAGCGACTCCTGCAATGCGAGCGCCTATTACCCTTTCCCCAATGCTGGAATTTTCATGACTGAAGAGACTTCCGTGAACGCCGTCGAACTCGCGACCGAACTGACCATAGCCTGGCTCGGCAATCCCAATAGCCGTGTGTCCGCCGATGATGTTCCGGCCTTCCTGCAGACAATGTTCAAGACCGTCAGCGATCTGAACGGTAGCAGCACCATCGACGTGGCAAGCGAAGAACCGTCGCAGGAGTTCGCGCCTGCGGTCACGGTACGCAAATCGCTGGCGTCGAAGGACCACATCATCTCGATGATCGACGGCAAGCCGTACAAGACGCTACGTCGCCATCTGGCAACCAACGGCCTGACGCCGGAAGAGTATCGCGCCCGGTACAACCTCAAGGCTGATTATCCGATGGTGGCCGAGAGCTATTCGGAAAGCCGCCGCGCGATGGCGAAGAATATCGGCCTCGGCCGCAAGCCCGGCACCAAAGTTGCCCCCGCTACGGACGCGAAGCCCGCACCGCGCAAGCGTGCGGCCAAGGCTGACGCCGCCGAATGATCTGCGAGCGCCTGGCGTCTATTCGCCGGGCGTGAGCCGCTTTTGGCAAACGGCATCAACCAAAGTCTGCAACTCGGCGACATGCGTGCCGAGCCATGCCAGTTCCTCGGGCGCGATCTCGTAATGCGGCGAGTAGCGCGCATTCACATAAGCCTGCCGCAGCAGTTCGAAACAGCGCCGTGCGAAGCGATCTTCGCGCGGCCATGCGGCGATTAGCGACGGCGCGATCTGCTCGCACTGAGACCGCAGGAAGTTCAGCCGGTGCGATTTCGGGCTGTAGAGCGTTAGAACCAGCAAAGTGCAGTGGTAGAGGCGTTCCGCTGCTTGGTGCAGCACAAATGCCGCCTCATTATGGTCGCCGTTATCGATCGCGAGATGTGCCATGCTTTGAAAGGCATTCGCGCTGGGAAGCCTTTATCGAAATAGGCCTGTGCTTCCACCAATGCATCTTCCGGCGGCAGATCGCGCGGCGCGGCAAAGCAGAAGCCCTCAGCGTCATAGAGTGCGATCCCCTGCCGTATGATATCGACGAAGAACGGCCGCCCCTTTTCGAGCTGCTGGTTTACGTCAGATAGACTGTGCACGATGAGACTGACCGGTGCTGACAACGACTTGGTGACCGTCGTGTCGCGCATCAGCCGATCCTCGGCTGCCGACCAATATTCGAAGTCGACCAGCCGCTCGTCGTTGACGACGACGAGGATATCATAGTCGGACGCATAGCCGCCGATCGGATCATCGACCCAGTCGCCGCGCGCGTAGGAGCCGTACAGCACGAGCTTCGCAATGCGGCCCTGCTTCTTCCATTTGGTCGTCGTCGTCGCGTGCGCGGCGTCGAACTCCTCGAACAGCACACGCACGACGTGGGCAAGCTCACGCTGCTTGGATTTGGGGAGATGATCGAGCGTATCGCGCATATCTGGGCAACCCTAACGAGCGAGAGCGGCAAAGCACAGGCTTGCCGGGACTACGCCGGACAAGCCTGTGCTACGCATCAACGCGGCCAGTATCGGCACCATCGCTGCACCCACAGCCGCCATTCGGGGCGTTCGTCGCCGCGCCTGTAGCGACCAAGACGACGGATCGCCGTCCGCATCCGCCGCGCGACCTGACGCTGGCTGAGCCCGGTCACCTTGGCGATATGATCGTAGCTGTAACCGTCGAGCCGGACCGCGAGGAATATCGCCCGCGTCGTCCGTGGCAACGACAGCATCGCGCGTGCCATCTTCGCCAGGTCGTCCGGATGCACGGGGCCGTGATAGTCGCCGGGCGCTGGGCCGGTTGACGGCTCGAAGACGCGTTGCGCACGCGCCTTCAGCTCTTCGGGAAGGTCGGTCATGCCACCATCTCCTGCCCTGCGTCATCTGCCCCATCGGCGCGGAACGCGAGCAGATAGTCGGCCGCCTTACTGGCCTGACTGGCCGCGCGAAAGATCGCGCGGGAATCCTCACGCAGCACGTCCAGCCATGCGCCGATATAGTCCGCATGACGTACGGTTGGCACGATACCCAGTTCTGCGCAGGTGAACGCGCTGCACATCTCGGCAACCAGTTCCTCGCGGGCATAGGAGGCACTGCGCGGCGCCCCCTTCTGGTCGCGGTCAAGCCGGGTTGGGTGCCCGGTCCAGTGGCCCAGCTCATGCAGCGCGGTGCGGTAGTAATTTACCTGATCATGGAATGTCTGCTGCGGCGGTAGCTGGATGCGGTCCGCGGTCGGCATGTAGAAAGCCTTGTCGCCCCCGATACCGATCTGCGCGCCCGTAGCGGTCATCAGCGCTTCCGCGCAATCGATCGTCTCGCGCTCGTCGAGGAACGCCCCGCCGCCGACCGAAAGTGCGTTGGGCAACCCTTCGCACTGGTCGACATTGAAGACGGTGAAGCGTTTCAGGAACGCCACCTGCCGGCGATGCTCGTCGCTGGCTTCGGTCATGGGTTTGTCGCGCTCATCCTTCGGTGTGAAGCGATCGGCGTAACAGATGGTCGTCCCGGTCTCGCCCTTGCGGACATTGCCGCCCAGTGCCTGCGCCTGCTTGTAGGTCAGCCACCCTTGCGTCCCGAACCCGCGTTCGAACACGGTCGCCCAGAGGATCAGGACGTTGATCCCCGAATAGCGCCGCCCGGTTCCCGCGTTGCGCGGCAATCCGCCTTCCAGCTTCGACCCGTCCCATGGTTGCACCCACGGCACCCGCCCCGCCTCCAGCTGCGCGATGATCCGGTCGGTGACCTCGGCGTAGAGCGTGCCGGTGGTTTTGGTCGTGATGTCCTTTGCCATTGTTCTCACTCCTTAAAATCACCGCAACCGGCGCCGGAATGGCGGGGTGGGCGGCAGGAGCGAACCGGCAGTCCCGCTGGAGCGGCGGGCTGCACCCGAAGGGCCGAAACAAAGAGGAGGACATCGGCACAGCCGATGTTGCAACCCGCCGCGGCGGGACTAGAGGGTAGCGACGCCCACCCCGCTATCCGACGCGCGGTAGCGCCACGCCGGCCGTGCGCAGCACGGCCGCCCGCATGTCGGGCGACGCCCGACCAAGCGTCAGCGATCGTGACGGCTCTGCCGACGAGACGTCGTCAGACGGCTCGGTGGAGCGGCAGCGGAATAGAGCGCGCCCCGCGCAAGTGCGGGGACGGCATAAGACACGTATGACTCACCAGTTCTGCGAAACGCCGCCCTCGTGATCCGATCTGTTCGATAGGCACGCTCCATTTAAAATTTTTGGCGTGCAACTGAGCAATCTCAGTAAACGCCGCTCGTCGTTGATTGGTTGAAGGGGGACGGCCGGTATCGACCAACTAACGTCGTTCAGCGGCCAGCTTGGCAATGGCCGATTGCGCCGAAACCTGCCGTCCGCCAATGGTAGAGGCGTCGATCGGCAAGGTGTCGCAAATCTTGCAGTTCGGCTGTTTCCAAGCATATCTCTAAACTGTCGCACGCGGACAGGGTCATTCCGGCGTGCTAGTCTGCCTCGAACGAAATTCGCTTCTGTGGGGGGTAAATCTTGAGCACGCGATACTTCACGGACCGCGAATTTGGGCAGCGACCGGCGGTCTCCGAGACAATCGACGACCGTGTCTGGGGAGCGCTGCATGCGCTGATCGACATGCGCGTGGACAGCGGCGCATTCGGATACCGCTTTACGGAGCAGTGTGCCGACGGGGATGGGCCGTGTGGTAGCGACCTCCGGGCCTTCGCGCGGTTCCTGGAGGCGGAAGTGCCTGGAATCGATTGGCCCCTTAACAGCCAGGAGGTGCCCGAGACGCCGGTTGCTCTCGATCTGCTGGAGTTCTGCGCCAAGGCCGTGGGTGAGCCGGTCCTTGGCAGCTACCACTCCTATCAGCATCATCACCATATGAGTTGGAACCGTGCCGCTGGCCTCGCGACTTTCGTGGCAGACGTAAATCTGCTCTTCCAGCGCAATGGCATAGCCTTCGAGCTCGATGCCAATGGTCACGCACGGCGGATCCTTCCACAGCCGGTTGCGCAGACGCTCGGCTGGGCGATGTTCCGCACCGGTGATGAGCAGCTGGACCGCTTGCTCGAATATGCGCGCTCCCATTTCCTCTCGCCCAAGCTCGACGACCGCCGGGACGCGACGGAGAAGTTGTGGGATGCGTTCGAGCGAATGAAGACGCTTGAGCCGGGCGTGGACAAAAAGGTACAAGCGGACGCGCTTCTCGACCGGGCGGCAGTGGCAGGCTCCAAAATGCGCGTTGCCCTCGGCGACGAGGCAAAGGCGCTGACCACGATCGGCAACAGCCTCCGCATCCGCCATTCCGAGGTGTCGCAGGAGATGATTGAACGGTCCGAGCAGCTCGACTGGCTTTTCGTCCGCATGTTCAGCTTCGTGCGGTTGCTTCTGGTCAGTTCTGGCCGGAGCGCTTAGATGCCCTCCACCATCGAGTCTTTAGCCCACGACGGGTTTCGCGAACGCCGTGGCCGCGGCCAGTCCGTCTTGGCCGACGCTGTGGGCGACGCCCGGGGACACATGCGTCTCGACGCCCACGCCCGCTTCTGCCAGTGCAGTCTCCGCGAGGGACATTGAGCGGATGGCAACGACGTCGTCCTCGGTGCCGTGGATCAGCAGGACGGGAGGACGGCTCCGGATCTCGGCCTGCAGGCGCTCCGGGGTGACGAGCATGCCGGAGATGCCAGCCACCGCTTCGGGCCGGCGAAGTCCGACGTAAAGCGACATCATCGTGCCTTGGCTGAAGCCGACCAGCAGCAACCGATCGCTGCCTAGCCCCGCTGCTTCGAGCTCGCTGGTCAAGAGCGCGTCGATGTCTGGACCGCCGCGGCGCCGCGCCCGAGTTCGCTCGGCCATTGATAAGGTCTCGATCGGCCACCACTGGTGGGCGGCCGCCATGCAATGGATCGATCAGTGACGGGCGTTGGGCGCAACGAAGGCCGTGCGAGGGAAAGCGGCCCGGATCATAGTCGCCAGCGGTATGAGGTCGTCGCCAATGGAGCCCTAGTCATGGATCAGGACGACGCGGGATCCGACCTTTAGCCGGAGAGCGGGGCGAGGCGTGGGCCGTCGAGCGACACGTGAATCCTTTCAGGGGCAGAGGCAGTTGCGGGCCTATTGGCGACTCTGCATAGCTGGCTGCCTAGAAAGCGTCGGTATCGCGGTCATCGTCATCGTCATCGTCATCGTCATCGTCATTATCGAACCAAGCGGAGGTGTCGACGCCGCTGGTGATCTCGGCCCGTTCCAGATCGTGTGGCGCCTCGATCGGAACTTTGAAGCGCATAGAGATCGGGAATTCATCGCCGATTTCGGCACCGTCGCCACGTGCCCTGTCGCCGCCTGATCCGTATAGCAGCGTGACCCCGATCGAACCCGTGATCTCGTATTCGACTTCGCGGGCGGTGATGCTCACAACTGCCCGTTCGTCGATGCCGACCCAGTCGATTGTGTGGTGCGTCGCAAGGATGTCGACATCGTCGACCGTTTCCGTCGTGAACTTCTCAACCGCTTCCGACTGTAGGGAGTCGGCGATCGCGTCGACAATTTCCGACCGATAGTCGCGCTGTGCCTCAAGCAGTTCGACGAGCGCGCTGAGCACCTCGTCCACAACCTTGTCCTGCTCATCGACGTCGCGAACGATTGTTTCCTCGCGACCGTGCACGTGTTTGTTGAGCTTTCCGTAGGATGCGATCACCTCTGCAATCAGAGGCTTCACTTCGATGCCGGTAAGTTCCTCCACCTGCTCCGCAGCGAAGCCGCCAATGAGGGCGTAGGTCAGGCGCGCGTTGCGGACCGGCTTCTCCTGCCCCTCAACCGGCTTGAACCAACGACATGCCTCCACCTCCTCCTGAGGAGCGAGTGCATCCATCATGTGGTCGAGGAAAATCCGTATCGCCGACGCGAAAAGACAGAGCCGAAGCGGATTCTCGCGGGTATCGAGGACGAGCGCGGCACCAAGCATTGCGTCGCGGGTGAAATCCGATGGCGCGAGATCGATCATCGAATGGGCGAGCCTAGGGTCAGGACTCATTGATCATAGCCAGAAGATGACGGTGGCCGCGAGCGCGACGGCAGAGAAGAAGACGGTTGGGCAGCGGTCGTAGCGAGTGGCGACGCGACGCCAATCCTTCAGACGGCCGAACATGA